>JALHNH010000003.1 GCA_022843625.1 Bryobacter sp. | reverse complement strand
CGCAGTCCAGCCGGTTGGATTCTTTCATCGCAATCGTGCCAAGGTTCCCGTACACCATGTGCTTCGCGCCACGGTTTACCCACATGAGAACGTATGGGTGTTTCAAGATGTCCAGGAGGACGGGCCAGCTTTTGCCGCACAGATCAAGCCAGGTGACACGCTGCTCGCCGTCAACGATACGCCCTTAGCGCCACCCGAGCCAGTGCGATTTTCTGCCGGCGCGCCGGCGTCGATTCTAATTCGGCGCCGCAACGGTAACGAGGAACGCATCGTGCCGCAAGCACTCCCGCCAGACGAGGCGCGCCGCAATTCCGTTCGCACGGACTTGCTCGAAAACGGCGTCGGCTATTTGAAGATCACTCGCTTCCCAGGATTGGTCGGGGTAGACATGGCCCGAGACATCGACGCCGCCGTTCGAACACTCACTGAATGCCGCTCACTCGTGGTGGATCTGCGCGGAAATCCCGGGGGTGGTTCCGCGAATTTGCGCCTGATGAGCTACTTGACGCCAGACAAAAAGCCCGTCGGCTACAGTCTGACCCGGCCGCGTGCAGAACGTGGATATCGCCGGGAGGAACTGGCACAATTCCGTCGCATTCCGACGAGCAAGCTCGCCCTCATCGGGCTCGCACTTCGATTCAAGTTTGCGGATAAATCCATCGTCGTCGTCACCGAGGGTTTGAAGCCGCCCAGGTTCCAAGGCCGTGTCGTACTGCTGGCGAACGAGCACACCGTAAGCGGCGCCGAGATCGTCGTAGGTTTTGCGAAGGACCACGGATTGGCACGGATCGTGGGCACCCGCACTGCCGGGCGGCTCTATGGTTGGAGCTCCTTCCCAATCCAGCAAGACTACCGGCTCACCATCCCAATAAGCAACTACATCACATGGGAAGGAAAGTGCTTCGAAGGCACCGGCATTGAGCCCGACGTCGAGGTGCCATTCTCTCCCGAAGCCGCGCGAGAGGGACGAGATTTGCAGTTGGAGGAGGGGGCCAAGATCGCCGCCAGTCTTTGACCTGAACAGACAGTTTTCTCGGAGGAACTAGATTTATGGCCGCTCTGAATCCAAGGCGCAAGGCTGCCTCAGCTTTCCGTTGTCTCGGGATCCTGGTTTTTGCTGTGTGGCCGCCAATACTCGTCGCACAGCCGGATGATCCGAACGCGCTACTCGCTGAAGCGGAGCGGCTCTACTGGCTGGACAACTGGGCCAAGTCCCGGCCGTTGTACGAAAAGGCGGAAGCTCTGTTCGAAGCCAAGGGCGACCTTCGGAATGCCGCCCTTGCCCGTATCAGCCGCTTACGCGCCGACGCCGATCGGATTTCCTACCCAGAGGTCAGTCAGCTGCTCACAAAAGAACTCGAGAACCCCGTTGTAGTTAGCAATCCTCAAGTCCGCCTGCGCTGCCTGATCGTCAAGGCAACGATCGACCTGAGTATCGACCCACTTATTTCCGCCGGCACATGGCGAACCGCTCTGGAGTTGGCCAACTCTATCGGAGAGACGCGTTGGGTCACGAGAATTCAGGGCGAACTGGGCATCATCTCTTTTCTTGATGGCAAGAGCACGGAGGCCCGCGGGATCATGACCAAGGTGATTCAGTCCGCGGCGGCCGTGGGCGACCTTGCGGGTCAGATTCGCGCTCTATCGCTCATCGGAGTGGGGCTGTCGGAACTGGGTGAGTATGATCGATCGCTCCGCTTCTTCGACCAAGCCTTGGACCTCTCGCAAAAGAATCCGGACCTGCGCTTCCCGTTGATGGCACACATGGGAAAGGCTTCCGCTCTGAACGCATTAGGGCGAACGCGCGAGGCACAGGACTTCCTGAAGCGGGCAATCCGCTTCGTCGAAGAAACGGAAATGAATGTCTATCGTGCGGACATTCTGCTAGCGCTGGCTGGAAGCGCGGCCAGAAGCAAGGACTATCCCACAGCCGTGGAGTTGCTCACGGAGGCCGTCCGATCGTCAGAACGGTTCGAGATGCCCCGTCCCCGGGCTGCTGCCTTGCTCAGCCTGGGTGCCATTTATCGCGAAATGGGCGACTCAAAGAAGGCGGACGAGGCTGCTTCGGAAGCGGTCATCGCGGCGAGAAAGCTCGTGGACATGTACGTCCTGCCACGGCACCTCGCTTCGGCGGCAACAATCAAGGTAAACAGCGGCAAGATTGCCGAGGCGGATTCACTTTACGAAGAGGCGGGCGACCTCATCGAAGCCATGCTGGTGAACGTACCGAGCCCGAGACTGCGCAGCACTCTGGTGGCCGCAATGAGCGAAGTCTATGTTGGGCACTTCGCGCTCGCCGTAGAAGGGCTGAAAGACAACCAGCGTGCGTTCGAGATCCTGGAGCGCGCCCGTGGTCGTGCCGCGGCAGACGCCCTTCGATCTCTGCCAACACAGCAGTCTACTCCTCAGGGAACGAAGGCACCAGCGGAGCGCCAAATCGCCGCTCTGCAAATTCGCCTCCAGCAAGCGGCAACGCCCCGGATTCGAAAGGACCTTCTCAACCAACTGGCATTGGCCGAAGAGGCGTTGTCACCACTCCACTTCGATCAGCATCGCTTTACTCAATTCCTTCGCGGCGATCCGGTTTCGCTCGATGCCTTACGCAAGACCATGCGCGAGGACGAGTTGATCGTCGAATACGTGCTGGCAGATCCAGCTTCTTTTGCAGTAGTCATTTCAAAGGCTGCCATTCGCATTCAAAAGTTGGTGAGCAAAGCCACGATTGAGGGGCTCGCCCAACGTTTCCAAGGGGAGATGAAAAACAAGGAGTCGGCGGCAGCACCCTCCGGCGTGACGCTGGCATCCGAACTACTTCGACCCATCCCAGAAGTCTTGAGCAGCAAGCGCCTGATCTTCGTCCCCGACGGAATGCTTCACCTCACGCCGTTTGACGCCCTCCCATCCGGGCGCACTGGTTACCTGGGAGATCAGAAGGTTGTCTCAGTCGTGCCCTCCGCGACCGTCCTTCATCTGATTCGTACCAATCGCCCCATCTCGACTCAGGCCGCGCGCCTGCTTGCAATTGGTAACGTGGCGTATCCCGCCAGCGGACGTTCTCCAAACACCTCGCGGGAAACGCGCGGAATCTTCGATGCCTCCGGCAGCGGCATTACTGCGCTACCGTCGACCGCAGATGAAATCGCAGCAATTGCTGCTCTCGCCGGCCCCAAGTCGGTCGTCTTGGATGGACGGGCGGCGACCGAGAAGGCCCTCAAGTCTCAACCGCTCCGGTCGTTTTCGGTTTTGCACCTTGCAGTGCACGGAGTCGCCGACTCCAAGTTTCCAGATCGTTCCGCCCTCGTGTTCGGCTCTGACGCCGCTGCTCATGAAGACGGACTTCTCCAGGTCCGGGAGATCGAATCGCTTCCGCTCAATGCAGACCTGGTGACGTTGTCGGCCTGCGATACCGGTGCTGGCCGCATCCAAGGCCAAGAGGGCGTTGCCAACATTGTTCGCGCCTTCCTGTACGCCGGCTCGCGGTCCATTGTCTCGACTCTCTGGGAAGTGGACGACACATTCACTGCGGCTCTGATGAAGCGCTTCTACGCCAATCTCGCCGCTGGGCGCGATGTCAGCGACGCCTTGCGTCTCGCCAAACTCGAAATGCGTCGTCGACTCGGCCCCAATGCCACGCCTTACTTCTGGGGTCCCTTCACCGTCGTCGGCGATGGGCTGACGCGAATCCAGTTCGCGCGAACTACCAAGTAAGCCGCCAAGCCATGTTTTGAAACTGGGATGTCCCACAGGCTCATTCCCTATCGCTTTGCCACGTCCCGCAAACGCAGATCTCTGCTGAAAGCCACCGGCCGACGTACCATGCGCTCGGCCAGAAACGTCTCAACATCTTCACGGCGGAAGCGAAGCAATTTCCCAATGCGCACAACCGGGATTCGTGGCTCTTTGACGGTGGCATGGTCTTGCACCCAGTCCACCGAAACATCCAGCCAGGAGGCAACCTCACGTGGCGTCAGCAGCTTTTCAAGGGGGAGATTTTTTGCGTCCATGGACCCTTTTAGAACAGGTCCCAGTCCTCGCAAAATGAGGGCGTTTTTGCCCCAGACTCCTTAACGCAGCGAAAAAGCAGCGAAAAGAAAAAGGGGCTGACAAGCTAAGTGATTGAAAATAAATGGTGGGCCTGTGCAGACTCGAACTGCAGACCTCTACCGTGTCAAGGTAGCGCTCTAACCAACTGAGCTACAGGCCCATTAGGAGGGCGAAACCTTTAATCTACCACATTTTTGCGGTCTTGCCAGCTTTTCAGTAAAGCAGAGCCAATTATCAGTGCACCACCAGCGATAGCAGTCGCCGTCGGTCGCTCTCCGTGAAGCCACCAGGTCCAGATCGGGTTCAGCGCTGGCTCAACCATGATCAGAAGCGAAGCTTCCAGTGCGCCCAGATTCGCCATCGCTCTTGTGAGGCACCAGTAGGCCAGACCAACCTGGAAGACACCCAGATAAGCCAAGGACCAGAGGTCGTTGGATTTGATATCAGTGAGAGGAAACATCTGAGGAAGGCAAATCAAAATTCCGATGCAGTTTCCCATCAGGACCGGGGTCATTGAGCTTCCTGCTTGAGCTTTACTTAACCAGCGTAAGCCACAGACGGTTAGCGCCCAGGTTAGGCCGCTCAGAGCCCCCAGCCAATTCCCGAGCAATGGGTTCGGCGCCAAGGCTTGTGCCTCGCCTGGATCCCAAAATACGAGAATCATTCCAATGGCGACGATGGCGAGTGTTGTCCAATCACTGGACCTCACCTTCTCGCCCAGAAGCCAGGGACCTAACAAGACCAGATACACAGGTGCCGTTGCCTGAAGGAAGATGGCATTGGCAGCCGTCGTGTTCTTGGTGGAAAGCACGAAGGAGGTCAGGCAAAGTGCATAGGCGAGGGCGACAACGGCGCTTCGCCAAGTCCAGCTCTTTCTCGTTTCAGGCAGAAGAATTAGGACCGCCATAGCCGCGACAAAGCTGCGTAGGCCTGAGATTTGCCAACTTGTCAGTGATGTCGATTTGATGGCTGCCCCGCCGGTGGAGAAGAGGATGGCGCTGGCAATGGCGGCAAGTCTTGGATTCAATCGATGACCGCCATTGCATGTGTTGGGATTCGCGGAGTTACAAAGTTGGCATGGTCATCAAGCCAATCGAATTTGATGGAGCGGCCTGAGGGCTGCCAGAAGATTTTCTTCGGTGAATTCGGGAGCTTCAGCCGCACCTGCTGGCTGGGGAGGGTATTGAGGCGATTGATGAAGTGGAGCACAGTGAGTTGGCCTTGTTTGCGGATCACCAGTTCTAGTGGGGTTGAACTGTCCTTGATCGAGATCTGTGCTGGGCCAAGAGCCTCAAGACATCGCTTAACCAAGGCAGGACTTGGCCCCGATGCCAGGACTACTCGGCCCTTGCCGATCTCGTGTACCGCAGCCTCAGGGCTAGAATCGAGTTTCCTGCCGAGCAGGCTGCTGAATTTTCTCGCATTGGCCGCGCCGGTGAGGAAGAGCTTGAGCCCACCGCGTACTTGTTCGGCAAGGTCCCGGGCTAGTGCATCGCCGATTTCTTCCCATTCGGGTATGACAAGTACAGGCCATGTCAACGGTACCCAATCGGGCATCACGTCGACGCTGCAGTGGCACTGGATGAGTGCATCGAGGAGTGCTGTGCATGGGGCAACGTGTTTGCCCCAGTCGCCGAAAAGTTGATTTGACTTTCGGTACAGGCTGGTGCGGCTAAAGAGGATCGCAACTTCGCTCAGGCTTTGGCTTTTGTGACACAAAGATTGGGGCTCGCGGCAAAATCGTGAGACTTCGAGGGCTTGAGGGTAAATGGGGATGCCGCCTTGGGCCAGGACGACAGAGGCCTCCTGGATGTTTGAGACTTGAAAGCCCCAAGCTTTGCCTGTTTGGGCAAGGTAGCGGGAGTCGAGACGGACGCGATTCTTGCTTTCGTTGAGCAGGACATCCACCGGAAGTTCGGGCTTTTCAGGGACGAGTGTTGTGTATAAATTCTGGACGGCGATCGGGGATCCCGGCCTCTCTTTGTGGCTTCGATCTACGGAATTACGAACACAGTCTCTAAAACGCTGCCGATTGAATTCAAGCCAAATGTCCCACTTGGGGTCTTCCGGCTTGCGTGGGACGTCCATTCCGAGCCCCATTCGCCGCCAGGCGGTGACAGCTTCTGGCGAATAGTCTGGATCGGTTTTCCAGCATTCTCTATCTACCGGGACGATTTCATTAAGCTTATTGGGCAACGTTTGAGCAGCAGGTAACGGAATTACTGCGGTCATCATAGCTCGCCTGGAAATCTTTGACATCTCACCCAAACTACAACACTTTATGAAAGAATCATCCCTTGCCTATGAAGAATCGCCATTGGGTGCTGGTCCTCCTATTTTTCCTCTCGATGATTACTTACATCGACCGGGTTTGCATCTCTGTTGCCGGACCGTTGATGCAACAGGAATTGGGTCTCACGCCTACGATGTGGGGCTGGGTGGTGGGGGCCTTTACAATTTCCTATGCATTGTTTGAGATTCCTACCGGGGCGATGGGCGACCGCTATGGATCACGAAGCACCCTAAGCCGTATCGTGCTTTGGTGGAGCTTTTTTACTGCTGCAACCGGAGCTGTATCGAACTTCTTTGTCCTGCTGGCGACCCGCTTTATGTTTGGGATTGGCGAGGCTGGAGCTTATCCCAACGCTTCTTCCACCATTTCGAGATGGTTCCCGAAAGCGCAACGGGCAAGGGCGTCCAGTGTAGTGTGGGGCGCGAGCCGCTTGGGTGGAGCGATCAGTCCATTCCTGGTAATCCCGATACAGGTTGCCTATGGATGGAGGATGTCGTTCTATATTTTTGGTTGCCTCGGAGTGGTTTGGGTTGCGGTTTGGTATTTCTGGTTTCGGGATACGCCAGCCGAAAAAGCCGGCACTTCGCAGGAAGAGATTGCCGAGATGGCCGGTGATTCCGATCAGGCCGATACGGGTCATCACAAGCTGCCGTGGGGTGTTGCGCTTCGAAACAAGAATTACTGGACGATTTTGTTGATGTACCACACGTATTGTTGGGGTAGTTATTTCTATCTCTCGTGGCTCCATACCTTTCTTGTGAAGGGTAGGGGGATGAGCCAGGACCAGATGAAGTCTTTGTCCGCATTGCCATTTTTGGTCGGTTTCTGCGGGAACATTTTTGGCGGGTTCCTCAGCGATTATCTGAGCCGGCGATATGGCTTGAAGATTGGACGGAGGACGGTTGGGGCTAGCGGACTCGCCCTGAGCGGAGTTTGCATGCTTTGGACGTCTTATACGGCTGATCCGGTGTGGTCGATCATCCTGCTGGCCTTGGGGTATGGAGCGATGGATTGTATGTTGCCGGTGTCATGGGCAGTTTGCCTCGATGTGGGTAAGCGCTATGCGGGGGCTTTGTCGGGCTCAATGAATATGGCGGGGCAGTTGGGTTCTTTTGGATCGAGCGTAGCGTTTGGGTACATGGTGGACTACTACCAAAGCTACGATCTACCACTTCGCTTCTTTTCAGTGATGCTTTTTATGAGTGCCTATCTGTTTACGCGGATCGATCCCACACAAGAGTTGCCGCGGGCAGAGGTTGAAGCCGCGCCAATCGTTGCGAGCTGAAGACTCGAATCAGAACTGCGGCGAAGTCAGCGGCTGGATTCTCCGTCCGGCGAAGTGAGGCAGGGACGCGGAAGTTGACCCAGCACTGGTTTGGGAGGTCGATTCGGACGGCGTAGCTCGGGTCTGTTATGCCTTGTGTTTTAGGTTGTTCCAGTTGTTGGCTGAGCAGATTGACATGAAGCTCAGTGAGCGAGAACTCCCTGGCATAACCATCGAGAAGTTTCAAGATAGACGCAACGTCTGTCGTGCTGGTCAATTCGTCTTCCAAGGTGCGAAGGAGGATTTGGTGGCGAAGCCAACTGCGAATTCGCCCTCCGAGAACGCCCTCTCCCAGAACTTTGAATTCCGGGTAGCGCAGCGAGGACACCTGGTAGGCGAGGTAGGAGAGAAAGGGGACGATCAAGATGATGCGTTGCCAGGGACGGAGCCCAATTTGCGCTACAGCGATGGTGGTTCCGGCCAGCGACAAGGCACCGAGCCGCCAGAGAACACCCGAAGAAGGCAGACCTTGACGCTTGAGTTGGTGGTGGATGTGAAAGCTGTCCGGTGTGAAGATGGATTTTCCGCGGAGGATGCGGCGAGAAGAACTTAGGAATACTTCCATCAGCGGAAGTGTAAGAATAAGGACCGCCGCTGTGAGGCCCTCACCAGACGGGAAACGCCGAGCCAGGGCGGCTCCGCCACTGCCGATCAGAAAGCCAAGCGTCAAACTGCCTGTGTCCCCGAGGAAGAGTCTCGCCGGAGGCCAGTTGGCACGCAGGAACGGCAGGATGGCCCCCAGTAAAGGAGTGAAGACTAGAGCCAGCGAATAGTAGTCCAGAGTTAGCGAAACCGTGATCAGGCCGAGACAGGAGACTACGCCCAGGGTGCCTGCGAGGCCGTCGGTGCCGTCGGTAAGATTGAAGGCGTTTGAGCAGAGAATTAACCAGAAGGAAGTGGTGACAAAGGCCAACCATTCATAGCCAGGGGGTGCATCGAAGAGTCGAACTCCAGCGAGGTAGGCGAAGCCCGAAGCTAAAAACTGACCCGTAAGCTTGTATTTGGGCTGCAGGTCGAGCCAGTCATCAAAGAACCCGGTAATGAAAACCATTCCAATGGCGGGGAGCAAGCGCAGGAGGAAGTCTCCGTAGCGATCGAACACGTAGGTGCCGCCGGCTGGCAATTGGGTAAAAATGGCGACGGAGATTAGATAAGCGGAGATAACGGCAAGCCCGCCGGAGCGAGGGACGGCAACAGTATGCATTTTGCGTCCATCGGGATGATCGAGTTTCCCGAGCTTCAGAAAGAGCCACCGGGTCAATGGTACGAGGAATTGACTGAGCGTCAAAGAGATCCAGAATACGGCAAAGAGCGACTTCACAATACACCTGCCTCGGGCTGCCAGCGCAGCTGAAAAGCCGCACACACGAAGAGCCACCAGATAGAATTCACACGCACCTCTTTGAAGATGAAAAGATCAAAGCCAAAAGAGAGGAGAGAGACGACCAGAGCGAGAGAAAAGACATGCCAGCCATTGCTGGCAGCCGCGACGAAAGGGAGCCTACAGATTCTGACGATCAAAAAGACTAACCAGGCAAGACCGGCCAAGCCGAACTCGACCAGTAACTCGAGCAGAGTGGAATGGGGATGGTAGAGACTTGGGCCGAAGCCGGTGAGGACCAAGTTGTCGCCGAGCGCAATGGATTCAGTACGGAGAGCGTCGCGCCGATACCACGGCCAAACGGAGGCAAATCCCTGGCCTGCAAGCAGGTTCGTAATCGATTCCGTCTCGAGGACGTTCCATGAAGTCTCATAAGTTAGTTTTCGGTGCACATCTTCAAACTTGGTGAGGCGCTGGGTATCAGCTTGAGAGTAAATCAGGAAACAAACCGCAAGGCTAAGGCCAGCGAGGAAAAGGGCCGTAAATTCGCTTCGCTTCAGCTTGCGCAGGAACAAGGCAAGCGAACAGACGTAGAGAAAAAGAAGGATCAATGCGGCGCGGCTCCCGAGGCCGAGCAGAGCGCTGAGCAAGGCAACGGTGCAGAAAACAGCATAAGAAGTCCGCGATTGACCGGAAAAAAGCGATTGGACAGCCCAGCCGATGGCGGGAAGAAGAAGAAAATAGCCGGTACTGGGGCCATAAAGTGGCCCTCTTACGCGCTGCATGCCAAAGTCGGTGAAGACAGTGCTGTTGATCTCACTGCGCAGACCAAGTCCGAGAACGCTTTCGGCAGTGTAGATCAAACTGATGCAGGCGAGAACAAGAACAAGACGGTTGAGAAAGGCTCTGGTCTCCGATGGGCTATAGGCAGACAACAAACCTGCCGCCTGCAAAGGTGCAGTTGAGGCGAGGATGAGGACAAACGCCATCGCGAGCTGATCTTCGGCTTCAAGTGGACCGGCGGCCAATCGAAGCCCTCCGTAGGCAAAGAGGGCGGTCGTGGCCAGGAGCAATCCACCATAATTTCGCGCCTGCCTTCGGAGTAACAAGTTCACCAAAGCGGCAGCGGAGTAGAAGCCAGTGCAAGAAATCCAGAGCAAATCCGAGAGCTTCATTGGAACGCCAAACCATTCCGACCGGGCAACCAAGGTGGAGGGGACCAGGGAACCATAGAGCAGAAGTGCCCAGAAGGGCATTTCCCAGAGCAGAATCCAGCTAGAGGGTATGGATTTTCCGCCCAGAGTAGAGTGCATGGACTGGGGGAG
The DNA here is from genome assembly GCA_022843625.1 of Bryobacter sp. GTDB lineage: Bacteria > Acidobacteriota > Terriglobia > Bryobacterales > Bryobacteraceae > Bryobacter. The sequence goes on along the minus strand of JALHNH010000003.1, from coordinate 332,509 downwards.
CGGGATGGAGCGTGCCGGTGTCAATATGGTGCTCATAGAAAGCGCTCCACAATTGCACGCGATGCAGAGTCCTGCCGAGAAAGCAAGTGCTGGTAGAGATTGGCAATGTCGCCAACCAATCTTGGTTCATCGAAGGAAGCCTGCGCAAAGGAACGCGAGGAAAGAGCCATTGAAAGCAGGCGGCGGCGGTCAGCCAGGATCGATTCAAGAACCTGTATAAAGGCATCCGGGGATGAAGAACTGAGTACTGCGTTGTCGTACCACCATGCCGTTGCAGTTGGCTTGCAGGTACCGATCATCAGATCAATGGTGCCGCCGGCTGGAGTGGACAAGAAGGGGCGCGCGGAGGCCATTCCCTGGATCAGTGCTAAAGGGGTACCTTCGCGGTGTGAGGTGAGAATCATCAAGTGGCATTGTTCGATCACGCGATCTACCTTGTCCTGCCAGGGCAGGAGGCGAATATTGGGAAGTTGCCGATCGCGGATTTCTTCTTCTAATTGGGTTCGTTCCGGGCCATCGCCGGCAATCAAGAAGTTCAGGGGGAGACGCCGCTTTGCCGCGAGGGTGGCAATATCTATCAGCAGTGGCAGATTCTTGATTGGCACAAAGCGGCCTAACCAACCGACTGTGAGAACGGGTGCGTTGAAATCGGGAACGGGAATCGAGAGAAATGGTGAGAGGTCGAGGCCCAGAGGAACAACATGAAATTTATCGGGCGCAGCGACCGAGAAGCGATTGCTGAGTTCATCGGCCTGCTGGCGGCTCACGGTGAAGAGAGCCGTAGAAAGATGGGCCAGGGCCTTCTCGGTTTGGCACAAGCACCAATTTGCAAAAGCACCAAAATAGCCTTCGAGGACATGGCCGTGGTAGGTGTGGACAACACAGGGTACGCCAGCGAGAAGGGCGGCAATCCTTCCAAGTACCCCCGCTTTGGCCGTATGAGTGTGAACAATGGTTGGCCGATAACGGCGCATCAAACGCCAAAGCTCAAAGAGGGCCAGGAGATCGCAAGCGGGGTTAGGGTTCGCCCCAAGGGTGGACACGCGCTCCACTCTGTCTCCCCCTGCAATCAGATACTCCATGTTCATCTCGGTTGATGCACAATCTCCGAAGACGAGGATCGAATCGAATCCGTGTTTTACCAAGTGCCGGTTGAGCAAAGTGGCATGAACGGGTGGTCCGCCTCCGGCGAGGCGAGTGATGATGCGCATAACCAGAGGCCGTTGACTCACTCTCAGCGAACCTCCTCGAAGTCATTTCGCGTTTCAGTTTGAACCGGGAGCCTGGAAACAACAGCGCGAAATTTTCCGTTAGCGCCGCGAGGGATCTGATCGACAAACTGGAAATCGATACGCATTTCTGAGCCCAGGCGGCTTCTCAAATTGGATTCCAGATGAAGCCGGTCTTCTGGTCTGAAGTCTGGTGAGGGGACACAGAGAACACGAATGGCCTCGGGGACCTCCTGCACAAACTGACACTCAACCACTCCTTCAACGCCTTTGAGGGCAGGATCGAGGCGCCCAACCCAGCCACGCTGCCTGCTGAAGAGATAGTCTTCGCGGCGGCCCTCAATGGATTCGATCATGGGCATGTTACGGCCACAGGGGCAGCGATCGGAATCTGCCCAGGCAGCACGATCCCCCACCCGGTAACGAATGAGTGGCATGGCCTGGTTGATCAGCCCCGTAAGAAGGACATCGCCGACTTCCCCGGGACGGGCCGGACGTCCGTCGGGGGTGACAATTTCAGTGACTCCAAACAAAGGATGAGTATGCATACGCCGGTAGCGGCACTGGAACCAGAAGCTCTGCATTTCGGTCTGGCCATACTGATCGAATACCTTGCCACAGAAGGCAGCCTCGATTGATTCTCTTTGCTCACCGAGGAGCGTCTCGGCACTGGTGAGAATGGTTGGGATGCGCAGGGATTTTCTTCTATACCGCAAGGCGTGCTGAGCCAAAAGGTAAATGGCCGACGGATAGCCGCTCAAGTATGCGGGCCGGAAACGCTCGAGAGCATCGAGATATCTTGGGATCGTTTCAGAGTTCAGATGAACCGTCGAAAGGAGCAGCGCCCGATTAGCCCAGTCGTGACGCCAGAACCTGGAGGGATGCTCACCTGGAGCTATCATCCTGCCGGTAAATTGAGCGCGGCGCAGGAAGCGACTGACGCCGGCCTGCTCACGATAGCGCTCAACATACGCATACTGACGAGAGACTGCATCCGGTTCATAGAAGAGCTGCATGGGGGATCCGGTTGTGCCTGAGGTATTCCAACCAATCCACCTACTGTTGGACTTGCCGCCGGTGAGAAAAGAGAGTGGATTCGAGCGCAGAGTCGCCTTTTCTGTCACTGGCAAGGCAGAGAAAGCCGACCAATCCCCGGCACGCAGATTGTTCCAACTTTGATTGCGCAAGAGTGCCTGGTAGTAAGGCACGGTTGCGGCAGCGTGGGTGAGCATCTTCTTGAGCCTGGCGACCTGAAGCAATTCCAACTGGAGTGGAGAAGACATCTCGGATGCCTTGAGAAGGGCGTATTCTTCCCGAAAGGCCCCGCCGTAGCGTTGTCGATAGTAGAGGGCACCCTGGGCGGTGACTACGAGATCCTGGAGCCATTCCGGGAGTTGCGCGTAGATGGAATCAAGCTGCTTCATATGCTGGTTCCTTGAGTGGGAGGCCGGAAGCCCAGGCAGCTGGCGGCACTAGCAGGAGCTCGGGTTTGGGCAGCGCGGTTGTGGTTTTGAATCGGGTAATGGCTGCGGCTGCGGGATCGGCCAGATGAGCCAGTGCCGGCACCTGTTGCCAATCGAATCCAGACAGAGCTGTGGCAAAGAGATCAATTTGACCTGGGTCTGTACCAAAGAGAAGGCAGCCCATGTTGCGAGGTTGGGGCCTTAACGGGCCGTCACCTTCGCCGGCAACAATTGCATCGAGCAGGGTCAGAATGGGGCGAGGAGAGGAGAGTTTCACCCCATTCGGACCAAGCCATCGGGCAATGAAAACCATGTCATGAATGGTTCTCCACAGGGTGTCGTTGCCAGGCCATGCGCCCCCGAAAACAAGCGGGGCGTTTGACCTTTGCCGGGAGGCAAGCAGAGATTTACGAGCCGAGCGAATGACCTCGCCCGGCATGACGCGCTCAAACCAGGGGCGGATCCTGGCCAGCAGATCGCCCGAGAAAGAATCGGGATATTCATCGCCACCGCGGCACGGGGGGCCCACGCGGAAGTGGGGAAGATATGCCTTGTCACAATTGATTCCGATGAAGTTTTTGAGAGCACCGGTGATTCCGGTCTTGACGTGAGTCTTCCATTTGGGGAGGTTGATCACTACGTCGCTGTCGAGGAGCGAATTGGCGATCCGGTAACGATGGACACCCGGGCTGTGATGGGAGGAAGTGGTAGAGGAGTCGTAATTCGAGACTCCGAACTGATTCCCGCAGTTGAGCAGTTCTTCGAGGCGGCTTTGGGTTGAGAGATCAACGATGGTATCGCCGGTGGCGTCGCCCGGTGCTTCGCGGCTCGACTGGACAACGCCAGTGCTTTCATCGGTTTCTGCAATGATGCGGCGGAGGTCACGCAAATGGACCGGGATCGAACGGGCGCGCCAGTCGAGCAGGAGCGGCGCAATGGCGCACTGAGTGAGGAGAAGTTCAAAGTTGGCGCTTTGCAAGGGGGCATCAGCGAGAATGATTTCTCCTTCGACGCGGCCATTTGAATTGGTAAGCGCACGGGCGACCAGCTCAATGACCGGGCGCAGAAGAGAGGTATGAGTGACCAGGGCCTCGAGGACAGACCAATCCTCGGCGGCGTGACGGACCCAATTCGGCTTAACAAGGACTCGCATACCGGGTTGAATCCAATGACTAAATGGATTGACTGGATCAAGACCAGAGCTGGCAAAAAGAGCGCTAACACCGCTGTGGGACTCGACCAAATTACCGCCATCGATGGAGGGGTAGTGCGGCTGATTCCGGAGGATGAGGGGTTGGTCGAAATCAGGCAGCATTGGTCAACTCCTGCTGGAATGAATCAACGGAAGCAAAGTCACGGACTGCCTCGTAGAACTGCTTACGCTGCGGCTGAAGAACGGACCGCTCAAAGCCCCTGGCGGTAGCCTGGTTGCGAGCTGACATTTCAGGCCACATCTCTGGCGAAGCAGCGAATTCCATCAGCTTGCTGGATAAGAGATCCGCTGAGTTGGAGGGGACAATCCAGCGGGCCGGAAGCAGGTCTGGCATAGCGCCGACATTGCTGCAAATAGCGGGTAGCCCGGCAGCCATGGCCTCCAGCAGGGCGCGGGGAATCCCTTCTGCGCGTGAGGGCAGGACGAACAGATCTGAGCGGGCAAGCCAGGATCGAACCTGCTCGGCTCCGCCAAGGGCACCGGTGATTCGGACCCTGTCGCCAATACCGGTAGCGGCAGCAAGCTCGAGAAGTCTGGTGCGGCTTTCACCATCCCCAGCGAAGGTCAATCTGAAGTCCAGACCCTGCTGACTGCACCTAGCGAGAGAACGGATCAGAAGGTCTTGCCCCTTATAAAGGAGATCCAAGAAGCCGACGCTGATGATCTCGATAGGGGCACCCGCTGGCCGGACTCTTGGATGAAGGAATGCTTCGGGAGGAAGATCCACATCGGAGATGCTTCCCGACCAAAGGGCGGCGCTTGAGGGATTTGCCTTGCGGGTTGAAGAACCAGTTACGTAATTAGCAACGCTAGCGCGCGCGCAGAGCTCTCTCGACCGGCGGCAGAAGTAAGGCCGGAAAAGATAAGCTAGCCCATGAGGGGAAACGCCAGGAGCGAAAAAATCATGGGGATCGGTGAGAATTTCTACGGCGTAGGAGCGATGGACCCGATCGAGACGGGAGGCGAGAAGGAAGCCGGTTTGTGAGGGGATTCGGAGCAGAAAAGCACCATCCAGATGAGTAATCCGGGACAAGACACTGGAGATGCTGGAGTGGCGGCGAAGATATTGGAAAGGCCCGACATAACTTGGTACAGCAATCAACTCGACGCCTGGACCATTTACGAGACGAACATTGGAAGGGGGGGAAGAGACCAGGGCAGTGCGCCCGATGACGCGTACTTTGTCAAAGACCTGGAGTGCTAACTGGAGGAAGTCATAGGTAGGCGGAGTATGGCTCCAGACGGAGCCATCCGGGCTTTGCAGGAAGCGCTGGTCAACGACAAGATTTAAGACACTTTGATTCTTAGCTGGCATAGATCTGACTTAGTGAGCGAAGGTTCGATTCAATTGAGTAAGGGGAGTCAACGAGCGCTTGCTGGCGCTGGAGCCGATCCAGACGTGGCATGGTGCGCATTTCCAAAATGAACTTCACCCACTCAGTAATAGGCAAATCAAGGGCCAAACGGCGAGTCAGGGCAGGAAGCAGGTTGAGTTCCTGGGGCAGGTGCGAGGCGAGGAGGGTGGGAAGCCCTGCGGCTTGAGCCTCAAGAGCGGCGAGGCCGAGGCCCTCAGAAAGACTGGGGAATAAGAAAAGGTCAGCGGCAGCAAGTAAATGCGGGATATCGGTACGGTTTCCGAAAAAACTAACGTTGGATTGAATGCCGAGAGACTGAGCGAGGGACTCAAGCTGAGCTCGCAGAGGACCGTCTCCCACCAGCCAGAGCCTGGTGGAGGGATGGCGCGCAATCAGATCTGCGGTGAGGTGAAGCAGGAATTGGTGGTTCTTTTCAGGAACCAGACGGCCTACATGTATCAAAGTGAAACGTGAGGCGTCGCGGCGGGATTGGGTATCGAGCAGGGCGTCGAAATTGGTTCCGCAAGGCAGGAGCCGCACGCCATCTGAGTGGGGACCAAAAAGGTCAGCGGCCGCACCATTGCTCACAGCGAGTTTCACGTTTGCCAGGGTGCGCAGCAAGACTTGAGATGCCTGTTCATAATGACGCCGCAGTGGGGAGGCGTTGATGGAGCTACGCCTGAAGTCGGCATGGCTCTGGGAAATTCGGAGCCTGACGCCGTGCAATGCGGCGAGGGCAAGGTGGAAAGCGCTGGCATGATGATTGTGGCAATGCACCACGTCAAAGGGGCCCTGCTGGTGGAGGAGGCGGGAAAACGCAGCCGCCGATGCACCGGACTGTCTGGGCGGGGGACAGAAGTGAAGAGTGGCACCAAGAGAGAGGAGGCCTGGGGCCAGCGAGCCGAAGTCCCGCTCTTCGAGAGCAAAGTGAAAGTCTGGGCGGGCCGAGAGGGGCCAGGCCCGAAAGAGGCGATCGAGCCAACACTCAATGCCTCCGGGATTCAATTGCCGCAGTACATGCAGGACCTTCATGGTCTCGAATCCTGACCCCTGTGCGCTGCTGTCGCCAGGAGGATGAAACTCACGATGAGCGTCATTGCGGCCGTGGAGGCCACCGTCATGGCAGCACCTGAGAGCCCCCAGATCGGGATGAGCCAAAAGCTGCTTGCCGCGCTCGCTACAAGAATCGAGGCGCCGACCCAGAGTAGTTCGTTGTAGAGACGCTTGGCGGTGAGGGCAAAGCCGATCATGGCGGCGGGCCAGACGGTGAGTTGAGCAAGGCCGAGGGCGAATAGAATTTCATGGGCTTGTTGAGTGGGAGCAAGGTGAAGCAGTTCGAGGAGAAATGGCTCGCCTAGCTGCTCGGCGGCGAAAGCGATGATTGCACCCGAGAGTGGAATGGCCGACCAGATCGCGATCCTGCCCACGGAGGCGGTTGGAAGTTGAGGCAAAAGACTCTGACCGAAGGAAGTCGCGAGTAATACCCCCATCTGAAGCAGGACAGAGAGAGTGGCAAAAAGCCCGAGAGTTGCTGAATCCGTGCTGTTTTCGAGGACGATGCGGGGGATGCTCGAACTGGCAGTTTGGAGAAAAAGCACGAGGCCCAAGACAAAACCACGGCGGAGGACCGGGGCCAAGGCAGGCCAATGAAGCGTGAGATGGAGAGGCAGGAGGCGCCAGTCAAACAGAAGCAGAAGGATGAGACTGAAGGCAAGAAAAAGCAGCGAAGCAAGAATGGGGGATGGAGCGAGCCAGATGGCGGCGACAAGGCCGAGGGCACGGAGGGCCTGACTGAGTGCAGCCCGGGGCAGGTTGCCGGAACGCTGGAGATCTGCCTGGAAGACTTCAGCCCAAGAGTCCAGCATTCGTGCGGCCATCCAGATTCCAACCAGGGGAGCAATGAAGATCGAGAAACCAAGGACAATCAGAGAAGCAGGAAGAGTAATGATGGCGCGCAGGCTGGCGGCGATCGACAGAGGAAGTTCCTCCCGGCGATGGGTGAGGATCAGTGCCTTCAGTTGAAAGTTAAGCAGCTGGGCTAACGGAGCGGTAACGGCCAGAGCGTATGCGAATTGACCGGCGGCCTCCAGGCCGTGCCAGCGGGCCAGCAGGAGCAGGGCAAAAAAAGGACCGGCAGCCTGGGAGACGTTCGCAGTCGCAACCCAGGCTGTGTCCTGCCACCAGCGGTTTTGGCGAAGTAGCGTTAAAGCCATCGCACCTGAAAGGGGGAAGACCATGGGACTCAGGTGCGTTCTTTGTCGGCGTAGTACTTGCCGTAGTAGCCGAAATAGCTGTAGCTATCGCTCATGGACTTGTTCACCTGATTGAGAACAAGGCCGAGAACGTTGGCGCGGAGCCGGGTGAGCATCTCAAGGACGCTTGCCACTTGTTTTCGCGAGGTGCTGCCAGCTCGCGCGACAACGATGACTCCATCCACACTGATTGCCATCTCCAGGGGCTCGGCGAAGCCAAGCAGGGGTGGCGCATCGAGGATGACGAGCTGGTAGTCTTCGAGAAGTTCTTCGACGATTTTGTCCATACGCCCCTGGAGCCAATCGTCGGGGCGGCGGGTGGGGCTGCCGGCGGTGAGGATGGAAAGATTACCGCAGGCCATCGAAGGTTGGATCAGATCACTGAGTTCGCCTTTGCCCTGGAGGTAGCCACCTAAACCAAGGTTGTTCTCAATGCCGAAGCGGCGATGAACGCTGGGCTTTCTCATGTCGCCGTCGATCAGGAGTGTCTTTGAACCCTGCAGGGCGTGGGTGAGCGCAAGATGGGCGGCGACCGTCGATTTTCCTTCGGCGGGCTGAGCACTGGTTACCAGCAGAGACCGGAAGTTGCGATCAAAGTTGGTGAGCAGGATTGCGTTGCGGAGGGTACGGATCGCCTCTTCATAGCCACCAAGAGTTTTGTAGCCGTCGACGGAGGACTTTACAAGGGCGTCAGTAGCATCGCCTACTTTAGCGAGGCCGATGGCGTGGCGCCAGGATTTCACCTCAGGCAGACTGCCGAGGACCTCGATACCCAGAGAGTTCTTCACTTGTTCGGGATCGCGTAAAGTATTGTCGAGGGCGTCGAAAGCGAGAGCGCCGACGAACGCAATCACGATCGAAATTATGAATGCAAGGAGCGTATTGAGGAGCAGATTGGGAGAGACCGGCTCGAGCGGGGTACGAGCGAGGTCTGCAATGCGGATGGCACTGTTCTGGAAGCTCGAATTGATGCCGGCTTCTTTGATCTTCCGAACGAGTTCTTCATAGAGCTTCTTGTCGGCTTCGGCTTCGCGACGCAGATTGAGATAGTCGAAACTTCTGGAGTTCAATTGATCGAGTTCGGTTTTGGCATCCTGAACCTGACGCCCGAGCATGCGCTCCCGATTGAGAGCCTGCTCGTATTCGACGTTTACGCCTTGCTGGATATTGGTATTGAGCAGGCTGAGCTGGCGTTCGAGTTCGGTGACCTGGGCCTGTGAGCGGCGGTGTTCGGGGTGGTTGGCCCCGTAATGGGCCTGAACTTCGGAGAGTTTCTGCCTTGCTTCGCTTAAGCGCTCATCGAGCTTGCGCATGGTTTCGCCCTGGGAAGAAACCTGAGCAGCGGCCGTCGAACCTCCCTCAACACTGCGCCAGGCCGCTTCTTTCTTGACACGGTCGGCCTGGGCGGCGGTAAATTCCTGATTGATTTGCAGGAGGCGGGCCGAGATGATGTTGGTTTTGTCTTCAGGGTTAATTACGTTGAGATCCCGTTCGAATTTAGCGAGAGCCGAGGAGGACGATTCCATTTTTGCGCGCAGCTCTTCAAGTTGCTTTTCCATAAATCGCGAAAGACCAGCGGAGGACTGAAACCGGATGTTGTAGGTATGGTCAAGATAAGAATGTGCAATTGCATTTACAGTTTCAGAGGCAAGCTTCGGGTCTGTTGAGCGATAACTAACCAGCATCAAGTAGGTGTTTGGGGGACGGGAAACCTTGAGGCCTTCGAGGGCCATAGGTGCAGCGTTTTGCTGTTCCTGCGTGTATTTGCCTACGAGGCGGAAGCGTGAGGGCTTGCGCAGTGGAAGATGGAAACGTTCTACGACCGGCCGAAGGACAGAATCGGACTGCAACATTTTGACCTGTGTGGCGAGGAACTGGTCTGAATCGTTGGTGAGGGCGCGATTGGATTCCTGACCAATCACTCCCGTTGGGGTCTGGCGATCGACATCAATCGTGACGGTGGCCTCATAAACAGGCGTCATCTGCATGGACACGGCCAATGCTGCCAGAGTGGCACCGATGACCCACAGGGCAATCCGCAAGCCATTGCGACGGAAGAGCCACAAATAATGGGCAAGCGGGACCACCGTCTCGGCGGCTGGCTGGATGCGCTCGGCGGCTGGAGCGGTCATGCGAACCGCGTCCATCGTAAGCTCGAGGGCACGGGGTTTTACCGGCACAGGAGATGGGTCTGATTTCGCTAAAACTTCTTGATTGGAACTAACCATGTGAGGCAACCAGCTCCTTTTCCATCAATTGAATTACTCTCGATTCCAGTTGGTGGACCACGGTTTCGAGACGCTCCCAACGCTCAGAGCAGGGGGATGCAGGCAGGACTGAGGGCAACGTGGCACCGGAAAGCACAGCAGCACGCGCAAAATCAGATACGCTCCGGGCGCCAGAGCGGGCGCAGGTGTCTTTGAGAGTTAAATATTCGTCTTCGCTGAGACGAAAATTTACGAGGCGCGTACGAGGGCGGTAAACAGGCAAGGGAGCTCCTTTGAACTAAAGCGGGATTACGCGGCGCTCTTGCTGGCTTAGAGGTGGATACAACGGCAAGAGGATGAAAGCCGTCGCACTAATGTGATCGGATAAAGAAAAGAATCCAAGAGTAAGCCTATGCATTTTCGGGAGGTAGCAAATATCTGGTCAAAATTTCACTAAAGAACTCGTCAAGCTCACCGATGAGATGACTCGATGACGCAAGTTCAGTCCACTTCTTCCACTTACTCCATGGCCTTGCGAGGTGTGGGGAGGCTCATAAGAAGCCTCTATCCCCCTGCCGGGACGAGTGGGCCAGCAGACGGGACGAGTGGGCCAGCAGAGGAGATTTTTCAGAGGATATGGGCAAACAACTATTGGGGGGACGCTGAGTCGCGCTCTGGAGGAGGGTCGAATCTGGAGCAGACGGCCGTTTTGCGACCCGCGCTTTCGAAGCTCCTGTCAGAGCTGAAGATTCAAACCATGCTCGACCTGCCGTGTGGGGATTTTCACTGGATGAAGGAGACCTTGTTTCCTGATGGGATGAAGTATGTGGGCGGAGATATTGTCGCTCCGCTGGTGGCTACAAATGAAGCATCGTTTGGAGGACCGGCAAGGCGATTTGCGCAAATGAATTTGATGGAAGACGATTTGCCGAAAGTGGACCTGGTCTTCTGCAGAGATTGTCTGGTGCATCTGAGTTTTGAACAGATTGGCAAAGCGGTTGAGAAGATCAGGCTGAGCGGTTCGACCTATTTGTTGACGACCCATTTTAGTGGCGCACGCAAGAATCGCGACATCCTTACGGGCCAGTGGAGGCCGCTTTCTCTTAGAGCGGCACCTTTTCGCTTTCCTGAGCCGATGGCGTTGATCGATGAAGAATGTACGGAGAACGGTGGGAGGTTTCGGGACAAGACCATGGCCTTGTGGCGGATTGCCGACCTGCCCGAACTATTTCTGTAAAGGAGTAGGCGCTTCCTGGTTTTTGTACTGCAACTGGTAGAGACGCCAGTATAGGCCCCGGTCGCGGAGGAGTTCCTGGTGAGTGCCACTTTCGCGGAGTTTGCCTCGGTGCATGACAAGGATCCGGTCGGCTTTCTGGATTGTGCTGAGGCGGTGGGCGATGACGATTGCCGTGCGGCCCGTGAGCATGACATCGAGTGCCTTCTGGATGCGTTGTTCGGTTTCGGTATCGACGCTGGAAGTTGCTTCATCGAGGATGAGAAAGCGAGGTTTACGAACAAGGGCACGAGCGAAGCTGACCAACTGCTTCTGGCCTGTAGAGAGGCCTGCGCCACGCTCGTGTACTTTGAAGTCGAGACCTTCGGGACGGGACTGGACGAAATCCCAGAAGTTGACGCGGCGGCAGGCGTCTTCGATGCTTGCGTCGTCGATGGATTCGTCGCCGAGACGGATGTTGTCGCGAAGAGTGCCTGTGAAGAGGAAGGGGTCCTGAAGGACGACGCCGAATTGGGATCGCAGGACAGTGGGGGCGACGGAGTTTACGTTCTGACCTGAGACCAGCACTTCGCCTTTCTGGACATCATAGAAGCGGAGCATGAGGTTGGTAATCGATGTCTTCCCCGCCCCGGTGTGGCCGACGATGGCAATGGTTTCACCTGCGGCAACCCGGAAGCTTAAGTCGCGTAGCACCCAGTCTTCTTCTTTGTAGGCGAAGGTGACGTTGCGAAATTCAATGCTGGAATCATCGTTGAGAGGAAGGGGGTTGCCGGGAGCCTTGAGGTGGATTGGCTCATCCAGCATGGCAAAAACCCGTTCGCTTGCGGCCATGGAGCTTTGGACGGTGTTGTATTTTTCGCTCAGATCCTGGATGGGGCCAAAAAACCTCATGGCGTACTGGAAGAAAGCGACGAGGATGCCGACGGTGAGCTGGCCGTCACGGGCGGCGAAACCACCCCAGGCAAGGACTGCACCAAGGGAGACCAGACCCTGGAACTCGATCACGGGGTAGAACCAGGCATAAGCAACGATTGAACTTTTCCAGGCCTCCATGTTTTCGCCGTTGATGGACTGAAACTGTCGCTTTGCGGCATGCTGACGGTTGAAGAGCTGGAGGACATTCATGCCGCTTACGTGTTCCTGGAGGTAGGAGTTGAGCTTGGCGATGGCAACGCGCTGGCGGCGGTAATCGTTGCTGACCTTCTTACGGAAGACCATGGTGGTGACCACAACAAAGGGGAGCACGCATAACATGATCAGCGATAGCTGCCAGCTTAAGCCGAACATGGCCATGAGAACGAAGGCGAGGATCATGATGTCGCCGAGGATGGTGACAAGGGCAGCAGAAAAGAATTCGTTGAGCTGGTCGACGTCGCTGGTGACTCGGGTGACGATGCGGCCGACTGGGTTACGGTCGAAGTACTGAACGTCGAGGCGCTGGAGGTGGGCGTAGAGATCCCGGCGGAGGTCGAACATGATGCGCTGGCCGGTGTACTGCATGGCGAGTTGCTGAGCGTATTCCATGACAAGGCGCAGCAGGAGCATGAGGCCAAAGATTGAGCTGATAAAAGTGAGGCCCTGCCAGACATCCGAGGGAAGCCAGGGGTTGAGGATTGCGAGGAATCCGTCGAAGCCCTGGACCTTTTTCACGATGTATTTGTCGATGGCGACCCGAGTGAGCATTGGGGTGACAACTTGAGCGAGGGTCTGGCCAGTGAGAAGGATGAGGCTGAGGAGGACCGTCCAGCGGTAAGGCCAGGCATAGGGGAGAAGGCGACGGAGCTGTCGCGAGTCGTATAGCTTGCCTTTAACTTGCTCTTCCATCTAGGGCTTGCTTTCAGGCAGGTGAAGTTTTCCGGCCCAGTTGGCCCAGGCCCAAATCAGACCGGTGGAGCCGCTGAGGCAACCGGCGACGACGGCAATCGTGCGCGGGTCGATGGCTTCGGTCGCGATGCCGGCGGCGAAGAGGCTGAGCATCATCGTGGTCCAGGTCATAGTCTCCATTGTCGCGAAGACGCGGCCACGAAATTTGTCATCGGCGTATTGAAGGACCTTGGAGTAGTTGACGACGCTGGAGGTGGAGCCGGCCGCTCTGGAGAGGCCAATGAAGACGAGAGCAAGCGCGAAATTCTGTTCGAGGGCAAAGGCAACGTAAAGAGCGCCGTGGGCGAGGTAGGCGATGCTGACGGTGCGCTTGTAACCGGCGAAGCTGAGGCGTTTGTTAAGCCAGTTGGCGAGGATGCCGCCAAGGACCAGACCGAAGCCTGCGGCACTCCAGATGATGCCTATGCCGGCGGGGCCTCGATTAAATACCTTTTCTCCAAAGACACTGAAGAGAATTTGAGCGGCACCACCGCCGGTGGCCCAGCCAACGCCGACCAGGGCGATCGAAAGGAGGAGGGGTTCACTCTTAAGGTATTGGAGCCCTTCTATGAATTCACGATGGGGGTGAAAGGAGCGGTGGATGTTGGACTTGGGCGGGACAAATTCGCCGGGTTGCGAGCGGAAGAAATACAGGCACGCGGCGCTACCGAGAAAGCTGACGGAATTCAGGACAAAAGCCCATTCGTAGCCGAAAGCGGCAACAGAGGTGCCGCCGAGGAATGCTCCTATGCCGGTGGTGGCCCAGGCAGTAGTTTGAGTGAGGGCATTAGCGGGTTGTAGATCTTCGCCTTTGGCAACGGATGGCAGGATGGCATTGCGGCCGCTGGTAAAAAAAGGACTGGCGAACATGAGGAGGGCGCTGAGGACAAAGAGCAGGGTGTTGCTAGATTGATTGACGCAAAAGATGAAGCCGAGGGCGACAATGGCGCGGATGAGATCGCTGGCGATCATGACTTTGCGGCGATCGAGGCGATCGAGGATTACTCCGGCCATGGGGCCCGCGACGAGCATCGGGATCGCGCGGGCGATGAGGACGCCGCCGACGAGGAAGCCGCCGTGCTCCTGGCGGATAGCCATGGCGAAGACGGCGATGTTGTTGAAATGGTCTCCAACTTCGCTGATCATCTGACCGCCCCAGAGGAGGCGGTAGTTGTGGTTGGACTTGAGGAGTTGGGGGATTGTGACGGGCACTAGAAGCGCTCCGTCAGATAGACGCCGAGGAGAATGAGAAGGCCGCCGCCAACGAGGCTGAGGCTCATCGGCTCGCCGAGCAGGGGGACGGCCATGGCAGAACCCATTACGGGCTGGAGATACGTGAAGGCTGTGAGTTGGGAAGCTGGGAGGTGCTTGAGGACGCGGTAGTAGATCAGGAAGCAGAGAACACTTGGGACGGCAGCCATGAAGATGAGGCTGAGCCAACTGATGGGGAGTAGTTGGCGGAAAGGGAAATCGAGGGAAAGGGTGACGGTGGCGGGCAGGAGGAAGACGACCGCGCCGGTGAAGTTGAGGGTGACGGTAGCGACGGGGGAGAGCATTCCGCTGAGGGGTTTCGAGAAGACGGTGAAGATTGAGAAGATGGTGCAGCCGAGCAAGACCAGAGCGTCGCCAGAGAGGGAGGAACTGCCTGAGGTCTTGGCCTGAAGGATCGCGATGCCCGATAAGGCAACAGCCATGCCGATTAGTTTTTTGGGTTTGAATTGCTCCTGGCCAATGGCGGAGGACAGCAGGTAGACCAGGAGGGGGGTGAGGCCGACGATGAGTGCGCCGTGGGCGACGCTAGTGCGTTTGACGCCCATGGCGAAAAAGAGCTGATTGGCGGCCATACCGAGAGTGCCGAGGCCGACGAAGCGCCAGAAGATGGGCCAGGTCCAGGCATGAGGACGCTCACGCCAATAGAGGGGCAGGCAGATGAGGAGCGCGAGTGTGGTGCGCCATCCGGTGAGGAGAACGGGGTTCCATTGCCGCATCGCCACCTTGCTGACAATGAAGTTGAAACTCCAGAGCAAAGTAACCAGAAACATCAGCGCGTATAAGTGGCGTTTACTACTTCCGTCGCTCAAGGTTTGCTGATCGTCTCCTGTCTGACCGTGATGGAATCGAGGAAAGCGTGATCGACATCGAAGCCAAAGCCAGGGCCCTCGGAGACAGTGATGAGGCCATCGGGTGAGACCTCGACGGGAGTGGTGATGACGTCTTTCTTCCAATAGCGTTTGGAGGCGCTGACGTCGCCGGGCAGGACGAAGTTGGGGAGAGTAGAGAGGGCGATGTTGGCAGCGCGGCCGATGCCCGATTCCAGCATGCCACCGCACCAGACCGGGATGTTGTGCTTCATGGCGACATCGTGGACCTTGATCGCTTCGGCGAAGCCGCCGACGCGCCCGAGTTTGATGTTGATGATGCGGCCCGCCTGCATGCGGATGGCCTGTTCGGCCTGGTGGGCCGAGCGGATGCATTCGTCGAGGCAGATGGGGGTTTTGAGTTTGGCCTGGAGTTCGGCGTGATCGATAATTTCGTCGTGAGCAAGCGGTTGTTCGATCATCATGAGGTTGAATTCGTCGAGAGCGGCGAGGAGTTCCCAATCGCTGAGGCGGTAGGCGGAGTTAGCATCTGCAGTGAGGAGGATTTCAGGGAAGCGCTTGCGCACGGCGCGGATGACTTCAACGTCCCAGCCTGGGGCAATCTTCATCTTGATGCGGCGGTAGCCGGCGTTCATTTCGGTATCGATCTTGCCGAGGAGTTGATCGACGTCGTCCTGGATTCCGATCGAGACACCGCAGGCGATCTGCTTATGTGCACCGCCGCCGATGGCCTTGTAGAGGGGGATGCCTTTTTGCTTGGCTTCGAGATCCCAGCAGGCTGCCTCGAGGCCACCACGGGCCATGAAGTGGCCGCGGATGTGGACGGAACGATCGCCTACCTCAGAAGCTGCGGCGAATTCGTGGCCGAGGACGCGGGGGGCGACAAAGTCGCGGAGGATGAGCCAAGAGGAATCGGTCCATTCTTCGTTGTAGAAGGGGTTTTCGCCTGCAGTGACTTCGCCCCAGCCGGAGATGCCACCGGCGAGGGCTTCAACGAGTACGATCTTGCGGGAGTAGGTGCGCCCAAAGCTGGTTTGGAAGAAGTGTACGAGCGGCATCTCGATTTGCCGCAGTTTGATCTGTTCTATTACGAAGGCCATTTGCTTAAGATGTAGGTTCCTTTGTCTTCTGCGCGTTCAAAGCCGGTGACGGCGAGGCCGGCCCGGAAGTGCTCTTGAAACTGGTTGCTGATGGCAGCCTGGGCTTCGCGAGCGCGGGCTGGGTCCTGGTGCTTCCACTGCTGGATGGCGACGGGGATTTCTATGCGGGCGGCTTCAGCGGGGCGCTCGAACACGCCTTTGTCGAGGAGTTGGGTGACGCGGGGGCTATCGACGTACCATTCGGCGACGCAGCGATCTGTCGGGAGGCCGCCGTGGAGGGTGCTGGTGGTGGTGCCGTATTGATTGAGGACGTAGCGCCGGACGACGGCGCCGAGGCGTTCGATGTTGAAGAAGGCATTTTTGACTTCGAGAGGGTCGAAGGTCCATTCGACGAGGGAGATCTCGCGGGCGATGGCTTCTTCGCGTTGTTTGAGTTTGAGGATACGACCGATGCCAGCGTTGCGGTACTCGCTCAGGACACCCATCATGTGGCTGTGGAGGTAGTATTTGCCGCCGGGCTTGAGACCGGGGATGGCGAGGAGGAAGGCTACCATGCGGCCCTGATCGAAGGCACCAAAGACCTGGCCTCCGACTTTGGTAGCAACGACAAAGAGCCGAACCGGGAGCAATTCGATTTCTTCAAAGCCCCAGATCGTTTTCTGGAGAGCTACGGCTTCTGCGAATTCACGGTGCTCGGTGAGAGCGCGGACTTCAATCATGCTTTCTTGGCCTCCTGCCAGTAGCTTTCCATTTCTTCGAGCGGGGTGCCGGCAAGAGTTTTGCCTTGTTCGTTGACCCGCTTTTCGACATGGCTGAAGCGCTGGCGGAATTTTGTATTGGTGTGGCGCAGGGCTTGCTCGGGGTCTACTTTGGCCCATCTTGCAAGGTTCACGACAGTGAACAGGATGTCGCCAATTTCGGATTCGATTGCGGCCTGATCGTGAGTGGCGCGGGCCTCTTTGAGCTCGTCGATTTCTTCTGTGAGCTTGGCGAGGACGTCTTCGTAGGTGGGCCATTCAAAGCCAGCTTTGGCTGCTTTTTTCGAGATTTGAATGGATTCCATCAAGGCGGGCTGGGCGCGATTGACGGAATCGAGAAGGCCTTGAGGAGTGCCTGCCTTCTCTGTAGCCTTGATTGCGTCCCAGTTGGTGAGGACGTCGTCGGAATTTTCTACATGGGTATCGGCAAAGACGTGGGGGTGGCGGCGGATGAGCTTCTGGTTGATTGCGTTGAGGGCGTCCGCAATGTTGAAGAGGCCGGCTTCGGAGGCCATTTGAGCGTAGAAGACGGGTTGGAGCAAGAGGTCGCCGAGTTCTTCGCAGAGGGCCGTGAAGTCTTTTCGCTCGATGGCATCAATGACTTCATAGGTTTCTTCGATGGTGTAGCGCTTGATGGTGTCAAAAGTTTGTTCACGATCCCAAGGGCAGCCATCTGGCGCCCGCAAACGCGCCATAATGTCTACTAACTCTTGAAAGGAATCTTTGGCCTCTGAACCCACGTAATTTTCAGTTTAACATCCGGCAGGCGCGCTTCCCGGAAGATACCGAAGCAGTGCGGCAAGTCTTTCGCGATTATCAGGCCGATATCCAAGTGGATTTATGCTTTCAATCGTTTGAGGAGGAGCTTGCGGGGCTGCCTGGGAAGTATGTGTGTGTATTGCTGGCGGATGGGGGCTGTGTAGGGCTGCGGCCTTATGGTGAAGATACTGTTGAGCTGAAGCGGTTGTTTGTGTATCCGCATGCCCGAGGCAAGGGATTGGGGCTTATGTTGATGCGTGCGTCGATCGAAGTGGCGGTCGGGCTGGGTTACAAGAAGATGCATCTCGATACGCTAAAAACGAAGATGCCCAGCGCGGTACGGATGTACGAGGCGCTGGGCTTTGAGGAGGTGCCGGCGGAGGGAGGGACGAAAATGCCGGACCTGGTGGATATGGAGCTGGATTTAGTTCCTTTTGTGGCGAAGCAGAGCGGCTCCGAAGAGGCCGGCGGCGCATAGGAGGTAAGTCTGTGGCTCGGGGATTTCGCCACCGGGACCAGGGCCACCTGCGGCGTACTGCCCATAAGCAAAGTTATCGAGCAATGTTCGATTGGAGAGAGTGTCGGTGGAAACATTGCCGGGAGGATTTGGCGCATCAATCAATAAACGAATACTAGTGATGCTGCCTTCTGTTGTAAATCCGAAAAAGCCGGGGATGTTGGTAGTCCCAGTCGTGGTTGGAACGTTCAGAGTTCGGGTTTGCATGGCATATCCGGTCTCAAATACCTGCAACGTCAACACAATTGGGGAAGAGGAGGTAGAAAGTAGATTTGCATTCCCTCTGGTATTGCGCCAAGCAGAGAAATTGAAGCTCACCGAAGTGATATTTGATAGCGAACTAAGATCGACGCGGATGCCGTTGTCATAGACTCCGGTTCCGTTGCCTTCCACTCCGTTAGTCCCACCAATAATAAGACCTCCAGAGCCCATGTCTTCGAAAGTACCTGATGAAGGCGTGTATTGATAAGTGTCAAATCCACTTGTGCCCGGAGTGCTCTCATTGTAGAAGCCCCGGTAGTTCACACTGCCAAGCTGGATTCCTGTAGCAGCAGCTGAATATGACCCCGCCCCTGTGAAAGTCTGTGTTGCCGTTACATTCGAAGCAGCTGTCCAGCTTAAGACGTTTGAGAATTCATTGAGAATCGTTGCCTGGGCAGAGGCACCGAAAATGAAGGCGGTCAGCGCCGCACGGGCGATGGCAAAAGATTTGTATTGCATGATTCGCAGGGGTAGTGCGAAAAAACTTTAGGCGATCTCTCGAATTAATGTTCGGGGGATGGGTCAGTAGGTAAGGGGATATTACTTGTTTTTAGATAGGGATAGGACGATCTGCTTCTGGTAGTTGTGGGCTTGAGCTAGAATTTCGGCGCTTTTTATCCTGACGGGTTTGGAGGCTCGAACGACGAGCTCGCCGTGGATGTAGACATCGGTAACATCTGCTGCTTTGGCGGCGTAAACAATTGTCGAATAGGGGTCGAAGCTGGGAGTTACGTTGGGTGAGTCTGTGCGAAGGAAGACCATGTCGGCGAGCTTGCCGGCTTCGAGGGAGCCGATTTTGTCGCTCATTCCCAAAATGGCTGCGCCATGAACGGTGGCCATCTCGAGGGCGGTTTTGGCGGGTAGTACTTCCGGGTCCATGGCATGGACTTTGGCCAGTTTGGCGGCGAGGTCCATTTCTTCGATGAGGTGGAAGTCGTTGTTTGAGCCTGCGGGGCCATCGGTGCCGACGCCGACGTGGAGGCCGGCGGCGAGTTGTTTGAGTACCGGGGCGATGCCGCTGGCGAGTTTCATGTTGGATGACGGGCAGTGGGCGATGCCGACCTTCTTGCGGGCGAGGGTAGCGATGTCGGCATCGTCCACCCAGATGACGTGTGCGGCAACAGTAAGGCCGTCAAAGATGCCCCACTCGTTTAGGACCTGGACGGGAGACTTGCCGTGCTGCCTGATCATGTCGTCGTTTTCGCGTTTGGTTTCTGAGACGTGGATGATGAGAGGCTTGTTGTACTGGTTGGCGAGCTTGCGGCAGTTCTGGAGGGTTTCGCGTGTGTTGGTGTAGAGAGCGTGAGGGGCGACGGCTGGGGTGATGAGCGGGTCGTTTGTAAATTTTTTGAAGAAGTCTTCGGTGCGGGCGAGGGAATCTGTTGGAGTTTTGGCGTCAGCGACTGGGAAGCCGATGATGGTTTG
Source organism: Bryobacter sp. (assembly GCA_022843625.1). Classification (GTDB taxonomy): domain Bacteria; phylum Acidobacteriota; class Terriglobia; order Bryobacterales; family Bryobacteraceae; genus Bryobacter. The sequence goes on along the minus strand of JALHNH010000003.1, from coordinate 312,774 downwards.
GCCGAGGACAGCGCGGAGACCGGCGAGTTTGGTGGCGCGAGCGATTTCTTCCTCGAAGTAATACATGTCGGTGTAGGTTGTGGTGCCGGAGAGCATCATCTCAAGGCAGCCGAGCATGGTGCCCCAGTAGCAGAATTCGCGGGTGACGTTGGCGGCTTCGGCGGGGAAGATGAATTTTTCGAGCCAGTCCTGGAGGCGCTTGTCGTCGGCGATGCCGCGCAGAAGGGACATGGGAATGTGGGCGTGGGTATTGATGAGGCCGGGGATGAGGATCGAGTTGGGGTGCGAGACGCGGCGTGCGCCTTTGTATTCGCGTTCGATTTCGGCATGCGGGCCGACGGCGAGGATTTTTGGGCCCTCAATGGCTACTGCGCCGTCGGTGAGGACGCGGCGCTGGGAGTCCATCGTGACAATGGTGCCGGCGGTGAGGATGGTGCGCTGGGGGGCGGCGATAGCAGCAGAGCCCGCAAGGGCGAGGCTAAACGAACGACGACTGATTGAAGGGGTGCGGAAGAAGTTCGGCGAAGGTATAACGGCGTTCTGTTTCATTGGCTCCACATAGAATGATCTCAAGTTCGGGGCCAAAGAATTCTGCCATTACCTGACGGCAGAGCCCGCAGGGAGCGGCCGGGGTAGTGGAGTCGGTACAGATGACAATACGGCGGAAGTGACGGTGGCCTTCTGATACGGCTTTGAAGATGGCTACACGCTCGGCGCAGAGGGTTGCACCGTAGCTGGCGTTTTCGATATTACAGCCGGTGAAGATAGTGCCATCGTTGGTTTCGAGAGCGCAGCCGACATGATATTTCGAATAGGGTGCGTAGGCGGAGCGCTGGGCGGTGCGGGCTTGCTCGATGAGACTCATACTGACGGCAGCATAGCGCGGATGAGATTGATGAACTGCTGGCTTACATCGCGGCCAGTTTCTAAGACTTCGTCGTGGTGGATCTTTTCGTTCGTGATGCCTGCGGCCATATTGGTGACGCAGGAGAAGGCAACCACTTCTGCACCCATGTGGTTGAGAGCGATTGCTTCGGGTACGGTAGACATCCCAACGAGGTCTGCACCGATGATGCGGAGGTAGCGAATTTCGGCTGGGGTTTCGTAAGTGGGGCCGGAGAGGCAGGCGTAGACACCCTGGTGGAGGGTGCTGCCAATGCGCTGGGCAGTTTCCAGGGCGAGCTGCCGCAGACGGGGAGAGTAGCAGAAGGTCATGTCGGGGAAGCGCGGACCGAGCGAATCGTCATTGGGACCGAGGAGCGGGTTGGTGCCTTGAAGGTTGAGGTGATCGGTGATGAGGACGAGTGCGCCGCGGTTATAGCTGAGGTTGATGCCGCCAGCGGCGTTAGTGAGGATGACTTTGGTGGCACCGAGACGGGCCATGACGCGTGCGCCAAGGACGACTTTATCGATGGAGTGGCCTTCGTAGAGATGGGCGCGTCCGGACATCACTACGACGTTGCGGCCTTCGAGTTGGCCAAAGATCAGTTTTCCCGCGTGGCCGACGGCGGTGCTTAGGGGCCAGCCGGGGATGTCTTCGTAAGGGATGACAGTGGCATCGGTAACTTCGTTGGCCATAGGGCCGAGACCAGAGCCGAGGACGATGGCAATCTCGGGGCGGACCTTGATTCGGGACTCGAGGTACTGGATTTGTTCTTTCATAGGAGAATTCCTGCGATACATGCCGACATGAAGTTGGCCATGGTGCCGGCCATAACGGCCTTGAGGCCGAGGCGGGCGATGTCGGACTTGCGGGTAGGCATCAAAGCGCCCATGCCGCCGACCTGAATTGCGACTGAGCTCAAGTTGGCGAAGCCGCAGAGGGCAAAAGTGGCAATGGTGAAGGAGCGTGGGTCGAGCATTGCTTTGACTTTGCCCAGTTCGATGAAGGCGACAAATTCATTGAGGACGAGGCGGGTACCGAGGAACTGGCCGATGGTTTGGCAATCGTTCCAGGCAACACCGAGGAGCCAGGCGACGGGCGCGAAGGCGTAGCCGAGGATGGTTTGGAGCGTGGGTGCGCCGAGGCCGACCAGGCAGCCATTGACGAGTGCGATGAGGCTGAGGAAGGCGATGAGCATGCCGCCAATGTTGAGCGCGAGTTGGAGACCGTCGCCAGCACCGCGTGCGGCGGCGTCGATAACGTTGATACCCGGTTTCTCGACGTCGAGTTTGACGTCACCGGAAGTCTCGGGGACTTCGGTTTCGGGCACGAGCATCTTGGCAAGCATGATGGTGGCGGGGGCGGTCATGATGACGGCGGTGAGGAGGTGTTCGATCGAGACACCGGCAAATTTGACGTAGGCGGCCATGGTGGCGCCGGAGACGTGAGCCATGCCGCTGCTCATGATGGTGAAGAGTTCCGATTCGGTAAGTTTGGCAAGGAAGGGGCGAATCGTGAGGGGGGCTTCGGTTTGGCCCATGAAGATGGAGGCAGCCACGTTGGTGGATTCTGCGCCTGAGCCGCCCATGGTGCGACGCATTACTTTGGCCATAACGCCGATGACGATCTGCATTACACCGAAGTAGTAAAGGACCGAAAAGAGGCTGGCGATGAAGATGACGATCGGGAGGACCTGGAAGGCAAAGAGTACGCCGAATTCGGGATTTGCCTTGCCGAGTTTGTCGCCAAAGAGGAAGGAGGCACCGTCTTCAGAGTATTTGAGGAGATTGTTTACAGCCGAGGAGGCGACCTGAAAGGCGGAGCCGACGGGAGTTTTGAGAACGATAATGGCAAAGCCAAACTGCAAACCGAGGCCCCATAAGAGGAGCCTCGGCTTGATTGCTTGTCTGTTTGTCGATAGTAGGTAGCAGGTTGCCAAGATGACAACCAGGCCAAGTAGGCCGATCATGAGATCTAGCCTACAACTTCGAGAACGATCTCTCGCTGTTCGGGAGCATTATTTGAGATTTTGAAGGAATCTTCGACGATCTCGGCGGCTTCTTCCAGGTAGTTTTCGCTGGTGTGATAGAGGCGGCAGAGGACTGCGCCTGCATCTACCCTGGAACCAACCTTGACTTCAAGGATGATGCCTACGGCATGGTCGATCGTGTCGTCGATGGAGTTACGTCCGCCGCCAATCATAACGACTGCCTTGCCGATGCCTTCGGCGTCGATGGCGCTGACGTAACCACCACGGGTGGTAACGATTTCGCGCATGCCGGTTGCGTTAGGGAGCAAGTCGAAGCGATCGAGAACCTGTGCGTTGCCACCCTGAGCGGTGATAACTTCTTTGAATTTGCGGTAACCAGAGCCATCAAGCAGCTTGGTTTGGGCGAGTTCGCGGGCAGCTTCGAGCGTTGGGGTGATCTTGGCGAGGAAGATCATGCGAGCGGCCAGTTCGAGGCTTAAACGAGTAAGATCGATGGGGCCGGAGTTCTGGAGGGTCTGAGAAACTTCCATCACTTCGAGCGCATTGCCGACGGCAAAGCCGAGAGGCTGATTCATGTCGGTGATCAGAGCCTGAACCTTTTTATCGAGGCGGCGGCCGATGCCGACCATGAGCTGAGCCAAACGGCGGGCGTTGACCTGGCTCTTCATGAAGGCGCCAGCACCGACCTTGACGTCGAGTACGAGGGCATCCACGCCGGCGGCGATCTTCTTGGACATGATCGAACTGGCGATGAGCGGAATCGATTCGACAGTACCAGTAACATCACGCATGGCGTAAAGCTTGCCATCAACGGGAGCGATCTGGTCGGTTTGGCCGATGAAGGCAAGGCCGTGAGTTGCAAGTTGGGCCTTGAATTGATCGAGAGTGAGGTTGACGTTAAAGCCGGGGATGGACTCGAGCTTGTCGAGAGTTCCACCGGTGTGTCCTAAGGAACGACCGCTAATCATGGGAACAATGACACCAGCTGCGGCAGCGATGGGAGCAGCGATTAGGCTGGTCTTGTCGCCGACGCCGCCAGTGGAGTGTTTGTCCACTTTGAGACCGGGGATGTCTGAGAGATCGAGTTTCTCTCCAGAAGCAATCATCAGGGCGGTGAGATTGTCTGTTTCGGCTTCGGTGAGTCCTTTAAAGAAGACGGCCATCAAGAATGCGGATATCTGGTAATCGGGAATTTCACCCCGCATGTAGCCTTCGATGAGGAATGCCAGCTCTTCTTGCTCTAGTTCTTCACCTTCGCGCTTACGCTGTATGAGTTCGGGGACACGCATGACAATTTGCTAGATTAGCACATTAACCTCTTGCAAAGTAAAGGAAATAAAGGAATTCTGCATTTCCCCTTACGATTTCGATTGTCTGGGTCGATAGTGGTGTGGTGGAATGGTTAGGCTTGAAGGTAAGAAACGACGAGGTTATTGTCCCAGTATTGGCACCTGCGGAGGTGCTGGCTGGAATTGCGTGGCAGGGAATGGAGCCGATTTTTGCCGATCTGGACGCTGAAACGATGAGTCTGACGCCGGCGACGGTAACGGACCAAGTGACGGTGCACACGAAACAAGTCTTTGTTTCTCCTGTGTTTGGCGTGGTTGGGGAGTGGGAATCGCTGCGTGCGGTGACTGAGCCGAGAGGAATCCACCTTCAGGTAGAAGGCGTAGGGGGATCGCCCAAATGGGAGAAAATTGCGCCCGGAGTGCGGGGTATGACCGGGAGTCTCGTGAGGGTAGACGGCCAGCTGATTTATGGGGGAGCAACGGGGTTTGCAGAGGAGCTGAAGAATTTTGATATTTCTGCAAAACGGATGCCCGAATGGCGTGGGAAACGCCGGGATTTCCCCGGGATGGCAGCGATTGAAGATGAAGTTTTAGTAATCGAGGGTTGGCGTGAGCAAGTAGAAGCACTGCAAGAGTGTGCAAGGGTGTCGTCGCGACAAGGCCAATTTGTATTTGAAGAGCCGCGCCGGCTACCCGGTTTGGCCGGGGTGGACGAGCTTCGCGTTCGCCGCGCTGTCTAGAAGGCGAACATCGAGGGAAGCTCCGCCGCCGATTCGGTTGCACGCCGAAATTGAGCCACCGTGCTGGTGGACGATGCCTTCTGAGACGGTGAGACCAAGGCCGGTGCCCTTGGAATCGAGTCTGGTGGAAACGAAAGCGTCAAAAATATCTGGAAGGACGTCTGGGGGTATGCCGGGACCGTTGTCTTCTACTCGAATTGACAGGATCTGTCTGCCATCTGTGCGGAGCTGGCGGGTGGTGATCTGGATCTGTCCTCCCTTGTCGGGTACCGCCTGCAAGGCATTGCGGATCAGGTTGAGAAAGACCTGGAGGAGGCGGTCGGCATTACCGAGGACGGAGTCGTCGGGCTTGGCCTGATTTAAAAAAGTTACTCGGGAGGCTTTCTCATCGATGGATGCGATTTGCCAGGCTTCTTCAATCAGATTTTGAACCGCGACAGGTTCGTTAGCTTCGCGACGTACACGAGAGAACCCGACAAGGGATTCTGAAATACGCCTCAGCCGCTGAGTCATCTTGAGCATGCGAGCGAGGCGTTCGGTACTTTGAGCGCTCTGACTGTCCTCAGCGAACTTTTCAATATAGCCTTGCAAGACGGCGAGGGGAGTGTTTAGTTCGTGAGCGACCGAGGCTGAGAGCAGGCCGAGAGAGGCCAGACGATCTTGCTCCAGAAGCTTGGAACGTGCGGATTCCAGTTCCTCATTCTGTTTTCTTAGACGGCGCATCGTGTCATTGCGGGAGAGCATGATTTTGCCGATTTCGTCTTCGAGGATTTCATGTTCGCCGATGAGTTCATGGTCGCGGTCGTCGACTCTGGCGGCATCATCGGCATCAAGAAAGAGTTGGATTGGCCGGTAGACATAGGCAGGCATGACGAGGAATTCGAGCAGCAGGATTGCAGCAAGGTAGAGGATGGCGAGGACGATGAAGAGGGTGTATTTCGCTCTAGTAACGAGGCCGTCGTAATAGAGTTCGGGGATGGTGATGGCGCGGTAGAGGCCGGCCAAGGGGGAGCGCTTGTAGATAGTGTCGGAGACGGCTGGATTCATGAAGACGCGGGTTGGATTTTCGTTGAGATATTCAATCGCTTCGCGTGGCATGGCAAGGGTGGCCTCATCGCCCTGACTGTAGGAGTAAAGACCCATGAGCTGAAGAGCGGGCAGGCCGCCGTCGTCTGTAAAGAGCTGGGCGAGAAGGGTGAATTCCCGCTGTTTGGCACTGGCTACGCGGCGCTCAAACAGCGGGATGACACTCCAGTAAACGCCAATCGTCAGCACAAGAAAAAACAGGTTGTGCAGGACGAGAAGTTTGGGACGGATGCGAAGATTGCCGAAGAGTTGAAATGCGCGGCGACGGAGCTGACGCGGAGTTTCCTTGAAGGTCGGCATGCTGGTTTTATTTTAGACAAGGTCGATTGAATCTTCGTTGCGGGAACGGAAGTAGGTACGAATGCCATCGCGCAAACCGGGGCTACGGTCGGTGAGACTGTAGAGACCCTGAGCATCGCGTTTTAGGTCAGTTTCGGGATTGTATTTGTTGTCGACGAGGATCTTCCATCGGTCGGAATAGTGACGATCCACTTTTCTTCCATGCCAATGGTGATTGAGAAGACCGTCAACGTAGCCGATGTTTCCCTTGACGAGTGCGGTTGCCCGATCCTGCCACTGGAGAACTTCGCGTTTGTAGGCTGGATTGAGTTGCCTTGAAAGGGTCTTTTCGCCTTCGCCGATCAGGCAGGCAGCCATGTGCCAGTCGGCTGAGCCGACGATGCAGAAGTCGAGGAGGCATCCGAGGGCATCGAGAGCAGAGCGGCGGGCGGCCCAGGCGAAGCCCGGGTGCCAATAGCCACCCTTGGAGTAGCCATAGTAGCCTTCTGCGGTGCGCATAGAACCGGCCCTTGGGCTGCGCTCTGCTTTTGGCTCGTTGTAGTACATCCAGGCGAAGCTGTTTTTGATAGGGCCAACAGGCTCGTATTTGGGGCCCAAATCGAGAGCATGACTGAACATCTGAACGACCTGAAAGTGCTGGAGTTGCTGGATGGTTTCATAAGCCCAATCAGGGCGGGCAAAAGTAACGTCGGCATCGACCCAGGCGAAATATTCGGCATCGGGGATTTGACGCAGGACATGAGCGAAGAGAAGATTGAGGGCGTTTTCTTTGTGCCAGAGTTCGCTTGTGGTGCGGACCTGGAGGTGGCGAGGGTTGGTGGGATCGGTGACGGCAAAGGGGCGATTGCCATAGGCGACTTCCACAGTCCAATGACGAATGTGGGGGCTCTCATTCTGCGATTTGAAGCCTTCAAACAAGCGGTAGCGCGAGGCATACCGCACGGGGTTGGAAATCATCGTACAAACATCAAGAGTTGCCGCTCCCGCTGGCTGAACGGAAGCCGGACGAGGGAACGATGGGGCAAAGGGCTGAATCATGAGGAGACCTCAAAACTGAAAGGGAAAGTTTGTCGCAGCCGTCACAAAATGCGCAGCCGAGCGGTGGAGCCTTTCACTCTCACCGGTTTGAAGATAGAGCAGATAGAGGAGAGGCTTTTTTGAGGGCGTCAGGGAAGTTGTTGAAAACAGAGGAAAAATAAAAATTGCTGTGACGTAAACGGAATCCCTCAGCGGCAAAATTGTAATTGATAGACAATCGAAAATTACATAGGGACTCGGAGTCCTTTTACCTCATGGCAAAAATTAAAGTAATAAACCCCGTCGTCGAGATGGACGGCGATGAGATGACACGGATCATTTGGCAGTCGATTCGGGAGCGCTTAATCCTTCCCTACCTCGACATCGATCTCAGGTATTTCGATCTTTCGATAGAGAAGCGCGACGAGACGAATGATCAGATCACGGTTGATTCGGCAAACGCTGCGCGTGAGTTTGGAGTGGCCGTCAAGTGCGCGACGATTACGCCCGATGAGGCGCGGGTGAAAGAGTTTGGCCTGAAGCAGATGTGGCGGAGCCCGAACGGGACGATTCGCAATATTCTGGACGGGACGATTTTCCGTGAGCCGATCATTTGCAAGAATGTGCCCAGGATTGTGAGCCATTGGGACAAGCCTGTGGTGGTTGCCCGTCATGGGTTTGGCGATCAGTACCGGGCGCAGGATTTTCAGTTTCCGGGTGCAGGAACGCTGAAGCTGACGTTTACCCCCAATGATGGTGGTGCGCCGATTGAACGGGAGATTATCAAGGCACCGAGCGCCGGGATTGCGCTTGGGATGTTCAACCTGGATAGCTCAATTGCCGGCTTTGCCCGGGCCTGCTTTAACTACGGCCTGGGTCGCGAGTATCCAGTTTATTTGTCGACCAAGAACACCATTCTGAAGGCTTATGATGGGCGATTCAAGAATCTCTTCCAGGAGATTTTCGATGCTGAGTTCAAGGCGGCTTATGAGGCAAAGGGGCTGACGTATGAGCATCGCCTAATTGACGATATGGTGGCGTCGAACCTGAAATGGTCTGGCGGTTATTTATGGGCTTGCAAGAACTATGATGGCGACGTGCAGTCCGATACTGTCGCTCAGGGTTATGGTTCGCTTGGGTTGATGACTTCTGTACTGATGTCGCCCGATGGTAATACGGTGGAAGCAGAAGCGGCGCATGGTACGGTGACGCGTCACTACCGGATGCATCAGCAGGGCAAGCCGACTTCGACTAACCCGATTGCATCGATCTATGCGTGGACCCGGGGCTTGCAGTACCGCGGCAGGATGGATGGGACACAGGATGTGGTGGACTTTGCGCTGGCCGTAGAAAGGGTCTGCGTGGATGTGGTGGAGTCTGGCCGGATGACCAAGGACCTGGCCATTCTGATACGCCCGGATCATCCTTATCTGACGACAGAAGATTTTCTGTCGGCAATTGACACGGAGTTGCGGAAGCAACTCGCATAGCTTAGCGGCCGAGCAAGGCGGATCGAAGCAGGCGAGCTTCATCGCGCACTGCGGTAAGGCCGGTCAGGAGTGGAGCCCTGGAATCGACAGGGCTCGCGACCTTCTCGCCCAGGCCTGATTCCCGGTACGCACGTAGTCGCTCGACCAGAAGATCACGGATCACATTTGCATTGTCAACGCCTTCAAACAAGGCCTTGTGCGAACGTTGCTCCCCATCTTTGCCCGCTGAACCGCCGCCGGCAGAATGAACTTCGACATCGGCTAAACCTAAAAGCTTTTGAATTGGCCCTACTTGAACACGGATCTCCTGGATGTTGGCGAAGGTCATGGTGAGTTCCTCTACTTCCCAGACGCCGCGGCGGATCCGGAGACTACGATCTGTGACCATGTACCAGCGGAGTTCATATTGCCACCTCATCGCTAGAAAGGTAAAAGGTGAGGCAAGAGCAACGCCAAGCAGACCGAGGGCTTCGCCGCCGAGCACCAGATAGTGCACCCAGACCGGGGCGGTGTGTAGTTGCTTCGAGGTGAAAACATATAAAGCTACGACACCGACAATGACTCCGAGGATCTTTACGAACCACTGGAAGAACTGCAGATAGAAGAAGTTTTTGCCCGCACGAAAGATCAAGATAGACTCCGGGCTGCCCTCGGGAGCGTTCGGGGCGGGCGGGACGCGGAGAGCTGTAAGTACGCGATTACGCGCCCAGTCAAGCACGGTTTCGCTTCTCCTCGACAATTAGCCGGATCGCTTTGAGCTCTTCGGCAATCTCCCTGAGCAGTAGCGCTGATTCTCCCTCAGCGGCGACATTGGGTGTTACGACATCGCGGGCTCCTCGCATCCGGGAGTAGAGAAAATCGCGCATGGCTTCGTGGTCGCTCAAGCCTTCGAGAACCATTTCTGCATTGGAGCTGCCGGCAGCGGTTTGGATCTCGATGCGGGCGAGGCCGAGATAGCGTTCGAGCAGGGATGAATGCAGATGGATGTCCTGGATGCGGGAGTAGTTGAGCATGATCTCGTGGCGAAAGAGGATTCCCCAACTCATATGAATGCCGTCAGCATCGAATCTGTATCGCATCGTGTAATAGCGAAAGTAGAGCAGCGGTAGGAGGATTGGGAAGGCTACGACGGAGAGCACAGCCCGGATGAAATAACAGGTCATGAGCTTTTCGACGGGGCGCTCTATGGCGGCGATGTGCGCTGGGACCGGAAGCGTCTTTGGAAGGTGGGAATCGTTCATCTGCCTTGGTGAGTATACGCTAGCGGCGATCCGGTGGTTCAAAGAAGTTGGGGGTTGAGGGTATCCTATCCGATGTGGGTGAAGACATAGGTGAAGAGCTGAGGATTCCGGCGGGGATTTTTTCTATCTGGGTTGAATCGGAATTTGTGTCAGCCGATGTGCCTTGCGGCACCTGCAATGCCTGCTGCCGGTCTTCGATGTTTATCCATATCGAACCCGAAGAAATTGAAGCGATTAAGAGTATTCCCCCTGAAATACTCTTTCATGCGCCGTGGCAGCCTGAGGGGCACCTGATGATGGGCTTCAACGAGCAGGGACATTGCCCGATGCTGGTAGACAACAAATGTTCTATCTATGATGCCCGCCCTCAGACCTGCCGGAATTACGATTGCAGGGTGTTTGCGGCGACTGGAGTCGCAGTAGATTTAAAGCGGCAACCGGAGATCGCGAAGAGAGTTGCCCAGTGGGTATTCGAGCATGACTCTGCCGAGAGCCTTGAAGAAGAAGCACGGCTAAAATCGGCGGCGGCTTTTCTTTGTCAAAACCGCGATCTGTTTCCACCGGATTCGATTCCATACAACCCATCTGAAATTGCGCTGCTGGCGATTGGAATCTACAAGGCGTTTCCGAGGGATTCGAAGATGGCCGATACTGCAATCGCCCGCGCTCTCAGTGTTGAGATGGACCGTATCGATGGGTTCGCATAGACTTTGAAGATGCTGACTTTTGGGATCCTCCCGCTTCTGGTGGCCGTCTTCGCTCAAGAGCCTGTCCCCTTTACGATTACAGGTGATTGGGAAGTGAGGGTCGGCGGTACGAAGCTTTCTGTCAGGCCGCCCAACTGGATCAACGTCGAGGCGGAGAAGCATGCGGGTATTCCGGTGTTTAACCCCAAAGCCGGTGGCTGGGTGAAGGGGGCGCAGCTGATGGGAGTGCGTGCTCAGGAAACGACAAGCCCAGGTCTGATGGACGTGGATAGCTTTTCACTTCGCTCAGGGACAGAGGCGGAGGCATTACTTTTTACCAGGGGTGTCGATTACGCAATCGATCTGGAATGGGGAACCTTTGGACGGCTTGCCGGGGGAAGGATCGAAGTGGGGCAGACGGTTTATGCCAGCTATCGATATACGCAGCAGCGACTGGATGCGATTGTTCTCGATGGTGAGGGCAAGGTGGTTTTGCGGCAGGGAGAAGCGCGGGCAGCGGCACCGGCGAGGCCGGAGTTGAGGCCGGGCGAGCGGGCGCTTGGGCACGTCTATTTGGCTGGTATGGCGTCGAAGCTTGAGGAGGCTCATCTTTTTCCTGTGTTGGAGCAGGCTTATCCAGAGGTACCGATTGCGATGAGTGCAACCGTGAAAAGGCTGATGGAGCGGCTTAAGGCCGGGGATACGTTGCGGATACTCGCATGGGGCGACAGCGTGACTGATGGCGCGTACTTGTCGAACAAAGGCAAGGAGCGATGGCAGGAGCAATTTGTGAGCCGGCTACGGGTGAGTTTTCCGAAGGCGCGGATCGAGCTTATGACGCAAGCCTGGGGAGGGCGCAATACAGGCAGCTATCTGGCGGAACCCGCTGGCAGCTTGCACAACTATCGCGAAACTGTTTTGGGAGTGAAGCCCGATCTGATCGTGTCTGAGTTTGTTAACGATGCTGGTCTTAAGCCTGAGCAGGTAGAGGAGCGCTACAGCAAGCTGCTGGCGGACTTCAAGGAGATTGGCGCTGAGTGGATTATTCTGACACCACACTATGTGCGGCCCGACTGGATGGGTTTGAAGCAGGAGCGGGATATTGACGAGGACCCGCGGCCTTATGTGCGGGGGCTACGCGAGTTCGCGGCCAAGCATGACGTTGGGCTGGCGGATGCATCGCTTCGCTATGGCCGACTGTGGAGGCAGGGGATTCCTTACAACACGCTGATGGTGAATGCGATCAACCACCCCGATGCGCGCGGGATGCGGATTTTTGCCGACGCGCTGATGGCGCTGTTTCATTAGACTACTTGGGTGGCAGCGGGCTGAGCTGAAGAATGTTGCCTTCGGGGTCCAGCACATCGCAGGCACCCCAGGGGCGCATTTGTACTTCTACGCCTAGAGCGCCGAGGCGCTCAAATTCGGATTCCACGTTATCGACAGCGAAGATCAACTTGACGGGATAGTCTTCACGCGGCTCTGGGGGGTCGGTGATTTCGATTTCATCAGCGATGTGATCGGGGATGGCGTGTAGGGAGAGGCTTGGGAATTCCACCCATGTGTCTGTGCGGGTATCGGGGTTGGCCTCAAGGCCGAGCAGCTCCTCGTAGAAATGAGCGGCGCGCTCAAGGTCTTTAACAAAGAGCATTGCCTGATGGAGTTGCATGTTGCCTTAAGCCTAGCGTGAATCGGGGGCTGGAAACATTGAGGGCCATTGCGGAGCGACTGAGGATGTGGCATTCTGCGAAGACCAATGATGACGCGTCGAGCAGCTATCGCAAGTTTGGGAATCGGTGGTTTGTCTGCGGCGAAGCGCCGTCCGAATGTCCTGTTTATTGCCGTAGACGACTTGAGGCCCGAGTTTGGTGTCTACGGAGCCCCGCATGTACATAGCCCGAATCTGGATTCGCTCGGGCGCAGTGGAATGGTTTTCACTCGTGCCTACTGTCAGATGGCAGTTTGCAATCCATCGCGCGCCAGTCTGCTTACTGGATTGCGTCCCGATACGCTGAAGGTTTGGGATTTGAAGACGCCGTTTCGCCAGACGACGCCAAATGCTGTCACGCTGCCACAGCGTTTTCGCGAGAGTGGTTATCGTACTGCGGAGATTGGGAAGATCTTTCATAACAGCTTTCCGGATCCGGCCTCTTACAGCGAGCCCGATTTGCACATCGACGGCTTCCCTTTCGACCCCGATGCCGTTTATCGGAGTGAGGCTGAAGTCGCTGAGCTGGAGCGCCGTAAGAAGGAGATCATTGCCCGTGGCCAGCAGGGGCGGCATATCGATCGATACGGGCAATGGTATCTGAAGAACTCAGCGACTGAAGCGCCCGATGTGCCCGATAACGCTTACTACGATGGTGCGCAGACGGATGTGGCCGTAGAGAAGCTAAAGGAGTACGGCAGCAAGAAGGAGCCATTTTTCTTTGGTGTGGGTTATTACCGGCCACATCTTCCGTTTAATGCTCCGAAAAAGTATTGGGATCTTTACGACCCGAAGAAGTTGCCGCTGGCGGCCAATCCTTTTTTGCCCAAGGGTGCGCCGTTGATGGCTGGCAACATGAACCGGGAGTTGCGTGGATATCAGGATTTTCTCCAAGGACCGAAGCCTCATGAAGCTAGCCTGAGTGAGGCCGATGCGCGGCGCTTGAGGCATGGTTATTATGCTTCTGTCAGTTACACCGATGCGCAGGTTGGCCGGCTTTTGCGTGCACTGGACGACAACGGGTTGCGTGACAACACGATTGTTGTGTTGTGGGGGGACCACGGCTGGAAACTCGGCGAACACAACGGCTGGGCCAAGATGACGAACTATGAAGTGGATGCGCGAGTGCCGTTGATTGTACGGGCACCAGGGTTCCGCAGCGGGCAGTGTCATGGGATGGTGGAGTTTGTCGATGTGTACCCGACACTTTGTGAGCTGGCAGGGATTGCTCGAGCGCCGGAGTTGGAAGGACGGAGCTTTGTGCCGCTGCTGGCGCATCCAAAACGCAAGGGCAAGGCGGCGGTATTCCATCAGTTCTTGCGCGAGGGGATCTGGGTTGCAGCCGACGGGGTGGAATACATGGGTTATGCGATCCGGACAGAACGCCATCGTTATGTGGAATGGCGGCGCTGGAAGGACAAGACGCTGGCGGGGCGTGAGCTGTATGATCTGGTCGAAGACCCGCAGGAGAATGTGAACCGGGTTGAGGACTCAAGCAACGAAGGGCTGATCCGGGAGCTTTCGGGAAAGCTACGAAAGGGCTGGCGCGGATGAAGTGGCTGCATAACTTTGCTTTGTGCCTGTTGCCGTGCGGGTTCCTCTACTATTGCTACGGGCTTTATGCGGGGGCGGGGCTTTCGGGTTGGCTTATGCGATGGCAGATTGAAAGCCGGGGGACATTATTAGAAGGATTTTGGGAAGCCTTTGCATTTTTCGTTCTGATTGTGTTGCCGCTTATTGTGGTTACAAAAACCGAAAAGCGAACGGTACAATTGCGGCCCGACACTTTGCGGCCCATGGGGATCTTTTTCTCAGTAACGGTTGGACTCACGTTGCTCGCCGGATTCGGAATATGGAAGGGTTGGAATGGCCCAGACCTGAATGCGAAGCCGAGGCTTGTTGCCGTTGAGAGTGCTGCCGTTGAACAAGAAGCAGGAATGGTTCGGCTGGTGGGGCAGGGCCAAGGCAGGTACATGCTTTCTTACGTTGGAGTATGGTCGCTTGGGTCTGGAGCGACGGCAAAGCGGGGGTCTAACACCCGTAGCCTGTTGCCGGTAACGCCGATCGTATGGAAGGCGGAAGAGCCGGTGAGGTTCCTTATCGCAAGCCGGAGCACTCCCACACCGACGGGTATTCTTCAGAAGAATGCACTTCCTGCCTATTTGCAGACGCTGATCGAAAAGAAGGGGATCCGGCTGGCCGATCCCTATTACGTGGTGGACAACGATGCGTATCTGGCGTCGAAAGGGGAATGGGATGCAATTGCGGCGATCGCGGGGTTCTTTGCTTTCATATTCTGGATTCTGTTCTTTGCCATCTTTTGGCCGTTTGTCGACTTACGCAATCGCGTGCGCTTGTTGCTGCGGCCTTGAGTACGTGAAATGATTTGAAGCATGAAATCCGTTTTAACGATGTTGGGAATTGTGTCTGTGCTGATGGCTCAAGGAGGCCGGCCGCAGATGCCGGAGGGTTTGCGGCAGGCTGTGCAATTGGATCTGGCTGGGGACTATGCAGGAGCACGCAGTCTCATTCAACGCGAGATTGATACTGCGGCGACGCCACTATTGAAAGCGAACGCTCAGCGCATTATGGCCATGTCTTTTGCATTTGAACGCAATTGCGGCAAGACGGTGGAGTATGAAATGCAAGTGATTGCTTATTGGGCCACACGCGAAAAGGAAGAGCCGAAGAACGCCTTCTACCAACAAGGCGAGATGGCGAATGAAGCGGCTCGGGTTTGTATCGATTCGGGCGATCTGAATGCGGCAGAGAAGTGGTATGCAAAGGGTACTGAACTGGGTTTGAAAGAACCGGAGATCTCGTCCGATCGCAAGGCTCTGTGGGAGTTTCGACTGGAAAATGCAAAGGCCCGGATTGCAGCAAGGCGTGGCAAAAGAGAGTTGGCAGAAAAGCATGTTGCGCTGGCCAAAGTCGCCCTCGAAAAGATGACTGATTTGCGCAAGCAGCAGGACCCCTTTATGCCTTATCTCACCGGCTATGTTGCGCTTTATCTGGGTGATGCAGCCAAGGCGTTGGCAGACTTTGAAAAGGCCAATCAGAACGACGCCTTCATCCTGTGCCTGAAGGCAGAAGCCCTTGAGAAACTGGGACGTAAGGATGAAGCGATGGAGTTCTATAAGAAGGCCGGAGCCAACCGCGGCCATAACCCGCCGGCTGCTTATGCAGTGCCGCTGGCAAGGAAAAAGTTGGGATGACCAGAAGAAGCTTTTCGCTAATGCTGGCCGCCCCTGGCAATGAGTGGCGGAGCGCGTTCGACGGTAAATCTTTCGCAGGCTGGCGAGACCCATCGAAGCTGGATCCGCCCGGGGATAGCTGGGAGATTGCCGATGGGTGCTTTCGGACGAATCCAAATCCGGGGCTGCTCGAAGATCTCGAGTCGGTTGATGAGTATATGGACTTTGAATTCTCCTTCGACTGGAAGATCGAAAATGGCGGCAATAGCGGTGTGAAGTACTCGATAGCCGAGCGTATCTTTTTTGAGAACGAGAAGGCAGGTTGGGCGCAGGGGAAGAGAGTGCCGGGGCGTAGCTTTCGAGCCGGGACTCGCGGGCAGCAATACCTGAGCGCTTGTGAGTTCCAACTGATCGAAGATAGCGAGCCCTGGAAGCCGATGCAGAAGACAGGAGCCCTCTATGGGTTGGCTGCGCCGGAGACTCCGGCCAATGCGGCAACGGGCGAATGGCATACTGGCCTACTCAAGAAGCAGGGCATGAGTGTTGAGCACTGGATCAACGAGAAACGCGTGTTGGCCATCCACCTGGATTCGGCTGAGATTGAAGCGAATCTCAAGAAAAACCCAGTCCGGCTGGAGGCTTACAAAAAGAGCCTGACGCGCCGGAGTACGATCGCGCTGCAGAACCATGGCGGATCTGTGGCGTGGTTTCGGAATCTCAAGATTCGGTAGTTAACTGCTGTCGCGGATGACGCGGCAGGTGTCGTCTTCTACGCTGACCTCGCCGATGGTGGCCATGGATTGATTCAGGTATTGCGCGAGGAAGTCTACGACGCGGGCGACGTCGCTGAAGTTGGTCGCGAGGCCCAGTGAGACACGGATGGCACCCGCGCTCTTGTTGTTACCTCGCGAATCCATCAGCTTTACGAAGTTGGGGAGGTTGAGATCGGCCCCAAGGGAAAGGCCATCGCGGAGGTCTGCTTCGGTGAGGCCTTCGGCGGTTTCGTTGGCTCCGGGATTGCAGAAACAACCCGTGCGGAGAGAAATGCCGGCTTCGCCAGCGAGTTCTTCGACACGGCGGTAGTCGAGACGCACGCCTTGCGGATCGTAAAGATTGAAGGTGACTGTGCCCCCTCGCGCCTGAGTGTCGCGCGGGCCGTGCAGTTTGACGAAGGGCTTGCCGTTGGCATGGACCAGGGACTGCAACTGATCGAGCAGGAACCCAGTGAGGCAATGGATACGGGTCTGAATTGTGTCGATGCCGATTGAGTTCAGATGGGCGAGGCCGATCCCAACGGCAGGGATCGAGAGGTAGTTGATGGTGCCGTCTTCAAAGGCAGCTTCGCCTTGGGAGAGGATGTGCGATTGCGCCTGGACTGTTGTGAAGTTGACCGTGCCACCGGCGAACCAGGGGCGCTCGAGGATTGGCATCGCATCTTTGTGGATCAAGAGTGCGCCGAGCCCGGCCGGGTAGCCGAACATCTTGTAGAAAGAGATGCTCACGAAATCAGGTTGTACTTCGGTCAAGTTGAGCGTGTTCGTGGGTACGAAGGCGGCGGCGTCGAGGAGGACTCGCCAGCCTAAGGCTTTGGCTTTGGCGACCCAATCGAGAGAGTGCTTGACGCCGCTGTAGTTGGATTGCGCGGGGAAGGCGAAGAGGTTGTGGTGGCTCCTGTCGATGCAACTGAGGTTTTTGTCGAGAGCCTCGGCAGCGATGCGCAGATCGGGATAAGCGAGCGGAGAATAGTCGACCGTTGCGCCGCGAGTGCGGGCAAATTCGCGAATGCCATTGACTGAGTTGTGATTGTCGAAGGTGGCGAGGAAGCGGCTGCCGGTGGTGAAGGGGAAGGACTCGCCCGTAAGTTTAAGAGCACCAGAGGCGTTGAGGGTAAAGACGAGGTGGTAGTTATCGTGGGCCTGGAAATAATCGAGAGTTGTCCGGCGGGTTCGCTCGACTAGATCGGTCATGGCGATCGATGAGGGGTTGGCAGAGTGGGGATTGCCAAAGACATTGTTGCGGAGCAGATCGAAGTGTTTGGTGATTTGCGAGTCGGCGTAGAGCGCGGCTCCGGTGTAATCGACATAGACCTGGCTAGATTGGTCGAGTCTGCCGTATTCAGATTGCCTTAACTGGTCGAGGATTTGGGTCTGCTCGTATTGCGGATAGCGACTGAGGAAGGCCGCAATTCGTGGGTCAGCGTTCACCTTTTCAGTATCCCCTGCATTGTGTTGACTGAAGCAAAGTGATAGAAATTGTAGGGTGAAATGGCCACTTCTCGTCCTGGTTTCAAGTTGCGCGCTGGCGCAGAGAGCTCCGCTGTTCAAGGATGAAATTCTTCCTGTGCTCGAGAAGAGCTGCGTCGGCTGTCATAGTCCAGACAAGAAGATGGGTGGGCTTGATCTTTCCACATTTGCGGGGCTGATGGCGGGCGGTGCGAGCGGGCCGGCGGTGGCACCAGGTAAGCCGGAGCGAAGCTTGATGTGGATGTTGATTGATTCGGGCCGTATGCCGATGGGAGGCAAGCTAGGGGCGGCGAATAAGCAGTTGATCCGGTCTTATCTCGAACACGGGCGCTTTCCGCAAGACGAGCTGGATCAGGCGCAGCAGGCGCGCGAGTCTGCTCGCATCACGCCAGAGGCGAGGCGCTGGTGGTCTTTCCAGGTTCCTGTGAAGGCAGCGGTGCCTGCGGTGAAGCGGCGCGATCTGGTACGCAGCCCGATTGATGCGTTCGTCGAGGCCAAGCTCGAAGCCAAAAACTGGACGATGCAGGCAGAGGCTGGCAAGGTGAATCAGTTGCGACGCCTCTATTTTGATCTCACTGGCCTTGCGCCGACTGCGAGTGAGGCGAAGGCGTTTCTTGAAGATCGCTCGCCGAATGCGTATGAGAAGTTGGTGGACCGTCTGCTGGCTTCAGAGCATTATGGGGAACACTGGGGCAGGCACTGGCTGGATCTGGCCGGGTATTCCGATACTCGTGGCGACGCCGGGGACGGCGAACGCGAGGCGCTGTGGAAATATCGCGACTATGTGATCCGCGCTTTTAATTCGAATAAGCCTGTGAATCGTTTTCTGCTGGAGCAATTTGCCGGGGATCAGTTGGTGAACTACAAGCCTGGATCGACGCCTACAGCTGAGCAGCTTGAGGCAATTACCGCAACGGGATTTTTGCGCACGGTCGCCGACATCACCGATAACCAGACGATTTATGAAGTGGACAAGTATTTCGACGCACTGCAGAAGACGGTTGAGACCAGCCTGTCTACGGTGATGGGCCTGTCTGTGGGTTGCGCGCGTTGCCATGATCACAAGTTTGACCCGCTGTTGCAGCGGGATTATTACAAGCTGACGGCTGTCTATCAGTCGGTGTGGGACCCGGAAAACTGGCTGGCGGCGAACCTGGGCTTTGGGCCCTGGCCCAGCCGCATGGTGCTGGACATGCCCCAGGCGCAGCGCGATGCCTGGATTGCCGATGTCACCAGCAACGATGCCAAGACGATCCGGCGGCTTGAGGATTTGCTCGAAGCTTCTTATCAGCGCTTTCGCGCGGAGTTGCGGATGGGACGCGAACTGAGCCAGGCTCGCCGGCTTGAGTTGCGTAAGTTGATCGAAGACGACCCGGATCTGGAAATCGACCGGAGTGCACCTAAAGACGTGATGACAGACCTTGAGATGGACGAGAAATTTCCCGAACTCAAGCAGTGGAAAGATGAAGTGATCACCAAGAAGGCTGCGCGGAGGAAGAAGCAGAGCGCTGTAGAGCCAAACTACATTGAGGCGGCTTGGGATGTATCGAAAACTCCATCACCCACTTATGTTTTAACTCGTGGGAATTATCTGGCCCCTGGGGCGAAGGTAGAACCTGGGCTTCCTGCTGTTCTCGACAACCCCGCAAAGCCATTTGCTTTTCCCGATCCTAAGGATCACCCGGAGTGGAATCATACTGGCCGACGCCTGACTCTGGCCAACTGGATGGTTTCGAAAGAGAATCCTCTCACGGCTCGCGTCTTTGTGAATCGAGTGTGGCAATTCCACTTTGGTGAGGGGATTGTGCGGAGCGTCGATGACTTTGGCGTACAGGGCGAGAAGCCATCTCACCCAGAGCTGCTGGACTACCTGGCAGTGAGTTTTCAGGAACACAACTGGGACCTGAAGTGGCTGACCAAAGAGATTGTGATGTCGCAGGTGTATCGTCAGGATTCTGCGGAGAAGATAGAAGCTTTGAAGCTGGATCCGTCCAATCACTTGCTGTGGCGTAAGGCACCACTAAGAATTGATGCAGAGAGTGTCCGCGATTCGATGCTCGTTGTCAGCGGACTCATCGACAAGAAAATGTATGGCAAGCCCGAGCCACTCAAGCGTGGCGCGGACGGGCAGTGGCTGGAAGATGACGAGAAGGGCAACGCTCGACGGCGCAGCCTTTACCTGAAACAGTCGCGTACCCGGCCGGTTGCGTTCCTGCATGCCTTTGATGCGCCAACGATGAATACCGATCATGAGACGCAGCGTTTCCGTTCTGCTTTGCCGACGCAGTCGCTTGCACTGCTCAACAGCCCCTTCATTGAAAAGATCTCGCGGGCCTTTGCCGCACAACTGCTCGAGCAGAGTGGTGGAGTGATGGACGAAGCAATTCGCCGGTCCTTCATCGCAGCTTATTCGAGAGAAGGCCGCGAAGGCGAATTGAAGGTGGCACGAGAATTGATTGCCGCTAGCGACGACCCGAAGGAAGGCTTGCGCTTCTTTGTTCAAGCCCTGCTTGGGGCCAATGACTTCCTGTACAGCTACTAGAGAGAAAGAACCCAGCACTATGTTTCGATCCAGACGTGAAGCATTAAAAGAAGTGGCCCTTGGCTTTGGTGGCCTGGCATTGAATTCGATGATCGCCAGTGGTGCCGGGCTGGCTGCTCGCAAGCCACACTTTCCCGCCAAGGCAAAGAACGTGATCTTCATCTACATTGGTGGCGGCCCAAGCACGATCGACATGTTCGACCCCAAGCCACTGTTGCGCAAACACGATGGCAAGCCCGCACCATTCGAGATTAAGGGACGCGCGCTGAACGGGTCGCAACAGATTATGGCGAGCCCGTGGGAGTTTACGCGCTGTGGCAAGAGTGGGCGCGAGATCTCGAATCTGTTGCCGCACTTCCAGAAGGTGGTTGATCAGGTGACCTTTGTGCGGTCCATGCAGACGGATCGAATCGATCACTCGACCGCACAATTCACGTTTGTGACGGGACGAGGATTTACGGGCTTTCCGGCGATCGGGAGCTGGGTGAGCTATGCGCTGGGAACCGAGAACCAGAACCTGCCTGCCTACATTGCGCTTGGTGAAGGAGCCAGCATTGGGGCTCGTGCGCATAACTCTGCGTGGCTGCCGCCGGTGTATAGCGGCACGGCAATGCGGGCCGATGCCAAGGCTCCGATCTACAACATCAAGCGTCCTGATTCGATGAGTGAGGACAAGCAGAGCAAGTTGATTGCGGCTATCCAGAAGTTGAATCGCGAGCAGATGAGCGACAGGCCGCTGGATCAGGATCTTGAGGCGCGGATCTCGAATTATGAGCTGGCGGCGAAGATGCAGCTGGCGGCAACCGGCGTGGCGGACTTGAGTAACGAATCCGAAGCGACGAAGAAGCTGTATGGGGTGGATGCTCCGGTGTCTGGTGGATTTGGCAAGCTTTGCCTGATGGCCCGGCGGCTGGTGGAGACGGGAGTGCGCTTTGTGCAGATTTACGGCGGCGGGGGCGGCAATTGGGATACACACAGCAACATCAAAGGTCAGTTGCCGGGCTTGTGCCAGTACATCGATCAGGGTATGGCCGGCTTGCTGATGGATCTTGAGCAGCGCGGGATGATGAAGGACACGCTGGTGGTATGGTCTGGCGAATTTGGTCGGCTTCCGACGATTGAAGCGCAGACGGCAACGCCGGGCCGGGATCATAATCCCTATGGCTTTGGCATGTGGATGGCTGGCGCTGGCGTGAAGCAGGGTTATGATTTTGGTGCCACCGATGATCTTGGCTACGCAGCATTACCCGAACATCGGGTTGGGCACAGCGACATTCATGCCACGGTGCAGCATCTTCTGGGTATCGACTATCAGAAGAATACGTTCCCTTACGAGGGTCGTGATGAAAGCCTGGTGGGTGTGAATCCTGCCCGCGTGATTCGCGAGATTTTGAGTTAAGAAGGAATACGACGATGAAGCGCAGAGAACTATTGACCGGGATGATGGCAACGCCGCTGATGGCCGGTTCCCTTGTACAGAGAAAGCGGGGAAGCCATGTGAAGCTGGCGCTCAACGCTTATTCCTTCAACAAGCCACTGATGAACGGGTCGATGAAGCTGGCAGAGGTGATCGACTTCTGTGCGGAGAATGAGCTGGAAGGCGTGGATCTTACGGGCTACTATTTCCCTGGCTACCCGAAGGTGCCGACGGATGAATTCATCTATGGCATTAAACGTCATGCGTGGATGAACGGCGTCACCATTGGTGGCACGGGTGTGCGTAATGATTTTGCTTTGCCCAGTGCGGCAGAGCGAGTGGAGCAGATTCGCCTGGTTAAGGACTGGGTGGATGTTGCCGTGAAGTTGGGCGGCAATATGGTGCGGGTGTTTTCCGGAAAAGCTGTGCCGAAGGGTTACAGCTTTGATCAGGTGCTGGAATGGATGGTGCCTGCATTTCAGGATTGCTCGGAATATGCAGCCGAGAAGGGCATCCTGCTCGGGATGCAGCACCATGATGACTTTCTGAAGACGGCGGCCGAGACGATTCGGCTTGTTGATGCAGTGAAGTCAGACTGGTTTACCGTGATCCTCGATGTGGGCAGCCTTCGTCAGGGAGATCCCTACGCCGAGATTGAGAAGCTGCTGCCCTATGCGAGCAACTGGCAGGTGAAGGAGCATGTCTGGTACGGGACTAAAAAAGTGGAAATCGATTTGCCGCGCCTTCGCAAGATCGTCGACAAGATTGGCTATCGCGGATTTATGCCGATTGAGGCGCTTGGCGAGGGTGACCCGAAGGAAGTCGTGAAGGCATTCCTGGGACAGGTGCGCCAGGCTTTCGCTTAGCGTCCTGCGCATTGAGGCAAATGACTTGAACTACCGTTTGGCCCAGACCGCTGGCATCGGTTGGCGCGAGTGATCTCCAAAGTCTATCCTCAGATTGTGCGATTACTGTTTGCATTATTGAGTTTGCTTGGGCAACTTGCGGCTGCGGACCTGTGCGGACCTATTCGAAAGCTCGTTGCGGCTGAGTCGACAAAACAAGATATTCCTGGGATATCAGTTGCTGTTGTTCAGAACAATCATGTTGTTTGTTCCATCTCGCAGGGTTGGGCTGATCTCGAGCAACGCGTTCCCAATACTGCGAAGAGCCTCCACCGGCTGGCTTCCCTATCGAAGCCGATCACGGCGGTGCTGACCATGAAAATCGTCGAAGAAGGCAATGTTGCCGTAGGGGATTCCATTCGCAAGCTGTTGCCCGAGCTACCCATGCGGTACAAGGAGGTTAGCATCAAGCGGCTGCTTTCCCACCAGAGCGGCATTCGAGAGTATGCCGACATGGCCGAAATGTTCAGCACACGGCACTACCAGAATTTGGAAGAAGCCGCGCTTGCCATCTTTGTTGAGTCGCCGCTTCTTTTCGAACCAGGTGCGAAGACGTCTTACACAACTTACGGCTACACTTTGCTTGGCGCGGGGCTTGAGCGTGCCACCGGTCAATCGTTCAAGCGAATTTTGGAAGCGCGGCTATCCGGCTTCTCGTTGGATGACTTTGGCACGCTGACACCGAACCGCGTTCGACCTTACCGTAAGAGCACATCAATGAAATGGGAGAACGCTCCTGCGTTCGATGCGAGCAACAAGTATCCGGGCGGGGGTATTGTCGCTAGCGCGGTTGAATATGCGAACTTTCTCATTCAAGTAAGCTCAGGCCGGCTGTTGAGAAAGGAATCCGTTGCGACCATGTGGGCTAGGCAATCGCTGTCGGACGGCTCGCTCGTGCCGTACTCAACCCTTGGTTGGGCAACTGGGCTTCGCGGTAAGCAGCGATTCTTCACTCACGGCGGCCTTCAGCCAGGAACCACGACGGTCATGCACTGGTTCCCCGATTTGGGTTCCGGTAGCGTCATACTTTGCAATGCCGAGGGTCCGGAACTGGACGGGCTGCAGGAACGCATTCTTGAAATCGTCGTGGGCCGAAAACCGCAATAGATCCACGCCGACGGCAAAAGGAATTGCGATCCCCTGTTGTTAAACCTGGGGTGGCCTGATCTTCGGTCTCATCGGAATCTCTACTTCGGCATAGCTTCCCAGAGTGGCCGCGTTAACAGTTGCAGCAATCTTGTCAAGATGAAGCTGCACATCAGGCCATTGCTGGCTAGTCAACACTACCAGAGTTATTCTGCGTCCGGAAAGGTTTTGCTGATAGCGGATGTTCTTATCTGTGCTCAACAAAAGGTCATATCCAGCTTCTTCGGCACGCTGGATCAATGCACCGTTCTCGAGTTCATGCCAGCCTATTTGCCGTGCGCGGGTGATTTCATGGCCAACAAGACACCGGGCTACCGATCGTGGAGTGCCGTTGTCGAAGAGTATTTTCATTCGCTACGGTTAGGAACCGGCATCTCCAAACTTTCGCTGGCGAAGTGAAGTACGGCCTCAATTTCGTCCAATGTCACATCAAACTCTTCTGTGATCTCTTTCGGTGACATGCCGGCTTCAAGATTCAAGAAAACGGTTTGAACCGGCATTCGGGTGCCTTTGAACACCCAGGCCCCGCTCACTTTTCCTGGAACACTTTCAACGGCGGGGCATTGCGACCAATCTAGAGTTGCCATATTAACTTTCCTGATTCCATCGTAGCTTGACACTGATCCCGCAAGGAGTTCCCTGCCAAGAGCAACTTGAAGC
This sequence comes from Bryobacter sp., assembly GCA_022843625.1. GTDB lineage: Bacteria > Acidobacteriota > Terriglobia > Bryobacterales > Bryobacteraceae > Bryobacter. The sequence continues at coordinate 288,237 of JALHNH010000003.1, read as the reverse complement.
TAGTTCGCTTTGGGTGAGCGGAAGCTACGCTCGACTTTGTCGTTGACGTCTGTTGAGACAGGTGCGTCGCGCCAGAGCCAGCGCATCATCTCGGGCACCATCGCCCCACCCTGCTTCTGGCCGTGCTTGCCGATGCCCCATGAGTAGTTGACGTCGTAGCCTTTGGCGGTGAGAGCTTTCATGAGCTTGACGTTCTGCGCGAACCAGTCCCACTTCTCGTCATAGCCGTCGCGGCGCTGGCCACGGTTGTCATTGCGGCCATCCTGCATGAAGATGCGGATGGGCTTTTTTTCGGACTTGGCTACGATCTCTGAATACATGTGGCCGCCGCGGATGTTGGTGAAGCTGCCTACGATGCTCAGAACTTTGCGGAAGTGATTGGGACGCTCCCAGGCGACGGTAAAGGCTGCGATTGCGCCGGAGCTGGCACCGCCGATGCCATGGTCGTTCGGGTCCTTGGAGATGTTGTATTCCTTGTAGAGGACGGGCATCAATTCGTCGACGATGACGCGGGCGTATCGGTCGTCGAGAGAGTTGTACTCAGTGGGACGGTTGGTGGTGCGGTCGCCCCATTCTTTGGGGTTGGGCTCAGGCTGCTCTGGGGTGCGGCCGGGGTTGATGAAGATGCCGATCATGACTGGGATCTCGCGGCGGTAGATCAGGTTGTCGAAGACGTTGTGGGCGCGGACGTCGCCTTCGGGGTTCATGTAGGCCTGGCCGTCCTGGAAGATCATGAGGCTTGCTGGAGTGGTGGGATCGTATTGCGCAGGGACGTAGACCCAATAGGTGTGCTGAGTGCCGGGGTAGGCCTGGCTTGGGATCACATAGGGGCCAAGGACCTTACCTTTGGGGACACCGTCTTGCGGGAGAGAGTCTGGGCCGAGCTTGTAGAATGCGTCGGTGTTGGGTTCTTGCGCGGTGGCGACGAGGCCGATCAGGAGCAAGCAGGAAAGGATCAATTTTGCCATGGGTTGCCAAAATCATATCGCGACGTGATAGGTCTAGAGAAGTGATGCTTATTTCTAAACTGTTTTTTTCACTGATGCTGGCGGCTGGTCAACACCATCATGACGTAGATCAAAAGGGCGATAAAGTGATGGGATTTCCTCATGACAAGACCACCCATCACTTCAGACTTTTCGCTGACGGCGGGGCAATTGAGGTGGAAGCGAATGATGCGGCGGATGCAGCCAATCGAGACAAGATTCGCCAGCACCTTGGGCATATCGCTCATATGTTTGCTGGTGGTGACTTCACTGCCCCGATGCTGATCCACAGCCAGAAGGTTCCGGGCACCGATGTGATGAAGCTGCATAAGGCTGAGCTTGCCTATCGGTTTGAAGACTTAGCCAAGGGCGGGCGAGTGCGCATTACGACCAAAGACAAGAAGGCTCTGGCTGCGGTGCATGAGTTTCTGCGTTTTCAGATCAGTGATCACCGCACGGGTGATAGCGGCAAGATCGAGTAGGCTACCACTGCATGAGGAAGCCGGCCCAAGTGAGGCCGGCGCCAAAGCCGAGTACAAGAACGCGGTGGCCCTGATGGAAGACGCCCTGATCCATGCCCTGCGCCAGTGCGAGAGGGATGGAAGCAGCGACCGTATTGCCGACGCCGCCGATGTTTGAGATCCAGCGATCCTGACCGATGCCGCTGCGATCGATGAGGGCCTGGATGATGCGCTGGTTGGCCTGGTGCACGATTACAAAGTCGACATCACCGACGGTGAGCTTAGCCTGCTCGATGAGAGAGGCGATTGCTTCAGAGCCTTTTTCTACGGCGAAGCGGAAGAGGCTGCGGCCGTCCATCGAGACGGTGAGTTCATCGTTGTCGGCGCCGTTGAGTGAGGCTGGTGGCAGGGCGCTGCCCCCGCCGGGCACGTGGAACATCTGGTTGCCAGAACCGTCGCTACCCCAGAGCCAGGAGAGAATGTGCGATTGGCAATCCGAAGTAGTTTCAAGAACCATCGCTGCGGCACCGTCTCCCATTAGGATGCGGGTGTTGCGATCTGTCTGCTTGAGGTACTTGGTGGGCGTATCGCTGCAGACCAGAAGAACTCGCCGGGCAAAACCGGTGGCGAGGAAATTCAGGGAGGTAAGAAAACCGATGGCCGCACCGCTGCAGGCAGCGTTTATGTCGAAGGCACCAATTGGAGGCAGGTCGAGCTCTCGCGCGATTGCAGGCGCAGTTGGGCAAAGCATGTACTGCGGTGTGAAGGTAGAGCAAAGAAGAAGGTCGGGGTTGGGGAGCGGGCTAAACTCAAGAGCTTTGCGCGAGGCGGCTACCGCGAGGCTGAGAGTGGTTTCTTCAAGATTGGACTGGTAGCGCTGTTCGATTCCACAGCGGGCCATGATCCAGCCTTCTTCGACTCCCAGCTCTCCGGCCAGGGTTTCATTGGTGAGGGCGACGCTGGGGAGCGCCGTACCGACTCCGGCAATCCGGAAGCGGAAATTGGTTAGAGCTTCTGACATCTGCAACCCCTAGGTTAGCGGATATTCAACACTGATCTGGTGGAGACCTTGCGCGGGGGCCGAAAAAGCGACTTTGGCGGGAGGGCCTTTCAGGATTTCCACAAGGTCTTCAGCAGTGTTATTGCCTTTGCCAACTTCAAACAAAAAGCCCGTCAGGTGACGCACCATGTGTTTGAGAAAACCACTGCCGCGCACCCGGAAATACAGGGTTTCCTGATCGCGCCAGAGCCTGCTTTCAAAAATCGTTCTCACTTTTGACTTGCCCAGGACATCGCTTTCATCGGTGCTCGAAAATGCCGAGAAATCGTGCTCTCCGGCGAAGCAGGCCGCAGCGGCGATCATGGCAGCTTCGTCGAGCGGATATGGATGGTGATGGACATAGCGACGGAGAAAAGGGGGACAGACCTCTTCCCGCCAGATCCGGTACTCATAGGTCTTGGCGATGGCCTGGAAGCGCGGATGGAAGTTTTGGGGGCGCTCTTCGACCTTTGTGATTCGAATGTCGAAAGGGAGCAGACGATTGAGCGCTTTGCGGAGGTTGTCGGTTGGGATCGGATTTTTCAGGTTGAAGGCGGCACAGACGGCGAGGGCGTGAACACCAGCGTCGGTGCGACCGCTGCCGTCGAGTTGAACGGGCTCGCCTTCAATCACTGAGAGGGCCTTCTGGATCGTACTTTGAATGGTGGGCAGGCCAGGTTGCACCTGCCAGCCGTGATAGGCGGTGCCGTCGTAGGAAATGAGGATGCTCAGACGCCTCATGGCTCAGGTGGGGCGCGAGCCGGGCTTTACTACTGGGAGGCCCTGGGCGCAAAGCGGGCATATGGCTGGCTCGTAGGCGGTGACTTCGAGGGTCGCGAGAGCGACTCTGGGGACGCCGACATCGGCGCGGCCAGCGCTGCGATCGATAATTGAGGCAGCGGCGAGGACTTCCGCCCCGGCGGCTTTGAGTAGTTCGACAACTTCACGGGTGCTGCCGCCGGTGGTGATTACGTCTTCGACGATCAGAACCTTTTCGCCGGGGTTGATGGCGAAGCCGCGGCGGAGGGTCATGTTGCCTTCACCGTCGCGCTCTGTAAATATAAAGCGCACACCAAAGGCGCGGGCGACTTCGTGGCCGATGATCAAACCGCCCATCGCAGGGGCGCAAACGACATCGACAGATAGGTGACTGAGAGCGGTGCGGATCTGCTGACCAAAGGTGGAGGCGTGCTCGGGATACTGCAGAACCTTGGCGCACTGAAGGTATTCGGGGCTATGTAGACCACTGGTGAGGCGAAAGTGGCCGCTGAGGTATGCGCCGGTTTCGCGAAAGGCCGATAAAGTTGCGGCAGTAGAATCGTTCATCTTTCCTCACAGAATAGCGCTCTCTTGTTAAGCTATTGAAAGCTTCGAAAAATCGCTGGGAACAAATGCCTTCGTCGTCTCGTTTGTAATACCAGCACTTTTAGCCCGGAATCCATCCATGAAAACTTTACGCGAGAGCCTTGCCGTTCTCTGTCTAGCGCTGACCGTGACCACCTCGGTTGGCTTTGCCCAGAAAGCACCAGTGATGACCACGAGTTTCGACAAGAATACTTATTGGCTCACCAAGAATTATCGTCCCCGCGATTTCGATCCGATTCGCATGGGCAACTCCAACCGGCTTGAGCAACTGCTGCGTGCGGGTAAGCTTTACCTGTCGCTGCAGGATGCGATTGCGTTGACGCTGGAGAATAACATCGATATCGAAATTCAGCGCTACGGCCCTGAACTTGCCAGGATCGACTATGCCCGCGCTGAAGCCGGCGGCCAGATCCGTGGTGTTACCACCAACGTTACGGCCGGTGCGAATTCCGCCACGAACCTGGTAAGTGGAGGATTTGGGACGAACAGCGGTGGCCAGGGGGCTGGTGGTGGTGCCAATTCAGGCAGCAATACGGGAACAGTCTTTACGGTGACTGGCTCGGCAATTCCAAACCTTGATCCGGTCTGGAGTTCGAGCTATTTCCACAACAAGCAGTCCAGCCCGCAAACCAACTCGTTCGCGATCGGTACGTCTGCCCTTGTCACTAGCGCAGACGTGTTCAATACAAGCGTCCAAAAGCAGTTCCTTTCAGGGACGACGGCGACGCTCGCGTATGGAAGCAACAACATTAGCTCCAACTCGCCCAACAACGACTTGAATCCCTTCACGCGAAACAACGTGCAACTGCAATTGAATCAGAGGCTTTTGCAGGGCTTTGGACGCGCCGTTAACAATCGGAATATACGCGTTGCCAAAAATAACCTGAAGGTTTCCGATTTGACTTTCAAGCTTCAGGTAATCACGACTGTGAGCTCTACGATAAACCTGTATTGGGATCTGGTTTCCTTCAATCAGGACGTGGCCGTGAAACAGAAAGCTGTCGATCTGGCGCAAAAGCTTTTTGAAGACAACAAGAAGCAGGTCGAGATTGGAACACTTGCTCCGATCGAAATCGTTCGTGCCGAAGCCGAAGTGGCCCGAACTCAGCAGGACCTGACGGTCAGCCAGACGCAGTTGCTGCAGCAGGAAGCGATCATTAAGAACGCCCTCAGCCGCAACGGAATTGCCAGCCCAGCAGTTGCCGATGCCCGGATCATTCCGACTGACCAGATTCGCGTACCAGCCACTGAAGAGGTGAGTCAGGTGAAAGATCTGATCGAAGAGGCAATCAGCAAGCGTCCAGAACTCGAACAGACCAAGATCAATATCACGAATACCAAGATCGGTATCGCTGGTTCCAAGAGTGCCCTGCTTCCTTCGCTGGATGCGACCGCGAGCTTTACCAACAACGGTCTCGCTGGTGGAATCAACACCCTTGCCGCTCCTGGAGGCCGCCTTCGAGTTGTCGATCCGTTCTTCTTAGGGAACTACGGCACAGCCCTTGGCCAGTTGGTGCGCCGGAACTTCCCGGACTACGCAGTTGGTTTCAATTTGAACGTTCCGATTCGCAACCGTGCTGCGCAAGCCGACTACGCGAACGACACGTTGCGCCTGCGGCAGCAGGAATTACAGGAAGTGCGTCAGATCAACTCGATCCGCCTCGAACTCACCAATGCGGTGATTGGCTTGCAGCAGGCTCGTGCTCGTCACGAATCCGCAGTTAAGAGCCGCCGCTTGCAGGAGCAGACGCTCGAAGCCGAACAGAAGAAGTACGCACTCGGCAGTTCAACAATCTTCCTTGTGATTCAGGCTCAGCGAGATCTCGCCACAGCACAGGGTGTTGAAGTGACGGCGCTTGCCAACTATAGCCGTGCACGCAATACGCTCGATGTATCCACTGGACGCTTGCTGGAAGTGAACTCAGTCAACCTCGAAGAAGCGAGCAAGGGTGTTGTGGCGAAGGCACCTTCACAGATCCCCTAGGATCTCGTCGGCATGGAGGTGCGCGATATAGTGCGCCTCGTTTGGGTATTCAGTTAAAGTGGCTCCGGAGATTCTCTTCGCGAGCCACTTGCTGCATTCAGGGGGCACCTGGATGTCAGCACTGCCTACGTAAACTCTGGTGGGGCAAATGATGGAGTCGTGATTGAAGTCCCAGTTGCTCTTGTACAGAAGAAGATCTTCGATGATGTGGCGGACCCCCTGACGCATCGATTCAGCGTGGGATTGGGCAAAGCGTTCGAGGGTCTCGGGGCTATTGAGAATCTTCTGATCGAGGGGATGGAGATTGGACAGCTGGAGCCGTTCGTAGGCTAAGGGATTGATCTTGCGATAAAGATTGAAGAGTTGGAAAACGGATACCGCGATCTGAGGAGTGTGGTTGAGGATGAGGTTGGCAGGGCCTTTCCAGGGAGGCGGATGGTTGAGAAAGTCAGGGCCGAAGGGAGAGAGCGAGGCGATCAGATTGAGGCTCAGAGTGCGGTGGGGAAGATGAGCGGCAATGGCCTGGGCGAAAGGGCCGCCACCTGAGAAACCCAGAACATGGAATTGATCGAGGCCCTGATCGGTGGCCCATTGATCGACTGTTGCAGCCCAGTTTTTGAAGGTGTGCTCAGCAGGGAAGGTGGATTCACCGTAGCCAGGACGATCCAGGCTAAACCAGCGGAGCTTGTGTTTTTTGAGAAGGTCTTCTTCAGCAAATTGTTCCAGGCGGGAACTGGGCCAGCCGTGGAAGTGGAGCAAAGGGCGACCCGATGGATCGCCCCGCTCGAGCCAACTAACGGGCAAAAAACTTTCCCATCAAGCCCATGACGTCGTCAACGGCGCTGCCGTCCTTGTCGAAGTCGAGCATGCCGGCGATGCCTTCGAGAGGGCTTGCCGACTGTTGGGTTTGCTTGGACATTGCACCCATGGCAAGAGAGGCGACCACGGGGAGCATCTGTTTGATCAAGACATCGCTGAGGCCGGTATTTCCGGCAACTTGCGAGGCAAGGGCGCGGCTGGCGTCTTTGCTGCCGAGGAGGTGACCGAGGATTCCATTGCCATCGGCGATGGTTTCTGGCTGTGAGAGGGTAGAGGGGTCATCAACGTATTGCGAGTGGCGACCGCTGGTAAGGGCACCGAGCAAGCCTTCGATGCCACTGTTCTGCTGGGCACCCTGGGCTAGCGCTGGCAGCAGTTGACCGAGGACGGATTGGGCTTGATCTCCCGAGATGCCAAATTGGTTGGCTAGAGTTTCAATGTTTTGGCCACCATTTGTGGCTTTGAGGACGTCCAATAGGTTCATGTGGCGAAGAATAACATGACGGCCACTAGCGTTTGATCACAATTTTTAAAAGATAAAGCTGAGGCCGCCGCGGACCTGTTTTGGAGTTGGGATGAGCCACATGGTGCGACCGGTGGGAGTGATAACCGGTACGTAGCCCTGAGCGAGCATGTTGCGCATCTCAGCGTTGAGTTCGAGACGGCCTGGGAGGCCGAGGAAGCCGGGGATGGGCTGACGAATGCCGATATTGAGACCCGTTTCGGCCAGACCCTGGGTGGTTAAAGAAGTGTGGAATGGAGTGAGGGCACGATAGTCGGTCCAGAGATAGCTGCCGTAGAGTCGGGTGCCAATTGCCGGGAGTGCACCGCTGAGTTTCATGCTGGCGAAGCTCTTCTGGCTGCGGTGGATGCCGGAGCGGATGGCTGCGGCCTCGTCACTTGCAGCAGCTGCGGTATTGAGTTGGCGCTGATCGGTGCGAAGGATGCCGCCGAGACCGTAGCCTGTCGAGAGCTTCCATTTGCCGGGAAGGTTCTGGGTCCAGCCTGCCATGAAGCCGGTGCGGTAGTAGCCACCGATGTTGAAGATGCTGGCATTGGTAGCGAGGTCTGGGACAAGGTCCTGGCCAAGCATGTCTTCCGGCGCGCCGATGGTGGCGATGCCTGCGTTGGAAACGCCTTCACGGTAAGTGGAAGCGAAGACTTCGCCGATACCGAATTTCTTGTTATAGCCGAGTTCGAAGTTCTCAACACGCTGGGCTTGGGTTGTGCCGTTGCGGCGGGTGATACGCGGAAATAAGGCTAGCCCGGAGAGCTGGCGCTGCATGTCGGCTTCTTCCCCCTTGCCTGCGATGAGCAAGTCGACGGGGGGGAAACCGCTGGAGAAGGCAGCCTTGATCGTGCCAAGTTCCTGACCATCCCAGGTAAGACGAGCGAAGGGACTCAGGTAGTTGAGCCGTTCGAAGAACTGTACGCTATCCATGGATGCCCCGTACTCGACAAGAATCGAGTCATTGATCTGGAAGCGGTCTGAGAATGTAGCACTGACCGTGCGGAGGAGCGGCGCACCGGTATTGGAGGCAGCGATGCCCTGCCCTGCGCGGATGGGCAAGTAGAGTTGCCGCATGGTGAGGCTGATCTGGGGATTGGGGACATCAAAGCCGACAGGGGCGTTTACGCTGCGCTGGTAAGTGGTTCGGAATCCGGCGGTGGGAATACCGCTGGCAAGGCCATAGCCGAGGTTGCCGGAGAACTGAACCTGGCTTCTGCCCAGGAATGAGGTACCAACGGCAAAGGAGGTGCCGAGGTCAGACTGCGAACCGAGGGAGAAGTTTGTCGGAGCATCGCCGCTGGAAAGCTGCACAAGGGCCCGAGTGTCGGTGAAAAGTTTTACTGCGCTGGCGGAGCGGGGTTTGGGGTTAGGATCCCAGGTGGGAAGGGCTCGGAGGACGGGGCGGGTGGATAAAGAGCCCCGGAGGGCTGCGCGCCAGTCTTCGCTCATCAGGAAGGAGCCAGGAGGTGGAGCGTAGAAGATTTCGATGCTGCTGAAGAGATTGGCTAACTGGATTGCAAGGTATCTCTCGGCACCAGGGCCGATCTGGATATTGGCCCGGGTGGCGGGAACAAAGCTCGAGAGCGAGACGCGGATTGAGTAGTTTTCAGGACTAAGGGAATCGAAAACAAAAGCTCCGCGCTCATCGGTGATGGCGCGGAGGATTGGTTTTTCAAAACGATTGAGCAACTGGACGGTCGCGCCCATTTGGGCGACGCCGCCTGTGCCTTTCACCATGCCCAGGATACGCCCGGTAAAACGGGCGGCAGTGGCTGCGTCCATTGTTGGACACACGATCAGGATGCCCAGCGCAAGGCCAGGTATCCAAGTCGCGGGACGATGGGACGCTCGCAACCGCATAAGGCGGGGTAGTTACTCCTTCAGGCTTGCGCGGACATTTGTATCGGCCGCGACGCTAAAGTTCGCGGTCTGAACCAGGGTTTGATTGCTGTTCTGGTCTGTGACCTTCAGCTTGAGAGTATAGCGCCCGGGAGCGAAACCTTGCAGGGGGAGCAGTTTCTCGATTGTGACCTGAGTGGCGGAAGCGCCAGGGATCTCAGAAAGTGCTTCGGTAAATTCGATCACCTTCTCGCCGCCGTCAGCTTTAGAAATCTCGTAAGAGACGTTGCCGAGGGGCTTCTGGGTCTTTTCGTCGGGCGTGAAATTGTAGAGAGCCTGATAGATGCCCATCTTCTCGTTTTGGGTGAAAGCATCGTTCAGACGGGGGCGAACTTTGGAAGTACCGATTACGAACTGGCCGGCACCGATGTTCTTGGTGGGGACCTTTTCGATCATGTCGGCCAGGATCAGGCTCGATGCACCGAGGCGTTCGTCTTCAAAGCGCGGCACGGTGATAGCCATTTCGTAGTTGTTCATGTTGCCACCAACCACGTCTTTAGCGACGACATTTACGCGGTAGGTGCCAGGGGGCAGCGGTACAGCGTTTTGGTAGATGGCCTTGCCTTTGGAGGCTTCAGCCAGCATGACTGAAGGAGTTTCGATGACGACCGGAGTTTCCCACACGTTCACCACGCGCCGGGTCATCGAGGTGATGCGGGCGTAGATGTTGACCATCGCCTTTGAGATGCTGTCGGTGGACTTGAACTGCAAGTCGCCCTTGTTCATCTGGATGGTGATATAGGTCATAACAGTGGAATTGGTGAGGCGCACGAAATCGGTGCGCACCAGGATCGGGAGGACGTTGAAGGTGACCTTGGAGTTGACGCTGGCTTCGAGATCCTTGAATTTGACTGCGGGCGGCTTCTGAAGGAGGGCGAACTGCTGCAGGCGCTCAAACTGATTCATGCGCTGGGGCAGGGCTTGGTTACCAGTGCCGAGGCGGGTACCGTCGGTGCGGGTGAAGCGGTCGTTCTTGCTCGACATGCCCATCTGTTCAAACATGGTGAGACCGGCATTGGGGACATACAGAAGGGCGTCTTTTTCAGACGGGTCCATCGTCATGCGGAATTCACCGGTCATGGTGGTGTCGACAAATTCGATCATGACGTCATTGCCGATGCCGTCAATATAGCGGTAACGCCATTTCTGGAAGGGGAAGGTTGAGGTAGTGCCGCCGCCTTCTTCGATGGGCCGCTGGTAGGTGCCGCCGCTCGGGTGATCTTCGATTTCATCCGGGGGACCAAAGGTGATGTAGATGCGGCCACGGTCGGCCTTCCAGCCAGGGATACCGCTAGCGAAACGCTCGTTGGCGTAAGCGATGCGGCGGTAGTGTTCTTCTTTGTATTCGTTTTCCTGCGTGTCGGGGGTAGGATCGCGACGCAGCCAGAACTGTTCGATGAACTGTTCGCGTTCTTCGTCGGTGCTGAGTCGCTTGAAGGAGGTTTTTTCTTCGTCGGTGATGATGTAGAAAACGTCTTCGTTGAGCCACTTGCGGAAAGGAGTTTCAAGTTCCTTGCGCAGTTTGTCTTCGCGACGCTTTTGATCACGGGCACTGAGAGGCTTGGCGATGGTTTCGCGATCACCCTGCTCGGCGTCCTTCTTTTTGACCTTTTGCGCGAGTGCCGGGGCCGTTACCAGCGACAGAGCCAGTGACGATCCGACTAAAAATTGAATTAAGCGCTTTGCTTTCATACTGTTTTCCCTTCCCAACACAGACTTCGGGAGCTACTTAAATCATAGTCCTCTGCGCAACCACAGTCAATCGTTGGAAGCGGCCGGCGGAGGTTGGGTTTCATTGACGTTGCGGCTTATTTAGGGAGGGGGCCGCTTAAAGCATATTGTTTGCTTTAGTCTGAAGCGTTTCAGCGAAGAGCCCCATCCATTCCGGGGCCATATGCGATTGCCCCTGGTCAGGATGTTCGCTGGTCCATTCCAGGATCTGGATCATCGGCATTGAGGCAACCCGCTTTTCATCCGGATTGGATGCGATCAGAATGAGGGCGTCGCCAGGCCGGGCCAGAGTGGGGAGCCTTTTTACACCAACGCCATCGATGTTGGCGCAGTTTTCTGCGGGCGATGTGACGAGAAATTCGCGGCAGATGAGCGGGCGCTCTTCATAAATGGAACAGGATTCTTCTTCTAGAAATGGGCAGGGGACACCTGTTGCGTAGTAAGCGTCGAGGTTGGCCATTGCATTGCGCTCTTCCTGCTCTCCGCTTACGCGCTGAAACATGTTGTCCAATAGGCCAGTTTGGCGAAAGACTTCCATTCCAGCGGCAAATCTCTGCTGTATCTCGGATCTTCGCGGCTCTGGCATTGCAACTACTACGTCGCGCAAGCGGTGGGCTTCTGGTTCCGATACAGGAACAGCCATCCGGCAACAAGCGCCGCAGCCCTTCTTGCAGGAAATCGATTTGCCTTCACTGGTCGCATTATTGATGGCAACGTCAACGAGTTGATCGGCGATCAAGCGGAACGCCGGGAGCATGGCTGGCAGAGTCACCGATTCGAACGAAAGGTTAACTTCGCTCTGAATCGAGTCTTCACCAAGCTGGAGACTAACCGTCATTGGAATGAGCATAGTTTTCAGTTTTCTAGACAGGGCCTTGGGGATCAGGGTAGCCCACTCCAGCCAAATACTTCATGGATTCGTCGGCCTTGGCCTGGAGGGCTGAGCCGAATAGCGCAATCCATTCTGGAGCAAAGTTCTGCTGGAGTGGCGCTCGCGGCTCGCTTGTCCATTCCAGAATCTGAATGAGAGGCAGAACTGCCTGACGCGATTCCTTCTGTTGAGAAGCGATCGCAATCAGCGCGCGAGCGGGCCGGGATGGGACCAGAAGTCGTTCTACTCCCTCGCCTTGGATATTCGAACAGTTTTCGGCGGGAGAGGTGACCATAAATTCTCGGCAGATCAAAGGACGCTCTTCGTAGATGGAACATCTATTGTTTTCGAGAAATGGGCAAGGCTGCCACTTGGCATAGTATGCGTGGAGGCTAGCCATCTTCTTCGGAATATCGTCCTCGGTGAGGGGGCTCTGGAAAAGGTCTTCGAGCAAGCCCGTGTTCTGGAATGCATCCATAACTGAGGAGAATCTTGCCTGAACTGCAGATCGTTGCTCCTCCGGCATTTCATCGACAAGAGCGCGCAGCCTGAAAGCTTCGGGTTCTGAGACTGGAACCGCCATGTAGCAACAGGCGGTACAGCCTGATTTGCAAGAAATCGCCTTATTTTCGTCGGCGGCATCGCGAATCGCGATGTTCACCAAGTCGTCTGAAATAGATTGAATGATGGGCATCAAGTCCTGCAGGTCTGCTGGAAATGGATACACCTCAGCTTCTACCTGAACAAGGGATTCCCCCTGCTTGATCTGGAGTGACATCGGAATATTCATCAGGCTTTCAGTTTATGCCCTCAAATGCAAAGTGAATGAAGTGTCATACTTGAGGGGCTGAAACGTTTTGTATGGCAAGCAGATCCGTTAGAGCAGATAGAAGGTATTTGCATGAAGTTGCGGATCGGATATGAGCTTGTCTACAAGTTCCCCCAACCCACACCCATTATTCTCGTTGTGAATGTGCACGAGACACGCGTTCCGGATCTGATTGAAGAAGACCGGTTGAGCGCTGATCCATCGATTGAAATTTCCAGCTACCAGGATGGCTTTGGAAATCGCTGCACACGGCTGTTGGCGCCTGAAGGCGTGTTGCGGTTGAGTGCAGATGGAGTGATTCAGGATAGCGGATTGCCGGATGAGATTTCGGCTGAGGCCTGGCAGGATGACGTGCCTGATTTACCAGAAGAACATCTTGTGTTCCTGCTGGGAAGCCGTTACTGCGAGACGGATCTTTTGTCCAATACGGCATGGCAATTGTTTAGTGGAATTGCGCCCGGTTATCCGCGAGCCAAGGCCATCTGCGACTATGTGCACAATCATCTGAGCTTCAATTATGGCAACGCAAGGTCGACGCGGAGCGCAGCCCAATCGTACGAAGAGCGCTGGGGCGTGTGCCGGGACTTTGCGCATTTGGCGATTGCGTTCTGCCGTTGCATGAATATGCCGGCGCGGTATTGCACAGGTTATCTGAGCGATATCGGCACGCCACTGCCGTACCCTCCGGGTGATTTTGCAGCATGGATGGAAGTGTGGATTGGCGGGCGCTGGCATATGTTTGACCCTCGAAACAATGTGCCGCGAATTGGGCGGGTGTTGATGGCGCGCGGACGCGATGCATCGGATGTAGCGATTGCGACGACGTTCGGACCGAATATGCTGGAAAGCTTCCGGGTTTGGACGGAAGAAATCGTGGAGAACAAAGCCAACTAGTGTCCATTCTTACCGTTGATCATTCGACCGTTTACCGGTATAGCGAGCCGGTGGGACTGGGTGAGCACCGCATGATGTTCCGGCCGCGTGAGAGTTATGACCTGAGACTGATAAAGACGGAGCTGGAGATCACGCCGAAGCCGGCGAAGGTGCGGTGGTTGCATGATCCTTTTGACAACTCGGTTGCAGTTGTCAGCTTTGAGGGCACTACTAAAGAGCTGCGTTTCGAGAGCAAGGTAACACTGGAACATGTTGAGACTTCCCTGCCCGAATATCCGCTAGAAGAATACGCACGAACTTATCCCTTTCGCTATGCCGATGAGGACTACCCCAATATCGTGTCCGGCCTGGAGCGGCGCTACGCGGGGGCCAGCGTGCCGGACTGGGCGTTGCAGTTTCTGGACCCGGCGGAGAAGACGCTAACGATGAAAGTGTTGACGGCAATGTCGGTGGGAATTCGCGAGCAATTCAAATACAACGTTCGCAGTGAGAAGGGCGTGCAGACGCCGGAGGATACGCTGAAGAGCAAACGCGGGAGTTGCCGGGATTTCGCAGTGTTGATGATGGAAGCGGCTAGATCTTTGGGGATTGCCTCGCGATTTGTGAGCGGGTATATTTTTGTTCCGAATAGTTCTGGGCTGGCCGGGGGCGGGGCGACGCATGCCTGGATGCAAGCCTATTTGCCCGGGGCCGGATGGATCGATTTTTGCCCGACTAACGGTATCATCGGGAATCGAAACCTGATCCGCGTGGCTGTGGCCTGGACACATGATCAGGTGCTGCCGCTGTGGGGGACTTATGCCGGTTCTGCCGAGGCTTTCGAGGGGATGGATGTGAGCGTCGAAGTGACAGAAGTTGAAGCTCTCCGTGCATAGAGTGATTCGACCCAACGGGGCGAGCCGCTTTGTTTTTCTTTGTGACCATGCGAGCCATCACGTGCCGGATGAGCTGTGTGGGCTTGGAGTTGCAACAGAAGATCTGGAGAGGCACATCGGTTGGGATATCGGAGCGGCCGGGGTGACGGAGGTGCTGTCGGAGCATTTTGACGCGCCGGCGATTTTATGTGGTGTTTCCAGGCTGGTGATTGATTGCAACCGGCAACTCGATGCGCCTGATTTGATTCCTGAAGTGAGTGACGGCACATGCATCCACGGGAATCTCGGGATGGATGCGGCAGCTCGTGCTGAGCGTATTGAACGCTGGTTTCGGCCTTATCATGACGCAGTGGAAGCAGTGCTGAACGGGCGCATCGGGACCATTGTTGTGTCTATTCATTCGATGACGCCGTCCATGCGAGGAGCGGCCCGGCCCTGGAAGATTGCCTTGTCGAGTTATCTGGATCGCAGCCTGGCAGAGCCTATACTCGCTGCCTTGCGTGAACCTCGCGATGTAGTGGTTGGGGACAATGAACCTTACGATCTGGATCCGGCAGTGGATTATAGCGTTCCGTATCATGCGATGCGGCGGGGCCTGCCGCATGTGCAGGTGGAGTTTCGGCAGGATGAGGTTGCGGATGAAGCTTCGCAGCGGCTTTGGGCTTTGCGGTTTGCGGCAGCGCTTCAATCATCGATAGAAGGGTGACCAGGTGATCCAGCGTGGGCCGTAGTGGGGCTGGGGCTTGTTGAGTTCGAGGGCGCCGAGGTCTGGGGCCTTGCCAGTGAAGTTGTCGTTCACTGTGGGGAGGACTTGCCCCGCGTCGATCGCTTTGGAGTTCGGTTTGAGGCGGAAGTTGAGGTCCATCGAATGGTAGACGTGGTGGCGGCGGTTGATGTCGGGCATGGCCAGATTTTCGAAGATGTCGTAGTCAAGCTCGACGCCGTGGGCTTCCTGGCCGGTGGCTTGTTTGAGTTCGTCGAGAGTTGTGAAGGAGCGCATCTCCGCGCCGGGAGCTCGCCAGTTGTATTGCCTGGCTACGTTGCGATTGGGACGGAAGCCGTTGTAGTCGCTGCTGAAGCTGGGTGTGGCATGGGCCCAGGTCATGATGCCTTTGTTCGGTGTGTCACGACCGAGGAAGATGTTGTTGCGGAAGTGGGAGTTTGAGTAAGGCTCGGCTGCCGCTTGTTCTGCGATGAAGGTGTTGTGATAGACGACGATGCCGGCGGGGGCGGCGTTGAATTTGAGTGCTCCACCTGCGGGGACGTGATAGAGCAGGTTACGGATGAAATAGACAGGGCCTCCGAACATGGGCTGTGCGCTGTAGCCGTTGTGGGCCGCGTTGACGCCACGGTTCTGATAGACGCGGATGTTGTGTGTGCCGCCGTCGGATTCAATGAAGTCGTCGTTGGAGAGGTGGATGTCGTTGTTGTAGATGTCGATCGAAGAAGCGCGACGATCGGGGTCAGCTTCGGGAGGGCCGTAGGTGGAGATGCAGATGGCGTCGTGGAAATAGGCTACGGCATTGTGGGCGATGATGTGGCCGGGGCCGTAGACCTTTACTGCAAAGAAGCTGCGGAGCTGGTGAGACGGGTAGATGCCCGCTGCGCGGGAGTTGACCTGATTCCAACCGATGACGCGCATCTGGTCTTCACGGCCGAGGAAGAGATTGTCGGTGATGAGGAAGTCGCTGGAGCCGGCATATTCTGTCCAGACGCCTACGCCGATGTCTTCGAAGCGGCAGTTGCGGACGGTGAGGGAGACTGCGCCCATCACTTCTTTTTCTCCGGCGAAGAGTGCAATATCAGTGTTGCGGAAGGTGAGGCCTTCAAAGATGTGATGTTGGGTGGCCATCACGTCGAAGAGCTTATGGTTGCCTGCGCCGTCGAAGATGGCTTCGCCGTCGCCAGCGCCTTTGATGGTGATGGGTTTGTCGGCGGTGCCTTTGAGGGAGAGCGACATGGAGCCGGTGAAGGGGGCGCTTAAGGGGTCGACGTAGTTGAGACGGTCTGGACGGTAGAGGCCTGCGTGGATCAGGATGGTGTCGCCGGGCTGGGCTTTCTTCATGCGGACGGCGGTCCAATCGCCGCGGCCTTCGCCGTAGTAAGCGGCCTTCAGGCCGATGAAGCTGGGTTCGAGTTTGGGGCCTTCGTGGTCGTTGGGGTAGACGTGCAAAGTGCGTCCGGTGGTAGAGGGCTGGGGCTCGGTGCGGGTCTTTACGGTGACGCGTTGTTGGGCTTGGCCGGTGACACCGTCGGGGTCTCGCAGGGTGAATTCGCATTCGTAGCTGGTGCCGGGATCGAGGTTGAAGATGCTGCCGGCGAAGGCGTGGGGGACGGTGTAGGTCATGCTTTCGCGCTCGCGGAAGACGCGTTCGCCGCCAATGCGGAGAAGGGGGAGGGCGGGTTGCCAGGCTTGTGTGTTCGCTTTGCGGAAGCGAACTTCTACGGTTGCGTTGCGGTTGGTGTCGCCGTCGATGAGCCAGTCGAAGCCGAGGTTGTGGAGGGTGGGGTGCTCTATGTGGAAGCGTCCGGGGGTGGTGGCGGTTTGGGCCTGGAGGGTGGGGATTGTGAGAAAGAAAAGAATAGCGGCGCGCATGATGGGTCGTTGACGATCTTATATCAACGCGCCGCAGATGGGGCTATTTAATGGTCATCTTGTCTAGAGCTTCGCCGCCGGCGGGCAGCGGGGTGTTGCCGGGCTTGAAGCCGTTGGACTCGAGGATGTAGGTGAGGATGTTCGCGTAGGACTCGGCCGGGAGTGTGCCGGGTTCGGCCGGGGGCATCGTCTTTTGAAAACGGTCGAAGAGTGACTTCACCGAACGGCTTTCCCAGTTGGCTTTGAAGTATTGGCCTCCGAGGGGTGTGCCGAAGGTTCCGTTGGTGAGCGTGCTGCCGTGGCAGACGGCGCAGTTGGCGTTGTATTCCGTCTTACCTGCTGCGGCCTGGGCTGCGGTGAATTGCGGGGCGATGCCGCCGGTGACGATGGGGGCGGTGGTGTCTTTCACGGCTGGTTTGGCTTTGCTGACCATGCTTGGGTCTTCGCCTGCGCCTTCGCCGGTGTAGGTGAAGGCGAGGATAGCACCAGCATCCTGCATATTACGGGTTACGCCGCCGGTGCTGGATTCAGCCAATCCACTGGGGTCTGTTGCGATGTAGATGGTCTTGCCATCGGGGCTTACGGCTGTGTCGCGGAAGCGATTCTCAGACTTGAAATAACGCGTCAGCTTACCGGCTGCAGATTTGCCGTCCGCCTTGAGCGGGACGATGTAGAGCGAACCGCGCTTCAGGGTAGTTACAAACAATACGCGATCCCAACCGGGGATGCCGGTGCCTTTGGACTGGTAGTGTTCGACACTGGATACGGCTGTTGTGGGCCAGCAAATGTAGTCAATGCCTTTGCAGGCGGGGTCGGCAAAGTTGTAGCCACTCTCGACGGTGAAGAGCGTAGCGAGGGGGTCGACCATCGGCTTCTTGAAAGCTGTCTCGGGTTCTCTTGGAACCGAGGGGTGGATGGCGAGGTCGCTGAACTTGAGTTGCGAGCAGGGGGTCTTTGCTTCTGCCCAGCGAGCGAACTCATAAGCCTTGTTATCGCGGAAGCCCACGACGTTGGGCCAGCCGTAGTTGCCGCCGGCCTTGAGGATGTTCACCTCGTCGTCGGTCTTGGGGCCTTGTTCTGATTCGTAGAGAGTACCGTCGGGGCCGAAGTCGAGGCCCTGCGGATTGCGGTGGCCGAGGGTGTAGACGTGACTCTGGATGCCTTCGATTTTCGGATTGTCTTTGGGGATGGAGCCGTCGAGATTGAGGCGTAACACTTTGCCTTGATAGGCGAAGTAGTCCTTGGCGTTGAGTTCTTTTTGAGTGGGCAGGCGCTGGGACTGGACTACGAGGCAGACGTTGCCAAGTTGGTTGTTGCCCTGATCGCCGATGCTGAAATAGAGCTTTTTATCGGGGCCGAATTTGAGGCGGCCGGCATTATGATCGTTGCCAGCCGGAAGGCCTGTGATGACGTTCTGCGGGCTTGAGAGCTTGCCGCTGGAGGCATCGTATGTGTAGCGAACGATCTTGCCGTAAAGATTACGGTAGCGACTGTTGGGATCGGCAATGGTGGGATCGGGGGGCAGCGTTTTGTCGACGTAGGTGTAGCCGACGTAGACGTAATCGTTACCGGTGCCCTTAAGCAGCTCTGGATGCAGAGCCATGCCGAGAAGACCGTCCTGGCCACCGGGAGCGGATACTTCATCGATGGTGACGGCGACGATGCGCTTGCCGGTGGCAGGGTCGACACGAGTGACGCGTTTGCCGGTGCGCTCGGTGGTCCAGATCATGTTGTCCGGGCCCCAGGTGATTTCCCATGGGCCTTCCATGCCCGAAGTGACAACAGTTTTGCGGAACTGCTTGGTGGTGGGAAGGACGGAATCCGGGGAGTCTTGCGCGAGGCAAAGGGAAAGGGTCGACAGCAGGGTCGCAGCCGTTATGAAATATCGCATGAAATCTTCTACTAAGGATGATAATAGAAAGCCAGTGAGCTTATGAAAACTGGTTTAATTGCGATCGGAATCCTGGCTGCCGCTTTGGCCTCTGGCAAGGACTTCAAAGACATCGAGTTTGCGCGTCCCGGGGGAACCTCGTTGACGCTGGACGCCTGGATTCCCGATGATGGCCGGACGCGTGGGGCGGTGATTCTGGTGCATGGAGGGGGCTGGGAAGCTGGAGATAAACGCACCTATATCGGCCCGTGGTTTACGACACTGACCGAGGCGGGGGTTCCGTGGTTTACGATCAACTACCGTGTGGCGCCGAAGGATCCTCATCCGGCGGCAGTGGAGGATATCGAGGCGGCGGTGCGCTGGGTGCGCTCTCACGCGAAGGAATATCATGTTGACCCGGCGAAGCTAGTGTTGATGGGGGAATCGGCTGGAGGGCATCTGGTGGGGCTGGCAGCATTGCGGGGCAAGGTGAAGGTGGCGGGACTAGTTAGTTTTTACGGGATTCACGATTTGAGTTTGTGGAAGAAGCAGCGGGCGGAGTGGCCCCGCAATATCGCGTTGTATTTACCGGATCCGGATGAAGCAAGATTGCGGGAGGCTTCTCCGATCACTTATGTGAAGCGTGGGCAGGCGCCGATGTTGCTGGTGCATGGCAAGGCCGATACGGGGGTGCCGTGGCAACAATCCGAGGTGTTCTGTGAAGCGGCAAAGAAAGTGGGGGCGCGGTGCGAGATGCAGTTGATAGAAGCGGCACCGCATGGCGTGGAGGAGTGGGAGAAAGAGGCTCGATTTCACGTCTGGAAGCCCACGACTGTTGCGTGGCTCAACACGCTGCTAGGCCATAACTGAGAGGTATTGCGCCCAGGGGCCGACTTCGTTGCGATAGCGCTTGGCCATCACGCGGCTGATTTGCAGGATGTGGGCGAGATCGTGCGCGGCCCAGGTGGCGAGGAGCTGGTGTAGTGTAACGGAGCCGAAGACGGGGTGGGTTCCGGTGCGGTTGAGGTCATTCGGTTGCAAATTCAAAGAGCGGAGTTGGCTTAAGTTCTCCTGGCGGAGTCTGATGAATTCGTCGAGGAGCTGATTCACGGATTTGATTTCTGAAACACGGAACTGGGCCTCTCGATCGTAGGGGTCGAAGGTTTTGGCTGGGCCATGCTGAAGGATTATTTTGAGGCGCGGAAACCAATCGGTCTGCTCGCCATGGATTAGGTGCCCGAGGACATCGTAGGGGCTCCAGGTAGCCGGGCCTTCGCTTGCACCGGTCCAGACTTGGGGAAGGTCACGCAACAGGGCGTTTAGGGTGGCGGGTGTGCGATCCAGAACCTGCAGACACTCTTCGAGAAAGTTGGATTCCATATGGTAATCATAGTGTGCTGTAAGTGTTCACTCGCAGCAGCTTCTGGGATTTAAAACTATGAATACGCCACAAGATGGGTTGGTGATTGCTGGAGTTGGTTTGGTGACTTTGGCCATCTCCTGCCTGCCGATCTACAGGGCCCGGAAAGCCAGAGGCTGGCCCCGAAGCAAAGCGACGGTGATTTCTTCTAAAGTTGCACAAATCATGGATTCGGGCGGCCGGAACATGCACCCTTACCGCGTGGAAGTTTTGTACAGCTATACGGTGAAGGGAGAAGCGTATCAAAGCAACCGGCTTGGCTTTTTTGAGATGCCCTACCGGCATCGTTCTGAGGCCAGTGCCGAGGAACAAAGAAAACGGTTCAAGAGCAATACTGGTTTGACGATTTACTACGATCCGGATAACGCTGCAGAGGCGGTGGTGCATACGAAGGTGCCGGGGGGCTTTTATTTTGCTGCCGGGCTTGGTTTGTTGCTTGCTGTTAGCGGGCTGGTGTTTGCGACCTTTGCACCAGCAGTCTAGGTCAGGCGGGCTTGAAGCGCTGAACGAGGAGTGCGCAGATCGCACCGATTGCCAAACCGATAAGGCCGGAGATTGCTGCCTGAGTGAGCCATTCGACTGCGCCCTGCGCTACAGGGACGAATTGGGATGCGGCGACGGCCAGTTGGTGGATGGCCTCCTCGGGAAGCTTCTGCCCTAGCTCATGCAGACCGTGAAGGATGATACCTCCACCGACCCAGAGCATGGCAAGCATACCGAGCAGGCTGAGCCCCTGAAGGAAGACTGGCATGCCTTTGACCAAGCCGCGTCCAGTGGCGCGGAAGAGCGATAGCTCAGATTGCGATAGTGCTACGCCGGCATCATCGGCTTTGACGATCAGGGCCACAAGGCCATACACCAGCACCGTCATCGCGATACCAACCACTGCGAGGCTGAGGCCCTGCATCCAGATGGGTGCGGTTGAGACTGTACCGAGTGCGATGGCCATGATTTCGGCAGACAGGATGAAGTCGGTGCGGATGGCGCTGGTTATGCGTTCGTTCTCAAGCTCTTTTGCATTGGCTGTAGAAGTTGCGCTCACGACCGGACTTGGGTGGGGGTGGATCAGGTCGACTACTTTGTGATAGCCCTCGTAGCAAAGAAAGGCGCCGCCCAGCATCAGGATGGGAGTGATCAGCCAGGGAGCGAGATAGCTTAGGGCGAGGGCACCTGGCAAGAGCAGGAGCAGTTTGTTTTTGAGGGAGCCAAGCGCGATTTTGCGAATGATGGGAAGCTCGCGCTCGGCGGCAAGGCCGACGACATAGCGGGGAGTTACGGCAGCGTCATCAATGACGATACCGGCCGCTTTGCTGCCTGCTTTGGCGGCCTGGGTGGCGGCATCGTCGAGAGAAGCAGCGGCTAGCTTGGTAAGAGCGGCAATGTCATCGAGAAGTGCGATCAGGCCTGTGGTCATTGCTGCTCTTTTCAGGATCGCGCATTCCTTGCCGCGAGAGGGAAGAATGAGGGCGACTCGGTCAGGCCATACTTCATACTGGTGCTTGATATGGTATTTTTTTAGACATGGAAAACGTCAGGAAAATTACTATTGAGGTGGCACCAGACATCCTTGAGAGAGCTCAGCGGGCTAGCGGTGACGGAATTACTCAGACAGTTCGATTGGGATTGCAATTGGTAGCTGCTTCGGAAACTTATTCACAGCTTAGGAAGCTTCGGGGAAAGGTAAAGTTTTCTAAGACGGCGGAGCAGTTGAAAGCAGATCGATGATTGCCGTTGACACAAGTACATGGATAGCCTACCTGCAGGGAGAGGAGGCTCTTGATACCAGGCTTCTCGATCAGGCTCTCGCCGATCGTCAGGTTCTGATGGTGCCAGCGGTGCTGACAGAATTATTGAGTGATCCGAAACTGGTGATAGAAGTTCGCGAGTTGTTGGAGCAAGTACCGCTCATCGAAATCCTTGATGGATACTGGAAACGAGCAGGAGTTTTGCGAGCGCTTGTGTTGCGGAAAAAGAAGAAGGCTCGACTTGGGGACGCGTTGATTGCACAGTGTTGTTTGGACCGGCAAGTTCCATTGCTTACACGGGATCAAGATTTTAAGAATTTTGTTGAGGCGGCGGGACTGGAACTGTCTATCTAGAAAAAGAGAACGCGCCGGCCACGGGGTGGAGGCCGGCGCGTAGTCGTATGTGCGGGGTATGGAGGGGGGATCCGTACCCGGCTACACACGAGGTCGTTAGAAGCTGAATCTCAGGCTGAGCTGGATACGGCGATTGGCTGAGGAGCCACCACCGCCGCCGGGGCCAAAGCCGCCTCCAGTCGTATTTGAGGTGCCAAAGAGAGGCGAGGTCATCGTGCCCACCGGTGCGCCAAGATTGACGTTGTTGGTAGCATTCTGAGCCTGGATGCTGAGCGTGAGATTATACTTCTGATTCTGGCTGCCAAAGATGCCAGCAGGTGGGCCGCCGCGACTGCCGCCCATGCCGCCCATCATGCCGCCCATGGGCGGACCACCGCCGCCACCGCGCGAACCGCCACCGCCGCCCATAGAACCCTGGCGCATCATCATGCCCATGGGATCCTGTTCAGCACCTTTGGGCTCTCCGCCAAAGCCCCAGGTGCGGCTCATGCGGAGGTTGAGTGAGAAGTTGCCAGGAGCCTGACCGGAGTTGCGAGCCAGCAGTTGCTGACCGGGCTTCGGGTTGGGATCGAGGTAACGGCCATCGTAAAAGATGATGCCTGGGCCAGGGCCACTAGCAATGCCGGGCCGATGGATGTTGAGCTGGTTGTCGCCATAAAGATCGCGGCCGGTAACGATATTGAAGGGGCCGCCTGTGCTGAAGATAGTGAACGGGCTCAGGCTGATCCTGAAGGGCAAGGTAATGGAACCGCCGCCAAATACACGATGTCTGACATCGAAGCGATTACGGCCCCACTCCCCATCCACGTTGTACGTGTCGTTGGGGAAGGTGTTGGCTCCGTCGGTATTGCCCTTGGCAAAACCCAGAGTGTAGAAGCCAAAAAGGGTGAGCTTGGGGTTGATGCGAGCGCTGGTGTTGATCACCAACTGGCTCTGCCTGAAGCGGCCGGTGGATTCA
Source organism: Bryobacter sp. (assembly GCA_022843625.1). Lineage (GTDB taxonomy): Bacteria > Acidobacteriota > Terriglobia > Bryobacterales > Bryobacteraceae > Bryobacter. The sequence goes on along the minus strand of JALHNH010000003.1, from coordinate 265,030 downwards.
TAAAGGAAGAGGTTGCCAGCCGAGGCACCGTAGGGGTAAACAGCCGTGTTAGGCGTTGCCTGGTTGAAAGTGCCCGGAAGGGGGGTGTTGATGTTACGGCTGCGCAGCTGGTTGATGCCGATAGTGCGATTGAAGTTTACGCCAAGCGTTATGTTGCGAGGCAAGCTCCGTTCGAGACCGGCGTTCATTTGGAAGAGATAGGGATTCTCGAGGGTCTGATCTACGATGCGAGTGGTGCCTGCACGAGAGTTGCTTTGGATCTGACCGATCGGCGGAATGTTGGGATAGAAGTTCGGGAATGCCACAAAGTATTGTTGCTGAACTACTCCGTTGAGTCGACGGGCATCCAGAGTAAGGTCCTCACCGAAGCGGTCATAGAAGAGGCCGGCACCGGCGCGAAGAACGGTTTTGGGAGGACGGCCTCCTTGTGACTTGCCGACGCCATAGGCCAATCCGAGGCGCGGGGCGAAGTTGTACTTGTTCTTGATGTTCGACTGGGTCTCAAAGCGGATGCCGCTCGAAAGACTGAAGTTAGGCTTGACGCGCCATTCATCCTGGAGGAAGAGGCCTGCGTCAATCTGGTTGACACTTTGCAGGGGAATGCCTGCAGAGAGCGAGAACTGCTGAGCACCACCGCCCTGGGCACGAATCTGGTCTAGTGAAAGACCATTTGCGAGTCCACGCTGTGTGATGGCAAACGCGTTCAGCGACTGGAAGGTAAAGCTGCCGTTGTACCCACTGGTGTTTTGATCGGATTGCTGGACCCCACGAAGACGGCCACCAAACTTGAGGAGATGACGGCCCTGGGTGTAGGAGCTGATGTTCGAGTATTCGTAACGCTTTTCACTGCTGAAGTTGTTGCTGATGGGTGCGCCGCCGCCGTTGAAGGCGTCGAGAACATTAATGGAAGGAGTGTTGGAGTTGCCCGTGGTATCAAAGCGGCTGCCGACGAACTGGAAGCGGTCTTCGTTGATCAGCTTCGAGGTGGCAATCCAGGTGTGCGTAAGCTGCACCTGATTGGTTTTGTTTTCGGTGTCTACGGCCCGTTCGGGGAGAGTAAAGGCGGTGATTCCTCCGTTGGCACTGGTGTTGCGCTGGAAGGTATAGCGAGTGGTTAGCGTGTGCTTGGCACTGAGCTGGAAGTCGGCGCGGGGGGAAATGGTGAGAAAGCGGGTTGGGTTACCGATGTTTTGCACGAACGGAATAGGGTTGAAGCCGGAATCGATTGTGCGGGCGTTGATCAGGCTGGCTTCATCGTTGATGCGGGTATCGACATCGAGAGCGAAGCTGGCTTTTTTGGACAGCGGGCCGCTGATGCTGCCGCTGATAGCATTCTGGTAAGCGTCAGGACGTGTGTTGGCAAAATTATTTCTTGAATTCAGCACGTTGTTGCCAGCGTTGTAAAAGAACTGTCCGCGGAACTTGTCAGAACCGGGCTTGGTGAAAATTTCAATACGTCCAAATCCAATGCGGTCATATTCCGCTGAGAACGGATTCGAGTTCAAGCGGATTTCGCGGATCGAAGCCTTGGGAGGGAGACGCCCGCCGGAGAAGCCGTCGATGAAGAGTTGGGCGCCGTTGGGGCCGGCGGCCGGGCCGGCGAGGGCGTTTAGTTCATTCTGGAGGTCGTCGGGGTTGTCGCTGAGCATGGCGAGGTCTTCGCCCTTAAGAACAAGCGCTCCTACGTTACTGGATGGATCCACGTCGATGGAGATCGAGTCCGTAACAGTGATCTCCTGCTTTGAGGCTTCGATGTTGAGCTTGGCAGCAATGCTGACCTGCTTGCCTGCAGCGATCTCAAAATTGGCCTGTTCGAAGAGGCTGAAGCCAGCTGAGGAAACCCGGATGGTGTACTGACCACCCGGGATGCCAGGGATAGTAAATTTGCCGTCGGCGTCTGCGGAAGAAACCTTGACGAATCCACCAGCCCCGGACAGGGTGACGGAGGCGCCAGGGATGGCGGCACCCGAGGGGTCAGTAACGACACCCTTCAAGATGGAGCCAGTTGGGGCTTGGGCAAAAGCCATTATCGCCGAGGCGAGAAGGCTGAAAAAAAGGCACAGTAATCGACTGTGGGAGGTCATGGTTGCTCCTAAAGCAAGAATGCGAGTTAAAAAATCAATGGTTAGAAAATTGGAGCTTACTGGGCTCCGCCGCCACCGCCGCCGCCCATCATGCCGGCGCCGCCGTCCAGATTCCAGGTACCGAGCTGCGAGGCGCGGGAGCCGTTCGCCGGGGTAGCCAGGATTGGCTCAACGCCGGCAAGGATGGTAATGGCAACCACCTTGTTTGGTTCTTTGGTTTTGCTGACCGAGAGAATCAGCGGATCGTCTTTTTTGAGTTCTGAGATCTGAATCGCAGGCGAACGGTCGATCGCCATGCCCATCATGTCGCCGCCGGGACGACGCATGCCGCCCATACCACCGGGCATTCCACCACCCATGCCTGCGGGAGGGCCACCAGCTGCGGCGGGAGGACCGCCGGCCGGACGACCGCCTGGAGCTGCTGTGCCAGCCGCTGCGGGAGCGCCTGCGCCCTGCTGGGGACGCATTCCCATACCTGCGGGAGGACCACCTGCTCCGGGTGCAGCGCCGGGACGCCCACCACCCATGCCTGCGAATCCGCCGTTGATCGACATAGCCATCATGGTTGCTGCCATCTCAGCGAGCTTCTTCACGTTGGTGTCTTTGCCTACTTTGACGGTTACGGGCTTTTTGGTGTCGAGGTCGATCACTTCGATCACGCCATTGGCAACATCGACACTTTTTACGGTTACCGCCATGTTGCGGAAGGCACCGCTGACAAGCTGGTCTGCTCTGTAAGAAAGGCCGTCTTCGGATTTGGTGCCGAGAGCGCGGACCTGATCATTGACGTCAATATCATTGATGGAACTGTTGATGGCGTCGGCAAACTTGATACTGCCTTCGGCATAGCGCTTGACTGAAGCCTTTTCGCTGAGGCCAACTTTGATGGGCTTGACGCCATCGGCTCCGCGCGAATTGATCGTGACTGTGTTTGCGTCCTTGTCGACTGCCGTGACAATCCCGGTCACGCCCTTGGTAGCCCAGAGCATTTGCTCCTGCTGCTGTTTCTTGGCGATATCGGTTTTGCTCATCAAGACAATAAGCGTCGCGTTCATGGTGCCGTCGGTCAGCAGGCCACTAGCCAGTACGCGATCGCCAGCGTTTACAGCAGAGAATTCTGCGGGTTTGGCGTTCTGGAGGCTGGTTTCACCAGCGGGGATCTGGGATACCTTCGCGGTATCAGCCACTTTGACTTTGGCCTCAGTGCCGTCATCGGCCTTGATCGAAAGAGTTCTGGAAGCAGCATCGGCAGAAACAACGGTTCCAACTAGCCGTTTCGGAGCCTGAGCCAAGAGGCTTAAGCTGCACAAGGCGAGGATTGCAATTTTTAGCATCAAAAAATATTTTCCCATCTTCAATTAGCCTGACGCAGTTAGAGACGAAGAAGTTAGAGGGAAGATCCAAAAAGACATGTAAAGAATTGTGAACAAATCCCCACAGTGTGAAAAGAGGAGTAATCCCGTATACTAGGAAAAGTTGAAGATCAGCGTTCCCGTAAGCAAAAGCATTGAGTCTTTCTTTGGCACTCGAGACGAGAACATTCGTCTCCTAGAGCGCAATCTTGGCGTTCGAACCTTTTTACGCCATGACAATTTGGAGATCGACGGGGATGAGCGCTCCGTACAGCGGGCCCGATTGATTCTTGAAGATTATCTTGGACTGCAAAAGGAAGGTCATGCGATCTCCAATGCAGATCTCAACAATTTTCTTCGAGTGGTTACCGTTGACGATCAAACCTCTTTACGCAATCTTTACCTGAGTGGTCGCCAGCGAAGTTTTGGCAAAAAGATTCTCGCTCCAAAAACAGTGAATCAGCGCCGCTACGTGGAAGCGATTGAGAAACACGACTTGACGTTTGGGATCGGTCCTGCTGGTACCGGTAAGACATACCTTGCGGTGGCGATGGCTGTGGCTGCCTTGTTAAGCAAGCAGGTAAGCCGGATCATTCTAACGAGGCCTGCAGTAGAAGCAGGGGAGAAGTTGGGATTCCTGCCCGGGACTTTGCAGGAGAAGGTGGATCCATATCTGCGGCCGCTCTACGATGCGCTCTTCGATATGATCGAAGCCGACAAGGTAGAGAAACTGCTGGAGAAGAACACGATCGAAGTGGCGCCGATTGCATTTATGCGTGGCCGTACATTAAACGATGCCTTTATCATCATCGATGAAAGCCAAAACTGCACGCCTGATCAGATGAAGATGATTCTGACTCGAATGGGCTTTAATTCAAAAATGGTGGTTACCGGGGACATCACGCAGATCGACTTGCCTGGCGGCAAACGCAGCGGATTGATTGAAGTGACAGAAATCCTCAAGAACGTGGAAGGTATCGCGTTCGTTCACTTTGACGACACAGATGTGGTGAGACACAGCCTGGTGCAACGAATTGTGAGGGCCTATGAAAGCTATTCGGAGAAAACCGGAATCGGCCGACAAATGCTTTTGAAGCTCGATGAGCCGGTTCCCGCTGCAGCGGCAGTGGCGAGCATTACTCCGGGATCACCGGTAGACCAACCCGAAGCCTGATGGGCAAACGAAGCTCCATTCTATTTCGCAAGACACTCCCAAAAGAGGAGAGGATTGTTTTGCGCGCCTTTGCCGAAGAATTGGCGGTGCAGGTGCTTGAGGGCAAGAGTTTTGATTGCCTGATCAGCAATGACAAACAACTGCATCAACTGAATTTGCAATTTCTTGGGGCAGACTATGCGACTGATGTTTTGAGCTTTCCCTCTGGCGAAGAAGCGCACCTGGGTGAGTTGGCGATCTCGATCGAACGAGCCACTGAGCAGGCGGCAGCGCATGGACATAGCTTGGTGGATGAGCTGAAGATCCTGATGCTGCATGGGGTACTGCATTTGAGGGGCTTGGACCATGAGACAGACCGGGGACAGATGAGGCGTATCGAGACCAAGTGGCGCAAAATATTCGGTTTGGGTGCTGGACTCATTGAGAGGACTCGATGATTGCAGTCTTCTGGATTGGTCTTTATGTGGCAGCGCTGGCGGCGCTGATGCTGTTTTCTTACGTCCAGTTGCTTTACCTTGAGAGCTTGAGATTGAGGGCTCGGGATTTCCCTGCGCTGGAGTATTTCAAGGAAGTGATTTCGCCAAGGCTGGGGATGGAGACCGATGACGCAGCCCTTGTGTTTAGTCTTTACAAACATGGATTGCTGGTTTGCATCGGGGTGCTGGCTTTTTTCCTGAGTGATGGCGGGCCTACGCCTGTGCTGGACATCTTGCAGGGGATCGCTGTGGCATTGATTTCAATGGCTGTTTTTTCTTATCTTGTGCCTCAGTTGATGTACCGAAGGGCTACTGGCGAGGCGCTTGGGGCCTTTGTTCCGTTATTGAAGTTGGCTGCATTGTTAATGAGGCCCTTTGCCGCCCTTTTACGATTTGTTGAAACACTGGCGGAAATTAGCAAGCCGGCTGAGAGTCTTGAAGATGGGGTTAGCCCGCAGGAGGAAATCGAAGCGCTGATAGCCGCAGGTGAAGAAGAAGGCCTGATCGAAGAAGGCGACAAGAAGCTGATCCAGAGTGTGGTCGCATTTGGGGACAAGCGAGTACGTGAGGTAATGACGCCACGGCCAAACATTGTCGCTATCGATGGGACCAAGACGCTAGAGGAATTGAGGCGCCTGGTAATCAACGAACAGTTCTCGCGGATTCCCGTCTATGAGAATGAAGTGGACAAGATTACAGGATTTGTTCATGTGCGCGACATGTTTGAAGTGGAAGATCAGGATCGCGCGGGCATGAAAGCGATCGACTTGCAACGACCGATTGCGTTTGTGCCGGAGACGAAACTTGTGACGGATCTGCTGAAGGAAATGCAGCAGGACGGCAACCATATGGCTATTGTGGTGGATGAGTATGGAAACACCGCCGGACTAGCAACGATGGAAGATCTAGTGGAAGAAGTTTTTGGAGAGATACGTGACGAGCACGAACCCGGGCATGACGTCATGACTGAGGAAAACGGCAGCTTTGTTGTGGCCGGGAGTTTTGACGTCGATCACCTTCGGGATCTGCTGAAGTTCAGCCCGGATGAGGAGATTGAAGCAACGACGGTGGGTGGCCTGGCAACCGAGTGGTTTGGGCGCGTGCCAAAGGCTGGGGAAGTCATAGAGCGAGATGGAATCAAGCTTGAAATCATGTCAAGCGATGAAAGACGGGTTGAACGCCTGCGGCTGTGCCGTGCGGCTGAGGCCGGTGAGGAAGAAGATGTCGAAGAGAAGAACAGCGAAGACTAAGTCGAAATTTGGCCACGTGGCGATCGCCGGTAGACCGAATGCAGGCAAAAGTACGCTGCTGAACGGACTTCTGGGTTCAAAGTTGGCAATCGTCTCAGCAAAGCCGCAGACCACGAGGTCGAGCATCATGGGAGTAGTAACCGAGGATGCAGGTCAAATCGTATTTTTCGATACGCCAGGAATCCACAAGAGCGATACGCTGATCAACCGGCGGATGATGCAGAGTGTGCGAGCGGCACTTGAAGGGAAGGACCTCCTAATTTATGTCGCGGACGCGACGTTAATGGCGGATCAGGGAGACCTGGCCGAAGACGAGAAGGAAGCGCTCGATGCATTGCGTCGAGCCCGTGAAGGCAATCCGGTGCCAGCATTTCTCGTATTGAACAAAATCGATCAGATCGCTGATAAAAGATTGCTGCTGCCGAGGATTGAGGCGTTTCAGGCGGCATTTCCGTTTGAGGCCCTGATTCCGGTTTCTGCTCGCAAGGGTGAAGGTCTGCCTGGGTTGAAGAAGGCGATTTTTGACAAACTGCCCGAAGGTGAGCCGCGTTTTGAGGCTGATTACCTGACGGATATGCCCGAGCGGAATATTGCGGCGGAGATCATTCGTGAGAAGATCCTGCACTTTACCGGCGACGAAGTACCACATAGTGTGGCTGTCGTTGTGGACCAGTGGGAGGAGAAGCCAAACGTCGCGCACGTAACCGCAAGCATTATTGTGGAACGTGAAGGACAGAAACCGATTTTGATCGGAGCCAAGGGCGCGATGATCAAGAAGATCGGCACAGAGGCGCGAAAAGACCTGGAAGAAATTCTAGGCCGGAAGTTTTATCTCGAGCTGTTTGTGAAAGTGAAACCGAAGTGGCGCGAGAATGAATCATTCCTGAATGAATTGGGATGGCAGAATACGAGTGAGGTGAAATGACCAAATTATTGATCGTGGTGGCGACACTGTTTGCCCTGATGCTTCCGGCAGCTGCCCAGAAAAAGAACACCGATGAGCAGATTTACGACCAGGTAAGAATGCGTCTTGCCAACGATCCAGATATCAAGGGCGGGAACCTGGACGTCGATGTAAAAAATGGAGTGGTCACGGTAAAAGGCCGCGTAGACAAAGAGCGGGCACATCAAAAGATCGAAAAAGTGGCAAAGAAGGTCAAGGGTGTGAGCTCGGTAGTAAATCAGGTAAAAGTGGAGCCTTAAATGAAGGTTGCAGTGATTGGGACGGGATACGTTGGCCTGACGACAGGGGTGTGTCTGGCCTTTGTGGGTCACGACGTGCATTGCCTGGACGTGGATGAACGCAAAGTAGAGGCGTTGAGGGCTGGACAGATTCCTATTTTTGAGCCCAACCTGCTGGAATTAATGCAGGAAGGTTTAGACCGTCTACACTTTACCAGCAAGTACGAAGAAGCAATCCCTGATTCAGAGATTGTGTTTATCGCCGTGGGTACGCCCAGTTTGCCCGATGGGCAACCTGACCTGAAGTATCTAAGGAGCGCTAGTGAGAGCCTTGGCAACCACCTCAGCTCTCCATTTACTGTGGTGGTAAACAAGTCTACGGTCCCGATTGGTAGCGGGAACTGGGTGGGGGCGCTGATCCGCGAATCGCAGAAGGTAGCCGGCAAGAACGCTCCATTTGCAGTGGCATCGAATCCTGAATTTCTTCGGGAAGGTTCGGCTATAGCTGATTCACTTTATCCAGATCGCATTGTGATTGGTGCAGACAGTGGGCGTGCACTGGAATTGCTTTACACACTGTATCGACCTGTAATTGATCAAAATTTCGCCGCGCCGGCATTCTGTCCGAGGCAGGAAGGGTTTGGTGCAGTAGCGCTCGTATCGACTGACCTGGCCAGTGCGGAATTGATCAAGTATGCGGCTAATGCGTTTCTCGCCACCAAGATCAGCTTCATTAATGAAATTGGCTTGCTGGCCGGAAAAGTGGGCGCAGATATTCAGCACGTCGCGCGAGGCATTGGTCTCGATTCGCGTATTGGAAATCGATTTTTGCATGCGGGCTTGGGCTGGGGTGGAAGCTGCTTTGCCAAAGATACAGCTGCATTGTCTGCCACGGCTAAAGAATACGGCTTGGGTATGGGAATCGTAGAAGCGGCGCGGCATGTAAACTTCAGCATGCGAGAACGTGTGATCGATAAGCTGCTGGAGTCGTTGAAGATTATTAAGGGCCGTAATATAGCAGTTCTCGGGCTGGCATTCAAGCCGAACACGGACGACTTGCGCGACGCCCCGGCAATCGACATCATCCGGCGTCTGAGGGATCGTGGGGTGATTGTAACGGCGCATGATCCGATTGCAATGGACAGGTTCCGGGTAGAGCATCCCGATTTGGCGGGGATCTTGAGCAGTACAGCAGAAGAAGCAGTCGCCGACAGTGATGCAGTGGTCCTGGCAACGGAGTGGAGCGAGTATCGAGAACTTGACTGGGCTGCGCTTGCAAATACGGCTCGTCAGAAAAATCTTCTCGACGCCCGATGGATTCTCGACTCCGAAAGCATGAAGAAGGCTGGCTGGAACTTAATGCGGATTCCCTAAGAGAATGAGTCTTCATCTACGTCCGGCCACCAGTAGCGATCTGGGAACGATTTTTCAGTTGATACGCGATTTGGCAGTGTATGAAAAGTTACTGGACCAGTGCGTGTCGACTGAGGAGTTGCTGAGGCAAAATTTATTTGGTGAAAATCCAAAAGCAGAAGTCGTGCTGGCTGAGTGGAATGAGGAGGTCGTTGGATTTGCACTCTTCTTTCACACCTTCTCTACCTTTCTCGGTAAGCCCGGAATTTATCTCGAAGACCTGTTTGTAAAACCGGAATATCGCGGCAAGGGGGCTGGCAAGGCGCTCCTGGTGCATCTGGCGCGGATTGCCGCACTGCGAGGCTGCGGAAGGGTTGAGTGGAGCGTTCTCGACTGGAACGAGCCCAGTATCGGTTTTTACGAGAGTCTTGGGGCGAAAAAACTGGGCGAATGGAGCAAGTTTCGGCTTAGCGGCGCAGAGCTTGATGCATTGGCAAAAGGCATACACGATTGAAACCAGACTCTCATTGACTTGAAACCTTCAGCTGCTAGCGTCGGATCTGACTATGATCAGACGCATATTGATTTCCCTGACGCTGCTCGCGGCGGCAGCCTATTCGCAAGCCGGCCCGGCTGGACCAGACCCAACAGTTTTACGTACCCTGCTCGACCGCCACAAGCCGGTGGCGCAGCGCTTTGAATTCGCAGCGATTGGCGACCAACACTACGGGGCAGCAGGAATTGCAAAGTGGCCCGCCTTGCAGAGTTCGATCAACCGGTCTACCAGCGTTCAGTTTGTAGTGCACACGGGAGACATCAAATCCGGCAGCACACGGTGCGATGACGCGATGTTTGCTAACCGGAAAGATGACTTCAACAAGTTTGAGATGCCGATGATGCTCACCCCTGGCGACAATGAGTGGACAGATTGTCACCGCGAAAACAATGGTAGCTATGACTCGCTGGAACGGCTGGAACAATTGCGACGCACTTTCTACCCGGACAATCAGAGCCTGGGCAGACGGAAAATCACGCTGAGTCAGCAGAGCGAGGATAGACGTTATTCGAAGTACGTCGAAAACTCGATGTGGAGCCAGGGAAACATCCTCTTTGCCATGGTTCACCTGGTTGGCAGCAACGATAACTTTGGCCGCAACGCAGTCAACGATGCCGAATGGCGCGAACGCAGCGCAGCAACCTTCAACTGGCTCAAGACCATCTTCAGTGTCGCCCGCGACAACGAATTTGCTGGCGTTGTTCTCGTCATGCAAGTCAACCCCGGCTTCACTGGCGGCCGAGTCCGCGTCAGCCAACTCGAGTCTGGTCTCCGCGATAGTTTCTACGTGCTCGAAGATGAAGCGATCACCTTTCGCAAACCCGTAATGATGATTCACGGCGACACTCACGAGTTTCACTTCGACAAGCCTCTCATCGGGGCTCGCTCTGGGCTACCCATTGATAATCTGATGCGCGTTGAAGTACCCGGTAGCGCCGATGTTCATTGGGTCCGCATCACCGCCGACCCCGCCAAGACACAGATTTTTAGTGTTGAACACGTTGACGTAGTCGAAAATTACTTCAATCAATCACGTCCCTAACCGACCGCAAGCAAACGAGGCCCAGCGGCGTAAAAAAACCGCTGGGCCTTTTTTGATATCCACTCCTGTGAATCGCGATTCGGAAACGCAAAACGATCGAGCGTGCGATTCATTTTTCCTTGATGTATAGTAATAACTACTCCACGTACCACGAGTCTTGTGTTTCAAGAACACTAGTGCTCGGCCCGCCTTTTCGCCCCGGCCCCCTCGACATAACCCTTCAGGAGAGATTCCCATGCTTGCTTCTATGCCAGAAATGAAAGGCTTTTCCCGTCGTCACGTACTACGTGCGGCCAGTCTATTGTCAGCGGGCGCTGCCCTGCCCTTTTACAACGAATTTGCCATGGCGCAGGATGCAGCCGAGCGTCCTCGCGGAATGCGTGCGCCTATGCCGCCCGATGCGGTGAGAATCGGATCGAACGAGAATCCTCTGGGCCCCTGCATGGAAGCTTGTGAGGCGATCGCAAAGATTGCGAAGTATGGCGGGCGTTACTCGCCGTTCAACGAGCAGGGTGATTTTGTGAAGGCCGTCTCGGAAGTCGAAGGATTGAAGCCAGAATACATCGCACCCTACGCTGGATCGAGCGACCCGTTGCACCGCGCTGTTCTTGCGTTTACCTCACCCACCAAGGGCTTTGTGATGAGCGACCCGGGCTATGAATCGGGCGCAGGCTCGGCCAAGTTCGTTGGCGTTAAGGTCACCCGTGTACCGCTGATGAAGGGCACCTATGCACACGACGTGAAGGCAATGCTGGCGGCAGACCCCAATGCCGGGGTTTACTATATCTGCAACCCTAATAACCCGACCGGCACGATCACCAAGCGCGAAGACATCGAATGGCTGATCGCCAACAAGAACAAGGATTCGATCGTGTTGCTTGACGAAGCCTACATTCACTTTTCGCAGGAAATGCCGGGTAGCGATCTGGTGGCAAAGGATAAGGACGTAGTTGTTCTGCGTACCTGGTCCAAGGCATATGGCATGGCGGGAATCCGTTGTGGAACGGCAATGGGCCGTCCCGACTTGCTTGCCAAGATGCGGCCTTATGGGGCTGGCATGTTGCCCATCACGGGTCTTGTGGCTGGGACGGCAAGTGTGAAGTCGAAGAATCTGATTGCAGAACGCAAAGCGATCAATACGAAGGTGCGTGAGGACGTGCTTGAGTTCCTTGAGAAGAAGAGCATCAAGTACATCCCGAGCGTATCAAACAAGTTCATGATGGAAGCCGGACGGCCTGGGGCGGAACTCACCAGAGCGCTGGCTCAGGAGAAAGTTTTTATCGGCCGCACCTGGCCGGTTTGGCCGACGATGGTTCGTGTTTCTATCGGGACGCAAGCTGATATGGACAAGTTCAAAACAGCGCTGAGCAAAGTGCTCAGCTAAGCTGAAATCGATTCTGATTTGAAAGCGGGCCTATCCTTCGGGATGGGCCCCTTTTCGTTAGTGCAAACTAGAGGCATGCTCGCCTTCTTCCACACCACTACGGCCAATGCCATCCCCTTTGAGGCTATTGCACAAGAGATTTGCCCAGGCATCGCAACGCGGCATGTGGTGCGTGAGGATTTGCTGGATCGCGCGCGTGAAGCTGGAGGAGTGAACGACGCCCTGGTTGCAGAGATCGCAGCAGCCATTGAGGGAAGCATTGAGGCTGGCGATAGCATCATGCTCTGTACCTGCTCCACGATAGGCGGGGGTGCGGATCTGGCAAAGCATCCTCAGGTATCGATTCTACGCGTAGACCGGCCGATGGCGCAGGTGGCAGTGGGGCTGGGCAGGCGCATCCTGGTGGCGGCGTGTCTTGAGTCCACGATTGCACCGACGGAAGCCTTGTTGAAGGCCGAAGGCGAAGGTCTTGATATTGAGACTCTGCTGATCGAAGGTGCCTGGAGCCACTGGATAGCCGGTGCGCCTGACGCTTACTGGACAGCCATTGCAGGCAAGATCGCAGAACGGATCGAAGACTTCGATGCGGTAGTGCTGGCACAGGCCAGTATGGCTGGAGCCGCCGCATTGCTAGGTGCCTATTCAACACCAGTTTTGAGCAGCCCAAGGCTGGGGATTGGGGCAGCGATCAAGCGGATGGGCGTTTCTCGATAGTGTCGCCTGCAGCGGACTGGCGAATCGTGTTGTACATCGGGCTCAGGATCTCAAGGCCCGCTTCGTCGAAGCTGTCCTGAATGTTCTGTGTCAGATCAGAGAGAATGAAGACTCCCCGGTTGGCTTCGCGGGTATAAGCATTGAGTTCATAGGCGACATTGAAATCATTGAGTGCTCGCTGGAGGATGAAGGGCTGGGGGTCGGCGAGAACCAGTGGAGTGCGCCTTGCGGCCTCAAGAAGGGCCTTGTGGACGGCTGGCCAGGGAGTGTCGTAGCCAATAGTGATCGATACGTGCAGGATCAGGCCGTCGGTTGCGGCAAGGGTTGAGTAGTTGACGATCTGGGTGTTTAGCAGCAACGCGTTTGGGATCGTCACGACTTCATTCTTGATGGTGCGCACCTTGGTAACGAGCATGGTCTTCTCGACAACATCACCGAAGGCCTCACCGATCTTGACGCGGTCCCCTGGCTGCAGGGCGCGCATATAGGTAAGCATGGTACCTGAGACGACATTCGACACGACACTTGACGACCCAAGCGAAATGAGAATACCAAGAAATACCGTGATCTTGTCAAAGGCCGGGCTCTGGGCGCCTGGAAGGTATGGATACATGGCAACGAGAGCAAGAGCCAGAAGAAAAAAGCGGAGGAGTTTGTAGGTGGGGTCTGCCCATTCCGGGTAGAAGCCTGAGAAACGCATGCGGCCTGCACCAAGCTCCCGAAAGATCCGGTGTAGCAGCGTGAGCAGGTAGCGGACAACAATAACGATCGCGATCAAATTAAAGACGTTGGGAATGTAGGCAATGAAGTCGTCAAAAATTCGCTTGAAGGGAAAGAGCACTACATCGACGATCCAGTGGCCTGCGGATTCGGTCTCCTTATACAGCTCAAGAACGAACGATATGTAGCGAATGAAGCCGATGGCGATGATCAGCCACTTGAGGGCAGTGAGAGCGGTAGAGAGTCTCGAAGCAAAACGATCTGCCTCGAGGATTTCGTGCGCCTTTGCGGCAAGGCCCTCTTTTTTGACTCGACGCCAGACCTGAATCTTGCGAGCTGCCCTGGCCTGCAGCCAGTTCAAAAAAAGAACGAGCGCCACGAAAAGAATCGTGGCGCCCAGAGAAGGCCAAAAATGCAGAGGTAGAACGATTTCACTCACTGCTTAATAATTGTGCCATCCCGGCGGCGCACTTCGCCCCAGCCACCGTTGAGGCTTTTCTTTTCTCCGCTTTCGCCAAATCCGAAGGGATATTTCTTGGCTGCGGTTTCATTGATTTCAATGCCCCAGCCTGGAGCTTCGTTCACATACATGTAGCCGTTCTTGTGTTCTGGAACACCAGAGAAGACCTCGCGAACGCGCTCGTTGAAGGCAGAATATTCCTGGATGCCGAAATTGGGAATCGTAAGGTCGAGCGAGGCGTTTGCGGCATGCCCGATGGGAGAAACGTCTCCCGGGCCGTGCCAAGCCGTTCGGACGTTGAAGGCTTCGCAGAGTGTTGCGAGTTTGCGGGCCGGGGTGAGGCCGCCGATCATCGAGATGTGAACGCGAATGAAATCGATGAGACGTTCACTCACCAGATCCATCCACTCCAGGGGATGCGTGAAGAGTTCTCCCATGGCAAGAGGCGTTGTGGTGTGCTGACGGATACGGCGGAACCAGGCAACGTCTTCGGGGCTGGTAGGGTCTTCCCAGAAGAAGAGTTTGAACTGTTCGATGTCTTTACCCATCTGAAGAGCCTGTGTCGGGTGGATGCGCTCGTGAGTGTCGTGCAAGATCTCGATGTCGGGGCCAAGCTCTTTACGCACGGCTTCAAAAAGCTTGATGGTGCGGGAGATGTAAGCTGCCGGCTCGTAGAACGGACCATTAAAGAGACTGGTTGCGCCGCGACTGCCACTGCCCTGCCCTGCACCGTAGGCAGCCTGACCGGGAATCCCAACCTGGACGCGGACATAGCGCTGACCTTCGGAGACAAGCCGCTTGGCCTGGTCGACGCACTCGGAAATTTCAGCACCTGACGCATGACGATAAGTGTCGACAGCCTCGCGTACTTTGCCACCAAGAAGTTGGTAAACAGGCATTCCTGCCTGACGTCCCTTGATGTCCCATAAGGCCTGGTCGACGCCAGAAATCGCGTTGTTCAGAACTGGCGAATTGCGCCAGTAGCTGGAGTTGTAGTTGGCCTGCCAGATGTCGTCGATGCGGTCTGCCGGCTTACCGATGAGAAAGGGCTTGAGGTATCGATTGACGGCTTCAACCACAAGGTCGGCGCGCTGCGTGTAGGTGCCGCAACCGTAACCGTAGAGACCGTCCTGATCGGTGAGAATCTTTACGACAACCAGGCGCAACCCGGCAGGAGCCGTCGCAATCACCTGGACGTCTTTAATCTTGGGGCTGGGCATTCCCTTGCGGGCTTGCCAGGCAATTGCCTCTGCAGGAACATAAGAGGCGAGAGCGAGTTTTACGAGGTCACGACGCTTCATGGCGGCTAGAGCTTCTCCTGAGAAAGTGTGCGCTTTAGCGTTTCCAGTTGGTCCTGGAGTTTTCGTCCTCGCGAGACAAGACTGACGACATAAATGGCAAGGATGAGCCAGGCGGCGGCAAAGCCGTAGAACATGTAGGTGAAATTACGTTGGTCCATGGTGAATATGAAAAGCGCGTAACCAACCTAACACAGGCTCAGGCGTTTGGGGAGGGGTTACTAACGGGAATCAGTTCGAGATCGTCGATGAAATTGAAGTCGCGGTGGTTGAGTGTGATCAGCGGAATCTGATAACGAATAGCAGTGGCGGCAATCCAAGCGTCGGCTGTGGCGATGGGTCTGGCCTTACGTTTTTATTGAAGTTTGATTCCGACCCAGACCTCGCAGGATTTTTCGTCTGGATAGAGTGTAATGTAGCGTTCAATGTTGGCTTCGAGTTTTGCAGCCCTCTCGGTTCCCCAGGAATTAGCTTTGGGCCAATACAATCACTCCGCTCTGGTCATGAAGCTGATCAACAAGAATCGAGCAGCGACTATTGAGGCCACTGCATCATACCTTTGGTTGGCGGGAGAGTATAGGACGGAGGCATCGTCCGTATCAACTAGAGCGGCTCGCACGAAAGTTCTGAGGTACGATCCCTTGAGTCTTTACGCATTTCACGAATCATTGCATTGAATTCGTCCACCTCTTCTGCAGTTACAAGGTCTGTAGGCCAGTCCCGAGGGTCAAAAGGCTTTGCTTTCTCTATCCTAGGAATTGTGAGGTGGTGAGGCACGTAATTGTCGGGATCGATGATCTTCGCCATTAAATTCAGATTATCGCGAATATGCGAGGCGGCGCAGGCCCTCGATCTCTCGTAGGGTTTCTTCCTGACGCAGGCGCAAAGTGACCAAAACTACGCAAAGAAGAAGGAAGGCAATGAAGTTGTGGTAAGTCATTCCTTCCATGGCCGGGTCCATATTGCCCCCGCCAGTTCTGAAACTCATGACAGCGCCGGGATGCTGCGTACGCCACCAGTCGATTGCTTTGTAGCAGATGACAACACTGGCAAAAGCGAATACGTTGAGTACGCCCGTCACGCGCAGACGCTCGCTGGGGTCTGGAATCATGTTGCGCATCATGAGATAGCCGGCATAGGTGAGGGCTGTGATGAAGGCCCAGGTAAGGCGTGCATCCCAGGTCCACCAGATCCCCCAAATGATTTTGGCCCAGATCATCCCGGTGGCAAGGCCGACGAAGGTGAAAGCCAAACCTACTTCCGTAGCAGCGACGGCAAGGGAGTCTGCCCGATTGCTCTTGCTGCGAATGGCGATCGCACTAGCGACACCCGCGACGAGAAAGGAAAGGAAGCAAGTCCACCAACTGGGAATGTGAAAGAACATGATGCGGTAGATCATGCCTTGTGCTGCCTCATCCGGCAACACGAGGAGCATCGTGTAAAGGTTTCGTGCGATGTAAAGCCCACTGGTGAGGCCGACGGCAAGCAGGATTTTATCAAACATGTAGATCTGGTTTTAGTCTACAAGGATTGTGTCGATCAGACCGAGTGCGAGAGTAGTAAAGATCACGTCGAAGCCTACTAAAAGCCGAACCCAGATCAGGTCATCCCCCTCGGGGACTTTTCCGACGCTAACGATATTGGTCAGATACATAGCGGCAGCCAGGGCCGGGATGATCATCGGGTAGAGAATTACCGGCAGCATCAGTTCCCGCAACCGGAGATTGACTGTCATTGCAGCAAACACCGTTCCCAGGATTGCAATCGCCCATGAAGCCAGCAGGCAGATTCCGATGAGCCAAAGTGGCAACTGAAAGAGGTTGATATTGTAGAGCACGCTAAAGACGGGCAGGCAGACAGCCTCGATCATCAGGATGAAGAGCAGGTTGGCGAAAGTCTTACCCAGCATCAGTGCCGAAGCAGGGACTCGATTGACGAGCAGGACATCCAGGCAGTCATTGGATTGCTCGCGCAGAAAACTGCGATTTACCAGCAGGACGCCAGAAAAGGCAAAAAGGATCCAGAGCAGGCCGCCGCTGATTTCGCGAATCTGTTCGCTGGTGGGATCGATAGCAAAACTGAACAGAATGAGAACCACCAGTGCGAAGGCCAGCGACGCATTGAGTGCTTCCTTTCCGCGCATTTCCATGCGGACGTCTTTGAGAAAGATCTGCCAGGATTGACGCAACATCAGGAAACGGCTCCGTAGGTGCGGTAGAGCCATGTGCTGTCGGTGAGCATTTCTTCCGGCCGAGGCCCCGCGTAGGCCAGTTTGCCGCGCTCCAGAAAAAGGATCCGCGTGGCAAGAGCCATCGCCTCGGGGATCTGGTGAGTGGAGAGCACGATAGTGGATTTGCGCGCGAGGGCTTGTGCAAGCAAGGTTTGAAGAAGTGCGGTGGCCTTATCGTCGAGCGAGGTAAAGGGTTCGTCCAGCAGAAGCAGTTCAGGCTCACCCATGAAAGCACGGGCCAGGGCAAGGCGCTGCCGCATCCCTCTCGAGTACTCCCGCAGTGGAGCGTCGGCGACATCCTTCAGGTTGACCCTCTCCAGCCACTCTTCGACGTCGATAGGCACTGTAGCAAGGCTTGCAAAAAATATCAGATTTTCACGAGCGCTGAGTTCGTCATAGACACCAATCCCATGCCCAAGCATGCTGACGCGGCGTGTGATTTCCAGCGTGCCTTCGGTTGGCCTCGACAGACCCGACATCAAGTGGATGAGTGTCGTCTTGCCTGCACCATTGCGTCCCAGCAAAGCAACACAATCCCCGGCTTCAAGCGTGAAGTTGAGGTTGCGCAGGGCAGGAAAATTGCCGAAGAACTTAGAGACTTTGCTGGCCGAGAGAACGCTCATTGCAGGGCCATCAGGCAATCGTTGAAGGCTTCTGCAACAGATAAACGAAGCCAATAGCCAGAGCAAGCATCGTTAGACCCACGATCCACCACATTCGGTCATGGATCTTCGGCGGGATGGCCTGTGGCTCAGGCATACTGCTCTCGTCGGCCTCAAGCGCACGCAGAGAACCGGTGCCGGTGATTTCGATCTCATAGTCGGCCTTGGTGAGAGAGTAGACCTCTGCCTGGGTTTGTGGCTCTGCGCCAAGGTCTTCGAGACCGGGGCCGCTCAGCTTTACTCCGCTGGGCGTAACCAGACGTGTCTGGCCTTCTTTATCATTCATCGGATGAAGGATGCGGCCGCGAAACTTGCCCGGAGACGTCACCGGCAAGGTGTATTGCATATCGAAGCGGGATTCACCAGGCTTGATCGGGTAATCCACTTTGAAGACGTTTGCAGGCCCGGCCGGATCGGCTTGCTTGGACACAGGCATATTGCCGGGGCCGGAGACACGGAGCTGGAGATTCTCTTTGCCTTCGGGTGACAGGAAGAATTTAAAGGTGCCGTTCACCGGGTCGACAAAACTGGCATTGCCGCTATTGCGGAAAATGATGCTCTCGTTGATCGAGAGCTTGTCGCCCGAGGGTTCCACCAGCATCATGTGTTGCACGATCTTGGTGGTGCCGTTCTGCTTGGTGGTGTTGTAGATCTCGATTTCAACGCCAGAACCATTCGAGCCCGGGTTGAGCAACTTGTTGTAAGTGACGCCGTCGAAGATCGCCTGCATGAGCAGGGGCCCATCGACGCCCTGGGCAAACTGAAATTTGCCATCATCACCAGACTTGGTGTTGCCTGCAGGCATCATGCCGCCGTCGCCCAAACGCATCAAAACGATCGGAACATCAGCCGCAGGTTTGCCGGTGGTTTTATTGACCACGGTTCCATCAATTGCAAACAGTGTTGCTGCACAGAAAAGGAGAAGGGATTTCATTTCGACGCTCCAAGGCTGGCTTTGAGTGCATCCACATCGGCCAGTACCTGGGCGAGTTCGCTCTGGAGGCTGTGTTTCGATTTGGCGTAATCCTCATCCGACAGCTTGCCCAGCCGCAGCTCAAACTGAAGATCCCGAAGGTTTTCATAGATGCGCGCTTTGCGCTCGTCGAAGATCTTGAAGGGGTTTTCAGGAGGAAGCTTGGGAAGATCCGCTTCACGGATGAACAGACTAAGGGCAAGCACGAGGAGCGTGAGCCCGATGGCAATAGCGATGATCATGAGGGCGGTCTAGGATTCCATTCGATCGAGTTCTTTGGCCGCCGTCGACTCGTAAGCCGCGAGAGCGGTTGCTTCTACAGGTACTTCAGGCGGGGGCATTGGGTTACGGAAGCGCTTGATATAAACGCCGACTGCGATCAGACCAATCAGGGCGGCGAAACCCGGCATCAGCCAGCCGAGCAAGCCAAAGCCCGTAGCTTCAGGCTCAGCCAATGCCTTGCGGCCTTGTTCTTTTACAAAGCGCCCGACGATGTTCTGATCACTGGCACCCATGGTCTGGAGTTGCTTGATCTTCTGCTTGGCCGGAAAGGCATAACCACAGGCAATCATCGAACAATCGCCTACTGAATTACGGCAGCTTCCGCATAGGCAGGCTAGTTTCATGCCGACACGCTTGATCTCGGGAGAGATGAAGTCCATCGGGTTTTGCGCAATCGATAGCGTTGTCAGAAGCGCGAGCAGGGCGAGAGTCTTAAGTCTTTGCATGAGACTCCTGGGGTACCTTAGCGGCCGTGGTTCCAACCACCTCAGTGCGGGCGTAGCTGTATTTGATTTTGGAAGGAATCAGGCAGATGATTGTGCCAAAGAGGACAACCCAGAAGCCGACCCAGATCCAACTCACGAGCGGAAACACATAAGCCTGGATTACGGCACCCTGGCCCTGTGTCGCCCTTGCCGCAAAATTCAGAAAGAGATCTTCGTTCAGGCGACGACGGATGTCCACGTGGCTGGTGGGCTGACGGCTGGCTGTATAGATGCGCCGCTCGGGCTCCATAGTGTCGATCTTCTGCCCATCCACCATCACATCGATTTTCGCCTTACTCCAGGCATAGTCTGCCTCGACGCCATCGTTGATGTCGGTAATCTTGAGTTCATAGCGACCGATATTGAAGGACTTCCCCATCGATGCTTCTACGATCAGGTCTTTGTTGAAGGCCGCACCAGTGAAGCCAACAAACATCACGACAACGCCCATGTGAACCAGATAGCCACCGTAGCGGCGGGTGTTGCGATAGGTCAACTCGATAGTGGCGCGAACAATATTCATGCTCTCTTTGTGAGCGATGGCGATTGCGCCTTTGACAAATTCACTGGCAATGGTCGCAGTGACAAAGAGGCAGAGGCCAAAGCTGAGGAGCGCATACTCGTTGCGGATGCCGGCACCAAAGAGAACAGCCATCAAAACAAACATGGCAATGGTGGGCCACATGAAATTGCGCCGGAGACTGTCGGGCGAGCTGCGCCGCCAGGCAATCAGAGGGCCGGCTCCGGTCAGGAAAAGAAGGAAGAGGCCGATCGGAATATTGACCTTGTTAAAGAAAGGCGCGTCGACGCTGATCTTCTCGCCGGTAACGGCTTCGCTGATAACCGGGAACAAGGTGCCCCAGAGGACGGCGAAACAACTAGCCAGCAAAACAAGATTGTTGAACAGGAAGCCGGATTCACGGCTCACAACCGATTCCAGATGAGATTCGCTCTTGAGGAAGTCCAGGCGATCAAGGATCAACCACACGGTGGCGGCAATGCCGATCGCGAGGAATGTAGCGAAGTAATTACCGATCGAAGAAATACCAAATGCGTGCACGCTCTGTACGAGGCCGCTTCGGGTAAGCATGGTGCCGAAGATGCAGAGGAAGAAGGTGGAAGAGACAAGCACCATATTCCACACCTTCATCATGCCGCGCTTCTCCTGCATCATAACGCTGTGCAGAAAGGCTGTTGCGGTAATCCAGGGAAGGACGCTTGCATTCTCGACCGGGTCCCAAGCCCAGTAACCGCCCCATCCAAGCACGTAATAAGCCCAGCCCATTCCGAGCGTGATGCCGATCGTCTGGAAGAGCCAAGTAACCAGAGTCCAGCGGCGCGTGGTGTGGATCCACTCGTCACCGGGTTGTTTGGTGATCAGGGAAGCGATGGCAAAAGCAAAAGGAACGATGAAACCGACATAGCCGAGATAAAGCATCGGTGGATGGATGGCCATCGAAGGTGTCTGGAGCAATGGATTGAGTCCCTGACCATCGGGCAAGGTAATGATGCCTCGGCCAATCGCCCAAAGCTGAAACGGCGGTACAACGAAATTGTTGAGGATCAGAAAGAAGACTTGGGTAAACATGATTACCCCGATCACCCAGGGCATCATCGTCTTGAATTGCTTGCGATTGGTGAAGACAACAACGGCACCATAGCAGGAAAGAATCCAGCTCCAGAAGAGCAGCGATCCTTCCTGTCCACCCCACCACGCTGTGATCTTATACAGCAGAGGCATCGTCTTGTTGGAGTGCGATGCAACGTATTGAAGGCGGAAGTCGCCTTCAATCAGGCCATAGAGCAGGAGACCGCTCGCAGTGGTGATCAAGGCCCAGACCAGATAGACTGACCTCTGCGCTGCGGCAACTAAAAACAGGTTTTTTCGCCAGCCGCCGACAATGGAGCTGAACAGTGCGAAGATGGCCACGCAGAAGGCCAGAAGCAGCGATAGTGCGCCGACATTTTCCATATGGAAGTATTACTCCGATTGCCGCTAGCTGCGGCTTGGCTTGGACATGTTGTTGGTGGGCTCGGTGCCGGGTTTGATCTGACCAGGTTTGGCTTCGTATTTCGAAGCGCACTTGGCCTGAATCTTGTTGGCATTGAAGCTGCCATCGGCATTGAGATGACCGTCGGCGAGGGCCTGTGCGTCATCACGGAATGTGTCGGGCAGCGGGTCGCTGCCGGTATAGGTGACCTTTAGCAGTTGCCCCTTGGCGACACCATCCTGTTGCACCAGATGAAAGCTGACTTCTTTGCCACTGCGCTGAATCGAGCCCTTGACTACATCTCCACCAACTCGAAGGCGTTTGCCCTGAGCGCGGTCTCCCATCTGCTGCAATTCCGCTACCGTTTTGTAGTAGGTCTTCGTTTCATTAACTCCGCCAATAGCCAGCCAGGCCAGCGTACCTACTACAATTCCGATGACAAAGCCAAATTTCTGATAAGGTTTCATGAGCAAATCCTCTTGCCCCAATCATATCGCCAAACAAGAATGGCTGCAGTCTGGCAGTAAAGGAAATTTAAGAATTCGGGACAGAATTCTGGCTGAGCCAGTGGTTCAGAACTCGATTCAGATCTGTAACCTGTATGGGCTTGGAGAGAAAGTCGTCCATTCCGGCGGCGAAACAGCGTTCTTTTTCGCTGCCCATCACGGAGGCGGTAAGGGCGATGATAGGGATTCTTGATTCTGGCAGTTCCATCTTGCGGATCTCGGCAGTGGCCTGAGCCCCGTCCATGTTCGGCATATGTGAATCCATGAGGATGGCATCAAAACTGCCGGTCTTCCAGGCGGCGACGCCTTCAGCGCCGTCGCAGGCCAGTGTCACATGATGGCCCATCATTTCAAGCAGAGATTGCGCAACCAACTGATTCACCTTGTTGTCTTCGACCACAAGGATATGAGCGGCAGCAGGTGGCAGGGGATCAACCGGGATTTTCCGGGGCGCTTTGGTTGCAGTTGTTAGAAGCTGAATCGGGATTGAGGCCTTGAAGGTTGAGCCTTTGCCAAGCGTACTCTCGACTTCGATAGTGCCACCCATCGAGGAGATCAAATCATGCACGATGGACAAACCAAGACCTGTACCACCGAAGCGTCGAGAGATCGAAGAGTCGGCCTGGAAGAACTTCTCAAACAAATGCTGCTTACCCGAATCCGAGATGCCAATCCCGGTGTCAGAAACGCTGAGCATCAGTTGAGAGGTTTCGAATGCAAGTTGAATCCGAATGCTCCCATTGTCGGTAAACTTGATCGCGTTGCCGACAAGATTGACTACAATTTGCCTCAGCCGGACAGGATCGGCCATCACATGACCTGGAACCTGATGAAGCCCAGCAACCTGAAACTCAAGCCGCTTTTCTTTTGCAGCAATGGCAAAAGGCCGCAGACTGTCTTCGATCAGCTCGTTGAGGATGATCGCCTCCGGCTGAAGTTGAAATTGCCCGTGAACGGCACGGGCGAGATCGAGAACATCGTTGACGATGCATAGAAGATTCTTGCCGGAACTTCGAAGTATCGTCACGAGCTTGTTCTGATCCTCATCGAGCGGGGATCGGAGAAGCACTTCAGAGAGACCCAGAATTCCGTTGAGCGGGGTGCGGATCTCATGGCTCATGTTGGCAAGAAACTGCGTCTTGGCCTCATTGGCGGCAAGTGCCTCCTGTTGCGAACGGCGCATGAGAACTACAAACCAGCAGAGGGCTATCACAAGCACCAGCAGCACGGCAACAAGAGCGACGGATGTTCGAGTGGCGCTCCTGGCCGAGTTTTCCCTGTAGATCAGATCTACATCGCCGCCGGCAAAATAAGCCCAGTCTTTGAGAACAGACTTATAGCTGCCGTCATCGATGATCAGGTCTATTTCGTCACGCAAAAGGTTGGCGACCGCTCTTGCCTCAAGAGAGGACCCGATACCAAGTTCTCTCGGGGGAAGATCAAGCCCCGTAATCTGCAACTCAGTCTGAATACATTCGGCGGGAGGCTGAAGCAAATTGGCCTGTAGAGGGCGGGCTTCCATCAGGAGCAGTTCTGCAGCACCAGAGCAGAGAGCCACAATGCCCTCTCGCCGGCCTTCCATATCCATGAAATGCGCTTTTGGAAAGAGCTGCCGGCCGAGTGTGGCTTGCAGCGTCTTCCTCATGAGCACCCTACGCGTTTCCTCGTTCAATTGAGGGCGCTGCCAGGCCTTTTCCCGGGCAACAACAACGAGCGAATCCCGAACGAATGGACGGGTAATCGCAATACCCAGAGTGGCGACGGCGAATGTGTTCATCGGCCAAAGATCTACTTTGCCCGCACTGAGGGAACTTACGGGCAGGACGGACCATTCGAGTTTGACGCCGCGACGCTTGGCGGCGGCGGCAATCAGCCCCCCGGCAATCCCGATTGGCTGAGGCAGCTTTCCTGGAATATCCCAGAGACCGTGGAAGGGCAGAGTGTTGTCAGTCCCAATTTTCCAGACTCTGTCACGGTCCCAGTGAGGCTCACGAAAGTGCATCCAAATCGCAAAACCAACGGCAAGAATGCCGCCAGAGAGCGCCAGAATGGATTTGCAACTCAGTGAGGAAAACAAAATGCTGATTGACTTATCGGGCCAGCAGGATAATTCTTAGTCATTATTTCGCTACGCTGCTGGTATGAACAGGCGCGCAGCCCTCTCAACACTACTTGGTTGCCCGCTGACGCAAGGAGCAAATGCGGCACCGTGGGCGCTGCAGCGGAAGGGCACAAATTGTTTCAATCGCCATGTTAGCGACGAGTGGATCGGTGCGGCCCTGGAAGCAAAGATCCGTACCGTCAGACTGAGCTATGAGAAATGGGGCGGGCGCGATTATCTGATCGGCTCGGCCGATGATTACCGGCACCTGACATCAGCACACCTGAAAGAGTTGCTTCGTATTCTGAATCGTTTCGATCAGGCCGGGATCAGGGCCGTGCTTGTGCCGCTCACTCTGCCCGGTGCCCGCTGGAGGCAGATGAATGGCAATCGCAGGGACGGGAGGATCTGGCGGGAGAAAAGTTTTTGGGATCAGTCGCAAAAATTCTGGAAAGATCTGGCCACTGCATTGAAGGGGCATCCGGCCATCGCCGGCCTTGATCTCTACAACGAGCCCGCCCCCGAAGTGGAGCTGGGGCTTGCCGGATTGTGGAGCGGCAAGCATGCGCAATGGTACGAGAAGGTACGTGGCACCGCTGGCGACTTGAACTTGTTTCACAGGCACCTGGTGGAGGGAGTTCGAAGCGTGGATTCCAGTGTGCCACTCATTGTCGAGAGCGGATTGTATGGGACGCCCTGGGCCTTGCCTGAGACCGAAGTACTGGCCGACGAGCGGGTGCTCTATTCCGTCCACATGTATGAACCTTACGAATACACCACGTGGCGCAAACATCAGGGCAGGCTGAGCTATCCGGGCATCGTTCAACTGGAAGAAAATCAGGAAAAGATTGCAACGGGTGCTGCCTGGTTGAATCGCTTCTTTGATCCGGTTCGAAACTGGATGAAGCGAAACCAATTGGGGCCGGAGCGATTGCTGATTGGTGAGTTCGGGTGCGGCAGGCGTTGCCCGGGAGCGGCTGAATATTTAAGCGACCTGATCGATATCTTTCAGCGGGAACGCTGGCATTGGCTCTTCTATAGCTTCCGCGAGGACAGCTGGGAAGCTATGGATTATGAACTAGGCACCGCTCCTCCTCCCCAATGGTATTGGGCCTTTTCGGACAAGGGTGGGTTAGAGAAGCGCTATGTCGAGCTTTATGCCAGTCGCAAAACCAACAAAGTCTGGCAGGCAATCGCCCGCCGTCTTTAACGCTGCACAGGCAGGTAGAGCGTCTGCGCGATCGGCTGATTGTTCTGCGTAATCTCCATCAGAAGATCGCCGCTGGGTGCGTCAGGTGGGACTACGATGTTGAACTGGTAGAGCCCAACAAAAGGCGGTACCACCCCGCCGAATAGCACCGCTGCGTCAATGCCGCCAATCTTCACCGTAACGGGAAACTGCAGGCGGCCTAGTGCGCTGGGAATCGCTCCGGCGATCGGGATGCTGACTGGGGACATGTCGCCGAACCCGCTACCAAAGAGCACAAGGGCCTCTCCAGGCCGGGCCGGTGCAGCAGCAATCCCGGGTATGGTTCCGTTGCTGACGATCGTCCCTGTATTGCCTTTGCTTGCATAAACAAATTGCTTGTCGCCGACCTTGAATGCAGCTGGTGCAAGCATGCCGCCATAGACCCTTCGAATATTGAACCCGATGGGGGCAGTGGTTTGGCCTTTGGAAGTAAGTACCACCGAAAGGCTTTGGTTGAGTGCCACAGTAGAAGGGACCTGCACATTCACCTGTGTGGGGCTGACATAAGCGATGAAGGCACGCTGACCACCGACTGTTACAGATACGCCGCCGAGTGAGGTGGGAGCATTCGCGTTGGTAAAAGATGCGCCCCAGTCTAAGGTCGAGTCGGCGAGATTGGTACCAAACAGTTCGAGGTAAGAACCGGGTGCCGCCGTCTTGTAGCCACCAAAAGCGCCAGCGCTTTGAATCCCCGCCTCGCTCAGGGTCGGCGGAGGCCCAGTCTCAATCTGCGTGATCGAATTGACGACGATCAAATTCGAAGATTGCAAAGTACCCGTGTAGTTTTGCAGAGGGATTTCATTAAAAGGGGAAGCAAGCGGTCCAGGACTCGGCACTGGAACTGCAGCAATTCGGTCCATCACGGCGAGGCTCGCACTATCTACGATGCGCCCAAAAACTGTGAAGCCACCATTTTGATTGTTGAGAATCGCCGCATTGTTATTCGACAAATTGAAAAACCATTGATTCGTGGCACTGTTGGGATCATCCCCGAGTTTGGCCATCGCGATCGTGCCACGGATATTCGACTCACGATATTCATTAATCACGGGCGGGTCTGCCGGAATGGCGGGCAGGTTGGGAAGCGCGGCTGAAAAGCCGCCACCTTGCACAATAAAGTCCCGAACCGAGCGGTGGAAGACCGAACCATCGTAGGCCTTCTTGTTCATATATCTGAGGAAGTTCTCCACTGTCTTTGGCGCAGAACCAGGCAGCAAGAGTACGTCGATGTCGCCAAGTGTGGTCTTGAAACGAACGGTGGGAGCCGTTGTTGTCTGGGCGTAAGCGGTCGCAAATGCGAACAAAAGGAGAAAAGAAGAACGAAGAATCATGAAGCTATTTGGAGTCTAACGCAACTGACGCAACTGACTCGGCAAAGAGGTACACACCAAATCGCGGTTTCAGATCGCCCCGCCCCCAGCGATTCACCTTCCAGGTGGCTCTGATGAAGCGAAATTCAGGATGAGCGGTGAGGTCGCAGATCAGGACAGAGGAACCAATGTAGAACTTTTGCGGGAATGCAGCCAGCGGCTTCTCGATCCACGATTCGCCATCGAGCGAACCCTGAAGGTGCACCTCAAGCGACTGCTGCTCGACTACCGTGTCGATCACGAGCGTGAGTTGCAGCATCTGTCCTGCTGCTTCACCAAGAGCGAGTGCGGGGCTTGCACCGTTGCCGTCCAGAACCGATTTCGGGATCAGAAAATGATGGAACATGTGGGCCTAGTGCTTCAGCGCCTTCAGACGTTCCCGCGCAGCTTCGAGGGTTTCGATCTTCTTGCAGAAACAGAATCGTACCCATTGATCCCCAACTCCGGGCGTTTCAAAGAAGCTCGAGCCAGGGACGCAGGATACTCCAATATTCTCGACCAGATGCATGGCAAAGGCGCGGTCGTTTTCGAAGCCGAACTTCGAAATGTCTGCCATCACGTAGTAAGCCCCCTGAGGCCGTAGCGGCTGGAAACCAGCTTCGGTGAGAATTTCGAGGATCAGCTCACGCCGTTCGCCGTAATGGGTGGAGAGATCCGCATAGTACGAAGCATCCGATGCGAGTGCATGAACGCCAGCCTGCTGCAAGGGCGAGGCCGCGCCGACGGTGAGAAAGTCATGAACCTTGCGGATGGAAGCGCTGAGGTCGGCAGAGGCCAGAGTCCAGCCGACTCGCCACCCGGTAACGGAGTAAGTCTTCGACATCGAGTTGATCAGCACGGTACGGTCACGCATTCCCGGAAGACTCAGGATCGGGGTGTGTTCGAGGCCATCGTAGAGAATGTGCTCGTAGATCTCGTCTGTAATGGCGATGGCATCGAATTCCTGACAGAGGCCGGCAATGAAACCGAGTTCTTCGCGGCTGAAGACACGGCCCGTCGGATTATTCGGCGTGTTGATGATGATGGCCTTGGTCCTGGAATTGAATGCGCGGCGAAGCTCTTCGGGCTCAAAGGTCCAGTGTGGCGCGTGCAGAGTAACCAACCGGCGAGTCGCCCCGCAGATCTGCGTATCGGGGAAGTAGTTTTCGTAGAAGGGCTCAAAGACGATGACTTCGTCGCCAGGATTGGTAGTGGCGAGAAGGGTGGCAATCATGGCCTCGGTAGATCCACAGGTAACCGTAATTTCGGTCTCGGGGTCGAAGGTGAGCCCGTATGTACTTTGGTACTTACGGGCGATGGCGTCACGAAAGGGCTTGAGGCCCCAAGTGATTGGGTACTGGTTGATGTCGGCATTGATGGCGTCGATTGCAGCCTGCTTGATGCTGGCCGGGGCAGGAAAGTCCGGGAAGCCCTGAGCGAGATTCACAGCACCATACTTGTTTGCCAGGCGCGACATCTCGCGAATCACACTTTCGACAAAATGTTCGGTGCGGTCTGAGGCAAAGCGGGGACGCCGCTCGAAGCTATTGTTTGCCTGGACGCCGCTGCGCGGGGATAGAATCGCCATCTCCCGATGGTAAACCGGGAGGGGGCAGAATGGCGGCATCGTTGCCATAGAGGCGGCGGTAGATCCCCGCGTTGCGCATCACACTTTGCACGTAACCGCGGGTTTCATTAAATGGAATGGATTCAACGAACTCCGCTGGATCCTTGTACTCACCCCTCTCAAGCCATTGCGTAACACGCCCCTTGCCAGCGTTGTAGCTGGCCAAAGCCTGCGCTAAATTGCCACCCAGACTATTCATCAAACTGCGCAAGTAGTAGCTCCCCATCTGAAGATTCACGGTTGGCTCAAAGAGCATCGATGGGGTAAAGCCCTTGATGCCGAGACGGCGCGCGAGCTCGCGTCCCGTGGCTGGCATGATCTGAGCGAGGCCATGGGCGTTGGAGCGTGAGACTACCTTTGAGCTGAACTCGCTTTCCTGCCGGATGAGGCCGGCCAAAAGATAAGGGTCGAGTTCGTTCTTGAAAGAGTAGGTCAGCAGGGGATCCTTGTAAGGAATCGGATAGGCCAGCTTCCAGAGCGGCAACGTTGCCGTATTGATAGGAAGAGTCAGGTAAGCCGGAAAAATGCTCTTCATATAGCGGATTCCCTGATCGGGAGCACCACGGCGAGTAGCCATTCGTGCGGCGGCCATTGCCAGCAAGTGCGCCTGGCCTGTGCTCTTGGCTTCATTTCGCAATTCAAGCTCCGCAAATTCGTAAAAGGCTCCGCGCGCCAGGATCTCTGACCGGTTCAGACGGCGCCTGGTGGCAGGGTTGGCTTCAAAATTCAGGTGTACCGATTCCAGGGGAAATTTGAGTTCTTTCAGGATGGCGTCGGTAGCGGTCGAGGATGCCTGCGCCTGCAGCCCGCCCTGGACGATTCGTTCTCGGCAAAGTTCGGCATAGAAATGATTCGGAAAACTCTCGGTGGCGCGGTAGTAGTAGCTCTTTGCGCTGGCCTTGTCTCGGCGAGCCTCCGCCGAGCGGCCTAAAAAGTAGAGCGCAGCCGAGGCGTGCTCCCCGTCCGGCTCGGCACGAAGAACGCTTTCGAGCTTCTTCTCCGCACCAGGACGCTGCAGGATGTAATTCTGCACCGCAACTTTCCAGTCACAATCTCGGCCTTCAGGACGCGTGGCAAAGTCGACCGCGCAAGCTTCGTAAAGGGGGAGGCTCTTCGTGTGATCGCCCATCACCCAATACTGACTGGCTGCATTGGCAAGTGCTTCCAGGCGAAAACTGGACTTCGGATGCTTTTCGCTCAACTCGCGCATTGCCACCGACATCGAGTCGTATGCCTTGGCGCGCCGTGCGGAGAGCAACGCATAAAAGAGACGTTCCGCATCGGCTGCCGGATCTTTCACCTGTGTATCATTGAGCCTGGCATAGGCAGTTGCAGTGCGCAGCCGGTAATCACAAACACCAATTCGCACTTTTGCCTGATCGAGCGAGGCGCCTTCGAGCCTCGGCAAGAGTGCAACAAACTCGCCCCGCGCCGAACTGGCATCCCCTTGTTCGAGGAGGCGATTGGCGCGATCCAGCCGTTCAGTTGCAGTCAGATCAGCAAGGGCGAGAAACTTATTACTTTCCTGGGCCTCGGGCGACTTGGGCCATTGGCAGAGAACCGTCGAGAACCAACGTCTGGCGGCTTGAGAGAGGTTTTTGCGCTGGGCGGCTACACCTGAGTAGTGTGCAAATTGGGCGGGCGTCAATTGTTTCTGTTGGCGGGCGAGCAGCGTTTCCATTCGTGTGATTTCGCCAAGTTCGGCCGCGCTTTTGAGGCCAAGCAGCGCTGCCCTGCCCTGGAGTGGACTCTCGCCAATCTGAAGGACCCCCTCGGCATCCGCCAATGCTGCAGCGAAATTTTTCCCTGTGAACTGCGTTGAAGCGATCATCCAGTCGACATAGTCTGAAAGTTCCGGAAGCAGCGGACGGGCGGCCTTCAACTTGTCGATAGCGGCGGGGTCCCCATTAAACAAAAGCAGCCGGGCCAGTGCCCCATCGGCATCCTTGGGATGCTTCAGAAGGAACTGCTCCACGGCTGCTCGATTTGCTGGCGTTGGCTTTTCTCGAAAACTGCGCGCGAGGGGCTCCAGAGTCTGGGCATACAACCCAAAACTACAGGCCAAAAGGATCGCCGCAGATCTCATCCATCTAGTGGTGGACGAGCGGACCAGGATAGTCTGGCCCCATAAGTTGCGGGTTATCGATGGCGAGGGTCTCAACCAACTCTCCATGTAGATAGTCTCTCATGTGATGCTGTCCATCGAGGAACTGCGCCATGTAGCGCTCGCGAGCCTCATCGATTTCGCCCTTGAGACGAAGATAGATGTTGGAATCGCGGCGGCCTGACTTTACTGCATCGTCCTTGTAAAGGCGCATTTCAGCCACCTGAACACGGGCGAAGCGTTGGGCACGCATATGCAGCTCTCGCTGCTCTTGAGAGAGGTCGTCCCAATTGAAGCTGCGCTCCGGCACCACAGCAACGGCTGGAGTACCGTCGCCATTGACTGCGAGCGCTCCCACTGGAACCGGAACCTGTACGAAAGGATCGAGAGGGACGCCCTCAATCCCAACCGGGTTAATCGCACTGGCAATATTCACCAGACTGGAAGCCTGTACAGCGCGAGCCGCACGGATACCAAGCAAGGTAAGACCCGCTGCAGTAACGAGAGTTTCTACAGCCCCCACTTCAAGCGGCTGTTCGTTCGGTTCGAGATAAAGCAGGGCAGCAACGGTATCTTGCACCAGCACCGGGAAAATAAAGCACTTGCCCGGAGTTGCATCAGGGCGAAGACTCATTACGTAAGGCGATACTTCAGAATCGCTGCGGACGGCCACAACGACATCCTTCGATTCGAGCGAGTTGTAGAAAGCGGCGGCCTCTTCAAATTCCAGATCAAAGCCTGTTTCCAGCTCTCCAGACATGCCGCGCACGCCTTCGAGACTAAAGCGATCTTTAGTTACCAGGAAGAGAGCGCTTAGAGCGCAATAGGGTTGCACGGCATCGAGGAAGGCTTCCTTCCACTGCACACCGTCATTGGCACGACGGAATACACGCAGGGCCTGGCTCAACTGGAGGCCGAGTTCGCGGCGAGCGGCGTCGCGCGTTTTTTCTGCAGTCTCCACCCGGATCTCTTCACGGGCCTGGTCGACCATCGGCAAAAATTCTTCTTCCCAGGCTGCGCGCTCAAGAGCAACTTGCGCTGGCACTTCTTCAGCAAGCCGCAAAGAAACGCTCTGCTGCACACGCTCAGGCAGAATTTCATTGAGGCGCTCTTGCACGCCACTTTCAATTCTTTCCGGCAGTACCTGGGCAATACGAAGAGCTACTTCGTCTTCGAGACGCGCTGCAACCTGAACCTCAAGCTGTTGCTGGACTTCATGTTCAATCCGCGCGGGCATCTCAGATTCCATGCGCTCGGCAAGACGTGTTTCGAGAGCTTCGTTTACCCGCAGTTCGAACTCGTCATTTAGCGATTGCGCCTTGTGCTCGTCCAGGCGGGATTGCCATTCACCGTCGAGGCGAACTTGTACCTCTTGAGCTACGCGCTCGGCCAGATAAATCTCATTGGCCGCCGTCAAATCTGCTTTGAGGCTGGTAAATCGCAACTCGACTACACGCGCGATGTGATCTCGCCAACCGGTTTCCAGCGTCTCATGAACGCGGTCCACATGCAGCTTCCAGGCCGCTTCAAATTGTTCACCAGCAAGCCGCTGGGTTTCGTCAAAAAGGGAGTTCCATTCCGCCATTGCAATTCCTTCTTTACTTTCATCGCCAGAATCTGTGAATCCCGGAATGAGGTGAATACCTTAGATCGCTCTAGGTAAGGTACGAAGAATCAGTTGATGTCTTCCCCAGCAACCCTATTCTTTGTTCTGCTTCTCGAGAAATGTCTTAAGGCGATAGCTCCGGCTGGGGTGCCGCAACTTGCGCAAGGCCTTGGCCTCAATCTGTCGAATCCGCTCGCGAGTGACGGCAAAATACTGCCCCACTTCTTCGAGTGTATGTTCGCTGCCGTCCTGCAGACCAAAACGCATCTTCACGATCTTCTCTTCGCGAGGACTTAAAGTCTTGAGCACTTCAGCAGTTTGCTCGCGAAGGTTCAAATTGATGACCGCGTCTGAGGGCGATCCGATGCGTTTGTCGACTAGAAAGTCGCCAAGATGCGACTCGTCCTCCTCGCCCACCGGGGTCTCCAGTGAAATCGGCTCTTGAGCAATCCGCATCACTTTACGCACCTTGTGCAGCGGCAATTCCAGACGCTTGGCCAGTTCTTCAGTCGTTGGTTCGCGGCCAAACTCCTGCTGCATTGCCCGTTGGGTACGAATCAGCTTGTTGATCGTTTCGATCATGTGCACCGGCACACGAATCGTGCGCGCCTGGTCGGCGATGGCACGCGTAATCGCCTGTCTCACCCACCAGGTGGCATAAGTTGAAAACTTGAAGCCACGCCGGTGGTCGAACTTCTCCACCGCCCGCATCAGACCGATATTGCCTTCCTGAATCAGGTCGAGAAATTGCAATCCCCGATTGGTATATCGCTTGGCAATGGAAACAACCAAACGCAAATTGGCCTCAATCAGTTGCTTTTTGGCAACTAGCGCTTCCGCTTCGCTGCGCTCGACGATCTGCAGTGTTCGCTTCAGGTCGGTTGCCGTTGCACCAGAATCTTCTTCTATCTGCTGGATTCGACTCGTGAGGACCTTGAGATCTTTACGGTAATCCCCCTTGAGACTTCCTTCTTCCACCCGACGCTGAGTGCGCGAAGTTTCCCATTCCAGGGACTTCAATTGGTCGACTGTCTTGCGCAGGCGCGTAACCAAACGATTCAAAAGCCAGGAACTCAGGCTGTGCTTGCGGATCTCAAGAGAGGCCTCAATGATCGTGCGTGCAAGGAAAAACCGCAGCTTGCGGTGCTCCTTTGGCTTCATGACGCGTGAAATCGAACTCAATTTTTGCCGAGTCTGCTGAGCACGCCGGGCAAGCGCGGCAACACATTCGATGCTGAGCATGAACGCTTCTTCTTCTGGGCGAACCAGATCTTCCTCGATTTCCTCAATCTCTTCTTCGGTGATATCCCGCTCCGGCCCGGCACCATCATGTAAACTCAGCAGATCGTAAATCGAGATCTCACCCTGTTGGAGGTCGGTCCGCATTTGGATCAATTCAATGACAACCAGAGGGGATCGCGACAAGACCTTTAGGACAGCCTTTTGCCCTCGTTCAATCTTGCGTGCAAGTGAAATCTCGCCTTCGCGCGTTAGCAGTGCCACAGTGCCCATTTCGCGAAGGTACATGCGCACAGGGTCGTTGGTCTTCTCGATGAACTCGAGCGATTCTTCTTCTTCAGCGCCAAGTTCGGGAGTGTCGGCACCTACTTCATCAAGGCCAGTCTCTTCGAGATCCCCTTCGCGCTCGACAAAGGGCTCCACTTCGGCGAGCGACTCCATCTCGTCGATGCGGCGAATGACCTGCTCAGCGACTCCTTCGCTCATTTGGTCGCCGGTGCTAAATTCCTCATCCATGATTGGTTCCCTGAAAAGTAGTCGAGTTAGCAGTGACGCTCGACGAAACTTCCTTGTTTCGTCACTCTAGCAAAAAATGCGCACCGCCGACACCATGCCTTCGCTAGTGATTTACTTGCGTGTCCTTTCGAGCCTTCGTTCCAATTCCATCAACCGCATAGCTTCAACGATATCTCCGCGAAGCTCCGCCTCGCGAACTTGCTGGCGTAATTCCTTACGCTGCAGCTCCCGCGTGTCGTGAGCCAGCTTTTCAAGGCAAGCTCTCAATTGCGCGGCAGGATCGTCGTGAGTTCTTTCTACATCTTCCGTATCGGAAGAAAAGAGCGCAGCCAATAGGTTCGCGTCCGCTTCACCTAACTTGGACTGCAAGACTGCGAAATCCAAATTGCCATCGGCTTCCAGCATCTGCAGCGCGGCTTCGAGTATCTTGTGGCTCTGTAAAGCCGACAATCCATCAAGGCCAAGGATCGTATCGCAATAGCCGGCAACCACGTCGGGATGATGCAGAATCAACCGAAGCAATACTCGTTCGAGATCCGGAAGTTGGCGATCTGGTTTCACTTCAATCGCCCTTGGCATGCTACGATCCCCAGCTGATTTGCGGAATTGGTCCAGCATCTCACCTGGCTCGACTCGAAGGTAGCTGGCCATGTCGTTAACTACGGCCAGACGCTCAAGCTTGTCGGGGAGTTTCTGGATCGCAGGCAGCAAGAAGCGAAACGCCTCCATTCGCCCTTCTGCACTGCGCATGTCAAACCGCCCACGCGCACGCTCGGCCAACCAATGAAAGTAACCGGGACTGCGCTCCAATTCCTTTAGGTACGCCTCGGCCCCGTTGGCCTTGACAAAAGCATCCGGGTCGAGGCCTCCAGGCAAAGAACAGACCCGAATCTGCAAACTCTCTTCAAGAAGAATTTGAATACTACGTTCTGTCGCGTTGACACCTGCGTTATCGGGATCAAAATTCACAACCACTCGATCGGCATGACGTTTAATCGAACGCACCTGCTGGCTGGTAAGCGCAGTGCCGCAACTGGCCACAACTTCCTTCACACCTGCAGCATGAACGCCGATCACATCCATATAGCCTTCCACCAGCACCATTCGACCGCTTTTTCGAGCACCTTCACGAGCGTGATGTAGATTGTAGAGCACATGGCTCTTGCGATAAATCGGCGTCTCGGGTGAGTTCAGATACTTGGGCTGGTCTTCTCCTAGCGTCCGCCCACCAAAGGCAATTACCTTGCCGCTCTCATTCCAGATCGGGAACATCAGCCGGTTGCGAAAGCGGTCGAAGAATCCATTGCCTTCATTGCGCTTGAGGCAGAGGCCAGACTCCTCAAGCAGCGACTCTTCAACTCCTTGCCGCTGGAAAACACGCGTCAAGCCGCCCGATGGATCACTAAAGCCCAGGCAAAACTCCTCGGCCAGCTTTTGCCCAAGTCCTCGCTTCTTCAAATAAGCCCGTGCAGGCTCACCGGCATCGGAATACAAAACTTCTCGAAAATATTTTGCCGCGATTTCGTGCAGATCCTGCAACGAAGCCTTCTTTCGGCTGGCCGGATCGAAATCCGGCTTCGGTGCCGGCATCGGGATGCCATGCTTCTCAGCAAGCAGTTTCATTGCTTCAAAGAAACCCAGTCCATCCATCTCCATAACAAAACTGAAGACGTCGCCACCCTTGGCACAGCCGAAACATTTGAAGAACTGCTTGTCGGCATGAACATAAAAACTTGGAGTCTTCTCGTTGTGAAACGGACACAGCCCGCGGTATCGCGCACTTCCACCCAGCTTCTGCAGGCGCATGTAATCCCCGATCACCCGCACAATGTCGATTGAGTTTTTCAGCGTATCCTTGAACTCAAAACTACTCACTTTACCTCTGTCCGTTCTCCCAAACGCTCAAAGTATCGCGCAAGTGCTTCGATGCCGCGATAGACATTGGGCAGATATACCTTTTCGTTTGGTGCATGCAGATTATCGTCTGGAAGGCCAAAGCCTGTCATGACGCTCGGAACCCCCAGCACGTCTTTAAAAAGACCCACAATTGGAATGGATCCGCCGCTGCGGGTAAAGACCGTCCTCTGACCGAAAACTTCAAGCATGGCCTCGGCAGCTTCGCGAACGAACGGGTTCGCTGGGTCGACAACACTGGCCGGGGCTTTCCCAAGCACTTTCAATCTGGTACGGACGCCTTCAAGAGCCTGTGCTGCAATGGCTTCACTCAAAACCTTCGCAATACGATCGGGGTCTTGCCCCGGAGCCAGACGGCAGCTCAGCTTCACAACCGCATTGCAGGGGATAACCGTCTTTGAGCCTTCACCAGTGAATCCCCCGCCAATGCCGTGGATCTCGATTGTCGGCCTGGCCCACAACTGCTGAAACAAGCCAAAGCCAGGCTCTCCATGCAGTTCGAACACCTTGGCTTCCTCGTTTCGGTAAGCGTCCCTGTCAAATGGGAGTGCAATCCAGCTCTCTTCTTCTTCTGCCGCTGGAGGAATCACATCGCTGTCAAAACCGGGAATCAGGAACTTGCCATCCTTGTCCTTAAGCGACGAAACGATTCTCGCTGCAGCCTCAATCGCGTTGGGAACACCACCCCCATAGACGCCAGAATGCAGATCGCTTTCCCCGGTTGTGACATGCAATTCCGCATATACGATTCCGCGCAGCCCCACACAAATTGTAGGCAATTCTGGAGCAAACATCTCGGTGTCGCAAATCAGAGCGGCATCGCATTGAAGCTCGCTCGCGTGGTCACGCAGGTATGCCGAAACATGATCGCCGCCGGATTCCTCCTCACCCTCAAACAGGAATCTCACGTTTACGGGCAGCGGCTTCCCCGCGCCCAAGAAGTGCTGAACGGCACGAATCAGTATGATGGCCAACCCCTTGTCATCGGCTGCCCCGCGGGCGTAGAGATTGTCGCCCAGCACCGTCGGCTCAAAGGGAGGAGTTCGCCACAGTTCGAGCGGTTCGGCTGGCTGCACATCATAGTGCCCGTAACAGAGCAGCGTGGGCTTGCCTGGTGCGTGCAACCATTCGCCGTAAATCAGCGGATGCCCATCCCCTTCAATTAAACGCACACCTTCGAGACCCGCTTTTTCGAATAGATATCGCGTAAACTCGGCAGCCTCCCGCACCTCTCCTGCAGCCTCTGGATTCGAACTCACGCTCGGAATTCGTAGCCACTGCTTCAAATCACTCAGGACTTCTTCCACTCTGCCTCCAACTTTTTCACAAGATCAGCGCACAAGACTGCCGCGTGCTTAGACTCAGGGATCAACCCGCCCACTGCGGCTTCCACCTGTGCAGCACGAATACCGGAGAGTTCAGACAGTCTCTTGCCGGAAAGCAATTCCGTAAGAGCACTGGAGCAGGCAATCGATGCGGTGCAACCTCGCGCGAGAAAGCGAACCTCTGCAATTCTTTCATCGCTGCAAATTACCGTCACACGTAGCTGGTCGCCACACACCGGGTTCTCGCACGACACCCGGTAGGTGGGTGCGGCAAGCTCTCCGGCATTACGGGGATTGGCAAAATGGTCGAGCAGTTCAGCGCTATACAAGGTAGCTTTATTTTCGCCGATTCAATGCTCGCAGGTGTAAGCTTATGACATTCATGGCGAAAGTAGTTTCCGTAGTGGCTGGAGTAGTCACCCACGCTGGAAGAATTTTAATCGGTCAACGCAAACGCAACGACTGGCACGGCCTCAAGTGGGAGTTTCCAGGTGGCAAAATCGAACCGGGCGAGGCGCCAGAGGATGCACTTGCGCGCGAACTTCGCGAAGAACTGGGCATCGAGGCCATTATCGGCGATGTTCTGCAACGCTACCAGTTCAGCTACAACCAACGGCCTCCGGTTGAACTCGTCTTCTACAACGTCACCAACTTTACCGGTGTGCCGGTGAATTATGAATTCGAACAAATTCTCTGGGCAGAGGCAGCCAGCCTCACGGATTATGATTTTCTCGATGGCGATCGCGAATTTATCGAGTGGCTTTCGGCCCGCAACAAAGCCTGACCGCTACTCGTAACGCAGAGCTTCCACCGGATCCAGACGCGCCGCTTTGTTCGCCGGCCAGATTCCGAAAAACAGTCCAATCCCGACGCTCACAGCAACACCAGTCCCGGCTGCCCAAAGCGGCACGCTCATCGGCAACTCAGGGAATACGAAACCGCCAAGCACCGGGATCAGCCATCCCACTGCCATGCCCAGCAAGCCGCCGAGAAAGGTCAACACTACGGCCTCAGTCATGAACTGCGTGATGATCTCCCTGCGCCTCGCCCCCAGCGCCTTGCGCACGCCAATTTCGCGGGTTCTTTCAGTAACGCTCACCAGCATGATATTCATCACGCCAATGCCACCGACCAGCAATCCGATGGAAGACATCACCACCATGACCAGTGCTGTAATCGACATGATGCTTCTGAAATCCTCAATCATCTGCTCGCTCGTAGAAATAGAGAAGCTGTCAGGCTCGTCGTACTTGACCCGCCGTTCCTGCCGCAAAACCCCTCTCACCTCATCCATCGCTGCTGGCAATTGGCCCTTCATAGGCTTTACAAAAAGCATGTGCTCTTCAGCCGCAGGCTGAAACTTGCGCATGCTCCAGTAAGGCATCACCAACCGGTTATCCCGGCCACCTGGCTCACCAGTGGCAGACTTCTTCATCACCCCGATCACTTCCATCTTCTGCCCTTCGACATCTACCCATTTGCCCGAAGGATCCGAGCTGGCAAAAAGCCCCTTCCACACATCTTCGCCCAGCACAACCACGCGGGCACGATGCTGATTGTCGATCTCACTAAAGAAGCGGCCGTGGATTAACTCCACCTGCCAGACATCGGCGTAGCTTGAGTCGGCACCCCACATATCGAGCCCGGCGTAGTCGTTGGCCTGATACCGAATCTTTTGAACGCCGCGCCACGGCAATAGTCCAGCAGTAACTTTATCGACATGCGGGCAGCGTTCGCGAATTGCTTGCGCCTGCTCAAAAGTGATCGGCTTGCGCATTCGCTCCTCTGCACTGCGGTTTCCAAACCGGGGCCCCACCGCAAACTTGAACACCACCATTGTGTCTGAGCCAAAGGTCCGCATGGCATTGGCAAAAGCGGCATCCATTCCAGTGATGATCGAGCCCACACCAATAATTGTGCCCGTACCGATAATCACACCCAGCACCGTGAGAAACGATCTGAGCTTATAGCTGCGCAACGTATCAAATGCCATGCCGACGCTCGACCAGAACAAGGAACTAAACATCGGTTATTTCTCCGCTCGCAAGGCTTCTATCGGATCCAGTTTGGAAGCCTGACGGGCCGGGTAGATTCCAAAGAAAAGTCCTACCGTCATCGATAGCCCCACGCCAAGCGCGATGCTCCCAAGCGGCATCGACATCGGCACGGGCGTCAGGCTTCGAATCGCCACGGCAAAGCCCCAGGCAATAACAACTCCAAACACTCCACCACTCGCCGAGAGCACGGCGCTCTCCACCAGAAACTGATTGAGAATATCCGCCCGGCGTGCTCCCAGACTCTTCCTAATGCCAATCTCCCGCGTGCGCTCACTCACCACCGCCAGCATGATGTTCATGATCACCACTCCCCCCACCACCATGAAGACGCTAACAACGGCAATCGCTGTTGCCGCAATGGCACCTGTCATCTGGCTCCACGCGGTCGAGAGCGAGTCGGAGTTGAAGATCGCAAAGTTGTCTTCAATCCCGGGCTTCAGTTGCCGGAAGGCTCGAATGAGCGTTCTTACCTCGTCCTGGGCTTGCATCAGTTTGTCGTGCCCAATCGCAACTACCGAATAATTGATACCCTTGCGTGCACCATAGCTTTTGAAGTAGGTTTCGGCGGGAATAGTGACGAAGCTGTCTTGCGTCTGCCCGAAGACACTACCTTTGGCCTTGGCAACACCCACCACTTCATAGGGCCGCCCGTCCACCATCACCTTTTTTCCAACCGCGTCCACATTAGGAAACCAGCGGTCTTTCAGGTCATGACCCAGAACCGCCACCATCAGGTGCCGCTGGTTATCGATCTCGCTTAGATATCGCCCGCTCTCAATCTGCGTGTTCTCAATTGCGGCAAGATTTGGCGTACCGCCTTCAATCATGACGGCATCGACTCGATCCCCATCAAATACCACCGGTCCCCGCCGCGAAACCTGAAGCGCGATCTCTTTTACCAGTTGTGCATTCGCTTTGACGAATTCGTATTCTTCGCGGCGCAACTCAGGATTCTTTCGCAATAATTCCAGATACTTCTTAGCGTCCCAATCGCCAATGAACGCCATCCTGACGACCCGGAATCCATCCGCTCCCATATCGCTGACTTTTTCGGCAATGTAGACGTCCATGCCGTGAATCAGACTCATCACTGCAATCAGCGTGGTTGTGGCCAGGATAATGCCAAGCAGCGTCAGGAAACTCCGAAGCATGCTTGAACGCAAGCTGGAGAGTGCGACTCTTACCGCCTCAAAAAATGCATTGCTCCGCTGATGAGTCATTCAGCGAAGAATACGCATCAGCTGCGGCGCAAGTTCCCGACAATCCAGTCTCCCGCGCAATCTTCCGCCCAGAACCGACTCTCACCGCGCGAAAGAAAGCCCACATGCCCACCATGCCGCGTCAGCATCAGCTTCAAATTCGGATTTTTTTCAGGATCGGCTTTTTCGTAAACCCACGATGGGATCAGCGGATCGTCTCCCGAATGAATCAAAAGTCCGGGAATCGAAATTGTCTGTAAGAAAGCCTGGCTCGATTGCGTCCCGTAGTAACCGGCTGCATCTCCGAAGCCGAAAGCCTTCGAGGTGAACTTGTCGTCAAACTCAAGCACACTCTTCACCTCGTCGAGTCCATCGAGCGGAAAGATCGAAGGAAACTCAGCGGCACGCCGGCGGTAGCGTGCCTTCAAACGTTCAATGAACTTGCTCGAATAAATGAAATTGCGTTTTTCTTGCATGCGCAGGCAGCAGGCCATCAGATCAAGCGGAGTAGAAACGCTCACCAGCCCGGCGATCCCAAGCTCCTTCGCCCGAATGCCCAATTCACCTGCCAGCTTCAACACAACATTGCCGCCCAGCGAATAGCCCATTAGAAAGATCGGCCCCCGGCCTGCCGCATGTAGACCCTCGACGATCCGCAGCATATCGCTCGTTAGCCCCGCATGATAGAGAGTCGGAGCAAGTCCCTCTGTGCCTCCACATGTGCGCATGTTCAGACGATGCACGCGCAATCCACGCAGAAGGCCGGCCTGGGCCATGCTTTTCATGTAGCCGGAATCGTGGGAGCCCTCCAGCCCATGCAGCACAATCAACTCGCCGCGCACGGCAATCTCAGGCTCGTGACGCAATGCCAACACCTGAACCTCAGGCTCAGTACGGTGTAGGTCACGCGTAGCGGGAAAGCGCAACTCGTCCAGATTGCGCGGCCAGAAATTAGAGGCGATCGTGGCTAGATCGCCGTTTCGAAACAGTGGATTGAAAGAGTGCAACTCTTCTAGGCTAAAGCCAACTAGACCTGCTCGTCATCTGGATCATCGCTCTTGCGTGAAAGCTCTTCGGCCAGAATGATCGCCTCGGCCAGTTCCTTCATCGGCTTGCGGTGACGGCGGCTCTCATTGCGCAGGCGCAAGTAAGCTTCTTCTTCGGTCAGCTTGTATCGGCTCTGCAGAATGCCTTTGGCGCGTTCCACCAACTTACGCGTCTCAAGCTGACGCTTCATTTCTTCGGTTTCACTCACCAGGCGCTGATTAACTTCGCTTAATACTTCCTTCGAAATAGCGATCCCCATCTGTTCTCCGATGAAGGTGAGCAAGGAGATCTCCTCGGCGGTATGAGGATGCGGCTCCCGGTGGTGCACGTTGATGACACCGATGATTTCGCCCTGATTGATGAGCGGCACAGACAGAAATGCTTCGTAGGTATCTTCAACAAGACCCTGGAAGCGCTTGAACCGGTGATCCAGACTCGAATTGGCTGCCAGCGCTACCACCGACTTGTGCTCTGCCACCCAGCCTGTTACGCCTTCACCCACCTTCATGCGCAACAGATTCAAATCCTGCGCGTGGGGCACCTGGGAGGCACGCAACACGATTTCGTTCGCTTCTTTTTCAATCAAATAAACAAGTGCCGCGTCACACTCGGTAACCTGAACCGTAAGGCCGATGATCTCGCCCAACATTTCGTCCAAGGACCGTTGCGAGCTTACGATACTCGAAATACGGTGTAATAGTGCTACCTGTGAGGTTTGGGGTTCGGTCATAGTGCTGGGTCCCATATTGCAATGCTAGGGAATCTCTCCTGTTTACACAATTCAATCTTTTTATCAGTGCGATGGATCGCAGTACTTTATTGCTTCCTGGCTGGCTGGCAACTCTCAGCTCAAACCGCCATTCGTTCCAGACACTTCATTTTCTACAGCACGCCTCAAAATCTAAAAGCTGCAGAGCAGGGTCTGCATAGACTCGAAGAACTGCGTGCGGCCATTCAAGCCCTGCACGGAGTGCAATGGGTCTCAACCAGCCCACTACGCATCTGGATGCCGGCAAACGAAGCGGCATGGAAGAAGTTCACGGCGACAAACGCAGAACAGGGCATTTTCGTTAGCGGCCAGGGGCGAGACTGGGTTGTCGTGAACCCATGGTCACAAAACTTTCTCGAGGTGCTCAGCCACGAGTACATCCACGCGGTACTCCACCGTACTCTCCCGAATCTGCCCACATGGTTCGAAGAGGGGATCTGTGAATATTACTCTAACCTGCTTTTGCGTCGCAAGGGGGCTCGCGTAGAGATAGTACTCGGTCAACTGCCTGAACGCCATCGACAAATTCTGGAAGGCATGTTATCTATCGACATCGACCAGTTGGCAGGTAAGCCGATGACGATCCGCTCTTATGCGCCTGCTTGGGCCATCGCTTACCACCTCTGGCCGGGCTACAAGTCAGGCGACAGCTTCCCCGCTAAACTCTCCATTGGCCCATTTTCTCCGCGAACCATCTCAATCGATTACATGGCCCCGGAGCTAACACAAAGTTTATTAAGCCGCCGGGAAATCAATGAACTCGAAATTGAATTCCGTAACCAGTTCCCCAGCGCCAATCAGCCGGTAGAAGCAGAAACGGCTCAGGCAGAATCTGTTTTCCTCGAAGGCTTACGCCTCTCCGATCTCGGCCAAATAATGCAAGCGATTCCATTGCTCGAAAAAGCTTGCTTATTAAGACCCTCAAATAGCAGTTGGTGGAATGCTCTGGCTTTGGCTTATCAGGAAAACAAGCAAACCTCAGAGGCCCGTGTGGCGATCGAAAAAGCGATTGCAACGGCAAAGAATGAAACGGAATCCGCAGCGGCAAAAAGCCTGCAAAGATCTCTCTTCTAAAAATGCCACTCCAAAACCGCGTCACACCGTTCTCAAACATTGAAGCCTCACCAGCCCGAGGACTCTTCACCGGCAACCGAGGAATTCTGCACAACGAGAAGCGGGAGCTGGTCACAACCAAGTGGCGCCACAAAGCCTGGATCATCTGTGAACTGGAATACAAAGGCCTTCGGAGAAATCTCATGCAGCCCGGACACTGGACCGAACTCTTCTTCCTCGATGAAGCCACCGCTCTCGCAGCAGGCCACCGCCCATGCGCTCTATGCCGCCGCAACGCCTACAA
The DNA here is from genome assembly GCA_022843625.1 of Bryobacter sp. GTDB lineage: Bacteria > Acidobacteriota > Terriglobia > Bryobacterales > Bryobacteraceae > Bryobacter. The sequence goes on along the minus strand of JALHNH010000003.1, from coordinate 221,397 downwards.
TCAATTTCTGAAACTATCGGGCCGCGCCTCCGCCAGACAACTCGATGAAACGCTCCACCCGCAGCGCACCAACGAGCACAGTGTAATCTCCTTCGACCGGCTGCCCGTAAACTGCTTCTATGCCACCGGTTCTCAAGCTTATCTCAAACAGGCTAAAGGGAGCTTTCTCTGGACACATTCCGGCTACCAGGCGGCCGATCCACCACCGCTTCAATCGCTAGTTCAACCACTCACCCCACTCGTAACACGACGGGTCTTGGCCCAGGGCTACCAGCCGGTGCTGCACCCTTCAGCTCAGTAGATTTCGACCACGCATCCAGTTTGAGAGTCGATCCAGCCATGTCTGTCCTACTAAAGACTTCGCACCCGGCTTCACCCCAAATCCATGGCCACCCTTCTCATAAATGTGTACCTCGGCAGGCACACCGGCCCTCTTCAAACTTTGATACAACGACATCACTCCAACAGTAGGCGTAGGGTCATCATCGGCCACCAATAAAAATGCGGGAGGGGCATCCTTGCCAAAGGCAACCGCATTCAAATTTCCGCCTGGATACATCAGGACTTGAAAATCGGGTCGAGTAATTCCTTGGTAGCGCGATCCAGCCAGCGCCGCCAGCTCCCCTCCTGCCGAGAATCCCATTACGCCAATACGACCGCTGGCTACACCCCACTCAGACGAGCGCTGCCGCACTATCTCGATGGCCCGCTGTGCGTCCGCCAGTGCATGTTCTTCCACCTTATAAGTCGACCCTTCAGCCCTTGCCAGCCTGTACTTCAGTACAAACACAGCTACTCCCAGCTTGTTGAAGTACTGTGCAACGTTCTTCCCTTCGTGTTCGACTGCCAGGTGGCGGTGTCCCCCGCCCGGACAAACTACAATTCCAGTCCCATTGCCCTTAGCCGGCAGATATGCCGTGATCGAAGGATTGTGAACATTGGTCACTCGCTCAAAATCGCCAGCCCCTGCTGTTTTTTCCGCTTCCCCTTTATAAGCTTCTGATCCGGGGGCACCATCAGGCCAAAGATAAACCACCGCTTGCCCGGAGATAACCATACAGAGAGACACTGTCAAAAGAAGAAATTTCATACCGCTCTCAACGATATACCAATAAGGTGCTTGCTAAAAACCCATGCGGGAAATTGCGTAAAGACCTGCCCCGAAGAAGGCGGCGCCTAGAAAAACGCAGGCCGGCAGTGTTAGTACCCAGGCAAGCAACATATTACGCACTGTCTTCATCTGTACGCCACTCTTGTTGGCCGCCATTGTGCCAGCCACACCGCTGGTCAGTACATGCGTTGTGCTCACGGGTAAACCCAAAGTATCGGCCGCACCGATTGTGATCATCGCAACAAGTTCTGCGCTCGCCCCTTGCGCATAGGTCAAATGATCCTTGCCGATCTTCTCTCCCACCGTAACCACAATCCGCTTCCAACCCACCATGGTGCCGAGACCGAGAGCCAGTGCCACAGCGACCTTGACCCATAGTGGGATGAAGCGAGTACTGTTGTCCAGATCTTTTTTATATTGCCCAACGGCAGCCTTCGCCTCCGCATCTTGCACCCGCCCCTGCTTCACCATCTTGCCCAAACTCTCATCGATCAGGTACATATCGCTGCGCAACTCGGTGCGTTCTGCTCGTGGCACATCGCTCAACTTTTTCCTTTGGGACAACTGCGCAGTCACTGACTTGTTCAATTGCAGAAGTGCCGGGGCTGTTGACTTGCTTGGAGAAACATTTGGCTTCAAATAATTCGAAAGCTCCAATCGGGCTTCCTTATCATTCATGTTTTCTTTTTCAAACTGCTGCTCGAGAAACGAAGATACCTGAACGGAGTTTTTCATGAGCGCTTCCAAATCCGAAGGTGTCGCCCCTTCGTTGAGAGCAAACGATGCCGGGATCACTCCGATCAGGATCAGCATCAGCAGCCCCATACCCTTCTGCCCATCATTTGAGCCATGGGCAAAACTGACGCCAGTGCAAGTGAATACCAGGATCGCCCGAATCCAGAGAGGCGGAGGTGTATCTTTTGTCGGAGCCTGATACAAAGCCGGATTTTTGATCAGCGCTTTGCAAAGCAACAACAAGCCTGCTGCGCAACCAAACCCGATCAGAGGTGACAACATCAGCGCCGCAAAAACCTCTTGCACCTTCGACCAGTTCACCCCCCGGCCAAAGACTTCTGAATTCATCACGGAATGTGCCAATCCGACCCCCAAAATCGATCCGATCAGCGTGTGCGAACTCGATGCAGGCAGCCCTAAATACCAGGTGCCGAGATTCCAGATAATGGCAGAAATCAGCAAGGAGAATACCATTGCCATCCCAGCCGCTGAACCCACATTTAGAACAAGTTCCACCGGTAACAGTGAAACGACCCCAAACGCAACTGCACCAGAAGAAGCCAGCACCCCAAGCAGGTTCCAAACCCCGGACCAAACTACAGCCACATTGGGCTTCAGCGTGTTTGTGTAAATGACCGTCGCAACAGCATTCGCGGTATCGTGAAAGCCGTTTACCATTTCAAATCCCAAGGCTAATGCCAATGCAATGAGCAAAAGGATTGCCGTCGACAACGCTACCGACTCACCAAATAGTTCCACTTTGAGCTACCTATAGCAGTTGACCAGATTTGGGGGGGGCGTGACAATCTATTCATCAAGAATTCATTAGAGGTTTATGAATTTGAGATGAAGCGTTGGGATGATTGAAACACGTAGAATTATGTCTCGCTTCATCACAACCCTCCTATTCACAGCGCTTTACGCGTTTGCTCAATTTGATTCAGCCGCCGTCGTGGGTTCTGTCCGCGACGAAAAAGGCGGTCCACTATCCGGTGCCAAGGTTGTACTCAGAAACAACGATACAGGCATCACCCAAACCACCAACACTACAGAAACCGGCGATTTCATTTTCCCCTCCATCCGAATTGGCACCTACAAATTGACTGCCGAAATGCAGGGCTTCACGACTGCATCTGCCGACAACATTAGTATTACGGTGAATGCTCGTCAACGAGTTGACCTCAACCTTCGCGTTGGCCAAGTCACAGAAATCATAAACGTCGAAGCCACCACTCCCTTGCTCGAAGCCGACAGCTCATCCAAGGGCCAGGTCATCGCCTCCAAACAGGTAGTCGAACTGCCGCTACAGGGTCGCAGCTACGCAAACCTGGCGCTCCTCTCGCCAGGCGTTCGCCAATCCACATCGGGCAATCAGGGTTCCATCGCATTTCGCCGCGAAGGCTCCTACAATGTGAATGGTCTGCGCAGCGTTTGGAATAACTTCCTGCTCGACGGCATCGACAACAACTTTTATGGAACAACCAATCAGGGCTTCTCCAACCAGTCCATTCAGCCCTCGCCGGACTCTGTCGCCGAGTTCCGTCTGATCGTCAACGGCTACTCCGCAGAATTTGGACGTAGTGGCGGCGCAGTCATGAACGTTGCCACAAAATCTGGCACCAACGCCTTTCACGGTGCAGTCTGGGAATTTCTCCAGAACGAGAAGCTGAACGCTACTGGCTTCTTCAAGCCCACCCTGAACCAGAAGCCGGTAAACAAGCGCAATCAGTTTGGGGCCGCAGTCGGTGGCCCGATTATCAAAGACCGCACCTTCTTCTTTGCCGATTACGAAGGCTCTCGCTGGTCCATCGCTCCCTTTTCACTCACCTCGCTTCCTTCAACAGACATGCGTCGCGGCGTATTGCCCCTCGATGTCCGCGCACCCTACGCATTCACCGATGACACCGGCCGCACCATCGCCGCAGGCACTGTCTTCCCCGCTGGTTCTGTCATCCCCATGACTCGTTTCGCGCGTCGCGTTCTATCTGAACTTCCTCAGGCCAACCGCGCCGGTGGCGGTGCACTTGGCATCGCTACCAACTTCGGTGGCTTCGACAGCAACAAACTCACCGACAATAAAGGTGCAATCAAGATCGACCACAAGGTCTCAAACAACATCAATAGCTTCTTTCGCTACGCGCATCGTCGTCAGACCATTCTGGCCCCCGGCCTGATCACTGGCTTCGCCGGCGGCAACAACCTCGGCAGCCTTGAAACTTTCAACCAGCAGGGCATCGCCGGGCTGACCTGGACCAAGTCCGCTACTGAAGTTATCGAATATCGTTTTGGAGTCACTCGTCTTGGTATGGACCGCTTGCCGGCACAAGTCGGCGGCCCTTCGATGCGCGAACTATTTGGCATTACCGGCCTTCCAGAAGGCCCTCGTATCCAGGGCGGAATCACCCCCCAGGACATACAGGGCTTCCCGCGCTTCGGTCGTCAGTCCACAAATCCTCAAGCGCAGTTCCCCACCACGATCAACTCGCGCATGAACCTCTCCAAAATCGTCAACCGTCATAACCTCAAGATGGGCTACGAACTGCTTTTCATGAACATCCTCGTAGATGACACCAACCCTCTTTACGGTATCGATGGTTATGGCGGTTTCTACTCCCGGCTGCCTGGCCAAAATCTCGGAGCCCTCGCTGGAGGCTCTGCTAACACCGTCCACTCCCTGGCCGATTTTTACTTCGGCTCCCGCAGTTCCTACCAGATCGCCACCCAGGTTCAGGCGAAGGTTCGCCAGCAGGCGCATTGGTTTTACATCCAGGACGATTTCAAGGTCAATTCCAAGCTCACCCTCAACATGGGTCTGCGCTATGAAATGACCACCCCTGCCTACGACGCTGACAACAAGCTTGCCAATTTCGATCCCACGCAGAACAAGCTGATCCTGGCCTCAGGCGGTGGCATCGAAAACCGTACTTTGCAGCGTCAGACCTGGAATAACTTTGCCCCTCGCTTTGGGGCTGCCTATCAACTCGACTCGAAAACCGTCCTCCGCGGCGGCTACGGCTTTGGCTGGAATTACTGGAACCGTATGGCCAGTGCCGAATACCTCAGCACCAACGCTCCCTTCGTCACTCGCTTCTCTGCCCAGAACAGCCCCGCGCAGCTTGGCAATCTTTGCACCGCAAACAACTTCGCCAACTGCTTCCGTACTCGCGAACAAGGCTACCCTGTCAAACCCGGCTCAAACGTAATCCTTTACATGGATCGCAACACGCCCTGGGGCTATGTACAGAATTGGCACTTCACCATTCAACGCAACCTCTTCAAAAACACGCTCCTCGATGTGGCATATGTCGGCAACCGCGCCGACCATTTGCCCGTACTCGGCGACTTTAATCAGGCCCGCCCCATCACCCAGGCTGAAGTTTCACAAGGCCTCACTACCATCGGCACACTGCTGGCACGCCGCCCGGTGCAGGGCTTCGGCAACATCACTGCCGTCGTCCCAACCGCCTTCTCCAACTACAACTCACTGCAGGTCAAGTTTGAACATCGCGGCGACTGGCTTACCGTTCTCAACTCCTTCACCTATGGCAAGGCAATCGATACGGTCGGTCAGGTTCTCGAAGGTTCCGTTGGCGGCAGCCCCAATCCACAGGACATTCGTAACGTCGCGAACGACAAGGGTTCCTCCAGCTTCGACCAGCGCTGGAACAACACCACCAGCTTCGTCGTAGAGATGCCTTTTGGCAAGGGTCGAAAGTTTGGCCGCGATATCAACGGTGCTTTTGACGCCATCCTTGGCGGTTGGCAGGCCAGTGCGATTGTGAACTCACAAAGCGGCCTACCGCTCAACATTCGCTACCCCGACGCTGCAGGTATTCTCTCCGACGGACAACCAGACTTCCTTGGTAACGTCGCCCTGCGTCCCAACGTAATCAATGGCTCCATCGGTGTTCTCGCTCCTGAATCCGAGCGTAGCTTTACCAACTACTTCAACCGCGCCAATTTGGCAACGCCTCCAGTAACCTCTCCATTTGGGAACCTTGGTCGCAATGTAGCATTTGGCTTCCCGCTCTATCAAACCGATTTTGTTCTCTCCAAGAGCTTTGGCATGCGCTTCATTAATGAGGGCGCAAGGCTTCAGTTCCGCAGCGAGTTCTACAACCTATTCAACAAAACCAACTTTGCGGCTCCCGAAGTCAATCTCGCTAGCGCCAACTTTGGCCGTGTCGGTTCCACTTTCGATCCCCGCTTCGTCCAGTTCGCGCTGAAACTCATTTTTTAAGCTCGACAATTAAACCAAAAAGCTGAGGTGTGCATCAAATGGAGAGTGAAATTTTTCATCCTTCTTCTGACTGCACACCTTCTTTTTTCGCAAGATACTACCGGAGTCGGAGCACTCAGTGGTCTCGTACAAGGCTCTGATAATCAGCCTGTTATTTCAGCAGAGCTCTGTATTACATCCACCAACAATTGCGTCAAAAGCGACGCGCAAGGTCGCTTTCGTTTTACAGGCCTTCGTCCCGGCACTTATACGCTTGACGTCAAAGGTCCTAAAGTCCAGCTCAAATCGAATCCAATCCAGGTAGCGGCCGGTGTAGAGAGCCGGGTTGAGATCACCCTCCCTTCGATCGAAGCAACCACCCAAAGTCTCACCGTCACCGAGTCCGCTCTGATTGCACCTGAAGAAATCAAGACTTCCTCTTACATAGTCACCGGCAAAGACGTCTTTCAGAACGCAGGTTCGCTTCAGGACGTCTCCCGCTTCGTGCAAGTGCTTCCCGGTGTCGCTATCGGCTCCGATGACTTCCGCAACGACATCATCGTCCGTGGCGGCTCACCACTCGAAAACCTCTTCATCGTCGACAACATCGAAGTCCCCAACATTAACTCTTTTGCCAACTTCGCCTCAGCCGGCGGCAGCGTCGGAATCCTGGATGCCAACCTAATCGAAAACGTGACTTTCCTCACCGGTGGCTTCCCTGCCCCCTACATCAATCGCGCCAGTTCTGTTCTGCAAATCACCCAACGTGAAGGCGATCGCGACAAATTCGGCGGTCGTGCCACCCTCGGCTATGCCGGGGCCGGGCTCATCTTCGAAGGCCCACTCGGAAAATCAAAAAAGGGCAGTTTCGTTACCAGCTTCCGCCGCACCTTTCTCGACCTCTTCACCAAAGACGTCGGCTTCGGTGGCGTTCCAGTCGCCTACACCTTCAACACCAAGCTCCTCTACGACCTCTCCTCTCGCGATCGAGTCTGGATGGTGAATCTCACCGGTGTCGACGACATCCGGCTCGGTGCCAGAGAAGGACAAACCGAGGAAGACCGAAAGGAAGAAGTAACCAACTTCGATATCCGCTACAGGGGCCGCCGCAGTGCCACCGGCTTCAACTGGCAACGCGTCTTCAGTGACCGTTCCGTAGGCCTGCTCGGGGTCACTTACTCAGCCGCACGCGTAACCAGTTCAGTAAGAGATCTCCTCAGCACTGGCTCTAGCATTCCCGCAACAGGAAATCTCGATAGCTTAATTGCCCGCAGCCAACTCCTCTACAGCGAAAACTCCCGCGAAGGCGAAACCACCATCAAATACGACTTTACCCGCTACATGGGCGAATCACTCAAGTTCCAGGCCGGTGGCAACTTCAAAAGCTTCGGTGTCAGCTACAACTCACAGTCTCCCTTCGGCGACGATTCTCCATACTCCGTCCGCCCCGATCTCAACCCTTTCAGCCTAAACAGACAGTTCCGCACTTCACAAAGTAGCGGCTATGCCCAGATTACAGGCGACACGATGAAACGCCTCAGCTACACCATTGGCGGCCGTTGGGACAACTATGGTTTTATTAACCGCAACCGCTTCAGCCCCCGCGCTTCCCTCAGCTATCGCCTCAGCCAGCGCATGCAACTCAGGGCCAGCTTTGGGCAGTATTTCCAACAACCCGCCCTGCTCTTCCTCACGGTATTCCCACAAAATCAGGGCACCCTCCCCTTCCGGGCAGACCATTACATTACCGGCCTCAGCTACCGCTTCAAAAACGGCGTCCTCTTCACCGTGGAAGGCTACCGCAAGAACTACAAAGACTATCCTGTAGCGAGCCAGTTCCCCAGCCTCTCGCTAGCCAATCTGGGCGACACCTTTGCCGTCCGCAGCATTCTCTTCCCCATCGAAAGTGCCGGCCGCGGCTCAGCTCAGGGCCTCGAGCTCTACGCCGAAAAGCGTTTCGGCGACAAGTGGTTTGCCATCGGCAACCTCTCTTTTTCAAAGTCCCGCCAAGCGGGCCTTGACGGTATCCAGCGTCCCAGTTCTTTTGACTACAACCGCATCGCCAACGTCACCGGCGGCTACCGTCTTACCCAGAAATGGGAGCTCTCGGTTCGCGCCTCCTATCTCTCGGGCCGCCCCTACACGCCCTTCGACACCAGGCTCTCCACCCAGCAAAGCCGCGCCATCTTCGATCTCAACCGTGTCAACGCCGAGCGTCTTCCTGACTACTTCCGTCTCGACCTCCGCGCCGACCGCCGCTTCACCGTCAAGGGTAAACCAGTCCTCTTCTTCATCGGTGCCCAGAACATCACCAATCGCAAGAACACCGCTGGCTTCACTTGGAATCGCCGCCTCAACACACAACTCGTCAACGAGCAGTTGGGTCTCTTCCCCACCATCGGTCTCGACTGGCGCTTTTAATATGCTTTCCTAAAGGAATGCCAGAACGTCGCGACTTCCTCATCGGCCTTTCCGCCTTGCTCGCCATGGAGGAAGAATCCTCCGCTTCGGACACAATCTACATCCCTGCAGCGCAGTCCGAGAAGGATCGTCCCCTCCTGCTCGACTTCATGGAAGAATACGCCTTCGCCATGATCGTCACCTCAAAGGGCGGCCTTCGCATCACCAACGTGCCTACAATTCTGAGCCGCGACAAAGACGGCTGGGGCAGTCTCTGGTGGCACATCGCGAAGAGCAACCCCCAAAACAATGCCATCGATGGCAATGAAGAAGCCCTGGTTGTCTTTCACGGCCCACACTCCTACATCTCTCCCAACTGGTACAACACCAAAAGCGCCGTCCCCACCTGGAACTTCGCCGTCGTCCACGCCACCGGCAAGCCCAAACGAATCGACAGTGACGAAGCCTTCGCCGCGGGTCTCAAGCGTCTGGTCGATACAAACGAAGGCCATTACGGTGGCGGAGAGAAATGGGTTTACGACAAGCTCCCCGAGAGCTATCTCAAAGGAATGCGCCAGGGCATCGTTGGTTACGAGATGCAGATCCAGTCGGTGGAAGGCAAGTTCAAACTCGGCCGAGAACGCAATCAAGCTGACCGCGAAGGCATCCTCAAAGGCCTCGCCGAAAGCAAAAAAGAGCGCAACATCCTCGACCTCACCCGCGACTACTACAGCCGCCTAAAAGCCTGATTCGTGCCATACTGCGTATATACATTGTGCAATACGAATGGGATGCGAAAAAGAATCTCCTAAACCAGCGGAAACACGCTGGCATCTCATTCGAACTGGCAACTCTGGTTTTCGAAGACCCGCAATGCCTCATTGGATTGGATAGGGTCGATGAGACGGGCGAACTCCGTTGGCAAGCCACTGGAGCAATTCAAACCGCCTCACGACAGCCTGGAGTTCTCTTAGTCGTGCACGTGTATAGAGAGGACGTCAATGGCCAAGAAATTATCCGCATCATCTCAGCCCGCCCAGCTGATTCGCATGAGCTCAGAAGATATCAAGCGCAGGCAATGGACTGAGGAAGAAAAGCGTGCAATAAGCCAAATCGCCAAGGACCAAAAAGCTGGGGACGATTCAAAAATTGACTTCAGCGACATTCCGCCACTGACAAAGCATCAGTTGGCGAACATGGTTCGGCTGCGTGAAGTGAAAAAGAAAGTTGCCGTAAGCGTACGTCTCGACCCCAGAGTGCTGATCTGGCTCAAGTCCAAAGGCGATGGACACTTGACGAGGATCAACGATATTCTCCTCAATCTCATGGAAGCCGAGCGGCATCCCGGTTGAATAGGCTGGATGCTTTTTGTCTCGGAACCCATTAGGCTTAGTCGATTGACAGGAATGATCGCGCCTTAAGTTACCAACTCCCGCAGCACCACCCCGTGCACATCCGTCAGCCGGCGATCAATTCCGTTATTTCGGTAAGTCAGTCGCGTGTGATCGATCCCCAACTGATGCAGCAGCGTCGCATGCACGTCATAGCAATCAGCCTTGTAGCTTCATTCATCGGTGAACCCAAAGCTAGTGCCGCCCTTGAACCCACCACCTGCCAGCCAAGAAGTAAACCCACGCGGATTGTGGTCCCGCCCCAAATTCCGTCGTCTAATGGACAATCGTGTCTTCGAGCATTCCCAGCGACTTCAGATCCTTCTTCAGATTTTCGTGGCTATCCCAATTGCGCTGGGGAAATCCATTATCGGCCCACCCCAGGTCTGCACAAAACGCACGCCACCCTCAACTGAAACCAAGCCGCTACCTGATAACTCTCTAACTGGGCTTCCAGCCGCGGATGCCTAAGCTAGTCGACTCTCACAATCACTATGCCGCCGAGATCAAAACGGCCTGTACTCGTGCCTGGCTCTCGATCTCCGCCATAGATATAAGCGACGCCAGCTTCGCCAAGACTAATCATCTCCGTGACATGTCCGTCACTGTTAGGTAAAGTCTTCTGGCTCAAATGCTCGCGGCTCTTCACCGCAAAGGTGTCCAGGACGGTAAACGCCTGTACCCTTCCGGCTTGAATAGCTTCAAAGCGACGCCAAAAATAGAGACGGTCGCGGCTCTCATCACAGGCCACTACCTGCTCTGGTTGAGACCAATATTGCACTGCCGGAAATGCAATCGTCCCAATTGGTTCCAAACCCTGACGGTCAAAGATCTCCCCGTTCGAGGTAATCACCTCATTGCCACATACGGCCACATTGGTAGGAGCCATGGTCATGTTAGATTTCGCCCGATATTCGACGCCCTGATCCGTGACGGGCAGACTCCAACGGCCACCGTTAGCGCCGGTTGTATCAAATCCTTGGAATCGCGAACCATCCTGACTGAAGTGGACACGAAACCCCAGCAATGATTGGAATGGATTTGCACCAACCCACCTGGGCCGGCTTCGTCCGTCCTCTTCAAGAATCACCTGCTGCCAGTCCGACCATCCGATTCCGGTGTGCGCCGATACGCCAAGTACTCCTTTCTTGCCCGGCATCACAACCATTCCCATGGGCCAGACTGTGGATCTCGGATTCAGTTGCGGAAAGGGTATACGCCTCGTCACTTTTTTGTCATCAAGATTCACCGCCGCGATGGATCTCGATCCTTTCAACCCAACGTAGAGGGTCGCAGCATCTTCACTCAACGTCAGTGAGGTCGGTGATACCCCGACAGGCATCACATCACGTATATCGCCGGTGTCCGGATCAATCGAAACCACGCTTTGTCCGCGCGTGCCCTCGAACCCTGGTGTGGTGGCATACAGGCGCTTTCTCAGGGGATCAAACGCGATGGCCGTAGCTCGCATGGCCAATCGTTGAACACCTGCTACGGAACGATCTATTGGAACCGATCGAGCATCTGGCAAAAATTCGATGTCCGCTGTATCCACCACGACCAAATCTGAGCCGACAAGCGTGGCCAGCAGGCCATCTCCGCAACCAAACAGCACACGGCTGTCTTCGGGGCTCGGCGCACGCAGGTCTGCTTTCAGCATCCCCACCATGCGCATGCCATCCAAGTCGTACACGCGAATTCCTGTCTCGCGCAAATAGTAAACACGTCGGGCTTGCACATCTGGCCAAACAGCCCCTTTCTCCTCCACCTGATCTTGCAACCTCATTTGGCTCAGGTCCCCGATCATGCCCCCCTCGCTAAACAGCAACCCGCTATCAATCGCTCGTCCGCGTGGGCCTAGAAATGACTCCGAGTATGCTTGTTCGAGCCACAGGCGTTCTTCGTCCATTCGCCACCGACCTTGGTTGCTATAGAGGCGATTTGTCCCGTCTGTTAAAGCCCAGGATGGCGTATTATTCGAGGTAGTCTGCAATTCCGTGCCTCGATGGTAATAGCGTAAACCTGCGGGCGGGGAAGACAGCCCGCCAAATCCAATAGCCGGCCCTGAACCCATAGCAAGCACATAGCGATCCGAATCACCTGGCCGCAAAGTCAGCAACACCGGCCTGCCGGGGACATCCCAACTATCTGCAAGCTCCCATTTATCCAAATCGATACGCCCCACTCGGTCGCGCGTTTCCTGTCCGAAATACAGGTAGCGTCGATCATCGCTGACACTTAACAGGCCAGGCCATCCGCCGATTTCCATCCTTTTCAAAACGCTGCGGCTCTTCAAATCGATCGCTATGATTTCGTGACTCATACTTGGCGACGAGTCGGCAACCGCCCCATAAATCAACTGCCGCCGCGTATCATAGGCAATCGCCCGCAGACTTAAGCTCCAGCGCATCCCCCTTCCCTGCCCGAGCTTCACAGGCTGCGGAATCGGCGCCTCTATAAGTGGCTCCAAAGCCGAGCCTGAGATTATCAGGATCCCTTCCTGAGTGAGCGCAGCAAATTGCCCATCAGCCCAACGGCAAAGATCGTATGCTGGGCCAGCCGTCGGAATATCTAACTTGCGCCGTAGTTTTTGTGTACGCGCATCGAATTCAAGCAGCACCATCGATCTTGACAGCGTCTGCAAAACATATACTAGTCCAGCCGTGGCATCCACCAGCACAGTACCGCCCACCGGCAACCGTCCCGCCCGCTTAGGCCCTTCAGCCTCAACCAACGATCCCAGCGTGGTCGCACACAAGTTGTCGTCGCAACTCAAAGTTTCCAAAAACTGGTTCCCAATTCCCTCAGTTGTCTTTTCAAGAACGACACCATCGGATTTTATGTCGAGCGTGCTGAAACCAAATGCCGAATCTTGCCCATTCAATCCATACAGGCGTCGTCCATTCTTCGCAATTGCCGCCGAGTTGATCGGTATGCTCCGAGTGGATTCTAAAGTCTTTGGTCTTCGAGTTTGTCCGTCGTACACGACGACGCCGTCATAGTAAGGCAATCTAGTTTCCGGGTAGTCGGCTTGCACTACCACCAAGGCATCCTCCTGCCCAGGCAACGGCAAGACTTGGGCGGCTTGTGTATGTCCGCGCCCGAGAGGAGAGTTCACTAGCTTCTCAATGCGTATCAGGTAGTCCAACTCGCCACCCTCGACCTTCACCCGTCGCACCGCAGATTCCCCCAAAAGCGGGACATACGCATACTTCCCACTATCAGTCGCCACCGGTGGCCCGGGTTCGGCACCAACAAACAATTGCCATTCCAACTTGCCACTCCGCGGATCGATCTGCAAAAGACTATTCCCACTCCCAGGGACCCCTCCCTGCAAAGATGCCAGCAACTTTCCGTGATTGCGATCAGCCGTCAGATAACTGGCGGGAACTCGTAGCCGCCACACTTGGTCACGGATCTGCTCTAATTTCTCCGGCGCTTTCCAAGGCTCAATCTTTGGCAGCGACTCGGTCGGGATAAATAACAGTTTGCTGCCCTGCCAATCGAATACCACCAAGTCTCTGGCTCGGGTCAGTAACATCCTCCGGGCCGCCCCTTGTAACCCAAAACGATCACTATCGGTGCTCTCAATCCTCAATCTCGCTACTGGCAGGTATGTGCGCAAATCGTGCGCAAAATACGAGATACCAGCCTCGGACCTTGTTGTAAAGTACATGAGCCCTTTGTCAGCATCGATTGCAAACGCTTCCGCGAAGATGACTTCGTAGCTTCGAAACATCCCTTCTTTCTGTCTGGCCTCGACGTTGTAAATCCAACCATTTGCCGCGTACATGCGCCCTTCAAAAATCTGAATCGCCCGGTTGAATCCGAATACCGCATCCCGAATCGGATCGCCGATATACTCCAACCCTTCCGGCCCCATTGCCAGACGGCTCACTTCCCACCCAGTTGTTCTGCCGTTATACCCATAAAGAACCCCCGGCACTTCCGTCCGGTAGATCTGAGAGATAAATCGCCCGCGCAAAATCTTTGGTCGAGGCTTTTCACCATCGAAGATCGCTGTGCCGTCGTCAAAACTTGCCGCGTAGGTCCTGGCCTCATTGTCCAGAGGAACCGCCATGTGCATGGTTTGACCTCCCTCGCTCCCTATCACGGGCCGCCACGGATTCGCTTCTGCCTCAAAGCTTCCCAACGCAATGCGATAGACCGTTACTGGAGGCTGGCGGGAATACGCAAGCAGATGTGTGTGATCAGGGCTCAACGCCAATGTGTCTACAGTCTCGGCCAGATTCAGGCTGCGCAGCACACTTGGCCCTGCCGGATCGACTTCCAGCAATACTCGCGCCGTCGCCCCTTCGGCTGCTGCAGTAAGTGCGTAAAGACGATCTGTTGCCGCTACATATTCGACATCAATTGTCTTGATATCTAGAATACGTCCGCCTGGCACCTGTGAATGCATGCATACCGGACACAGTAGTGCCAGCGCAAATCCCAGAATTGCAACCCCTCGCATCTACTTCAGATTAACCTATCAACTCCCGCAACACCGTCCCGTGCACATCCGTCAGCCGGCGATCAATTCCGTTATTCCTGTAAGTCAATCGCGTGTGGTCGATCCCCAGCTGGTGGAGCAACGTGGCATGCACGTCATAGCAATACACCGGCTTCTCCACAGCCTTGTAGCTCCACTCGTCTGTGGCCCCAAAGCTGGTACCACCCTTAAAACCACCACCTGCCAGCCACGAAGTAAAGCCCAGCGGATTATGGTCCCTCCCCAGGCTTCCCTGACTGCAAGGCATCCGGCCAAATTCAGTCGTCCAATAGACAATCGTGTCCTCAAGCAATCCCCGCGACTTCAGATCCTTCAGCAGCCCGGCCATCGGCTTGTCCAGCTCATAAGACAGCATCCCGTGATCCTTCTTCAGATTCTCGTGGCTATCCCAGTTGCGACGCGGAAAGCCATTATCCGCCCCGCTCCAGATCTGCACAAAACGAACACCCCGCTCCACCAGTCGCCTTGCCACCAGACACCGCCGCCCCAGGTCTGCCGTAAGCGAATCATCCATGCCATACAACTTACGAGTAGCCTCACTCTCGCCTTCAACACCCAACACTTCCGGCGCACTCAACTGTAGCCGCGCCGCCATCTCATAGCTCGCAATCCGTGCCTCCAAACGCGAATCCCCACCACGCCCAGCCAGGTGCTGCCGGTTCACGCGGTCCAGTAACGCAAGGCCATCCTTCTCACTTGCCGCCGTCACATATCCACCCGTCGGCATCGCGAGATCCTGTATCGGATGCGGCGTCCCCACCCGAACCGTCGTCGCCTGATGTGCAGCTGGCAAGAATCCGCCAGACCAGTTCGCCGGCCCATTCGGCGGCATCCCGCGCGGATCGGGCAACACCACAAACACCGGCAGGTTCTGATTCAAACTTCCCAGCGCATAACTCACCCAAGCCCCCGCACTCGGAAAGCCCGGCAGGATAAAGCCGGTGTTCTGCATAAAGGTAGCCGGCCCATGCACGTTCGATTTCGTCATCATCGAATGTACAAAAGCAATATCGTCCACGCAGCCCGCCGTATGCGGAAACAAATCGCTCACCCACTTGCCACTCTGCCCATACTGCTTCCAACCCCACGGGCTGGGCATCACCACACCCGGGTTGCTCTGAAACAGTTCTACCTTCTCCCCCGGATCCCACTTCTCCCCAGCCTTCGCAATCAAACGAGGCTTGTAATCAAAGGTGTCGCACTGGCTCGCCGCCCCCGACATGAACAACTGAATCACCCGCTTGGCCTTCGGCTTGTGATGCAACTCCTGCGCCATCATCTGAGATAACGCCACGCCACCGAGGCCACCACCAATATCAAAAAGAAATCGTCTACGATCCATACTTCACCTCAGTCGACAAACAAAAACTCATTTGTATTCAGTAGCAGTCGCGACAGATTCGCCATGCCGTGCTTGGCCGAATACTCGCGATAGAGATTCAACTCTTCCGCCCGCAAATCCCGCCCCAGCACAAGCCGCCCGGCAAGGCCAACATCGCTGCCAACACGAGCCGCCAGATGCTCGGCCATTCGCAACATGAACGGGTTGTTCCACATTGCCAACGCCTGGATCGCCGTAAGCGTAGTGGAGCGCTTCGGAGTCTGCACCGACGGGTCCGGGCAATCGAGGCGCTCCATAAAGGGATCTGGCACACTCCGCACCACAAAGCGATAAATGCTTCGGCGATGCCCACCCTCGGCATCGGGGTCAAACTTCGTATAGTCATAAATCGGCGAGTGATCGTCCTTGAATCCGAACATCCTCACCCCGGGCCCACCCATCTTCAAATCCAGCTTCCCCGCCACCGCAAGCGCGGCGTCATGCACACTCTCAGCATCAAGACGCGTCCGGTTCATCCGCCAAAGCAGCCGATTGTCGGCATCCACCTTCGCCGCCGTCTCATCGCTCGACGATACCTGCTGATAAGCCACACTCGTCACCAGCAGCCGGTGCAACTGCTTCAAAGATCCCTTAGCTTCATCCCGGAACCAAAGGGCCAGCCAGTCGAGTAACTCGGGGTGCGACGGCAGAGACCCCATCTTTCCGAAATCACTCGGCGAATCCACGAGTCCAACCCCAAAGTGGTGATGCCAGACGCGGTTCACGATAGAACGCCAGGTAAGCACATTCTTCTCATCGGTAATCCATTTCGCCAGCGCCGCTCGTCGCTCCCCTTCATCGCCAGCGTCAAACGAGGCATCGAGGCCCGGCACTGCCCGCAATGCCCCCGGCCCCACCAGCTTGGCCGGCGAATTCACCCCTCCCCGATCCAGCACATGCACCGGTCGCGGTTCCAGCGAAGGTCGAAAATTCCCAACTCGCGTAAAGAAGCCAGCCCCCGAATACACAAGCTTCGGAGTAGGCAATAGCGCGAGCCGCTCATCCACTCTCTTCATCTCTGCCTTCAATGCATCAATGGCCGCATATGTATCCGCCCCTACCAAGACATCCACCAACTTCTGCCGTGCCGCCCGGTCCACTACTCGGCGAGCCTCAAGCGTCTTCTTCTCCAACTCTTGAGCTGCATCCTTCGGAGTCCCCAGATGCGCAAGCAACAAACCCGCATCCTGAATCCGGTCGTCGAGCGCAGCAATCTCGGCGCTGGTCGCAAATTCCACCTTGTCCAAATGAGGCTGTAGCCGCTTCTGTATGGCCAACTTCTCGGCCATCACAACTCGCCGCTGTGCCCCCACCGCCGCATCCTCGTCATAAGGCCGGTCCGCACGGTCCACACCCGCAAACACCGCCTGCAAGCGGTAATAATCTTCCTGCGGAATCGGGTCAAATTTGTGGTCATGGCAACGAGCGCAATGCGCCGTCATGCTGGAAAACGCCGACACCGTCGTCGCCACCATATCGTCCCGGTCGAGCACTCGGGTCAGCTTCTTGTCCGTCGTGCCCTCGCGCAATTCCTGATGTCCGACAAAGTCCCAGGGCCCTGCCGCCAGAAACCCCGTCAATTCAAAAGCTCGCGGGTCCCCGACATTCAGCACGTCCCCGGCAAGCTGCCGCCGTACAAACTCACCATAAGGCAGATCCTCGTTAAACGCCCGGATCACTGCATCCCGGTAAGGCCAGGAATTCGCTCTTGGCTTGTCCTTGTCATACCCATGAGAATCCCCGTAATGCACGACGTCCAGCCAGTGCCGAGCCCAACGCTCCCCGTAGCGAGGTGAAGCCAGCATCCGGTCGACGAGCTTTTCGTAAGCGGCAGACGAGCGGTCCGCTACAAACGTTGCCACGTCTTCCGGCGTCGGAGGCAAACCATGCAGATCAAAGCTTAGGCGCCGGATCAAAGTTCGCCGGTCTGCTGCAGCAGAAAACCCAAGCCCTTTAGCCTTCAACTTCTCCAGCAGAAACGTATCTACCGATTTCAGCGAGGACTTCCCCAAAGGCCTCAAAGACCACCAGGCCGTATCCTTCGAATCGTTCTTCGCCCCTTCTGCGATCCACTGCCGGATTGCCTCCACTTGGGCATCCTTGAGCGGTCCCCCAACCTTCGGCATGCGCGGCTTTTCCCCCACCACCGCACGCAGCAAAATGCTTTCATCCGGCTTACCTGGCTCAAGCAATCCGCCTTCAACCAGATCGGCATAAGAGCCCAGGCTCACATCTCCAGCACCGTTCCCCGAGGCATGACACATCACACATCGCCCGGTCAGAATCGGCTGAATCGTCCGCTCAAAGCTAACGGGCTGTGCCATCAAGGCGCAGCCCGTCACAACAAATAGAAAAAGGCCCTTCACGGCCATCAGAATATCAGGCGTGCGCCTTGGCTCCACGTCCCGTCAACATCTTCAGGATCGTAATTGGCAGCGTCACCACTTCCCAAACTAGCCGCAGTACTCCACCAACGGCAATTCCCACCAGCCGGAACGGCAGCAATATCAGCCAAACCAGCGGATAGAGCAGCAGCGCAACAATCGCCAGCGGCCAGCAAACCACAAAGAGCAGCAACCACAAAATGAAAGTCAGCATCGCATCACCTCTAGCCATAAATACGAAAGGAGGGTGAACCAGGTTCACCCTCCTTATCGATTTATTTGGTAGCCGGCATCACTGCTTGACGGCAATCACCGTTCCCAGATTCTGCTGGCTGGGTACGGACTGTAGCCGAACCAGAATCGAAGTGCTATTCCCAGGGGCTACAAAATCTGGGATTTTCACATTTAACTGCCACAATCCCACAAAGCCTGGGCCAAGGCCCGAGAACTGAACGTCTCCAGCCGCTACCGAACGGCCGTTGATCAGGACATCCGGCTTTTCGCCTTCGGCAAGGGGGCTACTTGGTGACGGCTGACCATCGCCTGGCTGGTTGGAAACAATGCCAAGGCCAGTGCCATAGAGCTGAATGATCTGACCGCGTGCAATCGGATTGGTTATGCTATTGACCGTATTGTCTTGGTTGAGCGCCGAGATCTGACCGCGCCCATTGGCGGTAGCGGTAAAGAATCCAGGAGATACCTGCGTCACCGGAGTTAAGCTCGACGCCAGCACTTGGCCCGTTGATTTCTTCACAACTGTGATGTCAGCGCTAGTTCCAGGCGGCGTTCCCCACGGAACCTGATAATTAATCTGTCCGGGGCTGACAAAGAAAAGTGGAGCAGGCTTGTCGTTTACCAGCAACTGCGTGTCCGCAAGCTCTGTCGGCAGGGTGGCTGTAGATGCCACGACAGTGGAGTCGGCGAAGGTCCCGCCTTGGGCATAAGTCGAGGCGATCATACCTGGGGCTATATTGCGGTTTTGCTGATTAGCACCATTGACACTTACCTGCGCCTGATAGTAAAAGGCAATCCGGTTGGAGAAGTCAGACAAAATCAAGTTCGAATTGCTGTCCACCTTCAGGTCCAGTGCAAATACAACTTCGCCCACCTCAAGATTGGCTCTTGTATTCACCGAAAGGGAATCGTAAGAAGGAAAACGCACGGCTCGTTGCGCGGCGCCGTTGGTAACCCACAACTCCGCCGTGCGCGGATCGGAATGCACGCCCTGCGGCTGGTTAAAGCCACTGAGCGTAAGCGCCGGAGTCGGATCCGGTCCAGCCTGTGTGATGCGATTGTAGATGTGCAATCGCTGGTTGCCGCCATCGACGACATACATCCGGTCATCCACGTCTACCGTCACGCCGCGAGGCGCGTTAAAGCGTTTCGCATCGTTGCTGGCCACTGTAGAGATAAAATCAGCCTGACCAAACACAGCTGCAGCTGCTTGTCCATTGGTAAAGTCGCCGCCATTGGGGCGCAAGAAAAGCAACACACGATTGTGTGCATTGTCGGAAACAACCAGATGCCCGCCATTGGCGAATGCCAAACCGATTGGAGCACTCATGTTACGAGGACTCGCGTCAGTGATCCTGCCCGTGAAACTCGACTGCCCAAGCACCAGATTCGGCACAAGGTTAGCCCTGTTATCAAAGGGTCTTGGATACCTCACAACTCTGCTGTTCAGTGTATCGGCAATGTACAAATCCCCGCGCGAATCTACTGCCACAGCATGCGGCAAAAACAGACCGGTCTGGTTGGCAACATTTTGGTTGCCGGTTGGAGAATTGATCGTAGTTCGGCTCATACTCACCTGGCCAATCACTAAATCAGCCGGCTGGCCCAGCGCCACACTGCGTACATCCCGGTATCCCAAAACTCTGTTGTTCAAGGTGTCGGCAATATAAAGCGTATTGCCATCCAAAGCGATCCCACCCCCGCGATACTGCCGGTTTTGGAAGCTGCCAACAAAGAAAAACTCCTTGCCCTCGACAAGATTGGGCGAATTCAAATCCAGCTCCAGCTGTCCAAAGACCTTCGTTGCAGGATTCGTAAATGGGGCACCGCCAGAGATCA
The DNA here is from genome assembly GCA_022843625.1 of Bryobacter sp. GTDB lineage: Bacteria > Acidobacteriota > Terriglobia > Bryobacterales > Bryobacteraceae > Bryobacter. The sequence continues at coordinate 201,190 of JALHNH010000003.1, read as the reverse complement.
TCAATACCCGGTGATTGTTTGCGTCAACCACAAAAAGATTGTTGCCAAAAGCAACGGCATCTACGGGCAGATTGAATCCAGCCGCGCTCGGAACACGCAGTCCACGGTTGGCGTCGCCGGTGATGAAGTCAGGCTGACCGATTACGTCTCTTGCTCTCGGCGAAATCGAGGTGGGAGATTCAGGAGTCCAGGTGTCGGGCAGGTCGTACCGAAGAATTCGGTTGTTTCGAGTATCTGAAACATAAGGAGCGTTATTGACAACAAAAACCGATTCCGGAGAGCCCAGAGCAGTATCGTTCACTGGCGTCAATGCAGGCTGGCCCTGCGCTTGAATCGCAATCCCGAGAATCCGGTCTGCCGCTTGTCCAGTGCCGGTGGGATTACGGAAAACCAGCACTCTGCCGCGTGCATCTGAAACATAAAGCCTTCCATCCGTGGAAAAGGCTACGCCAGAAGGCAACGCAAAAGTAGTCTTGTCTCGCGGATCCCCGTTCGGCGTATTTGAAATGCCATTCAATTGCCCAAGAAACACGTCTGCCTCTGCTCCAAAGTTCCCTTCCGTCAAAACACGAGCAGGGTATCGAATCACACGATTGTTACCAGAATCGGCAACCCAGAGATTCCCTGTAAGATCGAAGGTCAGCCGGATTCTTAAAACATTATTGAAGTCGCTGAGAAAGAGAGAGTTTGCAGCCGGGGTATTACGGCCGCGGTTTGGAAGTCGGCCATTGGTTCCACCGGACGCGCTTCCAAATGTCTCCTGCCCCAGAATCAGGTCAATCTCGAGTAGCTGATCGGCGGGCTGGGAAAAAGGCTTCGGATACCGCACGATGCGATTGTTGTTTGTGTCTACTACGTACAAATTCCCCTGTGAATCGACAGTCAGGCCCGTGGGCTGATTCAGCCCGGTTGTAAAGCCTGTCCCCGGCCCGTTCGGTGTGCTCAGGAACCGGTCTCGTTGACCAATCACCAAATCGGCAGGAGTCCCATTAGCGGCATTCACCGGATTCCTCCAGGCCAGAACGCGGTTGTTCCCCGTGTCGGACACATAGAGAATTGGCGGCGTAACTGTTGTGTCCAGAGCCAGGCCTTGCGGGGTCGTAAGCTCACGCCCTTCCACAAAGTTCGGGGCTATCGTTATCAACTCTTTCCTCGGCTGCCCAAGGACACGGGATGGAATCGGATTCAGCTGCACACTCGTCGGCTGCCCTAGCAAAACGCTGGACAAAGCTAGGCCGTACACAAATAATTTCATTTTCATTAGATATCTTCCTCTGTAGGACAGACGCGGGGAGAGTCCGTTTCTACCTTTTCTATCATCTCAGAAAATCAAAGACTCGCCGGATAGCTAGCTATCGGCCCGTCGGCGGGTAGAATATAGGCAATGATCTGGATTTTGTTATTCGCCGCACTAAACGCAGGCATCCTCGAGGAAGCCCGCGACCGTCAGGACTCCGCAGCCTTATCAGCCCAGATTGCCAAGCTCTCCGCAGCCGCAGCTAAACCAGCCAGCGATGCCAAATCCAACTACGACCTCGCCATCGCCCGTAGTTTTGAAGCCGAAGTCGCCATGGAAAAAGGCGACAAAAAAGCCAGTGCAGCCGCAGCCGAAGCAGGCATCGAACCCGCCCGCAAAGCCATCGCCGCCCAGGCCGGCAATGCCGAATACCACCGCATCCTCGGCACCCTCTGCGGCCAGATCATCCCGGCCAACGTTTTCGCAGGGCTTAAATACGGTCGCTGCGCCATGGATGAAGTTGCCAAAGCCATCGAACTCAATCCCAAATCTCCCGGCAATTGGCTCTCCCGCGGCGTGGGTAACTATTACCTTCCCCCCTCCTTCGGCGGCGGTATCGACAAAGCCATCAGCGACTTCGACAAAGCCCTGGAGCTCAACCCGAAACTCGCCGACGCCCACCTCTGGCGCGGCATTGCCCTTCGTAAGGCAGGCAAAAACGCCGAGGCCCGCAAATCTTTGGCCAAAGCCCTGGAACTCAACCCCAAGCGAATCTGGGCCAAAACACAACTCGAGAAGACCCCGGCTCAATGAACTGGCGCGAGTCCTGCCTGCTCAGCGCTGTCTTTGCAGTGCTCGCTGCCCTAGGCCTCTATTCCTTCCCCGGCCATAGCTTCCTGCTGAGCGATACCCAGATCTACATTCCGCTCTTTGAGCATCTTCGCAACCCAAGCCTCTACCCGGGCGAACTCATCCTCTCAGGGGCCCACCTCAGCTACACCATTTACGACGAAGTCACACTGGCGCTCGCAAACCTACTAAACCTGGACTTCCAAACTGCCCTCCTGTCCCAACAATTCTTCTTCCGCTGGGTCGGGCTTTGGGGCGCCTTCTGGCTCGCTCGCGCCGCAGGCCTCTCCACCGCTGCCAGCGTCCTCACCAGCAGCATCCTCTGGCTTGGAGCCTTCGTCTACGGCCCTGCCATCATCACAACCGAATTTGAACCCGTCCCTCGGGGATTTGCCGTCCCCCTTATCGTTGCCTCACTCGGCGCACTCGCGCGCGGCTACACCAACATCTCCGCCGCCAGTCTTGCCCTCGCCTTCCTTTACCACGCCCCAGCCGTCTGGCCCATCCTTGCCATAGCCCTCCTCTCAAAACACTGGCGACACCTCGCCTTCACCGCCTCGGCAGCCCTGCTGCTTTTCCTCCTTGCCGATCGGCAACAAGGCGTAGTCGAAGCCCAACCCTTCTTCAGCCTCATCACCGAAAAACACCGCGCAATCCAACAAATCCGCGCCCCATACAATTGGCTCTCTCTGTGGCCCACCCGCTACTGGCTCCAGTTTTTCCTCACAGGCGCCCTGGCCACAGCAGCCTTCTTCCGCATCCGCACTCTGCTACCAACGGCTGTCCAACCCTACTTCCGCCTCATCCCGCTCATCGGCCTCGCCACGATGCCACTTTCCTGGCTCCTGCTCGAACAACTCGGCTGGGCCCTCTTCCCACAAATCCAGCCCATGCGCGCCCTCCTTTACTGCCACCTCTTCTGCCAATGGCTCGGCACCATCGCCGCCGCTCAAGATCTAAAGGAAGGCAAGTGGCTCCGAGCTATCGCCTGGCTTTTCGTACCGCTCAGTCTTTCCCTCCGGGGTGATATCCTCGACCTTCCCGCAACGGCAATTCCCAATCAGGCCATCCTCCTCGCGCTCATCGCGATATCAATCTTCATCGCAAGCAAATGGCCGCGCCGCGAATACGCCTGGCTCGCCACCTTTAGCCTCGCGCTCCTTTTCGGCGAAGCCCTCAATGCTCGCGCCTTCAAGCCTGTCGGCTCACCCGCCCTCGACGATCTTGCCACCTGGGCTAAACAAAAAACACCCACCGAAGCGAACTTCTTTTTCCCCGATCTCGGCCGCCGCATCGAACCCGGAATCTTCCGAGCCAAAGCCACCAGGTCCGTCTACGTCTGCTGGAAACAAGGAGGCCAGGTAAATTACTTTCCTCAATACGCTGAAATCTGGTGGGAACGCTGGTCACAACTCCTCGCCCCTGGCCACCCCACGCTCGACTACAACAACCTCCGCGAGCGTGGAATCACCCACCTCGTTTTCACCAAAGACGTCCCGGCCGAAGACCTCCCAGCCGTCTACGCCTCACCTGCCTTCCGCGTCTACCAGCTCAAACCGTAGGTGTCCACCTCAGCACGGCTCGGAGCCGATGCCTGCGCCCCCATCCTCGTAACAGACATTCCCGCCGCCACACTCGCAAATCGCATCGCCCGCTCCATCTCCATCCCTTCACTCAATCCAACAGCAAGCGCGGCGTTATAAGTATCCCCAGCCGCAGTAGTATCGACAACATCCACCCCGATAGCGGGTACCACAAGTTCCCCAAAACGGCTGCCCTTCGCACCCAGCTTCAGCAGTTTCTTCCCTGCCCCTAGCTCGCCCAATACCTGCGCCTCAGTCTCATTCGGAGTCAACAAATCCACCGCTTCTACCAGCTCCCTCGACAGCACCTGCGCCGGCGCCGGATCGAGAATCGTCGTCACACCTTCCTCCTTGGCCATCCGCAACAACTTACCCACAACTTCAAGTGGCGTCTCCAGTTGAAACAGCACATAACGCGCACCCCGAAACCGCGGCCTCAATCCTTCCAGCTCCCCCGTATTCCAAACAAAATTCGCCCCGCCCGCCACAACAATTGAATTCTCCCCACGTGCGTCCACCGTGATCGTAGCGACACCCGTAGCCGCCCCCGCAACCTCCAACACCCCACTCACATCCACGCCCGCAACCCGCAGATTCTCTTTCAGCCGCACCCCAAACAAATCCTGCCCCACCCGCCCAATCATCGACACCCGTCCGTGGCTCAGCCTCGCCGCAGCATGAGCCTGATTCGCTCCCTTGCCGCCCGGCACCATCTGAAACCCGCTCCCCAACACCGTCTCTCCGGGCACAGGGGTCCTCGCACACCTCACCACAAGATCCATGTTGAGGCTGCCCACCACCAGCAGCATTAGCTGTCCAGCTCTACACCCAGTTTCTTCAGTTCTTCCGAGTAATAACGCCGGTGCAGAATGTCGTATTCTTCGCTGCCTTCCAGAATGCCCTTCTTCTGGTTCAATACCTTCGCCCGCGCATCTTTGTCCGCCTTCTCATCCGTCAGCAACGCTTCGGTAAAAGTCTTGACAATCTCAAGCCGCGTCTCGTTTTGTTCCTTCTTCACCCGCGTCTCACGCTGCTTGCGCAGCATCGCCGCAATCGTATGAGAGAGGTCGGTGATCTTGTCGCGCGACAGCTTCATGTTGTCGTTGGACTCCCGGCCGGAAGCCCGGATAATCTTCCGCTGCGTCACCATCGTGCTCTTGATCTTGCGAAACATATCCTGATACGACACGCCTTCCTTGCGCATGTAATCGGTATATTGCTCCAGAATCTCCCGCACTTCGTCGTTCAACTTGTCTTCAATTGACAGATCTTCGATGATGACATCGCCAATCTGTTGCGCAAGCCCCTGCGGGTTTGCCGTGTCGATAAAAGTGGGGGTTAAACGCTGCACGAGGCGGCGCGATAGGTAGGCAACAAAATCTTTAGCAAGCAGCATGTCGTAAATGTCTAGTCAATAGTGTATCGAGACTCATCCGAGTCCTACTGCGCTTTCGCGCAAACATCACATTCTCCATACAAAATCAGCTCGTGCGAAGTCGCCACAAACCCTGCCGGCAGTTGCGGTTTCACCTGCACCGGGCACCCCGGTAAATCAAATACCCGCTTGCAGTTCTGACAATGAAAATGATGGTGGTGTCCCTTACCCGAGATCTCATAGCGCGATGGCTCACCTGGCAAATCCACCGGCGTCAGCCAGCCCTCTTCCACCAGCGCCTTGATGTTCCGGTAAACAGTAGCAATTCCAAGTCCGCGAATCTGGCTCCCCGCGTGCTCAAGCACCTCTTGAGGCCCCAGAGGGCGGTCCATCCCGGCGAACACGTCGCGGATGGCCGCCTTCTGGCGCGTATTGCGCTGCAACACAGATTTGGCTTCCACCTCAGGCGAGGCTGATTGGGCCATGATTGTCACAGTGTCCGTCATGTACGTGATGCAGGTGGCCATCTACGAGATAATCCACGTGATCGCCATGCGGTACAGCTTCGTGCCCGCAGTCGGCTCCGTGCACATGCCCGGCTTCGTGCCCGCTGCACTCATGTCCGCTGGTGCAATCAGCCGGATTCTGTGCCGTTACCGCCAGCACATGCTCGTCAAAGTGACCTTCATGCGGATGGTGCAAATGCCCGTCATGCAAATAGTCGACGTGCCCTTCATGCTCGATTGCGGTATGCCCACACCCGGGCCCGTGAATGTGCGAATGGTCTTCGTGTACGTGATGTTCCATATCTATTCCTTCCCTTTCAATACTTTCTTGCCTGCCGTCACCGGCGCAGCCTTTTCCGTCGAATGTGCCAGGGCATTAAACACTAGCCCCGCCACGTGCTGATCGGCCAGCGAATACAAAATGTGCTTGCCTTGACGACGCCTCACCAGCAGATTCTCGCTACGCAAAACTCGCAGCCTCTGCGAAATCGTCGAGAGCTCCTCGCGCGTCGCCGCTGCAATCTCGCTGACACAGGCTTCGCCATGCGACAGCATCGCCAGTGTCCGCAATCGCGACGGGTCGCCCATCGCACGAAAAATCCGCGCAGCCGCCTCAAGCGACGCATCATCCACCGGCGGAGCCAGCCGCCTGCGGTGTTCCGGATCATTCGGGGTACAGGGTTCTTCAGTCTTGATTGCTAATTTCACTTGAATAACTGTTCAACTGAATCGTATCATAATTTAACTGCAGTGCAACTCAATGTCTCAAAATTCAGTTCTACTCCCCCATCAAAATTTTGAATAGACAAGCTAGCCAAAGGTACGAAATAGTTAGATAGCAATGATTGCGAAGTCTGACGTAGAAACAGTATTAGAGTGCTACGTTCGCATCTATTTCGCCTGCCACGCCCGCAGCGTATCCGATCCCAAGAAGCGATCTGCGATCAGCCCTAACCAGGCAAACGTTCTCGAATACCTTGACAAAGAGGAAGGCATCACCGTCCTCGATCTAGCCCGTCACCTGGGCGTTGCTCCATCCACAATGTCGCTCACTCTAGATCGTCTCGAGCGAGGCGGCTTCGTATTCCGAAGAAAAGATCCCAACGACGGCCGCCGCACCATGATCGTGCTCACCCCCGATGGCGAACGCATCAAGCGCAAACAAAAGGTCCTCGAGCCAGACCTCATCGCCGCCATGCTTAATCGACTCTCTTCCACTCGCCGCAAAGAAGCAATCGCCGGCCTCCGCACCCTCACCGAAGCCGCTGACGAACTGGTAGGCAGCGAAATGTTCCGAGACCTCGTCCGCCGCTAATAAAAATCAAACTTCTTTGGGCCAACTAATCTGATCTGCGTCTATGAGGGGTTGCTGATCTGGTCAGGATCAAGATCTCGTAGCGCACCATGACGAATATGAAGAATGTACACCGTCCTTCGAGGTTCATCGACTTCATAGAGAATACGGTAAACGTGACGTCGTTTGCCGAAATGAAGGCAGCGGATCGAGCGCTGGGCGTCTTTTGCTTCTCGCGCCAAAGGGCAGCGATTGGGCAGTAATTCCAGGGAATACAAGCAATCCATGAGTTCTTCAAACCATTCCGCCCCACGTATCGGTGCCCGCTCAACCACCCATTCGTAAATATAGTTGGCGTCCGATTTTGCGGTATCAGCGAGGACGATTTGGTAGCGCACGCTTTGCACGGAATTCCGTTTCAAACGTCTTCAAAGGGGTAACGCGGCCTGCCTTGACGTCAACCAGTCCTTGCTTGATTCTTTCTAGTGATTCCAGCTCGTCCAGACGGTCGAGCAACTTCTGGTATGAAGCAGCATCTTGAACTACCAGTTCTGCCTTTCCATTGATGGTCAGTACAACCGGATGGCCGTTACCCCGCATCTGGTCCAGGAAGCTGGAAGTATTGCGTTTAAAGTCGCTCAATGAATGAATGTCCTTATCGATATCGATCATTTGAAACTCCTGCATCAAATTCGCACTAAATTTGATGCTAGCAGGATTTGGCGACCCCGGCTCAAAGCCCCCCAGACACCCCGGCAATAAACCCCGCCACCAGCTTCTGTATCTCCCCCGCTGGCAAGTTGTATCTGGCATTGTTATCCGGCAATCCCATATTCCCGCTAATTACAAACGCCTTTAAACCCGCCTTCGCCAGACGCTTGGCCTGCGCTACACTCAGTCCTCCCACCACCTGCACCGGCACCGCCTTGCCCACCTTCGCGTAAACCCCCAGGGCCACCTCACTCAGGTAATCGTCTTCAATCAACTTCGGATTCACCCGCCGCGCATCAGACTGCAAGTGGACCCCCACCGCGTCCACACCCGCCTCCACCATCCGCAGCGCAACTTCACCAGCCGCCCCAGCCGGGCCCTGCTGCGGCACCATGATGTCGGCAAACGCAAGCCTCGGCAGCTCAGAACCAGCCCGCCGAAACTCATCCCTCACCGCACAAATCGACTTCGCCGTGTCCACCCCCGCCATCGCGAGAAAATCCACAATATTCCCCCCACCCGCATACACAGTACGCGCCTCTCCGCCTCCCCCATCCATCGTCTTCATATCCGCCAGCAGCAACGCCTCGGGGAAGCGCTTCCGAAACGCCGGCACAACATTCGCCACCCCCTGCGTCTTCAGCAACGGTGTCCCCATCTCGACAATATCCACCCCGCCAGCCAGCGCCGCACCAGCTATCGATAGCCCCAGATCAATCGTCCCCACATCCACTGAAATCTGAAAGGAAAGGCGGCTCCGGAATCGCTCCACCACGCGCGAAGAGCTGGCATGTACCGCCTTCTGTCCCCAGACAACTCCAGGCCCCGTAGCCGCCAAAATGCCACCCCCGGCCACGCCAAAAATTGTGCGCCGCCTCATCTGCCCGTAGAAATCAAAACAAGTCTTGTCATCCATACTTCCTGCTCCTTTCAAGAATTACTCTATAGCAAGCGAATTCAGCTTTCCTGCCATCAACTTCACAGCGTCCCTGGCCCCCATGTCCGCCGGCGGATATTCTAGTTACCATGCATTTTGTTCTAGCCCTGATGCTCGTCAGCATAGTCTCAGCCGCCGAGCCTCAGTACACCACCCTCAAACAAATCACCCCTGCCAACGTCACCAACCTCATCAAGGCATGGGAATACGACACGAGCGACGCCTTCCCAGGCTCTGAGATCCAGTGCCGCCCCGTCTTCTCAAACGGCGTCCTCTACGCCACCACCCCCAAAGGCCGCCTCGTCGCCATCGACGCCGCCACCGGCACCGAGAAATGGTCCTTCAATCCAAACCCACCCAACCAGCGCAACAACAAATTCCGCAACCGGGGCATCACCCTCTACAAAAACGGCACCACCGAACGCGTCTTCTACGGCGTCCGCCAATTCATCTACGCCGTCGACGGCAAAACCGGCAAACTCGCCTTCACCTTCGATCTCCGCGAAGGCCTCGGCCGTCCCCCACAAACCCTCTCCGTCACCAACACCACCCCCGGCGTCATCTTCAACGACCTCCTCATCATCGGCACCCTCGTCAGTGAAGACCTCCCCTCCGCCCCCGGCTTCATCCGCGCCTGGGACGTCAACACCGGCAAGCTCCGCTGGACCTTCCACACCATCCCCCAGCCCGGCGAATTCGGCTACGACACCTGGCCCAAAGGCGCCCACGAAATCACCGGCGGAGCCAACTCCTGGGCCGGCATGACCCTCGACGCCAAACGCGGCATCGTCTACGTCCCCACCGGCAGCGCCAGCTACGATTTCTACGGCTCCAACCGCATCGGCGACAACCTCTTCGCCAATTGCCTCCTCGCCCTCAATGCCGCAACCGGCGAGCGCAAATGGCACCACCAGTTCGTAAAGCATGACGTCTGGGATCGCGATCTCCCCACCGCCCCAGTCCTCGTCACCCTCAAGCGCAACGGCAAGCCAGTAGACGCCGTAGCACAAGCCACCAAATCCGGCTTCGTCTTCGTCTTTGATCGCGACACAGGCAAACCGATCTTCGACATCGTAGAGCGAGACGTCCCCGCCTCCGACATCCCCGGCGAACAGTTAGCCAAGCGCCAGGGCTTGCCCGTAGCACCCCCGCCCTTCGCTCGCCAGCAGGTCACCGAAGCCATCCTCTCCCACCGCACCCCAGGCACCTTCGCAGCCGTCGCAGAGCAATTCGCCAAACTCAAAACCGGCCCCCAATTCACCCCACCTTCGATGGAAGGCACCCTCATCTTCCCCGGCTTCGACGGCGGCGCAGAATGGGGCGGCCAGGCCTTCGATCCCGAAACCGGCCTCTTCTACGTCAATGCAAACGAAATGGCCTGGGTCCTGAAAATCATCCCCCGCCCCGGAGGCAGCGCCGACGGCAAAGCCCTCTATCTCAAAAACTGCGCCAGTTGCCACCGCGAAGACCTCGCCGGCACCCCACCCGAATTCCCTACCCTGATCAACATAGGCAAGAAACTCTCCACCGACGATCTAGGAGCCATCATCCGCAACGGAGCCGGCCGCATGCCAGCCTATTCCAACCTCAGCCGTCTCGAACTGCGAGCGATAGTCAACTACGTAGCCACCGGAGCCAACGAAAAAGTAGCCGCCACCAGCCAAACCCTCAACCCCCAACTCCCCTACACCATGGACGGCTACAACAAATTCCTGGACCCCGACGGCTACCCCGCAATCGCCCCTCCCTGGGGAACCCTCTCCGCCATAGACCTCAACAAAGGAACCATCGCCTGGCAGATCCCCCTCGGCGAACACCCCAAGCTCAACCAGCCCGACACAGGCAGTGAAAACTACGGAGGCCCCATCGTAACGGCCTCAGGCCTGGTCTTCATCGCCGCGACGAATTTCGACAACAAATTCCGAGCCTTCGACAAGAAAACCGGCAAACTCCTATGGCAAACCGATCTACCCGCCGCCGGCAACGCCACCCCGGAAGTCTACGAGTGGCAAGGCCGCCAGTACATAGTAATAGCCTGCGGCGGAGGCAAAAGCGGAGCCCCCTCCGGCTCGAAGTACCTGGCATTCGCCCTGCCAAAACAATAGAGTTCTAGTCGACGTTTTGCCTGTCACTTTGCAAATGACAGCAATTAGGCAATGCCTATGTCGCCCATCCTAACAAGCCGGGAAAGTTCACGGTCGTAGGTGACGAATCCGACGAGATGCCGCCGAAAACACTGAAGTCTATAATGAAGCAAGCAGACATCCCATGAACAAATTTCCGGTCCTTTTCGAGAAGTCTTCTACGGGCTATGGCGCATACGCGCCGGATCTCCCCGGCTGCGTTGCTACAGGCCGCACCCTCGAAGAAACAAGGACAAGAATGGCGAAGGCAATGGAAATGCACCTCGCCTCGATGCGTGAAGACGGCGATCCGATCCCCGAACCATCGCACTTCGAACTGGTCGAAGCAGTCTAGCCGTCGCCTTACCGAAACAATAACTTTCTTGTCAACGCTTTGCCCTCGGCAAACGTTCTAACAGCAGAAGCAAGATGTTCGAGCTCACTGCACAATTCGATTTTACCCTCGAGGCCACCACGCCCGTGCAGCTCGACGATCTCATAGAGCGCCACAAAGCGATGGTCTTTCGCACCGCCTGGCGCATCCTCGGAGAAAAATCAGACGCCGAAGACATCACCCAGGAAGTCTTCCTCCGCCTCTACAAAACCAAAGAAGAACCCACCGCCCCCTGGATCTACCGCATCACCGTCAACCTCTGTCTCGATCAGATCCGAAAGCGAAAACCCCAAACAGGCGAAGCAACCCTCGAAACCCTCCAGTCCCCGCAACGCAACCCCGAGCAACAACTGGACCTCGAACAAAAACAACAACGCCTCGCCCGCCAAATCGCAAAACTGCCAGAACGCGAGCGAGCCTGTCTCGTCCTGCGAGACCTCGAAGGCCTCAACAGCCGCGAAGTAGCAAACATCCTGGACTGCACCGAAGAAACCGTCCGCACCTCCATCCATCGCGCCAAGGAGAAGCTCAAGCAATGGATGATCTAGACCTCCTCCTCACAGACCTGCGCAACGAGCCCCTCCCCGAGGACTCGCTAAACCGCATCGCCCCGCGAGTCCACCAAACCCTGCGACGCCGCCGCATCACCCGCTACACGCTAGCCGCCGCAGCCCTCCTCGCCGCAACTATAGCGAGCCTGCCCACAAGCCAGCCACACATCCCCTTACCCGATCCCGGCAAAGCCATCATCACCGTCCCCGATCTATTCATCCCAGTCCCCGCGCCCGCGACCCTCTCTTTTCGCCGCGCAAAACCAAAGGCCACGATGCTGGACGAACACACCGTCCAGTTGGCCTCCACCGACAAGAACGTTGTTATCTATTGGAGCCTCGAATGAAATTCCTATTACTGCTTACACTATCTAGCCTCTTGGCCGCCCAAATTCGGATCAGCCGAACTCTCGAGTATGAACCCGACGGCACAGATCAAGCCGAACGATTTTACAAGGTCTTCCAACCCAACAACGTTGGCTATCACTTCGACCCAGTACTAAAAATAGTCACACTCTATGCAGAAACGAAAGAAAAACTCGATGAATCTGAAGCGGTATTTCGCCGCTACTACAAACCTCGGCCAGCACTTACCATTGCCGATCGCAACGTCGAAATCACCCTCAACATCCTTCACGGCAAATCAGGCATAACCGAAAAGGGCGATGCCCCCGCTTCGCTCAACGCAGTAATCCAGCAGCTAAAGCAAGTCACCAACCTCACCACCTTCAACAACCTCGAAACTCAAATCCTGAGAGTCCGGGATGGCAAGCGAGTCGAATCCTCCGGTGTCTTGGTGTGGCAGGAAGTCCCCGAAAGCGCCGCCCCAAACTACAACCTCCGAGCCGACCTCTCGCTCACAGGTCAATCCATCAAATTCAACGATGTCCGGGTGGGAGTTCGCATGCCATACAAAACCGGCGAGAATCTATTCCAATTTCGCGAGGTCGGCATCAACACTTCACTCGACATGAAGAGCGGCCAGCAAGTAGTAGTAGGCAAGACCAACGCCTCCTCCAAAGACGGAGCCCTCATCTTCGTAATCTCCGCCCGCATCGTAGACTAGCTACTCAACCAGCAACCCAGCCTTACAAGCAGACACCCGAACGGGATTGCACCGAGCAATCCCACCCCCAAAATCCACCCCATAACCCGAAGCCGTCTTCTTCGAGAAGTAATAATCGGTACTAACAATCTGGGCGCCGCTAGCCAAAGCGGCGTCCCTCTTTTTCCCGTCCTTCACCCCATCGCTCATCGTCCTCACCAGATACCCCGCCTTCACCAATTCCGCAATCCGGGCAGACGAAGCATCGTTCATCTTCACAAACGCCGCATCCGGCGTCCCCGGCTTCGCATTGGTAAACACCACTCGCCCCTCCAGACTCGGCCTCCCCTTCGTATACAACCCCGTCACATTCTCCTGGTCAAACAGAAACACAACCTTCCCCCGCCCCGCCTCAAGGCTCGGCCATCCCCGCGCAAGCACAGCCTCCTCAAGAGTCTTAAAATCCCCACGAACCAAATCCGGCGTAATCAATTGCGTTGCCTCAAAGACAGACCGTATCTCCGCATCCAGAGCATCCAGCGTCTCCCCCGTCACCACCTCCGGAGTCACCATAAACTCCGGCCGAGGGTTCCCCGTCTTAGTCTCCACCAACACATAAATCGGCAAATGCCGAGGATGCTTCTTAGACCAATCCCGCAGCATCGTCAAACACTCCACAAACGGCTGACAAGAACTCCGGTAATCCAGGTCCTGCACATGGATCACCTTGAATCCCGGCTTCCCCATCACCCCAAGCTTCGCGTAAGCCTCATCCGCAGGAAGCCCCGCCTTCGCCGCCAACCCAACAATCGCAGGCTTTGCAAACAACCCGCCCTTCGTATCGCTAAACACATCAAATTCAAACTTCCGAACCCCAAAAGCAAGCTGTTCCTCCAGCGGCGGATGCGTATAGTCGAGCGACTCCGCCAGCTTCGGATTCACCTTCGCCAGGTAAGCCATCTCACTCTTCCCCAACCCGGCGTGATAACTGTTATGGCTACCCAGAATCTGCACATCGGTCATCAACTGACCAAAACCCAAACCAACAAAAACAAGTCCACTAAAAAGAGAAAATTTCACCCTACCAGCCTACCCGCAACTCATTGCAATCTGGTGAAACCCGGCCCCTACCAGGAGCAAAACTCGTTCGCACTCAAAGCCCGCTTATGAAACCGAGCCAGCCGCATCGTCCCTTTGAAATAATCCACCTTGTTGTAGCGAACCCCAACCGAGCACTTCCCCTCACCCTGCGGCGCCAGCGCCACCGCCGCACTCAATTCCAGCTTGTGATTCACATAATGCCGAAACTCCCGCCCGTCATAAACCATCGCCACATGATGCCACTCGTCCAGCGTATGCAGCTTCGTCCGGTCCATCAGCGCCTGTTGCCCCGTCGAGCTAGCCGCAAACGAATCAAGACACCACTTGTCCCCAATCAGCCGTGTCTCAAACAACATCCGGTGCGTCGATCCGTTCTCGGTCAAATGAAAACACCGCTGCTCCGGATTTCCCCCACGCGCCGGCCGAAACACCAACTCCCAGCTAAACTCCTTAGCCCCAGCCAGCGGATGCACATCCAGATAAAGCGCATCCTTCACCCCATCAAACGCAATCCCGCCATCCAACAGCTTCGGCTTCCCCTCCACCCGCGTCGCATGTCGCCCCAATCGATCCAGCCGGTCAAACTTCCATTCCTCCACATCGGCTGCCTGCAAAGCGAGTGGCATCAAACAGAATCCCCGGCGGTCCATCATTTCGTACACCGCAGAATATAAGCCGGCGGCAAATTCCGCCAAACCCACTTCAACCGCTCCACTCTACGAAACTTCTGCTCAATCAGCCGAACGAAATTTCTCCCCGACGGCATCAGCATCCCCACGTGATACCCAAAAGTCACCATCTGGCCACCGGGCCTCAGCACATCCACAACCTCTTCCAGTCCAGATTCTTGCAATTCCGACGGAAACGAGGGCCAGGGCAGCGCACTGACAATACAGTCCACATTCCCAATCTGATGTTGAGAACAAATCTGCCGCAAATCCGCAACACTACCCACTGCCATCTGATGCCGGGGAAACTGCCGCTGCCAATCCGCCGCCAACACAGGATTCAGCTCAACAGCCAGGAACCGTGCATCGTGCCGCAACCGCCGCAACAACTCGCTGGTAAGAGCACCCGTACCCGGTCCTAGTTCAACCACCGAACCCGCCTTCTCCAAATCCACCGACAACGCCATCCGATGCGCCAAATGCCTCGAACTCGGCGCAATGGTAGCCGTTGATAGCGGAGCGCGCACAAACTCTCGCAACAGCAATATATGCTCGCGAAACGATTCCTGTGCAGGCTTGCGATTAATCATTCTCGGATTGCATCCAAACGAATCGTAGCAGGTCTTTTACCCTTTCGGCATTCTGTCTGATCCAAAACATTTTTGCCTCGCTATGTTGTGTGCAAATCGAGCCGATTTACTCTATCGATTTGTCACCTCGTTTTCATCATGCCAGAATCATGTTTCAAGCTCATGGCAATTCGAGTCGCTTTACACCACCGCACCGTTTATAACTACGACCGCCTCGTCACCCTATCCCCGCAAGTCGTTCGCCTGCGTCCTGCACCACACAGCCGTACCCCCATCCACAGCTACGCACTCAATATCCAACCCGCCAATCACTTCATAAATTGGCAGCAGGACCCCCAGGGAAATTACCTCGCCCGCCTTGTTTTTAACGAGCCCACCAGCTCCTTCTCCGTCGAAGTCGACCTCGTCGCCGACATGAGCGTCATCAACCCCTTCGACTTCTTCCTCGAACCATACGCCGAAATCTTCCCCTTTACCTACGAAGACTCCCTCCACCGCGAACTCCGCCCCTTCCTCGAAACCCTCCCCGGCACCCCCCTCTTTGAGAAATTCCTGGCCTCGATCGACCGCACTCCCCGCCGTCCCATCGCCTTCCTCTTCGATCTCAACGCCAGCCTCAACCGTCTCCTCCGCTACACCATCCGAATGGAACCCGGCGTCCAGACGCCCGAAGAATCTCTAACCCTCGGCAGCGGTTCCTGCCGCGACAGCGCCTGGCTCCTCGTCCAGGTCCTCAGAAGATTAGGCCTCGCCGCCCGCTTCGTCTCTGGCTACCTCATCCAGCTCAAAGCCGACGAAAAATCCCTCGACGGCCCCTCCGGCCCCGAAGCCGACTTCACCGACCTCCACGCCTGGACCGAAGTCTATCTCCCCGGCGCCGGCTGGGTCGGTCTCGATCCCACCTCCGGCCTCTTCGCCGGTGAAGGCCACATCCCCCTCGCCGCCACCCCAGAGCCCGCCTCCGCCGCTCCCGTCACCGGCTTGGTCAGCCCCTGCGAAGTCGAGTTCGAACACATCATGGAAGTCCGCCGCGTCCATGAAGACCCCCGCGTCACCAAACCCTACACCGACGAACAATGGGCCGCCATCGACAAACTGGGCGACCAGGTAGATCAAGATCTGGTAGCAAACGACGTACGACTCACCATGGGCGGCGAACCCACCTTCGTCTCGATCGACGACATGGACGGCGAAGAATGGAACACCTCTGCTCTAGGCCCTGAAAAAGAGAAAAGAGCCGGCCAGCTCATCCGCCGCCTCCGTGATCAAATCGCCCCCAAAGGCCTCCTCCACTACGGACAGGGCAAATGGTACCCCGGCGAGTCCCTGCCCCGCTGGGCCTTCACCTGCTACTGGCGCAACGACAACACCCCCCTCTGGCGCGACGACCAGTGGATCGCCAACCCCGAACAAGACTACGGCCACACCGCCAAAGAGGCCCTCGCCTTTGCTGAAGGCCTGGCCACCCGTCTCCTCGTCTCTCCAGACTTCGTCATCGCTGCCTACGAAGACCCCCTCGAATACGTCCACAAAGAACGGCAGCTCCCCGTCAACGTAAACCCCGAGGACAACAAACTCGCCGACCCCGAAGAGCGCGACCGGTTCCGCCGCATCTTCGAGCGTGGCCTCGACCAACCCTCCGGCTTCGTCCTCCCCATCCAGAAGCAACGCGGCAAAGACGGCCCCACTTGGCAGAGCTCCCTCTGGATGCTCCGCGCCCGCCACCTCTTCCTCGTCCCCGGCGATTCCCCCGTCGGCTTCCGTCTCCCCATCAAGAGCCTCCCTTACGTTCCAGACGACCAGGAACGCCACATCTTCGAAATCGACCCCATGGCCCCACGCGGCCCCCTCCCCTACGAAGCCCCCGCTGCCTCGGTAGGCCTCTGGGGCAAATCCCCGCAACGCCCCCAGCGCTCCATCGCCGCAGAATCCACCGACGGCGAAGCCCGTCAGCAGGTCCGCGAACAAACCCTCCCCGCGGGCCCCGACAAAACCGTCCGCACCGCCCTCTCGGTCGAGCCCCGCCGCGGTCGCCTCCACATCTTCATGCCCCCCACCGAAAGTGCAGAAGAATACGTAGAGCTAGTGATGGCCGTCGAAGACACTGCCGCCAAGCTCAAGATGCCAGTCCTGATTGAAGGCTACACTCCCCCCTTCGACCACCGCCTCCGCAGCGTAAAGGTCACTCCAGACCCCGGCGTCATCGAAGTCAACACCAACCCCTCCTCCAACTGGCGCACGCTCGTAGAGGACACCACACGCCTCTACCAGACGGCCCGCCTCTGCCGCCTCGGCACGGAAAAATTCATGCTCGACGGCCGCCACACCGGCACCGGCGGTGGCAACCACATCGTCATGGGCGCGGCTGAACCCGTCAACAGCCCCTTCCTCCGCCGTCCAGACCTCCTCCGCTCGCTAGTCCTCTTCTGGCTCAATCACCCCTCGCTCTCCTATCTCTTCTCCGGCACCTTCATCGGCCCCACCAGCCAGGCCCCGCGAGTCGACGAAACCCGCCCCGACGCCGTCTACGAACTAGAGATCGCCTGCAGCCTCCTCGACAACCACGGCGTAGAAGAACAATACATCCCCTGGTTAGTAGACCGTATCTTCCGCAACTTACTCGTCGACGTAACAGGCAACACCCACCGCGCCGAATTCTGCATCGACAAACTCTACTCCCCAGACTCGACAACCGGCAGGCTAGGCCTCCTCGAAATGAGAGCCTTCGAGATGCCCCCCCACGCAAGGATGAGCCTCACCCAGCAACTCCTCCTGCGAGCCCTCACCGCCACCTTCTGGAAGACCCCCTACAACGAAGCACCCATCCGTTGGGGTACAAGACTCCACGACCAGTTCCTCCTCCCAGCCTTCGTAGAAAAAGATTTCGCCAGCGTAATGCAGCACCTCAACCACGCCGGTTACCCCTTCGAAGCAGCCTGGTTCGCCCCCCACTTCGAATTCCGCTTCCCCGTCTACGGCACTGTGAATTACGACGGAGTAGAGATCGAAATCCGCCAGGGCATCGAACCCTGGTACGTCCTCGGCGAAGAACCCGGCGGCGGAGGCACCACCCGATTCGTAGACTCATCAGTAGAGCGTCTCCAGGTCAAAGTAAAAAACCTCACCCCGGAGAAACAAACCATCACCTGCAACGGCCGCCGCCTCCCGCTCCGCTCCACCGGAGTCCACGGCGAATACGTCTGCGGAGTTAGATACCGCGCCTGGCAGCCCCCCCGCTGCCTCCACCCAACCATCCCGGTCAACACACCTCTAAAGTTCGACTTACTCGACCTAAGCAGCAAGCTATCCCTCGGAGGCTGCATCTACAACGTAGCCCACCCCGGCGGCAGAAACTACGACACCTTCCCGGTCAACGCCAACGAAGCCCAGGCCCGCCGAGCCGCGAGATTCTCCGACTACAGCGGCACCACCGGAAAGATGGACATCCCGGCCCCCGAGCCAAACCCCGAATTCCCAACCACCCTCGACATGCGCCGGGGCTACAAAGCCGATGGGGCCTCTACGTGTTGATCTAAATGTCTCGGCATAATTAGTTTTCCCGTTCTTCTTCCGCCAAACGGTAAGCTGCCGCCGCTGTCGCGTCGGCTAAATCTTCATCAGACCAACTGTCAGACCAGTCAATTGAACGCCCACCCGCTAGATCGGCCAGTTGGCGTGCCCAATCAAGCACCAGCCTTGCCTCGCTGGGCGGAAGAGCACGAACAACACTGATTAACGATTCCTCGTTGCTACTGAGCACCATAGGATCATATTAGCCCTTAAATCCGTCTGGGAACGCCTAACCCATCACCCCACGCAGCCACTCCCGCGCCCGCCGCCTCTCCGGCAAATCCCGCAGCACCCACCCATCGTTATGATTCCGCATCCGGATCGGCTCATACGTAAACCGCCCCTCCACCTTCCCAGCACCAAGAAACTCCCGCGTAGCCTCCACACTCCCCTCATGGCAAACAAACACCGGCCGCCCCCGCAACCTCCTCAGCCTCCCCAGCGCCGACTCACGATCACTATCCGGATAAGGCCAGCTCCGCACCCCATCAAAGTGGCTATAAGCAAACAACGCCCGCCACTGCTTCGCCGTCCGATCATCCCGCAACCCAAGATAAGAACACCCAATCGCCCCGCGAGAAAACCCAGCCAACAGCACCCGCTTCGCATCCCCGCCATACTGCCGGCAAACCTGCTCAATCACTCGACGCCCATACTCATTCGTAGCCTCAGCACTGCCCCACCAAAGCGTCTGATTCCGCCGCCCCACCGGCTCGACATAAGGCAGGCAAAGCCACAGATAGCCTTCCCCGCCCGAAAGCCCAAAACCAAGATTGCTCCCCTCCGGCACCCCCAGCGAAACATCCCCGTAATCGTTCCGATAATTCCCGTTGCCAGCGTATTCCACAATCACCGGATAGCGCCGCCCGGGCCGCCAGTCCGCAGGCAAATAGAGCACATGATAAATCTCCGGCGAATCCGCATCACGAACCCGCACACGCCGTCCAGCAGCAGGCAACCCATCCACCAAAGGAGGCACCACTAGATCCGGCGCAACCTCCCGAAGATCGGGCAGCACCACCTGGGCAGCGAGCAAAAACGAGCGACGAGTCATCCTCGTGCTAGCCTATCGCGGTTGCCCCTCAAACACGCACTTCCTCAAGCCACAAAGGGATTCAAAAACAGTCAAGTCCCCCACCGTTGATACGACGAGTCTCGGTCGAAATCTCCCGCCTTGTAATCGAAGCGTGTATTGAGCAGCCACTTCTTCGACTCATCTCTCAGTGATTTCGCAGCCACCAGATTCTCCAAATATTCTCGAACCAATTCTTCCAAACTGGTACCCTGTTTCAGCGCGATCAGACCTGCGTCCCTAAACAAACGATCCTCGATCATCAACGTGAGTTTGGCCACAAAATTAGAGTAGCGCTGTGCCTTTAGGACAGTGCAATTGTCACTTGCCACCTACTCCAATGCCTCCACACACCCGATCTCAAGCTTTCGTCTATAGTAAAAGTGTCGTGATCAATCGGTACATCACCGTCGCGCTGCGGCGAGCTCACTACGAGTTGCTGGAAAATAGCGAGGGCTTTTACGGTTCCATCCCGGACTTGGCCGGGGTATGGGCTCAGGCTGCAACGCTTGAGGATTGCCGCGAAGAACTTAAATCCGCCCTCGAAGATTGGCTGCTGTTTAGTCTCTCCGGGCAGCACCCGATTCCGGTGATGGATGGCATTGATTTGGCCATTCGCGAAGTGGCCTGATGCTTTTGTGAGCAACAAGCTAACCTCTGTCAAGCGAACGGACCTGATTGCCCGTTTGAAACAACTGGGCTTCGCCGGCCCGTTTTCGGGAGGTAAGCACCAGTTCTTGACCCGAGACTCCGTGCGGTTAATTCTGCCAAACCCGCATGCAAGTGAAATCGGACCCGCCTTGCTGGCCCGTATTCTGCAACAAGCTGGGTTAACCCGCGAGGAATGGATGGCCTCAGCTTAAAAACTAGCCTTCAGCGGGCAGCCACTTTCAAATTATCCGCCCTTCCGCCCCCAAACCTGCGCCACCGTATACATCGTAAAGCTCGTCCCCGGCCTCCTCAAATGCTCGCGACACCGCGCAAGCACCCCCGGCAATTCCTCCGCTGAAATCAACCCCAGCCGAACCACCGTCTCCCGCAACGACTCCACAGTCGAAGGCAAATAATCCACCATCGCATCCATCGATCTCACCGCCACCACAAAAGTCCGGTACTGCACATCCTCAAGCCCAGCCTCGATCGCCACCGAATACAACCGCCGCGCCAGCTCCAAATCCGCACCCACCCCGGCAAAAGCCCCCAGCAGCGCCCCCTTCAACTGCTCCCAATCCGCATGCGGCGGATAGCAATGCAAACTCCCCCCATCCGGCTCCTGCAGCGCAACAATCCCACCCGGCCGCACCACCCGCATCGCCTCGCGAATCAACCGCGCCGGCCCCCCGGCCGTACTCGCCACAAACCGCAAATGCACCAGATCAAACTCATCCGCCGCAAGCCCGGTCTGGTAAGCATCACCCAATCGAAACTCCACATTCCCCGCCGCACCCACCCGGGCCGCATCCAGAAACCCCGGATTCATATCCAAACCCAGCACCCGCCCGCTAACCCCAACCAGTTCACTCAACAACCCGGTAATCCCGCCCGGCCCGCAACCCACATCGAGACACCGCCAACCCTCACCCACGCCAATCAGCCCAAGCATCGTGAGACACTCCGGCCCCATCGCTTCCCCCTGTATCCGCAACCGTTCAATCTCACCAGCCCGGCTCTCAATCGGGTATTTGCCAATAAATGAATCCACCTGCGTTGCCATCAAACGATCTTAGCCAAATTGCTAACAAATAGGCCATGCTAGGTCTAATGAGCAAGAAGCAAATTGAGATGGGGCCATTGTTGGCCGTATCCCTCGAGCGCCAGCACGACATGCCAACCCTCGTGATGACAAGAGACTTCACCCAAAGCCCCGCGCAAATCTGGCTTGCCCTCACCAGCAAAGACGCTATCTCAGCGTGGTCCCCACTCCTCGCCTCACGCAGCCTCGATCAATGCGGCCAAGTCGACATCACAATCAACGGCGAGCAAGGCGGCGAAACAACACAAGAACAGGTCATCGTCGCCACCCCCAACATTGCCCTGGTCCACACCTGGGGTGGAGACCTCCTCCATTGGCAACTGGAATCGAACGGCACTGGAACCAGCCTCGCACTAAGGCACAGCGTAGACGGAGACTGGCTAATCAAGGTAGCCGCCGGCTGGCACATCTGCCTGGCCGTGATGGAGCGCTATCTCGAAGGCAATCCCGTAGGCCCCATCGTAGGAGAAGAAGCCAAGCTTTACGGCTGGCAGCAACTCCACGACCGCTACGCCCAGCGCCTCCAATCCATGAAGGGATCAATTGCCTGAATTCGGCAATCGCTCACCACGTGCCCCACCCCCAGTCCACCTCCCTCGGTCAAATACATTTCCAGAACTTTTTGCAAATCGTTCACGAAAATCAAAAATAAATTACGATCTCGCAAAACCCTGATAAACAAACTACTTACCCCACCCGACCCCTCAGCCTCCCCCCAAACCCTCCCTCCACCCGGCTCACAATCCATAGCCGAGGTAACACATGTCAAAAAAACAAAAAGCAGTCTACGCTTACCACCCTGCCATCGGTAAGTTCAGAACGGATATCTATCGATCCCTACCATCGGAACCAACTTACAACACACCTTCAGAATGGGCGAAGTCCCGCCTGCAATTCACCCCGGATCCCGCCCAGGCCCAGATCCTCGACACCCCTCAAAACCGCATCATCGTCAATTGCACCCGCCAGTGGGGCAAATCGACAACTGCCGCCATCCGCGCCCTCCATCAGGCCCTCCACGCACCCAACACCCTCACCCTCATCCTCTCCCCTTCCCTCCGCCAGTCCGGCGAGCTCTACGGCAAAATCCTGGGCCTCCTCCACACCCTCAACCTCCCCCGCAAAACCGATGCCCGCAACCAGCTCAGCCTCGAATTCCCCAACCGCTCCCGTATCGTCGCCCTCCCCGGCAATGAAACCACCATCCGCGGCTTCTCCGCCGCCTCCCTCGTCATCATCGACGAAGCCGCCCGCGTCCCCGAGCCCCTCTTCCGCTCCGCCCTCCCCTTCCTCGCCACCACCAACGGAACCCTCCTCATCATGTCCACCCCCCGTGGCCAGCACGGCTATTTCTACAACGCCTGGGTCAGCCGCCACAACTGGCTCCGCATCGCCGTCCCCGCCACAGAATGCCCCCGCATCTCCAAAGAATTCCTCGACGCCGAACGCGCCCAATCCACAGACCGCTACTTCCGCCAGGAATACATGTGCGACTTCCTCGGCTCCCAGTCCAGCTTCCTCGCCCAGAACCTGCTAGAACGCATCCACACTACGAACTTCGATCCTCTCCCCCTCTAAACATGCACACCCACAACCAATACCGCGAAGCCATCCTCGGCGTCGATCTCGGCCAGTCCCAGCACCCCACCGCGCTCGCCCTCCTCCTCAACATCGACCAAACCCTCAGCCGCCACGCCTGGCGCGACGGCACCGAATCGACCACCAAACACTGGCTTCTAGCCTTTGCCGAAATCCTCCCCCTCGGCACCAGCTACACCCAAATCGCTCAAACCATCGTTACCAAACTGGCCAACCTCCGCCGCCTCCACCCAATAATCACCATCCGCACCGTAGCCGACGCAACCGGCCTCGGCGCCCCCGTCCTCGAACTCATCCAGAAAGAAATCGTCCACTACCAAAGCACCAACCGCCAGGGAGTAGGCCGTCTCGAAGGCATCCTCTTCACCAGCGGCACAGCCGTCACCACCACCCACCACAACACCCTGCCCATAGACCTCTTCCACGTCCCCAAGCTCACCCTCTTGAACTCCCTCGCCACCGCAATCGAAAACAACCTCCTCCAGGTCCCAGCCAAACTCCCCCACGCTGCAACGCTGCTGGCCCAGCTGCAATCCCTCGAGATCCACCACAGAGAAAACGCGCAGCCGCAAATCAAAATCAACCGCCAGGGCGACCCCGAATCCATCGCCCACGCCGACCTCGTCATGGCGCTATCCATGGCCACCTGGCGCATGACAACTCTCTACCCCAACGGAACCCGCCCCAGCATCCACGGCCCCGGCCAGCTGCCACTGCTTTAGCCGCTCAAGCCTTCCATTCATCCGCATTAGCCAATCGCCAACGGGATGGCAGGGGACATAGCTAACACTTTAGCCCGACGACATGGGTGACATTTGATTGAGGATCGGGATGGCCTGCATCGAGGACAGTGTCTCATCGCCGGGCTGTACCCGCTGACAACCCCATGCGTAAGCGTCGGGATTCAAAGTGACATCCCAAACCGCTCCACCAGCTTCAGCGCATTCGCCTTCAAAACTACAAGCGTGGGCAGCTCAATGTGAAGCGATTCACTCTTCCCACGGATTAAAAACACTCAGGCCATCCAAGCTGAAGTCTCGGACGTTTCTTGTCACAGCGGTGAGATTGTGATGTAGTGCAGTTGCCGCAATCAGCCCGTCGACCACAGGCAATCGCATACCTCGAACTTGTGCATGTGCCACAATCCACCCCCAGCGATTTGCCACAGCCGCATCAATCCCAAGAATCCGCCCAGCGAATCGTTCTTGCAAATCCACTTCCAACCACGCTTCCAGCCGGCTTCGCTTCTTGCTTTGCGGCAGAGCGGCCACACCCTGACGAATTTCACCCAGCGTTAGCGCACTCAAAAACAAGCGGTTCTCATCTGCTGCAGCGATCCAGTTCAGTACACGAGGATTTGGTTTCAGACTCACCATTTCTGACACAGTATTTGTGTCGAGCAAAAAACCATTCATAGCTCGATCTTGCGTCCGCTATCTTCACTCCGCTCGAACTTCATTTCCATTCCCACAAAGGGAGAATCCCGGAAGAATTCCACCAGACTTTTTGGCTCTCGCACCTTTTCCCGCAACGCCGCTAAAGCAGAATCCAGCACCTCCTCGGCGCTGTGAAAGTGACCATTCTGAATTTCTTCCTGAATAATCCTCTCCTGCTCCGGATTGAGTTGAATCACCATACCCAAAGCCTATCGGGGGACGTCTGAACTGTCAACTCAAAATCCCTACGCAAAATCGAACAACTATGCGGGTACCTCAAGTCGCTCCTCAAGAATCCAGCTTCTGGCTCTCGACTACCTCAAAGCAAGCCAGCAACTTAAGCCCTTGCGGAACCCTTCGTTTTTCATCGTGCTGCATCAGTTCCGCGCACACCTTCTCACTTCCTCGCCTACCCACGCGCCGCTTATCCTGTTCCGCCTCCCCGAGCGCCCCCTTGCATGACCCGTCCCAGCCCAAAACACCCAACAGAAAAGCTCTAGTCGCGAGCCCTCGTCCGCATTTGATTCACGTATTGCACGCTATCCTCGATTTCGCTTCGATCTTTCCACAACCCGAAAAAATCGGAATCGAGCGCTTCACTTGCAACATCGATTGCAACCTCAATTGCAACGAGTGTTCCTTCTCTCAAAGACACTGCCCCGAGAGATGACACTGCTTCGAGAGGCCGAAAGATACCGTTTTCAAACCGTGCCGTAATATTCACTACACTAGCTCCTCTCGTTCCATCTTCTGATACATTTTCAGCCTGGCATCCAGCTTCAGCAAAGGTATATCCCACCTTGGGCAAGAGCCTCACCTGGGCCCCGGGTTCTTCTGTTACCCATGTCGCCCGACCTGTTCTGTCACCCATGTCGCCGGGCTGTTCTGTCACCCATGTCGCCGGGCTGTTTTGTAACCTATGTCGCCGGGCTGTTCTGTCACCCATGTCGCCGGGCTGTTTTGTAACCTATGTCGCCGGGCTGTTCTCTAACCCATGTCGTTTCGCTCTTTTGTTACCCATGCCGCCGGGCTGCCCCCCGACCAACCCCATCCGTCAGGGTGGGGATTCCAAACGACCCAATCGACCCTCCCACCGCCAACCTCCGCCTCGCCCAACTGCGTCCTACGGCACCGCTCTTCCCAACCCGCCCCCAACCCGCCGCCACCCATGCCGCCGAGCCGTTTTGCTACGGATGCTGCCCGGGCTGCTTTGTCACCCATGCCGTCGGACCGTTTTGCTACAGATCCTGCCCGGCTGTTCTGTCACCCATGTCGTCGGACCGAGCCCCCCGACCAACCCCATCCGTCAGGGTGGGGATTCCAAACGACCCAACCTTGCCACCACCCCTGCAACGATCTCCCCAACGCGTTCTATCACTCATGTCGTCGGGCTAAAGTGTTACCTAGGTCGTCGGACCGTCCGCCCCATCCCGCCTCCAACCGCCGCCACCCATGCCGCCAACCCGTTTTGCTACGGATGCTACCCGGCTGTTCTGTCACCCATGTCGCCAACCCGCCCCCCCGACCAACCCCATCCGTCAGGGTGGGGATTCCAAACGACCCAAACGACCCAAACGACCCAAACCCGCCAACAAATCCACTCCGCTCATCGCCCACCCTCTTCGGATCAATTCGCCTTCACCCTCAAGCCCACGTGCGAATCCCTTGGGCGCCCGTCGTTTAGCATTCAGCCGATAACTAGGATGGGCAATAGCGGCAACCACAGCGGTATGGCTACCTCCCTTACCCAACTCGAATCTGGCTCCAGCGAATATCGGCGCTGCGTCCAAATCTTTCAGGCGCAGTCTTCGATCGCAGCCGTAACGCTTGTTTTTCCCCGCCCAGGCGCTCAGGTCGCCAGACGCAGCAGCGAGTAGCGGCGGCACATGCAGCCCGAGCGTCAGAATGAACCGAGGGCGCTGAGTTTCGATTTGCGCTTTCAAAAACCTCAGGCAGGCCGCCCGGAAATCCGGGTTGTCTCGGCCCAGATATTTCTTGTTGTCGTCTCCCTCGCCCAGATATCTCACACAAACCCATAAAAGCATTCGTGAAAAAGCACTGTTTGGATGGAATATCTGCTTGAAGTAGCAACTCCAGGAGCGCCCCCCAGGTGCCCTTCGTCACAACTTCATGTCCCCGCTGGAACGACGCTTGAAACCCGGCTTCCGAATCAAAATTATGTCCAAGGATCATCACGCCACCAACCGGAAACTCCGCCACGGCTGGATCCCGCAAATCGAGGCCGCTGCCACCGGGGAAGAAGGCCATTCCCTGGATCCGACCGGGAATCGGACGAACCTGAGCCGCTTTGTAGAGAGCAGTCGGGACTAGCTCGTCCATTGTATGGAACAATTGATCCACCACCTCTAGGAAGGGCGCCGACATACTTAGGAATCTAGCAGGATTTGGCTTTGGCGGGCGGGTCAGCAGTGTCAGATTACTAGTAATTGCTGCTATGAAATTGGCGAGCAGATCACATCCGCCCCTCCATCCATGTTCGGTCGGCGACCTAGGCAACACTTTTGCCCGACGACCTGGGTAACACTTGTCGCAGCTCTTCGGGTCTTGGGTTTGAGTATAGAGCGTCATCACCGATCCTGTGTAAATGTGGGAATCGCGCAGCGATTTCCAAGGTTTGTGGAAAGGGTGGTAATCCGCTTTTTGGATTTCCACGCTTTCCACCAAACCGTCATTTGCATAGGCGTTCCATACGCAAGTGTCGCGGCTCACTTTGCATGAACTGGCAGCGATAAGTGTCGAACCATCCGATCTGCAGCGGCCCGTAGACGACCTCGAAGAAGCGGTCAAGACTCGGTCGCAGCCCCAACCGCTGCCCTCCGAAGATCTCGCTAACAAAGAAGCGTTTGCCCTTCCAGTTCAAGTCCCCTTTCTGTGACGATCTCCGCACATGAACATCCGAGTCGCAGCTCACCTCCGCCATACGTCGAAGAAACTCGCGTACGGATCGAACGTAACGCGAGGCCGGTATGTAGTAGTCCAACGACTCATGCGGACGATCCTCGTTTTAACGCTGCGGAAAGCTTCGGAACGTCGCTTGTTGCCGCTGCCGATTGCGCTCCGGCGGTTTCAGAGTTTCTTGTTCCAACGTGCGATGCATGCGTTCGCGGCGTCCGTTGTCCTGCGGAGAAGCGGGACGGCTCTGCTCCACGACTTCAGCGCTTGAGAATTCTGCCTCCAAACCCGGTCTGCTAAGGAACTTGAAACGGGATCTTGGAGGCTGACAGGATCGTCTTGAAAGTAGCTTGCTCTGTTACTGAATTTCAGCGAAAGATTGAGGACTATGATCTATGTTGAAGCCCCATTGGATCTCTTTCGCTTCGTTTTGCCAGAACTCGATGTCGGGCGTCGCAGTTCAGCCAACTGCTGTCGCCACTGAGACTCTAATTCCAAGGCGCTGTTCCGAAACTGCTCCAATGTGGCCAACTTCTTTTCAAGAAGTCGTGTTGCCGTTTTAGCATGCGCCTTCGGAGTCTTGTCGTCCGAGGCGTCTGCTTCTGCTCCGCTAAAACCGCGCAACGCCAGAATGGCATCAATATCGGTTCTCTCTGTTGATTGTACTTTGGCTGCTAACTCTATCCATCCATGGGCACTGGCTAGCAAAGGGTTGGCAGTCATTTCAATGCAGTGACTAATCAATACTCGCGCGCACTTGTCAATTTCTCCTGCCCTTTCAAGCCAATGTTTGCCCTCGCCACTCGGTTTCCGAATTGACCTAATCAGATCTTCGAAATTGAAATAAACCGGACCTTTCCTAATCGGATTGAGGCTATTGAGGGTCTCAAAAATGTTTTCGAAATCTGCAAACGGGCGTCTGCCTGCAGGCCACTCCGTGCGGTGCTTCCAAAGTTGAAGAATTGCTTCAAAGCAAAGCGCACGGGCCTTTGGTCTTTCTCGGGGGCCGGCTGCCTCCGCCGCATCAATCAAACCAGCGACATAGTGAGCCATCCAACGCCCAAGTGTGTCACATGACTCCCCTTCTAGGAATTCTGCGACTATCTTTTTTCCAAGCGCAATCAGTTCCTTAGCTTGCTTGTATTCGACCGTCGGCCTTAAAGAGGAATAGTCGGCAACTTGGGGGGATGTAACCAATTTCTTGGCTATTCGTTTTCCCATATCTTTCTCTTTCCAGGACCCGCTCGATTTGAACCTTCACGATCATGTCCATGTTTTTCTTCGCCAGAAACTCGCGAATAAAATCCAGCGATGTTCTGAGTCGTTCGCCGTGGCTCACAGATGACGCCCTCCGCTCATCATATTCGCCCCACACTTCCGACGACATAACCCGTTTATGACCCTGAATCCAGTATCGTCGATCTATAGATTCATTTACTCCCATCATCTGGATCACCTCATCGCAAGGCCTAGCTTCAGGAAATCGAAGATCACCACCCCACGGGTCATGGAGATCCAATCCAGTACGTGATTCACCATCCGAAATCCATCCCTGTAACTCGAAGGGCCCGTCTTTGATCTCTAAGTCTTGACCTGCTGCAGGTATCCCATAGCTGAAAACATCAGCGGCCTGTGTTGCTCGCAGCAGAGCTTCCGATGTGGCCGACGATACGAGCGCACTTCTGATGGATACACGCTCGTTCCCCAGTCCAGAATTGTCGAGCCAGTGAGCCCAGACGACTACGTCAGGCAAATCACCCAAAAATCGGGCTTCAAAATCACCTTTGGCAATTGACCACGGCCAGTCCTCCACAGTACAGGTAGCAGCATTATCAACCGGGCGAATTGGGGAAGGGTCCCGCCTGTCCGCCAGCCAACTACCATCTGCGCAAGTAAGACCATGACCGCCCAACCAAATTGTAAAGTCGTCCACGTTTTCATCCAGCCCGATATGAGTAGGGTGCAAGGACAGTAGCTGCCCGGCAACAATCATAATTCCGTGATACTGAAAGTAGGAGCGCAGATCATCCACTCTTCTCGTCACGCCTCGTGAATCAAGCCCGCTAGAGCCACTGAAAAATGACCTTTTCCCTCGCTCGTCATCTTCCCAAGGACGTAGACCAAGATACCCAAACTGTTCCCTAACCACTACCTCGGTCATTCGACGGATGAGTTTGTTAGAGATGTCAAAACATCGGCTAAGAGGCGAGAACCAATCTCGGTCTGCGTCAATATCAAACGCGAATTCCCCATCGCTTTCATCGTTGCCTAGACTTCTAGCTCTCTGCCAACTAATGCTGCGAACCTGTGGAAACGGAGACTTATTGATTTCGGTAATTTCACATCGCAGTTCATCGTCATCTACGGTGCCTGCGCCATCCATCACCGACAAAAGGACTCGGCCCGCCAATTCTTTCGTTACAACGTGGGTCGAACTCCCAAACGCTGACTGCATCAGGAAATCTCGGAAACGGTTCACTTCAGCAGGAACTTCCAAGGCTGCACGGCTTAGCGAGATGAGGAGCCATTGTGTGGCATGAAGATTGTAGAAATAGAGTTTGGGGTCGACAAATGGGCCACCCTTACCAGTTTTCGCAAGATCCAAAAGGTGGTGAAGCACAGAATGCTGTCCAAGCAAACACATTGAACGGACAGCATGTGCCGCCTCCCAACGTTCACTTGCCAGGGGCGACGCCAGACGGCCCCACAAATAACCAGCCAATGCAGCTTCTGGATCGGCTGGGGGAAGCAGGGCTTCAGACCATGGGCCATCGCCGTCTGTGTCGTTTAATTGCTCCTCAAATAATGCTAGCCCCGAACCCAGTACGTCTCGCGCTTCATCTACACTGAGCTTTGTAGCTAACATGCTAACAAGGGAGAACAAGCGGGTCTGATCAAATACCTCGGATGTCTCGCCTAGTGCCGAAAGAACTTCATCTATTAGGTCCGACTTCTCCAGTCCGCCATACTTCCTAGCCGCAATGACTACTGGATCTTGTTGACTACTATAGAAAACTGCTTCGATGCAATCACGCCGACAGACTCTCTTGATCGCGCTAGTGACAGCAATGCGAACAGACTGGAAAGAGTCCCATGCTTCAGGAATCCGATTTACAAAAGTTCGTAAACGACTAAGGCAGAACTCGCGGCCAGAAGACAGGGCAGTCACGAATTCGGCTTCGCCTCCTGGAACGACCCGCTGACAGGCCTCATCAAGGAATTCATTGAACAGTCTTGGAGCCGGGCGAGCCGCAAACCGCTGGCTTGCGGTTTGAACCCCGGCATCTGTGCGGAGATCTATGTCAGCAAAGATGTCTGCCCACTCATTTCCTGCATCAGGTACTAAATTCTCACTGACGGCCACAATCCGGTTGGCTATGTAAGGCGTCGGTTGTGGCCTCTCCGCCAATAAATCAAACTTTTCAAACTCTTCAGCAACCAATCCATGTTTAATCAACAGCGACTTGAGCTCTGCCTTGCGATGAAAAGGTCCTTCCGTAAACAACATGTATCGAAGTGCGAAATTGACAGCGATCTTTTTTTCAGCCAAGCTCTTGCACGCACCGAGGGCACGGTCGAGTAGTTGCGGTTCATTCCACCCATAGCGGAAAGGCATTAGGGCCAGTGCAGCGCAAGGGCTTAAGGCTTTTCGTTCGGCGATAGCTTCAATCACTTCGGGCAATAGATCAACATCGACACCGAACTGGCGGTCCCGCCAGCGGCTGAGCACTGCCAGCGAGGATGGAGGGCAGAGGCTTCCCAGTGCTTGGACCGTGTTCCCCCAATCGAAAGATTTGTCACGCTCAGCATACTCTCGCACAACTTCTGCGCAGCGTGCTACTTTGTAAGCCAATTCGGGCTGATAGTCGACGCATGAAGATGCGCATTTTGACAAGCTGCAGATTGCGGCCCATCGTTCGCGAGTCTCATCCCCGAACCGACCGGAAACAGTGATTGCCTTTTGCAGGAGCGCCGCTGATTCCCATCTGTTAATTGGAAAAATAGCCCGGGCCAATTCGACATATGACTCAGCATTTTGCAGTGCATCATCTCTTTCTGCTTCTATCGATTTGACAGCTTTGGTATTCAGTCGAATTGCTAAGCCGCATAGAGCAGTGCTTCGGGAAGCGAAGCGCGAAAGTGAAGATAACGCTGAAGTGCTCAGTGGGCGAGGCAACGCGTCAGCCCATTTTTCAAATCTACTAATGTCGTCTGGTTCTAGATTTTCGCGATTAGCGAGAAGCTTGAGCCACAATGTCGCGATTTCACCTGAAGGGTGGTAGTTATGACCGTAGTCCCGCAAAGGAGCTGACGCCTGAATAGTCTTCTCGATCACCTCAGGATAGTCTTTGTCAGGGATTCCCGACACAATCTGACGCGCGACTACTTTATGCCAAGCGAGAAGCGGAGCCACAACTTCCTTGAATTGACGCGCATCTTGCGAATATCCATGCAGACTTGACTTCTCCAATTGGGCACGAAGTGACGGATATGCGAGATCCAGTAGTTCAAGTGGCTCTTTCTTCAACTCCGCGCGTAGTGCGCATGCGCTCAGAAAGGACTCTCGCCTTAGATTAAATGAGAAACTCAGATCGTTGGGAGGTGAGAGAGGCAAGTAGCGTTCAAGTAAATCTACGAACAAAGTGGCGGTGCCAACTGCTTGTTCAAGAGCCGATTCGACCACGGCTACAACCGCACCGATCGGGGTCTCTGCATTAAAAATGTAATCGAGATCTTTAAATTCAGCTGTCTCGGTATTCAAAAGCTTGAGCGCATCTTCTATTGCGCCTATAGGCGGGTTCTTGTTTACTTCGCGACTAGCTTTTATGATTGCCAGCACCAAGTACAATTCGGCGCCCGCAGCGTCGGCAAGATCATCAAGTTCGGTATAGCGCTGAAGATCAATAAGCTTCCTGGCAAGCGTTAATCCCGCTTCAAAGGAAAGTTTACGTGGTGACCACCTCGTTAGGGATTTTACGCATTGTTTCGGGCCATGAATGCGTAAGTAAGCCATGGCTAACTCTGAAATATCGTCAGACGAAGCATCTTCTCGGATTTTGCTTCTTTCCTCTGCTGATTTAGAGTACAAATTTGTCAGCCAGTTCTCAGCTACACGCAGCTTGCTGCCTGCTTCCCCCAGTTCACCGCTCGCGGCCAGAAGAACGGATTCATAGGCAAAGTGGGATCCCCTCCAGTTCGTCTCATTCAGCCGACGCGATACTAAAGTTCGAATATTGTCTGCATCCAAGAGGACACCCGCGATATCGGTATTGGATTGCATGATTTGCAGTTCCCTTTGCTGCCCAGCGCTTGACCCGCCAGCCTTGAGCGCAAGTTTGGCCGCATCGGCGTATTGTTTCTTGCGAAGGCATGCCTTAAGGGCGAACTGTAGTCTTTGAGCCTCAATCTCCCGGCGCTGAAGCGGACTATTGTCAGGGAGGTCCTCCGAGTGGAGGGCCATTTGTACTAATTCGGCGAAGAGGTCGGCCTCAAACATTAGCCGGGGCAATGCTTCGGCAACATAGACACTTGTTTTTGCTAGTGGCCTAAGATCCTCGATGAATTTTCCGAGGGCAGCAGGCTTTGGCCTAAATGTCTCGCGAAACCAAGTTTCTGCGGGTTCATCGCGAAACTGAATTGAGTCGTTCGCTACAAGCAGAGGCCGATCAAAATCAATTATGAAGCTTCGAATTGCACTTTCCTCGACAGAAGCAAATTTTGCCAATACCGCTATCGGAATGTGGGGGCGAAGCGTTGCCAACCCCTCACATATGCGATCAATTTGATCCTTCTCGGCACCAATCGTCTCGTGCTTGATCTTTTTGATCGCATCTGACAGCAGGACATTTAAAGTGTCTTCTACCGTTGTCGGATTGGGTCCTAAACGCTTCAGAATGTCCGCTAGTGGCGATTTGGCATTCCGGTTCAAGGCAAACGCTTGCACGCGCGGATTCTGGGAACTAAGGGTATGAAATTCCAGAATATTCACGTCTGTTGCATCCGGAAAGAATTGGCGCAGATGAAGCGACGTTTCCTTCACGTCGAACGAAGGCAGCTCAATGAAAAGTGTCGCGGGCGGAGGTTCAAGAAGCTGCTGTCGATGAGTTCTACATGTGACGACCAAACGAACACCATCTGGGATAGTCTCTCTCATGAGCGGTCGGACAAAGGATCGAGGTTCTCCGGCATCCTGAGCCGCCAGTTCGGCGTTGTCAGCAGCGTCCAAGACGATGTAAAGTATGGCTTCCGAATCTTTGGCTCTTAGCGATGCTACAGACTGCTTAATCCGCGCCTGGAAGACCTTAAAATAATCAGTTAAGTCAGCATGGGAGGATGGAATTAGCGGATCACATAAACCCTTAGCTGCCAACTCGTTAACAATTTGCACCAAAGCTATGTTGTGGGCATGCCTGTATGCGCTTGGGATTTGATAGCTTCCATTCGCAAAACAGTCGTAGAGGATGCAACAGGAACCGCGAGGTACAGTCTCGAAAAGCCGTCTTGAAAAAACGGATTTCCCCACACCGCCTTCTGCATGTACTACGGTGGGCGAATTGTGAGCTTGCTTTATCCGCTGAAATAGTGAAGACTCCCCCGATCGCGGCACAAAGGATTCAATAGATTCGATTTGACAGGGGGCTGGAAAAAGTTTGTCCTCATCGACTTGTAGGGCACGAAGTACATCAAACTTTGTGATTGATTTATTGTTAGTCCCTTCGGAAGTTGCCTTACGAGTGATGAGCTCTTTTAATTGAAACGGCGCTTCTGAGTCCAAGCCGAGTAGATATTTGCTTGTTTCTATCACTAGACTATTGCGCTGGCCCCAATAGTCGTCATTGCCCCCATCGAGCCGGAGGTGTCGGCAAAAGTCGGCTAGCGACGCACCGTCTAGCTTCGTAAAAGATTTGAGTTTATTTGCCAGCTTTGGATTTTTCGGCTTGCCACCGGATGCGATATCTTTCACCGCCTCCAGAAAGTCAGAGTCCATTGGCCGGTTTGAAAGGAATACGAATTCAAACTCTTTGAATGAATCAGGGGCGTGTGCGGCTTTCTGGAGAGCTAAAAAACGTTCTGCAAACTTAGATAGCGTTTTCTTCAACTCACTCGGCGTCCACGTTTTCGTTCGCTGAAGTGTCGAGTGTTTGCACTGAATGTAGGTGACTCGTTCAGGCTCGTTATCCTTGTCCGCCCTATAGTATTCGGCGACATCAATCAGTTCTTCGCCTTCGGCTAAATCTGAAGCTTGAACACCTTCGATTGTTACGGATTCCAATCGGCTATCGGAACAGAGCAAAAGAAGACAGCGCCGTGCAGCCCACAAATAGTGAAACTGATCGCCGTCGCGGCTGGCCCGCACCAAATCTGAATTTGCCATGCAATTGCTACTAATCATATTAGCCGTGATGAAGAGGGTAGCCGGAAAGCCTCTTCAGACGGA
Source organism: Bryobacter sp. (assembly GCA_022843625.1). Taxonomy (GTDB): domain Bacteria; phylum Acidobacteriota; class Terriglobia; order Bryobacterales; family Bryobacteraceae; genus Bryobacter. Next base: position 166,445 of record JALHNH010000003.1, on the reverse strand, counting down.
TGTGTCCCTCCGCAAAATCGCTGGCTGCCCTCCGCTCTGAAAGCCCCTTCAAGCCAGAGGGCGATCGCCAACGTCGCATTCAGCCAGCCTGGATTAGTCCGCCCAGCGCTCCATCCATCAAAATCCCCGTCTGCAAACCCTAAGGCAAACCCTGCAACTCAAATTCTCAGCATCGCTTCTGTCTCAACCAGCCAGCCTGCTTCGCTTCACCCAAAGCCATACTCCGTATTCAGGATCAGCCAAAGCGCACCCGCCTTCGCTACACAAAACCTGCGAATCCCCCGCCCGAAACCCACCCCAGATCTCAACTCCCAGCCAAACCTCCACCCCTCGCCGCAATAAGTGAGACGCCGTCTCACCTTTGAATCCCGAAGTGCCGAAAATACAACAAACTCGCGGCGCTGCCCACAAATAAGCGCTCTTCTCAACAGGCCATTCAATCAATCCCGAAGAAGGTCTTCCGGAGCAATCTCCGCCTGCTTCAAAATCGCCCGAAGCGTTCCCGCTGGAATGTCGCTAGGGTGATTTGGCAAAACGGTATAAAGATTGCGTTCCGCATGAAACCACAACTCATGGCTGCCGGCCGCTTGTCGATCAAATCGAAATCCAAAACTGCGCAACCGCCCGACCACATCTCTATACCGGAAGCCACTCAACCGCCCCATCTTTTACGCAGCCACAACGATAGTAAAATCTTGGCACTCAAGCGTTGAGGGCAGATCAATAGCTTGGTGGCGCTCTCTGCGCGCATCAATGAGTTTGCGTGCTACGTCACGCGCTATTTCTAAGACCTCCGCCACAGTACGCCCTTGTGCTACCAGCCCGGGAACATCTTCAGAAGTTGCAAGAAACAACCCTTCCGGCAATGCCTCAACATGAATTCGAACGGCGTGTTCCATATTCCGCGATTTTACCACCGCTAAATACCACTCTCCCCGCAAACCCGCTATACAGCGATAGTGATGGAAAGCCTCTTATCCCAAGCCCGGCCTGTAATCCTCATCAACAGCTGCAACATTTAGGATAGGGGCACGAATAGGGGCACAGCCTTCTCGGACGGATCTGTCCAAGCGCAAAAGTACTGGCTGCACTCCACTTTGGGGTTTTTGGGACAGCCTGGCACGCACCTTGCAAAATCCCCAATAAAATCAAGCCTTCAGTAAACTACTTGCCGCCTCGCAACACAAAATCCCCTCCGCTGCCAGGCCGGCAAAATGTCGGGCCCTACACCCGGAACAACAACGAATGGGCGATGAACCTGCGCAATGAACTAGCGGTGATGAATCCGCAAGAGGAAAATCCCCAGCTCCCTCGAATTGCCACCTGACTCACCTCAACCCATCGAAGTCCTTCCAGGCAACCTCTCGCCCCTCCTCCCGCCCGCTCCACTCAGGTCGCAACTAGGGTCCGCCACATCCCCACCACTCACCCCAGCGTCAAATCACGTAACACAGACCCGTCTCCAGCTTCCAATTCCCCCACCCGCGATCGGCACAACCCAGCTTGCTCCCCCAGCCTCATCTACCTCAGCCCAACCTTCCAACAAGTCCCCAACCCTAATCGTTCAGAATTCCCTCAATGTCTCTGCTGCCACGCATCACTTGGTAAATCAGAACTTCACCGCCATCGACTCGGTACAAAATGATGTACTCACCCACAGGAAAACTACGCAAACCAATGCGCAAATCCAAATCTCGACGGCGCCCGATTTGAGGTTGCTGGCTCAATAGCCAGAAGCGGTCCGTGATTGTGTCAATTAGCCGATTGGCAACCTCAATGCTGTTGCTGCGCTTCGCGATGTATAGCCAAATGTCATCAAGATCCGCTTCAGCTTCCGGCAGTAGGCGGAAACCCATTATCGATCTTCTGCAGCCTTCAACCGGGCAAGTCCCCGCTGCTTGATTTCGTCTGCGAGTAGAGCAGTCTCCTCCTGGCTCTGAATGCTCCGGCCCTCACCACGCACAAAGGAGGCCTCAGCCTGGTCCAAAGCGGAAAGGATCTCAGCACGTTTGCGTTCCTGCTTTTCCCACAGCAGCAGTGCATCCTTTAGGGCGTCTTCTTCACTGCTGTAACGTCCGTTCTGGATGGCTTGGCGAACAAAAGCAGCTTGGTCGTTTGTGAGTTGCACTTCCATCGGTTTTAAATCCCTCTCATTTCATAGTATCGGATCACAGCATCGGATCCCCAGTATCGAATCCTAAGTACGAAATCACTGCACCGGAAACAAGCACCTACGCAACATGCACATTTGTGTTCTGCACCCATCAAGGAGTCTGCCCGAAACGTCCGCGCGATTTCTACGACCTCTGCCACAGAACGCCCGTGTAATCTCAGATTTGCGCCAGATCCTTCGCTGCCCTTTTTGTCTAGCGTAAGTCCATCACGCCGGATAGCGGTCTTCATTCATCTTTCGAACATCATCGTGCTCGACAAAATCACCGCGATCTGCCTCGGCGATCCCATGATCCACTTCGCGTAGAAACCACTCGTCATAATCCAAAAGCTTATCGATTGCCTCTGGATCAAGGCTTTCCGCAGCACGGCCTTGTGCCAATCGTGCAAATTGTGCCAAACGTGTCAGCCTGGCGGATTGGTCGGGGGTCAATTGTACTTCCATTTTTGCCTGTCGCTGCCCTTAGCCTAATCCCAAGATAACGAAGAAGTCACCCATCATGATTTCAACTTGCATGGCTTGGCGGAACGCCCGCTCCACCACCTGCAAAATCCCCAATAAAATCAAGCCTGCCGTGAACTTCTCTCCCCCCCCCAACACAAAATCCCCTTCGCTGCCAGGCCGCTAAAATCTTGGTTCCCCCACCCGCAACAACAACGAATGGGCGATGAAGCTGCGCAATGAATATGCGAAATGAATCTGTGGCGATGCATCCGCAAGAGGAAAATCCCCAGCTTCCTCAAATTGTCACCTGACTCAGCTCCACCAATCAAAGCGCTTCGAGGCAACATCCCGCCCCTCCGCCCGCCCGATCCACTCGGGTCGCAACTATAGTCCGCCCCCATCCTCACCACTCACCGCAGATCTCAGCCTGGGCCATCCTTGTGCGGCGTGGATAGGGGCTTAGCCCCGCAAAACACCTTTAAGAAATCCCTGCCTGCCAATGCGTCTGGTGATTGCCCCAAAACAAATCTCATTCGCAACGATCTAGCGATACACTTCACCCCTGTGCCCAATTCGGATGACTTCAACAATCTTCTGTTTGTCGTCAATCGTATAAACAATTCTGTAGTCGCCGATCCGAACGCGCCACGCAGAAAAATGGTTGCTTAGCTTCTTCGATCCCGCAGGTCTGGGATTCGTAGCCAATCCTTCGATCACTCCAAACACCCGCGCCAGAACATCTTTAGCAAGTGCACGCAATTCTCTGCGGGCCGAGCTTGCTAGGTCAACTTGATAATGAAGATCCGGCACAAGGGCATCTAGGCCAGCAGGCTTTCAGCGCGCAGTTCAGCTTCGATCACAGACAGGGGAATTCGTGGCTCAGACGCCCTCTCGGCAATGGAATTCAAGTCGTCCAAATCTTCGGCAAGAGAACGCAGCGCAGCGGAAACAACATCCTCAGGCTTACCATAAAGGCCAGTCTTCATGGCCTGCTCGATGATGTTCTGTATTTCGTCGGTCAATTCGATGGACATTTTGCCTCCGCCGTAACTCGAGAATAACAGAAATGGCGCTCAAAGCACCTCTGCACGGCCTGCCTGCGCCTGTCCAAAGAGACGTCCAAAGTGGCTTCCAAAGTGGCTTTCTGTGCAATCACAGATTTGCGCCAGATCCTTCGCTGCTCAAAACCCGGAATCCACCGCCCGCAACCCACCCCACAATGAGCCGGGAACAAATCACACTCAGACAACCAAACTCTATGCCCTACGAATCCTCTTCAGGTGCAAGTACCGAATCGCAATCGAGACAAACCTAACCTCTGTCCTGTGATGTGTGATAAACCCGCCAGATTTCGATCCAATCGTCATGCAAGCTGTATATAGCCACATAAGGCAGTGGCAACAACAATAACTCCCGCGTCCCCTCGATTTGCCCCGGTCTGCCTCGATACGCGGCCTCCCTCAAAGTTCGAATTCCAGCGTAGATCTTACGTAAAGTCGGCTGGCGATATTGCGGGTGATGCTAATCCAAATTGTCGCTGATGCTTTGCAGGTCCGCAGCCGCCAGCGATGTCCAGCGGATGCGCATCTACGAACGCAACATCGCTTCAAACCGGGCGTCCATCTCCTCTTCTTCGATGAACTCCCCCCGGTCAGCATAAGCTTTACCTTCGAGCACGGCAGCGCGAAAACGGGCATCTTCGTCCAGCAACCGCAGGGCGGCGTCCTTCAACAATTGGCCCACATCGGCTTTCCCGTCGCGCCGGGCAATTTGCGCTAATTGCGCTTCCTGTTCTTGCGTAAATTGAACTTCCATTTCGCTGTGCTCCTGCTTTTCACAATAGCGGAATGTGACGCTTTCTAACACGAATTCAAACCCATTGCTTGGGCGTCTTTTTCCCGTGCCTTCACTCCTCTGTTCGAAGAATCCTCGCTCCATATCATCATCGATCTTGGGAAGATCAAATCAATGGGACCAACACAACAAGTGAGAAGCCTTCTCACCTATTGAGCCAATTGATCGCAACTTGGCCAACCTCATCGGCACCGTGCAAGATCCCCAATTAAATCAGGCCTCCGCTGAGCTTTCCCCCGCCCTTGGCTGCACCACTCAAGCCCATCCTTCCTCCCCGCCCAGGCAGTCCATTCTGTTGAAACTAAAGCCACTTTCGAGGCAACCCCAAGGCCCGCCAACATTCCCAAACTTTGCTCTTGGTTTGTGCTCGTCCCGTCACCCCGTTCACACCCCTTGAAAAAATTCTTTCGCCAACATTCTAAAGAACTTGCCACCAACACCTGGCAAGAATCCTTTCTCGCCTATGCTAACTTCGTCCCGGTTGCGCATTTGCGTCAACCTTGTATGTCCCAGCCGGAGGTCTATCCTCATGTCTCTAGAAATCACCCAGCCGCCAGCCGCAAAAAAGCGCCGGCCGCGCCTCACTACTCAAAAACAACGCGAAGCCGCGCGTATCAACGGCAGCAAATCTCGCGGCCCAATCACCGTCGAAGGCAAACAACGCAACCGACTCAATAGCTTCAAACACGGCGCCTATTCTCAGGCCACCCTCATCCTGCCCGAAGATCAAAAACGCTTCGATGCCATCTTCAACGACTACATCGATCGCTTCCAGCCCACCAGCGAAATGGAACTCGAAATGATCGAACAAATGGTCTCCTCCTCCTGGCGTCGTCGCCGTCACGCAGCCATGCTCCATGAATATTGGAATGCTGCCATCCGGGACATCGCTCTCCTCCCAGGCAGCGACGCTCTCAGCCCTACCGCCATCGCAACCAAAGCCTTCGAGAAACTCCTCGCCGATCGTGCACCCATCCACACTCTCGAAATGGCAGAACTCCGGGAAGCCCGCAAATTCCATTCCGCCGCTCGCACTTACCGCGAAGACTCAAAATGGCGCGAAAGCTCTCTAAACAGAATCCAACCCGATTCGGCCTTAAACCTAATCCCCTGAATCACATATAAGGTACCCTAAAGCTTTATGAAACCTGTTCGTATCGGCATTATCGGCTCTGGAAACGTCGGCTCCGGCACCCTGCAAATACTCTCGTCTAACGCTTCAGAACTCCAGGCCAAACTCGGCTTCCCGCTGATCGTCACCGCAGTTTCCAGCAAAAACATTCTTACCAAAAACGTTTCAGACTTTCCTGCCGGTGCCCTCCTGACAGACCGTTGGACCGACGTCGTCCATTCCGATAACGTCGACATTGTCTGCGAACTCATCGGTGGCACCACCACCGCTCTTGAAGCCATCGAAGCCGCCCTCAAAACGGGCAAACCCGTCGTAACGGCCAACAAAGAACTGATGGCCCTCAAGGGTGCAGAGCTTTTCGATCTCGCTACAGCCAACGGCACCACCATACACATGGAAGCCTCCGTCGCTGGAGGTATCCCCATCCACGCTGTCCTCCGAGAAGGAATCTCGGCTGACTCAATCGAGGCCTTCTTCGGCATCTTGAACGGCACCTCCAATTACATCCTCACTGAGATCGAGTCCAAAGGCACCGCCTTTGCCGATGTGCTCGCCGAAGCGCAGCGCCTCGGTTATGCTGAAGCGGACCCCACCGCCGACGTCGAAGGTTACGACGCCCGCTCCAAGCTCGCGCTTCTCGCCCAACTCGCTTTCGGCCAACACGTCAAGCCCGCCGAAATCTACTGCGAAGGCATCAGCCGCATCACTCCCTTCGATTTTGAATACGCCCATACCCTCGGCCATACCATCCGATTGATCTGCGCCGCCCGCCAGACTCCCGCAGGTCTTGCCCTCTCCGTCCGTCCCACCCTCATTCCCAAGTCCACCATTCTCGCCAGCGTCCTTGGCGCTTATAACGCGATCTGGATCCGAGGGACTGCCGGTCAGGATACCTTCTATTACGGCCGCGGTGCCGGCCCCCTCCCCACCGGCGTCGCCGTTGTTTCTGACATCATGCGCGCCGCCCGCGATCTCAAATCCGGTGCCAGCCTCCGCGTCTCCCCCTTCAGCTTCCAAAAGCTCAAGCAGGCCACCCTCGCCTCTTCCGACAATTTCACCTCCGGTTATTACCTCCGCTTCCGCGTCAAAGACTCGACAGGCATCATTGCTACCCTCGGCAAGATCCTCGCCGGCAACGGCATCTCCATCGACGCTGTTCTCCAGCTTCCTTCTGACGACAAAGCAAACTTGCCATTCGTCATCACCGTTGAACCCGCCCGCGAGGCCGCCATCCGCTCCGCCCTTGCAGACATGAGCGCCCTTGATTTTCTGGTCGAAGCGCCACTCGCTCTTCCACTCGAAAAAGGCCTTTAATGTTCCCTCTGCTTCTCACTCTCGCTTTTGCCGTACCACCCATCGCCCCGGATATCCTCCGGGGCTTTGACCATGCCAACAATATCGAGTACGACGAAGCTCTGGTCATCTTCCGCCGGGCAGCAGCCAAAACACCCGAAGACCCTCATTGCCAGAACTACATCGCCCAGGCCATTCTCTATAACGCCATGCTGAAGGCCGGTGCCCTCGAATCCGAACTCGTCTCCGGCACCAATCCCTTCCTTCGCCGTGAACGTATGAACCCAACCGAAGCGGAGCATTTGGGTTTCGATAACGCAATCAACGCTGCCTTCTCCAAAGCTCAGGCCCGCATCGCCAGGAACCCGAAAGACGCCTACGCTCTCTACTCCATCGCCATCACCTACGGCCTCCGAGCCAATTACAGCTTCCTCGTCCGCAAGGCCTGGCTCGACGCCCTCAAGGATTCCACTGCTTCGCGGAAAAACGCTCAACTCGCCGTAGATGCCGACCCCACCTACATCGACGCAAAGATCATCCTCGGCCTTCACGATTACATCGTAGGCAGCCTCTCCTGGACTTACAAAGTAATGGGCTTCCTCGCCGGCATTCGCGGAGACCGAGACGGCGGCATCCGAACTCTCGAAGAGGTCTCCACCAAAGGCATCAATAACCGCTCCGATGCAAAGGTACTCCTCGCCGCCATATACCGCCGCGAGAAACGTTCTGCCCAGGCCGTTCCATTGCTCGAAGGCCTCACCGCCGCTTACCCTCGCAACTATCTCTTCCGCATCGAACTCGCTCATATGCTCGCCGACCTGGGAGAACGTGACAAGGCGCTGGAGCAACTCCGCACCGTCACCGGCATCCAGCCAGAAAAGCTTGCGTACCTCAAAGGCAATCTCCTCTTCTGGTTCGACGAATACGACAAGGCCATCCCGGAACTCAACCGCGCCGTCGCCGCACGAGACCGGCTCGACCTTAACACCGGCATCATGGCCTGCCTCCGACTGGGCCAGACCTTCGACCTTCTCAACCGCCGCCCCGAAGCCCTCGCTGCCTATAAACTCGGTATCGGCCTGGCACCCGGAAGTGAACTCGCCAAAGAGTGCATCGGCTACATCGACCGCAAATACAAAAGGAGCCGAATCGCATGATCAACCGCCGCCAATTCCTCGCCGCCGCTGGGGCTGCACCTCTGCTCGCGCAGCCCAAGCCGCCGCAGAACGTCGTACTCATCCTCATCGACGACCTCGGCTACAAAGATTTCAACTGCTATTCCACAGAAGCGAATCCAGTTCCCTACCCCACCCCCAACGTCAACGAACTAGTCAAAGAGTCTGCCCTCTTCAATCGCTTCTACGCCGCCTGCCCTGTCTGCTCGCCCACCCGCGCCAGCATCCTCACCGGCAAGTATCCCACTCGCACCGGCATCACCGACTGGATCCCCGGCATGCAGCCCCCCGCCGTTGCCAAACTCGACACACCGCAGACCAAAGAAGAACTTGCCCTCTCAGAGCGAACCATTGCCGAATACCTCAAACCCCTCGGCTATGCCACAGCGAGTTTCGGCAAGTGGCATCTCGGCGGTGCTGGCTTTAGCCCTACCAACCAGGGCTTCGACCTGAACATCGGCGGCGACGATAAAGGCCAGCCCAACAAATACCTCTCCCCTTTCACCATGCCCGGTTTGACAGACGCCCCGCCCGATACCGAGCTCACAGCCTACCTCACCAAACTTGCCAATCAGTGGGTTGCAAAACAGGCTGAAGCGAAGAAACCATTCTTTCTCTACCTGCCCCACTTCGGCGTCCACACTCCGCTCGGCGCACCCCCGGAGATGGTCGCCAACTATCGCAATGCCAACGTCATCAGTCCAACCTACGCAGCAATGATAGAGGCAATCGATAACTCCGTCGGCTCCATTCGCAGACAACTGGAGCGCTCTGGTGTTGCCGGGGACACCATGATTATCCTCACGTCAGACAACGGTGCCCTCGCTAGCCTCAATAGCAAAAGCAGTACCTCCATTCAGCCACTACGCCAACAAAAGGGCTACCTTTACGAAGGTGGCATCCGCGTACCCTGCATCATCCACGACCCTCGCAAGAAACAACCCGTTGTCATCGAAAGTCCTGGTTGCTCTGTAGACTTTCTGCCCACAATCCTGTCCTGGCTCGGCCAGCCCGTCCCCAATAACATCGACGGCACTCCGCTCTTCAACCGCAAAGAGCAGCCCATTTACTATTGGCACTATCCGCACTACCACGGTGCCGGCGGCAAACCCGGTGGCGCTGTGATCGACGGCGACTTCAAGCTGATCGAAGACTTCGAAACGGGACGGACGGAACTCTATAACCTTAAGACTGACATCGGCGAAAAGAAAGATCTGAGCCAGTCAGACCCCGCCCGCCGCTCCAGCCTTTACTTGCGGCTGAAGCGCTGGCGCGAAGAAACCAAAGCCATCATGCCAACCCCTAAAACAGAAGCGGCTTCTTTGCCACCGCCTGCAAAAAGGTCAACGCAAACGCGCCATAGTGAAATAGCGCCAGGATAAATACTCCCGCGCTTGCCCCAATTTCGCTCAACAGAAATCCGCCCAGCGGCAACACCTGCATTCCATGCAGACCAATAAAGTGAGAGATCCTCAGGTCCCCGGCTTCCTTACTCCAGTTGAAGAAAGGAATCCCGGGGCCTCCGTCTTTCAGGCCAACCGTATGCGCCATAGAAGCGGCCATGTAGCCGCCTTCCACACTTGCAAGCACGGCCAGCAGCACGCCCAACCGGCACCCCCAAAGTGCTCCGGCCGGCATCGGTGCAGCACTGGTGAAAAACCACCAGAGCAGCACCACCAGCAGTATCGTGTTCACCGCGATCATGATCCCCATGACGCTGAACAGAGTGGCATTAAAGCCTGTCGAAATATTGAAGTGGCTGCGCTCACCCCGCAAAGCCTGACCGCAAACCGCAACGTTTTCGAGCAGAATCAGAAGGCTCGCAATCGTGCCCAGACTCGACCGCGCCACAATCGGCGCCTCGACATAATTCAGTAACCAACCAAGCGTCCATAAATAGATAGCGCTTGAAATCAGAAATTTAGCCGGCTTCAACCAGATGTTGACCCCAAGCAGTTCCCGTTGGTCAAAATACATCGCCACAATCACAGCCGCAAGGACGATCCAGTGCAACATACCCACCAGCCCGCAAGCCTGGCTGCCGTCGCGGGCCCGCTCGAACCAGATCAGAGGATTCAGGCTCCAATGTCCCATCTATCCGTAGACCAGCCTTCCGCTCAACCAGGTCCGTTCCACTTTGATTTCTTTGGTCTTCTTGTCGAACGAAAACTCGACCAGATCGGCTCGTTCCCCGGGGTTCAATCCACGCATACGCCCACCCACTCTACCAACTCTCGCCGCGTTCGTAGTCGCCATGGTCACCGCCTCGCGCAGGCTCAGGCCCACCATACGCATCAGATAGGACACGCCAACATCCATCTTCAGTGCCGAGCCAGCCAGTTGATTGCCGCCCCTCAACGTCACCCGGTCGCCCGGATGGAGTGTAACTTCAATCTCACCCAGAGCGTAATCCCCGGGTTCGCAGCCAGCCGGCATCACCGCATCCGTAACCAGTACAGACCGCTCTATGCCTTTGGCCCGAATTGCCACCTTCAAAAAATTCGCCGGCACATGAATTCCATCGGCGATGAAGCTTGCCGTCAGCTTGTCTTCCGCCAATTGGTCCCAGATGTAATTCGGATGCCGCGGCAATACGGCATGCGAACCATTACCCAGATGAGTCGACATCGTAGCCCCTGCCTTCACAGCATCGGCAATCTGCTCTGTGGTTGCTTTGGTGTGGCCGATACTCACAACAACACCCTCACCCACCACCTGCTCGATCAGTTTGGTCGTCCCCTCATACTCGGGCGACAAAGTAAGCAGGCGAATATGGCCTTCGGCCGCACCCTGCATCCTCTTCCATTCTTCGATCTGGGGCGGACGGCATTGAGCAACCGGATGCGCCCCACGCGGGCCGGTCTCGGCCGAGATGAACGGCCCCTCGGCATGGATCGCCTCGAATGCATCCCCTTCCGGCAATTCGCGTTTCGCCTTGACGATATTCCGGAACGCCGCCTGCATGTCAGCCTCAGACCCCGTAATTACCGTCGGGTAAATCCGCGTAACACCGGTGGCGAACTGCTCCCGAATCGAGCGGCCAATTTCCTCAAGCGAAGAATTGCCCGAGCAGTAGTCGACCCCGGCAAAGCCATTAACCTGAAGATCGATGAACCCGGGAGCAATCCAGGTATCGATCTGATCGGTCGGGCCAACCCAATCGTCCACCGCTTCAATCGCTACACCAAATTCGACGCGGATGGGTTCGCCAGTCCGGTAATCAAAGCCAAAACATTTTGCACTCATTCTGTTTTATTCACACCTTGTCCACAAGAAGAGGCCGCTAAGCCCATCAAAACGCACGAAATAAAAGTCGTGCAAAAACGCTTCAGCCGCACCTTTTCTCCTTGCCAGAGTCTCGGTGCGGCTGCTAAAACTGAGCAAGATCGTCGCTGCTCCCTGACGCAGGCTGGAGAATCTCGGGGGAGGTGGCCAGCCGGTGAAAGTGAGCAGCGATTCGATCTATACGGCGACGGTCTGGGGAACCGGAGTCAGCCAGCCAAACTCATCCGGCAGGCTTCCATCCACAATTCCAAAGAACTTGCTCTGGATCTTCTCGGTAATCGGCCCCCGTTTGCCAGATCCAACCGTGATCCGGTCAATGCTTCGGATCGGCGATACTTCTGCTGCGGTACCGGTAAAGAATACTTCGTCCGCCACATAAAGCAACTCACGCGGAATCCCCTGCTCCACCACGGTGTAGCCCAGACTCTTCGCAATCTTGGTGACACTGTCACGGGTGATGCCAGGCAATACGCTGGTCGCCATCGCCGGCGTGTAGATGATGCCGTCGCGAATCACAAAAATATTCTCGCCAGAGCCTTCGCTCACGTAGCCGTTGACATCAAGGGCAATGCCTTCGGAGTAGCCGTTAGCCTTGGCTTCCATATTGATCAACTGCGAATTGTTGTAATTGCCAGCGCTCTTGGCCAATGCGGGAAGAGTGTTCGGGGCCATACGGTTCCAACTCGACACACAGACATCTACGCCTTCGGCAATTGCTTCAGGGCCCAGGTACTTGCCCCATTCCCAGCAGGCAATGTAGCATTCAGTCGGGTTGCCCGTACCGTTGACACCAATCACGCCATATCCACGCAGAACAATCGGGCGGAAGTAGCAACTCTTCATCTTGTTCACCTGAACCAGTTCGATCATCGCGTCGGCGATCTGCTGGTGAGTGAAGGCGCTCATATCCATTCTGTAAATCTTGGCCGAGTCGAACATTCGGCGAACATGTTCATTCAGACGAAACACTGCGGGGCCTTGCTTCGTCTCATAGCAGCGAACACCCTCGAAGACGGCGCTCCCATAGCTGACTACATGGCTAAGGACGTGAATCGTTGCATCCTGCCAGTTGATCAGTTGTCCGTTGTGCCATATTTTTTCGGTGGGCTTCATGGGAACATTATAACTGCCAAGCCTATGTCTAAACGAATCCTGCTGTACACCATAATCATGACGGCCCAGCTTTTTGGCCAGGCCGCCAAGCTCAAAGAGATCAAACCCGGCATGAACTTCTTCAAGAAGGACCAGGATGTCCAGATGGGTAGAGATTACGCTCAGCAAATCGAACAGCAGTTCGACGTAATCCAGTCGGGCCCACTGGTGGATTACATCAACTCGCTTGGTCAAAAAATTGCTGCCCAACCGCAAGCTGGCGGTTTTCCTTATGTCTTCAAAGTGGTCAACGACCCGGGCATCAACGCCTTCGCTCTGCCAGGCGGCCCGGTCTACATCAACTCGGGAATCATTCTGAACGCACAAAATGAAGGACAGGTTATGGGCGTTGTAGCACACGAAATCTCGCATATCGCCTTGCGGCACTCCACCAATCAAGTCAGCAAGAGCTACATGATCCAGTTGCCCGCGATGATCGCTGGCGTCTACGGGCAATCCAAGGGCGGCCTTACCGGTATGCTCGCGCAAATGGGTGTTGGCCTTGCCGCCAACGGGGTCCTGATGAAGTTCTCCCGTGGTGCCGAACAGCAGGCCGACTTGCTCGGTGCCCGCATGATGTCTCAAGTTGGCTATAACCCGATCGAAATGGCCCGCTTCTTCGAAACGCTGGAGGCCAAGTCGGGAGGAAAATCGGGTGGGGCTGATTTCTTCTCCTCACATCCAAACCCCGGCAACCGGGTGAAATACGTGAGTGAGGAAGTGACCCTGCTGCCCCAACGGCAATTCAACACTGACACAGGCAAGTTCCAGAAGATGCAGCAGTTGGCAAAAAACCTGCCCACTCCGAAGAAGAAGGCTCCCGGCACAGGCGAAGTCCCGAATCAGCCTCCCCAGAACTCCGACGGCAGCCGCACCTGGGCTGGTGCAGACTTTACCATCAACTACCCCGGTGGCTGGCTCGGGTTGGGAGAACCCAAAGGACCTACCGTCACCATCGCCCCCAAAGAAGGGATCAAGCAGGAAGCCAACGGCGCTGTTCAGATCGGCCTTGGCGTGATTGTCGCCAAATATGAAGACGACGATGGCAGATTTGACTTTAGGAACGACACCCAAAAGCTGATTGCCCAGGTGATCCAGCAGAACCCGTCGATGAGTAAAACTCAGCCACAAATCAACCAGAATCAGGTGAACGGCCGCAACGTCTACGTAACCCGTCTCGTTTCAAAGTCCCCGATCGATGGTGGCAATGAGATCGATACGGTGGTAACGATAGAGCACCGTGGTGGTATGCTCTACATGGTCTTCATCGCACCAGAGCGCCAGATGCAGAATGTCCAACGAGACTTCGACAACATTCTGAATTCGCTATCTTTGCAGTAGTGAGCTTTGACGCAGTTCTGTTTGACTTTGACGGCACGCTGGTAGACAGCGAGCCAATACACTATGAGTGCTGGCAAGAGGTACTCGCCCCTTTTGGCATCTTGCTAACCTGGGATGAATATGCCCGTAACTGCATTGGGGTCTCTGACCGGGCGATGATTCGCCAGCTTGCAGATGAAGTGGGGGTAGACTTTGATGCGCTTTATGCGCAGTACCCGGTCAAGAAGGAATTGCTTAGAGATCGCATGCTCGCGGCTCCGCCCATGACGGATGTGGTTCGAGACTTCTTGTTGGGGTTTGACCGGTTACCGATTGGGCTGGTGACATCAAGCTATCGCATCGAAGTCGAGCCAGTGCTGGAGGCACTATCGGTGAAGCATCGCTTTGTCGCTTCTGTATTCGGGGATGAAGTAAGAAATCTAAAGCCGCACCCTGAGCCATATCTGCTTGCTGCAGAGAGGCTCGGGGTGAAACGGCCATTAGTTTTTGAGGACTCGGAGGCTGGACTGGCCAGCGCAAGAGCCGCAGGATTTACTGCGATTCGCGTGGAACACCCGGCGGATCTTCCAAGTCTGCTCGGGTCTATGCTGCTGCTTTCTTAGCAACTGCAGCTGCTACCAGCTCAGCGCGTAGAACGCGCATTGCTTCGCGACGGCGAACGAACTGCTTGCGCAGGCGGTGGAAGCGGGAACTGTCTCCTCGATTTGCGGCCATGTGTGTCTCCTCTCTCCAAGAAAGGGACTGCGTACCCAAATCGTTCTCAGTGCTACTTCAAGAGTACTAAACTAAAGGTTTCCATGGAATTCGAAAAAGTATATGAGCCCCAGCGTTTTGAAACGCGTTGGGCTGAGTGGTGGGTGGAGTCGCGTCTTTATGCGGCCGAAGCGACGAGCAAGAAGAAGCCTTTCAGCCTCTGTATTCCGCCGCCAAATGTGACGGGCAACCTGCATATGGGGCACATGCTCGAGCACACGATGATCGACATGGTGGTGCGCTGGAAGCGCATGAGCGGCTTCAATACGCTCTGGCTGCCCGGAACAGACCACGCCGGCATTGCTACCCAGATGGTAGTGGAGCGGCAGATGGCCAAAGAAGGCCTGACCAAACACGACCTCGGCCGAGATCTGTTTGAAGAACGCGTCTGGAAGTGGAAGGCAGAATCTGGCGGCGCGATCGTTCGTCAGATGAAGACGGTAGGTGTGAGCTGCGACTGGACTCGCGAACGCTTCACGCTGGACCCCGGCCTTTCGCGCGCCGTACGCGAAGTCTTCTGTGGCCTGCACGAGCGCGGGCTTGTTTATCGCGGCGAGCGGATGGTGAACTGGTGCCCACGCTGCGGCACAGCGCTGTCCGATCTTGAAGTCAAACATGATGAGACCGATGGCAGCTTGTGGCATATCAAATACCCGGTGGCCGGCACAGACGAGTTCCTGATTGTCGCAACGACACGGCCAGAGACGATGCTAGGCGATACGGGTGTCGCGATCAACGCCGCCGATGAACGCTATTTGCATCTGCACGGCAAGACAGTAAAGCTACCGCTGAGCGATCGCGAGATCCCAATCATTCTCGACGACATGGCCGATCCGAAGTTTGGGACTGGCGTAGTGAAGGTGACCCCGGCCCACGACCCGAACGACTTTGAAGCCGGACAGCGCCATAAGCTGCCTCAGATTCAGGTAATTGGCGAAGACGCGAAGATCAATGGGAATGGTGGCAACTATATCGGCCTCGATCGTTTTGAAGCGCGCAAGAAGATTGTTGAAGATTTGAAGGCGCTAGGGCTGCTTGAGAAAATCGAGCCGCACAAGCTGAGTGTCGGCAAGTGCGAACGCTGCCAGACTGTTGTCGAACCGCTGGTGTCGAAGCAGTGGTTTGTGAACATGAAGCCGCTGGCTGAGAAGGCGATTGCAGCGGTTGAAGAAGGCCGCACGACGATTGAGCCGGAACAAAGCCGGACGGTATTCTTCCACTGGATGCGGAATATCCGCGACTGGTGCGTGAGCCGTCAGTTGTGGTGGGGACATCGCATCCCGGCCTGGCATTGCGGGGCTTGCGGCGAAGCAACCGTGGCACGTGAAACGCCTACAAATTGCGTCCATTGCGGCAGCGATCAACTAGTGCAGGACAAGGATGTTCTGGATACCTGGTTCAGCTCTGGACTGTGGCCCTTCTCGACGCTGGGCTGGCCCGATCAGACCGAAGACCTGAAGGCCTACTACCCGACAACGCTCATGATCATGGGCTACGAAATCCTCTTCTTCTGGTGCGCTCGCATGATGATGCTGGGCATCGAGTTCATGGGTGAGGTGCCCTTCAAGCAGGTGCACATCCACGGAATCGTTCGCGACGCTCAGGGCAAGAAGATGTCAAAGACGCGCGGCAACACGATTGACCCGCTCGAGATCACAGCTAAGTACGGCACCGATGCAGTGCGCATGGCACTGCTGACGGCCTGCACACCAGGCTCGGATATTCTCTGGACCGAAGACAAGCTGCCGAGTTCGCGTGGCTTTGCCAACAAGATCTGGAATGCGTCTCGCTTCCTGTTCATGAACATGGAGCGGGCTGAGATTACGCCGCATGTGCCGACAAGCTGGAAGGCGCAGTTCCTTGAGGAGCGCTGGATTCAGTCCAGACTCAATGCAGCGGCCAAGGCCTGCAACGAAGCGCTGGAAGCGAACCGTTATCACGAAGCTGCGCAGACGATGTGGCACTTCTTCTGGGATGACTTCTGCGACTGGTACATCGAGATGATCAAGCTGCGGTTCAACGATGAAGAGAATCGCGCCTCGATCTGGGCCAACCTGCTTGGGACTTACGAGAAGGCGTTGCGCCTGTTGCATCCTGCCATGCCTTTTCTCACAGAAGAGCTGTGGCAGCGCTTGCGGACCGAAGGCATGCCGGTGAGCGTATCGGTAACCGATTATCCGGTGTATGAAATTTCCCTTGACGATGCTGAAGCAGAACGGGAGATGTCAATTCTGCAGGAAGAGATTCGCAGGGCGCGCAACGAGAAGGCCGCCAAGCAAATGGACCCGAAACAGGAGATCGAAGGCGTTCTGCGTGGCCAGGGTAAAGAGTTTGAAGTGATCTCGGCGCAGGCGGAAGTCTTCCGCAGGCTGGCTGGGGTGAAGCTGAGCTTCGAGCCATCCACCGAAGTAAAGGGCATACAACTGATCTTGCAGGCTCCGGCTGGACAAGCCGATGCGCTGCGCAAGCGCCTTGAGAAGGACATCGAGCAGCTCGAGAAGGTGATCGCCAATACCCAGCGTCAGTTGGGTGATGAGAAGTTTACAGGCAAGGCGCCGGCTCATATCATTGAGGGCATGCGTGTGAAGCTCGGCGAATATCAAGTTCAACTGGAGAAGAACCGGGAGGCGCTAGGTGGACTCTAGCTGGCAGCATCCCGAGATCTACGATGCGGTAGAACGCGCCCTTGGCGAAGATATCGGCTCGGGCGACATTACGACCAGGCTCACAGTGAAAGAAGGACGGCTCGCTCGGGGGAAGTTTTATGCCCGGGACGAGATGGTGCTGGCCGGGATCGAATTACTTCCACTCATTTTTGAGTGCCGTGGTGGTGTAGACAAGCTGGAGCTGAAGGCGGCTTCCGGGCACCGATGCTATGACGGAGAGATGATCGCCGAGGTGGAGGGGCTTGCCTCTACACTGCTTGAGTGCGAGCGTACAGCGCTCAACTTCATGCAGCGATTGAGTGGCGTGGCGACGCTTGCCTCTCAGTTTGCCGCTGAGGTAGCGCATACCAAGTGCAAGGTGCTGGATACTCGCAAAACGACCCCCGGTTTGCGGCGGCTGGAGAAGCTGGCGGCTGCAGCGGGTGGGGTGACCAATCACCGGATGGGTTTGTTTGATGCTGTATTGATCAAGAACAATCACATCGCTGCGGCTGGCGGGGTAAGGCAGGCGCTTGAGGCCTCCCTGCCCCACGGCGTCTCCGTTGAGATTGAAGTTCGAACACGGGCTGAACTGGATGAGGCGCTAGCCAGCGGAGCAACGAAACTGTTGCTCGACAACCTGACGCCTGCCGAGGCTCGTGAATGGATCGACTATATCGCCGGGCGAGCCAGTTGCGAAATCTCGGGGGGAGTGACACTGAGCACCGTTCGCGCCTATGCCGAGGCTGGCGCGGATTTTGTATCAAGCGGAGCCATCACGCATTCGGCAGTGTCTAAGGATCTCAACTTTCGCCTTGAACTCTTATGAGCCAGGTGATCTGGCATGAGTCACTCGATTCGACGATGACCGAAGCCTCGCGGCTGGCAGCAGAAGGCGTTGCCAGCGGCACAGTTGTTGCTGCGCTCAGCCAGACGGCTGGGCAGGGACGTCAGGGGCGGGAGTGGATCAGCACTTCGGGTGACGGGCTTTACTGTACCTTCATTCTCGAGGTGGAGGAAGCTACGGCGATTACGCTTGGCCTGGGCGTTGCTGTGGTTGACGTACTCGCGCCGATCACTGGAGATGGCCTTGATGTGCGCTGGCCGAATGACGTGATGTGGCAAGGGCGAAAGTTGTGCGGAATTCTGTCGAGACTGGAGAATGGGCGGGTGCTGGCGGGGATTGGTGTGAATCTGAATCAGCTTGAGTTTCCTGACGGATTGCGGACACCGGCCACCTCATTGCGGTTGATTACGGGTAAAACGTTTGACCCCAAGAATGTTTTGGAGTTGCTGCGTGGCCAGGTGATTGAAATGGCGATGATTTCCAAACGGGACCGGTTGCGGCTCTTTGCCCAAACTTCGAGTTACGTGAGTGGGCGCAGGGTGAGAGTAGACCTCGATGGGCCTATGCTTGAGGGTGTGACGGATGGATTGGATGAGAATGGATTCCTGCGAATCCGGAAGGAGAACGGGACCCACGAAACGGTTTATGCCGGTAGCGTGCGGGCCCTGGACTAACAATGCTTTTGGCGATTGATGCGGGCAATACGAATGTGACGGTGGGTGTTTTTGACGGGGAAAAGCTGATCTCCAGTTGGCGGCTGCGGACGATTCGCGAGCAGACAGCAGATGAATGGGGCATAAGTTTGCGCAGCCTGTTTCGAGTGGGCGAGCTGGATGCGCGAATCATTAATGGAGTCGCTATTTCGAGTGTGGTGCCCCCGCTGGACCGGCAGTTGGCAGAGATGGCGCAGCGCTACTTTCGCTGCGAAGCGCTCTTCGTGTCGGTAGATGCAGATCTGGGACTAAAGGTGGAGATCGACAATCCTCGCGAGGCAGGCGCCGACCGGCTGGCCAATGCAGCGGCTGCATTTCACAAATATGGTGGCCCTTGTGTAGTAGTGGATTTGGGGACAGCGATCAATTTCGATGTGGTTAGCGCCAGTGGAGATTTTATTGGCGGGATCATTTGCCCGGGGATTGGAATTGCAATCAGCGGATTGTTTGAAAAGGCAGCACGTTTGCCGCTGGTGGACTTTCGGGAGCCACGACAATTGATCGGCAAGAACACGGTGGATTGCATCCAGAGCGGTCTCTATTACGCGACGATCAGCACGATCGACGGGATCCTGGAACGGCTGCTTGAAGAATTGGGGGACGAGACAAAGGTGATTGGCACTGGTGGGCAGGCGAAGTTGATTGTGAGCGGGTCGAAGCATTTGAAGGTGGTGGACGAAGACTTGACACTGGAAGGCTTGAGGATTATTTGGGAACGAAATGCAAGAAGCTGAGCCGTTCAACTATTTCAATTACTACACCGAAATTGAAGAACACTTTCAGGCTGCACGCGGAACCAGTCTGTTTCTACTTTCGCCTCTGGACTGGGCGTTGATTGAGACCTGGAAAGATTCTGGAATTCCATTGCAGGCAGTATTGCGGGGCATCGACAAGGCATTTGAGAAATGGCGGACGAAGAAGTCGAAGACGAGTCAGGTAAATTCGATCGCCTACTGCTCGCAAGCCGTGATGGAAGAGGCCAAGCGCATCGATACTCCTCGTGAAGAGAAGATCATCGAGGCTCCGTTTGAAGGCGCCGAGCTGGATCGACATTTGCGCCGGAATGCTTCAAAGCTGCCGGCAGGTTTTGAAGAAATTGCCGCGACACTTGAAGAACTTGCTGCAGAAAGTCTGAGCTGGATGGACAAGCTGGAGGAGTTGGAGCAGAGACTTACATCGCTTGAAGACAAGATGGTGGCGATCGCACGAAGCAAGCAAAGTGATGAACAGATTCTTGCTGTGCGGAAGCAACTGGAGACACAACTCAAGCCGTACCGGGGCAAGATGAGTGCGGCGGAGTTAATGATGATCGAGAAAAAGTTCTTTGATCAGCGGTTACTTGAGGACGCAGCGCTGCCTCGCCTGAGCCTTTTCTACCTAGGCTAATTTCCATCATCTTATCTAGTTGTATATACTCCATTTATGTTGCTTAAATCGAGTTCATTGCTTTGTTCTCTGGCGTTGATTTTGCTCAGCGCCTTCAGTAGCCATGCGCAGGTCCTATATGGATCGTTGACGGGTGCCATTGAGGATGCTTCTGGCGCACCGGTACCAAACGCGAAAATCGAGGTTGTAAATACGGCGACCGGGGTTGGACGGCAGACTACCAGCGATGAACGCGGCACCTTCCAGTTCAACGATTTGCAGGGTGGAAATTACCGTGTGACGATTACATCGGCGAATTTCAGCACGGTAAAGCAGGAGGGGATCCGGGTTGACATCAACACCGTGAAGCGGCTTGAGGTAAAGCTCCAGGTGGCGGCTGTTGCGGAAAGCATTTCGATTAGCGCCTCGGCGATGGCGTTGCAGACCGACCGTGCCGACGTCAACAATCAGATCACCAAGTCTCAGGTTGTAAATCTGCCCTTTGGCGGATCTCAGGGACGGAACTTCCAGAATCTTTACAAACTGCTGCCGGGCTTTTCGCCTCCAGCGGAATTGCACTCCGATGCCGGCAATCCACAACGCTCACTTGGCAGCAATGTGAACGGGGCGTCTTATTCCAACAACAACACACGTATTGATGGTGCCACCGTGAGCTACCCGTGGCTGCCGCACATCATCGCTTATGTGCCCCCGGCAGAAGCCATCGAAACAGTGAGCCTTGTGTCGAACTCCTTCGACGCAGAACAGGGCATGGCTGGTGGGGCGGCAATCAACGTTTCGATCAAGTCGGGGACGAATGAATTTCATGGTTCCGGCCACTGGTATCACACCAACAGCAAAATCCAGGCTCGCAACTTCTTCTTTACCGGCAACCGGCTGCCAAAGAATTTGCTAAACCAGTTTGGCGGTACCCTCGGCGGGCCGATCGTGAAGAACAAGCTTTTCTTCTTTGCCAACTGGGAACGGACAACGCGCCGCCGCTTTGCATCGGCCTTCCGAACCGTGCCGGATGCAAATTTGCGTCAAGGCGACTTCTCGGCGACTGGCACCAATATCTTTGATCCTTCCACGGGAGCGGCCAATGGGACGGGCCGGACGCTGTTTCCGAACAACCGGATTCCGAGCAGCCGCTTTGACCCTGCTTCGGTAATTATGACCAGCCTGATTCCGACGGCTAATCAGCCAGTCTTTCCCTCGAACTATCTGGCGGTTGGCAACTACAACTTCGATCGCGACAATTCCGATTTCAAGGTGAACTACAATCCGACAGAAAAGACTTCGATTTTTGCCCGTTACAGCTTCTCACCGAGTGAGATCTTCGACCCGCCATCGCTTGAAAGAGCATTGGGCGATGCGCTCACGGGTGGACAGCCAGGAAGGGCACCGGGCCTGATTCAGACAGCCGCAATTGGCGGCACCTATACCATCTCGCCCCGCATTCTGTTTGACGGCAACATTGGGTTTACCCGGCAGCGGATTTCTGCCGAGAACATCGACATCGACAAGAACTACGGTCTGGACGAACTCAAGATTCCGGGCACCAACGGTTCGGATCGTTTGCAGGGCGGCTATCCGCGCTTCAGCATTAGCGGCTTCTCAGCAATCGGAAACCCGAACGTGTCGAATCCGTTTTTGTTCCGGGACAATCAGTACAGCGCAACGGCCAACCTGAGTTGGGTGCGGGGATCCCATTCATTCCGCTTCGGTGGCGACTACACGTATTACACGATCAATCACTTTCAGCCGCAGGCTGCCTTTGGCCCGCGTGGTGGATTCAATTTCACTGGCGGATTGACTGCATTGAATGGCGCTGGCGCAGCGGCCCCGAATGCGTTTAATGGCTTTGCAGATTTTCTGCTTGGACAAGCGCAAGCCATGGGTAAAGACGTTCAATACATTAATCCGGCAGCAGTAAGAATGCCGGGTTATGGATTCTACGCTCGCGACCAGTGGCAGGTGAACCGCAAACTGACTGTGAACTACGGGGTACGATTTGAACGCTATCCGTTTGCGACTCGCGATCATCGTGGTGGCGAGCGCTACGACCCGAGCACAGACAAGGTGCTGGTGGGCGGAGTAGGTTCTACACCGACCGATACGGGCGTAGATGTTGGAATTGGACAGTTTGCTCCCCGTCTGGGTATTGCTTACCGTGCAAACGACACGACCGTGATTCGGGCCGGGTACGGAATCAGCATCGACCCCGATTCCTTTCGCCGTATGCGCGACGCTTATCCTGCAACGATCTCGTCGCAGTTTAGCGGAGCGACCACGTTTATCGCAGCCGGTAATTTGCGGACAGGTATTCCCGCTGTCGTGGGACCGTCCCTCAATCAGGGCGTGATCGATCTACCATTGGCAGTCGGCACGACGACCTTCCCCGAGACGTTTAATCGCGGATACATCCAGAGCTTCAACTTCACGATCCAACGCGAAATAGGCATGGGATTCAATCTGCAGGCGGGCTATGTCGGAACACGGGCGATTCGTCAAACCGCGATCATCAACATCAATTCTGCGCTGGTACCAGGAAGCGGCAACGCAGGTCGTGCACTGGCGATCAAGTATCCGGGCCGCATTGGCAATATCAGCCTTTATACACCATTCAACACCTCAAACTACAATTCTCTGCAGACGCAGTTGAAGCGGCAGTTGGGCACTGAGGGCTTGTTTGGGCTTTCCTACACATGGTCTAAGGCAATCAGCTTTAACGACAACAATGATTCCGGTATCAGCTGGAATTCGCCTGAATTGTGGGGCCGCAACCGGGCACTAGCCGGGTTTGACCGTACACACAACCTGCAGGTTTACTCGGTATACGACCTGCCTTTTGGCAAGGGCAAGAAGATGCTGACCTCCGGAGTTGGTTCGTGGCTTGCCGGCGGCTGGCAAACCAATGGAGTGTTGAGCATCATGAGCGGTACGCCGTTCACTGTGGGCACAGCAGGGACATCGCTGAATGCCCCTGGCAACACGCAGACGGCAGATCAGGTTCTGGCCGATGTGCAGAAGCTGAAGGGCGTAGGCCCTGGCAAGAGCTGGTTTGACCCGAACGCGTTTGCCCCGGTAACTGCAGTTCGCTATGGCAACACCGGCCGCAACATCTTGCGCGGACCAGGATCCTTTCAACTCGATGCCAGCGTCTTCCGCAACTTCCAGGTAACCGAAAAGGTTCGCCTGCAGTTTCGGGCAGAGTCGTTTGGCATCACCAATACACCGCGCTTCAACAATCCGGGAGCAACCGCTTCCAGTTTGACTCGCAATGCAGATGGCTCGATTCGCGCGTTGAACGGTTTCTCGGAAGTGCTGGGAGCCACCGGCGAACGTGAAATCCGGCTTGCACTGAAGATGTTCTTCTAACTCAAGACGAAGACAGAAAAGAGGCCTGCCCGAGAGGGTGGGCCTTTTCTTATTGGGAGGCTTTGGAATCGAGGAAACGACTGGCCAGTTCTGGCGTTGGGATGCGGCAGGTCTCAGAGCGGCCAAACCAGGAGTAACGATTGCGGGCGATCCACTTATAGATGGTGTCGCGGAAGAAGGAAGGCAATGGTGTCGCAAGGACTGCCAGGGACCAGGGGAAGCCCAAGCGGCGGGCAATGCGCAGGGCGGCCGTGGAGCGGGTGTGGACACCTTCTTCGTCGATCAGGATCACGCTGTCGGGGAGAGAGTCGAGCGAAGGAAGCAATTGACGGGCGGCCTCGGACTGAAGCGAGGCGAAGCGGAAGATTTGCTTCGGGTCTCGATCGATGATCCAGTTGATCGCCCCGTTGCAGAGGTTGCAGACGCCGTCGAAGAGGATGATGGGGGCTTGCGGCATCGCTTGTCTCAAGTTTACTCGGCTAGTCTGCCGTTGTAATGTTGGGGTATGCGGTTTTTGACAGTTCTGTTTTTTTCGACACTGTTTGTGTTTGGGCAAGATACAAAGACACTGAATGTTGCAGCAGAAGCAAAGTGGGTGGATACAGGTGTGAAGCTCATGCGGGGCGACCGGTACTCGATTGAAGCAAGTGGCGAAATAGTATTACGCGGGGCCAAAGGAGAGGAACAGCCTTCAAAGCCGGGTGGGTTGTCGCGCGGGTTTCGAGATTTGCTGAGAGCATTGCCGCTCAATACGGCGGGGCGTGGGGCCCTGATTGGAAGGATTGGGGACAGAGAGACATCGCAGGCGTTCATGGTGGGCGCAGGAAGAGATGGAGAAACAGCGTTGGCAGGCAATCTGTTTCTGAGTGTGAATCTGAGTGGGAATGAGAAGGGTGCCGGTACCTTTACCGTGAAGATCAAAGTGACGCGGGCTCCAGTTGAGTTGTCCAAGGCTCCGGCCGGGCCCATTGTGGAACTGACCCAGGCGCAGTTGGACAGTTTGCCAACTCGCGTCGTCGATGCCGAGGGAACGGAAGGGGATCGTCAAAACTTCATCATTGTGGGAAGCGAGGCGGCCGTTACCGGAGCACTCAAGAGCGTGGGCTGGGTGCAGGTGGACAAGAACGTGAAGTCGTCGGTGCTGAACGCGATTCTGGTGAGCATGTCCAAGCAGGCATATCTCACACTTCCGATGAGTGAACTGATGATGTTTGGACGGAGTCAGGATTATGGCTTTGCCCACGCGGTGCCTTTTGTGGTGGTGGCGCAGAGGCATCACTTCCGGATCTGGCGGGCGCCGTTTCAGGTAAATGGGAACGATGCGTGGATTGGTGCAGGGACGCACGATATCGGCTTTGAGAAGGACCAGCGCAATGGGAGCATTACGCACAAGATTGACCCTGAGACTGATAAGGAACGGGATTATATTGGCCAGACCCTTGAGGAAAGCGGCCTTGTCGTCAAGAAGACCTATATGACGCATAAGATTCCCGTGAGGGAGGCCAAAACGGCACATGGTGCTGAGTTCCGGTCTGACGGACGGACGTTGATTGTTTACCTCGAGCAGAAACGCAATGAAGATGCCGTGCGGTTTTCGAATCTGTTTTGCAGTGTGCTCAAGACAAATCCGGATGGTGGGGAATGGGGGCCGTGCAGTGAGTACATGGAGACCGGGAGTGAGAAGGATGTAGAGTTGAAGCCGATGTCGCGGGACTTCCGGGTGGTAGTGGTACCCGGGATTTTCTCCAGTTGCGCATCCGACGCCCCGGCCTTCGATCGCGGGAGAGCCTATTTAAAGGACAAACAGGGTGTGGATGCTGCCTTGCTCAATATTCCAAACAACTCAAGTGAAGACAATGCCAAAGCGATTGCGAAGTACTTGCGGGAGCAGTTTACAAAGGACAAGCGAAAGTTCATTCTCATCGGATATTCAAAAGGAACCCCCGATATCCAGATGGCGCTGGCCACCGAGCCCAACATTCGCGAAATGGTTGCAGCATTTGTGAGCATAGCAGGGGCAAGCGGCGGATCTCCGGTTGCGGATGCGCTGCCGGACCGCCTAAGCGGCATGCTGGGCAAAATTAACGGCAAGGGTGGCTGCGAAGGCGATCTCAGCGACGGATTCAAGAGTTTGTCTGTCGAGCGGCGAAGGCAGTTTCTGGCACAATACCCTCGAACCTTCGTGCCAACCTTCTCAATTCCCGCAGTAGCGGATCAGGATAAGGTATCGAAGGCCATGCTGCAGAGCTGGACCATTATGAACGGCTTCTCCTCGCGCAATGATGCCCAGCTTACCGAACAGGACGCAATCATTCCGGGATCGATGTATTTGGGGGCGGCTCGGAGTGATCACTTTGCGCTGGCATTGCCACTGGAAAACATGAAGGGCGGAATTCTGAAGACTTTTCTCGACAAGAACAACTACCCGCGGGCGGCCTTACTGGAGAGCGTGGTGCGCTTTGCGCTGGATGAAATAAAAGCGCCTGATTCGAAGGCTATAGAGCCACCGAAACAGGCGCCAGTAAAAAACAAGTCGATCTTTCAGCCTTAGGCTGTAATGAGAGAAGCCGCACCAAAACCGGACTGATGTCGCGACATCCGGGTGCGGAGTTCAAGGCGGGCGCGAAGCAATCGGCTCTTGGCGGCTGCAACGCTGATTCCAAGTCTGTCAGCTACTTCTTCCATCGGGAGTTCCTGGACATCGCGCAGGAGGAAGACGTTGCGAAGCAGATGAGGAATGCGATCGATTTCCTGCTTCAAGGCTTCGGCGATTTCCAACTTACCAAGAGCTTCTTCAGGATTGAGATTGTCGTCACGGAATTCGAGTGTTACCGAATCTTCACCAACCTGGGTGTCGTCCATGTAGAACAACTTGGCGCGCTTGGTTTGGCGGAGGCGCATCAGGCACTGGTTCACGACAATACGAGTGAGCCAGGTGGAAAACTTTGCTTCACGGTTAAATTGAGCCAAATGCTCAAACGCCTTCCAACAGGCGTTTTGGACTTCATCCTCGGCATCGGATTTGTCCCTCAGGATCGACAGAGCTAATTTGAGGCAGGAATTCTGATGCCTCTCGATCAATTCAGCGAAGGCTTGGTCGTTTTGCGACTGAGCCATGTCCACCAGGGCTTCATCCGTCACCCCTTGGAAAACTTGCCGACGATTTTGAATCATGTTAAAATCCTTACCAATCTAGAAGCTATACTTCATGGACGACTATAACAGCAATTTCACGGATTCCAACATAAACACTGAAACTGACTTCAGTGGATCTAAAACAGACCCCAATCTGATGAGCGCCATTAAAGAAAGCTTGAAATCGACTGAAAACTCGGAAGCGACGATACGCCGCATACTCTCTTCTTACGATCTTGGTAACAAGCTTCGTCAATTGAGACTGAAAAAGAAGATCGCGCTGGTGGACCTCGGAAAGCATACCGGACTCTCTGCTTCCATGATCTCGCAGCTTGAAAACGGCAAGCTGGTTCCCACACTGCCGACCCTGGCTCGCATCGCTATGGTTTTCGACGTTGGGCTAGATCATTTCTTTACCGACAAGCGAAGAAAAAGACTGTTCAGTGTGGTGAAAGCTGGCGAGCGAATGAAGTTTCCGGAGCGAAGCGATTCGCCGACGCCTGGCTATTATTTTGAATGCTTGGCCTTTAGCGCTCAGGATAAAAGCTTACAGGCGTACCTGGCGGATTTTCCAGTTCGAACACCGAACGAAGCAGTGGAACACATGCATGAAGGCGCGGAGTTTTTCCATGTAATCGAAGGTGTAGTCGGGATTCGCTACCAGGACGAAGAGTATGTGATGGAAACCGGCGACAGCGTTTACTTTGATTCGTCGGCCCCTCACGCTTATCGGGGCATCGGCACAACAACAGCCAAAGCCATCGTGATCACAACACCACCGCGGGTCTAGCGGGATTGTGATAATCGGGAGATCCAATCTCCCTGGTGGACTCCCGCCCTCCTGCTGGCAAGCAATGTATTCATGATATTTGCCTGGTACGGGCACTTGAAATTCGAAGGACAACCGCTTTGGCTAGTGATTCTGGCCCGTTGGGGTATCGCACTTTTTGAGTACTGCCTGATGGTGCCTGCCAACCGGCCTGGATCAGCAACGATGTCCGGGTATCAACTCAAAATTCTGCAGGAGGCAATCACGCTGCTGGTCTTTGTTGGGTTTGCGTGGCTGTATCTGGGCGAAGCGCTGCGCTGGAATTACCTGCTGGCAATGCTGCTCCTGTTGGGGCAGTTGCTCTTGTCTTCAGGGCCCGAGTTTCCCGTTTACCCCTCGAATTTGACCGCTCATGAGGTTTAGTTGGACAGTGGGGGTGGCAGGCTTTAACCTACGTGAAATGCTGCGTTTATCTTTTGTTCTATTAGGGTTTGCTTGCGCCGGGCTTGGACAGACGTCGAAGGCGACAGTTGAAGGGTTCGTAATGGATGGCCAAAGGCTGGGTATCGCCCAGGCGACGGTCCTGCTGGAGACAGGGCAAGGAACATTGGTGCGCAAGACCGTCAGCGATGCAGCAGGACGTTACCAGTTCAGCGGTTTGGATGCAGGTGGTTACCAGCTGCGCTTTTCGGCGTCGGGCTTTGAGACCTATACGGAAGGGCCACTCACTCTCAATGCGGGACAGAAACTGGCTTTGGATTCCTTGTTGAAGCCGGCAAACATGACCGAAAACGTGACCGTGGTGGCCGATAACGATCGCCTGGTGGCTTCCAGAACAGAGATCCCTCTGCGCGAATTGCCCGTGACAGTACAAACCGTGGGGAGCGAGTTGATTGCGCAACAGGGTGTCACCGATCTTGTGAAAGCGCTTTACAACATCCCAAACACAAATTCCTTTGTGCTCTACGGCATGTACGAATACTACGTGTTTCGGGGCTTTGGCTTTGACAACATTGTGGGATCATCGGTGCTGCTCGACGGGTTAAGGTTAGAGGGGAACCGGGTGAATTCGCAGCTGAATTCGATTCAGACAGTGGAAGTTCTAAAGGGGCCGGGATCGATGTTGTACGGTACAGAGGCAACTGGCGGTACGGTGAATCTGGTGCGCAAGAAGCCAGTGTCGACTCCGAATTATGAAGGTGTTTTCCGGGGTGGAAGGTTTGGGCGCGTGGGCGCAGAATTTGGGGCTACCGGGCCGATCAAGGGTGACAAGTTGTTGTATCGGACCGACGTGGCCATAGACCGTGCCGACGGCTGGCGTGATGCGGGCTGGAGGCGATTCAATCTGACTCCCAGCGTGAATTGGCGCATTTCCAATCGCGACCAGTTGAACTTCACGGTTGGCTATTCGCAGGATCGCTATGACGGCGATGCTGGCATTCCGCTGCTGCGTCCGGCCAGTGAGCCAAACCCCTTCAAGGCATCGATTTTTCCGAATGTGCCGATGAGTACGCGTTATACCCCGAGTGCCGATTTTCAGAAGACTCGCGATATCCTGCCACAGGCCTTCTATACGCACTCGTTCTCGGACACCGTGCGTTTCCGCAACGCCTTCACTTACCGATTCTTTGACGATCAGTATCTTGTGACGGAAACTCTGACTGTGAATCCAGCGAGACAACCGTTCAAGGTGGATCGCGAGTTCTTCTACTTCTTCCACCATCGTCGGCCGCTGCAGAATCAGTCCGATGTGGTTGCAACGGTGAAGACCGGCAAGATTGAGCATCAACTATTGGGTGGTTATGACTTTTTGCGATATCAGAATCAGACCGAGCGAAGCTCTTCGGTGTTTGGCATCGCTCTGCCCTCGCTCGATCTGTTGAACCCTGTCGATACCTTCAACACGAAGGTGAACAATTTCCCGCCAAGCCGGCTGGACTATTTCACCAACAATGTGAATTCGACTTATTTTCAGGATTTCATTCGCCTGAACCCGAAGTTGACGGCACTGGTAAGTGGCCGCTTTGATGGCTTTCGGCGGGTGTCGTTCCGGAACCCGGTTGTGAATGGAGTCGAGGGGAGAGGCGCTGTTACCAATATCGAGCAGAACCCCTTTACTTACAGGGTTGCAATGAATGGTCAGGTTCTTCCAGTAATGGGCATTTATGCAAGCTACGGTACGAGTTTTCGGGCGCAGACTTCGCTCTCCAATGACGGCAAACAGTTGAAGCCCGAGACGGGGAGCCAGTTTGAAGTGGGCCAGCGCTTTGACTTGCTCGGTGGCAAGATGTCGCTCAATACGGCATTGTTCTGGATTGAGAAAGAAAATGTCACCGTGTCGCGCGCCAATGGCAATTTCGATCAGGCGGGGAAGGTGCGCTCAAAAGGTTTTGAGGCCGATATGAGAGGCAGAGTGAGCCGCAAGATGTCTATTCGGGCATCTTATGGGTTTACACAGGCTCAATTCCAGGACTTCGAACTGGAGGATGGTGATGGGGTGGTGCGCAACCTGCGGGGCCGTGCGCCAGCCTTTGTGCCACGGCACACCACAAGCTTCTGGGGCATCTATGATGTCAGCTCAAGCCTGCAGGTTGCGATTGGGCAACGGTATATCGCGCGCGCTCCGGTGAACAACTTCAACTACTTCTTCATGGGTGGCTATACGCTGTGGGATGCGGCCGTGTTTTATCGCAAGAGCAAGTGGGAGTATTCCGTGAACTTGAATAACGCCTTAAACAAAGAGCGTTATCTGGTAGCGTCGATCAACGACTTTCTGGTGTATCCGGGAAAGCCGTTTGATGCCACCGGGACGATTCGCTTCCGCTTCTAATGTTTGGGCGGAGAATTGCCGATTCTCCGCCTGTGAAATTCATTTCTTGTTTGATTGTGTTCGCCCTGATGGCAGTTGTGGCGCCGGAGCCGCTGCAGGCCCGCAAGAAAAAAGAAGGCGTGGTAGCTCGGCCTCCGAGCAAACCTCCGGTTTACAAGAAGTTTGATAATCGCAAGAAAAAATCGACTTTAAGGCTGGGCGCTAAAAGCAGGTAGGAAGTTGGGGTGCCCAACGGGACTTGAACCCGTGACATCCGGAATCACAATCCGTTTTGGGCCTCAAGCCATAGGCTAAGCACCCTGCAAGTTGTTGATTTTGCAAGTTGCCAACATCAGGGGAGATGGCAGCATAAGATACTACCGCTGCAAAAACCGCTGCACTGCAACTACTGCACAACAAGTGTCGTAAGTGAACTTTTCCGCGTCCCGCCTGGCACTGTATGCACGATCTGGCAAGAGTGATTCCCCGGACTCAGATCCTGAGACAGCGAGCAGGACGTTGACCCGCAAACCGTCGAAGTTGGATTCCCAACTGGGTCGCGGCAATCGACCGAAGTCGATATGACGTTTGCCGGTGGAGTAAACCCTAAAGCTATGGTCCGAATGTCTGCGGGGTCCATACCGCCCATTCGTGCGGCTGGCCACCACCAGACGAACCCGTAGCCGAAGAAGAACCCGAACCATTTATTTGTGAGCGGATCTCTTGGGTTGATCATGAATGCGTTTGGCACACCAGGGTTGTCGATATAGTCACCATAAGTGCCGTAGCTTGCAAATGGACAAGTAAACCCTCCGGTCGGTTTGCACCAAATCGCGTGGTAAAGAGCATCACCCTGGGCGAGCAAGGGAGCAGTCGGAGCAGCCAAATAGACCGCCGCCTGCCCCTTTATGCCCTCGCCGTTTACTACGCTACCTCCCGCGCAGCCGTTCATATCGGGCTCTGCAACGCAGTTGAGGAACTTGGAAGCACCGTAGAGGTAGCGCTCGCTCGACTTGTACGCCTCTGGCCCTGCCAGCCAGCTTGCCGACAGAGTTGCCATTGACAAAGCGAGAGCGGCCTCCGTCGTGTCGCCATGAAAAAGCATGGCATCTCGAGCCGAAGTCGCGATCACGCCCGTAGCCAGGGACTGCATGAATGGTTGATTTCCAAAACCCACGATGCTGCTGACTTCCATCCCCTTGCTGCCAGTAGTGCCTTCGTATGGTCGGTCCAGCGTAGCCGTGGTGGGTGATGTGACGTTTGTGACTCGGTAGAAGACCGACTCGCCGCCTAAGTCACTGTTTTGTTTTCCCGGCATTTCGGGTTTTGAATAGTCCGAAAAGAACCAGGCCCTAGTTTGGTAATCGCATGGGTTGAAGTTGCCGTTACAGAAAGTCCCCGCGCTCCAGGTGGCCCCAACAAGGGTAATGTTTGTATTGTTGTTGATGACATTTACATAGGAACTACCCGCGTAGTTTGCATTCTGCGGGCTGATCCATCGCCAATCACCAGCGGGATGCTGAAGAGGCGCGAGGAGTTTCGTGAGATAGTCCTTCACGTATCCCCTGTGCAGTGTCCTCACGTTCTCATATGGCGCATAGGTCGGGTGGTATCTGGCAGCAAGCGCGTAAGCATTAAGCAAATATCCCTGCTCACGCAGATCGCCGATGCCGATCAGTGCGGGGTCCCAACTGCGCGTATTGAAGTAATCCCAACCGAAGGCTTTTTGCGCAGCGAGAACATGCTGCATACCTGGCCAAATATTCTCACCAGTGTCGAGCGCCCACAGAAAAAGACCTGTGAGCGACAAGCCACGAGCAGGGCCAGCCGACATGTAAGTTCCGCCCATCGCTGAGGCATCCCAATTTTTCCCCCGGCCAAAATAAGGGCCATTCCACCAATTTTCCGCCAGCTTCCGCGCAGCATTCCGGTACTTAGTCAGCCCTGTGACGTAGTACAGCTTGTAGAACCCTAAGACGTTGTCGTAATAGTTGCCAGGGGTGTTGGTGTTCGTCCACCATCCGTCGAGCGTCTGGGCCTGGCCGTACCTTCGCCCGGTTTGCGTGCCATCCGAGGCGAGCCAAGGTTCAGTCAGAGTCAGGCTATTCGCGGACGGACATCCGGCTACTGTGACTCTCAAGACCTCAGTTCGCCCAGGGTATATGTCAGGAACAAACTCGATCCAGAAAGAAGGCGCAGGGCTCGTGGGGGTAGTGGTGTTAGCGCAGTAGGCGGCTTGAAAATTAGTCCCTGTGCCTGTGACCGTGGCACTACCGTTCGTAACACTCACCGTTCCAGTTCCAAGCTGAGTCGTATCCAAGATCGTCGTGCCGCGTGCGTAATTCAGTCCGGTTTGAGTCCCTGTACTCCACCCCCAAGCCTGGTTGATCGTCATCTGAGTCTGCGATATGCAGCTGATGACGGCTGGCCTTGCTAGAGTCTTATCCGCAGGATAGTCGGCATTTGTGTACTTTACATAGATGCTGGCGTAAGTATTCGGGACAGTTCTGCCCACTCCCCCACAGAAATCTCTTTGGAATTGAGTCCCGACTCCGGTGATCGTCGCACTGCCATTGGTGACACTGATCGTGCCGGCCAAATTGAAAGCCCAATTGTCTGCCGACCAAAAAGGCAGAGCACCGTTAGCTCCCGTCTGCTGATCTATTTGGACCTGCGCAACCGCAAGTGCCCTATCGTCGACATAAGACCAGGGGTTGATTCCGTGCCTCACTGCCTGCCCGATGATCCTCGCGTGGTCAGCGTTTGGTATCTTCAGTACGCCCTTGTTATCTGTTGCTGCCGCCCCGATGTCAAACCTTTGTGATGCGCTTTGAGTGCCGGTCGTCACAGTTGCCAATAGGTTGTATTCACCAAACTCGTCGGTGGTGAATGTGGCGAGCGTCGGGCTGGTTCGATTCTTGAACTTGCCTTTCTTTCCGTTAGATGATCCCACCTGAGTGTAAAAGAGTGAACAATCCGGCTGATCTTCATTACTCAAGCACGTAGCAACAAGAGAAGCCGTGCCTTTTGCTCGTACTGTGGTTGGATGCACTATCGACAATTTAGGTGGCAGCGCCACCGTAGGTGCGTAACTGGTCCCCCCAGTGGCTGAGCTCGAAAGCCCTCGACCAGAGGTGTCCAGAAGGTTACCTTCGAATTCCAGTTGCAGCAGGTCTGCAGAGCCAGGGGGGAGCAGCCGGAGAGCAGGTTCTGCTCCAAGGGCTCCAGCCGTCGAATAGATCCTGATAGCACCTACGTTCACTGTTGCCGGATTCGAGCCCTGAGCGCCCGTATAGAGATCACATCCTATTGGATTGGTGCTGCCCGGGTTCGCGTCAGTTAGTGTTCCGCTTTTTACTTCTCCGGTTTGCTCGTTCGTCACTTCGATTGTGTATTGCGCTGGCGATGTCGAGCGTCTAAACCGCCATCGAACATAGGTCCAGCCAGAAATATTTACAAATGGGCCTCCACCTGTGTTGAGGACCAGCGTGCCCAGATTCATTGCAGCATCTAGGTTTAGCTCCCACGAGGTTGATTGGCGATGAATCACGACAGTAGAGACGGGTGTCGCTATGACCTGGAAGTGGCCCTCTGCTCGGAATTGAGTGACACCTTGGCACATTGGCGATCCAAGGGGGAAGACCGTCGTAACCCTTATTCCCGGTCCTAAGATGAAGGAATCTGCCCACGCATGGGCCGCAAGCGCCAGCAGCAGTAGCAACTTCCGCATTAGTACACGTCCCAATTAAAAAGTGTTATCTGCGCCAGTCCGGTTGCCTGGAGCTGACAATTGATTCCGACGTGCGTGGCAGTCATATTGAGCGTGCGAGATTCAGCCGCACCTAGTTGCAGCCACCTTCCGCCTCCGGTCTGGATGTACCAGCGAAGGTTGGTATTGTCGTCACGAAGTCTGACTTTGCTGGTTCCATTGGGTCCAGCACTCCCCGTTCCTGAATAAAGCTGGCCGCCGTAACTCGTGTATGTAGACCAATATTGAATGTCCCAAGAGTTTTGACTTCCGCTATTACTCCCATTTAAGTGAAGTCGTTTTTGCTTGCTACCTGCCCCTGATGTGGCTGTACCGTCAGTTATAACCAAACCGCAGCCAGAGACATTGCTGTCCGTATACACAGAAAAGTCTATCTCGATATCGTAAGGCGCAGCAGGAATCGCTCGAAGCAAGCTCATATAAGTCTGCGCTCCTGTGGCAACAGGGGCGCAAGTAATAGTCCCAGCAGCTTCTGTGCAATTGGGAGAGTTTACTGCCGTCCAACCCGCCAGCGCAGGAGGCTCTACGATAGGCTTCCCCGCCATGTACCACTGCCACGAAGCCCCATTACACTGCGCATACTTTCCATCAATTCCTCTGTCGGTGAGATAATAGGTCTGCCCCGCGACACCGCTGTTACAGGCTGGCAAAGAAGAGTACGCGCCACGGACTGAGGAGGTAATCGACGGGCCCCCCGTCGGTGGCATCACAAACCCGCCAGCGGCGAGCGTTGCACCGGTCTGAGTTCCCGCGCTAGTGCTCAAAGTGATCGAGGTGCTGCTGCCAAAGGCAGATACCAAATAAAAAACTGATCCGATCTTGATTTCAGTGCCAACCATGTCGGCAGTAAACGCTTCACCCGCCGTGCCGGTGACCGCTGTGCCGCTGGTGTTGACCGTGGTGCTCGTCAGTCCGTCGTGGTAGGTGATCCGATAGCTGTATCCTGCCAAGCAGCCTGGAGCCCCGGTGCCAGCAGCGTCGTAAAGCCTCTTTGCGCCTTGCGCGCTGACGTTGATCGTTGGGATGCCCGAGCAAGCAAGATCGGGCCGAAACGTCTCGATCCTCGCACCGTTGGTGTAGCCGAGCAGGGGGTTACCTAGAAGTGTGCAGGTGTAGGCTGTTCCACTCCCACTCGTGACGACGCAGGTGCCATCGATTCCGCTTTGCGCAGTATCCCGAGATAGGACGAAACTGTCGTCGATCGAGTAAGTGCAATTCGTCTTAGTTGTGGCATGCACGCAATTCTGAAGAATGCCGGTGCCCTGGAGCAAGTTCAGAATAGTTGTTTGAGTGAGCGCAGTGCCATTCTGCTCAATGGTGGAATAGCCGCCTCCACCAACTCCACCGCCTCCAGTGTTATTAGCGCCGCACCTGATGTTGGCAGTGCTGGAAAAATTTGCCGTCACGCTACTCAGGCTTGCCGGGTTGAGCGACGTAATCGCCACTGGCACGAGCGGCGCAGACGCACCAGCCCAGCACTGCACCAACAACGAATTAAGATTCGCCAGGCCAAAAGAGCTGACGTCGATCGCCAGCGACGTTACGGCCCCAACCGAAGTTGCGGAGACATTGGGCGGCCCGCTTACTCCGTTGGTCCCATTCGTTCCGTTTGCGCCGGCTGGACCCTGCGGCCCAGTTGCGCCCGTGGCTCCAGTCGCTCCGGTAGCTCCAGTTGCCCCAGCGGCCCCTGCAGGGCCTGCGCCGCCACTGGCATTCACTCTGCACGTTACATTGGCCGTGGAGCTGAAGTTTGCGGTGATGGACGATGTCGAGGCTGGATTCAGCGAGGTGATCGCCACCAGCGAGTAAGGCGCGGCGGTACCAGCCAGGCACTGCACGATGACAGAGTTCAGGTTGGCCAGGTTGAGCGCCGTCACGTCGATCGCAAGGGACGTGACAGCAGCCACCGACGTTGCCGAGACGTTTGCCCCGCCAATTCCGGCAGAGCAGCCCGTCAGACGGCCGGCGGCGTCATAGCTGGCCAATTGGCCTAACGCACATGCCGTGTTCTTCACTCGCTTCGACTGGACTGGCCCATTAAATTGAGCAGTCGCGCAAAACGAAAAAGCCAGCAGTGTGCTGGCCAACAGTTTCAAGTTCATAATTTTTGCCTTAACTTTTGAAAAAAGAAATACTCTGCGAGATCAACCAGCCAATCAAGCTGGCGATCACCGCAATCGCCGCCATTACGCCACCGCTTTTTGCACGCCACAACTCGATATTTGTCACTCGACCATTAGTCAGCACTACTTGCCGCTCAATGTGATCCAGTTGCGGTCGTATTTCAGACATTTCTTTCCGCGCCAAAATCTGGTCATCAACTATGCTTTTGAGCGCATCGCGAATCTGCTCATCAACGCGCAATCGCATCAAATCATCGTGATCGGTCATAGAGCTTTAGGCTCTCCCTTCAACTGCACAAATCCCCTCCAGATGGTGAGCTTGGCTAACTGGCGCGGCGTGGGGCTGCCGTCTGGCCCCATAAATACTTCATGGATCCTGCCACCGTACCGCTTGCTCTGCCAGTCGAGCTTGCTGCAAAACAGTGCTTCCTTGCGTTCCCGGCCAGGGATGCGGAACCACTGAGAGGGAGCTGACAGCACAGCATCACGCATGCTGTATTCGCTGCCGATTTTCTCCTGCAAATAGTTGCTGACGCCGGCAGAATCACAGCGGATCGAAGTATCGAGGCAAGCCAGATAGACCCTGCCCTGGTAAGCATCGATCCGTTCCGACGCATAGCCCCAGACGACCCCTTTACCCTCTACAGCCTCCACCAGCACTACACGATTCCGGCCTCGAGGATCTTCGATTCGCGCCACCGCCGCGACGTGAGTTGGCACGCCGGTAAAGGTCCGGATCGCCCAAGAAAACAGGCCATCCTCTCCAACGAAAAAGAGCGAGTCGCCCGGCCGGATATGCGGCCGGACGTCTTCATATCTGCCCCGTCTAGTCGGAGCCATTGCGATCTACCTTGGATGCGTCTGCAGCATTCAGCAGCCCCAAGCCGCCGATGACAAGAGCACCAGCTGAAATGACAGATTGCTCTTTGCCGTCGCCCAGCAGAAACAACAAGACCCCGCAGACGATGACTGCGAGGCCGGGAATTGAGGTTTCGAGATGCTTCATATTTTCTCCTTCAAAGCTCCAGAGCGATGCAGAATCGCGATGCCTTGAGAGACCATAGCGGCCCCGATCTGAGCCAGCTCCGCGTCCGTGGTTGCGTCGATCGCGGTGGCCTGGCCCTTCAGCGCACCCGTCTTATTCAGCGCGTCTACGGCCGCCTGGACGATTCCGCCAATCTCTTCTTCGCCGGGCAGGCCAGTGCCTGGCGCTGCAAACTGGGCGATGATTGCCTTGATGACATCGATCGCAGTAGATTTTTTCTTTGCGCCGTTGCCGTTGCCCATGAGCTTTTCGACGAGCTTGGCAACCAGCGGCACGCCCATCGTCAGGATCGCGGAGAGACCCACTAGGCAGCACCAACCTTGACCGCAATTCGATTTGCAACAGCCAGAACCTGCCCGAGCGTTGCGGCTTGGCCAACTGCGCCTTGCTCTTCCGGCAGCGGCTCACCAGCGAGATAGACGATCGGAGCCTGCGCACCGAGCCCGGGCGACCACCGCACGCGAGCGCCAGGCGGCAACGCGAGAGGAATGCTTTCCGTTTGGCTTGCGTTGGCCACCATGATCTTTGCCAACGGACCGCCGCCTAGATCCTGCTCAGTCGGCACAATGCCCTTCGCTGGCAGAAAATTGAGAGTTTTGGCGACATCGAGCTTCAAGCTCATTTTGGAGACCTTCGGCTGGCCGTCAGGCCCAACAGCAAACGTGCCATTTGGAGCCATCTCGATCGCCGCGTCATAGATAGCGACCTGGCCAAGCCCAATGCCAAAATCAATGACGTTCTTCGGGTTGGGGTCTACCCAGTGCTTTAGCTTGCGCGTTCCGTCCCAAAGCGGAGCGTCGGCATTATCGCCAGGCTGGTTGTCGTACGTTTCTCGATCCGGGTACACCGGCAACAAATAAAACTCATGTAGTAGTTTTGGCATAGCTAACCTTTTCTATTTCAAATGTGATCGCATAAGACGCCGGGCCGCCTCCGGATCGACGTTGTAAATCATCGCGGCCGGCGTGTCGATCGACTTGCCCATGTGGCCAGGGCCAACTGCATGCTGGCAGCCGCCCCACTTGTTTTTGACGAACCAGCCCTTGAGACCGCAGAACGGACACTCAGCCTGGCCGCCCTTATCGCATTCCACCCAAGTGGATCCACTCAGCTCAGGCACATCAATCCCTTTGGACAATCTGCTGGCGAGCTGGCTCAAGCGACCGACCATCGGCGCTTACCATCCACCCACCCTCTACATCTTCAGCTCGAGCCTGCTGGATGATCAATTCCATCGCTCCAACCAGCTTCATCTGCTCTGCCTGGATCCGGATTCGCATACCAGCGATCGCCGCAATCTGCTCTTCCGTGAGCTCGATACGCTTAGACAACGGGAGGCTTCTCCAGTTGCGTGTTCAGGGTAAGCGACAGTGAGCCACTACCAGACGGCTCTACGATTGAGATGGAGATCTGGCCATTCGACCACTGGACCGATACGACAGTTGCGTTGGGATACTCTGCCCACACGGCTGCCAGAGCATCCGAAAATGCAGTTTTGATATTGGGATTCATATGTTTTCCTTGTTTAGATTGCCGTCCAACCAGACTCACCACCAATGCTGGTTGCGACTCCGCCTCGAATATCGATAAGCCTTGTTTTCTTTTCGATCGTTCCGAAGTTGTCTCGCACGTCGGTAACTATCTGCAGCGACGTCTGGCTTTGGCCAAAGAAGCCACCATTAACGTTGTATCCGCCGGCATTAATTCCGTTTACTCCCACGTTGACGCCAGAGCCGACAAATTGCCCCGACGTGTTGATAACGATGGCGCTATTCATTCGCAAAGGAATTGCAAAAAGGTCGCAGTTACTTGAACCGACTTCAAACGTTAGATTGGCCGCCGCATTTCGGATTGCCAACACCACATCAGACCCATTGAAATTGGCAACCAGGCGGTTGATGCTGCCGCGATTTACGATGATGCCGTTGTCGCTCATCGAAGAAAACACGCCTGAACTTATGTTTTGCGTCAGCACAAAGCCACTTCCCAACGTCGCCCTGAGACTTCCAAAATCCGATGTCACAATGCCCGAGGCCAAGCTCACAGTGCCTGAGCCACTTGTACTGGTAATGGTTGGGGCGGTCATGGCAACGGACGCCGTGATAGTGCCCGCAGTTAGCTTGGTTACAGACAAATCATTGATCTGCGCATTGCCTACAGCCAGGAGTCCAATTGCAGCTTGAGGTATTGACTGAAAAGCGTACTTGCTTGTCGTCACAGCCGAAGACGCCAGCTCATTCGCGGTTATCGACAGCGCCGCCATCAACGCAGTTGTGACACCGCCAGACGGAATTCGCAGCGCTCCACCTGATACAGCAAGACCCGCCCCGACCGTTGCCAAATCGACCTCTGCCAAATTGAGCGCAGCCGTTTGAGTCGTCACCGTTACCGTCGACGTGGGAGGCGAAGGCTTACGATTCCCAGCTTTCGTCACCGCGTAGAACAACACGCGCACGCTCGTACTGGCAGCCGGAATGCCATCAATAAACGACTGACGAGCTGACGGAATCGCAAAGCCGTTATCACCACCACCCGGCGCAGTCTGGCAGTAAAGCTGCTCACCTCGATAGGCCGAAGTGGTGTTGTCATACACCTGAATAAAGACTTCAGTGTGCGAAGTGTCGACGTCGTTTGCCTGCGTCCATCCGAGCGTTAAGCCCCAGACGGGAATGCCGCCTCGAATCGTCCCGTACCAGACCGCCGCGCTGGTGCTGGTGGCCTGAGTAGCTGTATTGACTGGGTTGACTGTGACGGTTGCGCTGGAGATTGGCGATTCCGTTGGGTCGCCCTGAGCGTTGTAGGTCTGGATAATGACGACAAAGTCACGGGCTCCACCAGCTCGCGGCCATTCGCCGCCAATTGATGCAGAGTAGCTTCCGGATGGAGGCGGCACAAACGTATAGGCCTCACGATCGACAGCCACACCGAAATTCGTAGGGCCGCGCACGATCACGACAGCCTTGGCAATGTTCGCCCGGGAGGCTCCAAAGCCAACGGTGATGTCGAGGCCCCAGTTCGCTCCATTGGGAACCACCGTAGCCGAAACTGAGGCCACATTCTCTGCCGGCGTTCCCGTTCCGATCGCGGTGACTGGATCCACGCTCATCGTCACAAAGGGCGAAGGGCTGGTTTCCGTCGACAGAGCCAGCCTCTTGCGATATGCGCGAGATCTGCTGACCAAATACAGCTTCCAAGACTCCGTTGCGGCCGGCGGCGGCGCAACAAAGATGGCAGTACCGTAGCGCCCGGGCGTGGTGCCGGAGCCGTCGCCATTGTAGTCAGCATCACCCACCGGATAGACACCAGAAGGCGTCTCAAGCCATGCAGACAGGCCTGCAAAGATGCTCAGGTTGTCTGGCGGGTTGTAAGTGCAGGCAATCGATTTGCGTTTGACGCCGTTGCTGTCCGCCACATCAGACACGGTGAACAGGAAAGCGTCTCCGAGGATTGCCTGAATGTCGCCAGGAACCGCTTCAACCGATTCGAGCGGCGCAGGCGTCACTCCCACGTCGACGGGCTTTGGCCCTACCGTCAAGTCATACATCGAAGCGCAGACATAATCGCCTTCGACATCGACGCTCCAGTCGCCATTCCACACCACTCGCTTAACGCGGAAATTGATGGTGCCACCAGGCGCGGCCGAGTGCGTCAAAGAGCAGACCATTCCAGGCTCGATCGCGAGGGCCAGAATCGTAGTCCTGAAAGACACGCTGCGTTGCTTCTTCCATTCGTCGGCAGTGATTCCGCCCAGACTTTCTCTCAGGCGCGTCTCGACATAGCGGGCTGCCTGACTCTTGGTGAACGTGCCCAACAGATTCACCGACTGGCTTTGGCGTTTGCCATACCGCTTGCGATGATCTTCGTTTTGAGCCGTTACCGTGTTGGCCTGATAGTTAAACTCAGCATCTGCAAACTGCGCAGAAAGCTGGTTAAACTTGGCGCGATTTGCCGATCGCCGAAGACGCAGCGAGTCTGCCAGGATGTTGCCTGCAGTGAAGGCCTCAACCGCAGAA
Source organism: Bryobacter sp. (assembly GCA_022843625.1). GTDB lineage: Bacteria > Acidobacteriota > Terriglobia > Bryobacterales > Bryobacteraceae > Bryobacter. The sequence goes on along the minus strand of JALHNH010000003.1, from coordinate 125,229 downwards.
GCGTTGTACCTCAGCCCCACTCGCAGCTTGCCATTGGCAATGTAGTAGTACCCGAGGCAGTTGTTGAGGATCTCTTGGAGCTGGTCTTTCAGTGGCTTCTGCTCAGCAATTACACCGCGAAACCGAAACTGGGTTTCCGTTCCAGAGCCGATCACCACCGGCACCACGTCAGAAGCGACGGCGGCGGCCGCCACAGCTTCATGCACATTAAACGTGGCTTCCTGCTGGGCCTGGCCGCCAAAGAATACTTGCTTCGTCCGGAGCCACTCATTTATGGCGATCCAAACAGGGCTCGTGAGAGGCTGAGCCCAAGCTCGCGTCGTATCATCTGACCAATACCAGCCACCCATGCCACCAGACACGCTGGCAGTGCCGCTGTGATCCTGCGATCGCGAAAGTTGCTGGCCCTTCGCGTCTGTCCTGCGGATGTCGACAAAAGCGATGCCCGCGGCCTTGTAAACGTCGTAAGTTTGCGGGCTGCCGGCACCCAAAGAAAAGAACTGGCTGTTTGGATCCGGATCGTTGTTGGCTACTGGATCATGCCCAAGCGATCTCCGCAGGCCCAAAGGCAAAGGCCCGTGCGGCGGTTGCGCGTCGAGGCGATGCTGCAGGCCATCCGAATCGTAGGCCGAGATGGGGCCTTCGCTTACGATCCCCAGGGCCGCGTAGAAGTCCCCTTCCTCGCGGCCACTGGCAATGAGCAACGGCACGGGCAAAGGCGCATCGGTGTAAACGTGTGGGATGGTTTTGCCGTAGATTGAGTCATTGATGATCGAAGTCGCAGTAAACTTTGGGCGGCCCGGGCTGGCGTTGTCGCGGATCGACACGCCCTGCGGCTGGACGAAGACGCCACCAAACTGATCGGTATTGGCCAGAGCCGTGCAGCGAGCCCAGGACTTGTCGCAGACGGTTTCAGCGCCAGAGTAGGTGCAGTTGATGCCGTCCTTGAAGTTCTTCCAGCAGGATCGATCGACCACACGCTGAGGGCAGAATTCATTCAGCGCGCCAGCAACGTCCGTTGCAGATACGGCGAAGGTTCGGCCCGCTTCATCCGGATCAAATTCAGAGATTTCACCGCGCCAGAGATTGAGGCGGATTTCCGTGCCTACATGATAGAGAGCAAACTCGATCGAGGCGTCGCTCAAATCGATGTCGGCCGCCAGCAGCTCCATCACGCCATCGGCATTACCAAAGACAAAGCGAGCCGTATCGTTCTCACCGCCGATTGCCTGGGAGATTCCGCTCCATTCCAGCAGTCGGGCCTGGTAAAGCTGGCCAGCCACGGTGCAGCGGCGATCGCTCAAGTAGATGTTATCTGCATAGGTCTGCCCAGGCGCGAGCTTTGGCCGGATATGGATGAGCGGGATGATTTCCTGCGCCTGCGCGAGCAGAGCCGTCGCCAACGTTCCGCTCGGGAATCGGTCAAGGGTAGATGCCACCGTGTAGGTCGGAAACGTTGTGGGCACTTCCACCAGGCGCACATTCAGCGATCCGCCGCCCTGCGCGTTGCGCTGGATCGACAAAGCGTCGTCAGCAAAGCGCGCTACTGGCGTTGCCGTGCCGCCCTCTTCCAGCGGATAGCTGAAATTAAACGGCTGCACCATGCCTTTGCGATCGCGCCAGAATTGCAGTGCCGCCTCGAGGTCCGATTGCTTCAGCCGTGGATAGACCAGCTCAAAGCTGCGCTCGCCGTTGCCGATCTTGTAGCGTTGCTCGATCTTTTCGTTTGCCGAGCCGAAAGTATGGATCACCACCTTTGGGGCCAGTTGCCGAGTGGAACCATAGCGCACGCCCAGCGGCCATGAGCCTACTGGATCGTTTGCCGGTACCGAGATTGTTCCGAGGAAGTCAGGCATGTCTTTTACTCCCAGTCCGGGAGATCAACAGTTTTTCCAGCGAGCTTGTGATGGCAATCCGTAAGGAATTGGATCTGCCCATCAACAACGAACGAATGGCACCGGTGCGCTGGTGAATCTGGATTGCACAAGAGCGATGGCGCAAAAGTTGGCTTTTCAAGTGATCCATTCCAACTCCAACCGCGTTCAGCACACTCAACCTCAAAAGGATGGCTATGCTCGCAGCCTGGGCAATGAAATAAGTAGAGCTTGCCACCTCTAGGCCCACGCTCATCATCGCCAAGGTAGTGAATCTTTGCTGCCATTTACTGGATCTCGATTAAAGAAATACTTGCGGGCTGCCGGCCAATCTGGCGGGCATGCGCCCAGGCTGAGGCAAAGCGCACAATGTAGCGGCCGTTGGCCAAAACGCCGGTGGCGTCATAGACGCCTTCATGCGTGTCGTAAAAGTAAAACGGTTGCTGCTGGCCGTTACGTGCATCATAGAAATCTCGAAGCGCAGCCAGGGCGGCCGGAGCCAGCGGGATGGTCAGATCCCAAGCCCTGCGGCTATTGGTCACAAGCGAGCCCGCCTCATGTTCGCCATTGGCGTATCCATTAACGTTCGACTTCCAACGCTCCGAACGCTGGAAGCTGGAACACAGCACTAGCGGCATCACCAAAGATGCGGTTGCTGTAGCGACATTGCCGGGCATTTATGCGAGTAGGAGGCCTGGGTTTAACTGGCTGACAGCGGCCTGCTGCCGGCCAAGGTTGGACTGCTGAGCTGCTGCGGAGGCACCAGCCACCGCACGCGGGTTAGATTCAATGGCGTTGACCGTCTGGCCCTGCAGGAATGCCGCAGAGCTGGCACCATCAAGCGTTACCTGGATGACTGTGGGCCCGGCCGCCTGCGAGCCGCCAATGTTGATCGGCTGGCCATTCGAGTAATTCTGCAAGATGCCAGTTACGCCACCCGAAGTGGACAGAGTCACCGGCTGAATCTTGGCAGCGATACCACGGGCCGATTGCCCCGTCGACAGAGCATAAAGTTCTACAAGATCGCGGATATCAGCGGATCGGATTGCCAGATCCAGATCACCGCCAAAGGTTTGCTTGGCGATTGACACCACCTGGCCCAGAATCTCCTTCGAAGAGATATCCACACCGTAGATGGCTTTGATTTTCTCTCGAGCCTTTTCATTGGCAGACTTGAAAAGATTACGGATCAGGCCAGCTCCGAGACCAATAGCACCGCCGATCAAAGCTCCAATCGGGCCACCGAACTTAGCGCCGATCAATGCACCACCGGCAGTAGTTTCGAGCGTTCCGACAAGGCCTCCACGGCGCAATCCGTCGAAGGCGAGGATTCCACCGGCGGCAAGCATTGCTCCACCTTTTGCTCCGCCGATGCCTTTGAGCGGAGCCTCGCCGCCAAAATCGCCTGCCTGCCGAAAACCAATATTCCCAAGCTTCGTAAGAAGATTCTTTGCCCCAGCGAATCCGAGCAGCGAGGTTAGTCCAGCAACTTGACCAGCCTGACCAGGCGCCCCAACCACAGATGGAAAACCGATACCCAGCTCCCCGATGCCAAGGTTTGCCGAACTAACCGGACCAGCGAAGCCACCAGTGCCACCAGGAGCCCCAGAGGTTCCAAATGACCCTAGGGATCCGCCCAGGCCGAGCAGACGGAAGAATCCGCCAAAGCCACCATTGCTCGATCCATAATTTGGCCCCTGAGCTGCCCGATTATCCGAAAGCATTTGGGTAAGCGATTTTGCAATTCGCGAAGAAACTACTTCCTTGAGAGCCGAGAACAGAGCAGTTTTGATGACGTTACCAATCAGCTCAAAAACATTCTTACTCTTGGTTACGAGCTGGTCGAAGACCCCATCCACCGACCGCTTGATCTGCGAAAACGTCTTATCTGTATTGTCCGTAACCAGCCGCGTTGCGGCAATACCCGCACGCTCCTCTACCGTTTTGATCGCGGCAGTAGTTGTCTCGGCAGAGGACAGCTTTAATTGAGCAATGCGGAGCTCAGCAGCTTCATAGTAGGCCAGGTAGCTATCCACAGACAGCTTGCCTGAATCAAAGATCGCGTCTTGCACCAAGAGCTCGCGACGGATTTGACGCTCAGCAAGAGCCACTCGAAGATCTTCAGAACTGGAAATGAAGGATTTTTCAATGTCCGCCTTGCGAAGCTCAAGATTGACCTTTTCATTTACAGTGCGGGCACCAACCAGCTCAAGAGAAGCCAGCTCACGATCCCGGCGAATCTCCAGCGTGCGAATATCCTGTTCAGCCAAAGAGTCCTGAATATTTGAGTAGCTTTCAATGACGGAGTTTGCAGCATCCACATTGTTCTTGGCCAACTCTGCAGCTTGATCTTGCCGCAATTTGAAATAGTTATCATTCTGTTTTGCGACTTCTTTTCCATAGTCCTTCAGCGCGTCGACGGCATCCTTACGAAGAAACGCTACACCCTCAAATTTTGCAGCATCCTTCAGGTCCTGAATCGCTTTTTGGGTAAGGCCATATTCCTTCAAGTTCGACTGAAGCTCCGCTTTGATTTTCTGCAGACCCTCTAGGTTCTTTCCCGTTGCCTGGCGCAGTAAATCAGCAGCTCGATCTTCAGCACTGCTGGCTCTCTTTTGTTGCTGCTCGGCATCTTCATTAAAGCGAAGCAATTCTTGCTGTTTTTTAAGGGTTGCGTCGACAATTTTGTTTACATCCAACCCACCTTTTCCAGCCGCTTGAAATTCCTTACTCAAAGCTCCCAGTTCCGACCTAAAATCTGTGAGGTTTGTGATTTTTCCGCGTTCAAATGCCCCAGTAACTCCAGCAAGCCTTGCCTGCAACTCACCACTGGATCGACCGACCTGGTGGAATTGAGGTGTCAACTCAGAAACGATAGCTCCAAAATCTTCAGCGCGTTTTTTCGCACGATCCACATCACCACTTGCGTCTCGAAATAAAGCAAAAGGGATAAGCTTGAGAAAAGATAACATCGTCCCCATTGCCAGAGATGTCGCCGTTACAGCTCCCTGAAACTTAAACATTTGAGACGCGGCAACCCCAACGGAGGAACCTATTTTCAGAAAATCAAGGCCAGCAGAACCTCCAATCGCGCCATTCAACCCAACAACCGCTAGCTTTGCTTCTGTAAAGCCGATCTTCAGCAAACTCAGGTTTTGCACAATCACACCACCAGATAGGGCAATCCCTAGAAAACCTAGTGATTTATTAAAAGCGGAAAATTCTGAATCAGCATTCTGCACAGAAAATGCAACAAGCCCAAGGCCCGTGGCAAGCAGGGACAGAGGGTTTGAAGCCATCGACAACGTTAAAGCCTTTACGGCCCCAGAAATACCAAAGACTACTTTTGGTATTTGCGAAATCGCAACAGAAGCTGCAATCTTCCCAGCAACAGCGATCCATTCAGAAATTGAATCAGCGTTTTTGGCAAGGAACTGACCAAACGATTCGAACTGCGGTTTCAGCCCATTCAGAAATGCAGTTAGCTTTGGCAGCAGCGGGCCCAGCCCGGTATCAGCCAATTTGCTCAGCGAATCCCCAACATTGGAAAGCGCCACTTCAAAAGATTTGGAGACTTTTTCGTTAAAAGGGCCAAACCGCTTTTCGAGTCCAGAAACAATCACATCTACAGCCTGAGCGCCAGGGATGATTCCATCTCGAACAGCCTTCTGGATCTCGGCAGCCGTCTTGCCAAATGCTGCGCCAAGAGATTCAAGCGCAACACCCTCGACGCCGGCATTGCGGAGCTGCCTCAGCTCTTCGCCAGTCAGCTTCCCAGCCTGGCGGATTTGGCCAAGCGCAGTGATGAGATCGTTGAATTTACCGATGTCGCCACCCAACGCACCGGTTGCAGATGAGACCGCCGCAAGCGTAGGAACCACTTTTTCAGCTTCGACGTTGAAAGCGAGTAATCGATTTGCGCCCTGCGCCAAGTCCTTAAACTGAAACGGAGACAACTGAGCAAAGTCCTGGATCTCACCGAAGATGCTTTTGGCTTTGTCGGCACTGCCGAGGAATGCCTCGAGGCCGATTCGCGAACGCTCGAAGCTGCCGGCAATCCCAAGGGCACTCTGCGCCAATTGCTGGGTTTGACCAAGCAGCCCCTGCAATGCGTTTGCACCGAGGACACCACGCAGCACATTAAATCGATTCTCGATAGACACGGCCGCACGGCCAACTGTCCGCTCGAAGTTTTCGAATGCGCGAGAAGCTCCAGCACCAGCTTGAGCAGCCTGGCGTTCGAAACCGGCAAGGCCCTTGTTGGTATTGTCGAGACCCTTATTCGCACCCTGGTTGTCCAATTGGATCACCAGGTTGATTACATTGCTTGCAGCCATTTTTTTGAGGGTAGATTTGTTCCAGTAGCTGTAGGGTTATAAGCTCATCAGCAGGAATGTCTTGCAGGCTGACGGTAACTCCAAGATCCATCACTTCGCGCCACCCTACAGCAGCTCGAAGCAAATCACCAAACTCACCCTCTGCCAGTGCGTTCAGCTTGTGTATTACACATTGCTCGCAGGGCAGATAGATGCCATCACCATCGGCATTCTGGCCAACAATTCGATCAGGGCAACCAGACGGCTTGCACAGATCGTCTCTTTTGCCTTCCTGCTCAATAAAGTAGGAGAGCGACGGATTCTCCGCCCACTCTCCACCTAAGGGTTTACAGTCGCAGCTTTGAGACTGTCGAGATAGTTCACCACGGCCCCACAAACGGCAACCTTGTAAATCACAGGTAACGGCGTGGTCTCATTGGTGATGGCGTCATAAAGGCGGGATCCCGCCTCAAGCCTCATAGAAATTTCCCGAACGCCTCGATTTTCACGGCGGATCATTACATCTCGCTCGTAGGTAGCAATCTGCGGCCGCGTCGGAATCCTCACTGAAACCGGAATGTCGCCAAATACCGTGGCAAGTTCCATTTCAATCGAGCCGCCAGATCGCGATGGCCGCGATGCTTCGCAAGCCAGAAGCTGCTCAACAATATCAGCAGCCTCATACTCATCAATTTCTACTGCCTCAGGCGCAAGAGCCTTAAGCCAGGCCAGATCGCCGATACGATGTTTTGCAGCCTGATCCTCAACAGCAGAATCAGAGACTGCACCCGCAATGATCTTGCGTGCCTTACTTCGCTCGATCAGCTGCGAATCAGAGGGCCATGGACAAACAAAAAACACGTCCCCAGTGGCCCGGATCAACTGAATTCGAATTGTCTTCGTTGGATCAAACATTACTGACCTAAAGCTCTCTCTAAGATCATGAAGGGGATCTTTTCCCGGATTAGAATGTCGCGGCCAACTTCAGTCACCCGTCTTTGGTTAGAAGGCGAAAAGGAAAGCCATTCTTCGATTTTGCTATTCGCCGTGCCCTTGTCTCGCTGTTTTTGACTGGTCAATCGGGCCATGGCGTAGTCTGTGCTGACGGTTCTAACGCTGAGATTTCTCAGCATGTCGCCAGTAAATTTGAGGTTGCGGCGATTCCCCAAGCCGAGTTTCGTTTTCTTGATCGCGTAACCACGGCCAAGAGGCTTCGCCGGCCCGTCTTCGATGTTTTTCGACTTGCCAATTCTGTTCAGAACCTCAGAAACCCCGAACACACCCAGCCGGTACATCTGCTGCTGGTTGTAGGTGAGCTTGCCAAAGCGATTCTGACGCTTGACGAAGACTGCTATGCGGCGGGATGCCATTACGCCGCAGCCGTAAGGATATTGTCCTGGTTAGTGGTGACCACGGCAGTCATCAGACCATTTGACGAATGCACCTTTGCCGACACCTGACAGTCCACTGTTACCTTGCCGTTGCTATCCCCGACGATTGCGCTGGCAATCGTGATTCTGTGGAGCGTGATCGTCGCAGAGTGGAATGTCGAGCCGGTGATCAAAGCACCCTGCCAGGTGAGAACAGCCGTGCCTTCTGTTTGGGCCAACAGACTTGCAAGCTCAGTTGAGCCATTTGTAAAACGAACTTTGAATCGAAGGCCTACTGTTCGAGTTCCATGCTCCATTCGGCCGCGCACTTGAAAGCCCGCAGACGTAACGCCACTGCCCGGGAACAAACCAGATTCAAGATCAATCGCTTTTCCAATGGAGAGTTCGCAATCAATGAAAGAACGCTCAGTGACGTAGTTTACGCCATTGATGACAATTCCAAAACCACCCGAATTCAACCCATGCTCGGTCAACGCGGCAGGAAGTGTGATCGTACTGGGCTCGGTCACACGGCCCGATCCCACCAGCTCCATTGCCACCGTCGCGTTTTGGCGGCCGGCACCAGAATTCATTCTGACCGCAGCAGAGTTTACTGCGCAGTCCAGGAGAGCCCGATCGATTACCGAAGATCCGCCAGGACGAATCTGCTCAACGTAGGTCATCAGAGGCGGCTCAATCCCGTCAGTGACCGGGCTGCTCATCACGGATGTGTAAGTGTAAGCGCCCGCGGCCGGAGTGGTCTTTGTCGTCTTACCCAACACGAACGTCATCGCCAAGGCCAACTTTTCGCTTGTGAGATACCCCTCAATCGGCACACTCGCATCTTGCGCAAGCGGGAAGCTGTTTCGTGCAAACTCGTCTCCCTTGCCGATATCAGCGGCATCGTCTTCGGTCTTTGGATCTACTGTTGCCAGTGCCGGATTGGTTTTCGCGATTCGCCAGAAGTCCGAAGTCGACGAGACGCCGGTGCCAATTGCAGACTGCTTTTTGAATGAAACTCCGATTAGGGTTTCCTGTGTGTTTGCTACTGTTCCCACTAGTTTTTCTCCTCTGAGGTTTCGGTTTCAGGAAATACCTGGACGTAGCCGGCCACCATCTTCTGCGAGATGACAACGGGATCCGCCTCTACCTGTTCGGGCTCTCCGCCGCCCTTGCTCATCCACACAAAATGCACGAGATGGTCCATACTTAACCCTGCCTGTCTAGAATTTGGATATAGATTTCGAGGTAATCAGCAAAGTCTTTGCCAACCACCGGTGAAGCAGTTACGAGATCAATACGCTCCGCAACGCTGGGAATGTTGTTGTAAATCATTTTGAGACCTTCGCCTGCGGCCGGAATTCCGTCATGGAACAAAGCCAGAAACGCGGCAAAGCTCATTGATGCGACACGCACATAGATTCGAAAATCATGCTGGTACACAGAAGCCCCGTTATCTTCTGCTGCACTCATACCATCCCAGATCAAAAGTCCCTGGTTTTCGCGCATTGCATCAACAGCTTTTTCGCGGTTTCCCATTGCTTCTGAGTGATAGCTAAATCCATTCGTCAAAGCAGCATCCATTCCGGGAATAGACACCACTCGATCGACAATTTCAGCAGCGATAAGATCTGGGTTGGTCATGTCTTGCGAAGCGAGAGGTTAAAGCCGTCGTAGTCATCCGCAACCACATCAGTGATTCGGTACTCGAGGCCATTCTTTGTGATTCGATCCTGCGTGGTTGGAGCCGTACCAGCGCACTGCGAAAGACTCATAAAGAGCCTTATGTTGTTGCCCTGCTGGACTGCCTCATCTCCAACTGGCGGCAGGTTCGAAGCAGTTGTTTCAAAGCTGCCTGCACCGTACCGATGAAAGGAAATCTCATCGCTGAGATAAGCTGCGATCGCTGAGTGAACCAGCGGCATGTTGTCTCGGATGAGGTTGGCCATTACCGGATGAACCCTGAGAGCCTGGCCGCTATGACGCCGCCGGTGCCGCAGCTCCAGCGCACGCCACCAACCATCTTGGCTTTGTCGAAAGTGAACGAATACACAGCTCCGGACGCGATCGCGCCGTCAACCGTGTTTGGGATCAGAGGGATCGGAGAGCCCTGCAGATCAGCAATCGAGCACTGGACATCCGACGTAGTGTTGCTCGTCAACACCAAGCCAGACACCCAAAAGTCCTGGTCGATCACTGTTGTTGGAGTCGCCGGGATGAACTGCGCGTCGAGATCATATTCCTTCTTCAGGTTTGGCCGCGACGTTAGCAAGTTCACCTGGGCGAAGAGCACGACAACAAAGACGATGGCGATTAAAGCACTAAGTTTTCGCATTGGGCCCTTTCTTTGTTTTCTGAGTTGGCGGTTCAGGTTCAGACACATCATCCAAAGCGATAGCTGCACCAATCTCAATGAGCCTGGCGGCTTCTTCTTTGTCTTGGAGCACCAACTCCGAGCCGGGAGGATGATTCCCGGCTTCGGAGTAGATGCTGTGAATTGCGAGGAGCCGCACTAGCGCACCGTTGCGCAGAAAGTTGCGTTTACCCGGTAAGGCACCAAAAGCGGAGCAGACTGGCTAAGAACAACCCGCAAGGAAGGGTCATTCTCTTCCCAGGACTTCGAGAAGATCGGAACCGCCTGGAGCGACTCAAAATCCTGAATTGCCCCAAACTGCTGGATACCGCGAAGATCGCCAATCATCATCACTGAATATGCGGGGATCATTGGCTGAGGGTTTCCCGCATCATCCACATAAGTGGTGTTGTAGACCCAGATGCTAAAGCCGTCAACGGTGCCCATGTTGACAGCGCCAAGCATGTTCATCGCATCCTGCTTCATAGTTGGCGGCTGAGCAAGCGCACGCTGAACTTCCAAGCGCTTCTGGACCGTCGGATCTTCTTTGAAGATGTTCCACGCACTGATGCCCATCACCACTGCGTAAACCGCGCTGCCAGATTTGGTCAGCATCAGGCTGGCCCAAGTCTGCAAATCGGCCAACGGGCTCACTCCTGTTTCACCCCAACGGGTACCTCCGGAGAGAGCAACCGTAAGCGCACCATCGCGCCCAAAATTGACAACTTGCGTTGGGTAAGAATCACCAGAGATGGTAATGCTACCGAGCCGCAATACGCTGGACGCCATCCATTCCTTGCGGCGGCTGATCATGGTCTTGTGATCCATGAGAATCGCGTTCGTGCGAAGCTGCATGCGCTGCTGTGGCGAGTACTGCCCCAGCAACTTCTCACCAAATACGCGCTTGAGAGCTGACGAGGCATTGATGGGCGTTTTCTGCTTGATGTAAGCAGGCCTGAAAGAATTGGTTGTGTATCCCTTTTCAGTGATCGTCGCACCCTCAACGAGAGGGGATACAAAAGGAGCCAACTTCATGACGTCTTTTTCAACGTCGAAGTGGATCTCTTCACTTTCTTCCGTTACTTCTGTAGGGAAGAAAGTGTCGAGAAGAAACTGTTCGGGAACTTGAAGGGAGTTCACCGTTCCCGTGAGTACACCTGAGTCGTAGATTCCGGGCATGATACCTCCTAGGCGGTTGCCGTTCCTTTGATGAGTTGAATGCCCTTAGCGCGCAAGCCTTCACGGATTCCATCCGCAGTCTGGCCAGCACCAAGAACGAGAGCGGATTCGATGAATCGGCCGGAGTAATAGGCGACAGTAGCCTTGTCCGCAGCAGATGCATCGGTATCCTCAGCGAGGACCAGGTCAGGCACCTGGCTGCCATTTGTTGCGGCCGCAAGACTCAGCACATATTTGCCAGAGCCAGCCGCAACCGTGATGTCGAAGCCATCACCCACAACGAAGTCAGTTGCGCCATCGGCGATCGCAAACTTGAGGTCATCGTCAAAGGCACCAGCGCCGGCAGCCATCACCACAGTGCCGATTTGATTGCCATCCGGATCACGGACGATGAAGGTGCCGTTGTTCGTTGCCGCAATTACAAAGCGGACAGTGTACACGCCCACCTTGGCACCATTTTTCACCGGTGTGGTGACGTCCATCGTCAGAGTGCCATTGCCGGTGTTTCCGCCGCTCTTTGCAGCAGAAACGGCAGCCCCCAAGGAAATTTTGCCAAGGACGGCGCCGCGAAGCAGATTCTGCCCACTCAGCAGGGTAATTCCCCGGCTCAGGGCTTCGCCACCAGCCAGGAGGTTATCCGGGCTGAAGCTTGTTGATGTGTATTGTGCAGGCATCAGTACCTATCCTTTCTTTCCCTGCCCCGCCAGTGCGAGGTTGGATTCGATCAGGCTCTGCACCGTTGCTTCGCCTTCGCCGGCGGCTGCATCACCCACTTCTGGGTTCCGCACTCCAGCCATCGCTGCATGCAGCGGATTAGCTGAGGCCTCGCTTGCCTTTGGAGCGGACTTCAACACCATTTCCGCTGCAGCAGGGCTCATTTCTGTTTCGAAGGCCAGAGTCTTCGCGAGCTGCTCGCGGCCCTTTGCTTCGGGGTTGTCAATGATCGCCTTTACGCGAGCGCGCTCATCCTTCGAACCTTCGGTTTTCGCCGAAGCCTGAAGAACGGCCACGTCCGCTGTATTGGCAGTTGCTGGATTTTCCATCGCAGCTCCTTTCGTGCTCTTGGCGGACGCGCCGCCAAAACTTGTTGCGCCGGCAAGTTCTGCCCGGCTCATCACCGCATCTGCCATTCCGGCATCCACGGCATTGCGGGCAAACACCATCTGCCCGCGTCCAAAATTCGTTTCCACGTACGCAGCATCTTTGCCTCGATAGCTAGCCACGCCACCGATGAAGATCGCCGCGAACTGATCGGCATACTCTTGCAGCTTTGCCCTGCCTTCGTCGGTGGCCACATCGACACGCTTCATGGGGCTTTGGCTGCTGACAATTTCGTATTTGCGCGTCCCAACCTTTGCGTCTCGCTCCCGGTTGTCCGAGACAGACACCACGACTCCGATTGAGCCAACTTGGCTGGATTCACCGGACAGCACAATGCGGCCTGCGGCGCTTGCCAGCCAGTAAGCGGCAGAGGCGGCCATGCCGTCGACAAATGCCGTTACCGGTTTAATTGCATGGGCGGACCGAATCAGCTTTGCAGCCTCTTCCACGCCCAAAGCCTCGCCGCCTGGTGAATTGATATCGAGTACAATCCGGCTTACTTTTTTGTCTGCCAGGGCCTCTTCCAAGTCGTCTTTGAATTGGTCGACGATAGTCGCTCCATAAATGCCCGCCAGATACTTGCCAAGCAGAGTGGAGTCTTGCAGGATGACGCCTCGGATGCCCACAAAGGCAGTGCTACCCTCAACCGAGTACTGCTTCCCCCACATAGTGTTGGCTGGCTGCGCATGGGCCGCATTTACATCAAGCGCCAAGATGGCCTCAAAGGCCTCATTTCGAATCGCCCAAGGCTTAGATGCGATCGCTTCAAAGATACTCATTATTTCCCTCCACTGGCTGCTTCCTCTGGAAGCGGACGGCCATCCCCCAGGACGATTCCCAGCTCTACTTTGCGAGCAGCCTCAACCGCCAGTTGCTCCACAACCTCTTCCCAATCGAGACCCTGCTCCGCACATTCCCGCTGCAGCGTTGAGATGCCGATCTTCATCCGGATCTCGCTGGCCTGCGCTTCTTTGACTGGATCCACCCAGCCACGGCCGGGCCAAATCCAATTGCACTTGGAATACGCGTACTGATTCTGGTAATAGTCATCGAGCGTGATGCCGAGCAGCCCGTAGGAAATCGCTTCTTCCATCCACAACCGAAGAACTTCGTCCAGCCAGAACACTTTGAGCCAGTAGCGATGCGTTGCAAAGAACCGATACGCCTCGAGCAAGGCAGCTCGGGCAGAAGAGTAGTTCACTCGGCTGAAATCCTTCATCAGGAGCTCGTACGGCAAATTGAGCCCGGCAGACATGTTTCGCACTACCGCATCAATGAAGGGGCCAAAAGCGTCGGACGGGCGATTGGGGCTCCAGGCATTCATCTTCGTCCCCGGCGGCAACGTCATCACCATAGAGCCATCAAGCGGCACAGCTACGTTTTGTTGCAGCGACTGATAGGCTGTCAGTTTTTCGTTGCCCGTTACGCCTTCGGCAGTGCCCAATAACTCTGAGGCTGCCGTCCCGTCCAAGGGTGTTTCGAGGAAAGCAGCGATCACAGCGTTGATCACGGCTGCTTGCATTTCGGTCGACTGGTATTTGTCGAGCATGCGAAACTGCTTCATCACTGCGGTCAAAACAGGGCGGCCGCGGTTTTGCCCGGTTCGCTCCGGATCAAAGGTGTGAATGACTCGCTTTCGGCCCCAGGCCGTCTCCGCTTCGATGTACGTCCATTTGTCGAAGCTGCCCAAACTCCAAAAGCGATCGCCAGGATGAGACGACTGAATGTGGTAGCCCAACGGACGCCCAAACGAGTCGATTCTGACACCACCCCGAAGCTGATCCGTGTCCATCTGGTTATTTGGATTGCTGAGCCGATCAGATTCGATCACCTGCAGTTGCGTGGCCCAGCGATACATGGATTGCGATCGCGGCTTCCACAGAGGAAGCACTACAGAATCGCCATTCATGAGCGTCGAGTAAAAGACCTGACGGCTCATCAAGCCAAAATCCAGTTGGCCTCTCACATCACATTCGCGACTCTCAGCAAAACTACGAAAGTTTGCTTCGACGATTTGGCTGTATTCTTGCGCCCATTCTTTGTCGCGGCCCAGCGCCCGGTAATCGGGCATCATCGCAAGCCTGGGACCGGTACCGACGACGTTATCACCCATCGTCCGGAAGTATCCCGAGGCAATTCCGTTATTGCGGCCCAGGTCTCGCTGCCGCTCTCGAAGCGTGTCCAGATCCGGCAAAAGGTCTGCATCTGCAGAGCCCTTCGAAACAAGCCACTTCCGCAGCTCGGGAATAGAGCTTGCGGCTTCGTGGGCACTTGCCGAAACGGTCACTGGCTGAATTGCGCCGGCGTCACTGAGATTGAGAGAGATCATTTAGAACGAAAACCTAATCGGGCGATGCGAAGAAAGACCAGCCGCAGTAGGCATGCCACCATTGGCAATCCATCCCTGCAGCTTCGTAATCCACGCGTCAAGACGGTCCATGTTGGCTTCGGTGAACTCGACTTCACCCGAAGGCCCCTGCACTCGACGGACCCCGCCGCCGATCATCAGCTTTTGCTTTGCCGCCAAAGCTTCACTCAGCCAGGCCTCCAACTGCAAAACAGAAACAGCCATGGCTACCAGCTCACCTCGCGACGAATCACACTGGGCCGCTGCGGCTGCTGAGCAATCAGAGCGGCGGGCACCGGCTTGACGATTCGAATCGGCGGCTTCGGCGGGATAGCAACGGCCGCGGGCTTTTCTACCTGCGGAGCCACAAACTGAAAGGCTTCCTGCTGCACTCGCAACTGTCTTTCCAGCTCATCCCAACGATGCTCTGGCCAGTTGTCACAGCCCAGACGATGGTGGCCGGCGCGAGCATACACGCGAGTATCGAGAGCTTCGTTCGGGCCGGTTTTCACCCACACTGATTCCTCGTAGCCGTCTTTGTTTTTACGCTTCATCAGGCATTCTGCAGTGAGCTGCTCATACCAGTAGTCATCCATCACCGGCAAGTGAATGTAGCCTCTCGGCTTCTCTTCTTCGGGGTCCGCTTCCAAACTCAGAAAGCCAAAGAGCTCGAGCTTGAGCGCGCTCACGTTCAGCGGCCAGATCCGGACACCGCTTCTCACAGCTCGGCCATTCGAGCGGGTATCGGCGATGAATGGGCGGCCAAAGACACCGGCACTGCGCACGTCACCGCGAATGCCCATCACCTTGCCAGCGAATCGGCCTGGAGCGATTTTTCGAAGCCAGGAATACGCCTGCACCTGTTTGTAATTGCAATCGAGCACAATCATCGACGGGAACACGTCTGCACCCAGCGGATGACGGAATGGGCTGTTCAGATAGTCAGTGAGATTGTCCCAGGGCTCATCCTGGGCAGTGTTGCCAGGAATCACCTGGTAATGCACCAGCCAGCTTTGCGTGCTTCGGCCAAAGCCCCACTGCGCAACCTCTATGCGATCGCCCTGCACGTCGATGCCGGCAAAAAGAATCAGAGCGTCTTTGGGCATTTCGCCCAGCTCATAACCACCGGCGCGCTTCTTTAGAATTTGCCAGTCCGGAACGTCGCCCTTCTCTTCGTAGAGCCGGCCAAGCTGGGTGTTGATGAACGTCTTCTCGCTGTCTGGATTGCCTTCAGCGGCCAGCCATTCGGCAACAAGATCGCTCCAGGGCTTGTCCGGATGGTACAGATGAGAAATTGTGAAGCCAGGAATCTTGCTGCTTGGGTTTGAAGCAACCCACTCAGCCCCGTTCTCCTCTTGCAGCATCCACCAGAGATGTTTGTTCTCGATGGGCTGTTCGCATTGCGAGTTCTGGCACTCGTACCAGACAATCGTTGGATCCAGTTCACCCCAATGCAGGTTTTCCCAAACCAGCGGCTGCTTGTGTCCGCAGTGCGGGCACGGAACATGGTACTGGCTCTGGTCGGAGACCTTCCAGCGCTTCTCGATGTTGCTTCGCCCCTTCACCGTAGGCGAGCTGCTCCACATGATCTTGCGCTGAGTTGTGAAAGCCGTAAACCGGTTGCGGAATAGCTGCACCAGGTCGCCGTCTGGCGGCAAAGTCATCGGGCATCGATCGAGCTCATCCGCAAAGCCAAAGCGAGACGTAAACGAGGATACGTTCTGCGCACTGTTGGCCGCCACAAAGTGAATCTGGCCACCCTCGAAGCTCTTTTTGTCGACGGTGTTGCCCTTCTCGCGGCTCTTGCTTTCGACAACTCGCTCAGCCAGGGCAGCGTTGTCGCGGATCATTGGATCGATTCGATCGCGAGTGAAACGCTCGATGTCGTTCTCACGAGGCAAGAGCATCAAAGCGGGGCCGGGATCGGCGTAGATCACCCAGGCGATCGCCAACTGGATCACAACCGACTTCAGCAACTGAACGCCAGCCATCATGACGATCTCCTGGCAAGGATCTGACCAATGAAAGCAATCGAGCGGCTTTCGCTGAAACGGCCACAGAGTAAGGTTGCTTTTTGCATTGGCGTATTCTTTGCTGAGTACGAATTCGCGGTTCGCCCAGACACTGGGCAGCTCAGTCGGCGGAGGCGTAAAGACACGGGCGATCGCATTACGCAGCCGCAGCGCCGGGTCTACCGGCGCGAATGAGTTTTTCAAGTCCATCGAAACAACTAAGGACTTCGGAATACATCTGACGGCGTATTTCAGCCGGATCCGAAATCGGTGCAAGCCTGGGAGCCATCTTCTCGACCATCGCCATCATTCCATCGCGAACCGACATGAATGCTGGGAGTACTTCATCCATCACCTGGTCGACGCTCAGCAGTTCGCCTCGCATCTTCTGGAGCTTCAGCTCTTCCTGTTCATTGCTCAACCGGCGAGCCCGAAGGTTCTCCATGCGGAGCTGGCCATTTGCCGCTTCCGGCTGCGCATCCGACAACGCAAGATCGAGCAACGGCTGTTCGACTTCCCGCTTGAACTTCAGCGGGTCATGCTTGGGAGAATTGACTTGTGCCTCAACGGCAATGTCTTCATCGCTCATGCCCAACTTGCGCTTCTCGCGAACAGTCTTATCCGATATCCCCAGCTCGCGAGCCAGGACCTCATGCGGCTTACGTTTTAGGGAAAACGCCTCATCCAACCCAACAGCAGGCAGGGAGGCCTCGCCGCCCTGCCCTTCGGATACTGCCGAAGACAGGTTGGGCACGGTTTGATCCGTGCCCAACTCGTTCTGCTGTGGTTTAATATCCATTTCCCATCGACCCGGTAAGTCCAAACTACTCACTAACTACTGCAAACATGGCATGGTGAACACCGTTGGCGGTCACTTCCCAGGAAGGACCCGTAACATCTTAGCCACCTACACGCCCAGATCCACACCCAATGCCCTGACTCCCTGAGCCGCCAATTCCTTAGAGGCCGCCGCATCATCGATCAGCCGGATCAAGTCGGCTAGCTCAGCAATTGCTCTCACCTTCGGCAAGGCTGGGCGAGCACTAGCAGGCCTGATCCCTACGAATTGCATAGCGCCCAAGAGTTCTCTAATCCTCGCCTGCTCAGCTCCGAGCTCACCCATAAGTCGCGAGTAGACAGCAGCCGCTTCTTCATGGCGAACTATAGCCTCTCCGATATCAATTGCTCGCTGGTTCATTGCGCTGAAGCCTCTCTGGCATTGGTCGCTCGATACACTGCACCCAACAACCAAATTCCCTGATCCCACGAGTTCACTATTGCAGTCCAGGCTGGCACCTTGAGCAACCAGCCAAAGCCATTCTTGCTCAAAGTCGGTTTTGTTACTATCTTCTCTCGGGGATACTCCCGTGCGTCGATAAAGTAAATGGGCTGATGCTGCCCAACGTTTGTAATAGTGCGCGATTCGATCGAATTAGCCCCAACGATATTTCCATCCGCGAAGCGGATCGAATTCACATCAACCGTCATCGTTGTGACATTGAGCTTACTCATAACTGGCCCACCTCAACCAAACGTTTGCTTGCTAAACTTTCTGCGGCCTTCATGCTGAGTCGCCCATAGAGCACAATTGAAGGCCTGATCCAGCCATCGGCATCTCTTTTGCAAGGACTTCCATCAAGATTTCGAGCAACTGCTTGTACTCTCGGCTTTGCTGCGTGACTCGCCAGCATCGGCGCAATTCCAAGAAATGCTCGCCGTGTTGCCTTGTCCGCAATCATGCCTGGCCGCCCTGAGCCCATGCACTCATACCCAAACCAGACCGGTTGCGACGCTCATGAACACTCGCCACCACATCGTTTGTATGAGGATCGACCAAAGCGAAAGCCTTAAACTGATCACCCCAACGCTCTCGAACGACGAAGCTTTTACCAGTGGGCTTAGCAGGCTTAAACAACTGGCGAATCGCAAATCCAGACCGGCTCTCATCCTTAACCGCAGCACCAATCAGGATGAGACGATGCGCGGCAGCATGGCCAATAAAAACCACATCCTCAACGCGCTGATAGCGCACACCGCTGGTGCGTTTTACGTTCTTTGCTGGCTTAGTGAGGGAGAGTGCAGGCACAGTTTTCCTTCCAACCGGAATCACGATGATTCACTGGAGCTAACCTTGGAAGGAAACAAGGTGCTATGGGCGTTTCCGCCCAAACCATTTGTAAGCGATTTTGTTTTACGACGTCAAGTGTTATTTTCAAAAGCCCGTAAACAGGCTCATCGGACGCATGCACAAGACCGGCGCCTCACCCTTGATTGCCATACAATGACAGCATGCCTCCACAGCAGCTATCCCTGCTCTTTCACCTCGACGAAGACCGACCCAATTTCGAATCGCTAGGCAAAGAAAACGGCAATCGGTTTTGGTATGCCCGCGACTTTATGAAGATGCTCGGGTATGAAGACTTTTCAGCGTTCATGAAAGCCATCAACAAGGCCATGGCTACTTGCACGGCCTTAAACATTTTGGTGATGGATAACTTTTCAGAGGTGTCCCGAGTGATCAAAGGCGAGACAGTTGTTGACTACAAACTGTCCAGGTTCGCATGCTACCTTGTGGCGATCAATGGCGACGTTCGAAAGCCAGAAGTGGCCGCTGCTCAAGCCTACTTCATCACGATGGCTGAGGCCTTTCGCCACTACATTGAAAGCAACGAGCAAGTTGAAAGAGTTCAGACCCGAGAAAAGATTTCTGACCAGGAAAAATCGCTTAGCTCTGCCGCACATGCAGCCGGAGTCGAGCAGTATCATTTCTTTCGAAACGCTGGCTACAGGGGCATGTACAACATGAATCTAGCAGAGCTGAAGCTATTGAAAAGAGTTGCATCCGACCGCTCCGTCCTCGACTTCATGGGGTCAGAGGAGCTTGCTGCCAACCTGTTCCGAATTACTCAAACAGAAGCGAAAATCCGCAACGAGCAAATTCGTGGCCAAACAATGCTGGAAATCACAGCAGAAAGCGTCGGGAAAGCTGTCCGGAAGACAATGCAGGAACTGAGCGGAACCAGCCCTGAGACCCTGCCACCAGCCAGCGACATTAAGCTTGTGAAAAAGAATCTAAAGCAGGTCGGCAAGGAATTCGACAAGATCGACGGCCGCACCAAAAAGCAGCTTCCTCCTCCAGAAAAAGAGTAACGGCTCAGCGAGCCCCGAGCTGCGCAGTCAGCAGATCACAACTTTGCCCGATGTAGGCACCAGACTGAACCTGAACATTCGTTCGGCTACCAGCCAAGCCCGATGCAATCACTTCGGCCCTGGTGCCGGCGTCCAGAATAAACACCTTCCCCTGCAGCTCGAGCGAGCGCAACGCCGTTGTATCCGCCCCAATCACCGCCTTGGCCAGCAAATGAAAATCACTTGGATTCGGGACGCACGCGCAGATGTCCTTCACAAAGACTTTGGACTGCGGCAGCCAGGGAGTCTTGGCCAGGTCCAGCATCTGCTGGGCTTCGGATCGCGGCGGAGGATCAGGGACGAGCCGACCCTCACGCGAAGGAATCAAACTCAGCAGGAATATGATTCCGATGTAGCCGACAGTACCCAAGAGCAGCCACTTACCCCATGGCCGCTTTAGACGGCTTCCACAACCCACACAGAACTTGCCTGGCGGCACCAGCTCCGCTCCACACTTTTCGCAAAACATTCGCAATCCCCTTTCCCTACCCGTACTTCTCTTTTGCCTTTGCATCCGCAGCAACCCGACCTTGCGCGATCGCGATCTTGTCTATCTCCGTCCAGGCTTCGTACGTCACCTTGTGCAAGATTCTCTCGATGCCCTGATAGCCTGAGTGCGGCCGTTTGATTTCGTTGGTCAATGCCACATCGCCATAGGGTCGATACTCCGGATTCGGAAACTGCTTTTTCAGTTGCTCCAGAGCCCGAACACACTCTAACCAACGCTTCGCATATTTCGACTTCCCGGCAGCCAATTCAACCTGCTCGACTCCGCTAAACCTCCACAGGCACCGCAGGCACATCCTGCAATGTTGCTCCAGGACGTCAATTCCGTCCGAGAAAACCGTCACTTCCGGATCTTTGCAAACCGAGCAACTGGAAGAATCGCGGCCGCTGTCATTGACCACATAAACGTAGACTTTCTGGTGCTTTACAGGCCCCAGGAGCTGGCCAGCCGTCAACCGCTTGTACCTGATCTTCGGCGTCGTCGGAATCTCGATCAATTCCGGCTCTCGCTTCTGATGCGGGCCAAACAGAAATTTGAAAATCTCATCAAGCCAATCCATCTTGGATCCACCCCTGATCCCCAAACGCCGCATGCATTCTGAGCCCTACCTCACCAAGCACTGCACTAACGCTATCGAATTATCTAGTAGCCAGCAGGTCGAATGGAGGCTTGGCAAAGACTGAGAAAAGAGCCTCCCCAGCAGGTGTTAACTTGCCATTCTCCACTTCCGGAATATCCAGAGACCAGCCCTTAACCCGCGATTGAAAATCAACAACAGTGAT
The DNA here is from genome assembly GCA_022843625.1 of Bryobacter sp. Classification (GTDB taxonomy): domain Bacteria; phylum Acidobacteriota; class Terriglobia; order Bryobacterales; family Bryobacteraceae; genus Bryobacter. The sequence goes on along the minus strand of JALHNH010000003.1, from coordinate 104,198 downwards.
TCCAACAACAACACAGGACTGAGAATTGTAACGAATAACGTCGCCGGAATCATTGTCGATCGTCAGATCAGCAGCCATTCCCTCGACAAAAGTTAGGTATAGCACGTCGGCTTGTTCGTCGTATCGAATCTTCATATCAGCGCAAATTCTTAAACTCGCCCCACGTAGGGGTCGAACGGCTCACTGTCTTGTAGGCGGTCTTGATAGACCCTGTCGATGCACCAGCCACACAAGCACGATTATCATATCGAACATAGCTTGTGATCACAACCTACACCTGGCCGACACCATTGGCAACCAGAGGACTTCACTTTGTTAGCTTGGCGAAGGGTGCTTTCCTTCACAGAGCGCCTTGCCAGCACTGCTCTGTGATGATGTTGATCTGCCCAAAGCCGCTCATCTGGACAGCCTTTTCGATCTTGCGGCCATGCGAGGTATGAACCCAGTTCTCAGAGCCACACATGCCGATCACCAGGTAGCGAGTCGATAACCGAACATCATCGGCGACATGTCCGCCGCGCTGCATAGTCGCCTCACAGCACTTGCGACGCGAACCGTAGACGAACTTTCCAGTGAATACAAACTCGTTCTGATCGTAGATGACTTGGGGTATAGGCTTGGTCAACGGCAGCGCCGTAGCGACGCGCTCGAAGCGCTCGAGAACAGGATCCTTGGAGCCGATGATTTCCTTGATCAGCACAGTCAGGTCATCTCGCTCCTCTTCAGTCACAATGCCGTCTTCAAGCGCTTCAGAGATCCGATTACAGAGCACGTTGAAAGGCCATTGGTTGATGAATTCGCCATTCGCAACCAGGAAGCTGGCCAGGTAGAAGATTTCTGAATCTGCCAGCACCCCATCACACATTACGCCGTGCATCATCCCAAAGATTTCATCAGCAGACCTAGCCTGGCGGCGTCCAGCAGTGAACCCCTTGATGCGCTCATCGCAATGATTCATAGCGCGGAGACCTGCGGCCAGATCACCTGGAGATTCCGTCCCACTGATCATGCTGTCGATGATGCGCCGGACCCATTCGTTGTCAGTCATTTGCATTTCTCCAAGGCTTCGAAAGCGGGGACGATTCGCTCAGCAAAGCCAAAATCAATATGCGTAATTTACCACAGAAAACCACAAAGGCAAGAACTCAACAACCGCGCATCGGTATTCATCGAAAAGGCTATTCCTTGACCGGCTGAGCCAGCCTCCCGGCAGAAATCTTGATCTTCGCCTCGGCCAGCTTTCGAGAAACTCCGTTGTAGTCGCAGTTCCAAACCGTTTCATCTTCCGTCAACACCCTCGACACAAACCCAACCGAACTCCGCAATAGTGAGACTTCCTCCTCGGTTGTATTCCACCCGCTTTCCATCGTGTGCTGTGCTCCAGCAGCCAGATCCATTACTTGTGTGTAACCCAACAACCGTGTCCGATCTCCCCATGCGTTAAACAAAGCGAACGTCAGATCGAAGGCTCGGATGTTTTTTGCCGCCTTCACTGCTCCACGCGGAACCAGCATGTACCTTCCAGTAAATCGCTCCTGAACATAGACACTCGTGATGCCACAATCAGTCAGCTGGATTGGGCATCCACCATCGTTGATCGTGTACCAGATTCGATCTAACGATGAGTTCTTGTTGACGACGACGCCATGGCCCAGATCGGTTTTCATGGGTCCGCCAGGGAACTTCAACATCGTGAGCAGGCCATTCGCAGATTCCTGCGCAACAAGCGGGGCACCTACAACCGCCAACATCGACCTTCGTGAAAGCATAATCCCCGTCCTCCAAAAAAGTTTTTGCATAAGCCATCTTGCATTTCCCGCCCTACCTCAGGTAGTATCGCTTTACTCGCCTATCGGGCTATCCTGCCCATTCAGCCCTACTTAATATAAATTCTATTCGCTCCAGACACTCCAGACACTTGTGCGCTCAAGTGTCTGGAGTGTCTGGAGACCCTACCAAGAATCAATAACTTGAGTGCTGTCATATCCATACACTCCAGACACTTGATGTCGTGATTTCACGCTTCAACGCCGAATCAGACACTTACGAACCCTCCAGACACTCTATACACGTACGCTATAGGAATTTCACTATAGTGCCTACTTTCAATACTTTGCGCGAGTATTCAAAGACGAATCAGGGTGTTCGTGTTTGCGGTGAAAGTGGCTTCGTCGAAAAAAACGCTATATGTGCGCGTGCGTAAGTGTCTGGCAGCCTCCAGAATGACGCTTCGTATAAAGCCCGTTAATAGACCCGCAGCGGAGAGGCATGGAAGGAATTCGAAACGCCACTGCGGGTCTCACCCAGGCTCGCCTTAACGGACTTCCAGAATCTGCTTCCGGATACGTCCCTTCAGCGTGTCTTGCAGCCAGGCCTGATGAACCCCTGGCTCAATATCTGCACCTCGAACAAGGCGCATCAGAACACTTTCCTCACGACCGAGGAGCGTCTGGCTTCGATATGCGATTTCAGCTCTCAGAGCAATGATTTCTCGCAGTTCCGGTTGCATAATCACCGGCTTAAAAACAATCGGAGTCATCCCCATGAGGGGCTTATCGGCTGTTTAGTTTCCTTTCTTGTGAAGATTCACTTATCTCGCTCCTACGGCTGGACAATCGGGCAATCAACGAGAGAACCGTGTGGACATCGCTCTTTTCACCCGTGCGAAGAAAATCCAAAAACTCAGATACTTGCTTTTGCTCTTTTGTCGTCCCACTCACATTCGACCCGCGCTGCAATTTTGAATCCGAAAACGCATCACCATCAGCCTCGGCATTTTCAACCCAATCCTGAAGCAGATGCAACAGCAAGCCTTGGAACTTCAAACCAAGAGGGCTCATCCGGGAAACCGCTTTAACGTAAGTCGCCATTGGAATCATTACCGTAAGCTTTTTCTCAACAGATTCAGACACTTAAGCGGATCTCCGTAAATTGTTGTTGACGGAATTCCGTAATTCCGTAATAATCATCCTGTGCCACAAAAAGCCACAGCAAACAGTACATTACCACAGCGAAAAGCCGTAGCTCGCCTCACAATTGTGCTGCCCCAGGACGTAGCCGACCAACTGGAAGACTTGCACAACAGCAGCGGCATTCCCAAGGTTCGACTCATCACTAACAGCCTCAAACAATACTTCCCTGCCATGGAGAAAGCGCATGCCTAAGGTCATTTCGATCCAAAAGTATCAGGAGGCCACTGCAGCGAGAACGACCAACGCGCAAATCGCAGCAGACAAACGGAAAAAGACACGGGCGGTGCTTCTTCGTCTGCGCGCAGGTCAAAACCTCTGCAAGATCGGCCTAACCGAACGCGTCGGCTGGTGCCATCTCACAGAGATCCTCTACGAGTTCATAGATTGGGGCAGCGTCAATTGCTACATCAAGGGCAATGTCAAGGCTGCATAGCCATGTCTTCTCTTTCTCCCACTGAAGCTGTAAGCGGCCTTTTCACAAACTTCGGGTCCGCTTAGTCTTTGGCCCTGCTCTCTTATCTCCCTTTGAGGGCAGGGATTTTTTTGTGTTTTTTAGGAGTGCCCTTTGCCAGCACGCATACCCATTTCGAGCGTCAATCATGCGAACCATCACCAACATCGTCGCCACACTACTGATCGCCTGGTCTGCCATGACTAGCGATGCAAGCCTCACACGCAGTGAGATCGAGGACTACTATCGAGCCCGCGTCCCCGGCGCTTACGCCACTGGCGACCAGCTCCGCGCCCGATGCCCGATCCACAACGGCAAAAGCAATACCAGCTTTGCCGTCGATCTCTCCACAGGCCGATGGTATTGCCACAGCACCTGCGGCCGCGGCGGCGATATCTTCGGCCTCGAGCAGGAACTAAGCGGCTCTCACTTCCCCGAAGCCAAAGCAGCCGTCTACGAAATCATCGGCCGGCCCACACCCCCCGCCATGGGCCCACAATTGGTGCATCCAGCCCCGGCAGTAAAGGCCTATCGCGAGCAGCTTTCACCCTGGCGCATCACGGCCACCTACACCTATCTGAGCGAATCCGGAGACCCCGTGTTTCGCGCTGTGCGACGTGAAAAAGCACCAGTCGGAAATGCCAAACCGGAGAAAAAGTTTTCGCTGGAGACCCCAAAAGAGGGGGGTTGGGATGCGACGTCAGGCAATATGGAGGGCGTTGCTCGCGTACCGTACCGACTCCCCCAATTGCTACAGGCGAAGGCCGACGGGCAGCGGATTTATGTTGTGGAGGGCGAGAAGGCTGTGGAGTCGCTGGTCAAGCAAAGCTTGCCAGCGACCTGCAATCCACAAGGGGCCGGAAAGTGGAATAAATACCGGCATGAATTAAACCCCCCGTTCATTGGCGCAACACTCGTGATCCTGCCGGATAACGATGACGTGGGCCGCAAGCACGCTCTCTCCGTTGCAGACCAATTGCTCAGCCTGGCCAAAGAGATCCGCATCGTCGAGCTGCCCGATCTGCCAGACAAGGGCGACGTCGTGGACTGGCTGGCTACCGGATGCACGGCTGAGGATTTAGAGCGCATAGCAAACGCGACGCCTGCGCTGGACGCGGCAGCCCTCGCAGCATTCAAACGAGCCTGGACACCAGAGCCAAAAGCCCAGAAGGTGAAGGCAGAGAAGCAAGATTCTCCCGCCGCCGGGCAACCCTCCAATGAGGAAGAAAAAGAGGAAGCCGGGCCGCCAGATCACGAGAAAGAAGCCATTCGGCGAGAGCTCACCGCGCTGCTGCAGACGAGAGTGTTGCGCTTTGTGAAAGTGGGCACTGAAGCTCCCTGCTTCCAACTGATCACCAAGGCCGGCACTGTCCACTTCGACACCTTCGCTCAGATCACCAGCCAGGCTGAGTTCCGCAGCATGACGGCCGCCATCTTGGGCCACGCCATCTCGTATCACAAGAACCCGGAATGGGTTGGCTTTGTCAATCTGCTGCTGAGCATCCAAGAGGTAGAAGAAGCAGACCCCGAGTCCCAGCCCACCGGCAGCATCCGAAGCTGGCTCGTGGAATACCTGGCCAACAACATGATGCATGCCAGTTGGGAAGACGTGCTGAAGACGTCGAACACAGACGACGTGAAGATGCCCCACATCGAAGCCGGCGCGATCTGCGTCTGCATCGATCACTTCAAGAAGTGGGCCATGACGCATCTGAATGAGCGACTGACATACAACCACATTGCGAACTCACTCAGCAATCTGGGCGGCAAAAAGATGATGCGCTACCGGCACCGCCCGAAGCAAAACCTGACCTTCTACAAACTGCCAGCCAAGGACTTCCCACCAGCCGACTTCGAGACAGACAAGACTCTCACCACGCCGGCGCAGGAAGACGCGACAGACACGGCCCACATCGTTTAACAGGAGCACGAACTATGCAGATCAGCGCCCAAGAATTCGTCCACATCCTTCAGTTTTTCAAGGATGCCCTGCCGACTACCAGCGAGTCGGCAATTATCAACCAACTCAAAACCATGGAGGCCAACTTGGCACAATCACTCGCAAAACCTCAAGAGGAAGTCGAACAGAATACGGCAGTCATTGCATCGGCGGTAACGCTGATCAACGGGCTGAGCCAGCAAATCAAGGACGCCGGGGTGGACCCTGTGAAGCTCGCAGAGCTCACTGACACCCTCGACAGCAACAGCAACGCTCTGGCCGCTGCCGTCACCGCGAACACTGGCGTGGGGCCAGTAGGCTAGAGCCCCCACCCTGCCGAGTCAGACGGCGGGGATGGCGGCTATAGCAAGGAGCACACCATGGACAAACAACGATACGGCGACTGGATCCACACTTACACAGGGAAGCGCTTCTACCCGCTCGACCCTCGACCGGAAGATATTGACCTGGAAGACATCATTTGGGCACTGAGCCACCAGTGCCGGTTCAGCGGCCACACCAGACGTCACTACAGCGTTCTAGAGCATTCGATGCACGTTGCGGAACTTTGCCCCCAGTTCGGAGCATTCGGGTTACTGCATGATGCCAGCGAAGCCTACCTGTTGGATATCCCAAGCCCCTTAAAGCGTCTGCCTGAATTCGCCTTCTACCGCGAATCGGAAAAGCGTCTTATGTCGGCAATCGCTCAACGCTTTGGGCTCAATGAACAGTACTGGGAGAAGGTTCATGATGCCGACAAGGCAATGCTTGCCTACGAGTACGAGCACTTATTTGACGTCCAGCTTCCGGAATGGAAGAAGTGGGACAAGTTCAAAGCAATGTGCCCCTACCCAGCAGCCAAGCATTTGGGCGAGGAGCATTGGAAACCAGAAATCCAACGTGAGTTTTTCCGCACAGCTGCAAAAGACGCAGGCCTCCGATGAGCACAGCACAACTATTCGACGAACGCCTGGCAGCCAACGAGCTGCCCGAGGACGCCATCGGCAACGAGCTCCGCGTCTTCGGCCCTCCAGGCACAGGAAAGACAACCTACCTGACCGGGCACATCTCCCAGGCAGCGAGCCGATTCGGCGTCCGCCAGGTGCTCGTGATGAGCCACACCAGAGCCGCCGCGCACGAGCTGGTGAGCAAAGACCTTGCAATCCCGGCAGAGAACGTGGCCACGCTGCATGCCGTCTGCTACCGGGCACTGCTGAAGCCCTACATTGCCGAGACCATCACCAGCAAGTGGAATGAGATCCATCCGGAGTTTGCCCTCAGCCATCGATACAACGATCAGGGCGAACCAACTGGCCGCGAAACCATTGGCGATCAGGCCTTGCGCGAGATCAACCTGCTGAGGGCACGGATGGTGCCGCAGGATCGCTGGCCCAGCACAGTGGCACCGTTCTGGCGTGCCTGGACCAACTGGAAGAAGAGCCGCAACATCCTCGACTTTACTGATCTGATCGAGAACTGCCTGCACGATGTTGGCGTTGCACCGGGCAACCCGAGAGCCATCATCTGCGACGAAGGGCAGGACTTTAACCCGCTGCAATTGGCACTGGTCCGCAGCTGGGGCAAGGCAGCATCTTATCTGCTGATTGCTGGGGATGATGACCAATCGCTTTACAGCTACGCGGGAGCGGATCCGCGATCGCTGCTGCTGCCAAAGTTGGCAGACAGCCAGGTGCGTACTCTCATTGAGAGCAAGCGCATCCCGGCCGCCATCCATCGCTACGTGGTGAGGCACTGGTCCAGCAGGATTACGATTCGCCAGTCGAAACCGTTCTTTCCCAAAGCTGAAGAAGGCATGGTGCGCAACGAAGCCTCCGGAGGCTTTGATGTCGCTGGCCTGGCCAATCGCCTCGAAGCAAACGTGGCCCAAGGCAAGACGACGATGCTGCTGGGGAGCGCCCACTTTGCCCTTACTCGCACCATGCAGGAATTACGCCGGCGCGGCATACCCTTTGGCAACAGCTACCGCCCCGACAACCTGATCTGGAATCCGCTGGGCGGCAAGGGCAACGGCGCAGGCCGCCGCATCCAATGCATCGCCGCAGCGAGGCCTCGACGCCATGAGGATTGGATCTACAAAGGGCAAGAGTTGAAACTGTGGGCCGAGTGGATCCGAGCGGACGGCACGTTTGAGTCTGGCGCGAAAGAAGAGATCAAGAGCCTCGACAGCGACGCACTGATCGCCCCTGCCTGGCTGGCCAGCAAGATGGATGCGGCCGAGTGGGAGACGTTAAGCCGCCACATGGAGCACTCCGACGCGGCGATCGCGGACTGGTGGCAGCGCAGGGTACTCACCAAGCACCACCACGACGCTCAGTATGCCGCCAAAGTGGTGGAGCGCAAAAGCCTGGCCACTACCACCGAAAAGCCTCTGCTCACCGTTGGCACCATTCACAGCGTCAAGGGCGGCCAGGCAGACACGGTCTTTGTATTACCCGACCTGACCAACCGCTGGAAGAACGATTACATGCGAGGCGGCGCGACGCGGGATGCCCTGCTGCGGCTCTACTACGTGGCTTGCACCCGGGCCCAGTCGACACTGCGGCTTTGCCAGCCATGGCGGCGAGGATCGTCGATCGAGATGGGGGTGCCAGCGTGAGCGCAACGATCGAGCACGAGCCGTCCAGCATTCTCGACGCTTATGGAGCGCGGCAGTGGCGGGAACGAGATGGCACCTGGGTGATAGCGATTCCCAGGCGCAATGACAAACCAATCGTCCAGCTTGCACTCAAGCGGCTGGCAGAAGCGGCAGACAAACTCCCACAGGTGCTGTGGGTCAGGAGGACGGAATAAATGGGACGTACCACAGCTACGCATCTCTTTGAAGACCGGGCTATCAGCCCTCAGCAGATCGCGCAAGACCTGAAACGCATTGGCGATTCGACCACGGATGAGGATTGCCGGCTGCGCAACTACCTCCTCGAGATCCTCCAGCTCCGCCGCGAGCTGGCCGCCGAGCAAGAGATTGTGAACACGCTCGAGAACTTTGGGCTTCAGACGACTGGCTCGATCTATGGAGTGCATTCATTCAGTGGGCCGCCATCTTACCAGCGCGAATGGGTTTGCTGGCAGGGCCGCAGACACAAGGGCCTTCGCACCGCTGTGCGAGAGGCGATTGAGATCCGGAAGGGAAAGCAGAAGGCATGACACACCAGAACCCCATTTCGACTGAAGCCATGGAAGAGCGGCGGCAGCGCGCCTCCACTATGCTTCAAGAGTTTCGACACGGCCTCGACTTGGCCAACAGCGAACGCGACCGCTGGAAGCAGCGGCACGCAGACCTCACCATCAGTACCATGTGGATCGTTGGGGCCTTGCTGCTGGTGATCGCCGGCCTCGCCTGGACTTGCATGCTACTGATGCGGGAGGGCTGCAAGTAATGGCCAAGATCGACACCGGCGACACAGTTGTTTACACGACCAACGGCACTTTTTGGGTTGTTGCATTTCGCGAGGCAGAGCGTTTTGTGTTTTGCGGCTGGCCATTGTCAACCGCACCCGTAGACCACTGTGAGTTGCACCGAAAAGCGAGCCCATCCAAGCGTTTATACGTACTCCATGAACTCGCCCGCCTCAATGATCGACGGGGCGATTATGCAAGGGCTGAGCTTTCCCGCGCCTCAGACCCGGACTGACTTTACGAGTTGCACCATCGCCAATCGGCATGGAAGGACCACGGCGCCGCAGCGTGGGCAAGCCTGCGGCAAGCCAAACCAACAACACCAGGAGACAAGGATGGAAACACTTCAAATCATCACTTTCATTGCGGCACTGATCGGGCTCTACTTCTGCGCAGTGCTGATGTCCAGCAGCCGCAGCACCCACATGGCCTACCAACTGAGTTCGTTTTTTTTGTCGCATGCGGCCGGTTTGCAGGGCTACCGGGCCGCGTGGTCCAAGACCCGCAAGGCATGCGCGAAAAAGGCAGCCTTCGCTCAAAACAGCCGGACCCAGGAAGCGGAGACGCATGAAAGACGCGAGAAGGCAGTGCAAGCAGCACAACTACAGTTCGAACGGAGCATACTCAATTGACCAACACAGAAACCCCATCATCCAGCCTCAAAGTGGTGCAACTGGATTCGATCGTCCCATCCAAGACCAACCCGCGTAAAACCTACGACATGGCCAAGCTGCACGAGCTGGCCGAAAGCATCCGTGAGAAAGGCTTGATCTCACCGATCCTCGTTCGCCCGATCGACGGTCTGCAGCCGTATGAAATTGTCGCCGGCGAGCGCCGCTACCGGGCAGCCCGGCTGGCAGGCCAGGAAGAGATCACCGCAATCGTGAAGGACCTCGACGACCGCCAGGCGCTGGAAGTACAGCTCATCGAAAACGCGCAGCGAGAGGACGTTTCGCCGCTCGAGGAAGCGCATGGGTATCAGCAACTGATCGACGCCCATGGCCATAGCATCGCCACACTGGCAAAGAAGACCGGAAAGACAGAACATCACATCGCCCTGAGGGTGAAGCTGCTTGACCTTTCCGCCAACGCAATCGAAGCACTCAACGAAAGCCGAATCAACATCGGCCATGCGAATCTGCTGGCCAGGCTGTCGATCGATCACCAAGAGGCGATGATGGGCTGGCTGCTGCCTTACTACGACAAGGACAGCGCAACGCGATATACCATCGCGCAGCTCAACAACCACATCGAGGCAAAGGTCTATCGGCAAATCAGCGAGGCCCCATTCAGCATTTCGGAGAAGTACTTACTGGCTGGCGTTCCTGCTTGCACTGAGTGTGCGAAAAACTCAGCCGCGCAAAAGGCCTTATTTGCTGAACTCGCTGGCCATGCCGTCTGCACAGATGGCAAGTGCTTCGACCAGAAGGTCAATCAACACACTGAGATAGAGCTGCAAAAAGCACAAAAGAGCAAAGGGGATCTCGTAGTAATCAGTTCCTACAACGGCGGAAACTATGACCACTTAGGCATCCCCACGCACACTTATAAAGTTGCTGCGACGAACGACGCGGACGCCGTGAAAGCGTTGATGGTAGATGGCCCAAACAAAGGCAAGTTCATCAAAGTCACAGTCTTACCGGACGCCAAGGCATGGGTGGATGAAGTGCTGAAGGAAAAGGCCGAGGCGGATAAAGAAGATCAGGAAGAATCCGTTTCTCCTAAAAAAAGTTACGAACAGCTTCAGAAGGAAGAGGCCCAAAAGCAAGAAAACACCCAGAAGCTTCGTAAACGAATGCGGTCCATTCTCACCACGGGCATCCAGCTCTATGATCCCAAAGGCATCACACTGGACCGTCTCCGGATTGTCCTGCCCCCAGAGCAATACAGCACCACAGCGACACGAGAACTCTTTGAAGAGCTGGTCGGAGCAGAGCATGGCCAGTTTGCCAAAGGCATTCCAAACTCTTTCTGGGATGAGCAGACCAGCATCAACGACTACTTCTGGGCTGTCGTTGCACTGCGGCTGGCAAACGACACGGATTGCGGAGCTTATGAATCGCGAGACTTCACAGCGCTCCAACAGGGCTACGCAGATGCCAATCAGATCGACCTGGTTGCCTTGCGGAAGCAAGCCAAACACGAGCTGAAGGCCGAGGCCAAAGCGCCAAAGCCGGACGCGCCAGCGAAGGGCAAAAAGGCAGCGGCGAAGAAGGCAAAGAAGACGGCCGCAGCGAAAACTGAGCCAGCCGAGGAAGCCCCAGCAGAAACGCCAGCGAAGAAGCGCGGCAGGAAGCCTAAGGCAAGCTAACCATGGATCCGCTGCAAGAGCTGCGCGTCGCCATCACCAACGCCTCCATCACCGAACGCAAGGTGCTGGAAGCGGCCGTGAGGGTAGGCGATCGCAACGCGAAGATGGAGGCGGCTCTCAAGCCTTTCGCAGACTGGTACAAGATCCAGCGCGATCGCCAGGGAGCCACGCTAGACACAGACAATCATCACCTTTGCTTTTGCAATCGCAAGGGTGATGACGGCATCACCACAGCGCACCTGAGAGCAGCAGCCGAACTGCTCGACAAGCGCCATGGCTGAGCACACCTGCCACGCGCAGAACTGCACGAGGACCATCCACCCAAGCCTGCTGATGTGCGGCAAGCACTGGAGGATGGTCTCACAGCCCACCCAAAGGCTGGTCTGGAAGCATTTCCGGCCCGGCCAGGAAGTGGACAAACAGCCAAGCCGCGAAAGCGTCGAGGCGATGCGGAGGGCGATTCGGGAAGTCGCTGAACAAGAGCAGTTGCCGCTGTTTGATCACGGCAACCACACAATGAGGACCCAATGAAATTCATTATCAAACTCATCGCGCTTTTAATTGCCGGCGCGGCACTAGTTTCCCTGTTCATTTGGTTGATGCAATTGGCTACCGGCAATCCCAAGCTGAATCTAGGAGTTGGATAGATGGGCGAAGCCAGCAAAATCGAATGGACCGACGCAACCTGGACGCCGATCCGCGCCAGGCGAGCCGACGGCAAGCTTGGAGTGCACTGCGAAAAGGTTTCGCCGGCGTGCGCTCACTGCTACGCAGAGCGGCTGAACAAGCGCAACCTTCCGGCTCATGGGACAGGCCTGGACTTCACCATACTGAACCGGGAGAAAGTGGACATCTTCGTCGACGAAACGATGATTCTGCAGCCTCTGAAATGGCAGCGTGGCCGCCGCATCTTTGTTTGTAGCCAGACGGATCTCTTTGGAGACTTTGTTGAAGAATATGAGATTGCACAAGTCTTTGCAGTGATGGCGCTTGCGCACTGGCATACTTTCCAGGTGCTTACAAAGCGAGCCGAGCGGATGCAGCAGCTACTTACCTCTGACGACTTTTGGGAGCTTGTGGACGCAATAATGACGGTCATTGTTGATGGCGAAGTAGATCCGCTTGAACGAAAAAGAGACGATTTGCGAGCTACCGCGCCAGAAGTGGATCCGGGAACTCCACTGCAAAACGTCTGGCTGGGCGTTACAGCCGAAAATCAAGAGTGGGCCATCAAGAGATTGTTTTCACTGGTAGAGACTCCAGCAGCCAAAAGATTCTTAAGCTGCGAGCCATTGCTTGGCCCCATCGATATTGAGTCTCAGCTCTCCAGCGGTGGCTTGGAGTGGGTCATTGTGGGAGGAGAGTCCGGGCCAGGTGCGCGGCCAATGCATCCATATTGGGCTCAAGATCTCCTCGATCAATGCAGATGCGCCAAGGTTCCCTTCTTTTTCAAACAGTGGGGAGAGTGGGCTCCGGTTGATTTTTTTGATTCTACCGGAACGCTTCCAGAAAAATTGATGTGCTTAGGAAACCTGTATGTTGGTCGAGTTGGTAAGAAGACTGCCGGGCGAGTTCTGAACGGCCGCGAGTGGAACGAGGTGCCCGAATGATGCCCACAACCGAGCGCATCCAACTCATCCGCGACTACTCCACGCTCTGCGACCACGGCACGCGAGCCAGGTACGTTTCCGGATGCAAATGCCTGATGTGCAAAGCCGCTGCCAGCCGGTACGCCGTCCAGCGCAAGTTGGCACGCAGCAAGGGCGACACGCGGGAGCTGGTGGACACTGGCCAGCTCCGCGATCACCTGAACCGCTTGCACCAGGGCGGCATGAGCCATCGCGCCATTGCTGCCGCTGCAGGCGTATCCCTGCCCATCGTGTCCGGCATCCGGAGTGGCGCGAAGCTGCGAGTGCGCCGGCATATCGCAAAGAAGATTCAACTGGTTGCGCTATGAGCATCTGGACCCAACACGAGATGGACCATCTGCGCCAGCACTACCCGCACAAGGCCACTCACGAGCTTGCAGCCGAGATGGGCCGATCTGTGGAATCGATCTACCGAATCGCGTCGAAGCTGGGGCTGCACAAGACACCAGAGTTCAATGCGAGCCCGGCATCCGGACGGCTGAAGAAAGGCCAGTCGCACCCGGGCATGGTTGCCACACAGTTTCGCGCCGGCCAGACGCCACACAACAAAGGCCTGCGGCGGCCGGGCTGGTCAACTGGCCGCATGCGTGAATTTCAATTCCGCAAGGGCAACCGGACCGGGCAGGCCGCGAAGAATTGGAAGCCTATTGGCACCATCATGCCCGACACAGAAGGATACCTGCGGATCAAAGTCCGCGAGTCCGTGCACGGGCAGGAAGCGACTGGATTTGGCAATACGAACGTGTGGCCGCTGCTTCACCGTCACATCTGGATCCAGCACCACGGGCCCATCCCTGACAAGCACATCGTCACGCTGAAAGATGGCGATCGCAGCAACTGCGCAATCGAGAATCTGGAGCTGATCTCCATGGCCGACAACGCCAGGCGCAACTCCATGTGGAACAAGTACCCGCGAGAACTCGCGGAAGTAATTCAACTGGGCGGAGCCCTGAAAAGAAAGCTGAGGAAGTTAGATGGCAAAAAACAAAATCTCCGATCTGCGTGATCACCTGTTCGCGACGCTGGAATCGTTGACAGACACTAAGAGCCCGATGGATATCGATCGTGCACGAGCAGTGGCCGAGGTCGCCCAGACGATCATCAATAGCGCCAAGCTCGAAGTCGAAATGGTCAAGGCGACCGACAGAATCACAGGCACTGGCTTTTTCCAACTGGAGGAACACGTACCAATCCCGAAGCAGCTTGAAGCCAGCAAAGCCTCAACAGTTTAAGACCTGCGCTGGAGCGGAGGGGGCATCTGCCCAGCGCAATGACCGCAAACCGGGATGGCTTTACTTAACCACGATGGAGAGCGGCGAAGGGGTGGAAGGCCCCGCAAATTCCTCGCTGGATCGGCGAAGTAAGTCGTTCGAAATGGTCTGCAAAACCAAAAGTCCGACAAGTCTGATCTGGGCATAACCGGCGTGCGAATAGTCGGACAGTAGACCACAACTGGAAGGCGAGAGTAGATCCGAGGATCGAATCTGCCAGGGTGACAGCCGGGAGAGACCGGCAAAGACAGGAGCCACTATGAGCGCAGAATCAATTCTCAGCAACTTACTACAAGAAGAAAAACATCGACTTGGGACCAACAGCCAACAGAAGAGCAAACTTCTTGCAGCAATTTCATACATTGAAAAGCTGGAAAACGAGAATCGTCAACTTCGTGCGAAAACTCATTCAGGCATAAAAATCGGTGATATCGACGTCCGCGAACTCGCAAGAATTGGCTTTGAGGCACACTGGGCTGAATACCCCGAAGATCAACGTCCCAAATGGGATGGAGATGACGAACATCTCATTCCTTGGCTCTCTGCTGCTATTGCCATTCGGTCACATTGCATTCCAGGTGGAGTTGCAATTAGAAAACTGGAAAACTTGGCAAGCCAAGGTGTCGATGTCGAGCTGATTAGCACGGCCAAAGACCATGGAAGTCATGGCTTTCGACTCTCGCTGGATAGCATTTACGGAAATCCGAGCAGTAACCTGCTTACCGCCATTGAATCCGCCTTGGATTTTCGAGACAGTACCATCGCGGAGTATGAAAGTTGATGGCTCGCCCAATCATGCCACTTGGGTGGACCTTTCAAATCAAGTGGGGCAATCCATACACCGAGCCGCCAAATGGTCGGCCAAGAGTTCGCCTGAGTGTGACCCGGATGCAGGCTTCGTCTTCGCCGGTACCGGCAGTGATCAGCCGGGCGATTGAAATCATCGGCTACGGGAAAGGCTGGTGCCTCAGCCTCGGCCCTCACATGCCGGAGCCCAGGCGGCTGAGCCCAGAAGCCAAAGGAAAGCTTCGGCGCAAGAGCTTGGAGCGGAGGGTTGAAAAGCAGGCTCCGTTGTTCGCTTCCGATTTGATTCAGATTGAACTTGCTGCGAGGCCGGAGTATTTCGCAGGCGAAGAAGTGCAGCGAGCCACACCGCCGCCAAAAGCATTTGAGCTTATCTAAGAAAGACACCACATGAGCCAGCCAACTACCAACCAAACTGTTATCGCCGAAATGGCCGAAAGTTTGCGGCGCATGGCGCACAAGGCAGACATAAAGGCTGATTTTTGCGACGCTCACGATTCCCCTGTTTCCGCTCAAGACGAGCGCGACCTCAGCAGAATGTATGCCACTGCGGCAGCAGCACTCGAAAATGTTGAACGATTTCACACCATCTGGAAACTTGAAGGGGCCATCGAAGCACTGGAGCAAGCGGAACACGTCGACAGATCCAAGCTGGTTGCCGATTTACGCCAGAAGTACCAGCATGAAGTGGCAACAGCCAACCCAGAAGGGAAACTGGCATTATGACCGAATGGCAAGCTATCGAAGACCGCATTTTTGAGCGTCTAGCCGAAGCCATGAGCAAGCGGCCGCTACAGAAGCGCGTGCTGAGCGTACGCGAGGCGGCCGAGTACCTTGGCTGTGACGAATCAACCGTGCGGAATTTCCACGCCGCCGGCAAACTGCCAGCAGTGCGGCCTACCACAAGGCTGCAATTTGACCTGGTGGACCTCGACGCCTTCATCGAGCAGAACAAGCGGCGTTAGAATCTCTCCATGGCTTACGGTCAGGGCAGTCTCTTTTTGCGCAATGGCATCTACCACATGCAGTGGTACGAGGCCGGCCGCGCCAGGCAGAAGACGACGAAGGAAACCGACCGCAGGAAAGCCCTCAACAAGCTCAATGAGCAGCTGAAGGAAGCCGAGCGCAAAACGACGTCCGGAGGCAGCAAGCTACTCGTCAAGGATCTCCTGCAGGAGCTGCTCAGCGAATACGCCAGGCTCAACCGCAAATCTCTCTACGACACCAAGATCCGCGTCGAGGGCAAGCTGATCGCGCACTTCGGCGGGATGAAGGCCATCGAGGTTGGCGAGCCTCAAATCAATGGATTTATCGACGCGCACCGGGCCACGCTCTCCAACGCCACCATCAACCGCTATCTCTCCGCACTCCGGACAGCCTACTCCATAGCCAGGCGTCAAGGAATCCTTGACTACTTGCCACACATCCCGATTCTGCGCGAGGACAACGTGCGCCAGGGATTCGTCGGGCAGGACCAGTATGAGACGCTGCGCAAGGCTCTGCCAGATCATCTGAGGGCCGTCTTTGTGTGCGGGTATCACACTGGAGCCAGGCGCGGCGAGCTGCTCCGCGTGCGGATCGCGGACGTGGATTTCGCGAGCAAGGAAATCAAGCTGCCCGGGCGAGCCACCAAAAACGGCCAACCGAAGACGCTCCCGATCTATGGCGACATGGCGGCCGCCCTGGAGATGCAGATCGCCTGGGTGCGCAAGCAATGGCCAAGATGCCCCTGGCTCTTCGTCTGGCGGGGCAAGAGGCTGCTCTCGCTCACACAGAAGGCCTGGCGTACCGCCACAAAGGCCGCGGGCTTGCCGGGCCTGCTCTTCCACGATCTGAGGCGCTCTGCAATTCGCAACATGGAGCACGCAGGCATTCCTCGCGCCGTCGCCATGGCCATGAGCGGGCACAAGCGAGAGGACGTCTACCGCCGCTACTGCATCGTGGACGAGCGAGAGATTCAGGCGGCCGCCGCGAAGCTCGAGCAGAGAATGCGTGAGCATGTGCCGGCACCTGCAAGTACTCAAATCAAGGCCAAGGGCTCATAGAAGCCAAAAACCGCTGCAAAGACCGCTGCAACTAAAAAGAGGCCCCCGAAAGGGGGCCTTTATCTAGATGAAAGTAAGTGGGTTATGGGGTGCCCAACGGGACTTGAACCCGTGACATCCGGAATCACAATCCGGCGCTCTACCAACTGAGCTATGGGCACCGTGATGTTGAACACCGTGAGGTACCTTTTCAGTTTACCAAAAAGGTACCCCAACATCCATCAACCCTTCGCCATTCCTGCCTGTTTCCACAATTGATCCACCCGGTTCTTGATTTCCTGGTCCATCGTGATCACCGGGGGCCAGGGCCGGGTGAAGCCTTCACTCACCCATTTCTTGGTTCCGTCAATGCCCATTTTGGAGCCAAAATTGGCAAGACGGCTGGCGTGATCGAGCGAGTCGATGGGGCCGAGAACAAACTCGATATCGCGCTGTGGATCGATATTATTCAGAACCTTCCACGCCACTTCTGAGTGGTTGCGGACGTCGACGTCTTCGTCCACGACCACAATGCACTTGGTAAACATTGCCTGGCCCAGGCCCCAGATCGCGTGCATCACCTTTCGGGCGTGGCCCGGGTAAGCCTTGCGAATGCTGACCAGCATCAGGTTGTGGAAGACGCCTTCGGCCGGCATCGACATCTCGCGAATCTCCGGGATCTGCATCCGCAGCAGCGGGAGGAAGATGCGCTCGATGGCTTTGCCCATCCAGTAGTCTTCCATCGGCGGAGGACCGACGATCGTGGCCGTGTAGATGGGCTTCTTGCGTCTGGTGATCGCGGTGAGATGGAAGACCGGGTAATCGTCTTCGAGCGAATAGTAGCCCGTGTGGTCGCCAAAAGGACCCTCTGTGCGGAGCTCGCCGAGTTCGACGTAGCCTTCGAGGATGATTTCGGCTTGCGCGGGGACTTCGAGATCGACCGTTTCGCATTTCACCATCTCGACTGGTTTGTTGCGCAGGAAGCCGGCGATCATCATTTCGTCGAGTTCGGGTGGCAGAGGCAGGATGGCGGAATAGAGCGTGGCTGGGTCTGCGCCGATGGCGACCGCGATTGGCATGCGTTGCTGCTTGCCTTCTTTGAGGAGCTGGCGGTAATGGTCTGCCCCCTGTTTGTGGAGCTGCCAGTGCATGCCGGTGGTCTTGGAATCGTAGACCTGCATACGGTACATGCCGCAGTTGCGCTTGCCGGTGGTGGGGTTCTTGCTGAAGACCAGCGGCAGGGTGATGTAGCGGCCGCCGTCCTCGGGCCAGCAATGGAGGATCGGGAAATCGTCGAGCGAGAAGTTTTCCTTCTGGATGACTTCTTTGCAGGGGCCACTCGAGACTTCTTTAGGGAAGAAGTTTCCCATTTCGGCGAGCTTGGGCAACATTTTCAATTTGCCCATCAGGCCGATAGGCATCTTCATGCCGAGATATTCGGTGATGCGATCGGCGATTTCGTCGAGCGAATTTACGCCGAGGGCGATCTCCATACGCCGGTCACTCGAGAAGAGATTGATGGCGAGAGGGATCGAAGAGCCTTTCGGTTTTTCAAAGAGCAGCGCGGGGCCGCCGCTTTTTACGGCGCGGTCGGCGAACTCCGTGATCTCAAGATGAGGGTCGACTTCAAAGGGGATACGTTTTAGCTCGCCCGCTTTGTCGAGAGCGGAGAGGAACTCGGACAGATCCAGATAAGACATCTCCTCTTATTATGGAAGGGTGACGAAGAGAACTGCATTCATAACCGGCGCAAGTCGCGGAATTGGTTTGGCCTGCGCCAAGGCGCTGGCAGCAGCGGGGCATAAAGTAGTGCTTGCCGCTCGCAACCTGGACAAGCTTGAAGAGGCGGCGGCAGAGATCCGCGCCAGTGGCGGAGAGGCTCTGGTGGTGACGATTGATCTGTCGAGCCCTGAGTCGATCCAGGAAGCCGTAAAGAAGGCCATCGCCGAGGCAGGGCCGATTCATATTCTCGTGAATAACGCCGGAGTGACCAAAGACGGGCTTTCGATGCGAATGAAGCTCGATGACTTTACGAGCGTGATTCAGACGAATCTGACTGGGGCTTTTCTTTGCGCCCAGGGAGTGATGCCCGGGATGATGAAGGAACGCTGGGGCCGGATCATCAATATCGCGAGTGTTGTGGGTGAGATGGGGAATGCGGGCCAGGCGAATTATGTTTCGTCCAAGGCTGGGTTGATTGGGCTCACGAAGTCGCTGGCGCAGGAATTGGCTTCTCGAAACATCACTGTGAATGCGGTAACGCCCGGGTTTATCGAAACCGATATGACGGCGGTGCTGAGTGATGAAGTGAAAGAGAAGATGCTGAATGTGATCCCGCTGAAGCGCTTTGGCAAGCCGGAAGATATTGCGGCTGCTGTTGCGTTTTTGGCTGGGGAGAATTCAAGCTACATCACCGGGCATGTGCTGAAGGTCAACGGCGGGATGTACATGTAGCTATCGCTTGAGCCGGACGGCGATGATTGGGTTGTAAGTCTCAAAGAGCATCAATCGTGTTTGCTCTGCATCGAAGCTTCGCAATGCATAGTCGCCGATCTTGGCCCAGGGATCGAGCATGTAGAACTTGCCCTTGTCCTGGAAGACGAGGGTGTAGTGGTTGGCGACTTCGCCGGAGAGGACAGGATTGCTGACGGCTTCGTTGAAGGCCTCCTTTACTCCGATAACGAAGACGGTCCTGGGGTCGGCTTTGAGGGCAGATTCGATAGCTGGCCCCTTGTTGCTGATGGCGTCTTTGGTGGGCCCATAGAGTGGGAAGTGGTCCAGGCCCAGATGCTCGAAGATGTGGTGGGCTTCGTCGGTGGGTTTGTGCTTCCATCCGAGATAGCGGCCGCTCGACGGATCCCAATCGGGAAGATAGCCGCCAAAGACACCGGGCTTGCCGTCGCGGTTGGCGTGGTTATAGATTGCTTCCTGGGCCAGGTGAATGTTCTCGAAAGTGAAGGGGCGCTGGATACCGAGGTGGGTAGCGATTTTGGGCCAATCTCCACCGAGGAGCAGGTAGGCGTTGAGGATGGCTGCGGGACCGCAGCGTGCGGAATCGGCCTTGGTGACATCCAGGAGATCTCGCTGAGAAACGTGTTTGAGCTTGTCAACCAGGGTTGCGCCTGGGATCGGGTCTGACTCGCGATAGATGAAATCGGCCGCCAGAGCGAGAAGCATCAGAACAATCATGCGAGTTTGGGTTTGCCACCCCAGAGTTCGGGGATCATGGTTTCGCCGCCGACGATGGTGGGACGCTCGGCGCGGCCGTTGCGCAGGTAGGTGAGGCGCATGTGGTCGAGGCCCATCAGCCACAGGATCGATGCGTGGATGTCGTGGACGTGCGAGGGGCGCTCGACGGCTCGCAGGCCGATCTCGTCTGTTGAGCCGATCACCTGGCCACCTTTAACTCCACCGCCGGCGAACCACATCGTGAAGCCCCAGGGGTTATGATCGCGGCCATTGCCTTTTTCGTTGAATGGCGTGCGGCCGAATTCCCCGCCCCAGACGATCAGGGTTGAATCGAGAAGGCCGCGGCGCTTGAGATCTGTCAGCAGGCCAGCAATCGGTTTGTCCGATGCCTTGCACCACTTGCCGTGGTTGCCTTCCATGTCGGTGTGGGCGTCCCAGCCGCTGCCGGAGCCGCAGTAGAGTTCTACAAAACGCACGCCACGTTCGACCAGACGGCGGGCGAGCAGGCAGTTGCGACCGAAAGTTTCAGTGGCCGGCTCATCCATGCCGTAGAGGGCTTTGGTTTCGGCACTTTCATTTGTGATGTCGACGGCCTCGGGGCCGGCGGCCTGCATCTTGTAAGCCAGTTCGTAGCTCTTGAGACGGGCATCGAGTTCGCTGTCTTCGGGCTTGTCGGCGCTCCAGCTTCGATTGAGCTGCGAGAGGAAATCCATTTTGCTGAGTTGGCGCTGCGTAGTTTGGCCTGGGGCCAGGCGGGTGTTGAGAATCGGAGTTTCGCCCTGGCGGAAAAGTGTACCTTGGTGGACAGCCGGGAGGAAGCCGGCGCTCCAGTTTTTGGTGTTGCCGAGCGGGTCTTTGTCGTCGATCAAGACAGTGAAGGAAGGCAGATCTTTGTTTGCGCTACCGAGGCCATAGTTCACCCAGGCGCCCATGCTGGGGCGGCCAGCGAGGATGTCACCAGTGTTCATCTGGCAGACACTACCGACGTGGTTGAGCCCATCGGCGACGCAACTGCGCACAACGGCCATGTCATCGACGTGCTGGGCGATGTGCGGGTACCAGTCGCTCACCCATGTGCCACTCTGGCCGTGTTGCTTCCATTTACGTGGTGAACCCATCAACGAGTTGTTACCAGTGCCCATCGCGGTGATCAGCTTGCCGAAGCTCTTGGGCATCGGCTGGCCGTGGAGCTCGTTGATCTTGGGCTTGGGGTCAAAGAGATCGATGTGGCTGGGGCCACCTTCCATAAAAAGGAAGATGACAGACTTGGCCTTGGGCGTGTGGTGTGGCTGGGTGCTGCGTTCTGCGGCGAGCATCGAAGAGAAAGCGAGCGCACCGAGACCGCTCCCACCCTGGGTCAAGAATTGGCGACGGTTGCGTAGGTTCATCGTGGACTTCCTCTAGTTGATGTACAAGAATTCGTTGGAGCTGAGAAGCGTGTGGCAGAGGTCTTCGAGCGCGCCTTCGGGGCTGCCAGCGATCTTCTCCTGTTTGGTGAGGAAGGCTGCGGCGCTGGCAATTTCTTCCGCCTTGGGCGACCGAGTATAGGCCATGCGCAAGGCGCGTTCCGCTTTGGTTTTGGTGTCAATGCCACGATCGTTATCGACACGGCGGGCGAAGGCTCGGGCCCATTCGTGGACGAGCTTGCCGTTCATCAATTCAAGGGCCTGATCTGGCGTGACGGTGGCTTGGCGGCGGGCGCAGCTTTCGTGCGTGTCGGGCATGTCGAAGCTCTGGAACATGGGGTAGCGCAGGTTGCGGCGCACGAAGATATAGACGCTGCGGCGAAGGTTGTCATCTGATTCAGGTGTGGCTTTCCACAACTGGTAGCCCTTGGGCAGAACGCCATCAGGCAGAGGCGGGAAGACACCGGGGCCGCCCATCTTCGTGTTTAACATCCCGCTGGTGGCAAGCATCGAATCGCGGATGGATTCGCCTTCCAAACGGCGGCGAGTGAACTTCCAGAGCAGCTTGTTTTCGGGGTCAATCTTTTCGGCTTCAGTCCGGGTGCTGGAGCTTTGCTGGTATGTGGCGCTCATAAGGATGCGCTTGTGCAGCTTCTTCATGCTCCACTGGTCTTCGCCAACAAATTTGGCAGTGAGCCAATCAAGGAGTTCTTTGTGGGAGGGACGCTCGCCCATCACGCCCATGTCGCTAGGGGTGCCAACGATGCCGCGTCCGAAATGGTAGTGCCAGACACGATTTACGATCACACGTGTGGAGAGTGGGTTGGTGGGGCTGGCAAGCCAGTTGGCCAG
This sequence comes from Bryobacter sp., assembly GCA_022843625.1. Lineage (GTDB taxonomy): Bacteria > Acidobacteriota > Terriglobia > Bryobacterales > Bryobacteraceae > Bryobacter. The sequence continues at coordinate 81,913 of JALHNH010000003.1, read as the reverse complement.
GGCGCTGCGGCGGCCTGTAGATTCGGTGGCAGCAGGGGTGATCTTCAGGTCGCTCGGGTCGAGGATGCTCAGGAAGCCGGGCTGTACTTCTTCCATCTGGCCGTCCCACGCTCCACCACGAAGCACGTGCGTTTTGGGTGCAGTCCGGGAACCATCGGCTATCGACTGGGCAACATTGAGTGGTGCAGGCTTGAGAGCATCAAACGTCTTAAGTTCAACTTCTAGAGCCTTGTACCGGGCGGAAGCTTCGCCACGCAGCTTGCCGCGTAGTTCGTTGTCGGTGAAGACCACCTGAGGGAGTGCCTTGTGATACACCATCCACTGCTCAGGGTTACGGGCTTCGGCCTTCATGGTCAGAACTTCCTGAATGTCTTCGGGAAAGCGCGAGAGCCGCTCCTGGTAGAAAGAATCCCGGGCTGGCTTTAGCAGCGCCTGCATTTCGGTGCGGACTTTTTCAGAGGCAGCCTCCCACTTTGCCAGTTGCTCATTGTAGGCCTTCTGCTGTTCTGGTCCGTCGAGCACTACGCCATCATCGATGCGGACGTTGGAGAAAAAGCTTTGCAGGCGATAGTAATCCTTATGAAGGAGCGGATCGAATTTATGATCGTGGCAACGAGCGCAGGCTAGGGTAACTCCGAGGAAGGCATAGCCCACAGCGTCGGTAATGTCGTTGAGCATCTCCTGACGGCGCAGTTTGATGTGGGCGGCATTATATTCGTCGGGGAAATGACGGTTGAAGGAGACGCCAATTTTGGCATCGTTGTTGCCGGGATAAAGTTCGTCGCCGGCAATCTGCTCTTTTACGAAGCGATCGTAGGGCTTGTCTTCGTTGAAGCTCTTAATTACATAGTCGCGATAGCGCCAGACGTGCGCGCGCGTGTCGTCAGCCTTGAAGCCATCGCTATCGGCATAGCGTGCGACATCGAGCCAGTGACGAGCCCAGCGTTCGCCGTAGTGAGACGAGGAAAGCAGGCGATCCACAACGCGCTCCCAGGCTTTGGGTGAGGCGTCGTCGAGGAAGCTTTGCATCTCGTCGACGGTTGGCGGAAGGCCGGTAAGATCAAGTGTGATGCGGCGCAGAAGGGTAGCCTTGTCTGCAGCAGGATTCGGGCTGAGTCCTTTGGCCTCGAGCTTCTCCAGCACGAAAGTATCGATTTCGTTTCTGGCCCATTGGGTCTGCTTCACGGTAGGGATGCTGACGCGCGCGAGGGGCTGGACAGCCCACCAACGCTTTTGCATTGCGGTGAAGGTCTTCGATTCTTCGGCGGCCAACAGGGACAGGAGTCCGGTCAGCGCAATCAACACGCGAGCTTGCACGCCATTATCTTATTCCAATTTTGAATTTGCGGATTCGGTGGGCCTCGCTGTCGGCAACGTAGACGATGCCCTTCTTGTCGACGAAAACACCGTGCGGGCGATTCATCTTGCACTGCATTGGGTCGCCGTCGGGTCCATCGCCCCTCTGGCCGCTGCCAGCCACCTGGGTAATTTTGCCTGTTTTGATATCGAAACGTTGAATGGCATGGGCTTCTGTATCAGCAATGTACAGAGTGTCTTTAGGGCCGGCGGCGATGCCTTTCGGGCCATTAAAGCCTTTGGCCGCTAAAAGATGATACGTGCCGCGGTTGGGGTCTACCTCGTAGAGTGCATTGCCCTGACGCTTGACGATGAAGAGCTTGCCGTCCTTGCCGATCTCGATTGCGCGTGGTGCCAGTAGAGGAGTATCGAGGAGTTTCGCACCTTCGACTGGATCTTTCTTTTCGCCGTTGCCGAGATAGGTTTCGATAGTGCCGCTGTTGAGATCAAGACGCCGCACACGGTCGTTTCCGATGTCGCATATCAGGAGACGGCCCTGGGGGTCGAATGCAATACTGTGGGGCTGCCGTAGCATTGCCTTTGTTGCGTAGCCGCCGTCGCCGCTGAAGCCGGGTTGGCCGGTGCCGGCGACCGTTGTGATGGTCTTGCGCTTTTTGTCGACCCTACGAATGATGTGGTTCTTCATGTCGGCAAAGAAGAGATTGCCTTTGCTGTCAAAGCGCACCTCATAGGGTTCATCGAGATCAGCTGAGGTGGCAAGAACACCTTCGCCCGTGTTGCCTTTCTGGCCGGTGCCCGCAACCACCGTAGTCTTCCTGGTCTTAAGATCCATTCGCCTCACTACATGACTGTTGATGTCGCACCAGTAGAGGGCACCGTCAGGGCCGATCACCAGGCCGTAAGGGTTGTTGACCTGGGTCTCGCTAAGGCCTGGCTTGCCATCACCGATCAGCGTCTCAATCTGTTGGGCTTGCATCGTGGCAGCCAGAGCAATAAGCAATCTAAGAGTCTTCATGTGGAACGCTTTCCATTTTTGCATTCACTCGAAACCTGCGCAGAGTCCTTGCGTCCAATCGGGCAGGAGACATTCATGACAGCCAGGCTTCTTAGTCTCGTGTTGCTCACCAGTGGAGCGATTTTTGCTCAATATGGAGGCTACCGTTCGTCCGACCCTTACGGCCGTGGGTATGGTCGAAGCAATCCTTATGAACAAGGTCAAAGGCGAATTGATTCCATTCAGCAAGACCTGGCACAGATCGGCCAGAGGGCGGCTTGGGATGGTTGGGCGCGCCGCCGCTTTTCAGATGCGATCGAGAACCTCGAGCGCTTTCAACGAAGCGCATCTCGTGGCAAATTCGATCGCGGCCGGCTCGACAGAGCCATCGACAACCTGAACCGGCTTCTGACTGCCCCGGAGCTTTACCCGCGCGACCGGCAGCGTATCGCCTATCATCGCGATCAACTGCAATCCTTCCGCGCCCGCAACGGATAGAATCAATGGCATGCGTGCGCTTGCCTTTGTGATTCTTTCTTCGTTTGCCCTGAGCGCCCAGCCGACAGTAGTGCGGCCGGGCGCTCAGCCATCTCTGCCCCCGAGTGATGCCATCATTCTCTTTGATGGTTCTGGCGTTGACCAATGGACCAAGCCGGATGGGTCACCTACCGGCTGCACGATCGACAGCGACAAGTCGATGCTCTGCGCAACGGGAGCCAAGGATGCGATTTCAAAAGTGAAGTATCGCAATGCGCAGATCCATGTGGAATACAAGCTGCCATCGATGCCAGATCAGAAAGGGCAGCTGCGGGGTAACTCTGGTGTCTTTCTGCTGGACTGTTTTGAACTTCAAGTACTCGATTCCTTAAATAATCCGACCTATGCCGACGGGATTGCCGGTGCGCTCTACGGCTTTGCTGAGCCACAGGTAAATGCCTCGAGGCCCGCTGGCGAGTGGCAGACTTACGATGTCCTTTTTACCGCCCCGGCTTGCAATGCGGAAGGTGCGATTGAAAAGCCTGGCATGGCGACGGTGATTCACAACGGCGTGATGGTGCAGTTGAATACGCTGCTGCCCAAGAAGGGAGCCGGCTGCCAGCAGGCGAGTCTTTGCGAGCCAGGGTCATTGCGCCTGCAGGACCACTCCGGCTTCAAGGGCGCACCTCACACAGAGATGCGCTTTCGCAATATCTGGCTCAGGAAGCTGAACTAATGCGTGCACTGTTGTTTTTTCTTGCCCTCGCCGCATGCGCGCAAGATCTGCGAGTCTTAACCTACAACGTGCGTTATCCAGCCAAGGGCGATGGGCCCGATCTTTGGGATTTGCGCAAGGACATTCTGGTGCGCTCGATTGAGGCGGCAAAGCCCGACCTGATGGGCACACAGGAGCTCTTTGAGCTTCAGGGCAACTACATAGTTGAGAAGCTGCCAGACTACGCCTGGTTTGGATTGTCCCGCCGTGGCAATCACGAAGATGAACACATGGGTGTCTTCTATCTGAAGAAAAAGCTGAAGCTGCTCGAATCAGGGAACTTTTGGCTGTCGCCCACACCCGACGTTGTGATGTCTTCAGCCTGGGGGATGAGTTTACCTCGCATGGCCACTTGGGGTCTATTTGAAATCACTGCAAGCAAGAAGAAGATTTACTTCGTCAATACTCACTTTCCGCATCGCGCCGAAGACGAAGCAGCGCGGCTGGAGTGCGCCAAAGTGCTGGCAGCCTTTCTTGCAAAGCTACCAAAGAACGTGCCACTGATTCTTACCGGAGACTTCAATACCGATGCTTCGGGCGCGGCCTTCGACCTGCTTACGAAAGACCTGCGCGACGCAAAGCCCGCCAACGCAGGCGGCACCTTCCATGGATTCAAAGGCACGCCAGGCCAGGCACGCATCGACTGGATTCTTTACCGTGGAGCGCTTGGCCTAAAACAAGCAGAAGTCATCACCGCGAACGAAAACGGGCGCTACCCTTCGGACCACTTTCCGGTCTCGGCGGCATTTTCGGTGCGTTGATCTTCTTGAACTGGCCAGGCGTCAAGCCTTCAAGCCCCAGGTCGCCCATCTTCACGCGCAATAGACGCAGTGTCGGCAAACCAACAGCAGCCGTCATACGGCGCACCTGCCGGTTGCGACCTTCCTTGAGTTGCAGCTCGATCCAGGATGTCGGGATCGAAGCCCGGAAGCGAATCGGCACCGTCCGCTCCGGCAAAATTGCAGCTTCTTCAGCTGAGACCAGACGGGCCTTTACCGGCTTCGTTGTATAGTCCTGAATCTTGACGCCCGCCCTTAACTTGTCCAGCGCCTCTTCGGTTGCCTGGCCCTCAACCTGCACCCAGTAGGCACGCGGATGTTCAAAGCGAGGATCGGTATAACGATGCTGCAATTCACCGTCATCGGTGAGCATCATCAAACCTTCGCTATCCCAGTCGAGACGGCCAACGGGATATACGCCAGGCTCTTTGATGAACCCAGCCAGCGTCAGGTGCTTGCTGCCGGGTTCGGGCGTGAATTGGCTTAAGACCCCGTAGGGCTTCCAGAAGAGCAGGTAGCGGTGAGCCACCCCTAACCTACAAACGCGCTGAGATAATTGCGGCTGATGATCAGACTGCGCTTGCGTGCTTCAAGACTGCCTTCATAGGCGCGGTCTTCTACTTCGATGGCGAGCGGGCCGTCGTAGACTTCAGCAAGGGTGCCGCAGAACTTGCCCCAATCCACATCCCCCATTCCGGGCAACTTGGGGGTGTGATATTCGTTCGGGTGCGCAAGCAACCCCACTTCGTTCAAGCGATCACGATCGAGACGTGCGTCCTTGGCATGCATGTGGTGCAGGCGGTCTTTGAATTCACGCAGCACCTTGACGTAATCCATGCCCTGCCAGACGAAGTGGCTCGGGTCAAAATTGAGGCCAAAGTTGGAGGTGGGCAGATCGTTGAACATGCGTCGCCAGATGACTGGCGTCGTAGCAAGGTTCTTGCCTCCCGGCCATTCGTCTTTGGTGAAAGACATCGGGCAATTTTCGATACCGATCTTGATGCCATGCTCGTCGGCACAGTCGAGGATCGGCTTCCAGGTAGCAAGGAAACGAGGCCAGTTGTCGTCGACGCTCTTGGTCCAGTCGCGACCTACGAAAGTATTGACGACAGGAACACCAAGAAGCTTCGCAGCGGCAATCACAGCCTTGATGTGATCGACATAAACAGCGGCTTCGGCGAGGTCTGGAGTGAGGGGGTTCGGATAATAACCGAGGCCGCTGATGGAGACGCCCTTTGCGGCAGTCAGATCCTGCACGCGCTTGGCGTCGTCCTTGGTGAATCCGACGACGTCGATATGGGTGATGCCGGCGTAACGCCGTTCTGCTTTGCCTTTGGGCCAGCACATCACTTCAACGCAGCGGAACTTTTCTTCTGCGGCGAAGGTCAGAACTTCTTCAAGTGTGAGGTCCGGCAGAATTGCCGATACAAATCCTAGTTGCAGCATGATCTTTGTACTTCCATCAAATCACACCCCTGCGATAGGCGAGGGCGAGGCCTCCCAAAATGCCAGCCTGCGGGCCTGCCAGCGATGGCTCGATGCGGAGCTTGTCCACCGGAAACATGCGCACACGGCGCGAGACTTCGTCGCGGACTGGAGCAAAGAGAGGCGCTCCCATCTGGGCGAGGCCCCCGGCCAGGACAACCAGATCAGGGTGAAAGGTTGTAACAACGTTGGCGATGCCAATCCCGAGATAGCGTGCGGCGCGGTCGATTGCTGCGGCAATTGCAGCGTCCCTGCATTGGGCCATGAGGAGAGGGCTCACTCGATTCAGATCGCCTTCCACGCGCAACAGCAGATCAGGAGCCTGGCCCATCTTCATCAGCCGGATTGCTTCCGCGCTCAGCGCAGGCGCGCTAGCCAATAACTCAAGACATCCTCGCGAACCACATCCACACATTGGCCCATCGGGAAGGATCGTCTGATGGCCAAATTCTCCGCCAACAACTCTCAAATGGCCATCGAGCACAATTCCACCACCGATTCCAGTGCCCAGGGTAAAGAAAGCGAAGTTTGAAGTCTCTTTGCCATGCCCGTAATCCAGTTCACCAAGTGAGGCCATTCTTGCATCGTTGAGCAGGAAGACAGGACAGTTGAGTCGCTGCCTCAGTTGGGATGCGGCCGCGACACCGCGCCATTGTGTCGGCATGTTCGGCAGGAAGAGAGTTTGGCCACTGGATAAATCGCAGAGCCCGGGAACACCAAGGCCCAGGGCTTCCACTCCCTCAGGAGCGATCGATTGAACCAGATCTGCAATTCGATCGAGAACCGACTCTGGCCCGAGATGACTCAATGTTGCGATCTGATTTTCGCGGAGGATTGTGCCGTCTGCCAGGCCAATCGCGGCGGCAATGTTGGTTCCCCCAAGGTCGACACTTGCTAGCGCCATGGTTTATCCTCTGTGAACATTTCCGGGCAACTAATCGAGTAACCATTCTGGCGGCGAAAGGGATTGCGCTGATCTTTCTTCTGGCGGAATTCCTCACCCAGGCTGTATGGATCGGCGCGGTACTTTTCACGAGCTCGCTCTTCAGCCGCAAGGGCTTGATCGATGGCATCGGGGTCATTTGCGCCGATGTAGCGAAATCGCTCGAGTGGCCAGCCAACAGCCTCGCGGTGCAACTCGGCAAAGCGTGCACGTTTGAATTCCCAACTGACGGTGGTAACGATGCTGGGCAAATCACCTGTCACTTCTTTGAAGCGGCAAATGCCAAAGAGCAGGTTCTCGAAGCTGTCGCGCGCAAAGTCTTCGAGATATGAGCGTTGCTTCACTTCTGGATATCCGAACCAGTTGAAATGCTCTGCAACAAGCCAATAGCTCAGCGACTCTGTTCTGGGGCCCGCTTCCATTCTCGTAGGGCCGCCGGAGAAAACAAGCAGCGCATCTGGGTCAGCGGCGGCCTCTTGAACGGCCCGCTCGATGTGGCCGATATACTTCTTCGGCTCGCCTCTCTGGAAGTCGAGCAAGAACCAACCTGCATCTTCCTCGACCAGGTTGAGGTCACGCACGATTGCATGACCAGCCACCACAATCAGGTTCTTCACAGGAGACTAGAATGCCTTGGCAACGCGGAAGGCATATGGGTCGGCGCCTGCCTCAATCGTGCCATCCGGCAGGATTCGAATCATAGTCGGAGCAGCACCAGAGGAGAATCGCGAGCGGAACTCGACGCGATGGCCGCGATTCTTGAGGCCAAGGGCAACGGGCCGCCCGAAACGTTCATCCACCAGGAGACTTCCCGGGTTCATCGCGTGATTGTCGAAGCTTGACACCAAATGGCGAGACTGGAAGCGCGGCGCGGCCACTGCCTGCTGCGCATCCATGCCAAACTCTGCCACGTTCAAAAACATCTGCACCAGGCTCTGGTCCTGGTTGTCACCACCAGGGGTGGACATCACCATCGAGGGCTTGCCGTCTTTGAGAATCAAGGAAGGAGTAAGAGTGACGCGAGGGCGCTTTCCAGGGGCGACATCATTGGGATGCCCACCAATCAGATAAAAGCTCTGAGCACGCTGGGTGAGCGGGATTCCCGTGTCGCCAACGATGACACTGGGCAAGGCCGCGCCACTAGGCGTCGCGCTGAAGAGGATGCCGTCTTTGTCGATTGCGTTTACTGAAGTCGTGTCGCCATACATAAGCGCGTCGTCGATCTGGCGCCGGACGAGCTCTTCCTGCGAGGGATGTGTGCCGTTGGCGTTCTTTACTTTGCCGGGACGGAACTCAAGACTCGCCATCTCGCCGATTTGCTTGAATCGGTCTTTGGCGTATTCCTTCGAGAGCAATTCGTCTGCTGGAACCTTCGTGAAGTTGGGGTCACCATAGTAAGCGTCGCGATCGGCATAAGCCAGCTTCATCGCCTCGGTCAGATTGTGAATGTAGTCTTCCGAGCCGAATCCCATCTTGGCGATATCCATGTTCTCAATCAGATTGAGAAGCTGTATCGAGGCGGGCCCCTGAGTGTAAAAGCCAGGCTTATAGATGGTGTAGTTCTTGTAAGTTCCACCGAGCGACGGCTCGGGCTTGAGACGAAAAGTCGAGAGGTCTTCGTAGCGGATCAGGCCGCCGTTGTCGCGCGAGAAGGCATCGATCTTGCGTGCCAGTTCGCCGCGATAGAAGTAGTCGCGTACGGCGTCAATCCCGGCAGTGCGAGGCTTCTTGAGAGCAGCGGCACGTTGTTCTGACGCCACCATCGCACGCAAGGTTTTGGCGAGGGCAGGCTGCTTAAACGTTTCTCCCGGGCGAGGTAATTTTCCATCTGGCATGAAATAAGCCTTGGACGTGGGCCAGCGATCGAAGAAGGGGCGGGAGTAACGAACAACGGCCGCGCGCATGTCGTCAACCACCTGTTCATCGGCAAGCTCGATGGCTGGGCCGATGACCTGTTCAAAGCTGAGTGTGCCGAACTCACGCAGAGCCACAAGACCGGCTTCCACCATGCCAGGCACGATTGCGGGCAGCAAGCCTGTGACGGGCAAATAGCGGGGCAAGCCATTTGGCTCGGTGGTATCGACCTCAAGTGGCTCCATCTGGTGCTTCCTGAAATACTCGGGAGTTCCGAGCTTGGGCATGGTGCCAACTCCACTGATCGTGAAAACCTTGCCGTCCTTGGTGCGAATCAGGATTGGGGATTCACCTCCAAAGCCGAAGTGAGAATACTCGGCTACGGCTGCAGCGAACATCGTCGCTACACCCGCATCGACGGCGTTGCCGCCCATCTTGAAGATGCGCATACCGGCATCGACTGAAGCAACGGTGCCCCCGGCTACCGCGCCATTCTTGCCACGTACGGGCTCACGCTGGATCAGCGGGTCGCTGGGAGAACGCTTGACCGGGGGTTGGGCTTGTCCGCACGAGAGGAGCAAACCGAAAAGGGTAACGATTGCAATTGGCCGCCGCATGGCTGTGATTGTAGCGCCGTTCATATAATGATGGAGTTATGGATCAGGACGTGACACCAAAGGAAACGTTTCCCGAAAACGCGGAACCGCTGCCAGAAGACCAGCCCATGCTGTACTGCCCCGTGTGCAGTCTGCGCCTCGAACAGCGCAAATGCAAGCTATTCTGCACCCAATGTGGCTACTACATGTCCTGCGCAGACTACTATTGAGGATTTTCTTTTCATGATTGAATTTGTTAAGTTTTGGCGCTGCAGCACGGGCATCGCCGTTGTTGCCGCCGCACTGGGTGCCGCTGAAATCAACCTGACCGAAGAGGGCCGCCGCTGGTGGGCCCATGTCGAGACGATGGCCAAAGATGAACTGAAAGGCCGCGACATCGGTAGCGAAGGCTATGAAGTTGCAGCTAAATATGTTGCTTCCGAATTTGAAAAGGTAGGGCTCCGTCCGGGCGGTAGCGCATCCAGCTACATGCAGAAAGTGCGCTTTATCAGCCGCACGATTGATGAATCGAAATCAAGTCTGACGCTCGTTCGCGATGGCAAAGAAGAGCAGTTGACCCTCGGAGAACATGCCAATATCGGCATCCGCAATGTACCCGCACCCAAGGTCGAGGCCGAGATGGTCTTTGTCGGCTATGGCACGAAGATCCCGGAACACAACTACGACGATCTGAAGGGTCTCGACCTTAAGGGCAAGATTGCAGTCTTTATCAGCGGGCAACCTGCAGGAATTCCCGCAGCGCTGGTAAGCCACTACCAAAGCGCTGGAGAGCGGGCCAAAGCCCTCGTTGAAGCTGGTGCGATTGGCATGGCAACGATCGGTAATCCGCGCACAACGGATGTCCCCTGGTCGCGCTCGACGCTGGCACGGCTGATGCCCAGCATGTCGATTGATGAAAAAACGCCAGCCAAAGATGGCCTGAAATTGAGTCTGACCATCAACGCAGCGCATGCTTCGAAATTCTTTGCCGGCAGTGGCCACACGATTGAAGAAGTTTTTCAGCTCGCCAACGATCGCAAGCCTCTGCCGGGCTTCGCCCTCAGTGGGAAGTTGTTGGCACGGGCCGCCTTCGTTCAATCAAAAGTAGGTAGCGCGAACGTGATCGGAATTCGCGAAGGCAGCGACCCAATACTCAAGAATGAGTTCATCGTAGTGACGGCGCATCTCGACCACCTTGGGGTAAATGAAAAACTGGCGGGCGACAAAATCTACAACGGAGCCATGGACAACGCGAGTGGCGTAGCGAGTCTGATTGAAGCGGCCCGGCATCTCAAAGAAGGCAACATCGATCTGAAGCGGAGTGTCGCCTTTATCGCGCTCACAGGTGAGGAGAAGGGGTTGCTTGGCTCGACGTGGTACGCGAAGAATCCCGTCTTTGGCAAAGAGAAGAAAGCGAAAGTCGTAGGCAACCTGAACATGGACATGTATCTCCCGCTCTTTCCCCTCAAAGGGCTGGTGATCCTGGGTGTGGATGAATCGACACTGGGCGACCTGGCGCGCAAAGGCGCGGAGGAAGCGGGCATAGAGGTTTGGGCCGACCCGGCCCCAGAGCGCAACAGCTTCGTCCGCAGCGACCAGTACAGCTTTATCCGCAACGGTACACCGGCTCTCGCCTTCAAGTTCGGCTACAAAAAGGGAACCGCAGAGGAGAAGTTGATTCAGGCCTGGTTGCGCGAGCGCTATCATGCACCTGGCGATGATCTCGATCAGCCGCTCGACCGCGACGCAGCAGCCAGATACAACCGTGTCCTGGCTTCAATGATCCGGTCTGCGGCAAACACAAACGAAGTTCCGAGATGGAAGGATGCGAGCTTTTTTAAACGCTTCGCGAAAAACTAGTTGGCCAATTACGTCGTTGTATTAACTGCAAATGAGGATGAAAAAGACATCCTCATCGCAAACCTTTTCGAAGCCGGCACTACCGGGATCTCGGAAACGGAAGAGCCCGATGGGCAGTGGATCCTCCGTGCCAGTTTTGACACCAAAGAAGCCGCCAGTGGTTTTGGTGTTGAGGTGGAAGTGGATGACACAGACTGGATTACGATCAGCCATATGGTCTGGAAGAGCCGTCTGGTGGGCGAGCATTTCTTCTTCACGCCTTCCTGGAGCGAAGAGCCCACGCCTCCCGGACGCTGGCGAATTCACTATCAGGATGGCGCGGCATGCGGCAGTGGCGAACATCCATCAACCCGGCAATGTCTGGTGGCAATCGAAGAATTCCTGACGCCAGGAATGCGAATGCTCGATCTCGGCTGTGGTGCAGGGCTTTTGTCACTAGGAGCAAAGATGCTCGGTGCCGGCTTAATCGTTGGAGTGGATGTCGAGACCGACAGTTGCCATCTGACTCGTGAATTGAGCGGCGTACCAGTAGTTCAAGGCATGCCGGATTGTCTCGCAGGCGAAAAGTTTGATCTGGTTGCAGCCAATATCAGCGCTACGGTGCTGGTGAATTTTGCTGACGAAATCATCCGCGCAGCCAAACCTGGCGGGCGTGTTGTGCTGGCCGGATTCGGCGTAGAAGAAGCAAATCTGGTGAAGCAGGTCTTCGGCCTTGGCGCCCTTAGCGAGCGCACCGAAGGCGAATGGAGTTGTGTCGTGCTCGACCTGCCCTTAAACTAGTAAAGGTACGTGCACCCGTAGCTCAGGTGGATAGAGCATTTGCCTTCTAAGCAGCCTAAGTCCACTTACAGAAACTCCGATAACCCTAGCGTTTTCAACAATAAACCTTTCCGTAGCAACAACATGCGGGGATGCAAGCCGAAATAGACTTACCCTCTATTCCTCTTGTTTCCCCGCTATTTTTGTCTACTCACGTCAAAGAATCCCCCAAAGTGAAAAGCCTAGTGGAGTGTTCGGGCAGACATCTAAAAAAACATGAAGTAACAAGATAAACACACCTTTTCCACAACACCTGAACCAGTGAGATATGCAAGCCTACAAATAGGCCGCCTAGCCTTCGCGTGGTGACAAGTCGAGGAACCTGCTCGATTGGCGGCTAAATCCCTACAGGTGTCGCGGAGGTAGCGATGCAGAATTCCGTAGATCTAGCTCTTCAAGTGGGCAGGATTCGAGCGAATTGCTTGATCTGGTACCACGAGCAAATAACTAACCCGCAATCAGACCTCAGCATTCTCAGTCAAAAGCGAGGGCCCAGCGGCGGATTGGCCAGCGAACCAGCGGTTATTCGAGCGAGGTACGTAAATCGGGTTCTGGATCTGACCGCTGCGCAGCTTAAGGCCTCAGGCGCAAGTGACACCCTTAGCTTAGATTCACTTCTCGGTATTCGTGACACCGCCATTGAGGAAGTCAACAAAGAGTATCCCTGTGTCTATTGGGGAAGGTTTGGCGGCGGCAGAGAGTCCAAACTCACCAGCAAGCAGGTTGACTTGCGGGATCGCATCAGAGCGGTGGTTACTAATGGAGAAACCTGGAAGCAACTCCTCTCGCTCATTTCTGCGCCATCGTCAACCGAACAACAAAGCATCAGTCAGCCCCCTGGACCTGCTGCACGTTCCATTGCGAACCTCGATCTTAATGCGGAGAAAGCCCGAAGGCGAAAGCTCAGAGACGAAGCAAAGCAGGCAGCGCACCGAAGGGACGCTCGACTTACGAACTTGAAGATTGCTCACTTGTGCAATCAGGGTTGGACAACCGCAAGCAACGTGAGTGACTGGCTTGCCTGTCTGTCAAAGGCAGAAAACGCCGGTGGCATCATCGAGAAAACACTTCAAGCCATAATCGATGGAAGAATTTCCGTACCTTCCGTAACTTCATAAGGTTTTCCGTAAGTTCCTTACGTAGCGCTTCCGTAATTTCATTTGTCGTAATGGTCTCGCCACTACTTGTGGCTAAGGACTAGGAAATGAAATCGCGGACTTTAGAACAACGACTCAACGACCACGAAGCCGCACAATTCTGCGGAGTTTCGGTCGCAACCCTTCGACGTCATCGCTGGCTCAAAACCGGGCCCAGCTACATCAAATTGAATTCCCGCGTCGTTTATGACGAGGCCGACCTGCGCGCATGGCTTGACCGTCATCGCGTCCGCATTGGCATGGAGGCCGCATGAGCAAGTCGTCAAGCTTTAACCCGGCCTTGGCAACTTGCCCACAAGAACGAGTAGCCCAGCCAAGCTTTAGCTTCAGGTGGATCTCTGAAGCGTCGCTTTCCAAAATGATCGACGTGAAGCCAAAGACGCTTCAAGGATGGCGGCTTCGGGGCATCGGACCGAAGTTCCGCAAACTCGGGAATGCCAATGCTAAACGCTCACCTATTCGCTACGACATTGCAGCCGTTGAACAGTGGTTGCAAGCTCAGGCCGAAGGCGGGGGGATGGGCGCATGAGCAAGTCCACCACCTTCAACCCATCTAAGGCAGACCAATCAACCGGAACGCCAAACACCCACACAACACGAAAGGTAATTATGATCGAACAAATTGAGCAGGCTAAGGGCAAATGCCCGAACGAAGTCAACGCAGTTCAAGCGGCGAAGGCTAAGCGGGACGACCTCTTAGCAAAGCAATCTGAAGCCGAAGCAGCACTGGAACGGCTGAAGGCCAAACACGGCGTCAAGGCCACACGTACAGAAATTGTCGAGGGCGTCGAAGTCGAAATTGAGACTGATGAACGCTCCAAGCAAATGGCGGCTCTGTCTAGCGCAATCAGCCAGATTGTGCGGCGTGTCCAACAAGCAGATGAGGATATCCGCACTGCGGAAATCTGTCTCAGTTTGGCCGCAAAGCAGCATCTCTTGCCACTTGTCGAGGAGCTCGACCAGAGGTTCTACAAGCTGGGAGACGAAGCAAAGGCACTGTCTGAGGATCTCGACAAATTGTGGCGTGCCTATGGAAGCGCAGGAATTGATCCTGAGGCGCATATGTCCGTTCACTGCCAGTTTTTCAAGGGCATGTTAGATCGCTTTCACCAAAGTTATCTGTTTTCGCCGGACTACAAGCCCCAGCGGAAGGAAGCAGCATGAGCGGCAAATTTGAACGCGCAATCATGCCCGGCGCTGCTAGCAATGAGGCGAGAGAGATCTACGAAGGAACCCCGCGCGCGCTCAGCATCATTAAGCAAATGATGGGCGAGACGAGGGGCAGCGACGCAGTGAGCGTGGGAGTACGGGCGGCGCTGGACAAGCTAGCCAAGCGCATGACTCCATCACAAGTTGAAGCTAGGTCCGTAGCGCAGCGGCGCTAGGGCTTCGCTTATCTGGCAAGGGGCGCGGGGGGGCATTCAAGGGCTACCGCGTCCCAGCTATAACCACGCTTGTAGCTCTCTGAGCAATTTCTTGATTCTGGAGTTTTTAGAAAGGAACCCAAACATGAGAGGACGAAAACCGAAACCGACGCACATGCTAGAAGGGAATTATTCAAGGGCTGAGCTTGCCCGAAGGCAATCCCTAGACGGTGACGCCGTTGTCGAATGCGATCCACCAGTGAAGCTACACGCTTCAGCGCTTGCCTTATGGCGTCGAATACTCCCACAGTTTCAGAAGGTGGGAAGCGTACGGCAGTCTGACTTGTTGGCGCTCTGTATAACCTGCCAGACGTTCGACGAATCGCAACGCGCATATCTGGAAATTCAAAAAAGCAGCGATCCAGAAGCGCGTGAAATTCTCTTCCGGCGCTGGCTCAAACTCTCTGATGCTTTTAGGCGTTGGGCCGTCGAATTTGGAATGACGCCGAGTTCAAGGGTTCGCCTTGTTGCACCCGAGACGCAGGCCGACAGCTTGGAAGCAATTCTGGATCGCGCCGAGGCCGACGCTAAAGGCAAATTCCCGAACTGATGACTCAGCGCACCCTTGCACACTACCCCCATCTCTAGCGACGCAACACGGCGCGCTTCTGGCGCAATGCGGGGCGGTATGCGAGGCCGGGAGGGGGAATCTGTAAGTGTACAGCGCACCCTCATTATCCATGCGTGTCAATTCGAAGGAACGGCCGCAGCCCTAGCACTTTCCCCAAATCAATTAAAAGAAGGACCAAATGAACACACCCAAACAACCGCAAAATATCCCGATGCCGGAAGGTTTTTCCGAATCATCGAAACAACTTTGGAACCAGCTTGCAGGCAATCAGGCACGCAGTCCAGAACGGCTACAGATGCTCACACAAGCTCTGAGGGCGTTGGATCGCGCCGAAGCCTGCCGTGAGGCTATCAGCCTTCAAGGCATGACCATTGAAGGCGCTGGTAAGATCAGCCACGCTAATCCACTACTCAGGGTGGAGAAGGACAGCCGGGGCCAGTTTGCGGCCATGTGGAAAGCTCTCCACCTCGTCTATAACGGGGCCGTCGACGGGCGGCGAGTGGTCTAGCGGCTAGTGGTATGGGCGGGTCCATTTTTCTGGGCGACCCAACCGATAACCATGTCGACAGGCATCCATGTTTTCTGTCGAAATGGGAATTTGAAATCACTACGGCTCTAGCGTTCTAGAGCTTCCACACCCACCAAGCAGTAACCCGATGGCGAGACGGGAACCCATTCTCGCCACTCCAACAACACCACGAACCAACAACCGCCAAAGCGCGGATAGGAGACCTATGGCCGAAAACCATATTTGGATTGAATACGAAATGAAAGACGCACAGCAGACCAAGCAGCAGGCCGTATTGAGCGGCAACCTACAAGCTGTCTTAGCAGCCGAGGAATGGATACAAGCCATTCGGGCCGCTACCGTCGACGAAGCCACCCACGCGGCGCAGAAATGTAAAAGCGTTGCGCCGGATCTACGGCAACTGGCGTATGAATGCCTGGGCCACCACAACGCGGGGGGCCGCTAATGAAGCTCCACAGCTACCCTTGGTATCCAGACGACTGGCGCAGCAGTGAAACCCGGCTTGGAATGAACTTGGAAGAACGCGGGATCTATCGCGAACTTCTGGACCATTGCTGGATCGAAGGATCTCTTCCTGTAGATGATCGGAAGTTGAAGTTGATCGCCGGGGCCAGTGACGACGAATGGCAGCGAAGCTCTAAAACCGTCATCGCTGAATTTGCAACTGAAGGCGAACGACTCCACCACCGGAAAGTAGATAATCGAAGGCCGGAACTTCTCAGCTACCACAGCGAACGATCCGAAGCGGGCAGGCGTGGGGGCAAGAAGAGGGCCGAGGTTCAAGCTCAGCTTAAGCAAAGCTTCAAGCTACGTTCAAGCTCAGCTTCAAGCTTAGCTATAGCTGAGCCTCAAGCTTTGCTTAAGCCATCCACATCCACATCCACATCCACATCCACATCCTATAGCGCGGGCGCAGAAGAATTCATTGCGGCTTACCCCAAAAGGACAGGCCTTCAAGTTGGTCTTCAGACTTACCTGAGTCTCATCGACGACGACGGCGAAAAATCCGCGGTCTTTGCTGGTCTCGACCGTTGGAAGAAATCCGAAGCTTGGACGAAGGATAACGGCAAGTGGATTCCTGAGCCTAGCCGCTGGCTCACTGATCGGCGCTGGCTGGAATACCCGGCACCAGCGCAGCCCACCGGGGGCTATGAGACGCCACCGTTTAAGGAGAGCTTCTGATGATCGAGAGCTTACCCTTGCCAAGCAGCGCCGAAGCTGAGCGCTTTGTGCTTCACTGCCTGATGGATGACGACGGGCCGGAAATGCTACCCCGTTTGAGCAAGTCGCACTTCGCCACCGTGGGCCACCGCGTTCTATTCGAGACCATCGCGGAATGCTTCGACCGCTATGCAACGACCGAACGCGCTACCGTTTGCAATCGCCTCAAGGAAATGGCTCAGCTTGAGGCCGTAGGGGGCCTAGGTTACGTCGTTGGGCTATCTGAAGGACTACCGCACCTGACAGACCCAGAGGCGTATCTAGCGATTCTTGAGCGCTACCGGGAACGGCGGGAACTTATCAGGCTTGGCTTATGGTGCCACGATGCCGCGTTTCTTGGTTCGCTCGATCCTGCCGAGATCAAGAGCCAGCTACAGACGGGCGTTGAAGGCCTGAGCCTGAGCAAACCCACCGGGGCAGGTCTCAAGAGCATCACTGAAATTGTCGATGAGGCCGGGGGCGTTGATAGCGTCCTGAATCCCACCGAGGACGGGCCGCTAGTAACCTTTGCTCCGCTGGCAAGAATGATTCCTAGATGGGAGAGAACCCGCGTTTGCATTATCGCGGCACCCACCGGGGCGGGTAAATCATCGCTAGCAAGGCAAGAAGCCCTAGGCGTTACTGAAGCCGGGGGCGTGGTTGCCGTGTTCTCGCATGAGATGAGCAAAGAAGAAACTTTGCGGGCGCTGGCTTGCACGCGGGCCGAAGTGAATGGCCGGAAGCTCCAGCTAGATCGAGCCAGCGCAGCCGAGCGGGGCCAGCTACTTGAGACTGTAGGCCGTCTGGAGCGATCCGGGCTTTACGTTGGGGATTCTGGAATCTCCACCGTGGCCGAGATGGCGGCAGAGCTACGCAAGCTGAAGAAAAAACGCGGGGCCGTGGATCTGGTCATTGTGGACTACCTGCAATTGGTAAAGCACCTAGGCCGCACTGGCACCCGTACCGAAGCCGTCGACGCAATCAGCCGGGGCTTAAAGGCGCTGGCAATGGCCGAGAAGGTGCCGATACTGGCGCTGGCGCAATTCTCAAACAAAGGTTCTGAAGCAGCGGCAGACGGCGGGGAACCAGGCGAACACCACATTAGAGAATCAGGTTCTATCTCTCAGGATGCCGACCGGATTGTCTACCTTGTGCCAAAGAAGCCGGAAACCGGATACGTGCCTGAGATCCTCCCCTATCGGCTCATCGTAAAGAAGAACCGGAACGGGCCGCGTGGGTCCGTGGAAATTGGATTCGATGGGGCGTTAACGCGATTCGTGGAGGTGGATTGAGCGGGGGGCAGTTTGACAACGGGCAAGGGGCAGCGTTATCGTCTTAGGCGAGAGGCGGCAGGGCTGGAACCCTACCGTCTCTCTAAACCAAACCGAGGTACTAACTCGAAATGGCCTTCAGCTATTTTCCCACTCCCCTTGCCCAATCGGGCAACCCAACCCCACAACTTTTCAGCCTGAGCGAACGCGCCAAACGCGGCTAGGCTAGCGGCTTCTCACGCACTGCCGCTGGCACCCCGAGACGGCGCGGCGGCACATATCCACACCTACACAACAGGAGAGAGAATCACCATGAAACACGTAAAGACGCCTATCAGCATCGAAGCGAAGAAGGCGAAACCCACCGCAAGACCAGCAAAACGGAACGTATCGAAAGACGAGCAAGCCATAATCAACCGCTCACTCTCAGTCATCCGGGGCGAAGAAGAAGGCGGCTTATTTTTGACCAGTGACGGAAAGTGCTTGGAGGTTTCCAAGTATGACGTTTGCAGCGTCGAAGCAGCCATCAATGCGGGGCAGGATGGCCGAGGGTCCATCACGCCTTTTGAAGAGTTTATCGAGCGTATTCTCCTCAGCTACTCAAAGGGGGAATTAGACCTCAAGACCCTTGATTGGCATGTCGAAGAATTGAAGGATTCGCTGGAAGCTCTGACAGGTGATATCGAGATCCAAGCCCGCCTCTATCCCGCCATGCTCCGGGAGGCATTAGCGAAGGCCGAAGGGCCGAACAAAGAAAGCGCGGTGGCCTAATGGCGATTTATCAGCCGAAGTACAAAGACCCAAAAACAGGCGAACCCGTAAAGTCTGCCGTCTGGTGGATGGACTTCACCTATTGCGGAAAACGCATTCGAGAGTCTACCGGATGCACAAAGAAAACCCTTGCAGTAGATGCCGTGAAGCGACGGAAAACGGAGCTAGAACGGGCTATCGCTGGCCTACCATCCGAGGGCAAGGAAACGCGGATTCGTACCGTTGGTCAAGTCTGCCAAACCTACAAAGAACGATACGCCGATGGGCATAAGGCGAAGTCGTTCGAGTGGGTAAGCTCGCTGATGAAGCACGTTCTACGCCACCTTGAGGCCGTCATGATTCCAGACTTGAATGAGGATCGCGTTCGGGCATACGTCCGGGCGCGGCTCGCTGAGGGCGCTGGCAATCGCTCGATCAATATCGAAGTGGGAATTCTGGCTCGCAGCATTGGCCGTAAGCGTTCCGAACTATGGCCGAGCGTGAAGCCACTACGCGAACGAAACGACGTAGGCAAGGCATTGGCACCAGAGGAAGAACAAAGGCTTCTAGAGGCTTCGCTAAAGGCCGAATCTCCGCTGATCGGCCCATTCATCCGAATCGCACTCACGACCGGAATGCGCTCAGGCGAAATCCTGGGCCTTACATGGGGCCGCGTGAATTTGGTGGATAGGTTCATCATCGTTGGAGACTCGAAGACGAAGGCAAGCTCAGGCCGGATCATTCCCATGAACGTTGACCTTCACCACCTGCTAGTGGCGTTTGCAGAGTGGCACCAAAAGGAATGCGGCGGCACCGATGCCAACCGGTATCTATTCCCATTCCGGCAGGTGCGGGGGCGCTATGACTCCACCCGGCGCATGGTGAGCATTCGCAAGGCGTGGGAAGTGCTAAAAGATGCGGCAGACATCTCAATTCGCATTCATGACCTGCGGCATACCGCTTGCTCGAAGATGGCCGAAGTAGGAGTTTCAGAATTCGGCATGCTCTCGATCATGGGACACGTTAGCCGGGCCATGCTGGAACGGTACAGCCATGTCCGCATGGATGCCAAACGAACGGCAGTAGAAGCGTTATCATTGGAAAGGCCGGATCAAAAGCGGGCCGATTTAATCGGTCACGTCAAAGATTCCCCCAAAGTAGCCGTTTTTCAGTGATGAAGGGCGGAAACTGCAAAGTAGTAAAAGCTGTTTGAAATCAAACAGTTAAATCGAAAACGCACCCGTAGCTCAGGTGGATAGAGCATTTGCCTTCTAAGCAAAGGGTCACAGGTTCGAGTCCTGTCGGGTGCACCATAATAGAATCCATGTTTCTTCCACTACTACTTCTTCTCTCTGCATCGAGCCTCTTTGACGGCAAGACCCTGAAGGGCTGGGTCAACGTGGGTGGCGCAAACTTCCGTGTTGAAAACGGGGCGATCACCGTCGACAAAGGCCCTGGAGGCTGGCTTCGCACGGAGACCACCTACAAGGACTACGAGTTGAAACTGGAATACAAGACTGCCGCCGACGGCAATAGCGGCGTTTTCTTGCGCAGCGACGCCACGGGCAAGCCGCATGAGACCGGCTATGAACTACAGATTTTTGACGATCGAAAAGACTTCAAAACCGGCTCGATCGTAGGCATTGCCGAAGCTACGGAATCAAAAATAAAGCCCAACGAGTGGAACACTTTTGAGGTAGTCCACCTTGGGCCTAAGATCACTGTGAAGCACAATGGCAAGAAGGTATTGGAGGCTTCCGACAAACGGAGCCTGAGCGGCTTTATCGGCTTGCAATTTAATCCCGGCAAGCCGATTTCTTTCCGCAAAATCAGCCTTAAAGAACTGGTTCCCTAAGGCAGATACTTTTTCAGGTCTGGCTTGACCAGAGCCTGAATCTCGGGCTGATCCACATTGCTGGCCATCACCAGCTTAGGTTCGAGATTGTTGATCTTGGTCACCGGCTTGCCGCCCAGATGCGCAACTGCCGCCATGACACTCTCATAACCCATCTTGAAGGGTTGCTGGACCACCAGGGAATCAATCACGCCTTTGCGCAGATCTTCAATTAGCGGCGCTGAAGAATCAAAGCCCACCATTTTGAGCTTGGAATTCGTCCGGCCCCGCAGCGCCTGTGCAGCACCGGCGGCGCTGGATTCGTTGGATGCAAAGAGGCCGTTGGCGTTTGGGTGTGCCGTCAGCATGTTCTCAGTCACTGATAGACTCTTGGCGTAATCAGCCATCCCGAAGCGCTTGTCAGCAATCTTGATTTCCGGAAATTTCTTGGCTAGAGTTTCTTCGAAGCCACTCTCGCGGGCCATGGTCGATGCGGCGCCAGGCTGCACGGCAACGATAACAACCTCGCCCTTGCCGCCAAGGATTTCACCCATACGCTCGGCTGCCATTGCGCCTGCTGCATAGTTGTCAGTGGCAATCTGGCTGATGAATTTGTCTGTATCCACCGCCGAGTCAAAGATCACGACCGGGATCTTTTGGGCGGCAGCGCGTTCCACAACGCTCACCATCGCCTTCTTATCGATCGGTGCGAGACAAATCGCATCGACGCGCCGGTTGATCATCGAATCGACAATCTGCAACTGGCCATTAAAGTCGGTTTCGCTTGCCGGGCCATTCCACGAGATCTCAACACCAGTCTCGCGGGACGCAAGTATCGCGCCGGCCTGAACACTCTGCCAGAACAGGTGTGCGCGCCCCTTGGGCACAACACCGATCACACGCTTCTTCTCGCCGCCACAACCGGCTTCAAACAAAAGGGTGGCGGCCCCAAGTCCGAGGCCGCCCATTACTGTCCGTCTAGATTTCATTCCAATTCCTTACTTGGGAAATACCGTTGGCGCAACAAGCTTTGCCTGCCAGCCTTCGCCACTCAGCGCCTTCATGAACTCAACCAGATCCTTCTTCTCCTGCGCAGTCAGCTTCAGCGGCTTCATGCGCTCATCGAGGTTCTTGTTGGGGTTGCCGCCCTTGTCGTAATACTCCACAACGTCTTCAAGCGTTGCCAGGCTTCCGTCGTGCATGTAGGGCGCTGTGCGGGCAATTTCACGCAGGGTTGGAGTCTTGAAAGCACCCCAATCCGCAGGATTCTTGGTTACCGCCATACGGCCTTCATCCGGGTTTGCCTTGTCAGTGCCAACTCCCAGATTGTGATAAGCGTTGGTGGTGAGATTGACGCCTTCATGGCACTGGTCGCATTTGGCTTTGTTGAAGTAGACATCGAAGCCGCGAATCTGGCTCTCACTCATGGCCTTCTTGTTGCCTGCCTTATAGCGGTCGTAGGGCGAGTTGCCACTCAGCACCGTGCGTTCGTAGGTTGCGATTGCCTTGGTGATTTCGTCGATGCCGAAGTCTTCGCTTCCAAAAACCTGCTTGAAGCGGGCAACATAGCCAGGAATCCCTTTCAGGGTCTTGACCACAACCTCGTGGGTATTGCCCATCTCAATCGAGTTTTGCATCGGCCCACCGGCCTGCTCTTCGAGTGACTTTGCTCGGCCATCCCAGAACTGTGCCAGAGAGTATGCGCGATTAAATACCGTTGGGGCGCTGCGGCCGCCCGTCTGCCCCTTGATGCCACTGCTTACGGGCTTATTGTCAGTGAAGGCATTTTCGGGAGCGTGGCAAGTGGCACAAGCCACTGTGCCATCAGCACTCAGGCGCTTGTCGTAATAAAGCAAGCGGCCAAGCTCGCGCTTCTCCGGCGAGTAGGGGTTCGATTTGGGGAATTGTATCGGTAAGAGGCCGAGCGGCACCTCAAGTGCCGGGTCTGCCGCCAAGATGGCAAAGGCTGGCGCAAGAAGCGCCAGCCGGGATAAATGTGAAAACGTCATGCCTAACCTACTTCTTCGTGAAGCCATGAACATAGATCGCCTTGACGCCGTTATGTGACCAAAGCGTACCGTTCACTTCGACGATGTGTGCAGCGTGATCGATGGCGGAAGTACGGAAGTCCGTCTGGCCGTCGCGACGCAGATCATGCTCTTCTTCCATCAGCATGTAGAGCGAACCGTCCTTGGCAAGCAGGCCAATGGGCTGTCCAGCCTTGAAGCATTTCTGCGCACAGGCGCGATGCTTGTCGCCGTGCTTGCCGATCTGCATGTAGCAGGAGAAATCCAGTACTTCGCCAGTGATCTTGATTGGCTTGGCGCCGGGGTTGGGCTTGCCGTCGACAGATGCGCCAAGGGTGGTGGCTGACCATTCCTCGCCTGCCTTGACCGCTTCACCGAGAGTCACGTGAGGCTTTTCGTGAGTCCCGCCATCAGCGGCAACGGTCATTTGCGGCTGCAAAATGGTCGAGCCGCCCTTCTTTGGGGTCTGTGCTACCAGCATCGTTCCGAGCAGGCAAACACCAAGGCCTGCAACTGCTGCCATCCAATTTTTCTTCATATTCATTTCTCCTCTAAATCGAAATCTTAGCCGCGTGTGGACGCAGCGGGAATTTTGTTCAACAGATCTTCCATTTCGGCGCGGCTCTCGCTACCGATCGTGAAGCAGTCTGTCAGGCCCTGGGCCAAATGCCACTGAATGGCTTCATCGGCTTTCGTACGAAGCTTGCCGGCACCAAGTACCTTCATGCCAATGATGCCTTTGCCGGCAGCCTTCATTTCTTTCAGCACAGCGGTTACCACTTCCGGTTTGTCGTCCATCGCGAACCCTGCCGGATTGTAGCGGGCCAGGTCCACTTCCACCCACGGGCTCTTGGCTGCCGTTTTCAGCGCACCCAGTGTGTGGCAGCTTGTACCCTTGGTACGAATTATGCCCTTTTCCTTCGCTTCGCTCAATACATCCATCGCACCCTTCATCCGCACGTCCCAGTCGCTGTCCATCATGCAGTGAAGCAGGACGATATCGATATAGTCGGTGCCAATCTCGCGTCGGAAGCGGTCCAGGTCTGCACGCATGTCGGCGGCAGTCAAAGCACGAGATTTCGACATGATCGTTACCTTGTCACGCGAAACGGTCTTCAAAGCTTCTTTGAGATGGGGATGGCTGCCGTACTGGTCGGCCGAATCCCAGAAGAATACGCCTTGATCGTAGGCTGCGCGGAACAATTCCGACACGCCCTTGAAGCCAAGCTTCTTGGTTTGATTGGAACTGCCACCTACGCCGTTGGTGCCAGTACCCATCGCGAGGCGCGAAACAGGCACCTTGGCCGGACCAAGCAAAACGCGATCTTGAGCAGATTTCTTTGTACCGGCATAGAGGTGGTGCGGGAAATTCTCAAGGGCAAGCAGCGCTGCGCCAGCCTTCAGAAAATGGCGGCGTTGCATCTCGTGACAGGGTGGTAGCGATGGCATAGATTCTCCGGCGAAGTACTTCAAAATTAAGCCTGGGGCTCAATACGAAGACTATCATATAGATCATGCTTACGAGACGTCACCTCTTCTTCGCCGCACCCGCACTGGCCGCCCGGCCCACGCTGCGCCTGGCCACATTTTCTGTCGATGTGACCCCGCCAGTCGGTGCTCCTCTCTGCTATTCCCTGGTCGTTCCTGTCGAAGGGGTCGAGAGCCCACTCCTGGCCAAGGGAGTCGTGCTTTATCCTGACGGTCAGAAGCCCATCGTGGTATGCGCCGTAGACTGGCTCGGCATAGGCGGAGATTCGCACACGCACTGGTGCGCAACTCTCGCCAAAGCCGCCAAGACAACACCGGACCGCGTGGCCGTGCAAACTGTTCACCAACACGATGCGCCTGGGGACGACCGCGGCGCAGCCGCACTGCTTCCACTAGACATCAAACCCGGTTTGCTTACCCCTGTCGAGTTTTGTAGCCAGGCCGCCGGGCGCGTGGCTGCAGCGATTCGAACAGCGAAACCAACGCCCGTTTCGCACTGGGCAAACAGCGAGGCTACCGTCGAAAAGGTGGCCTGCAATCGGCGTATTCTTTCGCCCGACGGCAAGACCTTTGTTTTTCAACGCTTCACGGCCTGCCGCAACTCACCGTATTGCGATGCCCCTGAGGGAGTGATCGATCCCAAGCTCAAAACAATGAGCTTCTATCAGGGCGACAAGTCCCTGGCAAGCTTGCATTACTACGCCACTCACCCAATGTCTTACTACGGCAAGGGAATCGTAAATCCCGACTTCGTGGGCATTGCCCGCGAGTCGGTGCCCGGGTTCAACGTTTACTTTACGGGCGCGGCCGGAAACATCGGTGCGGGCAAATACAACGACGGTTCCCCGGCGAATCGTGCGGTACTAGCCTCGCGAATCGCCAATGCAATGAAGGCTTCACTGGCAAGTGCAAGGCCTCGCCCCGTCTCAAGACTCGAATGGAGGGCCAACCCGATCCACCTCCCACATCGCGAGGGATCCGCATACAGCGAAGCTGCAATCCGCAAGGTGCTCGAAGACCCAAAGGCCATCCCGCGCGATCGAGCCAGCAGCGCCCGTTACCTTGCCTGGTGGCAACGCTGCCAATCAAAGACACCCAACATCACGATTCAAACACTGCGTATGGACGGGGCTGCTATCGTTCATATGCCAGGCGAACTCTTTGTCGAATACCAACTGGCCGCAATCAAAGAAAACGCCGCCGGATGGACCGCCATGGCAGCCTACGGCGATTACGGACC
Organism: Bryobacter sp.; assembly: GCA_022843625.1. Classification (GTDB taxonomy): domain Bacteria; phylum Acidobacteriota; class Terriglobia; order Bryobacterales; family Bryobacteraceae; genus Bryobacter. The sequence continues at coordinate 56,523 of JALHNH010000003.1, read as the reverse complement.
GATGTACATCGGCACCGCCGCAGCGTATCCGGAACAAGGTTACGAGACCAGCGTCGTGTCGCGAGTGGGCCCGGCAGCTGAAGACCTTTTGCTCGGTGCGATCCGAAAAGGATTGAGCTAAGGCATCGGGTTTTATTACCGATAAGATCGAAGATCAGGATTGTTTTGTCCGATTTACTGACCATGAAACGCCGCATTGCAGTTTCGCTTTTTGTGCTTCTTGGCCTGGCCATGCTGGGGTGTCAGCGATTCAACAAGAAGAAGACGCTCCGCATAGGCTCTAACCAAAGCACTCCGTTCAACTACTGGAACGAAGCGGGTAAGCCTGAGGGATTTGCCGTGGAAGTTTTGAACCGGGCTGCTGATTTGGCTCATTATCGATTGGAGTGGGTTCGCATTCAGGGTGGACCGGACGAAGCCATTCAAAAAGGCGTTATTGAAGTCTGGCCTTTTATAACCGTTTACGCAGGGCGTGACAAGACAATGTATATCAGCGAGCCATGGTGGAAGATCGGCACCACTTTGTACTTCCCGGAATCACTGAATATCAAGTCGGTAGCAGATCTTGCAGGGAAATCGGTGGGTTTGGCGTCCCCGCAAAGGAATTTCCGGCCACAGCGTGACTTCCCTGCCAACACAAAAGTAGAAGTTTTTGTCGATGCAGAGACGGCCTTCTTGCAAATGTGCCAGGGCAAATTGGACGTTGCGCATCTGGATTATCGATTCGCCGACGAGATCCTTCTCAATCGCCCGGCTGGATGCCCTCCCCTGCGCCTGGGCTCGCTTCTAGTCGAAGAAGGGGGCCGATCCTTTGCTCTTGCCTCTGGTTTCAGCCACCAGGACGACGCCAAGCGACTCAGGGAAGCTATCGAAGCACTCAATGATTCCGGCGAAGTGTTTGAACTGGCTACCAAGTGGAAGCTGATGACGCGAACCGATTCGGCATTCATGGGCTGGATGAACAAGACACGGGAGAGAAACGAGCTGTTGAAGATCCTCATCTGGGCCGCACTTGTTCTGCTTGCACTGGTAACCGTTTTCGCTCAGCGCCTTTCGCAGGCTCGGAGGCAGGCGGACCTCAGCGCACGAGCTCGCAGCCAGTTCCTGGCCAACATGAGCCATGAAATTCGAACGCCGATGAATGGCATCCTGGGCATGACTGAACTCACCCTCGAAACCGAGCTCAGCAAAGATCAACGCGAGTATCTGTCGATGGCGCGCAACTCGGCACGCAGCTTGCTCGAGATCCTCGATGACATTCTGGACTTCAGCCGGATTGAAAGCGGAAAGCTGACTTTGGAATCGATTCCTTTCGACCTGAAAGAAGTGGTCCATCGATCTGTACAAATCCTCAGGCTTGCGGCACAAGGTAAGAATCTCGATCTCGTAGCCCGTATCGATCCAGGGTTGCCAGCTTCAGTGATCGGCGATCCAGGCCGTCTGCAACAAGTTTTAATCAATTTATTGGGCAACGCTGTCAAATTTACAGAAAAAGGCTCGGTTGAGTTGGAGTTGAAATCGCAACCTCTGAGTGAAGGGCGTTACCGGGTGCTAATTTCGGTTACCGACTCTGGCATAGGCATCACGCCTGAACAAGAGCAACGCATTTTTCAGGCCTTCACCCAAGCGGATGCTTCCACTACCAGACGGTTCGGCGGAACCGGCCTGGGCCTATCCATTTCCTCGCAACTGGTTCGGATGATGGGTGGCACTCTCGAGGTGGCGTCGAAGCCTGGTAGCGGCAGCACCTTCTCGTTCGCGCTCGAAATGGAAGCATCCGTCGCGCCAATCCCTGTGGTGCCACAAAGAATCGAGAAGCCCAGCCGACCATTGAAGATCCTGGTGGCCGAAGACAACGAAGTCAACCGGGTTCTGATGCAGCGTGTACTCACGCGTGCGGGCCACGTAGTGGTCCCGGTAGTGAATGGCAAACTCGCAGTGGAAGCCCTTCAGACTGAAGCTTTCGACGCCGTATTGATGGACGTGCACATGCCGGAAATGGATGGGCTTGAGGCCACTCAAGCGATTCGAGCCCGTGAGGCGGTAGAAGGTGGCCATGTCACGATCGTGGCATTGACTGCCCTGGCAATCAAGGGTGACGCTGACCGCTGCATCGCGGCTGGCATGGATGCCTACCTCAGCAAACCTCTGAATACAGCTGCGCTCACCGACCTGCTTTCACGGATCGGTAACGGAGAAAAGATAAAGGCTGCATAGGGCCGCAAAGCCACTTGCACATACCCCACCAGCTTCCTTTAGACTGTAGCAATGGCCGATATCTACCTACAGGATCTGGAAAAGAACACAAAACCCGGTGGCCACTATGCGAAAAGCATCGAAGCAATGCGGGCTGCTGGACGCGAGATTCCTGGAATTATGCACCTGCTTGCCTTTAAGCCCAAGGCGACCGACCTGCTGAATCAGTTCACCCAGGAAGTGATGCGCGGAGAATCGCCGCTAAGCCCCGCCTTTCGGGAACTGATCGCAACGATCACCAGCGAGGGCAATGAGTGCTCTTTCTGCCGCGATTCTCATGGGGCAGCAGCCGCAGCCATGTTTGAGAAAGAAGGCCGCGTGAAGAAGGACAAGGGCCCTGGATTTATCGGTGCTGTTCTCGAAGGCGATGCCGACCTCACAGATGCAGAATGGCTTCTGCTCGAGTTCGTTGTACAGGTAAATCTGGAAGCTCAGGAAATCGAGGAAAAGGATATTCGCAAGCTCAACAAAGCCGGCTGGACCGACGAAGCCATCTATGACGCGATCACCGTTTGCGCCCTGTTTAACTTCTACAACCGCTGGGTTGGCGCCAGTGGCGTCTCCTGGCAGGAAGAAGAATCTTCACTTGCCAGCGGCACAAGGATTGCACAACGCGGCTACATCCCATAGCATCATAGGGTCTCCTTATGCGACCCACACTACTACTGCTCGCCTCCGCGCTCATCCTATGCGCGCAAAAGCCTGATCCTGCTGACGTCTTGAAGATGGCAGCCAAGCCAGGATCGCCTGAATTCCTGAAAGCCCTTGAAGCTACCTTCACTCCGCAACAGCTCGAAAAGGGTGAAGCCGGATTGAGTGTCGGCCCCGATGCCCTCTTTGCCATCAAGGCGCTGAAGGCACCACAACTCCTGATCGACAGTGTTCCTGCGGCCCCGATGAAGAAGGCCGGCCCTTACTTCGTGGGCACTGCCAAACTTCCAATCTATACTTCGCACACTTATCACTACTTGGTGGACGGCAAACGCTTTGGCGGCCGTATGGACCTTTCTGCTTTTGGCCCTGAAGCCTATGAACAAGCCGGTGTGCCTCAAGGCAAGATCAGCGAGAAGTTCACCACTGCCAGCAAGCTGTATGAAGGAATGATGAGCGATTACTGGGTCTACACGCCCGCACAATATGACCCCAACACTCCAGCACCAGTCATGATCTGGCAGGACGGCGAAAAGTACGCAAGCCGGGCGGCCAACAATCGCCTGCTGATTCAGCTCGATAATCTGGTGCATCAGAAGCGCATTCCGGCAGCGATTCATATCCTCATCTCACCCGGCAAGGTGGGAGCCCGCCCCATGCGCAGCATTCTCTACGACACCTACACCGATAAGTACAGCCGCTACGTGCTTGAAGAAATTATGCCGTTGGTTGCCGCAAAATGGAATCTTCGCAAGGACGGCTATTCGCGCGCCATCGCCGGCGAAAGCTCTGGCGCGGTTTGTGCCTTTAATGCGGCCTGGTGGCGTCCGGAAGAGTTTTCCCGAGTCTACTCCCGCATTGGCACCTTCACCAGCATTCAGTGGAAGCCGGGTGTACTTGATGGCGGCAACATCTTCCCCTTTGCCGTACGGAAACAGCCCAAGCGCAACATTCGCACCTTCCTCTCCGATGGCAGCGAGGATCTTGAGAATTTCCACGGCTCGTGGCCGCTGCAAAACATTCAGATGGCGAATTCTCTCAAGATGCGCGAATATGATTTCCAGTTCAAGTGGGGCAATGGTCCCCACAGCACGGCGCAAGGCAACGCCGAAACGCCGATCGCACTTACCTGGTTGTGGCGCGAATATGATCCAGCAAAGACTTCCCAGGAATTCGTGATGGACCCGGCAGAAAAAGACAAGCCCTATTTCCGGGTAAAATCACTTAACCGTGACTGATGATTTGAATGCACGACTGGCGGAGCTCGAAGAGACGCTCCGCCGGAACCAGAATCAGATTGCCGCACTAACCCGACGCGTCTACCAACTCGAGTCGGGCGAGGCCACCCCGCGCCCAATTCACGAGCAACCTGTAGAGCCAGTCGCGGTCGCACCTGTTGCACAGGCAAAAGACTGGGAGGCTACCGTCGGCACAAACTGGCTGAACCGCATCGGCGTCATCCTGCTAGTGATCGGCATCACGCTCTTTCTCGGCTATGCAATGGCCTCGATGGGGCCTGCAGGCAAGATCGCTGTCGGTGTGTCGGCTGCCACTCTCATGCTGGGGGCAGGTTATTGGTATGAGCACAAGGGCAACTTCCGGCCCTTTAGTCTGGCCATGCTTGGCGGCGGCTTTGCAGTGCTTTATGCAACCGCATATGCCTCACACGCCGTACCGGCCTCGCGCATCTTCGATAACCTTGCGATCGGCATCGCAATTCAAACGTTGATCGCGGTCGTGGCCGTTTGGCAGGCGGTGCAGTTTGGCAGTGAACGCGCAGCGATGTTGGCCTTCCTTGCTGCCTATCTCGGCCTTGCTTCCAGCACTTCCCTGCCCTTCATCTATGGCGGCGCTTATCCCTTGGCCCTCTGCGGCCTTTGGCTGAGCGATCGCATGAAATGGACCGACTTGCCATGGGGCATCCTCTTCTATACCTGGATATGCGAGATTCAAACCGGCAGCCGTGACTGGGAATTTCAATACTGGGGACACCCCATCGCCTGGTTCAACGTGCTGCTTTTCTCAGCCTTTGAAATCAAGGAACGAATGCGCGAGTGCACACCGAGAAATCCGGTCTGGATTCTGGTGAACGATCTGCTCTTCGTATTTGCAACTTTTGCAGCCACACGCTTTGAGAGCGCAAGCCACGTTGCCAGCATCTTCGCATTGCTTACCCTCGCAGGGCTAATCGCTTCCTCCGTCCGCGTCTGGCTAGGTGTAAGACACGAAGCGCTCTCCGAAGCCATGACGCTTCTTTGCGCTGCCGTCTGGGTAATTGCGAGATTCGCCGATTCTGACCCGCTATTGCTGCTGATGCTTGTCCTGGCAATTGCAATGCTGGGTTTGATGAGGAACGCGATGACACCGACAGCCGCCCTCACCTTGTGTGCCGAAGGTGTTCTTGCTCTCCTCACGCTAGTCACTCTCGTCGTATTTCCTGAAACGAAACGAATCAGCGAAGCCCCGCTGCGGATCCATCTGGCCCTTCCGCAAACAATCACGCTGATTGTCTGTCTCTTCGCCGCCGGCCGCTGGTTTACGACTACTCCCTGGCCGAGTTGGGCCGCGCTGACAGGCGTTGCCGTGGTAACTCTGGTGACGATTCCAAAAACAATGGGAACAATTGTATTGGCGTTTGAGGCGATCCTCGCAGTGGCTGCTGGCCTGTACCTGGCCCGCCGGCCGATCCGTCTGGGCGGCATTGCCCTGTTTTTATTCAGCATTTTGAAGGTTTTCGTTTATGACTTGAGCGAACTGGATACCTTGCCCCGCATCTTCAGCTTCATCGTTCTCGGCCTTCTTTTGATCTCTGCTTCCTGGGGATACACCAAATACCGCCAACAACTGCAAAAATACTTATAGTGTCTATTGATGAACGGCAGTTTTTTGTTGAATCGCAGACGACAAAACCCGCTAGCCTGAATTGCCCATTCTGCAGAACGATTGATACCTATGACCTGAGATGGCTCGTCCGCAAAAAACGAGACCGTCTGCCGGGCAATGGCGACGATCGAGATCGCGCAAAGTTTCAAAAAGCTCTAAGCTACATGGTCTTGCTAGATGACAAGGCCACCTGCAAGAATCAGCGCTGCCGCCGGCCCTTTGAAATTTCAGGAGTCAAGACTACCGCCTTTATCTAGAAACGTGGCGGCGGGCACTTTGGCCCGCCGCCGAAAGATTAAGGGGACGCTTCTCACTCATCTACGCGAGAACAAAGTAAGAAACTGGCTCAACCTACGTAAAATTTATCCACCAGAGGCATGGATCTGAACGAGAGGTGCTTCCTTCTTAGCGGGCGCGACAGATTCCAGAGTCTGCGGATCGCGCCAGAAATCCATCATCGAAGTCTGATGCACGCAACTGACTGTGCAGTTAGGGGCGCATCCCTTCTTGGTGTTGTACTCACGCCGTATGTCGGCGAGTGAATACTCCGTAACGGGAATTCCAGGGAAACCGCGTTGTTGCGAGCAATAATGCACGAGGCCGTCTTCGCAGACGTAGAGATATCGTGCACCAGCACGGCACTTCCAGTCGTTCGGTTCCCCATCGGCAATCTTTTCCTGAAAGCCATTCAGGCGCGCATAGCTCTGCTTGGACAAGGCCCTGATGCGATGGAAAACATCGCGTTCTACAGGCCCCAGAGGCTTCAACTGTCCGCTGCCATCGTGAATAATGCCAACAGTGGAACTAAGGTTCAGCTCGTGTGCTCGTTTAGCGATCACATAAGCGTCTTCGGGGTTCTTGATCGCTGCACCAACTACGCTATTGATGTTTACGTGAAACATGGCGAACTCTGCCAGCCATTGCAACCGCTTATCCAGCACCTTCAAGCTTTTCTTTGAGACTTCATCCGGGACAAGGTTGTCAATGGAAATCTGCAAATGGTCCAGGCCTGCATCATTCAGGCTCTTGATTTCTTTCTCATTGAGAAGATATCCGTTGGTGATCATGCCGGCGATTGCACCGACTTTTTTGATTTCACGAATGATATCTTCAATGCGGCTGTGCAGCATCGGCTCGCCGCCGCTGATGGTGATGAGGGTTGCACCAAGACGGCCCAGATGACGTACCCGGTCGAGCATCGTCTCGATCGGCACTTCCTTCGAGAAGTCATCGTATTCGTTGCAGTAGCCACAATCGATGTTGCATCGGCGGATGGGAACGATATGAGCCTGCACGACATGATCTGTCGATACGAGCCCTTTGCCGACAAGGCTGAGCTCGCGAAACAAACGCTGATAGGCGGCAATACGCCTTTGGACACGAAATGAAAATGAGGGCATTAGGCCAAACTTTCATTATACTTCAGCGAAGCTTCAATTCGAGCTTCCCGCCCGGTCCTGAGTACTGTAGGACCAAACTTTTTACTTTTGTCATCTTTCCGGGGAAATCAAAGTAAAGGTTGCCAGCGCGCCCGCCTGGGAGTGGCCCTTCAGGTAATGCACTTTCAATCACAGCGTCCCAATCCTGAGCATCGCCCTCGGTGGTGGTTGGCATGCCGAGGGGGCGTTGTTGTCCCGGGCGAGGGTCGCCAGGAAAGCGCGCCTGGGGTCTGGGTTGACCCACTATCACTTGCGCATCCCCCACACCCCCGCCGTAGACCAAACGACGACGTTGCGGATCCATATCGCGATTGCGTAAGCTGTTTGCCACCAGCCCTGGCGCGGACGTCAGAAGCACCGTTTTCTTGTCGTCGATCCTCAACTGAAAATCTCCAGAGCTCAACTCACCCGTGAAGCCTTTGCTTGCGAAGACGCCGACTTCTACCACGATAAAGTTGCCGGCATCATGCATTTTTGTTCCAGCCGAGAAGCTGCGTCCCATGTAGGCTGCGCCGATTTGCAGCTTGCCCGCATCGCCTGAAAATTCATAGTCGGCTGGCTTTGCTTTGAGCGTCAGACCTCGCGGAGCCACCCCTTGCCCCCAGGCTGTGGCAATTGCCGTCACAATAAGAATTCGCAGCATGTTACCCATCACCTTCATCCTACTCTTTACAACCTGCTTACTGAGCGCACAGCCACTCGCTCCGGCCGTCCGCTCAGTGATCACAAAGAACCAGCGCGTGCATTGGGGTGTACACGCAGTCCAGCTCAAGTCAGGCCGAATCCTCGCGAGTGTCAATGCGGACAAGTTTTTTGTTCCCGCTTCGAACACCAAGTTGTTCTCGACAGCCTTTGCGCTTACAGCACTCGGCCCGCAACACCGCTTCACCACACGCGTCCTTGCTGCCAGTGCAATGGAGCCAAACGGCACGATCAGTGGTGATCTCGTTCTCTACGGTGGCGGGGACCCATCGCTATCCGCCAGAAGATATCCATACGACCGGGAAAAGCCATTTGAAGAAGACCTGCTGCTGCCGCTTCGCGAGATGGCACGTCAACTAAAAGATAAAGGCGTCCGCCACATCACTGGACGTATTCTTGGAGACGATACAGCCCAAGACTATGACCCGATCCCGAGCGGATGGTCGGCAGATGACGGTCTCTTTGAATACGGCGCTCCAGTATCGGCACTAACCTTTAACGACAACGTCTTTGGGCTCACCCTCTCCCAAAAGGGAATCACTCTCAATCCTGCCATTGAATACTTTACCCTTCTAAATCAGGTAGGCAGCCTTCCAGACAAACCGAGACGCATTCGCATCGACCGCCAACCTGGTTCGCGCACTGTTGAGCTGAACGGAAATCTGCCGCCGGAGGCCAAAGAATATTCCAACGATCTGGCTGTCGATGACCCGGCGCTTTTTGCGGCAGTTGCTTTTCGTCAGGTCTTGAGTGAAGAAGGCATCCGTGTCGACGGCAGAGCAGAGGCGCGTCACGTCATGCCTGCGAGTCTGGAATCGTTTGAGCTGGCACGGCGCGAATCTCCTGCCCTGCCCGACTTGTTGAAAGTGGTCGACAAGGTGAGCCAGAATCTTCACGCTGAACTGGTACTGAGGGCGGCCCGCCAAAAGATGCCGTTTAGCGACTTCCTCAAGCTGGCTGGAATCGATGAGAAGGAAGTGAATTTCGAAGACGGCTCGGGGATGTCGCGATTGAATCTGGTGACTCCGAAAGCTGTTGTGCAACTCTTGCGATTCATTGAGCAGCAGGGGCAACTGGACCTGTTTCGAGACTTTCTGCCAGTTGGTGCTGAAGATGGCACGTTACGCAATCGCTTTGACAAGTCCACCAAAGCAAAGGCGATCCGGGGCAAAACGGGTAGTCTTTCTCATGTGTCAGCGCTGGGTGGATATGCGGAATCGAGGCGCTTTGGCACTATCGCATTTCAGATCGTTGCCAACAACTACAATGCTCCTAGCCAAGAAGTCAGGACCGCCATCGATCGAATCGCGTTAGCATTGTTGAAGTAGCAATCTGATGCTGAAGAATCAAACTCCCGAATACAACAACTCCGTCCTCGTCCCCATGGTGATCGAGCAGACGACGCGCGGCGAGCGCTCCTTTGATATCTATTCCCGCCTGCTGAAGGAAAACATCATCTTCCTTGGCACTCCGATCGACGACCAGGTTGCCAACCTGCTTGTAGCGCAAATCCTCTTCCTTGCCAGCGAAGATCCTGATCGCGATATCAACATTTACATCAATTCCCCCGGCGGCTCTATCACGGCGGGTCTTGCCATTCTGGACACGATGAATCTGGTAGAACCGGACATCGTTACCTATTGCATCGGGCAGGCTGCCTCAATGGCCGCCGTGCTGCTTGCCTGCGGCACCAAGGGCAAGCGTTTCGCACTGCCTCACTCGCGCATCATGATCCACCAGCCTTCGATGAGCAATCTCGGCGGCCAGGCGACCGACATCGACATCTATGCCAAAGAGATCCTTCGCATGAAGGAAGTGATGAACGGCATCATGGCCGATGCCACCAATCAGCCGATCGAAAAGATCGCCCGCGATACGGAGCGCGATTACATCCTCGAAGCGCCGCAGGCGATCGAGTATGGCATCATCGACCGCATTATCGCTTCCCGCGAACGCCCCTCAAAGTAACCCGTAAACTAAAAAGGCCCCCTCTTGCGAGGGGGCCTTTTTGCGTTTATCCCTTGGGTGGGGCCATGCCTTTGATGCGGAGGTAGGTGACCAGATTGCCGTAGTGCAGAGCCGTGTGCTCCAGAAGATGGAAGGCGATGTAGCCCTTGTCGCGCGGCGTCTTGGCCGTGGTCTTCTGAGCCATCTTGCCGTCCACTGCGTCGATAGCAGCAAGGCAATAGTCGAAGCTTTCGGCAAGGGTGCCGACGGTGGGCTTCTTCTCGCCCTTGAGTTGGGCGCAGAGCGAGTAGTTCGCATCACCAATGTGCGTAACCATCTCTTTGACTGACATGACTTCAGGCGTGGGCTTGAAGTCCTGGTCAGCCGGTTTGAAGGCGGCCGCGATGGCAACTACCTTCTTCTTGTAGTCGGCCATGAGGGCCTTGAGATTCACAGTGACGCCTTCCTGCGCGAAGGCGCTGGAGGCGAGGAGGAGTAGGATGGGAGCTTTCATGCTTATGCCATTATCCTCTTGAAGTTGTCGATGCACTTCTGGGCTGTTTCGAACTCGGAGTATCTGCTACCTTCCTGCTCGATCAGAAGGTGCTCGGCTCCGCCCGTCTTCAGGCTCTCATTCACTACGGCCTTCCAGTCGGTTTCGCCTTCGCCAATCAAGACCTTGTAGCCGTCGTGCGGATTGGGCAGGCCGCGCTTCCAGTCCTTCATATGAAGGCTTCTGATTCGGCCGGGATTGGCCTTGATCCAGGCGATCGGGTCTGTGCCGGCTTCGATGCAGGTACCGACATCGAGTTGCAGAACCACGTCTTTGGTAGTTTCTTTGGCCAGAACTTCGATCGGCTTCTGCCCGCTGATGGGCATGAACTCGAAAGCGTGGTTGTGGAAGCCGGTTCCCTTCTTCACCTTCTTGAGCTTCTCGGCGGCAGTGTTCAGGGAGACTGCGACTTTCTTCCAGCCGTCGATGCCGTCCACCTTACCGGCGCTGGACATGATCATGTACTTGCTGCCGAGGATCGAGTTCAGTTCGATGACGCGGTCGAGGTGTTCTGGAGTGAAGTACTTGGCACCGGTGTGGGCCGACCAGCAGCTCATGCCGGCGTCTTTGATCATGGTCTGGGCCTCTTTGGCCTGGGCGGGGGTCCAGTCGGCGTAGGTGCCAAAGAGCTCGACGCCTTCGTAGCCCATCTTGCCGACGGCCTTGATTGTCCCGGCCATGTCCTTGACGAATTCCTTGCGGACACTGTAGAGCTCGAGTCCTACTGGCTTCTTGAATGCTCCCTGAAGGAGGCTTGCCGCTGCTCCGGCGGCTAGAAAGGTACGACGTTCCATATGACTGCGATGTTATCTCATCGAGCCAGCGGGAGGTTGGCCTGGGCCTTGAGATCGAGCTTCGAGAAGTGGCCGAGCTTCCAGCGGGAGTAGCCCGCTACGGCGATCATGACACCGTTGTCGGTGCTCCACCTGGGCTCAGGAAAGTAGACCGGCATGGGCCACTGCCTGGCCTTTACGGCTTCACGGAGGCCACGATTGGAGGCTACGCCGCCACTGATTACCAGCGCCTTTGCCCCGATGTTCTGTGCCGCGCGGGCGGCCCGGTTGAGCAGTTCTTCGATGACGGTGTACTGGAAGCTGGCGAGCATGTCGATCGTCTCAGGGTCTGTGGCTGGGTCGAAGTCGCCGCGGAGGCGGCGGGCTTCGGTCCAGCGGAGGACGGCGGTTTTGAGGCCGCTGAAGCTGAAGTCGCTCAGGTTGCCTTTGAGCTTGGGTGAGGTGAACTTCACCGCTCGCGGGTTGCCTTTGGCTGCCAGGGCATCGATGACAGGGCCCCCGGGGTAGCCGAGGCCGAGGAGCTTTGAGACCTTGTCATAAGCCTCGCCGGCTGCGTCGTCACGGGTACGGCCTTCGAGGCGGTACTCGCCTTCTGACAGGCACTCGAAGAGATGCGTATGGCCACCGCTGGCGACCAGGGCCAATGCCGGATACTGCAGGTCGATGCCGATCAGCGCCGCGCGGATGTGGCCTTCGAGGTGATGAACGCCGATGAGCGGGATGCCTTTGGCGAAGCACAGCGCTTTGGCATAGGTGAGGCCTACCAGCAGACTACCCACCAGGCCGGGGCCGTGGGTGACCGCGATGGCGTCCAAGTCTTCGAGCCGGGTGTTGGCCGTCTCCAAGGCTTCGCGCACAATCAGGACAATGGCGCGGACGTGCTCGCGGCTGGCCAGCTCTGGCACGACGCCACCATATTTCTGGTGGACATCGAGCTGAGACGCTACGCTGGAGGATAGGATCTTTGTGCCATCTTCCACGACAGCGGCGGCTGTTTCGTCGCAGGAAGATTCGATACCGAGGATTCTCAAACCTCTAGTTTAACCGTGACCATCCGAATCGAAGACTTCCACTACGAACTACCTGACGAACTGATCGCGCGCCGGCCACTGCCTGGCCGATCCGACTCGCGGATGCTGGTGCTCGATCGGGCCTCGCAGACCTTTCGGGACGACATGTTCCGTAACTTCCCCAGCTACCTGCAGCCGGGGGATTGCATGGTGCTCAACAACACCCGGGTGATCCCGGCGCGGCTCTTTGGCCATCGCCCTGGCACTACGGGCAAGATCGAGATCTTCCTGCTGCGAGCGCTCAACGTGGAGGCGACGCGCTGGCGGGCGCTGGTGCGGCCCGGCAAGAAGCTACTGGTGGGCCAGAAGGTTGTGCTGGCACCGGACCTTACAGCCACCATCACGGCTCACCTGGACAACGGCGAGCGCGAAGTGGAATTTGAAGGTAGCGGCTCGATTGAATCCATTGGCCATGTCCCTCTGCCACCCTATATCGACCGGCCCGATGAGGAGAGCGACAAGGAACGCTATCAGACCGTATTTGCCAAAACAGCGGGTGCGGCAGCGGCACCGACGGCGGGATTGCACTTCACGCCGGAGATCCTTGCGGCCGTAAGTGCCGAGATCGCCGAGGTGACCTTGCACGTGGGCCTTGGCACCTTCAAGCCCCTGACGGAAGAGAACTTGAAGACGCTGACTTTGCACCACGAATTCTATGAAATCAGCCGGGAGGCTTCGGCCAAGATTCAAGCGGCCCAGCGACGGGTCTGTATCGGTACAACTAGCGTTCGCACCATTGAGACGACGATGGAAGCCGGCATGGGGGAGACGAACATCTTCATCACCCCTGGCTATGAGTTCAAAGCCGTGGGGGCGATGCTGACGAACTTCCATTTACCTGAGTCGAGCCTGATTATGCTGATTGCAGCATTCGCAGGCTACGACCTTACGATGCGAGCATATCGACATGCCGTAGCCGAGCGCTATCGCTTTTTCAGCTACGGCGACTGCATGCTAATTCTTTAGCATCAGCTTGCCGCTGGTCTTGCGGCTTTCGAGATCGCGGTGGGCCTCCGAGGCGTCGGACATCGGATAGGTTTTCTCGACGTGGAGCCAGAGAGAGCCGTCCTGCAACCACTCAAAGAGATCGCCGCTGCGCCAGATGAGTTCTTCGCGGGTGGCAGCGTAATGGCCGAGGGTGGGCCGGGTGAGGAAGATGCTTCCCTTCTGGGCGAGCTTGAGCGGACTGATGTCTGGGACAGGGCCGCTCGCGTTGCCGTAGGTGACCATCATGCCCCGGGGCCTCAGTGCGTTGAGACTGGCCTCGAATGTGGTGGCGCCGACGCTGTCATACACGACATGGACGCCTTTGGCGTTGAAGTCTTCGTAGTTAGAGATGACGTCGACGCCGGCCTTGAGGGCGAGTTCGTATTTGGCCGAACCGGGTGCGGCACTGGTGGTGCCGATCACCATTGCGCCAAGCTTCTTTGCGATCTGGGTGAGCAGCAAACCAACACCACCGCCGCAGGCGTGGACCACGCAGGTCATGCCGGGCTCCAGCTTGAAGGTGGAGTGGGCAAGGTAGTGGGCCGTCATGCCCTGCAGCATCACAGCGGCTGCAGTCTCAAGTGCAAGTAAGTCTGGGACGGGTACGAGTTGCCAGGAGGGGACGACGGCGTAGTCCGCGTAAGAACCGATGGCCATGGCATAGGCGACCTTCTGGCCGATCTCGAGGTTGGTGACGCCTTCACCGAGGGCTTCTACGATACCTGCGCCTTCCATGCCTGGGGTGAAGGGCATCGGCTGCGGGTAGAGGCCCGTGCGATGGTAAACATCGATATAGTTCACTCCACTGGCAGTAAGCTTTACCAGAGCCTGGCCGCTGGCTGGTTGGGGGACGTCTTTGTCGCTGTAGACGAGCTTTTCGGCGCCGCCGGTTTCAAATACCTGAATTGCTTTCATATGTTCCTTATCCATTTTCTTCCATGCAGCCAGGCCGCGTAGGCGGCGAAGTAGGCCATCCCAAAGGGATATACCAGCATGCGCAAAGGCAGCCAGATACTGTTATCGCCCGACATACCGGCGCGAAAAGCCATGAAGTGGAGGATCAGCTTTGAGTTCGAGTAGTCGACCCAGAAGTAGTCTCCGTTTTCGTTCATGACAAAAACTTTTGACCGGAGGGCGGCAAAGAGCAGCCACTTCCATTTGGCCATGATCGGGACACCGGCACAGATGATGCCGAGCACGGATGGCCCTTTACTGCGCAGTTCCAGAGCGAGACGCTTGGCACCATCCCAGCCACGGTAGTCCTGGATGCGGTAGATTTTGCCATTGGACTCGCGAAATCCGCGTGGGTGACCGGTATAGCAGGTGACAAGGTCGATCTCGATTCCCTGCCCATGCAGTTCATAGAGATCGGCGATGAAGTCATCATAGAGCGGCCTCGGCCCGCTTTCGACCAGAACGACTCTGGTGAGATTTGGTATGCGCCGGGAAAAGAATAAGTCCAAACTAATAGGATATGATTCTTGCCCGGCTTGAGGAAATCATGGGGCCACTGCCGAAGCTGGCGCACGGCAAAGTGAAGTTCCGAGTTGACGCCGAAACGCCGGATGGCGGCCTGTTGCGGCGGCACATCACGATCGATGGCGAAGTGCCGGCGTGGCTACTGCTGCCGCCCAATCCAGAGCGCCGCAAACTGCGGGCCGTGCTTTGCCTGCACCAGACGACCAAGATTGGTAAGGATGAACCGGCGGGGCTGGGCGGCAAGCCGAACCTGCAATATGCAAGGGAGCTGGCGTTGCGTGGTTACGTGACGCTGGCTCCCGATTACCCAAACTTTGGCGAATATCGCTTCGACCCTTACACGCATGGCTACGAGAGCGCAACGATGAAGGGCATCGTAAATCACATGCGGGCGGTGAGCGTGCTGAAGACGCTGGGCGCCAGCCGGGTGGCGGCCTGCGGGCATTCTCTGGGCGGCCACAATTCACTTTTTGTCTCAGCGTTTGACCCGAGAATCGAGGCGGTGATCACGAGTTGCGGGTTTACGAGTTTTGCAAAATACTATGGTGGCAATTTGACGGGCTGGTCTCACAAAGGCTACATGCCAAAGATTGCGGCACGAAGGCCTGAGGCGATGCCTTTTGATTTCAAGGACGTGCTGGCGGCGATTGGGCCGCGGCCGGTGTTTGTGAATGCGCCGTTGCGAGATGCCAATTTTGATGCAAGCGGCGTGGATGATGCAGTGCGGGAATCCGGGAATTCCAGGATTCGAGTGGAGCACCCGGATTGCGAACATGATTTTCCGCCGGAGATCCGGCAGATGGCTTATGCGTGGCTGGACTCGCTCAATCGCATTTGACCCAGCGTTAGCCACTCACGGCTTTGTGCCTTAGCGGGGCTTGCAGGAGATCGAATTTTCGAAGCCAAAAGCTCCCTCAATGGCCTTTGAAATCCGAACCCGTTCCCCGCCCTGGAGCGCCCCCGCAGCCACTACCTCACTCGTGTGGGCCTGCACTGCTTTCTACTGAAGTCCCATCCGTTCCAATTTCCGGTACAAAGTCTTGCGCTCAATCCCTAACACCTTCGCCGCGCGACTCTTATTGTTGCCAGTCGCTTCCAGCACCTTGAGAATTTGTTCGCGCTCGGTATCCTTCAGACTTTCGGTCACGGCAACTTCCTCGCCTGCGGCCTCGGCCAGCGCCTCGCCCACAGCCTCGCCATCAATCCGCCCCGCAGGAGCCAGAATCACCAGCCGCTCAATCAGATGCTGCAATTGCCGCACATTGCCCGGCCAGGCCTGCTCCTCAAGCAACTTTTGCCCGCTCGTCGTGAGCACTGCATTCAGGTCATACCGCTCGTTGTACTTTCGCAGAAAGAAATGAGACAACAACGGAATATCCGACCGGCGCTCCCGCAAAGGTGGCAACTGAATCCGCACCACATTCAGGCGGAACCACAAATCCTCGCGAAACTTGCCTTCATCCACCATCTTCTGCAAGTCGCGGTTGGTCGCCGCCACTACACGCACATCTACCTGCTTCGCCCGGTTGGCACCCACCGGACGAATCTCCCGTTCCTGCAGAAACCTCAACAGCTTCAATTGAAAAGGAGGATCAATCTCACCGATCTCATCGAGAAACACCGTTCCTTTATTGGCCGTCTCAAACACGCCAACCCGGTCTCGGTCCGCACCCGTATAGCTCCCCTTCATCGCGCCAAACAATTCAGCTTCCAGCAGCGACGAAGCAATACTCCCGCAATCGACAGCCACAAAGGGCCCTACCAGTCGCTTCGAATTCGTGTGGATCATCCGCGCAACCAGTTCCTTACCCGTCCCGGTCTCACCGGTAATCAACACACTCGCGTCCGTCGGTGCCACCTGACTCAAGGTCTTATAAATGTCGATCATCTTGGTCGAACTGCCGATCATCTCCGTCTCGGGAAGATCGTCGATATCGGTCTCACGATCGAGACTCGCCGCACCTTCAATCTCGGTCTCGGCCTTCTGGATCGCGTGTAGCAAGTCATCGAGCTCAAACGGCTTTGCCAGATACTCAAAGGCCCCGCCCCGGGTCGCAGCCATTACCGTCTCCATGCTGCCCCGCGCACTCATCAGGATTACCCGGCACTGGTCATTCGATTCCTTCGCTGCTCGCAACACATCAAGCCCCGTACGCTCATCAAGGTAAATGTCACTGATCACAATCGGATAACTGCCATTAAGCAGCTTCTCCATCGCAGCGCGAGTGCTCGACACAGCCTCTACCCTGTAGCCCTCCAGATCGAGAAAGGTGCTCAGCGTATGTCGGACACTGTTGTCGTCTTCAACTAGCAGTAATGGTGCGCTGATTGGCATTCGCTATTTCTGAGTCTACCGGAGCACCCGCCATAAAGGGCAGGATTACCGTAAATACACTCCCCACGCCTACTTCACTTTGAACATCAATCCGGCCTTCATGTTGCTTCACAATCTCATTCACAATACTCAGCCCGATTCCAGTCCCACTGATCCCACTTTCCTCTGCTCGCTTCGAGCGGTAAAAGCGATCAAAGATCCGTTTCAGATCCGCCGCGTCCATCCCCATGCCCTGATCGCGAATTGCAATCCGCACCATGCCATCGACAATCTCACAACTGCACTCAATCCCCGTGCCTTCCGGAGAGTACTTCACTGCGTTATTGAGCAGGTTATAAAACGCATACTCCAGTAACTCCTTGTCGCCTTTGATTTGACCCGTCGGAATCGCCCCCACCCGCATCGACATATCTTTGCGCTCAGACAGAATTCTGGCCCTGTCCAGAGCAGACAGAAGCACGGCACTCAAAGCAAATACGTCCTGCTTCAACTGCATCTCGCCCTCAGCCAGGCGCTCTACATCGAGGAAAGTCTGAATCATGCTCGCCAGTCGTTTTGATTCCGAATGGATCATCTGAGCAAACTGCTTCTGCTTCTCCTCATTCAGCTTGTAGCGGCTCATGATCTCGCTCGAACCTTGAATTGCCGTCAGCGGAGTCTTCATCTCGTGCGTCACAAAATGGATCGCCTGCTGATACCGGCTCTTGTCCGCTTCACTTTGCTTCCACTGTTTGCGGATCACAAAGTAGTGAAAGCTGGCCGAGACAATCGTCGCTAGCCACACCCCGGTCAACAGCATGGAAGGCCCCAGAAAAACCTGATTCCAGAACAACCATCGAGGCACTACGTGAATCACCATGAGCCAACCCACTGCCACAAACCAGGCAATCGATCCACTTAGGAATACAAAGATCAGGCCCGCTCCCGCCACCGCAACCAGCGTCAATAACACTGGAAGACTCACCGGAGCGTCCGTGACAAAAGCACCCTGCTGCAGAGTCTCATACAAATTGGCGTGAATCTCGACGCCAGTCATCAGGTTGCCCATCGGCGTCATCAGCCGGTCACGGGCAGCACTCTGATCGGTATATCCAACAAACACAACCTTGCCACTAAAAGCCATTGCCGACTCAGGTTTGTTCGCGACGTCCTTTAGACTCACTTGCGGAATGGCCACAGGCACATAGTTCACATACACACTGCGAGCTGTCGCCCGTGAGGCCGGAATCTTCGTGATCCCTACTTCGAGGTCCTCTGGTGTCTCAAGAATCGGCCCGGCCTGCTTAGACAATCGAAACGCCTCCAGCGCCAGCGCCCAATACCGCTTGGCCGCAACCGCTTTCTCCAGCGGAATCCTTCGACTCACCGGATCAGGATCGGCATGAACATGCCCCAGCGCACCAGCTACCTTTCGAAATGCCTCAATCGGCTCTTCCCACTGGCTGTCCCTGCGCACAATGTCTGCACCCAATACAACGCTCGGACATTTGGCAAAGGCCGCAGCAAGCGCTGCATCCACCTTGGGATCCTCTGAAGTGGAGAGCATCAAGTCGACCGCAACCGCCAGCGGCTTTGCCGCACAAACCCGGGCCAAAACCTCTGCCAGCTTCTGGCGAAGATTTCTTGCCCCGCCCATTTCAATCAGACTCGCCTCATCGATGGCCAGCAAAGCAGATCTCGCCTGCCACCCTGGAGTCTGGCTTGTGGCAAAGAGCCAGTCGTAAGCCTGCCCATCCAGTTGGGCTGCCGCGCGCGACCAGCCGAAGACCAACGCCGCCACGAAGCACAATACCAGCAGGCCCCCCAGTGTTGCGAATTGTCTGGTTCTCAGACTCAGCGCTTCATCCTCCTTTCCACCTCATCGGCCCCACGCGGCAAAGCCGCAGTGAGCACCCTCGCCCCGTCCTTGGTGATCAGGATCATATCCTCAATCCGGATCCCCAGGCTTTCCTCGGCAATGTACAAACCCGGCTCCACCGTGATCACATTACCCTCCGCAAGAGGCACCGTCTTGTCGTACGGATCGTGAACGTCGAGGCCAATATGATGGCTCACTCCGTGCAACAGGTAGTCGCCCCAGGGCTTGTCTTTAGGCCCCTTTCCCTGCGCGTTGAAATAGTCGCGTGCCACTTGAGTAAGCGCACTCAACATCACTCCCGGCTTGGCCGCAGCAATGACGGCATTCTGTGCTCCCAGCACCAGGTCATAGATCTGCTTTTGCCGAGCAGTCCATTTCCCGTTCACCGGAATCGACCGTGTGATGTCCGCCGCATACATCGAATACTCACCACCGACATCCATCAACAGAACATCGCCGCCATCCATGCGGCGCTTGTTCTGGTTGTAGTGCAGGATGACGCTATTGGGGCCACTTCCCACAATCGGTGCATACGCGTTGCGTTCACAACCCAGCGCAAAATAAGTCCGCTGCATGGCTGCTGCTACTTCATACTCGTACAGCCCCGGCTTCGTTACCTTCCAGCTCTCAAAGTGCGCCGCAATCGAGGCATCAATCGCCTTCTGCATCAAAGCAAGCTCAGACGCACTCTTGCGCAGCCGAAGATTCGTAATCGCCTCGCGAGCATCCTTCAAAGTCCGCAAAGGAGCAATCTTGGCCAGTGCACCTTCATGCCCGTCAAAAACGGTGTAGACCTGACTCGCTGACTCAAGCGCCTTCAGAATTTGCGCCTCCAGTTTTTCTGCCGGCATTACCCTTGCGAAGCCAGTTCTCTCCGCAGCATTTGCATCCTCGCCAGCCACCATCGGCCCGTCATAAATCTCCCGGCGCGCATTCCGCTTGGGCAAAAAGAAGATCTCGCGTTCCCCCTCGGGGCAGCTCGAACACAACAACATCGCCCCGTTCGGCTCTCGCCATCCACTGAGATAGAAGAAGTTGGGATCCTGGAAAAACCCATTCCGGTCATGTACCTCAACTCCAGGTGTGTATGCCCAAAGCACCACAACACTATCCGGAAGATTCGTACGAATCTGTTCACGCCGGGAAGCGTACTCGCTCAAGGGAATCGATTGTGACCATGCAACCGCACCCAATAAAATCGAAAGAAGACTTCGCAGCATCCCCATTATCATCCCAAAATAAAGGTGTGCCTCCAAACCTTCGTGTCCTCGTTCTCCCAATCCTCCCCAACTGGCCAGACCTCCCGGCCGGTCAATTGATTGGCGTCTCGTCGGATCTCGACGAGATCGATCAGGCCCGAGCAAGGGCAGAATCTCTGCACCGGACCGACTGCATGTTCATCGAAGGAAGTATAGAGGCAATTCCGTGGCGCGACTCTTACTTTGATGTCGCTTATCTCGCCGGTTCCGCCACCGACGAACTACGCCGCGTGATGACCCCCGAAGGAATCATCCACGAATGCCAAAGCACGTCCTGATCGCAACCGTCGGCTCCTTCGGCGACCTTCATCCCTACCTCGCAATAGCCATCGGGCTCAAGCAGAGGGGACATCACGTAACCCTGGCATCCAGTGCTTTCTATCGCGAAAAAGTTGAAAGCGAGGGCATCCGCTTTGTCAGCATCCCGCCAGACATCAGCGCCATCGAACACAACGCAGAAACCCGCCGGCGCGCAATGGCCACCATCGACGGCACCAGGTTTGTCGTCCAGGAAATCTTCCTTCCGCCGATCGAAGAGGCTTACCGCATTCTCCTCGAAGAGGCCCGCTCCGCGGATATCCTTCTGGGTTCCCTGCTGGCTCTGGGCCTCCCGCTGGTCGCAGCCAAGCTCAAGCTCCCGTACATAACATCAGCACTGCAGCCAGCGGCTATTCTCTCTGCCATCGACCCGCCACTGATTCCATCCATGCCGCTACTGACGATGCTGCCAACAAGCGTTGTCCGCATCGTCTATAAGGGCCTCTTCAAGATGAATGGCTTTCTGCTCAATAAAGCCTATGACCTCGCCGCTAAAGAAGGCCTGCCAGCCTCAGCCGTGCCAAGCCTCTTCGGCAATAGTTCGCCACACGGAAATCTGATTCTCTTCTCAAGGCACTTCATGAAAGAGCAGCCCGACTTTCCGCAGCCCGCCACCATGTGCGGCTTCCCCTTCTACGACAAACTCGATGCCAGTGGCGGCCAGCTCGATCAAGACCTCGAGTCCTTTCTCAACGCCGGCGAGCCACCCTACGTCTTCACTCTCGGGACATCCGCCGTTCTAGACCCCGGCCGCTTTTATACAGAAGCCCATACGGCCGTAAACCGCATGGGCAAAAGAGCCGTCTTCCTTGTGGGCCGCACCAATTACGAACAATACCGCCCGCTCGGCAACGACCGCATCTTCATCGCCCAATACGCGCCACATTCGCAGCTGATGCCCCGCGGAGCCGTCACAATCCATCAGGGCGGCATCGGCACCACTGCGCAGGCTCTGCGCGCCGGTAAACCGATGATCGTGGTCCCCTACTCGCACGACCAACCGGACAATGCCCGCCGCTGCGTCCAACTGGGCGTTGGCCTCACCATCCCCCGCAGGCGCTTCACCGCAAAGCTCCTCGAAGAAGCTCTCCGCGCGGCCCCAAAGTGCACTGAGCTCGCAGACAGCATGGGTACTCTGATTCAGTCGGAAGATGCCGTCGCCCGGGCATGCGAAAAAATCGAAGCAACCCAGCCATCCCCGCGCACAATCTGATCGAGCTTCTGAAACTCAGGCAAAGCCGCTTCGATCCGCTCTGCCTGCCATTCGTAGTAACCACTGAGCAATAGCATTCCGTCACCTTGAAGCAGGCGAGAATACTCAGGAGCCAGATCGAGGTGAACATAGCCCGGCACATTCACCAGTAGAACTTCAAAGCGGCCGTCAGGCATGGCGAAGCTCGGGCCCTGATAAGCAGAAACGCCGCGCTCATGTGCCATCTTGGCGGCATCGGCCTCCAGATCGCATGCGATGGCACTGGCTGCACCCAGGACCTTGGCGGCTTCCGACAGGATCCCCGTCCCGGTGCCCAGATCAAAGACCCGTTTCCCCGAGAAGTCGATCCGCTCCATCATCTCAAGGCAGCCACAAGTCGTATCGTGATCTCCAGCTCCGAAAACCAGTCCTTTGCGCATTCCCAGCCGGTGCCTGCCCTCGGGCACCACATCATCTCCATCAGGCGCAATCCACCACCGCGCCCCCACGGGCTTGGCCACCCACTCCTCCTGCCACGCCAGATTCACTTCCCACCTGGCCCGTTCCGTCTTCGACGAATGAGCTTTGGCAAAAGACCCGGCCACCACCCGGTTCGAGAAATAGACCCAGGTTTCGCCGGGACGCTCCTCCGCCCCGTCAATTGGCCACTCGCCAAAATCCTCTAAAAGCCCCGAAACTCGCACCATATACATCGCTTTGATCTCTCTGTAACATTTTCGGTGGAAAATAGAGTTTTGTGCAAAAACAAGTTGTGATCGTCGGAGCCGGCATCAGTGGACTGATGGCCGCGCAGCAATTACGCATGGCCGGAATTGCCGTAACAGTCCTGGACAAGGGCAATCGCCCCGGGGGCCGCATGGCCACGCGCCCCTTTGAAGGAGCTCTCTTTGACTACGGTGCCCAGTTCTTTACCGTCCGGCACGAGCGCTTCGCTGCCTTTCAACGTGCCTGGCAGGCGAAAGGTCTGGTGCGTGTCTGGAGCAATGGCTTTAATGGCCAGCAGGATGGCCACCCGCGCTTCATCGGTCAGTCCGGAATCAACGCGATCCCGGCCCATCTGGCACAGGGTATCGATCTTCGCTGTGGAGTAAAAGTCAGCCACATCATCGCCTCCGGGAATCAGTGGACGCTTGAAACCGATTTTGACGAGACGCTGACAGCGGACGCTCTCATCGTCACAACTCCAGTTCCCCAGACTCTTGCACTACTCGATTTTGATCTGAAGGAATCAGAAGAACTTGCACTCAAGAGAATCGAATACGAACGCTGTATCGCTGTAATGGCGATTCTCGAAGAGCCAGCAAATCTCCCCGAACCCGGTGCTATCCAGATCGCAGACTCGGAGCCGATATCCTGGATCTCTGACAACAACCGCAAGGGAATCTCAACCGTTGCAAACTCGATTACGATCCACGCCGGCCCCAAATTCAGCCTGGACAACTGGGAAACGAACGCCGAAGAGGTGGCTGAGAAACTGCTGGCTGGCTACAAGGTCAGTGCCTGGAAACTGCACCGCTGGAAATACTCAAAGCCTTCCGTGATGCACGATGACAGAAGCTTTGTCGTAACCGCTCCAGCCCCGCTGGTTCTGGCTGGTGACGCCTTTGGAGAATCCCGTATCGAAGGCGCAGCCCTTAGTGGTTTGTCTGCTGCGGAACGGCTTCAAGCGCTGCTTTAGCCGCCTTGAACTGCATCAGCCCCTGGTATTCCTGCCAGAGAGTTGTAAAGCCTGCCCAGTAATAGCCGCTGACGAAGATCATCAGAAACGGAATGCTCAAAAGGTTGAGCGACTCAACGCAGTAGTAAACCATCGCTGCAAAAACAGTTCCCATAGCGATTTCAGCGAAGGGCAACCAACCGCTCTTTCGGCGATACTCTACCTGTTCGAGCTTTACCTTCTTGTCGCTCAAATTGTACTTGGCGGTACGAGCGAAGCTGGTTTCAACCCCCATGAGAGCTTCAATCACAGCTTTGGTATTGCTAATGGTGAGCGCAACACCTGCAGCCATCAAGGCAGGCATAAACCAGATCGTGCGCTTCCAGCCTACGGGATCAATTTCACGCTGGGCAATTAAATAGAAGGCAGTCAGACTGACAAAATTCGCAATAATCAGCGGGAAGTCGATCAGGAGCATCTCCAGCGGACCCATGTAAAAGCGGACAATCATCACCGGCAGCATCAGTGCCGAAACGAGGATCATCAAAGGATATGAAATGTTCGGAGTGAGGTGGCAGATCGCTTCCAGTTTGACTCGCCACGGCAGCTTGGTATCGAGAATCATTCGCAGCAACTTCTTGGCACACTGCGTCAAGCCCTTGGCCCAACGAGACTGCTGCACCTGAAAGCTGTAGGTTTCTACCGGCAACTCGGAGGGGCATTCCACATGGGGAAGGTAAACGAAGCGCCATCCCTTCAACTGTGCACGGTAGCTAAGATCGCTATCTTCAGTAAGGGTGTCGTGCTGCCAGCCACCGGCATCTTCGATCATTGCCTTGCGCATAATCCCGGCGGTGCCGTTGAAGTTAAAGAAAAGTCCGTTACCGGCCCGCGCGCCGTGCTCTAGAATGAAGTGGCCGTCGAGAAGCATGGTCTGCACTTCAGTCAAAAGGTTGAAGTGCCGATTGAGATAGGTCCAGCGCGTCTGTACAACACCCACTTTTTCGTCGGTAAAGTGATGGACTGTTTTTTCGAGAAAGTCTTCGGGGATCACAAAGTCTGCATCAAAGATGGCGATCAGTTCCCCGGTGGCAGTCGGAATCCCGGCCTGTAATGCGCCCGCTTTGTAGCCTTTGCGATTCTTGCGATGTCGGTATTCCATGTTGAAGCCGCGTTCCACATAAGTGGCGACAAGAGCTTCGGTAAACGGGGCTGTGTCGTCGGTCGAGTCATCGAGAATCTGGATCTGGAGCAGACCCTCCGGATAGCGAACCTTGCTGGCACTCTCAAGCAAACGCTCAACAACGTAGCGCTCGTTGAAGAGAGGAAGCTGGATCGTGACCTTGGGAAGTTCCGAAAAATTGCGGGATGGCTCTTTCGGCATGTTCTTCTTGCCCTTGAAATAGCCGCTGATCATGGCGAAACGGTGACAGCCATAAAAGCTCAACACCGCAAGCATGACGAAGTATGGAATCAGGATGAGATAATCGAAAGCCGCAAGAGAATGAACACCTGCGAAGGTGTCATCAAAAAGCGCGTCAATCAGTTTTTCAGTCGTAGAAGAAGAGCCGGTTAGCATAATAGGTGACTTGGTCCACTACTCCCATTCGATCCTGGCTGGGCTGGCTGCTGCTTTTTTGGCAGTGCTGGCCCTTGGCACATTCTGGACAGACGACGAAGCGGCGCGGATTACGTCTATAAGTGTCGGATACAGTATAACTTATCTTTTTTATTTTTCGGGACTCTGGGTCGCATCACGTGTGCCGGAATCGCAACACTTTCAAAGAGTTGTAGTCCTCGCAGCAATCTCTTTTCGTTTGTTGGCCTTCACCCTTCCGTCCAGTCTGAGCGACGACCACCTCCGCTACAAGTGGGAAGCAGAAACGATCTCAAGAGGCCTCAACCCCTACCGCACGAGTCCGGCAATACTTGGAGCTCAAGATCGGCGCATCCCTGGTTACGACTTCTCTGCTGTTTACGGGCCGGTTCTTGAGGTTGCCCACTGGGCAACGTATCAGACTGGTTTGCCGATGAAGACCTCTTCAACCCTGGCCGAAGCACTGCTCTTAATCCTTGCCTGGCGGCAGCGCTGGCCGCTCTGGCGCTGGATGATCCTCGCCTGGAGCCCGCTCAGCATCTATGAATATTGGATGAACGGCCACAGCGACTCGTGGCTGATCCTTTTGCTCTTCGCCGCATTCGTGAGCAAAGGAGCAAGTACTTGGATCTGGCTAGGCCTGGCGACCCTCACGAAATGGTGGCCGCTTCTGCTGGTTCCACTCTGGCTAGCGCAACGATTTTCCACCGCCGGCCTATTAGCCTACACCTTACTGTTAGCAAGTTGCCTCCTCCTGATGCCGCCGAGCGAGTGGGTAACCAAAATCCGATTTACGACCGGTTTCCTGGGCGGCTGGCAGAATAACGCTTTCCTCTATCGATTCCTCTCTGACAAGACTCAGGCCATCGGAATTGCCGCTTTCACCAGCGCAAGCCTTCCATTCTTAAAACTTGGCATGGCCGAATCCGTCATTTGCTTTCTGACAATCTTTCTCGCCTTCTCAGCCAACATACATTTGTGGTATCTGGGATGGCTGCTTCCTTTCCTGGCGTTAAGCCGATGGAATCCTTTGCCTTGGCTTCTCCCAATGGCGTTACTCCCCCTCGCCTACGACCCGATGATCGGCTGGAGGCTCAGTGGCGCTTGGTACGAAGACCAACTTATGAGAATCTGGATATGGACTGCCGTGGTAGCATTCTCAGGCTACAGGTTTTTCAAAAAATGGAATGGATAGAATAGATTAGGAATGGCAATACATCTAAGAGCATTGGCGATTGCACTAATCGCCATGGGAATTGGCGGCGGCCTCTTTTCCCTAATTTGGATGATTGCCAGCGGCGGACCAAGCGGCTTGGTCAATGCCTTTTCCGATCTTTCTTCAGTCATTGGCCCCATGGTGGTGGGGATAGTATTCCTGAACATCTTCCTGGCGGTGCCGATGGTGATGACAGGCATGGGCCTGCTTCGTGCACAAGGCTGGGCTCGCACTATGGGGATGGTAGTCTGCGCCCTAGCGATCATTAACGTTCCGCTCGGCAGCATGCTCGGCGGCTATGGGCTTTGGGTTCTTACTTCACTGGAAATTGAGCCGCTTTTTGAAAATCGCGGCGACAGCCACCAATAACAGGGTCAAATGCCCCAATTTATTTGGGCGATAAGCCCCAAATCGCCGACTAACAGCCGGATCTTTCTTTTGTTTTCAAACGCATAGCCTTTGGCTGCTCAAATGCCTCATCACCCGCAGAGGTAAATGATGTTCTACGTGTTTATTTTCATCTGGGCCTTCGCGCTAATCGCCGGAGTCACCATGGTGTGGCTGCTCGCCTGGGCCATCAAGCAGGGTGAATTCAAAAATCTGAGGCAAGGTGCCAGATCGATATTTGACGACGAAGAGCCGGTAGGTATGGTCACCGACTATTTTCCCGGCGAGGCGCCGCTGATGAAACAGCTGGAGGTGCGGAGATGAGCGAAACAGCTCTTGAGATGAATCCGCAAGGAGAAACCGTTTCCCGGATTGAAGTGGACCGGTCTGCCGAGTGGGTAGTCACCATTTATTGGGCAAGTGCCTTGTTCTGGCTTCTCATCGCCACTCTGGCCGGACTGATCAGTTCGGTCAAGCTGCATTCTCCCGATTTTTTGGGCGGTATTGAATGGCTCACATTTGGCCGTATCCGTCCAGTCCACTGGGATACCGCGATTTATGGCTTTGGCGGCACGGCCGCCTCAGGAACACTGCTCTGGCTGCAGGCTCGCTTGTGCCAAACCCGCATCCCCTTCCCCGCCCTGCTGATCGCCGGCGGCGTCATCTTCAACGTGGGCGTACTGCTAGGATCGATCGGTGTTTTGATGGGCCAATCTACTGGCGTCGAAACACTTGAGTTTCCGCTCTACGCGATGCCCCTCCTGGTGATCCCTTACGTCTTCATCGTAATCGCAAACTTCCGAATGTACTTTACCCGGCGCAGCAGCCACACCTACGTATCGCAGTGGTATTTGATGGCCGTCACCATTTGGTTTCCAATTCTTGTTTTGGCCGCCGAAGCCTGCACGAATCTGGGTGCCGTAGATGGTGTAGCCCAGGCCGTCGCCAACTGGTGGTACGGACATAACGTGGTTGGCCTCTTCGCTACGCCTACAGGCATTGCTGCAGCGTACTATCTCATCCCCAAAGTCATTGGCAAACCCATCCACAGCTACCACCTTTCACTGCTCGGATTCTGGTCCAATGCAATCTTCTACAACTGGGCTGGCACACACCATCTTACCGGTGGTCCGCTTCCAGCCTGGACCATCACCGTTGGAGTGGTCGGCAGCATGATGATGTTCATCCCCGTAATCACCATCGGTATCAACCACCACATGACGATGCTGGGCTCCTTCCATCACCTCAAGACAAGCCCGACACTTCGATTCGCCGTAATGGGTTCGATGGTCTATACCCTTTCCAGCTTTCAGGGTTCGCTTGAATCTTTGCGCAGCCATCAGGAAATCACTCACTTTACGCACTACACGATCGGTCACGTGCATTTCGGCATGTATGGCTTCTTCGCACCTCTCATGTTCGCCATGATGTACTACGCAATGCCAAGGCTCACGGGTAATGAATGGAGTTCCGCCAGGCTGATTCGAATCCACTTCTGGTGCACCCTGTTAGGAACAGCCCTTTATGCCGGGGCCATGTGCTGGGCTGGCATCCGCCAGGGCCAAATGATGAACGATCCGGCAATTCCCTTCCTCAATATCGTCGCCTTCACCAAGCCTTATCTGATATTGAGAACAGTTGCTGGCCTGATTCTGTTGAGCGGTACGGTCGCATTCCTGATCAACTTTATCCGCATCGTTCAGCCACACAAACTTCGCTTCGTTACCCCAACGCTGCTAAATACCGAGCGCGACTACAAGATGCTGCTCGACAAGGAGAAGGAGCTCAACAATGATCGGTAGAAGTATTGGATTGTCGGTGGGCGTCTTCCTCACCATCGCCGCCTCGGTTACGGGACTGGTGATCATTCCCAACTGGCAGTTTCGTGAGCTACAACCAGTGAAAAAGGCCGATGGCACACAATACCCGGTCCCCTATTTCGGAGAACAGTTGAAGGGCCGGGGGGTTTACATCGATCAAGGGTGTATTTATTGCCATAGCCAGCAGATCCGGATGAAGGGCTATGGAGCTGACATAAGACGCAACTGGGGAACCCGCCGCAGCGTGCCCCGCGACTACATATTCGAAAAGCCGCACCAGCTTGGCACAATGCGAACCGGTCCCGATCTGGCCAGCATCGGCTCAAGACAGCCATCCGTCGTTTGGCATGCGCTGCATCTTTACAACCCTCAAATCACCTCGCCGGGTTCCACCATGCCGAGATTCAACTACCTGTTCACGGAAATGAAAAGCGGCGATGCATTGCCAGCCGGCGCATTCCCCGCCGATGTCATCAAGATCCCAGAACCCTTGCAAACAAATGGGATTACACAATTGGTGCCAAATGATCGAGGTAAGGCCCTGATTGAATATCTGAGGGGTCTGAATAAAACATTTCCACTCCCGGAGGCTGCACAATGAACTCGGATCAAGCAAGACCGGAATTCAAGCGGGATCCAGAGATGGAAGACCGCATCATGGAAATGCATACGGCTGCGATGCGCGAGATGCAGGAACCAAGGGACGGCATCCGACCAACCCCGGTTCTCTTCCTCATCATCTGCTTCCTGTTCACCATGTGGGGAGGCTACTACATGGGCACCTACGCTGGCGATTGGACCGGCAACGGGCTTTCCGAGCGGGCATCGGGGCCAGGTGCTGCAGGTCCGAGCGCTCCCCAGAATCCTCTGGTGCTTGGCGCGGAAGTTTACAACGCCTGCACTCAATGTCATCAGGCAGATGGCAAAGGCCTGGCGGGTCAATTTCCACCACTGGCCGATTCAGAATATGTCAACGGCGACGTTCGCCGGCTGGCAGCCATTCTGGTCAACGGCATCAACGGAGAAATGGTCGTCAAGGGTCAGACCTACAACTCCCAGATGCCAGCCTGGAAAGACAACTACAACGACGAAGAAATCGCTGCAGTGCTGACTTTCATCCGAAGTTCTTTTGGAAACAAGTCAGGCCCGGTAGCAAAGTCAGTAGTCGAAGCTGTCCGCAAGGAAGTGGGTGCCAACGGAGCCTGGACGGCAACCACACTCGGAGAATTCGCAGACAAGAAGTAAACAATCATGAAGCAAAGAATTGATTGCGATTGCGGTGATGAAGCCCCGGCATCGGTCTGGTGGCGGATTGGCGCAGGCGCCTTCCTCGCCATGAATGCGATGGTGATGGGCCTTGCTGTGAATGGCTCTGAAGTCACCGTGCAGGAGAGATTCACGCTCGAACTTTCGATTCTATTCGTTGCGATTGCCGTTTTCGGTTTACTCGCCAAAGAGTTTGTTGAAGCCGTTTGGCAGGCATTCAAACTCAGACGCCTGGGAATTGAGCTGCTGTTCCTGCTTGGAATCGCCGGCAGCCTCGGGGCTTCCATGGTTTCACTCCAGACACAAAAAGGTGGAACTTATGCTGACGTCGCGTCCATGCTGCTGGTGATCTACTCACTGGGGCGGCAAGTGGGTGCTTACGGCAAGGCGAGAGTGTTAAGGTCGCTGGGGGATTGGGCACCTGATCAACGAATGGTGCGCAGGCTGAGCGGCGAACTTGTAACAGCGGCGGTGGTCAAAGCCGGAGATCGATTTCGTGTATTGCCGGGCGAAGCTGTACCAGTGGATGCATGGATATTGGCTGGATCCGCATATTTTCATGAAGCCGCATTGACTGGAGAAAGTTTTGCCAGAAGCCGGACCGTCGGCGATTTAGTTTCGGCTGGCACGTTTCTGATGGATGCCTCTGTGGATTGTGAAGCCGTCGGCAAAGGCAGTGAAGCTGAGCTGGACCAAATCCGTGACCTGGTCTCGGCTGGGCTGGAAGTCCCTGGACGGGAGCAACGCCTAGCCATGGCAGTGCTGCGCTGGTTCGGGCCCGTGGTAATTCTCGTCAGTCTCATCACGCTCTACGCTCACTCCCGAAGCGGGGATTGGGCAACAGCCCTCTTCTGCGCACTATCGGTATTGGTAATCGCCTGCCCTTGCGCACTTGGCTTTGCCACACCTCTGGCTGTCTGGTCGGCGATCTCGCGATTGAGAGAACTCGGAATTCTGGCCCGGTCAGGTGAGGCGATCGAGAAACTTGCCGAAATCGATACAGTCGTGTTCGACAAGACGGGCACACTTACTTTGCCTGAGGAATATGAAGCCAGTTGGCAGGTTGCTCCAGCCTGGAATGGCCGGGAGCCAGAATTGAGATTTCTCTTGCGTGAGGCGGAATCAGCAAGTCACCATCCCATCGCAACCGCCCTGCGAAGCCTGTGGGAGGGCCAGTCGATAGAGGCTACCACTAGCCTTGAAAGCATACGCTTGCTGGCAGGCGTTGGCATAGAAGCCCGCTTCGCCGATGGACACCTGCTCTTTGCCGGTGCCCGGCAACAAAGCCGTGAACTGGAAGTACGCATCGATGGCGAAGTTGCCGCCGAAATTACCCTGAAAGAAATCTGTGAAGGGAGTGTGCCGGAAGCGGTGCTCGATTTGGAAAGGGCGGGGCTGAAGGTGATGCTTTCCACCGGGGATGGGGCCGAGCGAGCATCGGCAATCCCCATCGGAGAACAGTTTGTCAGGCAGTCTCCCATCGACAAACACAGCGCAATCGAAGTGCTTCAAAAAAGTGGCAGCAAGGTGCTGTTTGTTGGAGACGGCCTAAACGATATAGCGGCCATGGCCTGGAGTGAAACCAGTCTCACGCTGTCTACAAGTGTCGAGTTGGTGCGCGACGTTAGTGGCTTTGTCATGCTCCATCAGAATTGGCGAGCTTTGGCTGAGGCTATTGAAATCGCCCGGGCGGCCCGGCGCACAATTCGCCGCAATATCGGCTTCTCGCTGGCCTACAACGCAGTGGGCATAAGCCTCGCTGCTTTTGGCTTGCTACACCCGGTAGCGGCAGCCCTGTTGATGCTTGCCTCAAGCCTAACTGTAATTCTCGATTCCATGCGGTTGATGGATTGGGAAGCGCCGGACAAGCCTAAACCGGCGGAGAGTCTATCGTGAATCCGTATCTGATCACATTGAGTTGTCTCTCTCAGGTGGCATTGCTTGCGATGTTTTCACTGTGGCCACTGGGAATCGTTGGCGGCGTCGGGATAACACTGATTGTGAGCGTCTTTGCCTTTACAAGGACGCGTTGGGGAGCGCACCTGGACATGTATCTGGCAATGGCAGGCTGGGGTGGTTTGGGAATGCTGCTTCCGTCTCTCTGGTTCGGCCCCTCCTGCCACCACGCATTCAGCCTCGATCATTACGCTTGGATGAGTTTGGGCATGTGGGTATTCTCGCTGCCCCCGATCTGGCGCGAAGCCAGATGTGTCGCTGAGGCCAGGCGTGAGGGAAGAGGCTGGTCTGCGCTGCTGTGCGATGGATTTGGGATGCAGATCGGCATGGCTGTTGCACATATGCCGATGGCCTGGATGCCCATGGGTGACCCGCGTGTTGCCTGGCTCTCACATGGCAGCATGCTCGTAGGCATGAGCCTCGGCATGATGCTGGCTCAATACTTTAGTGGGGCCTGGGAAAGACGCGACGTATTGGCAGTGGGAAGATAACTTGTTAGCGCATGGATAACCGATTCGAATATTTGCTCGAAGCAGCACCCGACGGAGTGATGGAAGTGGACCGTTCGGGAAGAATCGTTCTGGCCAATCCCAGCTGCGAACGCATCCTTGGATATAGCCGTGAAGAGCTGCTTTCGATGAGAGTCGAAGATCTTGTACCGCTGGCCCAGCGAAGAGGGCATGAGCGCCATCGGGCCTCATTCGCGGATGCTCCCAGCTTGCGTCCCATGGGACAATCTTTGAGGCTACGGGCCCTGCGCAAAGATGGCGTGGAAATTCCTGTACAAATCAGTATCAGCCCGATCCAGGTTGCGGGAGAAGCTCATACCGTCGCTGTCATCCGCGATGTCAGTGAGGCGGAATCCCTGGCCGAGCAAACGCGCCAGCTGTTTGAACTAACGCCGGTCGCCTGCTGCGTTTACGATCAGGAGACGCTTCGGTTTCTCGATGTGAACTCGCAAGCCATCGTCACTTACGGCTATAGCCGCGAAGAGTTCCTTTCGATGACCGTGCAGGATCTTCGCTGTTCTGGCCGGGGCGAGGCCATGCAGGATGAAGATGGCCCCCGGTGCCACCTTCGAAAGAATGGTGAGCAAATTGAAGTTGAAGCCAGAAGGCATCCGATGCAGTATCGGGGTCGTCTGGCCCAGCTTGTAGTTCTGAGGGACATTACGGAGCGGCGCCGGTTTGAGGAGCGGCTCGAGGAAGAACGCACACGAGCCGAAACGGCCTCGCGGGCGAAAAGCGAGTTTCTGGCCAGCATGAGCCATGAGCTTCGATCACCCCTTCATACAATCATTGGCTTTTCTGAACTGCTGGCCGAGGGCATGGAAGGCCCCCTGAACGAAAAGCAGACCCGCTTCATAAGGCACATACAAAAAGACTCTCAACATCTGCTCACGTTGATCAACGACATTCTCGATCTCAGCAAGATTGAGGCGGGACGGCTGGAATTTCACCTGGAAGTGATCGCGCTCCAATCGTTGATCGATGAGACGGTAGCCAGTGTTCTGCCACAGGCCGAAGCAAAAGGGCTATCCCTCAAGTGCATAGCAGCCGGTGGCCTTGAGGCTTGGGCAGACCGGGTCAGAGTTCACCAGCTGCTCTTGAATTTGCTCAGCAATGCGATCAAGTTCACCCCTGCTGGTGGATCCATCCTGGTTGAAGCCAGTGAAAAAAATCATATGGTGGAGATCCGGGTAACTGACACGGGAATCGGCGTCCCCCCTGAACACCATGAATCCATCTTTGATGTGTTCTATCAGGTTGCTGCGACAACCAAAGGCGTGCGTGAAGGAACTGGACTTGGGCTGGCCATCTGCAGACGACTGCTCGAGCAGATGGGCGGAAAAATTTGGGTGGAGAGCAAACCGGGCGAAGGCAGCAAGTTCAGCTTTACGCTGCCCACTACTGCCGGCGAGCCATCATCCCAGCGTCGCGACCGGCCAATCGTACTTGCCCTGGAAGACGACTCGGCAGCGAGGGAATTGCTGCGGGAGTATCTCGAAGTCAACAGCTATGAACTGGTTTTCGTCGATTCGATTCGAGAAGCGCTGGTAAAGGCACTGGAGATCCAGCCAGACCTGGTGCTGCTGGATCTGCTGCTGCCCGGCGAGAGCGGCCTTGAGGCGCTGCGCTCGCTAAAAGGACTTCGCGAGACCCGCGACATTCCAGTGGCGGTTGTATCGGTGATGGCAGACGATTCCGTCCTGAAAATGGGTGCGGTCGAATATCTGACCAAGCCGGTAGCAAAAGACAAACTACTCGCAATGGTGCGTCGTCTGGCACCGAGGGCAAAGTGAAATGGCGCGTTTGCTGATCGTCGACGACAGAGCAAGCAACCGTGAGTTGTTGCGGACGGCGCTCGAGCACGCGGGCCATGAAATCCGCGAAGCCGAAGATGGCGCATCTTCATTGATCGCAATGCGCGAATGGCTTCCAGACTTGGTGCTGATGGACATTCAGATGCCCGGCCTGGACGGTTATGCAGTGCTAGAACGAGTTCTGGCGGACCACGATTTGCGGCATATCCCGTTGATTGCAGTCACTGCTTATGCGATGCAGGGTGACAGTCAAAAAGGCAGGCAGGCAGGCTTTAGCGACTATTTAACCAAGCCCGTGCAGTTTCGTCAATTGCTGGCAGCGGTAGACCGCCAGCTCAAGCCCGAGTAAGCTGTAGAGCATGACGCCAATCACCATGACGCTGATCGACGATAATCCGGCCAGCCTGGAATTGCTCTCAACCGTCCTGAATGCAGTCAATCTAAAAGTCACCTGTTTTGAAAATCCCGAAACCGCTCTCGATCATATTCTGACCGATCATCCCCAAATCGTGGTGACCGATCTAATGATGCCGGGGATGAGTGGAATGGAATTGCTGGATCGAGTCATGGAGTTTGACCCTTCTATCGATGTCGTTCTGGTCACTGCTCACTACACTACCGAGAGTGCAGTAGAAGCAATTCAGAAAGGCGCCGCTGACTACATTAACAAGCCGGTAAGCCCCGCAATCTTGAGACAGAAAATCGGCGTGCTCATCGAGAAGCACGAAGCTGCCCGCAAGACACAGGAAATTGAAGCCAATCTTGCCGCAAGTTCTGAATTTGAGGGGATGATCGGAAACAGCACCTCGATGGGAGAATTGTTCTCAAAAATCCGGCGCGTAGCCCCACATTTCAGAAGTATCCTGGTTACCGGCGACACCGGAACAGGCAAGGAGCTGGTTGCTCGCGCGCTCTTTCAGATGAGTCCGGCCCGCCGTGGAAACTTTGTTCCGATCAATTGCTCTGCGGTAGTAGAAACGCTATTCGAAAGTGAGCTCTTTGGTCACGTGCGAGGAGCTTTTACGGGTGCAAATGCCGACAAAATGGGCCTTTTTGAGCACGCTCACGAAGGCGTGCTGTTTCTGGATGAAATCGGAGACATGCCCTTGTCGACGCAGGCAAAGTTACTCAGAGCGCTTCAGAATCAGGAGGTGCAAAGACTGGGCAGTCTCCAGGCGCGTAAGGTAAATGTCCGGGTGATTGCCGCCACCCATCAGAACCTCCGGGACAAGATCGCAAGAGGCACGTTTCGCGAAGACCTCTTTTACCGCCTGGGGATGGTTGAGATCTCAACACCTTCTTTGCGTGAGCGCGAAGGCGATTTGCGCCTGCTCGTCCGTCACTTCGTAGAGAAATACGCAAAGCTTTACGACAAGCGCGTCCAGGGGTTGACCAATCGCGCCCAAATGGTTCTTTCCAGACACACCTGGCCAGGAAATGTGCGTGAACTCGAAAACGTCATTGGGCACGCAGCTATGATGTCGCCTGCCACAATGCTCGATGTAGCGGACTTGCCAGCCTACCTCTTGCAGCCTGGCACATTGGCCCGCCCCACCGGTGCTACGGAATTACCATCACTCGAATCACAGGAAAAAGCGCTCCTGGTCTCTGCGATGACCAAGGCCGGCGATAATCAGAGTGAGGCGGCCCGAATCTTGCGCATCAGCAGGGACACCCTGCGATATCGCTTGAAAAAGCACGATATCAAAAGCGGTCACTAAATACGTTTGCTACATTCGTTTCTATTGCCAGTCTTCCCCACGACGAGTCAGCTGGTGAACCCATTTTGATTTTGTCTGAGGTAACACATGGATCGTCGTATTTTCCTTGGCCTTTTCCCCCTTGCTGGTTGCGCACGCAAGTCTCAATTACCTGCTCCGCCTGCGAACGTAGTTCCACAGTTGCTGCCGATTCGGGCCGAGCCAGACCGCATCTTTCGAACAACAG
This sequence comes from Bryobacter sp., assembly GCA_022843625.1. Classification (GTDB taxonomy): domain Bacteria; phylum Acidobacteriota; class Terriglobia; order Bryobacterales; family Bryobacteraceae; genus Bryobacter. Next base: position 20,610 of record JALHNH010000003.1, on the reverse strand, counting down.
TCTGCTCGCGTCCCTTCCGGGCGGCAGGCCCAAGGCTTGAAGTCGAGCGAGTGAGCGAAAAAGTCGTGGTTCACAATTACGGCCATGGCGGCAGCGGCTGGTCCTTGTCATGGGGTTCAAGCGCGATTGCAGTAGAAAAAGCAATGGTGCATGAAACGCGTGATATCGCGGTAATCGGTTGTGGCGCCCTTGGCATTACCTCTGCCATCCTGCTGCAGAGAGCGGGGGCCAAGGTTACCATTTACGCCAAAGAGCGACCGCCTGAAGTCCGGTCCTCGCGAGCTACCGGGTCCTGGACGCCAGACTCGCGAGTCGCTCTATCGAATGCTGTTACTGCGGGCTTCCCCGCGCTTTGGGAGAAGATGACGCGCTACTCGTTCCACACCTATGAGAGTTATCTGGGCATGGCTGGTAATCCAGTGGAATGGGCTGACATCTACCGCCTCTCCAACGGAGAAAGCCGCCACGAAGAGCCTGGGGCCCTTCCCTTTGCCAGATATCAGGATCGCGTCTCAGACCTCACCCCAAGAGGTCAGGAACTTGCACCCGGCACCAACCCCTTCCCCACCAAATCGGCGGTTCGCAATTCAACACTCACTTTCAACATCGCCAGTTTCTCCCGGCAGCTGGTCCATGATTTTCTCATCGAAGGCGGCAAGATAGAAAATGTCGAGTTTCACGACCCCTCAGAGCTGAGTCGTTTGCCTCAGAAGGTAATCGTCAACTGCACCGGCTATGGAGCCCGGGCGTTGTGGAAGGACGAAAGTATCGTACCCGTCCGAGGCCAGATTGCCTGGCTTATTCCCCAGCCTGAGGTCCGCTACGGGCTGATGTTTAACGGTGTTTTCGTGCTTTCCAGACGCGACGGTATCGTGGTTCAAAGTATGGGGGCCGGGGAGATGGAAGGCTACAACAACCCGAGCGAAGTGCCCGACCGGAAGGCCGCCGAGGCAGCCGTGGCCATCATAAAGGATCTTTACAGCCGATTCCCCCAGGTCTAAACCTTTGATTCATCGAGCCCGGCATAACAATTGCAAGGCGAATTTGCAGCGAAAGGCATTGATCGGGTATACTTAAGGTTTTGTGGCTCGCCAACTGGCGAGGAGGTAAGCATGTATTTGAATGTGCGGGACATGGAATTGCGTCCCCTGCGCATCTCGCGAGAGTTTGCGATTGGTGAAATCGACTTTCTCGATGCGGTGGTGCGTCAGACCTCTCCGCTGAAGGTAGAAGCCCAGGCTGAACTGAAGCAGATTCTCGAAGAGATCCGTTTGACAGGCCACTTTAGTGTGGATATGCAACTGGATTGTGATCGGTGTCTGGCATCGTATCAGTGGCCGATTTCTGAGACTTTCGACTTGGTTTACGCTCCGGAGCCTGTAGGTACTGCAGCCCCTGAAGAAGCCAGTCTGGATGACGAAGAAGCCATTGTTGCGTTTTATAAGGGAGCGGGGCTTGAGCTGGAAGAAGTTTTGCGTGAGCAGGTGCTTCTGGCACTGCCCATGCAGAGGATTTGTCGTGAGGATTGCGCGGGCTTGTGCCCCACTTGCGGCGAAAACTGGAATGAGCGCGAGTGTGATTGTGAGCAGGCGATCGTTGATCCCCGCTGGACCGCGCTACAAGATTTGAAATTGAAGAAATTAGTAGAAGGAAACTGAAATGCCTAATCCGAAACGCCGTCACTCCAAGCGCCGCACCTCCACCCGTCGTGCCCATGATGGCCTGACCCGTGCCATCGGCAGCGAATGCTCCAATTGCGGTGCATCCAAACTGCCCCACCGCGCCTGCCCTGCTTGCGGCTTCTATAAGGGCCGCGCCGTCCTCGAAGTAGAAAAGTATTAACCCACTGACCAACGGTAAATGATCACCATTGCCGTCGACGCTATGGGCGGCGACCACGCCCCAAAAAGCGAAGTGGAAGGTGCGCTGCGCGCCGTTCGGAGTCTGGACGTAGCCGTCAATCTGGTTGGCCGCGAGCAGATCATCCGTGAAGAACTCGATCAACACGGGAAGTGGCAGAATCTTCCCATCACAATCACCCACGCCAGTGAAGTGATTACGATGGAGGATTCTGCAGCAAAAGCCATGCGCACCAAGAAGGATTCTTCTATCCGCGTAGCCGCTCGCCTTGTCCGGGATGGTCATGCTGCCGGAATCGTTTCCGCTGGCAACACTGGTGCGGTCATGGCTACTTCAAAGCTGGTGCAGGGCATGATTCGGGGTGTTTCCCGCCCTGCTCTTGCCACGGCCTTCCCCACATTAATAGGCACCCCCACCGTTCTTGTAGATGTTGGTGCTAATGTAGACGCCACTGCTGAGATGCTGGCGCAATTTGCCTTCATGGGCCACATCTACAGTCGCGCCATCTTTAGCGTTCATAGACCCAGAGTTGGCTTGCTCTCCATTGGCGAAGAAGAGCACAAGGGGAACGCGCTTACTCACGCAACCACTCCATTGTTGAAGCAACTCCCGATCCACTTTATTGGCAATGTTGAGGGTCGCGATCTGTATACAGGCCTCGCTGACGTTATCGTCTGCGATGGGTTTATCGGTAACGTAGCGCTAAAAGTGAGCGAAGGCCTGGTAGAAGTCTTTAAGCACATATTGAAGGAAAGCCTAAGTTCCTCGTTTACGCGCCAGGTAGGTGCCGCTTTGGCCAAAAACGCATTCACAGATCTCAAGAAGCGTACCGATTACTCGGAATTCGGCGGGGCCCCTCTCCTGGGCGTTAAGGGTGTTTGCATCATCTGCCACGGCCGCTCGAACGCAAACGCAATTAAAAATGCAATCCGGGTTGCGGCAGAATACTCTTCCAATCGCGTCAACGAAAAAATCGAAGAGGGCCTCGCAGGCCTGAACGATTCTGCTGCTTCGGCGTAACTCTTCTCGCTTGCGAGACAATATAGGTATATGCGTCGTGTCGTTCTTCTGCTTGCCCTGAGTCTACTGAGTCTTTCGGCTCAAAAACTGGATCCAATCCACTGGGCACTAGGGCCTATCCCCGGAACCAAAGCTGGATCTGAATTCAAAATCCCGGTGCGAGCCACGCTCGACGAACATTGGCACCTTTACTCCCTTACAACCCCTCCGCCTCCCAAGCCAACTAGAATCCTGGCCCTTGAAGGCGCACCATATGAAGTGGTGCGAGTGGATCAACCTGCACCCATTCGCAAGCGGGACGTAAACTTTGGATCGGATACCGAGACCTTCGATGGTGCAGTAGAATTTACGCTGGTAGCCAGGGCGCTTAAGGACATTCCAGCCAATGCGGCCGATCTTGTCGTAGAAGTACGCTACCAGGCTTGCGACGACAAACAATGCCTTCCGCCGCGCAAGAAACAGGTGAGCTACGACGCCAACTTCAAGTTCACCCCTGCGCCGGTTAATGCTCAGAGTGCGGCCCCGCCTGTTCCTGCAAGCGCGCCAAAGCAATCGCTTACCGAATTCCTGTTTCTCGCATTCGGATTTGGGCTGGCCTCGGTTCTGACGCCTTGTGTGTTTCCGATGATCCCCATCACGATGAGCTTCTTCCTGACAAAGCAGGGCGCTTCGAAGGCTCGCATTGTTGGTGACGCAGTCATATTTTGCCTTGGTATCGTCGTGCTCTTCACAGCTATTGGATTTATCCTCACAGCAGCACTTGGCACCGCAGGCGTGACCTCGATTGGTTCCAACGTCTATGTCAACGGCTTCATTTGTGTCATCTTCTTTGCCCTCGCGCTCAGCCTGCTGGGCGCTTATGAAATCACTCTGCCCTCAGGCCTGCTTACCAAGTTGAACTCAGCCAGCGAAGGCGGCGGTGTGGCCGGCACACTGCTGATGGGCTTAACCTTTTCACTTACCAGCTTTGCCTGCGTGGGCCCTTTTGTTGGGACACTTCTGGCTGCCTCGATCACCGGCGACAGGCTGCAGCCGACGCTAGGCATGATGGCCTTCAGCTTCGGACTCTCCCTCCCGTTCTTCTTTCTCGCACTCTTCCCCGGTGTTCTCAAGGGCCTGCCCCGGGCTGGCAACTGGATGATTCGCGTCAAGGTGGTGATGGGCTTTCTAATTCTGGCCGCGATGCTGAAGTACCTGAGCAACGTCGATGCCGTGCTGCGATGGGAATTCCTGACCCGCGAACGCTTTCTTGCGCTGTGGGTGGTTCTCTTTGCCTTGCCAGGCCTCTACCTGCTGGGCAAGCTTCCGATGGACGGCATCAAAGTGGGAGAAACCCTTGGTGTGGGCCGGGCACTGATTGGCACGGTGTTTTTGGCATTCGCATTGTCCCTGGTACCTGGCATGTTCGGAGCCAATCTTGGAGAGCTTGAAGCCTACATCCCGCTGGTTCAGGAGAACGCCAGTCTTTTTGGCAAAAGTGGCGGAGAAACAAAGCTGGCCTGGATGAAGAATGACCTTGAGGGGGCCATCGCCAAAGCCAAAGCCGAGAACAAGCTCGTTTTTGTGAACTTTACCGGTGTCGCCTGCACGAACTGCCACTGGATGAAAGCGAACATGTTTCCCAAACAGGAGGTTCGTGAGGCCATGGAGAAATTCGTTCTGGTTGAGCTCTACACAGACGAGTTGGACGATCCCAAGAGTGTTGCTTTTCAAAAAATGCAGGAAGGTCTCTTCCAGACCGTAGGCATACCCTACTATGCTGTGTTTAATACCGATCAAAAAGTGGTGAGCAGCTTTCCGGGCCTGACCAAGGACGTGAAAGAGTTCGCAGGCTTCCTGAATTCGGCCCTAGGCAAAACATAAAGCATGAAGGCTCTCTCTCTCTCCCTGGTTTGCCTGCTTACTCAGCAGGCTTTTGCGGCTGATTCCATTCGTGGGTTTCCGGATGATGAAGCCAAAGCTCGTGCGCCGTTTGAACAGCGCCTGCGCGCGACTGCCGAAGCGAATAAAATTCGCGAGTTCATGACTCGCATGGCCAGCGAGCCACACCATGCAGGATCTCCGGCCTCGCGCGCCGTCGCAGACTTTGCCCTCGAAAAATTCAAAGAGTTTGGCCTTGAAGCGCGAATCGAATCCTTCGACGCACTGGTTCCCTACCCCACGCAAAGAGTGTTGGAAGTGATCAGCCCGGTCCGCTATACAGCAAGGTTGCGTGAGCCAATCGTCAAGGAAGACCCTGACTCAAGCGACATGCATCAGTTGCCTACCTTCAATGCCTATTCGGCCAATGGCGACATCACTGCGCTGGCTGTCTACGCAAATTACGGCCTACCCGAAGACTATGCTTTCCTCAAATTGAAAGGCATTGATGTCAGGGGCAAGATCGTACTCGTGCGCTATGGGCGCAGCTTTCGAGGAATCAAGCCGAAGGTCGCTGCCGAGCACGGCGCCGTTGGTTGTCTGATCTATTCCGATCCCAGAGACGACGGGTACTTCAAGGGTGACATTTATCCTAAAGGGCCTTTTCGTCCTTCGCCCGGCGTGCAACGCGGCAGCGTAATGGATCTTCCACTTTACCCAGGAGACCCTCTGACGCCGGGAAAGCCCAGCATCCCGGGCACGCCGCGACTCAAAATCGAAGATGCCCGCACGATACAGAAGATTCCTGTGATGCCCATCTCGTGGGAAGATGCTCGACCCATCCTGGAACAAATCGATGGCGAGATTGCACCCGCCGACTGGAAAGGTGCAATCCCGGTCACTTATCACATTGGTGCTGGTCCGGCATTGGTGCACCTGAAGGTGCAGGCCGACAATGCCACACGACAGGTTCATGACGTGGTGGCCCGTCTGAAAGGATCGGTTTACCCGGAACAATATATTGTCTATGGCAACCATCACGACGCCTGGGTGAATGGTGCGTCTGATCCGATCAGCGGTGCGGCGAGTGTACTCGAAGCGGCCCGTATTCTTTCGAAGGCTGTGCAACAAGGGTGGAAGCCAAAACGCTCAATCGTGTTTGCCCTTTGGGATGGCGAAGAATATGGCCTTCTGGGGTCTACTGAATGGGTGGAAAAGCATCGTGACGAGTTGACCAAAAGTGCGGTAGCTTACTTCAATTCCGATACAACGCTGCGTGGGGCCATGAGCATTCAGGCCAGCCCGTCGCTTGAGAAATTTGTTGAAGAATGGATGCGGGATTACCCCGACCCGGCAACGGGCAAAAGTCTTTTGGAGTCCAGCAACCAGCGCGGTTTTCGGGCCGGCCCCTTAGGCAGCGGAAGCGACTATACCGCCTTCGTGCACCATGCAGGTGTTGCAAGCCTGAACGCAGGCTTTGACGGTGACATGAGCGGGGTTTATCATTCCGTTTACGATTCCATGCGCTGGTTTCAGTATTTTGGAGACCCCGATTATGTTTTCACAACAGCCTTTGCCGGCTTCATGTCGACCGGCCTGGCTCGCATGGCCGATGCTTATGTCCTGCAGTTTGATTTTGGCCGTGTGGCTCGTTTTCTGAGAGAGACGGTAGAGGACCTCCGCAAGCATCCAAAGTCAAGATCCATCGGCTGGGAGGCCTTGGAGAGAGAGATAGAGAAAGTTGGCCTTGCGTCGAAATCTTTCGGCAGCGTAATGCGTCCGCTGGAGCCTCGCTTCGCCAGCCTCGACAAAGCCAAGCTGCGTCAGCTGAATGAGGCAATTTTTCAGTCTGAGCGGCTCCTGTCGCGGCCGGAAGGTTTGCCCGGAAGGGACTGGTACAAGAATCAGCTTTCCGCTCCAGGCAAATATACCGGCTACGGCGCAAAAACCCTTCCTGGCATTCGTGAGGCAATCGAGGCGGGCCGCCTCGATGAAGCTCAAAATCAGATGAAAGCTCTGAGCGATTGCCTGGGGGCCTATTCCGAGAGAATCCGCCTAGCCACCAGGCTGGCTAGCGAGTTTTAGTTCTTCCAGCGCGAGAGGAAGGAGTCCATTGCGAGGGAGTCGAGTTCCTTCTGTAGTTCCTGATCCCATGTTTTCCTCTGTTTGTCCTTCACTTTGATGAGTACTTCGGCTGCCTGATTGGCTTTGACGTAAAGTAGCTTCTGGCTGTCGATTTGGCTTTGTTTTTCCTGGATTCGTTGCTGGATCCGGATCGTTTGGGTTTCGACGATCATGCGGAAACGCCCCAGTTCGGCGCGCTCGGTTGGGTTCGGTTGCACCCTTCGCACTTCGCTGAGAAATGTCTCATGCAGCGCACTCAATTCTTCCCGAATCCTGGACATCTCGAATTCCAGCGCAACCAGCTTCGCTCGCTCAACATCGGCTTGGCTACGACGATAAGTGAGTACTCGCTCGAGGCTAAAGTTAAAGCGCTTCATTGATGGACCGGCGTGTTCACACCGAGGATGGATGCCAGGCTCTGGAGTTGACCGAGAGTCTCTTCCATACTCGTGGTTTCCTCGGCGTCTTGTCGCAGAAATCGATCAATCTGCGAACGGTTTCTCAGGACATTGTCCAGCAGCGGGTTTGAGCCCTGTACATAGGCGCCAAGTTGAATCAAATCAGAGCTGCGCTCCAGGCTGGCGAGAGCTTCGCGAATTGCCCTGGCAGCTTCCTTGTGATTGGCCGAAGCGAGTCTCGATTGCAGGCGGCTGACGCTTTCGAGGACATTGATAGCCGGGTAGTGTCCCATGGCGCCAAGCTGTCGCGAAAGAATGATGTGGCCGTCCAGGATGGCGCGTACGGTATCGCAGACGGGCTCGTTAAAGTCATCCCCTTCCACCAGGACAGTGAAGAAGCCGGTGATCGACCCCTTCGGGAATTTGCCTGCGCGTTCAAAAATTTTTGGCAAAAGTTGGAATGCACTTGGCGGGTAGCCCTTCTGGCCGGGAGGCTCGCCGGCTGCAAGTCCAATCTCGCGCTGGGCCATCGCAAGCCTTGTTACCGAGTCGATCACCAGCAAAACGTCTTTACCCTGATCGCGGAAGTACTCAGCGACGGCGAGTGCGACAAAGCAGGCACGTAGACGCAGTGGTGCCGGCTGATCACTGGTAGCGGCAATCATGACACTGCGCTCGCGCCCTTCAGGACCAAGTTCGTGCTCGAGAAAACTCTTTACTTCGCGGTTGCGTTCGCCAATCAGGGCGACCACTGCAACATCGGCGCGGTGGTGTTTGCACATCGAGCCAAGCAGTGTACTTTTGCCAACGCCCGAGCCGCCAAACAGACCAATACGCTGGCCCTTGCCGCAAGTCAGCATGCTATCAATCACACGGATACCAGTGACCAGCGGTTCAGAGATGTTCTCCCGAGCAAGTGGCCCCGGCGGGGGTGAATAAAGATCGTAGAAAGCTTCGGGGGTGATTGACGGGAAACCGTCCATAGTCTGGCCGAAGCCGTCGAGAACACGGCCTAACAATTGTGGGCCAACAGCGACTTTACCCGCTTCGGGACGAGCAAGTATTGGGGCACCCTGAGACAAACCACCCGTATCCTCGAGCGGCATCGAAAGTACTTTACCGTTTCTGAAACCGATCACCTGGGCGCGAATCCGGCGAGCGCCCGGAAGCCGCACTTCACAGAAGTCGCCAATAGCAGCCGCAGGGCCTTCGCTTTCGATCAGCATTCCTGCAACATCGGTTACGCGTCCGCGCAACTGGAAGAAGCAGCCTTGAGCCAGATAGTGCTCATATCGCTCGATGTTTAATCCGCTCATGCCCGCCTGCCGAGTAAGTCGATAAACCCGCGTTCTACTTCATCGAGTTGGGCTTGAATCGAGGCGTCCAGCACGCCGCTTGTACTTTCAAGCAGGAGCGCACCGCGCTCGAGCGCGGTGTCGGAGATAATTTCCACTCGCGGTGGGAGTTGGAGACGTTCCAGATGAGGAAGCAATGCCTGATGGTCCTTAGGATTGAGCAGAATTCGATTTAATTCGCGAAGCTCCGCGCGTTGCGTGGCCGCATGGATCAGCCCGAAGAGAGCCTCGGTGTCGACTTGGATTTCACGATAAAGAATACGCCGTGCCACAGCAACTGCGAGCCGTACCAGCTGGTCTTCACTCTCGGCCAGATAGCGCTGCTTAACAGTGGCAATGTCTTCAATCGATTTGGCCATTCGCTTCAGCCACGGGTCGACCTCGGTCTGAAGCAGATTTTGCGCTCTGGCTTCGCACTCAGCCCGAGTCCGTTGTACTGCCTCGTCGAGTTCCCGACGGTGTCGCGTCTGCAATTCTGCGATCGATGATTCCAGGTCTTGCCGGGGGTTAACTGCGTGTACCTGCTGCACTGGTGGCGGAGCAAAGCGCACCTGACCGGGCTGAAGTACTTCTTCCACCATCCACGGCACCATGCCTACCGAGGTGGCTTCTCCTGCCTCGAATATCCGCGACATGCTTCCGGCTGGTGCCGGCGTGCGATCTGTCGATAGGACTTCGCTAGTTGACATACTGTTCGCCGACGGTGCCCTTAAGGTTGATCACGCCTTCGTTTTCCAGCTGGCGCAACACGGTGATGATCTGTTGTTGCGAAGCCTCGACTTCGCGGATCTTGATCGGCCCGAGCGCGTCCATGTCTTCGCGTAGCATCTCGGCACCACGTTGAGACATTGCGCTGAGAAAGTGATCGCGAAGCTTGTCGGTAGTTCCCTTCAACGCAACGGTCAGCAGCTTGCGGTCAATGCGCGATAAAAGTTCCTTGATGCCAATTTCGTCGATCATCAACATGTCTTCAAAGACAAACATCAATTGACGAATATTTTGCGTAAGTTGCGGGTTGAGCATCTCAAGCGACTCCAGCAATTCCTTACTCGTGCCGGAATCGAGCCGGTTGAACATTTCGGCAACCGCCGCCACACCACCGGTGGATTCGCGACTGAAATCGCCGATTTCCTTCAGCTTGAGACCGATAATGTTTGCGATCTTGCCAATGATGTCTGGAGAAATCTGTTCGAGACTCGCCATACGGTGTGCCACATCGGCGCGAATTTCCACAGGCAGCGCGTGTAGCAATCCACCGGCTTGTGTCGGATTCAGATGCGATAGGATGAGCGCCACTGTCTGTGGATGTTCCTGATGAATAAACTTGGCCAACTGCGTCGGGTCGGCCTTTTGCAATGCGTCAAAGCTGAGATTCTCGCCGCCCAATTGCTTGAGCAATCGATCCAGAATCCGTTTTGCTTCTTCCGGACCAAATGCCCCAATAAGAACTTTTCTCGCGTAGTCCACCCCACCCTTTAGTACATACTGGTGGGCAATCGACATTTGGTAGAACTCTTCGAGAACACCTTCGGCAGCTTCAGCCGTGACAGAGCTTGCGCGAGCCAGTTCCTGACCAATGCGCTGGACTTCGTTTTCGTCCATCTGCTTCAGAACTTCGGCCGTAATTTCCGGGCCAAGAATGATCAAAAGAATCGCGCACTTCTTCGCTCCCGGAAGGTTGATCCGAAAAGTGGGTTCCTCCGGGATGATGTCCGAAATCTTTTCTGGGACTTTTTCGGGGACTTGAGCTTCGGCCATTATCTTTCTCTCTCTCTGTCGCCGTGAAGCCAGCTACGAAGGATTTGCGCGATCATCAGCGGATCCTTTTGGGCTTCGTCGGTAATGTGCTGCTGAAGGATCTTGCCCTTCTGCGTCGTAACCTCCGGCATCTTGAGCCGGGCCAGTTCATTCTGTTCGAGCCGCTTCTGCTTGCTCTGCTGCTCGGCCAGGCGTTCTTCGAAGCTACGCCCGTCATCCTCCTGCAGCGATTCGATCGCCTCGGGGCTGAGGTTTGAGCTTTGCACTGCAGCAGCTACTGCTGCTGCCTGGGCCGCAACCTTGCCCTTCTTGCGCTTGTTCAGGAACCAGGAGACTGCCAGCCCCAGCATCAGCAACGCCACCCCAGCGGCGATTACTGCTGCAAGTAGCGCTACGGGATCCTTGAGCGGCGCAGGGAGGATTTTTAACAAAAAATCGGGAATGACGAAAAGCGGCTTAGGCGGTGCAGGCGGCAATGGTGCGGCAGGCGCTTGAACGCGCAGGGTTGCATCAAAGGGCAGCGTCTCGATGATTACGACATCTCCCCGATCGGCGACGAGCCCGATTGAGGCAGAAACCACTTCCTTGATCGCCTTGATCTTTTCTGTTGAAGGCACGTCAAATACCCGTTTCGCCTTGGGCCCAACCCCCTCCCAGCGCATCTCCTGATCCAGCAGGACCGAAAGTGAGACTCGCTTGATTTGCCCCTGCGGAATCTTAGTGCGACGAATGGATCGGCTCGCCTGATAGTTCGTGCTTTCAGTCTTGCGTTGAGTCCCGGTTTGAGACGAGGCAGGGCGGGAAGTTGGTCTTGGGAGGCTGCTGGGAGTGCCCGGGACTCCGCTCGCCAGGGGAATTCCGCTGCTGTCCTCAGTCTTTTGTTCCGAGGTGACTACAGCTTTTTCAGGATCATAAACTTCTTCACTGGCTTCAGCACTGGTCATATCGCAATCGACGGTAACTCCGGCGCGATACCGTTCTTCACCGAGCAATGGTGTCAGGGTTGCGTTGACCTTGGCCAACATATCCTTCTCGAGCTTCTGCCGGTACTCAAGCAGAATTTCGGGAAACTCTTCTTCCGGGGTGTGGGACTTTCTCGGGCGGCTCAGAAGACTCCCGTTGTGATCAATGAGCGAAACATCCTCGGGTGAAAGGCCCTCAACGGCACTGGATAGGAGAAAGATGACAGCCTGCACAGAGGCAGGCGACAAGCGTGCGCCCGTTCTAAGCTTCAAAACCACGCTGGCTTTGGCGGGTTTGCGGTTGTCCTGAAAGATACTCTGCTTGGCAAAGGTCAGATGCACCCGCGAATGCTCGACTTCCCGCAAACTCGAAACTGTGCGCTCCAGCTCTCCTTCAAGAGCCCGCTGGTAGTTCACCTGTTCAGCGAATTCTGTGAGGGCAAAGTTCGTTTTGTCGAAGATTTCAAAGCCAATTCGACCGGTTCGCGGTAGACCTTGCGCGGCAAGATCCAAACGCAATTCACTTAGCTTCGCGCTGCGAACATAGATGCTGGTCCCATCTTCACCAATCTTGTATTCGACGTTTTTCTCCCGCAGACGTGTGGTCAACTGCCCGGCGTCTTCAGCCGCCATGTCCTTAAACAGAACCTTGAAGTCTTTGTCCTTATGGTCCTGGATAAACCAGAAAATTCCGCCCAGCACCACCGCAAGGGCAGCGCCGATCGAAATCTTCTGGCGAAGACTGAGGCTGTCGAACAGTTCACGGATCTGGTTCAAGGCTTGCTATGCTCCACGGTTTTTTTCAGCTCGAGCCAAAGGCTCAGATCTGCATCCTCATTACTTCCTGATACGCCTGCATAGCCTTGTTGCGCACCTCGATCGCCATCTCAAAGGTCAATCCTGCCTTCTGGATGCTGGTCGCCACCTCGTGAATATCTGTCTGTTCTCCATTCAGAAATGCGCTGATCTGCTGATTGGCTTCGTTGCGTGTGGATTTTACTTCTCCGATCACCCCGGTCAGTATGTTTTGAAACTGGTTCCCGGTCGCACCAGCTTGCCCCGCAGCAGCAAGTGGTTCCACGGGCTTGACCAACTGAATACCGCTGGCGAGCGATTTCGCAAAATTGAGATCCATGTCCTTAGCCTTTTACCAGGTCGATTGATTTTGAAATCATGTCTTTAACGGCGTTCATCGCAGTCACATTCGCTCCAAAAGAACGGCTGGCGTTGGTCAAATCCACCATCTCTTCAATGGGACTGAAGTTCGGGAAGCTCACATAGCCCTTGTCGTCGGCGTCTGGATGTCCGGGAAGATAGCGCCGGATTGGCTCGCGGTCATCCAGTTGCACTTCGCTCACTGCGACGCCCGTATTCGGAGCATCCAAAGACGACTGGAAGGCCGAGGAAAAGGGATGTCTGACCGACGCAGCTTGAAACACCGCATCCTGATGGCGGTAAGGCCCACCCTCTTCGGTGCGCGTGGTTTCCGAATTGGCAATATTCTGGGCTAGAAGTTCCGATCTGAAACGCTGTGCGCTCATGCCCGACGCGCTGACACTCAAACTTTGAAAGAGGCTCATTATCCGCGTGCATCCTTTAGGGCCAGACGGATGTCCCGGGCTTCGCCCTTGAGCACCTGGCTGACAAAATTGAATCGAAGTGCGTTCTCGCTCAACAGGCGCATCTCACGGTCCATGCTCACGTTGTTGCCGTCGTTCTTGGTCTTCAGCCCTTCAGTCTCAATCACATTTGGTGATTCCCCGGCAACCAGCGATTGGAATTCGAAATTGAAATCGATATCCTTCGTGCGGTAGCCAGGGGTATCAACATTGGCGATGTTGGAGGAAACAAGCTTCTGGCGGTCCGCCAGAAGATCAAGATAGTGCGACATGCGTCCAGAGATGGGATCGAACATACGCAGAAGACGTATGCAAGCACCTTGCCAAACTCAGTTCATAGGAGTAGAGGCCACTGTAACCAGGGAAAACTGCCAATATATTGCCATCTCCGCCCAAAATCGGGCGCTAATTATTCGTAGGCATCCGGATATTTTTCGCGCATCTCGTTGGCTAGCTCCATTGCTGTTCCAATCTGAATCAGCGACCCCTGGCCAATTCCCGGGCACCAGCTCCCTGTCTTTGCCCAAGCCTTGCGATCTTCCACCAATTCGGGCCAAAACGGGAATAGCCTGCATTGGACAGGTTTAACCGGGTGAATCCCACAGCCACCCTCATTGAGAAACGGGCACTGTTTAGACTTGCCGCGCGGCTTCCGTACCCGGCGCATATTCCGGGTTCGATATATGTATTGGGCCTCAAAGTCTGTCTGCTCCAACTTGAGAAAACGGGCAGCCTCGCTGACGTCATTTTCGGTGAGGTAAACATAGCCGGAAACCTCGCAACACTTGCGACAACCGGTCTGACACTGAAAACGAAGTCCTGAATTTGGATCTGGCGCCACGCAACACCAGCGTAGCAATGGTGTTAGATAGTGTTATGCGGAATTTCGCTTTCTCACTCACCCTGGCTGCAACCCTTCAGGCACAGGTACCGACAGCGCCGGTTTTGCAGCCCCGAGGAGTGGTGAACGCATTTTCGCAACTTCCAGCTCCCGCACTTGTTGGCCAAGGCGGGTTGATCCACATCAATGGCATCAATCTGGCACCGCCCGAAGGCTGGAAGGCAGACACTCTTCCTTTGCCGACGCAATTCGGGGACCCGGCCGTTCAGGTACTGATCAACAACCGTCCATCCCCGATCGTCGAAGCAAGCCCGTCCAGGATTACCGCGCAAGTGCCGCTGGAAACACCAAATGGCCTGGTCAATCTGGTGGTGCGTCGTGGCGACCAGTCCTCACGGCCGGTGCGTCTGCAAGTTCAGAACCTGGCTCCCGCCATCCGCTCCGGGAACGCGAGTGGCTTCGGCCCTGCAGCCAATGAGGGCAGCGATGGCACCATGCGCTTGAGCGTCACTTCTCTAGGCCCAACCGACCCGCGAGTCCCTACCGGGGAAGCAGCCACCGACCCTGCTACCCCAAGAGCAGCGATCAATGTCTTCGTAGGCGGCATTCAGGCAGAAGCGACTGCAACCTATTCGACAACCCGACCAGGCGAATTCGTGCTGGATGTGAAGACTCCGGAAGGGGCGACAAATGGAGATACCGTCCTGTTGATTGCCAATAACGCCGAGGCCAACCTTCTTACCCTGGATCGGGGCCCCAGAGAATCCGAAGTCCACTTCATTCCCTTGCCCGCCGGAAGTCCCGACCTGAGAAACCTGCGCTCCAGCGACGTTAATGGCCTTTTTCTTAATGCCAACGCGGTTCGCGGAGGCGATACCTGCTACCCCAGCTATCGCATTGACATCCGCAAGAAGGAATTCCTGAACATAGAGGGATGCCTTACGACTGCTCAGGCGCAAGCAATCAGTCCCTTTATCGACGGTGTGGGTTCTTCCAATTTTGCGGCGTTCGAAGGACCCTTCAGGGGCACCGCACAACCAGGCCAACCTGCCCCTGTAAGCGACAAAGTAAGAATCTTTCGGCCCGGATCGAGTACTGCCGTACTAGCAACACTGCCCGAGGCAGCAGCCAATATCAATGGGGTTGCAGGCGGCGATTTCGTAGCAGTTGTGCAGGGTACTGCCGGGGCACCCGGTAAAGCCTACCGGATCGATTCTGAGACCGGCGCAGTAGAAGAACAAGCCGCAGCAGGGGGCGCTCCTGGTGCCGGGGTAAATCTACAGGGGTTGCTACAACGCTTTCAAAACATCGACCTCGGCGACGGTATCAATCGGCTCTTGACCGGCGTTGGCCAGTTGAATAATCAATTCGTTATCACGGTAGGCGATAACGTCGAGAATCCGATCAAAGCCAGGGTGGCAGTAATGTCAGCTCAAGGTGAAATCGTCAGCCAGCGCGAGTTTCCCGCAGGCTGGCTGCCGATTGTCGCACCAGCCCAGCAGCAGCAGCAGCCTGGACCTCCCGGTGGGCCCATTGGCATACCCGGCGGTGGGGCCGCACTACGAACACCAACGCCCTTCTACATGGATGCTCAAACGCGGAGCTACTATGTGGCGGTGCGCAATGCAGAAGGCAATCATGGCTTCGCCTACTTCCCGCCGGAAGGCCCCTCTCAGAGCATCCCGCTCCCCGAAAGCTGGTTCTTTGCCGGTTGCGTCGCCAATATCCCAGTTTTTAACCTTGAACTTTCGCGCGGAATTTCATTACTTGGTGCGCGAGCCGAAGACCGTGCTTTCAAGAACCCCTGCACCGCAGATGGCTTCATGCTTTTTGATCTGGCAGCCCGACGATTTCAGGGCGTTAGCTTACCCGGATCAGGCAAATTTAATGCTTCAGGCGGTGCTGACGAGATCAACGACTTTCTCATCGGATCCAACGTCGACCCGGCAAACCGCAACACCTCTGATACGTTCTATGCACTCGATGGCGTTAACGCGACTATCTTCCGCTTCGACCTACCTCAGGGAGTGAGTAACTTCTCAGGCGGTGCGCGGGTCCCGGCACTCAACCTGATTGTGGCGCAAGCCAACAATCGCATCAATGGAGATGCGGGCCTGATTCTTTTTGACCTGGAGCGGACCGAGTCCAGGCTGCTGCCGACACCGGAAGGTTTCGTCGCTGTGAATTTTCTGGGAGTCTTGCCCTCGATTCGACGAGTGGTGGCGCGAGGCGTTCGCGCAGCCAATGCCGGTTCGCAAATTCTCGTGTATAACCTCGAAAATGGAGATCTGGAAATCATCCCCAATCCAGAAAGCATCGCCTGGATCGGTTCGCCTGTTGTACAGCAACCGCCGGGGCAACCGGGGCAGCAGGTAGTAAATTTGCCTGTGCGAGTGAACAACAAATCCAACAGCGTCGAAGCGATTGTCTTTGGCGAAGATCGCAGGCAGAAGGGTGTGGTTGTGATCCGGGTGAACTAGGACAACGGCTTCGCCTCAAGCGCTAACGTAAGGGCCAAAACGCGCGGTGACGCGATCGGATTCATCTGCATTGCTGGTGATGAGCACCTCATAGCTGGCACCTCCAGGGGCAACACGAATCACAATGTGGCCAAGGCTTGCCTTGAGCTGGTTCAGCCGCTTAATCGCGATCCTGGCTTCTGCCTTCATCGCTGTCGAGAAGATATCTCTGGGGCCCTGGTAGAGTTCCTGACTCAGCATGTTGTGTAGAGCTGGCATAGTGGGGTGGGCAGAATCCCAGGCATGAATGATGAAGGCTCTAGGCCTGAGAGCACGAACTACATCGGGCCCGGTGGAATCGATGTAGCCGTGATGACTGGCAAGCGCCACATCCACCGGCCCAACGACTTTTGCGGCAGCCGTTTCGATATTGCGCCAGGCTGGGTTGCCATAGTTACTGCCATCGCAGAGGTCTCCTCCATGGAAGTAATCGAAGGCACCATAGCGGATTCTGATGCCACCCGAGCACATGTTTTCGGATGGGTAGTCGGCGGGCTTGAGCGTCTTCACATCGGGGAATGTGGCCTTGAATTCTTCGCCCTTGCCTGTCCAGAGCTGGCCGTTTGCGACGACGTTTCTTACTTCGTAATTTTCGATCTTCGCCCTCGGGCCGAGTTGGCTCGCCGACCCTGGACGGAAGGCTTCGACGACAGTGTTGCGCTTGGAAACACTTTCGATAAAGCTTCGATAGTTGCGTGTTCCAGGATCGTTGACCGGTGCCGGGTAATCGTAATTTGGATACCCGCGATCGACGATTTTGCCAATCCTGATGGATTCCGCAATGTCGGTGATTCCAGTGAGCTTGTAATTGCCAAGCTTTGATTGCGGCAGGTCAGACTTGTATTCGCCCATGTGGTCGCTGTGAAAGTGAGTCAGGAAGAGCTGGTCAATCTCTTTGCGGCCAGCGCGGGCCAGATGACGTTGCGTGTAGCGCGCCATCCACTCGCCCGGTCTGCGACTGGTATCGGGATAAGCCGGGACGAAATATGGAAGCTGCTCGGCTGTTGGCATCTGCGCGCCAGCATCGATCATGAGGGTGCTGCCGTCGGGAGCAATCGTAAAAGTGCAATTGCCACGGCCGGTGGAGAGGTGGTGGATCTCGAGAGTACCCGGAGACCAGGCAGGCAATTGATCGGGCTGTGCAAGCATTGGCGCGGCAATGAGGCCGCTCAAGAAATGGCGTCGCGAAAAGGACATGCGGTCACTATTAGACCGCAACCCGCACTCAAAGGCTAAACTGAAAGTTCCCGCATGTCCCAACAAGTAAATACCTGGGTGGATCAAAACCGCCAACGCCTCCTCGACGAACTCTTCGAACTCATCCGGATTCCCAGTGTTTCCACGCTTCCCGAGCATGCTGGAGACGTACGCCGTGCTGCCGAATTCACTGCAGAAAAACTGCGCAGCGCAGGCCTTGAAAATGTCGAAATCATCGAAACCGAAGGTCACCCGCTGATTTATGCTGACTGGCTTCATGCCGAAGGCAAGCCAACGGTGCTTTGCTACGGGCATTACGATGTGCAGCCCCCAGATCCGCTCGATCTATGGGAGACTCCGCCGTTTGAACCCACCATTCGCAATGGCAACATCTACGCACGCGGTTCGGTAGATGACAAGGGTCAGTTCTATATGCACGTCAAGGCGCTTGAAGGCTTGATGGCCATAGATGGCAAACTGCCGGTGAACATCAAGGTCCTCATCGAGGGCGAAGAAGAAATCGGCGGTAAGTCGATTTCTAAATACGTTCCGGCTCATCGCGAGCAGCTCAAGGCAGATGTGGCGCTGGTGAGCGATACGGCTTTGTATGCCGACGGCTTGCCCACTCTCTGTATCGGGCTGCGTGGGCTGGTGTACATGGAAATCTTGGCCCAAGGGCCGTCGCGCGATTTGCATTCGGGCCTTTATGGCGGCGCTGCGCCCAACGCCGTCTTTGGCCTGGTTGAGCTTCTGTCTAAGACCAAGGACGCCGATGGGCGCATTCTGATTCCAGGCATCTATGATGGTGTCGCAGAACCAGCAGCGGAAGAACTAGCTTCGTGGCAATCGCTTCCCTTCTCCGAGGCGGCAATGCTGAAGGATGAAGTAGGTTCTACGACACTGACGGGTGAACCAGACCGCAGCGTTCTTGAGCGCGTGTGGTCGCGCCCTACGCTTGAGGTTCATGGTATTGCCGGTGGCTTTACCGGTGCCGGCGCCAAGACGGTGATCCCGGCAACAGCAACAGCAAAAGTGTCGCTTCGTCTGGTGCCAAACCAGGATCCGGCGAAAGTAGTGGAAGCCGTCAAGCTCTTTGTAGCAGAGAACGCGCCCAAGGGCATTCAGTGCTCCGTTAAGGTGCTGTCGCAGGGTCCTGGCCTGATGGTCGATCCAAATCATCCGGCCATGGATGTGGCAGCAAAGGCCTTCTCGGACATGATGGGCAAGCAGACGGTTTTCATCCGGTCTGGAGGATCGATCCCGATTGTGGGTGAGTTCCACCAATATCTTGGGATCCCGACGATTCTCATGGGCTTTGGATTACCCGACGACGGCCTGCATTCTCCCAACGAAAAGTACAAGCTCGATCATTACTACCTTGGAATCAAAACACTTTCTCACTTCCTGGAACTATACGGAGCGGAAATCGTCTGAGCCCAACTGAACAACAAAGTGCCGCAGAATCATCTGCGACGGTTTCAAAAGGGGTGGTGCGATCCGCTTCGATCATGAGTTTTGCGGTTGCGCTCTCTCGTGTATCAGGCCTGGTTCGCGAGATGGTAATGAGCCGTCTCTTTGGTTCGACGATGCCTTTCGATGCATTTCGCATCGGCTTCCAGATTCCCAATCTCACTCGTGATCTTTTTGCCGAAGGAGCGCTGTCGAGCGCCTTTGTTCCAGCCTTCACGGAAAGTTTGCAGAAAAAGGGCCGCGAAGATGCCGCCCGTCTAGCCAACCTGGTTGCAACAACTCTGATTTTGGTCGTGGGCCTCATTTGTGCACTTGGTGCCATCTACAGCACACAGTTGGTAAATCTGGCGGCACCTGGCTTCCGGAATACGCCGGGTAAATCAGAACTTGCAGCGCACCTCACCTCGATCATGTTTCCGTTTCTGCTGCTTGTGGCGCTGGCCGCACAGGCCATGGGGATTCTCAATGCCTTGCGGCAGTTTGCCGTTCCGGCACTCTCTTCAACTTGTTTCAACATTGGCAGTGTCATCGTTGGACTGATGGCCGGTGTCTGGCTTGGGCCAGGCCTGGGCATTACTGCAATTGAAGGAATGGCATGGGGCGTACTCGCTGGTGGTGCTCTTCAATTGGGCTTCCAGGTCCCGGCCCTGGTGCGGGCTGGATTTGTCTTCCGCCCCACTTTCGACTTCTCGGATCCAGGCTTGCGGCACATCCTCGTGATGATGGGGCCGGCCATCCTGGGCAATGCTGCCACACAGATCAACGTCCTGGTAAACTCCAACATCGCTTCGGAGTTGATCGATCCGATACGAGGGCCAAACGGTTCCGTAAGTTGGTTGAACTATGCGTTTCGTTTTATGCAACTCCCGCTCGGCCTCTTTGGCGTGGCGATTGCCAGTGCAACTCTGCCGGCCGTTTCGCGAAGCGCAGCCGCTGAGAACTGGGAAGAATTCCGCCGCACACTATCACGTTCCCTGGGCCTCGTTTTCCTTTTAACCATTCCAAGTTCTGCAGGGCTTGTGCTTGTGGGCAGGGCGATGATCGGGGCAATTTATGAGGGAGGAAAGTTTGATTCATACGACACACAACAGACGGGTCTTGCACTGTCCTGCTTTGCCGCAGGCCTCACTGGTTACTCTGCGCTCAAGGTTCTGAGCCCCGCTTTTTATGCGCTGAAAGATTCGCGTACGCCGATGCTCGTTTCTCTAGGAAGCGTCATTGTGAATTATGTGCTGGCGCGCACCATGGTGGACGTATTTCATTTAGGCCATGCCGGGCTCGCTGTGTCGACGTCCGGGATCGCTTTATTTAGCGCCATCACGCTCTTTTTGTTGATGCGCAGGCGCATGGGCGGTTTGTATGGAAGATTACTGTGGACGAGTCTCTCAAAGGCCGTGGCGGCAACCCTTGCAATGGGCGTCGTAGTCTGGTTGATCGTACGCGCAATGGACCGCATGCCCTTTCTTGCGCAGCTTGGTGTAGCCATTCCAGCAGGGGCAATTGTGTTTTATTTTGTGGCCAGAGCCCTTGGTGTCGATGAGCTTGCCATGGCAACCGATGCGATGGCTGGACCATTAAAACGCCGTTTGCCCTTTTTGCGTGGTAAGTTGTAGCTACTCCATGGCCC
>JALHNH010000002.1 GCA_022843625.1 Bryobacter sp. | reverse complement strand
TGCTTGGACAACACCTTCGTGATCGCTGCCGTCAGGGTCGTCTTGCCGTGATCGATGTGCCCAATCGTTCCGACGTTGACGTGCGGCTTACTACGGTCAAATTTCTCTTTCGCCATTTTGCTCGCGCCTTAAAAAAAATGTGTTGGGGGAAAATTGTATGGAGCTGTTGACCGGGATTGAACCGGTGACCTCGTCCTTACCAAGGACGCGCTCTACCATCTGAGCTACAACAGCCCGCCTCTAATAGTGTATCAGGAGGAACGGCGCAAATTATGGTGGATAGGGAAGGATTTGAACCTTCGTAGGGTGCAAGACCCGACAGATTTACAGTCTGTTGCCATTGACCGCTCGGCCACCTATCCAGATGCGCACGAACCCTCTCGACGAAACCTTACCAAGGGAAAAAATCCAGTGGATGTATCGAAGACGACAGTCTCGCAAAGAAGGCCGCCTGACAACTTTTTTATGGTAACACAGCAATGCGCCAACGGAGAAGTAGCGCATCAACTGGAGTGTCAATTGTGTTCGGAAGCGGAAAGATCTTTGATTTTTCTGGCTTTACTGGAGAAAAAAGAGTGTCCGCCGCAGCCAGCAGCTCATTACGCAGTGGCGCGAGTTGCGGCTGAGGAATGGCGGCTGCAATCCTTGCTTTGAGGGCAGCCGAGCTCGCAGCAGGTTGCGCCATCAAAGCGAAAATGGAAATTTCATTCCTTACCTGCGGTTCTTTGATCTCCTGACTCCACCCCTGGATCGAACCGCTGGAAGGCGCTTTGCCTTCCAGCCCGAATTGCAGCATGGCCAGATGGAATCCTGCAATCGCCTTGCGCTCACCAGAGCTATCCGCCGCTTCTTTTTCAAGCAAAGCGCGAGCCTGCGGAGCACGGCCGCTGCGGGCCAGCCACAAGGCCTGCTGAAAAGCCTGCCCGCTTGGGGGCAAATTCCCAAGCACCCGTTTACGCCACTCGGTAAACCTTAAATCTGCCGTCTTCACATCACCCGCAAAATAATGAGCAAATGCAGCCTTACGCCAGCCCACACCGCCCTGAAATGCAGGAAACCGCTGCCACTGCTGATCGAAAAACTTTGCGGCCTCTTTAAAGCTCCGGTTCATGTAATTCACTTCGCCGAGTGAATCCAGCGCATTGGGTTCGTTTGGTGCGAGCCTCTGGTACTCGCTAAGGGCGGCCACCGCAGCGGGCAATCGGCCTTGATTGGCCTCGGCATAACCAAGCGCGTTCCACCAATCCAACTTGCCCGCCTCGATCCTGGTAAGTTCCCGGTATTGGGCTGCTGCCAGATCCCACTTGCCCTGGCCGGAGGCAACCGTCGCCAACTCAAGCAAAAGACGCGGATCGCCCTGTCGCAACTTGCTCAAAGCCTCCAGCGCTGTAAGCTTTGTTACAGAATCCTGGGCAAGGGTGTAATCCATTTGGGCGCGAGTCAACGCATCAGAGCCAGAAGGAAACTTCTGCTTTAGCGCGGTTGCTTCCTCGCGTTTACCGCTACGCACAAGAATTTCAACCAGAATCGGATATGCCGGAGAAAAAGCTGGATTATTCTCAACAAAAGCAGCCAGCGCCTCAGTCCCTCCCTCAACCTGGGTCTCGGCAAACCCCTTCCACTGGGCAAAATCGAAGTTCAACGGGGATGGTTTGATTCCCAGCAGTCTGGATACCAGCCTTGTCGAGGCTTCCAGTAATTTCGCCTCTTCCACCACTTCATCAAACTTTCCGAGTATCCTGGTGCTCGCCGGGTCGGTCAATTCAGCGTGGATACGAATCCCCTGCCCTTCCCTACGGTAGTGGCCGCTGATCACTCGCCCTACTCCCAGCGTCCGCCAGCCTTCGGCATCTTGCACCACATTGGCCGCCATTGTGCTCTCTGCCTGAAGCTGCCGCACAATCGCATGACTCAGCAAAGGCCGCACCCATCTGTCTGCAATAGTCGACTGGTTATCGAAACCAGCAATGGCGATGCGGGGATTTAAAGGCGCAGGGGCCTGCCCCGAGCACGAAACAAAGACCAATCCTAAAACCAGGGGAACAAGAAAAAGGTACTGACTAGATCGCACGAAATTCCGTTTTCAGAAGTGTCTGAAATTCTGGATTATCGCGCAAAAGCTCGAAGGCGTCTTCTGATGCAAGCTTGTCGCGATCCTTAAGCCCCTCTTCAAGAGCTTTACGAAGATACTGCAAGGCACGGTCTGGCTGCCCGCTCTTGGCATAAAGCTTCGCCAGATGGAAGTGGAACTTGGCGCGCTCCTCAACACTGCGCTCCTGCAGGACCGTTCCCTGGGATCCCCGATGCTCGAACACATTCGGATCCAGGGCAAGTGCCCGCTGGTATTCGGTCATCGCATCTTCATACTTCTTACGAGCAAAGTACGCAGTCCCCAGGTTGGAATGTATACTTGCCGAATCCGGGGTGTAGATTAACGCTTTCTTGTAGTAGTTGGCCGCGCGGCGGTAATTCTTCTGAGCGTAAGCGACGGTCCCAAGATTATTGATTGCCTCTGCATACTTCGGATTCAACTTCACAGAACGCTCATAACTCTTGCGAGCCAATCCGAGCTGGCCCATCTGGTGATAGGCAATCCCTACCTTGTTCCACGTGATGGGAGAATCTGCCGGCATGCTTTGGTACATCTCTACGGCCTCGCGAAACATCTTCCGGGCCATGAAGATATCGCCACGCATTTCCGGGCTCAGTTCAGGCTTCTGCGTCGGGGGCGCTGTGTTGTTGGTAGACCCAACTGGGACAAAGCTGGAATTCGTTGGCTGGGCGAGTAACATCGCTCCGGTCATGACGGATAAAAAAAGGGTGCGAAAACGCATGGAGCACCTCACTTGCTCATAATTCTAATCCAAAAAAATCTATTTGAAAATCGACCGGATCTTGCCCCAGATTCCGCTCTTCTCGCCGGATGCCTCCTTAGGAGGCTTTGCCCGCCCTGCGGCCTCGGCTTCTACCCGTGCTGCATCGGCGTCCTTTTTCCTCAAAGTCACGCTGCGACTTCCACCATCCGTCGATTTGCCAGGCTCCTCTGATTTCGCCTCGTCGGTAGCATCCCAGGCAAATACTTGCGTGTGTCCGCTCACCCCTTCCACCGGCTGCGTCCCCGCTACGTAGACCTCGGCACGGCCCGCACCCAGTTTGCCGGTGGCAACGTCTACTTCCGCAGAGACAACACCTTGAGGGGGCACAAAGCCATGCACATTACGGTATTCCCGATGTGTATGGGCACGCTTCATGAATTCAGTCCAGATTGGAAGCGCGCTTCTGGCTCCCTCAAGCTTGATGTCGCGATTATCGTCAAAGCCTACCCAAACAACACAAACCAGTTTTGAGGTAAAGCCGGCAAACCAGCCATCACGGCTACTTCCTGTCTTGCCGCCAGCAGGAGGCGCAAAGCCACGGCTTCGGATGCCCGCTCCAGTTCCAGCCCTGACAACATCTTCCATCAGATTCACCATGAGGTAGTTGATTCGTGGATCCAGCACTTCATGGCGTTCCGTCTTGGCTTCAAAGATGTTGGCACCGAATCGATCGCGAATCGAACGAACCCAACTTGGTCGTGACGCAACTCCACCCGACGGAAACATCGTGTAAGCGCCAGCCATCTCGATTGCCGTCACTTCATACGCACCCAGTGCCACGGCGGGCGTCGGCCTTACTTCCATGTTCAGCCCGGCGCGCCGGGCCAGCTTCACCACTTCCCCATAGCCAACAGCCTCAGCCAGCTTCACTGTAGGAATGTTTAAGCTCTTCATCAGCGCAGTGCGCAAACTCACAGCGCCATAGTACTTTTCTCCGAAATTGCCTGGCTCGTAACTCCGTCCGTCGTAATAAAACGTGGTTGGCTCATCAATCAACATGGTGGTTGGCGTAAAAACCTTTTCGCTATCGAACAACGCCGTATTGAGTGCCGCCGCAAAAACCAGCGGCTTAAAAATGGACCCGGGCTGACGCTTGGCCATAGCACGGTTCAATTGCGACAGGCCATAATTCCTGCCGCCCACCAACGCTTTGATCTCGCCGGTACGCGGGTCCAGCACCACAACAGCCGCCTGCACCTCAGGCACCTTGCCGTCCTTCTCTTTTTTATGCTTTTTCGCAATCGCTTCATCCACTTCCTTCAACCCGATGCGCATCGCATCTGCGGCGTCGCGCTGCAGATCGACATCGAGTGAAGTAAAAATGCGGTAGCCACCATCCTGAAAGTCCATCGCCGGAAACTTCTGCTGCAGAGTGTCGTTCACAAGGTCGACGAAATAAGAGGAATCCGCTGAATCCCCATTTCCACGAACAGCCCTAACCTCGACGGCTCGAGCCTGGGCAAGTTGATCGTCCTTGATGTAGTTGTTGTCACGCATCAGCCGCAAGACAATATTGCGTCGGTTCTTGGCTTTCTCCGGATAAATAAAGGGGTTGGTAGCACTTGGCCTCTGTATCAGGCCAGCCAGCAGGGCCGCCTCAGGCAGCGTCAGATCGCGCACATCCTTGCCAAGGTAGGCTTGCGCCGCCTCACCAAAGCCAAAGATATTAAAGCCTCCTCGCCAGCCGAGAGGCACGTAGTTCGCATAATATTCAAAGATTTGCTCTTTGCTTAACTTCTGCTCAAGAATCAGGGTATAGACCACTTCATTCAGCTTGCGAGTCCAGGTCTTCTCCATACTGAGGAAGAACCCTCGGGCTAACTGCATGCTGATGGTCGACGCGCCCTCGGCATGCCGGCCAGTGGACACATCCACCATCACGGCTTTGACGATTCGAATCGGATCAAAACCGGCGTGGCTGAAGAAGCGCTTGTCTTCAACACTCACAACGGCTTCCACAAGTTGTTTCGGCAGATCCTCATAACGGGTCATCCGCCGCTTGGCTCTCGAACGGTCAAAAATATTGGTTACCAGTTCCGGCTCAAGCTGATACTGATTGCGAACGGAGTTGTCCGCCAGGGAAACGATTTGCGAAATGCGCCCATCCACAATTCGGATCAAACCTCCGTCACGAGCAAAGAAGGATTCTGGCCCAGGGTAAATTTCTATGGAGTCTCCGCGCAAAACATAATGCCCAACGGGATTCCCGCTTGCCTCGCTATAACCACTGCGACGCAATTGTCCGACCAACTCTTCCCGGTCCAATGGATCACCGAGAGACAGCAAGTGCGGAGCCGCAAATATCCGTGAGGCATTCCGGAACGGCCCGATCGCAAGTTTTTCATCGATCTCCCGCGAGTACTTGCTGTAAACAAATCCAAAGAGCAGCAAGCTGGACACAATCAAAAAGGCAAGCCCGGCAAGAACAATTCTGCCAACCGGACTGAGAAAGATTCGCAACCAAAAGGCGCGTGCGGGAATTTGAAGTCGTATGGCCACGTATATTGTCTCGGACGCCTTTATTTTTGCATGACCCTTAGGGCCAGCGTGCGCATGAGAAACTGTAAGTCTTATGATGGATGAAAAAGTGGATCCGCTACAATCCTTTCTGCGCTTGTGCCGTGTCTTGATTCCAGCAGTTGCACTACTTCTCGTTGTCCTCCAGTGGTGGCAGACCGCTCAGTTGATGGATGAGGCAAGTGCGGCCAACCAGGCGATGCACCAGATCTGGAGCAACCATCCCCCAGCTTTCCCGCTCGATACCCTTTCCTCAGCCGTCTATTTCCCAATAGCTGTCTCCCCAATCGCCGCTTTTGACCCCGGGGAGGGCCCCTGGCAGGCCCAAAGCATTTGGATGCAGCTGGCTAGAGCCGCACGAGCACAGGACCATTTGGGTTACGACGTTTTCCCTTCGGGTAGACAGATCGGGCTAAACGCTGCCATGTTTTGCCAAATCATGATTCCGTGTCTGGCATTGATCCTTGGCTGGCAGCAGGTCAGAAAGTCTCGCTCGCTGAGTCTGCAGTCGTGGGCTGGCCTTCAGACATCTCTGATTGAATTCGCCGGGCCCACTGTTGCGCTTTCCTGTTTTCTTACGGCCGCACTCCAGCGACAGAGCCTGGGCCTCGAGGGGGCAATCCGCCTCATGCTCATTCTCGGGGTTTACATTCTTTATTCCATTGCCGTAGGCTCCATCTGCTGGTTGGTCTATCAACGCTCTCAGAGTCTGTCTCGATCTACCGGATTGCTGGTGCTTTTTTGGCTCTTCAATTTCAGCCTTGCCCGGCCATTCACAATCAACCTTGCCGCTGCCGTCTTTCCCTTGCCCAGTCTCGATGACTATGCAAAAAAACTCGAATTCGAATCTCAAAATGGCTACAACGGCGTAGACCCAAGAGCCGACCGGCAGCGCCGGTATTTCAATGAAGCCTTACGGGATTACAAAGTTTCAACTGCAGCCGAGATGCCAGTAAACGTTTCAGCAATCGTATTCCAAAAGGAAGAGCGGCACCAACGGGAGGTTGCCCATCGGCTCAGAGGAAGTGTTGACGAACTCTTCCACCGTCAGGAAAGGCTGGAGCAAGTACTCGCCATGTTTATCCCGCTGGTCGCCATTCAGATCGGTTCCAGCGCTATATCAGCTACAGATTTCGCCAGTGAGCGTTGGCAATTGGAACAGGCAACCGTTTTCTGGGACAAGGCCGTGAAACGAATTTACGATGACGTTGTCGTTTCCAGCGGACCAGAGGCAAAAAAGGTGCTTCGGGGCCCGGACTATTGGAGCCAAATTCCGCTCATTGAGCTGCAGATACCGTCTCCTATCGTGGCTCTAAACTCTTGCTTCCTCCCATCGCTGGGGCTGGGCTTCATTTCAATCTTCGGCTTGGTAACCGCCATGCGGCCGCCAAAGATTGAGATCCCCCAGGAGACTAATGAGGACATCGCTCTATGAATTTCAATTGGGAACGATTTGCGCTGCAGCTCAGTCTTGGAATCGGCGTAACTTTGGTTTTACTCTTCGCCTCCGCTACAACGTCCAAGCTCCACGAACAGGAAAGGAAGATTCACTCAGGCGCAACTCGAGAGCCACAATCAGCAGATCCGGCATCCAGTTTCTTTGAAATCATTCTTGAATCGTCACCACTAGGCCAGCTCAGCGCCGGCTTCACCGGAATTGCTCCATCGATGCACTTGATCCGCCTGGACGCGACACGGCCATTGTCAAACATCGATCCCATCGAGAACCCTGCTCGACGTAGATTTGGACGCATCGATTTTAGCTTTGCCTTCCTTGTCTTCTTACCCATTGCGCTCATACCGCTTTGCTACATGATTTACAAGAAGTGCATGGCCCGCGGTGACGCCGAGAAGCTGGCCTCGGGAAGAACAAAACTCTTCGACTTCATCATTGAACGAATTTTGCTTCCAATACTCGGTTCTGGTGGTCTCGTTTTCCTTGTCACCATTGCCTGCTTTTATTCCAGCGGCCTTCGCTTGAACGACAATGCACTTCTGGGCCAGCTCTCTCTCTGGGGCCTTCTCGTGGCACTCTATTTGATTTGTTGGATCTTGCTTTTCGCCTTTCTTCTTATTCGTTCCGATACATTCGCTTCGGCGACAATCCAATATGCAGCCATTTTTTTGATGGTGGTATTTTTGGTTCCACAGTTCATTCAAAGCTTGGAATTATCGATGGAACGCCCCAAAGGCCGTCTCCCCCTGATTGTAGAGAGACGAAAGCTGACCGCTGAAATTAAGGCCGACGATCAGGCGGGAATTGACCGCTATCTCACTCGCCAGGGACTCGCCCCTCTCGATTGGACCCAGCCCATAACAAAAGCACAGTCGGTTGCGCTGCTGAACCTGCGCATTGAAGAAAGAATCGCGCCGAAGTTGAAGGAGTTTGAGGAAAACGTCCGCAAGCTGGATGAGATGGCAATTATCGGCTCCTGGCTTTCTCCTTACACTGTCGCCCAGTTTGGAGTCGATGACTTGGCAGGCACCGGCCTGGCCCGCTACTCAGCATTCCGGACCGCAGCTATTGCTTTCCACGAACAATGGCGAAAATATGCCTTAGGCTTCATCGCAAAACGACAGATTCTGGATTACGACTCGCTTCGGGATTCACCGAAGTTTAAGTCAGCCAGTGCAGACGCGGGGCAAGTCTTCCTTTTGGGCGGCATCCGTTGTCTTTACTTTATGGCGCTTGCTGTGCTGCTCATATTTGGCATCAATAAGGAATTAGGGAAAATCCTGCCCAAACGCAGAAAAGCTGCCCGCTAAGGGCAGCTTTCAAAAGTCGTGATAATACAAAAGCTAAGAGATTTTGTATTCCTTATATTCCACGTGTTTCCGGATTACTGGATCGAACTTTTTCTTCAGAAGTTTTTCGGTGGTCTTCTTTGGGTTCTTCGTGGTGGTGTAGTAGTGGCCAGTGCCAGCAGTTGAGACGAGCTTAATATTGATGCGCATTCTAAATTCCTCTTTTAGCTAGGTTGGGCTACTTTTTCTTCAGAAGTGGGAGCACGGCTTCGATTCCCACCTTGTCGATGGTACGCAGTGCCTTGGCAGACAAACGAACGCGAATGAAACGCTTTTCGCTCGCGATCCACAGACGCTTCTCGTGCAAATTCGGTTCAAAACGACGCTTCGTCTTGTTATTGGCGTGCGAAACCGTGTGGCCGCTGATGGGCCGCTTGCCGGTTACGGGACATACTTTGGACATAACTCTAACTCCAACTTGCGCAACCAGGGGTTTGGTCTTGCCAGAAATTGAAATAGCAATCTTGCAATCGGCTATTTCGCAGGAAGGCGCACAGCAATGCTGTTGCCACCACAATCTCCTAGTGTACTGGATTTGCGCCCATTTGGCAAACCGTTTAGCTCACCATACCGCCGCTCTTATGAACGGCATGAGCATGAAGGTCTTCAAGCGACACAAACTGCAGTGCATTGTGATGCGTCGATTCCAAAATTACGTGCGGCGCACACCCTGCTTCGAGTGCTTCTTTCCACCGCAGCGCGCACAAACACCACTGGTTCCCAGCCTTAAGGCCTGGAAAACCCCACTCAGGATGAGGCGTAGATAAACCATTTCCTTTGGACTTTGAAAACTCAAGGAAGTTATCCGTCATGACAGCACAAATCAAATGCCGCCCCTGATCTTCATCACCTGTCTCACAACAGCCGGTTCGATAAAACCCGGTCATCGGATCTGTCGAGCAGGGAATCAGAATCTGGCCCAGAATATTGCGTTGTTGCTTTGGCATGATCTTCTAGCTTAAAGCCAATCGAAGCATGTTGAGCGCAGATTGCACAGCAAACTGCCTTACCCTGTCTCGATCCCCAGCAGGGTAACGAAAGCGTTGTGCCTTCAGGTACCCATCGGGTCCGGCGATTCCGATATAAACGGTACCCACCGGGTTCTCTTCAGTCCCGCCATCAGGCCCGGCATAACCGGTCAAGCTCAGCGCCCAGTGTGCGTTCGATTTCTCGCGAGCCGCAGCAGCCATCTGCTGCGCCACCGGCTCAGACACTTCAGTCTGCTCGGCCAGAACCCAGGGGTCCACGCCCAGCAACCCTTGCTTTTGGCCATTGTTGTAAGTGATGAACCCGCCCACAAAAGCCTTCGACGCCCCCGCCACGCCGGATAGTCGCGCACCCAGCATCCCGCCCGTCAAAGACTCCGCCACTGCAACAGTCTGCCCTCTCTCCACAAGCAGGCGCAGAACTGCCGTTTCCAGTGGAGAGCCGTCCCGGGAGTAAATCCATTGTCCAAGTACTGCCTCAATCTTGGATCCCAACTCAGCAACCAACGCATCCGATTCTTCCTGAGACTTCGTCTGCGAACGGAGGTGCAATGTGATGTCACCAGCCTTGGCCAGAATCGTCGTCACCGGGTTCGCGTATTGTTTGTAGATGGGAGCAACCAGAGCATCCACATCCGATTCACCCATTCCGGTCAGGTGAAAGGTAGCCGTCGACAACGCCAGCGGTGGCAGCATTTTTTGAAGTCTGGGCAGAAATTCCTTCTCAGCCATCGGCTTCATCTCACCAGGCGGCCCGGGTAGCAAAACAACGATCTGTTTAGACGCTAAGCTCAGCCATTGCCCGGGTGCCGTCCCATTCGGGTTCGGCATCACCTCGGCCCCATCAATTACATAAGCTTGCCGCTTGTTAATCTCGGCCATCTTACGCCCAAAGGAAGCAAATCTTGCAATCAATGCATCACAAATCCCCTGGTCAAACAGCACTTCCCGCCCTGTAGCGGTACCAACCGCCTCACGCGTCAAATCGTCTTCGGTCGGCCCAAGCCCCCCGGTCAGGATCAGCAATTCAGAGTGTTCAAGGCAATAGCGAATGGCCGCCTCAAGCTTTTCCCGCTGATCCCCCACAACTACTTTTTGAACCACCTCAACACCCAGCAAATTCAGCCGCTCCGTAAGAAACAACGAATTGGTATCCACTCTGGTGTGTGTGAGCATCTCGCTCCCAACGGCAATAATGGCTGCGTTCATATAGAAGCTCTAGGCGCTGGCGATATCCACATCCACTCTGAATATCGAATTCGTTGTAGCCACAGCCATCGAGCGCGAAGGCATGATGCAAAGCCCAACAATCCCGTGGCCCGACAGAAAATGCTGCGCCTGGCGAGCCGGATTGATTCTCACAACTCCACGGCGGCCGGAATAGCTGGCGGCGCAATACAGGTTCCCATCCCGGTCAAAGGTGATCCCCTGTGGCCGCCCCAGCCCACGGTAGAAGAGCTCAGCCTCTCCAGTTGGCGCAACACGCTGAATTGAATCAAAACTCGAAGTTGTCGGCCCGGTGACATATAGATAAGAATCCGGCCCAAAGGCCAAATGATAGGCCGCAATCGACGGCTCAAGAGTCGCAAAAACAAACACGTCGCGTGCCGGATTGATCTTGAAAATCGTTCCTGATCGATCCCCGACATATAGATTGCCAGCCGGATCGAACGCAAGTCCTGTCGCGATCCCCATCCCTTCGACAAATGTCGTCATCGTGCCCGAAGGAGTGATCTGGTAAATAATCCCGTCGTTGCGCGAGGACACATAAAGCATCCCGGCCTGGTCAAAGGCCAACCCGGTAGCATTCATGATGTCACTGGCAAACGGGCCGCAATCATAGTTCAAATCAATTTTGTAAACCGATACTGCAGTTTTTTGCCCCCGGCTACCAGAGAAGGTTGTGTAGATGTTGCCCTCCTGGTCGCAAGCCGGACTCGCAACAGGATGCAAACTATCGGCCACCTGAATTCCGATCGCGCAATGATAGGCATTCGAAACTGCACCTTCGCGCCGAACAGTGAGTTCCCCGTAGCTCGGAGCATCCGGCACGCGCGCAATCACCATGCTGCCTGAACCAACCACAACCGCCCCATGCGCATCGCCAAAGAGCACCTCGGGACGAACCTCACCACCAAGATTTGTGCCGCGAATAGTGAACTCACCACCAGGCAACGCCGCTTCCGGCTGTACGCGATCAATATGAATAGAGGACATGACGAATCTGACTCTATTTTTACAAAGGTAGATTGAGAAAGTTGTGAAGAATGTAAATCGCGAGCGCCGCATACAAACCCGCCATCAGATCATCGGCGATCACGCCAATCCCGCGCGGTAGCTTTTCAAAGAGATTTACGGGGAATGGCTTCCAGATGTCAAAGGCACGAAAAAGCCCAAACGCCACCAGGTAACTCAACGGGTTGTTGAGGTCACACCAAAGAAATGCCAGCATCTGCCCCAACACTTCATCCACCACAACGCACTGCGGGTCCTTTAACTTCAATTCATCAATCAGGACATTGGTCGCCCAAATCGAAGGCACTAGGCCAATCACAACCAGCCCCAACAGGTGCACTGGAGTGAAGTAAGCGAAATGATGCAGCAGGTACACCACCGCAACTCCCACCAGAGCACCTGCCGTGCCGGGAGCCTTGGGCACATACCCGGCGTAGAAACTGGTAGCGATTACCTCAGCGATGGCTTGCTTCATCGTCAGCGTCTTCCTCACGACGTGCCGGCAATTCGTCTAGCGTCTCACCGGGAATCCGGTACTCTTCATCAGCCCACTTGCCAAGATCCATCATCTGGCAGCGTTCGCTACAAAAAGGAAAGAAATCATCGCCTTGCTTGGAAGGCTTGCGGCATAGGGGGCACTTGGCCTTGAGGAGCATCGTAGTTAAATGTGCTGATGCTGACGCTTGGGCGCAGCATTCAGAATCGGAAATGGATTTTCAGTAAATCTTGGCAGGTTGGTTTCTGGCGAACCAAAGACCTCACCAATCAAATCATAATCGTGAGCTTCGGTGATACGAATCCGGCGGATCTGCCCCTTGGCCAGCGCCCCGTCAGAAACATCGTTGATCAGACAGTAGCCATCGATCTCAGGCGCCTGCGAAGGCAATCGGCCCTGCCACAGCAGATCTGTTTCTTCCGACGGGCCTTCGATCAGAATCGGAAACTCCTGCCCGATCAACTTCTTGTTGATCTTCCGCGAAATCTTCCGCTGCACCGCCATCAGGCTGCGCTGGCGATTGTGGATCGTGCGCCCATCCACCTTGTCACCGAGTTCAAACGACTTCGAAGTCTCTTCATCGGAATACTTGAACACACCGAGACGGTCAAACTGCGCCGCCTCGACAAACTGCTTCAACTCTTCGAAATCAGCGGCGGTCTCACCCGGGAAGCCAACAATCATCGACGTGCGAATCGCCACACCAGGAATCGTAGCCCGCATCTTCTCAAGTAACTTCAAGAAGAAATCGCCATTCGATCCACGCTTCATCAGCTTCAGCACATTGCGGCTCGAATGCTGCAGCGGCATATCGATGTACTTCACGAGCGAAGCATGTTCGGCAATCGTATCGAGCATCTTTTGCGTCACCCGGTTTGGATAGCAATAGAGAAAACGCACCCACTTCTCAAACGGAGTTTCAATCGAAGCCAGGCTCCCCAGCAAATGCGCCAGGCCGTCCTTGATCCCGAGGTCTTCGCCGTAGCTGGTCGTATCTTGGCCGATGAGATTGATCTCACGCACGCCGGAATCAAAGAGCCGCGTAGCCTCAGCCACAATCGACTCAAAACGCCGGCTGCGGAAATCCCCACGAAACTGTGGAATCACGCAAAACGTGCAGGGATGGTCACACCCCTCGGCAATCTTGATGTAAGCCGAATAGCGCCCCGTAGTCAGCACGCGAGGCGAGAGATCATGGTAGAGGTAAGGCGTCGTCTCAAGGCTAAACTTCTCGCCCTCACAGGCCGCCACGATCTTCTCAAGGTCGTTGGTTCCAACCATGGCATCCACTTCCGGCAGACTCGCTTCGATCTCGCCGCGAAAGCGTTCTACCAGACACCCGGCAACCACAAGCCGCTTGGCCTTACCGTGTTCCTTATACTTGCCCATTTCGATGATCGTATCGACGGACTCCTGCTTGGCCGGATTGATAAAGCTGCAAGTGTTGACGACAATGACATCCGCATCATCGGGAGACGATGTGAGCTCATGACCATGCGCGGCAAGCTGCCCCATCATCACTTCTGAATCCACAAGATTCTTGGGACAACCTAAACTGACAAAACCTATTTTCAAACGTAATTACCCAACTATCAGGTTAGCGCGGATTCCATGTCTGCGTTGCCGCTAAAGCATCCCACCAATCGACTGGAAATTCACCATGTAGTAGCGAAGCTTTGGATCATACAACGCGCGATACGATTGGTTATTGCTTCCATCGATTTGACCCAGAACTCTAATCAAAACATTCCGTGCTGGCTCGTTCTGCGCGCCGATAGTGACGGCAGGAGCCAGGTAATACCCAGCTTGGCCAACCACAACTTTGACGCCAGCCTCCCGCGAGAGGACATCGAATAGAAGCGCAAGGGCTTCGATTGCACTTCGCTGTTGAAGAGGAATTGAAATGGGTGTCGACATCACATTGAGCTGGCCGGCGCCACTTCTCGGCCCAACAAAGTACGATTGCCGGTTTCGCTCCAATACAAACTCATGGAGCAGCCCCGTGGAAGGATACGCGTCGATAGCCGCCTGAATCTGATTCGTCCTCTCAGCTTCGGATAAAGAACTTGAGGAGGTTCGCGGTACTGTCAATTGGGCTCGTTTGGGAACATTCAGCTTGAAGCTGGTGTCCTTCACACGCACGCGTATTTCCTCGGTAGCAACATCTTCCGTATCCCTGCCCTCCACAAAGCGAGGATCTTCGTAGTGGATTGGTACCCCAAACTGCGCTTCCAGTTTATCGAGCATCGCAGCCATGGGCCGATGATCGGTCGCGGCAAAGCTGGGTGCCTCCTGAACAAAAAGCAAAGCAAACGCAAGCAGTAGCATCAGGCAAAACCTCACTTCGCTCTCAGCTTAGCTCGATTTGTTATCCTCAACACCAAATGGAAATCGATCGTCGCAAAGTGATCACAGCCCTTGGCGGCGCTTCAGTCGTCGAGCTAATGAACCCCGAAGCCCGCGCCGAAGCTCTCGAAGACTATCTCTCCCAGCAACTCGACGCCGCAATGGCAGCGAAGCTAGGCGTCCCGCAAAACACACCCACCGTCGCCGAGCTTGAAGCCCAGATCGAAACTCGCCCCTTCCGCAAAGGCGTCGGCACCCTCTTTGCCGTCGGCGCATCCACACCCTTCGGCAACCGCGTAGCGGGCGAAGCCAACAATGTTGCAAAACTCCCCGCAATGCCAGCCAAGCCCACCCTGCTCGATTTCTACAAGCTCCGCTTCAACCCAGCCACCCATATCCTGCAGAGCGCCGACAAGGCCCTCACCTCCGGCATGCCCGAAGAAATTGTTCTCGCCTGCCTCCTCCACGATTCTGCCCACGCTCTAATGAAAGCAGACCACGGCTGGTGGGCCGCCCAACTCTACGAGCCATACGTCTCCCCCAAAGTTACCTTCGCCATCCGCTACCACCAGGCATTGCGTTTCTTCCCAGACCCCAGCGTCAACTACGAATACCCGATTCTCTACAACAAGATCTTCGGCAAAGACTACGTCCCTCCCGAATACATCAAGCAAGCCCACGACTACGCCCGCAAACACAAGTTCTACATGGCAGCCCGCATGGTCACCGTCAACGATCTATATTCCTTCGACCCCAACCATGTTGTCGACCCAGCCAAATTCACCGACATCATCGGTCGCCACTTCAAGCAGCCTAAAGAAGGATTGGGCTATGACAATTCTGCCGTAGCCCATATGTGGCGAACAATTATCAATCCCGACGTCGGGCTCTAGTAGTTCAACGTCTTCAAATACTCAGCCGACAGCTTCAAACTATCCAGAGGATTCCCAGGCGTCTGATCCTGCTCGACAAAGAAGTGCTTCGCCCCGGCAGCCACAGCCGCACGCATCACCGGCGCAATCTCAATCACACCCGTACCTACGCTCTGGAAAGCCTCCTTCGGCACGCGCTCGTTGTACTGCGTCGGCATCTTCGTCACATTCTTCAAATGCACCAGCGGAATACGGCCCGTGTACTTCTGAAACACTTCAACCGGAGGCACACCCGCCACCTGGCTCCACATGATGTCAAACTCAAGTCCCACCAGCTTCGCGTCCGTGTTCTTCATCAGCACATCAATCAAACGATCTCCGGTCCCTGCCACCGGCTCAAACTCAAACGCGTGGTTGTGATAGCAAAGCTTCAGCCCCGCCGCCTTCGCCCGCTCACCCGTCTTGTTCAAAACATCCGCCAACGTCTTGATCACTTCAACCCCACCACGATCGGCAGGAGCAATATAGGGGCATACCACATAGGAAATCCCCTTAGCCTTCGCGTCATCAAGCGTCGGGTTCAGCTTGTCGATGTCCTTAAAGAAATAGCTCGTATCAATGTGCAAGCTCACCGGCTTCAGCTTGGTCTGCTTGAGCGAAGACCATACCTTGTCCATGTTGCCGCGAATCACTTCAGCTTCCTTATAGCCAAGCTCTTCCAGTGACTTCAACGTCTCAAGCGGCTTCTCGTTGATGATCGAGCGCAGCGTATAGAGCTGAGCGCCAAAAGTCTTCAGGGTCTTTGCTTCAAGAGAGGGCAGCGCAAGCGCAGCACCAGCAACAAGGCTTCGTCGGGTCATAGACATATCAATCAATATCTTATGCCACAAATAAAATGGCCGGAACCATTTTCAGGTTCCGGCCTTGAGCGAGACTAACGTAGTTTGCGACTCTCGTTTGTCGAACTGTTGCAGAAAAGACTAGTCGCCGAGGGCGCCTGCAGTCTCTTCCTTCTTAGGAGCAGGTGCGATACCCATCAAGCCAGCAGGCTTGATCGAGTCGAGAGATACAAAGCCCTCTACCGTCTGCTCCTTCAGGATTTCCTTGCGGTACAGCTTTTCCATTTCCTTGTGATGTTCGGCTTCCTTGATCATCTGGGCACGTGCGCGCAGCTTCTCTTCACGGGCGTTCTTGGCGATGCCCTGTGAGTCGAGGTCGGTCTGCTTGCCGGCTTCCACTGCTTCCTGGTTCAGCACCAGCGAGTGGTTGATCGAGTTCATGTCAACGTTCTTATTGCCAGCGTAGATCTTGTGACGGCCATGCTCTTCGTACCACTTGGTGAGCGTTGCGGTCATGTGCATCTTCTCGACAATGTTTCTCCAGCCCACACCGGTGTTGTAAGCGCAGAAGGAGATTTCGCCTTCCTGCGTGGCGTAGGGGATGATGCACTGTTCGGTGCGGCGGAAGTCGTAGTTGAACAGATCCTGGAACCACATACCTGCGATGAACAGGAAGTTCCAGCGGTCCTGACGGCGCATTTCGATGTCGGCCATCGTACGCTCACCAGTCACCTTGCCGTAGCTCTTGCCAGAGGCACCCATCGACTTGTCAAACTTCTTGAGCAAGTCCATGATACGGAAGTGGGTCGGAGCCTTGTAGGGGTCGTAGTTGCGGATCAGCGCGATCGAAACACCAAAGAGCGACCAGAACTTCGAGCGGGCTGCGTCGTTCAACTTCGCAACGTCCTTCGAGAACTGTGCTGCATTGAGGAAGGCGGTAACAGGCGCTGCTTCCTTGGTTTCCTTGTCCACCATGACGGCCATGCCAATACCGCAGTTCGGGTGGCAACCGCAAGACAACTGGCCCCAGTCGGCGTTCGGCCCGTGCACGAGGTCAGCAAAGTCCGAGAAGGTGCTCATGAACGAGATCGGGAACCAGTCACGCTCAGGGATACCGATGCCGGTCTGGCCCTTCACGTCGTGGGCGAGGTGCGACAGCGTATAGCGCTGTGCTTCGCGGCGCTCGGGGGTAACTTCTTCGTCACGGCCGGTAAACGACACAGGCTGGAAGCTGAGGAACGGAATCTTCTTCGGGTTGTCGAGAGCAAACTCAACAATGCGGCCTACCTGCTCGTTGTTGATGCCGTTGATGATCGTCGTTACGGGAACGATGTCGATACCGTTCGACCAGCAATTTTCGATCGCACGCATCTTCACGTCAAACAGGTTGCCTACGGCGCGGTGCGAGTTGGCAGCGTTGCCGATACCGTCGAACTGGAGGTACACATAGCGGAGGCCAGCTTCAGCAGCTTGCTTTGAGAATTCCACCGAACGGGCAAATTCGATACCGTTGGTCGCGGCCTGTACGGAGTTGAAACCCACCTTGCGGGAGTAACGAACTGCGTCGAGGAAGTAGGGCGACATGGTGGGCTCACCACCAGAGAACTGTACCGACATCTGGCGGCGCGGCTTGATCTTCAGCGCGTTGTCCAGCATCGTCGTGATGTCTTCCCATGACAGTTCATGCACGAAGCCAACCTGGTTGGCGTCCATGAAGCAGGGGTCGCACATCATGTTGCAGCGATTGGTCAAGTCGATGGTCAAAACGGAACCGCGGCCATGCTTGATCGTCGACGAACCGTGGTTGTGCAGGTCTTCGTCGTTGTGGGCCTTGATGTCACGGCCGGGGAAAACTTCTTCGAGGTGCTTGAAGAACTTGGCATCGATCGCCATCACGTCTTCAAAGTGACCATGAGTGGGGCAATCCTTCACCATCAGGATCTTGCCATCGCGCTCAATGATCTGAGCCTTGATTTCGCCCACTTTCTGGTTCTTGAGGATCTCAACCGGCAGTTCGCCGTTGATGATCTTGTTGCGGATGTCAGGCACGCACTTCGGGCAGAGTGAATCTGTGGTGCGCGGCCAGCCAAGTGGCGGCTTCGTCTTCTGGTAGCTCTTGAGCAAAGGTTTGTCCGACCACTTCGGG
The DNA here is from genome assembly GCA_022843625.1 of Bryobacter sp. Lineage (GTDB taxonomy): Bacteria > Acidobacteriota > Terriglobia > Bryobacterales > Bryobacteraceae > Bryobacter. Next base: position 367,700 of record JALHNH010000002.1, on the reverse strand, counting down.
GTAAACGAAGGATTCGGGTTGATGGAATTCAGCTTTTCAAATACAGCCCAAGTGGCATTCGCAGCAAGCGATGCAGCCTTTTCGACAAACTTGACAGATTTAGACATAGTCTCCCTTATAGAGTCGCAATGGTTTGGTGGGTTGGCCCACTCATAATAATGCGAGATTAATGGAAACGATTTAAGAAGGCATCAACTCTTCGTTGAATGGCTGCATTCTGGGGTCGAAATGCACGTACTCCAGTTGAACTGCAAGGACAATGCGCAAAGAAAAAGCGAAAATTAGCCGCGCAAGGGCAGTTTCTTCGTCGTTTGTTCGACCCTCTCGAGGTCTTCAAAGGGCAACTCCTGAGCCAGCATCTCCCATCGCCGCGTCGCCGGTCCAAACCCAGCCCGAGCTGCCAACGCCAGCCACGCCAGCCCCTCGTAGCGATGTGGCTCATCCTCGGCTGCAATCCGGTTCAGAATCAGCCTCCCTAGCAGATACTGTCCTTCAGGCAAATTCCCCTCCGCAGCGCACCTCAACAAATCCTCCGCATCTCGATTTTTGTCGATCCGCACGCGCGCTTCTTCAAGACAAGCCCCCGGCCGCCTAGCAAGCAGAGCCGCCTGAAACCACCCATCTGCCACTTTTGGTGCAAGCAGGGGCAACCGCCCCTGACGGCTCAGGAGCACAGCCTCCCACCGCGCATCCAGATTGCCGCCCTTGGCTATCGACACAAGTTCTTTCTGCGCCGCAGGCTTCTCAATCGATCTCAAAATCGAAGCCAGATCCACGGCCATCATTAAGGCCAAGCTCAACCACATGGGACGATAATGACACTGTGCCTGTTGATGCGCAAATCCTCCTCGACGCCGCCTTCGCTGAAGGCTTTGAGCTGGCAGGCCTCACACCCGCTCTTCCCCACCTCGACCACGCCCGCCACATCAGCTGGGTCAATCGGGGCCTGGCGGCCGACATGGGCTACCTCACCGATCACCGGGCCCAAGTCCGCCAGGATCCCCGCCTCATCTTTCCCGAAGCCCAAACCATCCTCTGCGTCGGCAAGCTCTACAACACTCCAGGCCCGGTTGACCCGGCGATCTCAAGATATGCATGGGGCACGCGAGACTACCACGACGTTTTAGGTGAAGGTCTCCACCGCGTCGCATCCGTTATCAAATCGAAGCTGAATCAGGACTTCCCTTACCGCGTTGCCGTCGATACAGCCCCCCTGCTCGAGCGCAGCTATGCGAGAGAAGCCGGCCTCGGCTGGATCGGCAAGAACACCTGCCTGATCAACGAACCCCAGGGCAGTTGGTTCTTCCTTGGTGAACTCTTACTCCCATTTGAAGCAACAGTCTACGGCAGCCCCCCGCCAGACCGCTGCGGCACATGTACTAGTTGCATCGACGCCTGCCCCACCAAAGCAATCGTCAACGGAGAAGTCGATAGCAACCTCTGCATCAGTTACTGGACCATCGAAGCCAAAACCGAAGCGCCAGATGAAATCAAACAAGCCTTCGGCCACCACCTCTTCGGCTGCGACATCTGCCAGGACGTCTGCCCCTGGAATCGACGGGCCCCTGAATCAATCGAAGCCAGTTTCCGACAGGTGAACGCAAACCCGCCGCTCGAAGAACTCACCGAAGAGCAGTTCAAACAGCGGTTCCGCAAGACACCCGTGGCCCGCACCAAAGCCTCCGGCTACAACCGCAACATCCGAGTCGCCCTAGAGAATCGCCCAAAGTAAATCCTGCAAATCCTGTGGCGGCACTCCGTCCCGCGAAAACCCCGCCTCCAGCACCCCAGCCTCAAATCGAAACATCTCCTGCGGCATCTCGATCAGCCTCACTATCATCACCCCGGCATCCGGCGGCAAGATCTCCTCAAGAGCCTCCAGCATCCGCGGCCCGGCTTCATGCGGCTCCCCAATCCATCGATACTCAACAACCCATTGCATAGCTCTTATATGATAGGCAGCGATGCAACGATTTCTGCTCTCAGCCTGCTTCCTGACGCTCCCGGCCTTCACCCAGGTCAGCCTCTTTGACGGCAAGTCCTTCAAAGGCTGGCGCGATGTCAGCAAGCTCAACGTACCCGGCAACTCTTTCTCGATCGAGGACGGCGCGATCAAATCCAACAAGAAGCCCTGGATCAATGAAGACCTTTTCTCCCTCGGCGAATACACCGACTTCGAACTCGAATTCGAATGGAAGGTGAGCCCCGGCGGCAACAGCGGCATCAAGTACCGTCTTCAGGACGCCGTCTTCATGAACGAGAGCATTGAACGCCCGGTCAAGAAATTTGAAGAGACTCTGCGCGACGAATACACCCGCCGCCCCAGCGACCGAACCAAACTCAAGCCCAATGAACACGGCCAGCTCTACACGGTAGCCTTCGAGTTCCAATTGATCGACGACAACAACTACAGCTACAAACTGCCAGACCAGCAAAAGACAGGTGCCCTCTACAGCTTCATCGGCCCAAGCAAACTCACCTCAAAAAAACCAGGGGAATGGAACACGGCAAAGCTTGTCGTCAAGGGCGACCACGTCGAACATTGGGTCAATGGCGAGAAGGTGGTAGACGCAAGCCTCAAGAGCCCGGAGATCACAAAAGGGGCTAAAGCCCGCTGGGGAGAAACCCATCCTGTATACAAGCTCTTGGTCGATCAGCCCAAAAAGAAGAGCCCCATCCTCATCCAGAATCACGGCGATGAAGCCTGGTTCCGGAATCTGAGACTGAGGCCCCTCTAAGTCGCTGCCTACTCCTCCGAAAGCCAGCGATAAATAGCTCCCCCGGCAACAGCTCCCGCTATGGGAGCCACCCAGAACAACCAGAGCTGTTCGATAGCCCACCCGGCAACAAAGATTGCCGGCCCGGTGCTGCGTGCCGGATTCACCGAAAGATTCGTCACTGGAATCCCAATCAGGTGAATCAGTGTCAAACCAAAACCAATCGCAATCGGTGCAAATCCCGCTGGCGCTCTCTTGTCTGTAGCTCCGTGGATGATCAGCAAAAACATCATGGTCAACACGAACTCAGCGAGAAATGCCGCCGTTATCGAATAACCACCAGGAGAGTGATCTCCAAAGCCATTTGCGGCAAATCCGCCAGACAAACTGAATCCTGCTTTATCACTGGCAATCAGGTAAAGTACCCAGGCCCCGGTCAATCCACCCAACACCTGGGCGATGATATAGGGAATCAGGTCTACCGCCGGAAAGCGCTTTCCGGCCCAAAGCCCAATCGAGACTGCCGGGTTTAAGTGACAGCCAGAGATATGCCCGATTGCATAAGCCATTGTCAGGACTGTGAGGCCGAAGGCCAGAGACACCCCAAGCAAACCAATCCCCACCTGAGGAAATGCAGCCGCCAGCACAGCGCTTCCGCATCCACCGAACACAAGCCAGAACGTACCAAGGTACTCGGCTGTCAATCGCTTGTTTAAACTCATCATTTCTCCTTTAGCGGGCAAACGTGATGCCCAATCCTGTCGTGTACAGCAGGTCATTGGTTTTCCGGCCCGGGGCCGGGTTTGTGAGGTAACGGTCGCTGATCGAAACATTCCACACCAGATACTTCGAGATCTTGGTGGTTGCACCAAGGTCAAAGTTGATGCGGTAGGTTCCAGGCGACTTCAAGTCGTTAAACATGCGGTAGGACTGGAATAGCGAAGTCGACGCATTCAACTTGTATGTGAAGTCATCACCCCAATAAAATTCACCAGTCTTTCGAATCAATGGGGTATTGAATCGCGAGTAGTTGAAGGCTCCACCACCCAACAGATCGAGTGTCATCCGGTCGCTCTTGATCGCCTTGAAGCCAAGACCACCACCGAAGACTGTTCTCAAGTCCAGGTTCTGGAACTTGTCATATTCGTAGTCGTTGAAGACGTTCGCAAAAAGCCTGGGCTTGAGGTTGCGACTGTAGCCCAGACCGCCACGCACTGCCTCGGCAGTCCCAGCGCTTCTGTTGTTGATCAATGCCGAGGCCTTAATCGTGTTGAAGTAGATCGAAGTCTTGTCAGTTCGTGTAATTCGTGCAGCAGTCAATCCGGTCGTAAAGGTAGTTGTCTTTGCATTGCCACTGGTGCCGGCAAATCCGATACTGCCACCACCTGCCCAGAGATCCAGCCAGCCCGGCTGCAGCAGTCGCTCGAAAGCTTTCTGCTCCGCTCCATTGCGGATCGCAGCAATCTCTTGCGGAGCCACCGCTATCGTGCTTCCAGTGGAAGCAATCTCGACCTTGCCGCCACTCTCGCGTAGCGTGCCAACTACCGTTTTGCCATCCGGCAACACAACGTTCAGCGGCTTGTCCGCGACAATCGAAGCCACTTTGTCCCAATCCGTGCTAACCAGCCCAAACATGTCTGTTTGAATCGTGATCTGTTTGGCATCCTTCTTTACGATGCTTCCAGTGACCCGGTCTCCGTTTTTGAGCACTACCTGATCGCCGCTCAGAAGCCCCAAAAGGCTGAGACTCAAAAAAGAGGTTCTAAAAATTTTCTTCATGCAGTTATTGTCCTTGAGTTTCCAAGTTCAGAAGTACAGTTTGGGCAACGGGTTGCCTTTAAGGGAATCGCGCTGCAGCAAAAAGTACAATCCTTTGTAGTGGGCGCTGCAGCTTCAACCGGCTTTTGTAACTTGCTGAGGGCACGAATCACCAGAAAGATGACTGCAGCCACAATCAGAAAATTCGTAATCGTATTCAGAAATTGTCCGTAGGCGATCACAGGGGCCGCCGCGGCCTTTGCTGCCGCCATAGTCGGGTAAGTCTGGCCGTTCAAGCTGACAAACAGCTCCTTGAAATCCACTTGCCCAAGCAACATTCCAATTGGGGGCATCACCACGTCGTTCACCATCGATGTAACGATGGCGCCAAAGGCACCACCAATCACCACGCCAACAGCAAGATCTACTACATTGCCGCGCATCACAAAAGCTTTGAAGTCGTTTAACATTTTCTATTCCTTTTAGGGTTTGAGCCTTCCCACCCGAAGACAAGCCCGTTTGCGCCGAAGTCACATTTTTTCAAGAAATCTTTTCTACATTCCTCAATGTGACTTTTCGGGGTGTTCAACTGTCCCCCTGTTGTGAGATGCTCAATTTTCCAACCCTCCGCCCATGGACAACCCAATAACGGACTATCTGGAAGATCCAGACTTCGATATCCTGCAAGCCGCCTTCAATGCGCCCGAAGGCGATCTGCGTGCCTTCGAACAACTGGTCGAGCGTTACCAGCGAAGAATCCTTGCCAACTGCCGCTTTCTTACTCGCGACGAAAAATACTACGAAGACCTCGCCCAGGAAGTCTTCGTCAAGGCTTTCTTTGGGCTCAAGACATTCGAGGGCCGCTCATCGTTTCGCTCATGGCTCAAAAGAATCAAAGTAAATCACTGCCTCAATCACTTAAAAAAGGAAGAAGGCAAAAAATCTCAATCCATCGACGACGAAAACTCAGGCACATTCGAAAAATTACAAGTGGAGCCAAAGGCCGAACAAAACATGGAGATTCAGGATCGTCAACTCAGGATCGAGGCAATCCTCAATTCCCTGCCCCCTACGCTCCGTATTCCGCTCGTGATGTGCGACATGGATGAGCTCTCGTATGAGGAGATCGCAGAGTCGCTTGGCATTGGCCTGTCGGCAACCAAAATGCGCATCAAGCGTGCCCGGGAACAATTCAGAGAGAGATATGTATGAGTGATCCGCTCCCCATTGATGAGCTCAAAGACCAGGAACTCGACCCAAAACGAGATTTCGTCGGTCGCGTCCGCAGGCAGATTGAGCGGCGAACTGCCACGTCCCACGCCGCAACCTTCAGTTGGGAGTTACCCAAACTGGTCTTGCTCGAATTCCTGAAAGCAGCTGGCGAATTAAGCCCAAAGAAAGATCCTCGCAAATGAAAGAAAAACTTCTCCAGGCCTTCAGCAATCTGGCAGACTCAGCCATCAGTGCAGTTCCCAAAATTGCCCTTGGCATCGTGTTCGTAATCGTCGGTCTTGCACTGGCCAAGATGATTGAAATCGGCGTACGTTATATGCTCACAAAACTACGCTTCGATTCACTCGTCTCGAAGCTAGGCGTCGAAAAGGCACTCAATCAGCTCGGTCTCACCCAACCGCTGTCATTGATTCTGTCCCGCCTGACTTACTTCCTGGTGCTCTTGTTGCTTGCCAATACTGCCGCCGATGCATTGGGGTTGGCCGCTATTTCGGGGGCAATCGGAGCCTTCTTCGCTTACCTGCCAAACATCGTTGCCGCACTCTTGCTTCTGATCCTCGGCTCATCCATTGGGCAATTCGCTGGGCAGACTGTCGCGCAATCAGCAGAAAGTTCGGGAATCGAGTTTGCCCCAGCATTAGGCAAGGTAGTCTCCAGCACGATCCTTTTCGTTTGCGCCATGATGGCCATTGCTCAGCTTAAGATCGATACGGAAATTGTTCGAATCGTAACGAGCCTTGTTCTGGGCGGTGCAGCTCTAGCCTTCGGCCTCTCATTCGGCCTCGGCACACGCGACATCGTCCGTAACCTTGCGGCAGGCTTTTATGCCAGAAAAGTGCTCGAAGTAGGCAAACCGCTCACGCTATCAGGCGAGAGTGGCGTACTCAGCTCAATTACCCCAACCCACCTGGTAATTGACTCTGATGGAAAGCAAAGCATGATTGCGAATTCCCAACTACTCGATCAGGTCGCTAAACAAGGCTAGTCGTCGAAGTGATTCACGGTTGTGAAGCAACTGTTGAAGGCGTGATCGAGCACTTCTTCAGTTAGCACCCAAGGCAATCGTTCAAACTTGATGTGATCCATCGCATGCATCACCACGTCTCGCGGATGACAGCGACGCATTCGCTTTTTGCCACTCCGGTAATACTTCGTGAGGAATTTGCCAACAAGGTTTGACGCCAGCGGAACGTCTACTTTTTTGCAGAACTGCTCAAAGATCTCGGCGAACTCTGCTTCACCCGGGCTTCGCAGAAACATTTTGTACTGAATGCGGCGCAGAAATGCTTCGTCGCCGAGCTGCTCAGGATTCAAGTTCGTCGAAAAAACAAGAAAACATTCGAACGGAACGGTGATTTTGCCGCCCTGTTGAAAGTTGAGGTAGTCAATCTTCCGCTCCATCGGTACAATCCACCGGTTCAGTACTTCAGACGGCGTCACCTTCTGACGCCCAAAGTCATCGATGAGATAGATACCATTATTCGCCTTCACCTGGAATGGAGCGTCATAAATCTTGCTTGCCGGGTTGAAACTCAAGTCGAGGTTCTGAAGGGTCAGTTCACCGCCTGTTGTAATGAAAGGCCGCTTCGACCGGAAGTACCGCTTGTCGTAGGCAAAGCTGTCGCTTACAGCGTTTGAAAGCACCGAAAGAGATTCCGAAGGCGAATCGAGTGGTGCATGGTAAAGCGGATCGTAGACCTGAATGATCTGCCCCTGACATTCGATGGCATAGGGGATGTAGATCGGCGACGCATTGATATTGAACAAGGCTTCGGCAAGAAAGGTCTTGCCGTTTCCAGGCTGACCATAAATCAGAAAGCTCTTGCCGGAATTCACAGCCGGGCCAATCTGGCTCAAAATCTCTTCACTCACCACCATGTGGCTATACGCAGCGTTCAGCGCTTCTTTAGTCAACCAGCCTGGATCCAGCTTCTGCAGTTTTACGATTTCACAGTATTCGTCAAGACTTACCGGTGCTGCTCCCGCGTAGGAATTTATTTCCAGATATTGATGAACTAATTTTCTGCCCGCTTCGCTGAGCACAAACACAGTTGACATGTTACCCATGCCCATGGAGCGCTTGGCAACCATTAAATGGTTGCGCTTCATCGTTTCAACCATCGGCTCAATCACGCTGTACTTAAAACCAAGCGCGTTCGAGATATCTCGCCCCATCGCTTCGCCCTTGTAGTACAACTGCTTTAGAATCAACTGCTCAACAGTGCTCTCAGTAATCCCGGTCTCCGCCATGGTGTTAGGCGGCATAGGAGTTGGCAGCCCATCCCCTCTCAACTCGGGCTGAGAGCCGATTTGCACCGTATAAGCCGCAGGCTCTGTACGGGCCAGCTCCTCAGGCTGAAATGTTTCAGTCTCGATAAAAGAATAGGCGTCAGTTTCGGAATTCATGGGACACCTTCTAATCGGTAAAAATATCTAAAGACCTTAGAGATTTGACGCTAAAGTATCGTCATGCAGTTCTCGCGCCGTTCCGCGATTGGCCTCGCGCTTTCCCTTTGGGCTCAAGCCGAAAATCAGGCTCACCAACACTCTGCCTCCCCGGCTGCAAAAGCGGATTACCAGTTCAAATTCTTGACACCTGCTGAGCGGATCACGCTGAAGCGTTTCGCTACCGTCATGATCCCTCCTTCAGACCACAGTGGCGGTGCAGCTTCCGCTCAGATCGAGCCCTACATTGACCACACTCTTGCAAATGCCGCTCCTTCGCTCCAGCGCATCTGGCGTAGCGGCCTCGCCGGTTGGGCCAAGGCCAAAGACGCCAATGCCGAACTCTCGCAACTGGCCGCCAATGAATTTGCTCCGAAATCGAAGGCCGATCAGTTCTTCATCCTCTTCAAAACCGCCCTTACTGCAGCTTTCTACACCTCCGAGGAGGGCATCCAAAAAGAATTAGGCTATCAGGGCATGGCCTTCCTTCGTGACTTCCCGGGCTACCAGGGTGAGTCCTTCTCGACCCCTCCAAACTATAAGCCGCTATTGAAAACAAGGACATAGCACCATGAAGATCTACGACGTCTGCATCATCGGTTCTGGTGCCTCCGGCGGCATGACCGCAAATGTTCTCACCAAAGCGGGCCTCAACTGCGCCATGCTCGAAGCCGGGGCCATGAAAAGTGTTGCCCAATTCCCTACCCACCGCATTCGACGCTGGAATCTCCCCAACCGTGGTCTTCGAGGCGACTACTTCCAGGAGTGGCTCACCGAAACCGGCTTTCTCGCCGACAAAGCCAAAGAGCCCTACTCGGTTGCCAACAATGAACGTTTCGACTGGTGGCGCATGCGAGCCGTTGGTGGCAAGAGCCTCTTCTGGGCCGGCGTCACCCCCCGTTTCGGCCCCAACGAATTCCAACCCAAAGACGACTTCGACACCAAATGGCCGCTCACCTATGACGAGATCGCACCCTTCTACGATCGAGTCGAAGAGCTGATCGGCGTTTCTTCCACCGTCGAAGCCGTCGGTGGCTTCCCTCTCAACAAGGGCCTCGCCCCCTTCCGCCCCAAGCCAGCCGAAGTACTGCTCACCAAGGCCTGCGAATCCCTGGGCCGTGGCCTGAAAGTGCTGCCCATCCCCAAAGCAATCCTCAGCCAGGACCACAAAGGCCGCCCCGCCTGCCATTACTGCGGACCCTGCTGGCAGGGTTGCGATTCCGGCTCGAAATTCGATTCCTTGCGTGTCTTCGTAACGGCCGCACGCAACAGCGGCAAACTGGACCTCATCCCAAATGCCCGAGTACGCAATCTGGAACTGGGCAAAGAAGGTACCGTCCAGACTGTTCGCTACTTCGATACCGAAAAGCGCGAATGGCGTGAATTACAAGCCAAAAGCTTCATCCTTTGCGCAGGAGCTATCGAAAGCAGCCACATCCTTCTCAACTCGAAGATCGCTAATTCCAGCGGGCTGGTGGGCCGCTACTTGAGCGAACATCTTTACACCGCCGTCGGCGGACATCTGCCCCAGTTGATGAACCGCAAAGTAACCAACGAAGACGGCAATGGCGCCCACGTTTTTATCCCGGACCTCACCGAAAACTGGCGCGGCAATAAATTCATCCGCGGCTACCAGATCTTTCCCACCGGTGGTACCAACGAATTTACTCTCGTGGGCAACAACATCCCCGGCTATGGCAAGCAATGGATGGATGCCGTCCGGGCCTATTACACCGCTGGAGTGAGCGTCCAATTTCAGGGTGAAGTTCTCCCCTACAAAGACAACCGCATCGAGCTCGACCCAACCCTCAAAGATGACGCTGGTATCCCTGCTGCCCGCTTCAATTACGCCTGGCACGAGAATGAACGAGCCATGTTCAAAGACATGATCGAGGTGGGCAATGAGATCCTGCACAAAGCAGGCGCTGAAATGCTGCCCAACGCAAATCCCAAACCAGACCCTTACGGCCACTCCATCCACTACGTCGGCACCACCCGCATGGGTAACGACCCGCGCACCAGTGTCACCAACAAATGGAGCCAGTCTCACGACGTGCCGAACCTGTTCATCAACGACGGAGGCCCCTTTGTCACCGCCGGCAATCAGAACCCCACACTCACCATCCTTGCCTTTGCCATGCGCTCCAGCGAACGCATTGCCAAACTTATGAATAGCGGCAAATGGAAAGACTAAAACGCCTCTGGCCCGAAATCAAACCCACTTTGCACTACTGGGCAGAGACCGAGACTCACGTCTATTCGTTCAGTGTTGCCGCCAACGTGCTGCTGAGCTTTTTCCCCTTTTTGATCGTCATGACCAGCATCATTCGCTTTGCGCTCAATTGGTTCAGCGTCGAAAAAGGTATCTATGTGGGCCTCCAGGATTACTTTGCCGGCGAGACCGGTGCGTTCCTGGTGCGCAATCTCCAGATGTCGGTCTACACCAACGGCAAAGCCCTAAGCTGGGTCTCGATGGTGCTGCTGCTCTTCACGGCCAACGGAATCTTCATGCCACTTGAAGTCGCTTTCAATCGCATCTGGGGTATTAAAGAAAACCGCAGCTTCCTCAAAAATCAGCTCATCAGCCAGGGCCTGATCCTCGGCTGTGGCTTTCTGTGGCTGGCAACCAGTGCTGTGGCCGCGCCCGTAATCAAGATCGGCTGGCTCAGCGCCATCGTCTACAAGGTAGCCTCGCTGCCAATCACAATCGGAATCGTGTTCCTGACTTACTGGCTGCTCCCGAACGGGAAGATCCCACCCCTCCTCGTTTTCGTCGCTGCTGTTTTTGTCGGTCTGGCCATCGAATTCATGAAGCTTTTGAACATGCTCATATGGCCCTGGCTCTTCTCCAAAATGACCCATGAATACGGCGTCTTCAACCACTCGGTTACGATTCTGCTCTGGAGTTTTATCTTCAGCATGCTCGTACTTGGCGGCGCAGAGTGGAGCGCACGCAAGGCCCGTGAAATGGGCCTGAAAATCAAGAAAGCTTGATTTTGAAGCTCAGTTTCATCGACGGGTCCGTCCCGATTGTCCCTAGTGCCGCGCTAGGAGGCTTCAACCCAAACAAACGCATGTCCACAGTAGCTGAGCCTTCAAAAACATTGGCCGACGTTTCTTTGTAGACCACTCCAATCGGAGCGCTCTTGCCACGAATCGTCAGTAATCCTGATTCAGATTTATACCGAATCTCAGGATGTCTCTCGGCATCGAGCATGTCCTTCACCGCATAGGCCGCTACCTTTTTGAGGTCATCGGCTTTGAGCCAGTCATCCTTGCACTCAATCCGGCGGGCATCCAGTGAAATCTCATACCGGTTCGGATTCCGTTCGCCTTTGCCACGGTAGGCGGGAAACTCGAATACATGTTTCTTGCCCTTCATCAGTCCCGTCTTGAGGACCTCAAGCCGGATGTAGCTTTCAGGTCCTGGCGCAATATCCATACCACCACCATAACCTTTAAACGGGCCGGGATGAACTACACTTTATTCTTGGAATCAAACCAGGCAAAAGTGTCGCTGGAAGTCTGGATGCAACGCTATCAGGCGGGTGAAGGTGATGCTCTAGAGTCACTGGTTAAGGAAGTAAGTCCACGATTGAAGGCCATTTTCAGGGGCGGCTCCCCAGATTCTGATATTGAAGAGCTGGTTCAGGAAACCTGGTTTCAAGTACACCGCAGCAGGCACACCTGGCGTCCGGGCGAAATGTTGCTGCCCTGGGTCTACTCCATTGCCAGGCACATCCGCAGCCAAAGCTACCGCAAACGCACCCGGCGAGCCGAAGTGGAACTGGATGAAAAAATTTCCATACCAACACCGGAACTTTCCTACGGCTTTGAGCAATTGCTCAGTGAGCTGCCGGAAAGCCAGAGGGAAGTATTGATCCTGATGAAAGTTGAAGGAAGAAGTTTAGAAGAAGTCGCTGCTGCCACTGGCTCGAGTGTCGGCTCGGTGAAACAGAAGGTGCATCGCGCCTACGAAAAGCTGCGCCGAATCCTCGGAGGAAACGAATGAGCACCTTCGCCCCCGTTAAACCATTACGCCCAGCCTGGCAGATCGCCATGGCTGCTGGCACCGGGGCGATGCTCATCGCATTAACAGGAGCGGCCATCCTTGGGCACAGGGCACCGGAAACCTTTGACTGGCGCACCTGGAGCTTGCTGGGAATTTCATTTGCCATGGCTTTCTCCGGCACCACCTGGGCCGCCGCTCAATGGATGAGCCCCAGCGGGCGCGCTTCCTTCTGGCGGCCAGTGCTTGCACTGGCAATCGCAGTGTGCGGGCTTGCTCTGGGCTCACGACTTGACATGTTCGTCGCGTCCTGGGCAGGCATGTGTTTCTCAATCGGCTCAATGTTTTCGCTAGCCACGGGACTGTTTCTGTTGTTGATTTTCAGGCGCACCGCACCCATCATGCGGCAGCGGGTTTCCACTGCAGTAGGTGTACTGTCGGGCTTCTCCGGCTTTCTTGCCATCCAGCTCCACTGCCCCATCAACGAGTTCTGGCACATGCTCACCGGCCATGCACTCCTACCCATAATTTGGGGCCTGATCGGGTACTTCGTTTCCCGGCTTGCATTTCGATGAATCAGTGTTGATAGACTAGTGGCATCTATGAGTCAGAAGCAGGTCCTGACGCGTCGTGAGGCGTCGACAATTGCGGCTGCGGCCGCCACGTTAAGCATTACCGGAGCACCCTTCATTTCAAAGGTGAAAGCCGCCAATAGTACAGTGCAGTTTGGCTTCATCGGCACAGGCAGCCGTGGCCAATATCTGCTGCAGCACCTCAAGGGCATCGATAATGGCACATGCGTCGCCGTATGTGACGTCTATGAGCCCAGCATGCGCAAGGCTGCCGAAGTGATTGGCACCAAGCCCAAGCAGTTCAAAGACTACCGCGAACTCCTCGCGGACAAGAGCGTTGACGCAGTCTTGATCGCTACCCCTCTCTACATGCACTTCCCTGCCACGCGCGACGCCCTCGACGCCGGCAAGCATGTATTCTGCGAGAAGAGCCTCGTATTCAAACCAGAAGAAATTCACGCCCTCCGCGCCCTATCCAACTCGAAGCCGAAACAGACCCTCCAGGTCGGCCTCCAGCGCCGCTATTCGAAGTTCTACCAGACCGCCAAGCAGATGATCGACAAGGGCATGCTCGGCACCGTCACCCACATCCGCGGCCAATGGCATCGCAATACTTTTGCCAAGGACCCATGGAACAAGCCGCTCCCGAAGGATCGTACCGACAAGGACGTCAACTGGCGCAAGTACCGCGAATACTCCGGCGGCCTCACTGCTGAACTCGCCTCGCACCAGATCGACGTCGCCGACTGGATGTTCGGCTCACAACCCGAATACGTGGTCGGCGTGGGCGGCACCGATTACATCAAAGACGGTCGCGACATCTTCGACAACATCCAGTTGATCTTCAAGTACCCCAAGGGGCAGAAGCTCCATTACACCTCAATCACCACCAACCGTCACTGCCCGCTCTTCAACGCAGAGCGCACTGAGTTCGGCGAGTGCATCATGGGGACACAAGGCACCATCCACATTACCGTAGGCACCGACAGCGAACCAGCCCTCGGCATGTGGTACATGGAACCTGCCCTACCCAAGGTAGAAGGCGCAGACAAGAAGGCCCCGGCAGCCGTCGCCTCCCCCTCGCTCTCTTCCACCGGCAAGGGCGGCAAGGCCCTCCCCATTCTGCTTGAAAAAGATCAGGTAACCGGCAACGATAGCTTCGTCGACCGCGAACTCAAGTTCGCCCGCCGCTGGCTCTATCAGAAGGGTGTTCTGGTACCCGAAGAAGACCGCAATCCAGTCGACATCGAACTCGAAAGCTTCTTCAACGACATCAAGAACAATACCCGTCCGAAGTCAGACCTCGAAGTCGGGCTGCACGATTCCGCCGCTGTCATGCTGGCCAACCGCTGCATGTACGAAGAGCGCAAGGTTCTCTTCAGCGAAATCGACAACATGGGCAAGGCGGAAGCAAAGCCCGCAAAGAAAGCCTAGCTTTCAATGGTTACCTGGTGGATGTGGATGGTGGCGGGCTTTATCATGCTCGCCGCTGAGATACTGATGCCAAGCTTTTTCCTGTTCTTCTTTGGTATGGGCGCGGTCTTCATGGGCTTCTTCCAGTTGCTCGTCCCTGGCGTCGAACTTTGGATTGAACTCCTGATTTTTCTCACCGTATCCACTATATGGCTGGCCATGTTTCGCGGCAGGCTGGTTGCCTACATCGAAAAAAGAAACCCGCCTAAAAAAGTCGACGCCATCGAAGGCGAAACTGCAGTTGCTTCTGATGACATCGCCCCTGGGCAAATTGGCAAGGCAGAGCTTCGCGGCGCTTCCTGGAACGCACTGAACCTCGGCAATGTAACGGTCTCAAAAGGTCAGCGCTGCCAGGTCGAAAAGATGGACGGACTCACCCTCCAGATCCGGGCCATGTAGAATAGGCGGAATGGAAGCCCTATTCGCTGTAGTAGCTTTAACAATTCTCTTCTTCATCGTTCTTGCCAAAACCGCTGTTGTAGTACCCCAGCAAAATGCCTACATTGTTGAGCGGCTTGGTAAATTCGCGGGCGTCTTGCCTGCGGGATTTCACATCCTTGTTCCCTTCATCGACGTAATCCGCTACCGCCACGTGCTCAAAGAAAACGCTATCGACATCCCGGAGCAAATCTGTATCACGAGAGACAACGTGCAGGTCGGCGTGGACGGAGTTCTTTACATGAAAGTGATCGATGCCGAACGTGCCTCCTACGGCATCTCGAATTTCTCCTTCGCCATCTCGCAACTGGCTCAGACCACGTTGCGAAGCGAGTTGGGCAAGATCGAACTCGACCGCACCTTTGAAGAACGAACCAACATCAACACCAACATCGTCAGCGAACTCGACAAGGCCACCGAGCCCTGGGGCATCAAGGTCTTCCGCTACGAGATCAAGAACATCACCCCGCCCGCCGACATCCTCGGTGCCATGGAAAAGCAGATGCGGGCCGAACGCGAAAAGCGCGCCACCATTCTGACTTCAGAAGGTACGCGCGATGCCGCGATCAACACGGCTGAAGGTGAAAAGCAGCAGACGATTAAAAAGTCTGAGGCCGCCAAGCAGCGCCAGATCAACGAAGCAGAAGGCCAGGCAGACGCTATCCTTTCGATCGCAAAGGCCACCGCAGAAGGCATTCGCGAAGTAGCTGAAACCATCCAGATGCCGGGCGGCATGGAAGCAGTGCAGCTCAGGCTTGCGGAAAAGTACATCGAGCAATTCGGCAATCTAGCCAGGACGGGTAACACCATGATTGTGCCTTCGAACGTGGCAGACGTCAGTAGCATGCTGGCAAGCGCGATGTCGATCATCCAGCAGAAGACTCCCACCATGCCACCACCTCCAGCGCGGCACTCGGCATGAGTTCTGCCTGGCTCAACACCGAGTTAGAAATCTACGAAAGCCATGTCGCGCTAAACACCGTAGGCCAGGCCGCTGCAATTCGAGAAGCCATCCACGACGCGGTCGAGAGACTAAAGCCGCAGAGCTTCCTGTATCTGGGTTGCGCGGGCGGCAATGGGCTCGAAGCTTTTTCAAGCGAGCCAGTCGTCGGCCTCGACCTGAATCGGAACTTTCTTGATATAGCAAGCAAACGCTTTCCCGCTGCCGGGTTTATCCAGTGTGATTTGAATCAGGCACTGCCAGAGCTGGGAAGCTTCGATCTGGCCTTCGGGGCTCTTGTATTTGAGTACATCAAAGACCTCAAGAGCTTGCTCGAACAATTGCCTGTGAGCGTGACCGGGCATTTGGCGGTGTTGCTGTTGGCCACTCGCGAAGGCGCGCCTGTAGTATCAGATTCTCCCTACAAAGAGCTGCTTCTGCCCGTCGGGCAAGAGTTCCGATACCTTTCGATTGAAGACTTTCTCGACACCGCCGCTCTGGCAAACTTCGAAGTCGTCGACCAGAAAGATATCGCGCTACCTGCAGGCAAGTATTTCGTATCCATAACGCTCAGAAGGCGATTATGATGGTGTACAAGTGGTTGTGACTGCCAATAGCGAATTCGATCTGGGCCTCGATCCGTCGCAGGTGCGTGCGGCTCTGAATCGTGTGCTTTCGAGCCCCAAATTCCGTAAGAGCCAATGCCACAGTGAGTTCCTTCGATTTGTAGTTGAGAAACGGCTGAAGCCTGAGCCGATCCGTGAAGAAGAGATCGGCGTCAACATTTACCGCCGGGAGCTTAACTATGACCCAAGCGATGATGCCATCGTGCGCGTGGAAGCGTCGAGGCTCAGGGCTCGATTGAAAGAATATTACGAAGATGCGGGCGTCGGCCAGAGCCTGCGCTTTGATATTCCAAAGGGAACCATATCGCCCGTGATCATCGTTGAAGGATCCGCTATGGAAAAGCAAGAACGCGGAATCTGGATGTGGACAGGAATCCTGGTAGCTATCCTGGGAGTCCTGATCCTGGCTGGCGTCGCCTGGCGAGCATTGAGCTAGGGAGTCTTCGGTGCGGGCGGAGGGCTCTTGCGCAGCTCTTCAAAATACTTCTGTACGTAGTTCTGGAAGATCAACGGCACCTCATCGCGATGAATGACACCAGAGCTGTCCGAGTGGGCCGCCGATTTCTCTGAGTAACCCGTCTTGAGCGCCTGCGATTTTGAACTCGAAACCTCAATCATCATCTCGCCCTGCAGGTTCTGAGCCCGCTTTCCGAAGACTTCGCTGATCTTGCCCATCGCCCGCTGCTGCTCGGCCAATTGGACGTCCTTGTTGCCGTCCTGCTTGCCTGTACCGGACTTCTGATCCCCATTGGAAGGCTGATTGGACTTGTCGCCACCCTTGGCCTGTTGATTCGGGATCTTCTCGTTGCCTTCACCCTGCTGCTGACCATTCGGGTCATTCTGCTGCTCGCCATTCGCCTGCTGCTTGCCTTGCGATTGCTGGCCCTTGTTGGCCTGCTGTTGCTGCTGGCCGTTGCCTTGCTGGCCATCCTTCTTGTCTTGCGCCTGTTGCTGCTGGCCTTCAGACTTATCCTGAGACTTCAGCTTGTTCATCATGTTGGCCATGGCGTCTTTGAACTTGTCCATCAGGGAATTCTTGTCGCCCTGCTGGTTGGCCTGATTCTGCTGTGCGCCAGACTTTTTGTCCGCACCGGCATTGCTCTTCTTATCGCCGTCTTTGCTGCCCTGGTCGCCGGAGGAATTTTTGTCGCCGGGGGCAGATTGATCACCCTTCTCGGCACCCTCGGTCTTCTCGCCTTCTTCAGACGGAGACATCGATTGCTGAAACTGTCCGGGCTTCTGTCCTTGCGAACTCGACTCGGAAGAACTCGCCGACTCGCTTGCCATCTCCTGGCCCTTCTCAATGCCCTTCTCTTCAGCGCGCGGCTGCTGGGTCTCGTTCAGACCAAAGCCATCGAGCGGCTGGCCGTTGGGCATCTTGTTCTTCGCCTTTGCCATCTGTGTCGGTTTCTCGCCAGACGCCAGCAGATTGTACATTCCAGGAGCAATAGGGGCGCTCAAGTCCAGACTGGATTGAAACGCATAACGAAACACCAGCAGGCTCAAAGCCACGCTGGCCAACACAACGGCGCGAGCCCAACCAGAAGGCAGAGTGAAAGGTACGGCCATGGCTGATGTGAACTGGGTCGCGGCCGAATCTGCAGTTTCGATCAGCGTATCGGTAAGCCTCGTGCGGGGTTGACTCTTAAAGTGATGGGCGGTAGAAAACAGGTCGTAAGTCTGAACCCGCTGGTCGAGGATCTGGGCCGACTTATAGGAATCGGGCAGACGGTTCCAAACGCGGTAGATCAGGTAGCCAAAGGAAGCTACTGCAAGAAGCACTGGCCAATACCAGTCAAAGACTTGTGTACCGAGGATGAGGAGTAGAACGAGGCCGGCGGCACCGATCGACAGGGCAACCAGGGCCTGCGAGAAAAGGATCTGAATCTGGAGCCGACGACGGACGCTCTCGATAAGAGAATGTGCCGCCATAACTGCATCCATTATGTCAGAGCGGGCCAGTGAGGACTACAGCCTCTTCAAAGGCTTCGAGATTATCGACAAAGAAATGGTCTTTCGATTCCACCCACTTCACTTCTTTCGGCTCAGGCAGTGTGGCGAAGAAGGCCTCGAATTCCGGCCGGGGGCCATGCTCGTCGTTGGTGGAGTGTATGAAGACCTTGGGAATCTTCACTTCTGAAATGTACTCGCGGTTCGGATACTTCGTCGGATAGCCGATCGGGATCACCTTCGTGGCCTGCGGGTAGTCCAGCGCCAGCTTCAGCGCAATACGGGAGCCAAAGCTAAAGCCCGCGAGGGCGAATGGGAGCTCCGGGTAGCGCCCACGCAAGAACTCAAGGCACGCACGGCCATCTTCGATCTCACCATGGCCGTGGTCATACTCGCCCTGACTCAGATTTACACCGCGGTAGTTGAAGCGAAGGACAACAGCTCCAGCCTTGCGCAGCCCGCGTGCGGTGCGATGTACGACACGGGTATGCATCGTGCCGCCATGTTGCGGATGCGGATGACAAACCAGCACAGCGGCAATAGGCTCGCCGTTTTCCGGCTCTTCAAGGAGAGCTTCAAGATCCCCGGCCGGCCCGGGGATCTTGAGAGATTCAATCTTGCGAGGCATTGCGTCTAACGGTAGTTAGTGAACTGGAGTTCGACGCCAAAATCTTTGCCGCGCAGCAGAGCAATGACTTCCTGCAGCGTGTCGCGATCTTTGCTGGCGACGCGAACATAGTCGCCCATGATCGAGGGCGTCACCTTGAGCTTGGAGTCCTTGATCAGCTTCACTACTTCTTTGGCCTTTTCCGTCTCGAGCCCTTGCTTGAGCTTGATCTCCTGGCGGACGCTCGACCCTGCGGCCGGGGTGACGGTGCCGTAGTCGAGGTTGCCGATCGGGACACCACGCTTGAGCAGTTTGGACTGCAGAATGTCGTTGACAGCCTTGATCTTGTAATCGTCGGCGGAGGCGAGGATGATCTTGAGATCTTTTTCGTTGAGCTCGATCGAAGACTTGGAGTCTTTGAGATCGTAGCGGGCGATGACTTCTTTGAGGGCCTGAGAGATGGCATTGACCACCTCGGGCATTTCGATTTTCGATACGACGTCGAATGAATTGTCGCTTGCCATGTTTTTAGTGACCGAGTGCGATCAGAACACGCTCGGTAACCTCCTTGATGATTGTGGGCATGCTTGCTTCGAGCGCCAGCGTAACAGCGGCGCGGATACGCTCGGGATCAACCTCGGGCTGCGCCACGTTCGCGCTGGGAGCGAAGCGCGTAACTGGCGTTACCTGAAGATCGAGTTCGGCGGCAAACAACCCGCGTGAATATTGTGCAGCCTCGGCGAGAGGCCGGATGGTGTGCAAGACCTCCGACGCCTCAAAAGGCTTTTTTATAATTGCATCACATCCTGCGGCCTTGGCCTGAGACTCGCTAAAAGGTTCGAGCAAGCCAGCCGTCAAAACCACGCGTATCGCCTGGTGCCGCGGATGTGTTTTGATCCAGTGGCAGATCTCGTAGCCAGAGCGATTCGGAAGAAAGACATCCGCGATGACAACATCGGGTGAAAAGCGGTCCAGCGCCGGATAAACATCCGAACCGTCCGACACCTGTTCGACGTCGAAGCCTTCTCCAGCCAGGATGCGAGCACCAATACGCTGGGCGTGCGGGCTATCGTCGGCCAGAAGAACGCGGGCGATCAATTCTTCTTCTTTTTCGGTTCCTTAACCTTTTTCTGCTTCTTCACCGGTTCAATCGTGCCCTTAGAGACGATGGGCGCATTCTGATCCGCAGCGGCGGCAGCAGCCGAGGGAGCAGTGGCAGAAGGAGCAGTAGCAGCAGCAGGATCTGCAGGCTTGTTCAGGCGAGCATCCGGGCTGCTATCGAGAGTAGAACCGTCAGGCACGGTAGACACGGTAACGTC
This sequence comes from Bryobacter sp., assembly GCA_022843625.1. Classification (GTDB taxonomy): domain Bacteria; phylum Acidobacteriota; class Terriglobia; order Bryobacterales; family Bryobacteraceae; genus Bryobacter. The sequence goes on along the minus strand of JALHNH010000002.1, from coordinate 347,613 downwards.
TGTGGTACCGGTGCCGGCAGCAACGGGGATCGGAATGTTGACCGGGATCGTTGGGCGAATGGCAGTCATGGCGGGGTCGCCAGACTTGGCGGCCATCCGTACATCGGGGCCACGCTTGAGCATGTTGCCGACAGGAGCCATCATTCCGGCCTTGGTGCGATTTTCAGCTTCGTACTTCATGCGCGCAATTGCCTTGGGATCTGCTTCCGGAACAGCCATTTCCATTTCCTGCAAACGCTTCTTGGCGTCCTCGGCATAGGCGCTCAAGGGGTAGTCGCGAACCAGCTTGGCATAGGCCTTGCCGGAGCGGTCTTTGAAGCGGGGGCCCATCTTGGTGTAGGCATCGCCCATCTTGTAAAGCGCTTCGTCGGCACGGGAGAAAAGCGGATATTGGTCGGTCAGAGCCTGCAGGCGATTGGAGCTGGACGCCCAGGACTGCTTCTTGTAGTAAAAGTCACTGACACGCATTTCGCCTTCCGCCAGCGCTTCCTGAATATTGCGAACAAACTGGGCGGCGCGCGGGGCGAACTTCGAGTTGGGGAACTGGATCAACAATTGACGGCATTCATCTTCGGCACGCAGGGCGTGCATGTTGTCGCGGTCGGCCTTCTCCATCTGCTTGTAGTGAATCATGCAGACCTTCTCTTGCGATTCGGCTGCTTCTTCCATCGTCGGATAGAAGAGGATGAAGTCCTTGTATTCGGCTTCGGCCTGGGCCAGCCCATTACCGCCGCCTTCACGGAACCAGCTATCGGCGATGGCAAGCTTCGCTTTGGCCAGAAATTCGCTGGTGTCGTAAGTGTTAATCAGGGTTTGCAGCGTGAGGCGAGCAACTTCGAAGCGGCCACGCTCGATGTCGCCGACGGCCTTGTCGTACAAGACCTTGTCAGGCTGCTGTGTGTCTTTGGTGATGGGGTTTTCGTATTTGCGCTTCCGGCAACCCGATGAAAGGGCCAGAAGGACCGTGAGCAACACCAAACCGCTCAGGCGAACGACGTAGAAAGATCGCATCAATGTACCTCTTAGTTTAACTCGTAGGAAGAGCTTTAGGCGAGTAGTTGTCGGCCGGAGGCGGCGCGAGTGTGGAGATCGCGCACGGCTGTGGCCGGAGATTCACTGCGAAAGACGGACGAACCGGCGACAAACCAGTCGCAACCAGCCTCGGAAATTTCGAAGATGTTGGACAGGTCGACGCCGCCATCGATCTCAATGCAGTAGTTGAGGTTACGCTGGCGGCGGATCTGGTCGAGTTGACGGATCTTATGTAGCGCAGCAGGAATAAATTTTTGACCACCATAGCCGGGGTTGACACTCATGATAAGCACGAAGTCTGCCAAACCAAGCACGTCATCGAGGGTATGGACAGGCGTGGCAGGATTCAGTACAACTCCGGCCTTCGCCCCGGTGGCCTGGATCAGCGACAAAGTGCGGTGCAAGTGGGGGCTGGCCTCCTGATGCACCGAGATCGAATCGGCTCCAGCTGCGCGGAAAGCTTCGACGTGGCGCTCTGGTTCGACAATCATGAGATGGACATCGAGCCAGCATTTGGTGACCTTGCGGATCGATTCAAGAATCGGGAGGCCCATCGAGATATTGGGGACAAAGCGGCCATCCATGACATCGTAGTGCAGCATGGTCGCGCCGGCCGCCTCGACGGTCGCGATCTCCTCACCGAGGCGCGTGAAATCGGCAGCGAGGAGGCTGGGCAGGATCTGGATTTCGTGGCTCATGATTTTTTCTGGATGACAGCAGCAAAGAAGCCATCGCCGGGGTCAATTCCGGGGATCCGGCTATGCATCTGAACCGTCATGTCGCCGCATACCGCGCGGACTACCTCTTCATTTTCTTCTTTTTCGAGTGAGCATGTCGAGTAAACGAGAGTACCGCCAGGGGTCAGGGCATCGAGAGCGTTCTTGAGAATGTCCTTCTGTCGGCTGGACTGGCGTTCGAATTCTTCCGGGGTCAATCGCCACTTGATTTCAGGATTGCGGCCAAGGGTACCGGTTCCAGAACAAGGCACATCGGCGAGGATGCGATCGAATTGCCTCTTGAAAGGCAGCGGGAAGGCCGCGTCAAGATGCACAAGCGGGATGCCAATCTGCTGCAGTGGCAGCAAACGCTTGAAGCTGCGATCACAGGCGATCGCCTTCAGGTTCTCGGTTTTGAGGGCCTGCCAGGTCTTGTTTCCAGGGGCAGCGCAGAGGTCGAGATAGGTGTTACCGGGTTGCAGGTTGAGATGCGGGACGATGGAGCGCGCACCAGGGTCCATGCCTTTTTCCGGGGCGCGCAGGAAGGCGAGGGCGATAGTGCGGGTGAGGTCGGCTCCAAACTGTTTCACCCATTTCTTATAGAGCCATTCCGGGAGGCAGAGTTCGATCGTAGGGTCTGGAAAATTGAGGACACGCTTGTGAACTTTACGCAGAACGGCATTAACAAGGCCAGCAGCAGCGCGTTTGTTCGATCGTTTGGCGAGTTCTACCGCTTCCATCACAGCGGCATGGGGAGGAATGCGCGCGAGGTAGCGCATCTGGTAAAGCCCCATACGCAGAAGGATAGCGGTGGGCTCATCGACGGTAAGAATTTGGCGTCCGGAGAAGTGTTGGGCCAGCCAGTCGAGCTGGTTCTGGTAGCGGAGGACACCGTAAACGATTTCATGTGCGAGGGCGGCATCGCGAGTAGCGAGGGGCTTAGCGAGCTCGTGGAGCAAGGTGTCGGAGTGACCGCCACCATGAACACGGCGCAGACAATCGAAGGCGACGCGGCGGGCGGGAGAGATGATTGCCATCTAGGTTAGAGGGTAACAGGTTGGTGACAAATGCGACATAAGGGGCATTCCATCCGCATGATTTTAAGAGAGATAAGCCGGAGTCGGGTTAGATTCTCTTCTGGGAAATTTTCGCTTTTCCGGGGGGATAAAAGCGGATGGAATACCGGGAGATACACGTGTAGCGCGGTCTCCCGAGGAGTGTAAAGCCTTGGGCAAATTGTCAAAGAACCGGTGGGGCGGCGCGGGCCCTGCCCCGATTGAAGATGGCAGATCCCGGTTGGCGGCTTGGGCAGGCGCGAGTGTAGATTGTTGAGTTGAAAGAAGAAATAGATGTTGGGGTTCGGTGAACAAGAATTGGGGTCTTCTTTTAGAGCAATCCATCAAACCGCGCAGAGTCCATGAAGCTGAGGAGAAGCAGGCATAGCATCTTGATGCTATCCCTGTTAACATCACGATGTGAGAACGACGCTAAGCTTGGACGATGATGTGGCAGCGCTACTGGAGCAAGAGATGCGCAAGACGGGCATGCCGTTCAAAGTGACAGTGAATGAGATGTTGCGAAAAGGCTTTGCAGCACCCAAAGAGCGGCCGAACTTTGTGGTGGAACCCTTGTCCTTAGGGCTGCCTCTAGGTATGTCATACGACAACATCCACCTGCTGCTGGAGCAATTGGACGAGTTAGAAAGCAAGTAGATGTGGGTCATTGACGCCAACCTTCTGCTCTACGCCTATGATGATCAATCGCCCTTGCACGGGGAAGCCCGCGTTTGGTTGGAGCAGTTGCTGTCGGGGCAACAATTGGTAGGAATCCCGTGGCAAAGCGTCGGTGCGTTTTTGCGGATTGCTACTTATCCGAAACTGCCCAGTGTGAGGGCTAGCGGTGAAAAGGTCATGCGCATTGTGTCGAGCTGGGTGGCGCATCCCAGCGTTCGAATGCTGGCTCCAGGGGCACAGCACCTGTTTTACCTGAGGGAAATGGTGCTGGCTGGTCAGGCTAGCGGCTCAATGATCACGGACGCTCAATTGGCTGCGTTGACGATGGAACATGGGGGTTATTTGTGCACGACGGACCGGGATTTTGGGCGTTTCCCTGGATTGCGATGGGGGAATCCGCTGCTACCGCCTGCCCGCTGAAAGGAACACAAGTACTGACTGGGACTTGGCGACCGGTCACCGCACTCCAGGGAATGCCGGGATTGCGCCAGCGGGAATTGGCAGGACGGGTAGGCCTTCGGCTTAGTTGCCTCCTGGCTGGAAGATGCCGACTGTGGTAGGCACTCCCTAATGCGCATGCGCATTGCGGAAGCGCCGGAGGCCTGATGGAAGAACTGCCTCTGACTAGTGAAGCGGCTTCAGGCTGAGAACTTTCCGACGACTTTCCAGGCTGACGACTTTCCCAGGTTCATCGAAGAAATCGTTTGTCCACGACACGTTCTCCCCGCAGTGACGCCGCTTGCTCCAGCATTCGCCTAGCATGTTCGGCTACCAGGCGGACTCCTGCTTCGTATTTCGCGTTCGGATTTCCCGGACCGCCGTTGTACGCGCCAACTGCCTGCCCTACGTCCCCGCCGAAGCGATCCAACAGGTCACGAAAGATTATCCCGGCATAGGTGGTGAGAACCTCGTGATCAACACCCGCAACATCCAGACTTCTCGGTGGGCGAAGATGTGGTGGAAGCCTGGTATAGTCGCGCTTGTCCGTCAGGTAGAGCGAGTGCGCGTACCGCAGCGTTTCTCTGGTGATCTGCCATACACCGGAAGATTCGTTCAGAGTCAGCACGCGGCCGTTTCGACGACGAAGAACTACATCTCCTTTGGCCGGTCGTCTTTTCCAGACAGCATTGCCAAGATCCCCCTTGACGTTCATGTAGTTGTTCTCCATGGCGCCGATTCCCAGGAAGAAGTCCACGGGCACGTCATAGAACTGAGTCACGCTGACGATATCTTCGGCTAAGCGCTGGGCCTCATCCTTGCTGAGGGCCTGGGGGACCGGTTCGATCTTTCTACGGATGCGCGGATCTGTGTTGGATTTGAATCGGATGAAGCGTCTGGTGTAGGCGATCATGTCCTTCTCCGACAGATGTTCCAGTTTGCGGTACGCAGGCTGATTGTAGGCCTGTACGAACGTTTGCGTTTTAGATCGCTGGTTCAGGATGATTCGGTCGTCGACGATTACCCACTCTGGAGTTAAGAACGGGAATTGGGCTGCTAAATCGTAAAGTCGTGGAAGTCCCGTGATGAAGTCATTCGGTAATACTACTCTGAGAATGTATTTGATCATGCCACCGCGAAGGGAGTAGGTGATCAGAACCTCGGTGTCGGCAAAAGCAGGTTGCGTTCGCAAATAATCGAACATCATGTATGCGAATAACTCGTCGTCATATCGGGCAACTTCTCCCACCAGTTGGCTACCGGCAACGCGAAGGACGATTTTTCCCTCGTCCACATGTGTAGTGGGTAGCCCGCTATGGTTCGAGGGCGGAAGTTGCAGCAGATCAGGCCAGTATTTTTGATACGACCACGCGATCAGGGCCATCCCTAAAGCAAATCCAATGGCGAGGGTCGCATTCAGGCCTGAACTCGAGCGTTTCAATTCGACTCTTCGACTCCTGCTTGTGGCTGTTATAGTCCTATCACATCAGGCCCACAAAATCAGAAAGTAGAAACCAACGCAACCACCACTCTATTCCCGAAGGGTCGCGGTGTTATTAGGGCAATTCAAGGACAGGGTCGGGCCCGGCGCCTTTGGGGGTAGAAAGGAATTTCAGGATACGGCGGGAAGCGACGTCAACGAGGGCGATTTTGTCTTCTTCCTGGATGCCGAGGAAGGCTGTTTTTCCGTCGCGGGAGAGAGTAAGAGAGAGGGGGCGGCCGGGGAGGTCCAGGCGGAGCAGTTGCTTCTTCGACGCGATGTCGGCCCAGGCGATGCCGGGTTCGAGCTGCACGTTGTAAATGAGCGTCTTCTCGTCCAGGCTGAGGGCCAGGCGGGCCGGGCCCTTGCTGGTGGGGATGCGGCCGGTTACTTTGCGTTGGGCAACATCGATTTCCACAATTTCGTTGGCACCCATGACGGCTAGAAATAAGGTTTTGCCGTTTTTGGTGAAGACGCCGCCCTGGGTATTTTCACCGAGCGTGAGCAGGTGCACTTGGGCGGTGGCTAAATGAACTGCGGCGAGAGTGCCGGAGCCGGAATTACTCACCCAGGCGGTTTCCCCAGCCTTATCCAGAATTACCATGTGGGGTTGCTTCCCTTGGGTGTCGTAGCGTTTGACTACTTTGCGGGTTTTGGGGTCAACGAGCAGGAGCCCCGAGGGGTTCTCGACGGTGACGACAAGGTGGCCGGTTTTGGGTTGCACGTCCATGCCGTGCGGGCGCCGGTTCTTGCCTAGGTCGATACGGCCAGCGAGGGTGCGTTTGGCGACGTCGATGATGGCGATGGAGTTGCCGCCCGAACCGGGATCAGTCATCCACAGCAGGCCGTTCTCGGAGACATAGAGGAATTTGCCGTCTGGAGAGAAGACCATTTCATGGGGATGGATGGCTGTCTTTACGGAACCCAGATGCTGGCCGGTGGGCGAGTAGAAGCTGAGCGCGCCGCCCTTCTTTTCAACGACGGCCAGATCGGCCGCGACTGAGAGAAAAGCAGTGAGGAGCAGTATCGACAGTCGGCGCATGGCAAGCATCTTATCAAGTTCGGACTATCAAGTTCGGCGGAGACGCAACTCGACTTGAGGGTCGACGCAATTCCCTTCCGGGGTCGCCCTTAGATTTGTGATTTGTGGCCGCAACTCGCGTTCTCTTATTCGTATTACTCATCTGTCAAACGATTCGCATAAAAATACCGTAACTCTTGGCGACGCAAGTGCGAAGTGAGCTATGGACTGAGGGGGATTTGCCGATCTCCCACGACGTCAACTACAGAAACTTCAAAAGGATCACATTCCCTTATGACCGCTTACACTCGTTTGTCCGTTGGCCTGATTTTAGCTGCCCTTCATCTTTTGACTCTGAGGCCATCGCTTGAGGCAGCCGAAGCTCCCTACAGCCGGGTGCTTCCAGGTGTTGTGCAGACACAGGTGCCAGATGGCGCGCGTATGGAAACCAGCGCCTGGGTAGTAAATCTTGGCACTTCCTCAGCCTCCTTTGAATTTAAATTCTTGCCGACTTCGAACACATCTGCCCCGCCAGCTCAGGTGCGGGCGTTGGGGCCGGGTGAGACTCTGCGCCTGAGCAACGTGCTGCTCGATTTGTTTGGGCTCGGTGAGGGCGAAGGAGCCCTGGTAGTCCGTGGCAATCAGCCTTTCGAACTGCGGGGAATCAATTCCAACACCTCGAATCCGTCAGGCACTTCCGGTCAGGGCTTGAACTCGCTGGCATCGTCGGAACTTCTCGTGCCGAATGCAACGCTACACTCCCTCTGGCTGGCGAACCGATCGGAAGGCGAACAAGAATTACGCACAGATATTACCGCAGTGCTTGCCGCTCCTAATACTACGCTGACCGTATCGGTTTATGATGCACGTGGCATTCTGCGCGGAATTGAGGCTATTTCCAGCGAAGAACCGGCCATCTGGAGAACATCGGCCTCCAAGTTTCTTTCCGATCCGGAGATCCCGCTCGGAAGAGTGCAGTTCGCCGTCACAGCCGGAGAAGCTACCGGCTTCCTTTCCGTCAGCGGAAGACTTGCCGGCAACAGGCTGGTGGCGCAGGCCGAGCGAATCGCAGCTTCCAATCCTGAAGGAACAAGCCTTCTATTAAACGGGGTTGGCGCATCGACCACCCTCAGGCTGTTCAATCCCAATGAGACCGAGCAGGAAATTGCGATTGAAGCGCTTGGTTTTCCAGGCGGCCCGGCAACGATCCGCCGCATCACATTAGCGGCAAACGGCCTCGTCGAAATTCCCGGTGTTCTCGCAGCTGAAGGCTTTGTTTTCCCCGAAGGTGCGGTTGGAGCCTTGCGGCTACGAGCGACTTTACCCTTTTTGGCCTCTGGCCGAGGATTGCCCGTCACAGTCGCTTATGAGAACGGGTTCGCCAGACAGAAACAGATCGTGACCCTGGTTGGCTTGAACGAAAATGTCGATCAACCGGGACGTCGCAGCAGAATCGCACTACTGTCGGGCGCTGCTGGGGCCAGCGGCTTCTTGCGGCTTAGAAACACGAGTGGCGAATCGATCTCCACTTCGCCGCTCCAGCTCGAAGCGAACGAGTGGAAAGGGCAGCCAGTCGCGACATGGTTTGCCAATACAGAGATCCCAGCGGATGCACGAGTGGATATCGAATTGGAAAACGGATCAGCGCACGGCTACGCTGAAATCGTCGATACACTGACCGAGAGCCGCGTGCTGGTTGCACCAACTTCGATACCTGTAGAGGTGCCGCCCACGCCCACAGCCAAACGCCTCGTCTTTTCTGAATTGCCATCGTCGATCACCACTGGAACACCATTTACGGCAACGATTCGGGCCATAAAGGAGGATGACGCCGTCGACACAAATTTCAAGGGTTCTGTAGAGTTGCGCCTGGCGGGCGGGCCTGGCTCCTTGCAAGCACCAGCGGCGCAGAACGCGGTGGAAGGAATCGCTTCGTTTCCCGGCCTAAGCCTTCCCGTAGCTGGCCGTTACACGTTAACTGCGGTAAGCGCCGGGCTTGATTCCGCCGTTTCAGAGCCCTTCGAAGTGGCTGCTCCGCCGCCACCCCCACCTCCAACTCCGACAGTGATCCGCAGGGGTACATTCGCTGGACAAAATGGGTACACCGCCCAAGGCACCCTGCAGATCGAGCGGACTCCAGAAGGCGGCGAAACGATGAAGCTGAATAGTAACTTCCGTGTCAGCTCCGGAGCCGGCGCGGTATCAGTTTGGTTAGCCCGGTCGAGCGGTGCATTGAACACCTCTACCAGCCTGAGAGTAGGAACGATCAACCGGGTCTTCGCTGGTGAATTCACTTTCCCAATTCCGTCACAGGGCTCAATCGGATTCACTCACGTGATTGTTTATTGCGATGGGTTTCGCATCAACTTTGGTTCCGCGACACTGACCAACCCCTAAAGCAAAAACATGTCAAATCGCCTCCTCTTTTTGTTCCTGCTGCTGCCGGCCCTGGCCATAGCGCAAGCCGGCTTCACTCGCCAGGAGCGCACAGGTTATGCGCGATTCGGCTTTAGCACGCTAGGCAGCTCGGGATTCTACACTCCCTTAGGCACGAAGATCTCGTCGGCTCGGTATCGCGACTTCTCCTCTTCGTTTTATGCAGAGTATGGCATCACAGACGACTGGACAGCCATGGTGAACTTCCCTTTTTTGAGGAATCACCGACTTGACACCACGACTCCACTAACCGCTTTGGGCGATGCAACTGTCGGCATCCGGCGACGTCTTCTTCACGGCCGGACGCCAGTATCGGTGGCCGTAGACTTTGGTCTGCCTACCGGTGACGCGCAAGGGCTTGTGACAGTTCGAGATACGCCTGACGGCGAGTTTAGACTACCGACGGGGGACGGCGAGCTGAACACTCGAATCAGTCTCTTTGCTTCGAGGCTATTGCAGAAAAGCAAGATTCTAGTCTCGGCCGGTGGAGGCTATAACATCCGTTCCCGCGGATTCACAGATGAATTTTCCTATTCCGTAACAGCGTCAAGACGGCTCTTTTCTCGTCTTTCGATATCCGGCAACCTGGTAGGACTTGAACCTGCACGCCCGGCCGACCTGAGCCGCTCGGTTGGATTCGGAGTTGGCGAAGGGGTAGCATTGCTCGCGATCGGCGGCGAAGCGCAGTATCGAATTAACAATCGCTACAGCCTGTCTGGCGGATACATCAAGCCCCTGCGAGGCAAAAATCTGCTGAGTGGTGGAAATTTACTCTTCGGCTTCGGCATTTCTTTCTAGACGAATGCCTGCTGGTCACCCCGGAGGAATTAGCGGGATTCCTTAGGCCGGCCGGCTTTGCTTTTGTGGAATCGCCTTTAGCGCCACGGCAACGCCAATATCCGGAATCCATGTAAGTCTGACAAATTGACCGGGCTTGAAGTCTTCCAAGTTGAGTTTGCGCTTGGCTTGCCCAAGTTCAGTTTTCTTGTCCGCAGAAAATTGCACTTTGGAGTTGTAACGGATCTCGTAAACTTTCTCTTTCCCGTTCTTTCCTACTTCTTTGACCACAATTACATTTGGCGTAATCTCAACCAAGGTCGCATCGACCGACTTGGTAACAATGAAAGGCTTATCTTCAAGGCCTGCAGCGGAAGGTGAGGGACCAACGGATCCAGAAGATCCACTACCCTGGGCGAGGAGAGTCATCAGAAACAGTGTCGTGACCATGAATCCATTTTGACGATTGGCGGTGAAAAGTTACGCCGAATCTAAAACAAATTGCAAAAAAAAGAGGTAGATGTTCGAGCCATAACCACCAGGACCTCTCAATTCCGTCAAGCATGACCAGAATGGAGAGCGCGACGGCGAAGGAAAAATAGATTGGGATCATTTCTCCAGCCAGAATGGCCAGTGGAAGACACCAGAGCAAGTACCAGGGCATGACAACTGGACTGAGGACGACAACGAAGAAGAGCGTCCAGGCTGCTTGCTGTGCCGGGTTCAAGGTCTTCGAGCGGAAAATCAAAAAGGCCGCAGTGAGAAAACTAAGTGCAGCGAGCGGACGGGCAGCGACCGGGCTCAACCACTGCAGGGCTCCATAGTACCCAGCGTTGAATTGCCAATTGCCTCCGAAGGCTGAGAGCCCGGTGAGGAAGCCGGGATAGAAGGGGGCGAAGCCCAGGGCCGTGAAGCCAAGTGCGATTAGAACGCCGCCGATTCCCGATTGACGAAAGAGCCAGGGCAGTAAAACGAGAGGACTCAGCTTGACCAAAGCAGCCGTACCGAGGAGCACACCTGACGTCCAGAGGCGTTGGCTGTTGTAATAGACAGCCAGGATTAGCAGTGCGAGGAGCGAATCATAGTGGGCGCTTGCAGCCCCGGCCTTCAGCACCAGCGGATTCCAGGCATAGAGCAAGACGCTGGGCAGTGGCAACAGCGCACTGATTCCAAGATCCGCAGCGATGGCCAGCAGCTTGATACCCAGTGGGTTGGCAGGCAGAATTTTGTTGGTGATTTGGAAGAGCAGTTGCGCGCCAGGCGGGTATGTTGTTGGTGTTTGTGGATAGTTGATCCTCGATCTGACTGTGACCCAGGGCTCGTCTTCGGCCAGTTGATCCAGTGCCGCGTCGCTAGGGGCGAAGGTGTAGACATTGATACCGCTAGCGGCAACATGCGGGTCCCAAAGGAAGCGCCAAACATCGTGATCAAAGAGGAGGAAGCGCTGCCAGGATTGCGGGTCGAGCATGTCTTGCAACGAGGCATCTTCCCGGAGGCCGGCAGGGAGGAGAGCCAGGCGGAAGAAGAGAGCAGTCGCCAGGACGAATCGCCTTGAAGGAGCTGGTTTCGTTTTCCAGACCCAGATTAACGAGCCAGCCTGAAAAGCAAAGAGGAGCAAATACAGACCTACTGATTCCCAGTTGCTGATGAAGTCTGTCCGGCCTAGGATGACGCAGGAGATGAAGATAAAGCAGGCGACCGTGCGCACGCTTGATTGTACTTTGTCAACAAGCCGGCATAACAGAAAGTCAGCAGCCTGTTTGAATGCGTAGGTGGGAGCTACGGCTCCACAATCGAGAAAGGGAGGCCTGAACCCTACCCGATCTCGATCCTGGAGAAAACGGCATGTACCAATATTTTGTGGGACTCGATGTCATAAGCAAGTAATTGCCTACTGCATCAAAGCAGCCGATGGCACGATAATTAACGAGGGCAGTATTAAGGCACGCCGTTTTGACATAGACCAATGGGTGCAAAGCATCCCCGGACCTTGGCGCGGTGGCTTGGAAGCCACGATGTGCAGCCAGTGGATCTATCGTCGCTTGGCACCTCACGCCGCACGTCTGGAGTTAGGCAACCCGGCACGGATGAAGTCCATCTGCTCGGGCAAGAAGAAGAGAGACAAGCTCGATGCTCGTACCTTGGCCGACCTGCTTCGCTGCGACATGTTTCCAATGGCCTACGTAAGGCCGCCAGAGCTGGAAGGGCTTCGTCGACAACTCCGCTTCCGTCCTCTGGTGGTTCACAACAATTTTCAAATAATCTAAGTCCATCCCCCTCAAAGCCTTACCGCCATTCTTCACCCTCAAAATTTGGTTCCACCGCCGAATAATAGTTCGAGGCGTGGGCCCGCACCCATCCTCCAGCTCTTCGACATTCGAATTTCTCGAAAAGTTGCCGACGCCACAAGTGTCTTTTGCGGCAGCCCATCCCCAACCAATGGGCTGCCGCTCGTCAAAGTACAAAAAATCACAAACGAAACCAATTTCAGACTTTTCTGAATGAAATCAGCAACTTATAGCCCCCCTATTTCACATACCCAAGGGATCGCAAAAACTCAACCATACGCTCTGTCGTCTTTGCATAATACTCGCCACGGCCGTAGTTGAAGAACCCGTGTATCTGCCCCTCATAGCCTTCCAATATGCACTTCGCCCCCAGGCTCACTGCCTTCTGCTGGTAGGCTCCGACCGTTCGATAGGGCACAGTGGTGTCGGCCTTGCCATGAAAGATGATGGTCGGTGGCGCGTTCCTGGTCAGATGATGGAAGGGCGACATCGCCTTCGGATCCCCACCAAGCCTTTCCGTCAGCGCTTTGCTCAAGCCCGGGTCTAAAGATTCACCCGCTGCAAGCACCAAAACCGGATTGAATAGAAGCAGAGCGTTCGGCTTCGAACTGACCTTCAGGTTGTCTCCATCCTCCAACCCGGGCAGCACCGCAGTCGCGGCAGCAAGGTGCCCGCCAGCGGAACCGCCACCAGCCGCAATCCTCTGCGGATCGATCCCGAGCCGCTGTGCGTTCGCCCGGGTCCATCGCATCGCCGCTTTTGCATCGGCCACACAGGCGGGCACGTCCACATTATGCCGGGACTTCACACGATAGTCTGCCAGCAACACAACCATTCCTCTGGAGACTAACAATTCCGCTTGCTTCTGAAACTGCCCCGGAGTCCCGCCAGTCCAGCCACCGCCGAAAAAGAAGACGGCAGCTGGCCGCGCCTCCCCTTCACTTCTTCCAAGGATCCAGATCTTGAGTTCAACCTCACCAACGCGCCGGTACAACTCCTTCTCGAAGCCAGGCAGATTCGGCGGATAGTTCCCGGTTTGTGCCAATAAAGGAAGCGAACCCAAAAGTGCACGGCGCGTGATCTTCATGGGAAGAATCTTATCGCAGCAGTCAAGCAAAGGCTGTATTCGGAATGCAGAGAACGCTTCTCAGGAATACTCTTTCAAAATCCAATAAAACAATGGGGCTGGAAGACAAAGCGAATCCACTCGATCGAGAACTCCCCCGTGCCCGGCTATCGCTGTTCCCCAATCCTTGAGCCCGCGTTCTCTCTTGATCGCTGAAAACACTAAACCGCTCAAGAAACCTATGAAGGTAATGAGCAGCCCAACCCAAAGGGCGCCCATGATTCCAAGCGATGGCAGAGCATGAAGCCAAACTCCCAATGCTGTTGCACTTGCCATTCCTCCCGCCAGCCCTTCGATGGTCTTGGACGGAGATATGCGGGGAGCCACAGTATGCCGCCCGATCAAATTCCCCCAGAGGTACTGCAACACATCGCTCGCCTGAACCACCAGGACAAAAAACAGCATCCATTCGGCCTTACCAAGCGCTGGGATGAACGAGAGGCAATAGACACAAAGCAGCAAGCCGAGCCAGCGTTCCCTGCCATACAGGAACCCTGTAACTGGAATCAACAAAAGAGCAGCCCACTGATAGTGGAAGCCAACCAGCAGATACTGGATAGGAACCGCGGCAAAGTACAAGACTCCCGGCCAGCCTTTTGGATCGGATGAACAATACTCTCTCAAGGCAAACGACGAGAGGCCGGCAAAGAGCAACAACAACGCAAATGGGCCAAGCAATATCGCGAGGCCCCCAACGAGGATCATCACCCACCAGGCTTTAATACGGGCATTGAGATTATCGATTGCTCGAGACGGTCGCCTGCGCCTCAGCCACCATCCCACTGCAGTGGCTAGCGTAAGCACCGCAAAGAGTCCTATAAAGACAGACTCAATGGCAGGTGTCATCTTGCGGCCTCTTGCCTCAGCGCATCCATGGTTCTACCCAGTCGCAGAAGGAAAGCGGTTGCATCCTCATGGTCATCGAGGCGCAACGCTGCTCCGAAATACAATGTGCAGGATTCCGGGATGGGAAACTTCGCGCTCTTTGGCAACACGCGGGAAGAATTCTGGATCCACACCGGGATAATCTCAACCTCGCGAAAGGCCCTCGCCAGGCTATAGATCCCAGGCTTCAAAGGCTGAAGAAACCCTCCGGGTCCGCGTGTTCCTTCCGGAAAGAAGATCAGCGAATCGCCTTGCCGCAAAGCCTGAAATACCGGCCCCAGAGGGTTCAGCTCTTTGCTCTCACGCCGGATCATCACGGAGCGGAAAACATCTTCTGTGAGATACCTGCGAAGGCTGCCCGCCCCCCAATAGTCTGCGGCAGCCACCGGCCGGGTCTTCTCTGCCAAATGCCTGGGAAGCGCTGCCATCAAAAGCGCGGCATCCAGATGGCTTGTATGATTCGCACAGTAGATCCTCTGCCTGTCTGACGGCTCCACCCCGATCCAGAGTCCCTTGGCCCCCGCGATCCAGCGCACCAGATGAAGCGACAGAGACTTCAAAAATGTCTCGATCATGGGGCATATCCCCAAACGGCCAGTGCCGTCACCAAGAATTGCAAGAGCAGAGCATAAACCAGATTACGAGCAAGGTCTCTTGCTCCCTTGCACCTGTCCTCGATACTGCGCTCCGCTCTGCGAGACCTTAGGCCAGTCATCGATAGCCATTCGTCCAACTTACTTGGAGTTCCCTCCGGGTCGTCTGCCAGCATTTCCAGAAATTGAGTGTCGAGCCGCACGCGCACGGAGAGATAGAGCACAAAGCCCCAGGCCAGCAGCGGTAGCCACTTGAACTTGCTGATGGCCAATACGGCAGCAAGATGTGAGGCCCATTCCAGCCCACCGATTGACTTCAGCAGCGCCACCGTGGCGCGGCAATCGAAAGCCGCCTCAGTGCTAGCTGAGTCTGGCGCAGGCTTCAACACGTTGAACTGCCTCCTCTCCCAAAACGATTTGTGGCCGAACCCGCCGTACTTGCTCGACAGCATCCGCAGCAGACTTAGCATGTCCAGCCGCGATCAGCCACGCGGCAGCAACGGTGGCACTGCGCGAATAACCAAGAGCACAGCAGACCAGCGCTGGCCGTTCTGATTCCACTATCGCCTGAACTGCAGTGGCCACCTGGCTATTACTCGGCACAGTCAGGTCCAGCACCTGAATATTGTGCCTCGCATGAACAGGCATCTCCGCAGTGAGATCAATGATGGTTGCGAACTTGGTGCCCGGGGCTGGCGCGCGGCCGATCCACACTCCATCGGCCAGATGCTGCCAGGGCTCTTGACCTCGAGTCCAGATGCGGGAGTTGATCCAGGCTCCCAAAGTGTAAGGCAACATCCAGAACGCAATACGTCCATTGCGTTTCGATAGCCACGACGGATCGCCCGTCCAGTAAGCACAAGACACCATCGACAGTGCGAAGGCTGGCCACAAAGCGCCAAGCCACAGCACTGAACCACAAGCAATGGCAATTGCCGCCAGCAAATACAGGACAGCCAATTTCGGGCGCCTCGCACCGGAGAATCTTCGTTCCGGGATTGCCGCAACAACCAGCAGCCCAGCCCAAAGCCCCAGGGGCAGGTCAATAAAGTGATGCTGGTATGTCGTCCATGCTGACACGGCCACCAGAATCAGCCAGGCCGCTGCGATTCGCCGAGCCCAGCCGCTGAGAACGCGCCGGTAAACCAGCCACAGAATCACGGCAAGGCTCACATGCAGCGAAGGTGCCTGATTAAAGGGTTTGTCAAAGCTGGTGAGGCTCCCAAAGAGCCAACCTGTCAGGCCATCCATCGGAGGCCGCTCTATGCTCATACGCAATGGAAATAGCACGAAGCAGGCGACCGAGAAAATCTGTAGCGCAAGCAATCGTAAGGCGTGTCTGTCCAGTTCCTCACGCGTCCGGCAGAGCACAAAAGAGACTGCATATAAGAGATCGCAAGACCAATACGGCACAATGCTCCAGGCAAGGAACGGCAAATGTCGCTCCCAGCCAAAGATGATGGAAGGCACGCTCGCGAGGCTGGCCGCATAGTCATTGGCGGCGTTGTAGCTAAGGAAGAAAAACGAACCAAGCAGTGCCAGCCAGACAGCGGCCCTGAGATAAGGCCGCTCGAGCGATCGTTCCATTTAGATCCGTACCGCGCGAGATACGGTGAACAGACCGGTGGGGTCTATCCGTTGCTCCACTTTTCGGAATCCGGCTGCCATCACCAGTTGATCCATCTCCTCCTGGGTGCGCCGACGCATAACCCAGGGCGCTCCCTCTCGATGACTGCTCAATGTTCTCGCAATCATCTCCAGCTGAGGATGCCATGGCTGCCCCGTATAAAGCAGAAAACCTCCAGGCTCGGTAGCGTCAGCAATGCCGCGCAACGATGCCTCAATCAACTTGTTGTCGGGGAACAACTCGTAAAGTCCAGAGACAATCGAAATGCTGGCTCTAGGCTCAATCGTGCCCAGCTTGAAGGCGTCGCCCTCTTCAAAATGGGCATTCGCGAGGCCGTAACGGGCAATCGCCGCTTGGCCGGCCACGACATTCTCTGCCGCGAAGTCTCGCAACAAAATGCTCTCAAAAGGTATCCCGCTCTGCTTGACACACTCCAGCACATAGCGTCCATGGCCAGCCGCTACATCAAGAATGCGTATGGCCCGGCCCTCTTCGCGCAATGCCTTCATGGCCGCAACCAGAAGTGTTTCCAGCATCTTTCGGCGAACACGGATTCCACGCCAGCCGATCGCATTCAGGTAGACCCAGTCGATCAGGCGCCCGAGCGGCGTGATGCCGGAAGGCTCATTGCGATACACATAGTCCAGTGAGGCACCGGAATCAAATCCGGTCTCATGGCCGACTTGGACGCCGCCAGCGATGCGGCCCAATGTCGCCAGAAAAAGCTTCTGGCCAGCGAACGAAAGTCCCTTGATGGACCACCACGGCAGCGGCTGCTGCAGCTCTTCATATTCCTTCTGCGTGAATGGATTGCCCGTCAGCAGATCCAGTTCCTTCCTTGGTTCCTGGGCAAAGTGCCGCTCGATGAAAGCACGCGCCTTGGCAATGGGCAAGTGACGGTCGCGCTCTCCCAGTGTGTCGTGTCTCAAACCTTCAAAAGCGTGCCACTCGCGGTCCTTGGTGCCAAGGCGATCAAAGAACTCACGCTGGGGTTGTTTTTTGACCACCCAATCGCTCCCGGAAATCAACATCTGCACCGGGACTCGAATCGCCCCGGCATCATCCACAATTCGCGCAGCCATCTGGTCGAGGCTCAGCAACACCCGCACCGAGATGGGCAGCTTGATCAAGGGGTCTGTTGCATACGATGCCGCGCGCACCTTGTCCTGGGTCAGGGCGTTGCCCCTAACCATAGACTTCACGAAAAAATCCCCGAGTATGGCATGGCCAATGGTCAGTCCCAGACGGGCCAAAGGCACATAGAGTTTGACCTGGAAGGCGGGTGAGGCAAGAATGAGGCAGCGCAGCCTGGGAGCGTAGTCGTGCACCCAGGCCGCTCCAATCACGGCACCGATACTTTGTGCGACAACTGCAAGGTCTCCCTCGCGAACGTCGAAGGCGTCCCCGAGGTGGCGGACGAAATCGTCGAGGTCTTGAACAAATGTCGACATCGTTGTCTCAGGCCCCTGCTTACCACCAGACCGGCCATGAGCCCGAGCATCGAGAGCAAAGAACGCGTAATCGGCAAGCCCGAATTCATCCACCAGATGCGCTACGCGGCCCGAGTGCTCATGTCCGCGGTGCAGCAACAGGATCGCCCCTTTGCGCTGCCCCTTCGAAGGCCAGTAGCGAAAGAAGAGATCGACTCCGTCTCGCGTAGCGAATCGATGCTCCTCTACAAGTTGTTCCGTATTTGTCATTCCGCGAATGCCTTCCCCCGATTCCATACTGTCATCACGCACAGTGCAATCCATAGCACTGCTACCGCTTCGTGAGCCGGCCACCCGAGCCACAGCCAGGCCCCGCAGAAGCCAAGCACCACGGCACGGTCACTCTTGCCAAACGGCCCGTGATTCCTTCGCGGCCCGCCACCTAATATGGCTGCCACCTCCGTCAGCACAGCGAAAAATATTGCTGCCCCAACCATAAGCGGATCGACAACATTGGCAAAGGGCAGAGTCAAAGCCGCATCTGAGATCAGGTCGCAAAGTTCATTGAGAACAGCCCCAACCCTTGTCTCCTGCCCATAGTTGCGGGCCAGCATCCCATCCATCGCATTCAAGGCCATACGAAGAGGCAAAAAGATCGGCAGCAATATCCAAACCCGGTTTCCGAAGGCGAGATCGAATCCTAACGCTACAGAAAGTCCACATGCAAAAAGGGTCACCTGGTTCGGAGATACCCCCCACGACGCCAACCGATTAACGCACGGGCTCAGCAGATTCTGAAAGCCAGGTTTCAACGCGTAGACACTTGGCACCCTATTATGATAGTGAATCGTCATCCACATGCGCCTGCCTATCCTGCTCTTGTATACACTGACCACTATGGCCCAAGATCTTCCTAGCCCAGACCCCCATGCAGCAGACCGAGAGCAATTGCTCAAGATCTTCCATGCGGTGGAAAGCAGCATCAATTCTCAAAGTCTCGATCTTATGGCTAAGCAGATGGACGAGAACGTCACCGTAGTCTGGGCCAATGGTGAAGTCTCGCGCGGGCCTGCCGAAGTGCTCGCCTATTATGACCGGATGGTCAAAGGCAAAGATCGCATCCTGACGAAGTACATGACATCGGCAAAGCTCCACGGCCACGCACGATTCCTTGGAGATGGCAACGTCGCCATTGCCGACGGGACCATGGAAGACGAATTCTTCCCTATCATTCGCGGCCCCTTCAAATTGAGTTCCAAATGGACCACCACCATCGCCCGGATCAGTGGCGAATGGAAGGTCGTTGGCTTGCACCTCTCGGCCAACGTTTTCAACAACGTTCTCCTCGATGAGGCTGTAAATTCTTTGAAATACGTGGGTGCTGGTGGCTTGGCCGTAGGACTTCTTCTAGGCTCGGCAATCACCTGGTTCCTGCGACGCTAGTTCTGGTCTCCAACCAAAGCGATCAATTCCGCGAGCCGCTCTTCGAGTTCCTTCTTGAGGATGAGATAGCGATCAATGGCGTCCTGGCCAATCTTCTGATCCGCCCCGACGGTCATCGAATAGAGATAGTTGATATGCGCCTGTAGCTCGGGCTTGCTGTACCGGATCGAAGGTGTGATGAGCTTGGCCGCGAGTTCATTGAGTTTGGCCAGCTTGGCTGCTTCTGCCGTCTTGCCGGTAAGACTGTCTTGAGCCTTCTTGACCCGAGCAACCAATCGATTCGCTTCACTCACCAGATCGCGGACGCGCAGATTGTGCTGGTACTGCTCCTCCAGTTCGGCTTGCGTCACGCCCGAGGCTGTGATGCGAGGGTCTTCGATCATATCGAAGGGCTTCGTCGAACTGAAGCTGTCCGCTGTCAGCCGAGCCAGATACTTGCCGGGAGGCACAACCGGGCCTCCTTGGCGAGAGGAAGCGTTTGCCGGGCCTTCAGTACGGAGGTTCCAGATGTAACGGGTAAGCCCTGCCTTAGAGGAGACTTCGTTACCGGTTAGAGTCCGGATCACAGTTCCGCCGGAGTCAAGGATCTCCAGCTTGGCCTCCTTTACGGGATTGCTTAGGAAGTAGTCAATCTCAGCTCCTAGGCGAGGGTATTGGATCCCGGCTGCCAGGTCTTCCAGGCCTTCCAGTACCGCACGGCCCGGGCTGCGAACTGCGCGCCGCGAACTGTACAGAACATTCGGGGCATCGCTCATCTGGTGGAGCGGTGTGAGGTTATCGAGGATCCAGAAAGAACGGCCTTGAGTGGCAACGATCAGGTCCTTGTGTGCAACCACAAGGTCGGTGATAGGCGTTACCGGCAGATTGAGTTGGAAGCGCTGCCAGCTATCGCCATTGTTGAAGCTGATGTACATGCCAAACTCGGTGCCCGCGTAGAGTAGGCCAGCCCGGTCAGGGTCCTCTCGTACGACTCTCGTTGGCTCGTCAATCGCGATACCGTTCTTGCCGTCCGTGAGTAGTTTCCAGGTCTTGCCATAATCTTCCGTGCGGTAGAGGTAGGGATGAAAGTCCCCCAGCAAGTAGCGGTGGATGGCGAGGTAGGCGGAGCCAGCACGGTGCGGGCTTGGTTCGATGTTCTGTACTCGACCTCCTGTAGGCAGATCTGCCGGAGTGACCTTGGCCCAGGTCTTGCCGTTATCTCGCGTGACATGGACGGGGCCGTCGTTTGCACCAGCCCAGATCACCCCTTTGGCAACAGGCGATTCGCGGATGGCATAGAGCGTTGAGTAGACCTCTTCCCCGGTAGCGTCGCGGGTGATCGGCTCGCCGCTTGCCTCTTGAGTGCCCGGAGGCCTGGCGGTGAGGTCTGGGCTAATCACCTCCCAATTCACCCCGCCGTTGCGGGTGCGATGAATATACTGTGATCCGTAATAAACCACCTTGGGGTCATGCGGAGACACCTCCATCGGTGACACTCGTTGGAAGCGGTAAATCAGGGCTTCCCCAGGGTTGCCGTACAGTGATTGAGCCCCGATCCAGTAGCGCATCTCATTGCCGGTGCGGATGTCCTGGCGGCTGAATTGGCCTTTGCAACTACCCAGAACAATGTTGGGGTCAACGGGGTCAGGAATGATCGGCCCGGTCTCGCAGCCCGGGCCTTCACGGTAGGGTTGCCCGTTGCTCAAAGGTCTGCTGGGGACAATCAGCGTTGTGTTGTCCTGCTGTGCTCCGTAGATGAGGTAGGGATATTGTTTGTCCACCGCCACCTGATAGATCTCGGCTGTGGGTTGATTGGTAATGCGGCTCCAGCTATTGCCGCCATCGAGCGATACGTTAGCGCCACCGTCGTTGGCCTGGATCATAAATTGGGAGTTCTTGGGATTGATCCAAACGTCGTGACTGTCGCCATGAGGAACACGCCGGGTGCGGAAGGACTTGCCGCCGTCTGTGGAGTGGAACCAGGCTTCGTTCCCAATGTAGAGGGAGTCGGCGTTGCTCGGGTCCACGCCGAGGGTCGTGTAGTAAAAGGGCCTCGTGATTAGGTTGGCGGCTCCATTGATCAGAGTCCAGGTAGCTCCGCTGTCTTCAGAGCGGTAAAGGCCGGCGCCGGGCTTGGCTTCGATCAGTGCGTAGACTCGTTTGGGGTTAGCTGCGGAAATCCCGACATTGGAGCGTCCGAAAAGACCAGTAGGCAGACCAATGCCGAGTTTGTTCCAGGTGTCGCCGCCGTCCAGGCTTTTGTAGATGCCACCTTCTTTGCTGCCACTGATGATGGTCCAGGGCTTGCGTTGGCCTTTCCAAAGGCTGGCGTACAAAACGTTTGGATTGCCAGGCTCGATCTCAAGGTCAGCAGCTCCAAGTTCTTCGGATTGGAAGAGCACCTTCTGCCAGGTCTTGCCGCCGTCTTTGCTGCGGAAGACACCTCGGTCGGGATTGGGTACAAAGGGATTGCCGAGCGCGGCCACGTAGACGATATCAGAATTGGTTGGGTGGATCCGAATGGTCGAAATTTGGCCTGTATCCCGAAGGCCGAGAAAGCTCCAGGTCTTGCCCGCGTCGGTCGATTTGTAGATGCCGCGGCCGATTGAGACATTGCTTCGAATTTTGGAAGACCCGGTTCCGGCATAGATGATGTTGGGATTCGATTCGCTCACCTCGATAGCACCCATCGAGCCGACAGAGAAGAACCCATCCGAGATGTTGGTCCATCGTATGCCAGCGTCGGTGGTCTTCCAGACGCCGCCACCAGTAGAACCCATGTAGTAAGTGAGGGGTTGCGATGTAACGCCGGCTATAGCTGTAACGCGGCCACCACGCTCCGGTCCAACCATCCGGTAGCGCATATTGGCATAGCGCAGCGAGTCCACCTTGATTGATTGGGCCAGAACGGGGCAAAGAGCCAGCAAAAAAATGAGAAATTGGCGCGGCATTTGGATTCTATCCGCCTAGGCTAACGCAGTTCTATCGCCGATTCCTCAATAGCGGTTCGTATCTGGAATCAATCTGGTAAGTGCTGACGCCCAGGCCCAGTAGCCTCTGGATGTCCTCCTTGGGCCCTTCCCATTCATCACGCGTAGCCATCGTATAGCGAAAGGTATTAACGGCCGCAACGGCATCAACCCCAAGCCGTTTGCACAAATCCAGCGCTTCTGCGTCAACCTCACTGGCTAGTTCAAACAGAAAGTAGCGCTTCTTTACGTCTTCACCCCGATTCGCCGCTGCAGCCAGCGCCTTCCGGTTCGCAGATTCTCTTGTGCCACCCGGGCCAAAGACGTTGCGCCACCGGTCGCCACCCAGCATGTAAGCCGTCTCAAGCAAACCTGCCTTGTCCATGCTCTTGCGCATCCGCTCATAAAACTCAACCGGCATCGAAGCGTTCTTGATATCCAGCATCAGCCGGATCTTGCCCTTACACATCTGGCACAACGCATCGAAGTGAATCGGACTCGTCCCGCCTGGTTCGGCCCTCAACTGGCTGAGTTCGCGCCAGCTCATTTCTTCTGGACGTCGCTTCACGCCATAGAATCGCTCGAGAGTCGCATCATGTTGTAATACGGGCTCCCCATCCAGCGTCGCCCGCACATCAACCTCAATCATCCAGTAGCCACGCTTTATCGCTTCTTCCACAGAACCAATGCTGTTCTCGGCATGAGTCTCATCCACGATCCCACCCCGGTGCGCAATCAACTTCAGCTGGGCTGGAGCCGCAACCAAACTCGCGGCCAACGATCCACTTAGCAAATCTCTGCGGGTCATATCCCTAAAGTCTCATAGTCTCACCTTAGTAAGGGAGTGCCTTAGAATGCTTTCAGCAGAAATAATGTGAAAGAATAATTACAGGAGCAAATCTGATGCAGCCATTGATTTCTGGCATTCCCACAGAGAGTACGCACGCTGAGGCAGCTCGTCAAACCCTGACTGAAGCCACACTCAAGACTGCTGCGATCCTTTCCCTGTCTCAGGTGGAACTCGCGCGAATCCTCGGACTGAGTCCGGCGAGTGTCTCTCGAATGGCCTCTGGCCGCTACCTCCTCGACCCCGATTCAAAAGAATGGCAACTTGCCGCCCTCTTCATCCGCCTCTTCCGGTCTTTGGATTCCATCACAGGCGGCAACGACGAAGTGTCCCGGCAATGGTTGCGCAATCACAACACAACGCTCGCGGCTTCACCTGCAAGCCTTCTTGGTGAAATCACCGGCCTTGTGTCTGTAGTCCAATATCTCGATGCTTCCCGCGCCAACGTCTAGACAAATCGCCGCTGCCCGCCAGACGCGTCCATTCAAATCCTGGCGGGCTGTAGAAGCCCAGCACGTTGTATCGACCCTTCGACTTACTAACAACGATCCTGTCCGCCAGGAACTCCTCGAGCGCATCCTCGAAGAATCGAAACCCCCTCTTCCTCCCAGCACTGAGAAACTCCACTACCTTCTCGCAACACCGTTTCGATATCCTCCGTCCCGTCACGGCTCACGCTTCCGACTCTGGCCCGACCCCGGCGTACTCTACTCCGCCACGGACCGCCGCACGGCCTGCGCGGAAATGGGATACTGGCGCTGCCGCTTCCTCCGCGATAGCCCCGGCCTCATTAACATTCCGGCTGCGGCTCAAACCCTCTTCCAACTCGGTGCCACCGGCCAGGGCATCGATCTCACCGCGCGCCCGTTCACCAAATGGCAAAATCTGTGGACCGATCCCTCCTCCTACATCGCTACCCAGTCGCTAGCGCGGGAAGCTCGCACACTGGACATGCACTGGATCGCCTATCAATCCGTTCGAGACCCCGAATCCGGCCTCTGCTACGCCATCCTCAACCCCAGCGCTATCCGCCCTCGTCAACCGCTCGCTCGTGAAACCTGGTACCTGACTGTGACAATCGATGCGGCTGTCTGGCAGCGAGAGCGGGAGCGCTTCGTCTTTGCCTTTCCCAGTTGAGTTCCAGCATCAGGCTAAGAACGCCCAACCAGAAGATTCTTCTGCGATTCGACGTCGACGATCTTCACGGGAGGATGGTGCTCCAGTCCACTTCATTAGCAATGACAAACAAGGTTTGCCCTTTATGCGGTCTTGCCGAGAGATGCAGCATCGCTATCCAGCCGTCCCTGGGAGTCATAATCTCCAGGGCGGGCGATGAGTGATCGGAGAAGTCGTGCATGCGGCCCAGCAGTTCTCCTCGTCGCACAAACTGGCCGGGGGCCACCACTGGCTCCCACACACCGTCTCGCGGGGCAGGAATGTAGGCATCGAGCTTGGCAGCCTCAATCAACCGTGTTGGCGCTGCTGGGGCCGGGCGAATCTTTTGAACCTCGCCCTCGATCATCTGATAATGGCGCATTACATTTTTTATGCCCTCATACGTATGCTGTACTCCAAGGCGATCGAGTGACGCTCCTGCACCAAACTCGCTCCCGATCGTGATCTTGCCTTCGGCCTCTGCTTCGTCGGTAAGGAGTCCGGAAGCCATTGCGCTCGAATAGATCAAAGTAAATCCTGTGTCAAAGAGCCTTGCTACTTGCGCCGTTTCTGCCTGCTGCGCAGGGTTGGGAATCGGGTGGAAGGAAGTGCAATGCGGAAAGGCCCCTTCCATACCGCCCGAGTGGATGTCGATCACGATGCGCCCCAGTGGGAAGACGCGCGTCTTAACGAAATTCGCAATTCGCGAAGAGATTGTGCCACGCGGGCTCCCCGGGAAGGCTCGATTCATGTTGACGCCGTCCAGCGGTGACACGCGTGAATTGGCTTCGCAAGCGCTTTCACTGAGCCGAGGCATCAGAATGATTCGCCCGGCAATCTGCTGCGGGTCGAGATCAGTACAAAGCCGCTTGACGCCAACCTGCCCTTCGTATTCATTGCCGTGTGTTCCTCCGAAGCAAAGCACGCCATTCGGGTTCGATCCGCCGAGCCCGTTGATCACCGTAAGGGGGACTAATGAGTAGCCCCACGTGCCATCGCAATGGAAAGCAACCTGGTAGTGATGTTTGCCGGGGAGCTCGAAGTCGATGTCCGCAAAATTATGTATAACTCGAAGCATGTTATTTGCCTATTCGCAAGATTTCCAGGGGGTTGCGGGAGAGGGCTGCATCCTGAAGCCTTCAGAAAAGAGTTTGGGATAATCCCGAAAGTGGCTGTGCCAATCGACAAGCATGAAAAGATCCTATCGTTTTTGCTTTCTGGTTGGATTACCCTGACAGTATTATGCGGAAAATGTTTCTTGCCGGTGCCTTCCTGCTTACCGCATGCAGCAGCTTCGCGCAGAATTCCGATCTGTATCGCGAACACATTCAGCCGCTCTTTCAATCTTCCTGTCTCCCCTGTCACAACGCTCGCGTAAAGCAGGGTGGGCTTGATCTTTCCACCCGCGAGGGGATGCTGAAGGGTAGCGAGCATGGTCCGGTGGTTCTGCCGGGCAAGCCGGACGAATCGCCACTTTATAAATCCGTTGCCAGGATTACAGAACCAGGCATGCCCTTCAAAGGCAAAAAGCTCGCCGATTCGCAGATAGCCCGTATCGCTGACTGGATCCGCAGTGGGGCCGAATTTGACGAGCCCGTCTTCGACCCCGACCGGGTAGACCCAACCGAAGTAAGCAAGCACTGGGCCTTTCGCAATCCCGCGCGCCCCGCCCTTCCCGCGAGCGCAAAGCAGCGCAACCCAATCGATGCTTTTCTCGAAGCAGAGCGAGTAAAGCAGCAGTTGAAGCCCGTGGCTCTCGCAGACAAGCCCACTCTGATACGGCGTCTTTACCTTGACCTGATTGGCGTTCCTCCCACTCCCGCCGAAGTGAAGGATTTCGTTTCCAGCAAAGACCCTGGCTCATACACGGCGCTGGTGGATCGCCTGCTTGCCAACCCTGGTTATGGCGAGCGATGGGGCCGCCATTGGCTCGACATCTGGAGGTACTCCGACTGGTACGGATATAGGAACAGCAATCAGGTCCGCTACTCGCAACGCCACATCTGGCGCTGGCGCGATTGGACTGTGGAATCTCTCAACCAGAACAAGCCCTATAGCCGGATGATCGAAGAAATGCTGGCTGGTGACGAATTGGCACCTGGTGATGCGTCCGTCGCGCGGGCCACCGGATACCTCGCCCGCAACTGGTATCTGTTCAATCGCAATGTCTGGTTGGGTGATGTTGTCGAGTACACCTCGGCCGGCTTCCTCGGCTTGACGATGAAGTGCGCACGCTGCCACTCGCACAAATACGATCCGATTCCGCAGGCTGATTACTACCGCTTTCGCGCCTTCTTCGAGCCACATGAGGTGCGCACTGATCGAGTGTCCGGCCAAGCCGACATCCTGAAGGACGGTCTGCCGCGTGTTTATGATGCCGATGCCGCGCGGCCAACGTATCGCTTCATCCGTGGCAATGAGAACAATCCCGATCAAACCATCCAACTCGAGCCGGCAGTGCCGAAGCTCTTCGGCGCAACCAGCCTGAAGATAACGCCCATCGATTTGCCGCTGGAAGCCTACTTCCCCGATAGCCGTTCGTTCATTCCTGCAGACTTGATCGCCGATGCAAAATCGAAGATTGAAAAAGCCGATGCGGATCTTAAGAAGGCGCAGGCCAAGCCTGAGCCGGAGCCTCTGCTGATTGCTGCGCGAAAGCGCCTTGAGGCCGCCAAAGCCGATGTGCCCGCACTTGAGGCGCGCATACGTGCCGACATGGCCTCGGTGCAGACGCCCGTTCCACCCGATGCCGAGAAGTTGGGCGAAGAAGCACGCAAGCTCGAACAGGCCGCCAATCGCCTGCACGCCGAGGCCGGCATCGTCGCCGCGAAGTATGAATTTGAGCAAGCCGGCCAGGATGAAAAAAAGATCGGCAGGGCAACCGCAAAACTCGAAGAGGCAGTGAAAGCCCTCAAAGAGCCAGCCGAGGGCTACACTCCCGTCGGGCTTAAGTATCCGACCACCAGCACTGGCCGCCGCCTCGCTCTTGCCCGCTGGATTGCTTCTAAACAAAATCCGCTCACCGCGCGTGTAGCGATCAATGACATGTGGATGCGTCATTTTGGGAAGCCACTGGTTCCTACGGTTTTCAACTTCGGACGGAGCGGCAAAGCTCCCTCACATCCTGAGTTGCTCGACTGGCTGGCTGTCGAATTCATGGCCCGTGACTGGGACATGAAAGCCATGCACAAGCTTATGGTGACCTCTGAGGCCTACATGCTTTCCAGTGCTTCCGGCGCCCAGGCCAAGACCGATCCAGACAATAACTATCTCTGGCGGATGAACGTCAAACGGATGGAAGCGGAGGTCGTGCGTGACTCCATGCTCTCCCTCGCCGGCAAACTGGACCCCGCGATGGGTGGCCCGGACATCGACGAGAAAAAGGGCGATACCGTCTTTCGCCGTAGCCTTTACTTCCGAACCGCCCCTGACTTGCAGATGGATGTCCTACAGGCCTTTGATGTCGCAAGTCCGATTGAGTGTTTTGCCCGAAGCGAGAGCATTGTGCCGCAACAGGCTCTGGCTCTGGCCAACGGGCAGTTGAGCTTTTCAATCTCACGAATGCTTGCCGGCCAGATCACAAGTATCGAAAAAACCGACCTTGCATTTGTGCGCGCTGCCTTCGAGCGCTTACTCGGCCGGCCTCCATCAATCGAGGAGTCTCGTGAATCTACTGCCTTTTTAGCCGCGCAGGCTGCACTCTATCGGGATCCCACCAAACTGACTGCCTTCACCAGCGGTACTGAGGCAATTGTCAAGCCTTCTGCCGACCCTGCCCAGCGGGCGCGTGAGAGCCTCGTTCATGTCCTGCTCAACCACAATGATTTTGTAACGGTTCGCTAATGGAGACACCCTATGTCTGACAATCGACTCTGTTCTGACGGCCGCTCACGCCGGGTTTTTCTTTCGGATACCTCAATGGGCTTGACGGGTCTAGCACTCGGCTCAATGCTGCCTGAGAGAGCGGTTGCTGGCGAAGAAACATGGACGCCTCCAGACGGCAAGCCCCACTTTGCGCCCAAAGCAAAACGAGTCATTTGGCTCTTCATGCTGGGTGGTGTCAGCCACGTCGAATCCTTCGACCCAAAGCCGCAGCTCAACAAGTACGCGGGCAAGCAATTGTCTGAAACTCCTCTCCGCGACGTGCTCACCAATCCCTTCGTCAAAGAAAACCTGAAGGCCTTCGTCCCCGGCCAGCACCAGGTCAAGATGACGCTTTATCCGATGCAGAGTGGCTTCCGTGAGCGAGGGAAGAACGGTGTTGCCGTCGGCGACTGGTTCCCTCAAATGGGCGATCAGATGCACGAGGTCTCGCTGATTCGCTCGGTCTGGACCACCGACAACGACCACGGCGCAATCCTGCAATTTCACACGGGCCGCCACATCTTTGATGGCTACCTTCCCACGCTTGGCTCCTGGGCCCATTATGGGCTGGGCTCAATGAACGAGAACCTGCCCTCCTTTGTCGTACTCGGCCAGGGGCCAGGCGATTGCTGCGGCGGGGTCGGCACTCATGGCTCGGGTTACCTCGGGCCTGAACATGCGGGCGTTCACCTGGCCGTTGATCCCAAGAATCCGCTCCCGTTCTCAACTCCAGGGCCCAGTGTCTACAAGGAAGAGCAGGCGCGTGAGTTCGAACTCCTCAGTCGCCTCAACAAGCTTTCGGGTGTTGAGTATCCTTCTGACCCGGCGCTTAAGGCGCGCATCAAGTCTTATGAGTTAGCCTACCGGATGCAGATGGCCGCACCCGAAGCAATCGAGTTCAAGGCCGAGAGCGAGGAGACCAAACGTCTCTACGGTATCGATCAGGAACACTCCAAATCGTTCGGTGAAGTTTGTCTTGCCGCACGGCGGCTTTCCGAGCGCGGCGTCCGCTTCGTGCAGGTCTATCATGGGGGTGCGGGCAATGCCTGGGACGCACACAAAGATCTCAAAAAGAACCACGGCGATCTGGCGGCGCAAACCGACAAACCAATTGCGGGCCTTCTTCAGGATCTAAAACAGCGCGGTCTGCTCGACGAAACCATCGTCGTCTGGGCTACTGAGTTCGGCCGCTCACCTGGTGCCGAACAATCCAATGGGCGCGACCACCATCCTTTTGGCTTCTCGGTGTGGATGGCTGGTGGCGGGATCAAAGCGGGTGTTGTGCATGGCGCTACCGATGAACTCGGCTTTCACGCCGTCGAGCATCGTCACTATGTCACCGATATCCACGCTACCGTGATGCATCAGCTTGGCCTCGATCCCCGCCGCCTTGATGTTCCTGGGCGCAAGCGAATCGAAATCGATTACGGCAAAGTCATTCGCGAAATTCTGGTTTAGGCAATTACCGGCTTTACTACCTGGCCATGCACGTCGGTCAGGCGGAAGTCGCGCCCGGCATACCGGAACGTGAACTTCTCATGGTCGAATCCCAGCAGATGCAGCAGGGTCGCATGCAGGTCATGCACGTGCACCCGGTTCTCTACGGACCGGAATCCAAACTCATCCGTTGCCCCGTACACTGTGCCACCTTTGACGCCACCGCCAGCCATCCAAATTGAGAAGCCATAGGAATTGTGATCGCGGCCAGCCGTGCCGGCATTCGATCCAAAAGATGGCAGTTCCACCACGGGAGTGCGCCCGAATTCTCCACCCCAAATCACCAGCGTGTCCTCCAGCATGCCGCGCTGCTTCAAGTCCGTCAACAGCGCTGCGATTGGCTGATCTGACTCTTGCCCCAATCGCTTCACACGCTTGGCTACATCGTCGTGTGTGTCCCAGGGCTGTCCTGCTCCATGCCACACCTGCACTACCCGCACACCCTTCTCCACCAAACGGCGCGCCATCAGCATCTGCCGCCCATGCAGCGTGTCGCCATACATGTCGCGAACGTGTTGCGGCTCCTTCGATAAATCGAAGACGTCTTCCGCTTCCATTTGCATCCGGAACGCCAACTCAAATGACTGCACCCGAGCCTCAAGCGCCTCATCTTCCGAGCGCGTCTTCTGATGTTCCCTGTTCATTACAGCCAATAACTCCAGCTGCTTCTGTTGTTCGCTTCTTTGTGTCAGCTGGTTCTTGACGTTCTCGACCATTCTTTCCAGGCCCGTCTCCCGGGTGTCGATATGTGTGCCCTGATAAGCTCCGGGCAAAAATGCCGACTTCCAGTTTTGTGCCCCTCGAATCGGCAAGCCGCCCGGGCAAAGAGAAACGAATCCAGGCAGATTCTGATTCTCTGAACCTAGTCCGTAAACCACCCATGATCCAAAGCTCGGCCGGCTCTGCTGCTGGGCACCGCAATTCATCATCATCAGCGACGGTTCGTGATTCGGTACGTCTGTATGCATCGACCGGATCACGCACATGTCATCGACGTGTTGCCCTAGCTTGGCGAAGACATCGCTCACCTCGATGCCACTCTGCCCATACTTGCGAAATTCAAATGGTGAAGGCAACGCCGTCCCGGTCTTGCGTTCGGTCCGCAGGTGCACCGGTAAGGCTTGCCCGGCATACTTTGCCAGAGCTGGCTTCGGGTCAAAAGTATCCATTTGCGAAGGGCCGCCATTGGCAAAGATATGAATTACCCGTTTGGCCTTGCCCGGGAACTGCGGCTTGTGTGGCGTAAGTGGCCCGGCGAGGCCAGCCTGCTCAAGCACTCCGGCCAATCCCAACATGCCCATACCGGTTCCAGCACGACGAAAAAGTTCACGACGATTGAGTAGGTTCATAGCAGTTAGTCCAGGAATGCAAATTCATTAGTCAATAGCAGGATCTGCGCCAGTTGTTCGCGGGGCGTGAGAGGCCGGATCCACGGCCCGGCAAAGTCTTTCTGCGCGTCCCATTTCTTCTCACCTACGACGATCACCGGGCTCCACTCAAAACGATCCGCCTCATAATCATCGATTGAATCCACCACAAAGTCGATCGTCTCTCCTCGCTCCACGGCAATGCCTTTCAGCTCAGCCGTTACACTCGGATTCGCTTTGTAACTGAGGCCGTCGGCAGGCGGCGGAGGGTTCTCTACCCGCCAATTGCCCAGGATGCCCTTGCGGCTCGAAACCACCCAGCCCCGGATCCCATTGCTCAGTTTGAACCGCTGTTGAAAAGCGCCAACCGACAAAACCAGTTTCCCTTGAACGTCCATCAGCCCAGCGACAGGTGCAACCCAACGCCGAACAACCGCTCGAGAAAGATCATCTCCTGGTAAGCCTCCACTTTCGGATAACTCGGCCACTCCCGTCTTTGCGTCTACGCCGCCCGAGCCGTTTCTCCACTCCTTGCCCGTGAAATAGCGAAAGGGCTCGAAGCGACTCACCTTCCCAGCCTCAATATCGAGGCTTGCGGTGCCGTAGCTCCATGGCCCCGGGTCTGGCTTTGCCTGCTCTTCTGCGCGTGCGTTCCAGAAAGGCATCCCCTGTTCCAACTCCCTTTGCGTCGCTTCGCGGCCCAAGGCCAATCGATACAGGGCCTTCAGATCTTTGGCCCGTGCCGCCAGACCCTGTGCCATCTCACCGGCAAACGGGCTGTTCAACAAAAAAAGCCCCTGCTGAGGAACCGTTGTTTGATATCTCTGCGGAGAATGCTGCTCGGGGTCTGCCACATCAAACGTTTTCAGCAACGCGAGCGGACGTTCTCGTTCGATTCGATGATACATAGTTCTGCGTGTGTCGGCTGGGACAGTCACGATGGAAACAGATTGCCCGCCAATCTTCCCGTCCAGACGCCCGGAAACACTCAGCATCGCATCCCGAAGTGCCTCAAAATCAAGCCTTCGTCTCGGCATCCGCCAAAGTAGTTTATTCTCAGGATCTTTCTGTCGCGCATCAACCCGATCCGCACTCGATTGCTGGTAGGTCTTCGAGAGCACGATCCGTCGAATCAGTCGCTTCATCGACCAGCCATCGCTCATGAAGTCAGCCGCCAGCTTGTCGAGTAATTGTGGATGAGTGGGCAGGTCGCCGCGTGAGCCAAAGTCGCTTGGTGTCCTCACCAGCCCTTCTCCAAATAAATGCTGCCAAACCCGGTTTACCAGCACTCGTGCCGCCACTGGATTACGCTCATTCGTAATCGCATTAGCTAGCTCCAACCGTCCCGATCCATTCTCGAAACAGAGAGTCGATTTACTCAGGACCGAGGGAAAACACCGCTGGGTTTCTTCTCCCAAATCATTCTGATTTCCACGAGTAAAGATGAACGATGGTTTGATCACCGGTTTGTCTTGAGCTCCAAGCAGCATGGCGTTGGACCCACGATAAGTGGCGTCATTTAATATCTCCTCATACTGCCACTGGAGATCCCGCGTTGTATTCGCATCGCCTTCATTCATGATCGAAGGAAAGTCCTCGATCGGTACTTCCGGTGGAGCATCGGGCCCGTAGAGAAGCGGCTTCCATTTCTCACTCACCGGCGAGGCCAGAAAACCCTCATAAGTGGCGCTGGGATTGCTCTGGGCATTTCTCCAGTCCTCGAGTAACGGGTCGTCTTTGCTTCCTCCAAGAATTCGCTTAGCCCACCGGGAAAGCACGAGCGAATTCAGATTCTTTTCCCGCGCAAGGTTTTCGAGTGCTGCGGGTCCTAACTTGCGTGCACCCCATAATGCATCAAGGTAACGGCGGATCTCTTTTGGTTCACGAAACTCACTACGCAATACTTCAATGCGCTCCCGAATGTAATCCACAAGCAACTGCTTCCGCGCCGCCACCCGCTTCTCATAGAAGTCGGGCAGCGTTCCAACCCGCAAGGGCTCCACGCCATAGCGCGTATTGGCGAAGACGCCATAGAGCGAGTAGTAGTCCTTTGTGGGGATAGGATCGAACTTGTGATCGTGGCATCGCGCGCAACTCACTGTAAGTCCCAGCAGCCCTCGTGTCACTACATCAATCTTGTCGTCCACCACATCCGGCAAATCCGCAGCCCGGTTGGGATTTAACCCCAACGATAAAAATCCCAATGCAGCCTGGTTCCTCTTATCGATACCCTTCATTTGATCTGCTGCAAGTTGCATCGCGATGAAGCGGTCATAAGGCAGATCGCGGTTGAAGGCGTCGATCAACCAGTCCCGGTATCCGAACGAGATCATAAATTCGCGATTCAAAAAACCTGTGTCGGCATATCGTGCAACATCCATCCAGTGACGCGCCCACCTTTCACCGAATCTTGGGGATGCCAGATACTGATCTACTGCCTTCTCGAACGGCAATGCAAAGTGCTTCGCTTCGGGTGGCAAGCCGGTTAGATCGAAACTGAGTCGCCGGATGATCGTACGATGGTCCGCCGGTGCAGCAGCACCGAGTCCATTCTCCTGAAGCTTCAAGCGCACCTGTTCGTCGATCGATCCGGTGCCAGGCTTGAGAGGCTGCCAGGCCCAATGCGTAACCGGGGCGCGCTGGCTTGCAGTTTTCGATATAGCCGCCTCCGGCACCGGTGCTCCCATCTCCACCCACTTCACCAGCACCGAGATCTCGTCGTCCTTGAGCTTCCCAGTGGGCGGCATCCCAATCGTTTGATACCGTACCGCTTGAATCAAACGGCTCGAATCAGCTTCGTTTGGCTTTACCGTAGACCGCACCACACCCGGATCGTCAAATCGTAAACCACCCATCGGCGATGGAAGCTTTGCACTGTGGCATCCGAAGCATTTGGCGGCCAACAAAGGTCGCACTTTTGCCTCGAAAAATTCAACGCCAGAATCCCCTGATAAAGGGGAAAGGACAATGAATCCGAGTAGCAGGCTTCTCACACCCAACATTCTATATATATAATTGGCCCAACTATGAGTTCCCGATCGTTCTACCTCTTGCTGCTGGTGGCCTCGTGCGCCCTGGCACAGAATGCCACGCAACCTGGAAAATTCCATGTCGAACATCCCACCCTTCTGAACCTTGGCTTTGAATGGCCCATCTCTGGCGACGTCAATCGAAACGCCACAGTCGCCGTCAAATTTCGCAAGGTTGGCGACGCCGCATGGCGCGATGCCCTTCCATTGGTTCGCATCGGTGGAGAGAACGTATATCGCCGCCGCGAAAACCTGGACTACACCGTCCCGCAGGGCTTTGCCGGTTCTATCCTTAACCTCCAGCCCGGCACCGAATACGAATGTAACTTTGTAATGACAGACCCGGACGGCGTCACCGGCCAGGCCACGCACACGGTTAAGGTCAAGACCCGCATCGAGCCTCAGCCCTATGCCGGTGGCCGGACTCTCCACGTCTACCCGCCAGATTATTTTGGCCCTCGTCAGGAGCCCAGCTTCACGGGTATCCTTGACGCTTACTATGGTGCCGGTCTCGGCGACTGGTCAGTAGTTTGGGAGCGGCGCGCCAAGCCGGGCGACACTCTCCTCCTCCACGCGGGTCTCTATCGTCCTGAGCGTCTCGATTACGTTGACCCGATGATGGCCCCCTTTGATGGCTCCATGTCCCTCACCCTTAAAGGCACAGCCGAGAAGCCAATCACGATCAAGGCAGCCGGCGATGGGGAAGTGGTTCTCGATGGGGACAATAACCACCGGCTATTTGACGTGATGGCTTCCGCTCACCACATCTTTGAAGGCCTCACCTTCCGCAACACGGACGTCGCGATTTTCGCTGGCCAGAAAGAAGTGATCGGCGCTGTGGGACTCACGGTCAAGAACTGCCGCTTTGAAAATATCGGCTTCGGCGTCTGGACTGAGTTTGGAGGCTCGTCTGATTTCTACATTGCCGACAACCTCTTCCTAGGCCGTGACGATCGCTTCCGCCTGATCGGCTGGGGTGGGCGTCAACGCCAGCCCGGCGGCAATACCTGGAAAGAACCGCTATACAAATCACATCGCATGGTGAGCTATTACGCGATCAAGGTTTACGGTCAGGGCCATGTTATCGCACACAATTCCATTGCCTATTTTCACGACGCCATCGGCATCTCAACCTACGGCACCCCGCCTACCGATCCTGACCACCGCGCCTCGTCGATCGACATTTACAACAACGACATGCACATGTTCAACGACGACTTCGTCGAGACCGATGGCGGAGTTCACAACGTGCGTGTCTTCAACAACCGCGGCACCAACTCTGCCATGGGTGGCTACAGTTCGCAGCCCGTTTTCGGCGGCCCAGTCTATTTTATCCGCAATACCCTCTATCACTCGCCCAATGGTGTGGCATTCAAGTTTTCAGCCAAACCCGCCGGCCTGTTCGTGTATCACAACACGATCATCGGCGAGCACAATGCCAGCGACACTTCCTCCAACGTGCACTATCGCAACAACCTTTTCCTTGGCCGCGATACTCCGGACAAAGGCATTATGCGGGTCGGAAATTCAACCGACATCAATACCAGTGACTACAATGGCTACCGCCTCAACAAGGGGGTGAAGGAGCAATACGGCTGGCTCATGCCAGCCAAGGGACAGAAGATCTACGAAGCCAAGCCGGGAGACTGGAAGAGCTTTGCCACTCTGGCTGAATTCCAGGCCGCCACGGGTCAGGAGACCCACAGCCGCGAAGTCGACTATGACATTTTTGAGAAGCTCACTCCCCCTGATCCCTCAAAGATCCACGCGGTGTATCACGCCATGGATATCAACCTCAAGCTCAAGCCAGGCAGCAAAGCCGTAGATGCCGGGATCGCAATCCCGGGAGTCAACGACGGCTTCATCGGCAAGGCTCCGGATCTTGGCGCCCACGAAGTCGGCGCACCGCCTTTGCGATACGGCCCCCGCTGGCTCACCTGGCAGCCCTTCTACCGCTAAACAAGAAAGGAAACGGGCCTCCGCAGGGTAGCGGAGGCCCTTCCCTGAACCAGTTAGATCCCAGAGTTACCGGATATTGTGATGAGTCGAGAATTCGTTCCATTCCTTCTCGGCGTCCTCTTTTGCCAAGCCATACTTCTCCTGGATCTTGCCAATCATTTGATCCTTCTTACCGGCGATCACATCCAGATCGTCGTTGGTAAGCTTGCCCCACTTCTCGAGGATCGACCCCGTGAATTGTTTCCAGTTTCCAGCCATTGTGTCGTTGTTCATAAAATGATTCCTCTCATTGCTTTATGCTTCAAGTGCCTCGGGGAGCAGCCCGATCAGGTTAGCTTCGGTTCACTAACGTCGTCTTGAAGAGGGAAGTACCCGCCATTTCGTTGCTGACAAACTTCAAATTATTTCGCGATGGTCATTTCTTACACCCCAATTCCTGATTTCTGCTCGTGCACCGTTCCTGAAACCGCCAATCCTCCAATAGCTGCCGATATGGGGGGGCCTCCCTCATCCCGGTAGGCTGAGCTTCCATTCCATCAGATCGCGGCTTCGAAGTCGGAGCCACCACAATGGAGCATCATCCGCCGGTTACAGTCTGGAATCACAATTTCACGCCGATACGAACCTGCCCGAAAATAGCCCATAAACCCGATTCCGCCAGCCGGAGCCGGTTTAGTCTCGGGATCGCTTCGGGCGCTGCTTAGAGACTGAGCGATTTCAGCTCGAAGACGGGGGCCCAGGTAGGAGATGACGCAACGTCGTAGAAGGCACCTTCCAGCAACTCGGAGCCGTAGAAGAATAGATTGCCTTGCTTTTTGGGCCTGGCGGCAATCGTTGCATCGGGAACGGCCTTCTTCAGCAGATAGGCGCGGACTGGGATACACTAGCGCTCGCCAATCAAACGCCATTGATTGTTCCTCACGCTCACGTCGAGTTTGAGTTTGTCTGTGCGGTGCGGGATGGGCTCAGCGATGGGGATTGCGACGGCAGTTATAAGACCGAGGGTCCAGTCTTGTTGGAGATGGTCGTCTACAAAGAGGTGTGGGGCTGAAGGCCAGCCCTTCGTCACCTCGTAGAAGTAGCGCAGGTTAGCGAGGTGCTCCGCGACGAAGCCATCCGGACGTTGTGCGAGTGACGGCGCCCCCTCTGGTACAACCCTTTTTTCCGATACCGGTGATAACTTTACCGATAATCTTTTTCCGCTTGCAGTTACGCAATTAATCCTGCCCGGTGGCGTCAACGGGGTCGCTGCAATTGCCACTCCTGCCGAAATTATCAATGCTCCCGGCACTACTGTGTCAATATCCGCAAACGCAGTCGTGGCTGGAGCCAACTTCTGCAAGCCTCAGCTAGATGGATACTTTATAGCCCAGTGAACTGGTCCCAACGGATCGCCGCGCCCAGGCTCAAACTTTGCAGGGTTCTGTCATTATTCTCGTTAGTGGGCAATCTACTGTCCCGTTAGTACTGTGTGAATTCACCCACTTTTGGGTGTGGCTCCGCTACTGCGCCCAGCCTCATTTGAATTCGGTAGTGAATTGCCCTTATTTTACGGTGCTTCCAGTTTGGTGCGAGGATTGCACGAGACAGCGTCAGTTCCCCACTAACAGGAGGCATTACATGTTTAGCCGTCCGCTCTCTACTTCATCCGTTTTTGCCCTTGCTCTGTTCACAGCTGCAACAGTTGTACCCGGGCACGCACAAATCAAAAAAGTTGCCATCAACAAGACTTCGTCGGACTCTGGAGCTTCGATGTTCTTCAGCTACTGCGCCTCTTGTCACGGTGCTGATGGTAAAGGCACCGGCCCTGCGGCCAATGCCGTGAAGAAGCCGGTTCCTGACTTGACTATATTGAGCAAGAATAACAACGGTGATTTTCCTGCGCCCCGTATTCTTATGACGCTTGGACGAATGCAGGGCTCCGGGCCGCACGGCAATTCTGATATGCCGGTTTGGGGAGACGTCTTCAGGAATTCCGGCTCCAACGAGGCGGATGTCCATATGAGGCTGTACAACATCACTCGCTTTGTAGAGGGTCTGCAGGTTCCATCAGCCACGAATGTCAAAGATGTCAAAGTGGCAAAGGCTGATTCGGCTTCGGGCAGGATTACTAACATCCCTGCATCGTCCGGTTCCGCTATGTATGCTTCGATGTGCGCCAGTTGTCACGGGTCGAAAGGGCTAGGCGATGGTCCCGCTGCCGCTTCACTCAAAATGAAGGCAACGGATCTGACCATCCTCAGCAGGCAGAACAAGGGCGAATTCCCAACTGCCAAGGTTGCCTATATTCTTGGCAATATGCCTGGAGCAGCCGCTCACGGCAGTTCTTCGATGCCTATTTGGGGCGATGCTTTCCGGGCCGTGGATTCCGATCAGGGGACGGTCAAGCTTCGCATCACGAATCTCGTTGACCATGTGAAGTCGCTTCAGCGCAAGTAACTTACTCGTTCCGTCCAATGGATTCATCCGTCAGGGGCACTCATTGAGTGTCCCTGACTTCTTTTAGCGGCTCAGTGGCGGGGATACAATGAGGGCGTGATGCGTCGTGAATTTTTTTTATTGCTGCTGGCCGTGCTGCCGGTGATGGGACAGAAGACGAAAGGGGTAGACTTCCAGCGGGAAGTGCGGCCGATTCTTTCCGACGCTTGTTTCCATTGCCACGGGCCTGATAAAGCATCGCGGATGGCGGGGCTGCGGCTGGACACCCAGGAGGGCGCAATGGCCCGGGCCATCGTGTCCGGCAAGCCGCTCGAGAGCAAGCTCTATCAACGTTTGACTCATGCCAATGCTGCTTTGCGGATGCCTCCAGCCTCAACGCACAAGGTCATCACCGACGCCCAGAAGGAAACCCTGAAGGCGTGGATTGAACAGGGCGCACCCTGGCAGGAGCACTGGGCTTTCAAAGCACCAGAGAAAGCCGCTGTCCCCGCCGGGCAGAACCCGATCGACTACTTCGTGCGCACTCGCCTGCAGGCAGATGGGCTAACGCCGGGTGCCGAGGCCAGCCGGCGGACGCTGGTGCGTCGCGTCGCCCTCGACATCACCGGGCTTCCACCAGAACCGAAGGACGTCGAGGCCTTCCTGGCCGACGCATCGCCAAATGCCTACGAGAAGATGGTAGACCGCTACCTCGCCTCACCCCGCTACGGCGAGCACCGGGCGCGATACTGGCTCGACGCAGCACGTTATGCCGACACTCACGGGATCCACGTCGACAACTATCGCGAGATGTGGCCATATCGCGACTGGGTGATCGCGGCCTTCAACAAGAACATGCGCTTCGACCAGTTCACGATTGAGCAGGTGGCCGGAGATTTGCTCCCCAATCGCACCCTGGAGCAACAAATCGCCTCGGGCTTTCACCGCTGCGGGATTTCCACCAACGAGGCCGGCGTCATTGTCGATGAAGTGGAGGCAATCTATGCCAAAGACAGAGTGGATACCACAGGCACTGTATTCATGGGCCTCACCATTGGCTGCGCTACCTGCCATGACCATAAGTTCGATCCCCTGTCGCAGAAAGACTTCTACTCTCTGGCAGCCTTCTTCCGAAACACAACACAGAACACGATGGACGATAACATTCCCGACACCCCGCCCATAGTAGTGGTGCCGAGAGAGGCAGACCGGGCCCGCTGGATTGCGCTGAAGCAGGAGATGGCATCGGTCGAGGCAAATAAAGCGGCGCGCGCCTCGGCAGCCTTATCCGGTTGGGACAAGCCGCGCGATATGAAGACGCCGTTGGACGCGAAGTCGCAGATCTTGTCCCTCTGGGACTCAAAGCTGAGCGACGCGAAAATCGGTGAAGGGCGCAAGCCCGGCCAGCGGGCCATCCACTTTGGCAAGAGCGACTTCGCGACGCTGCCCAATCAGCCTGTCTTCGATGCCGGTAAGGCCTTCTCTATTGCCACCTGGCTCTACTTCCCCAAGGAAGAAGGCAGCTATGCCGTGGCCAGCCAGAACGACCCAAAGAAGAAGAACGTTGGATGGTTGATTGAGATCGGGGCCCGCGTGGCCAACTTCCGTTTAACAGGCGACGACGGCAAGTCCATCACCGTCCGCGCAGCGCATATGGAGCAGATGGCCCAGGGCAGTTGGAATCACCTGGTTATCACGTATGACGGCAGCCGGGAGCAGGCTGGCCTCGCGCTTTATCTGAATGGCCGAGTAATCCTGCTGCAGGGTGGCGGCGACATCAACACCAGGCTCACCGGCAACATACAGAGCGGCACGCCGCTGCTGCTGGGCAAGGAGAATACGCGCGGCTTCGAAGGCGGCGCGATCGCCGATTTTCAGATCTTCAACCGGGTGATCTCCGCTGAAGAGGCTCAGGTTGTCAAGCAGTGGCCAGAGGCTGACAAGCTGCGTTACCTTACCATGCACGACAAGGAATACCGTTCCCATTCGGCGAAGCTGGCGGCGCTCAAAGCCGAAGCGCGGCAGATCCGGCAACGGGGCGCGGTGACACTCGTCATGGAAGAGCGAAAGGACCGCAAACCGACAGCAAATATCCTTTACCGGGGTATGTACGATGCGCCGAGAGAAGAGGTAGAGCCGAACGTACCCGGCGTATTGCCCCCCATGGACCCAAGCTTCCCGCGCAACCGGCTGGGCCTCGCCAAGTGGATCGTTGACGCTCGAAACCCCCTGACGGCCCGCGTGACAATCAACCGCTTCTGGCAGGAGATCTTCGGCACAGGCATCGTCAAGACCTCGGAAGACTTCGGCTCACAAGGTACCCCACCGACGCATCCAGAGTTGCTGGACTGGCTTGCGGTTGAGTTCCGCGAGTCCGGCTGGGACGTGAAGAAGATGCTGAAGCTGATGGTGATGTCTGACACTTACAGGCAGAGCCCGCTCACCACCCCCGAGAAGCTGAAGAAGGATCCGGAGAACCGGCTGCTATCGCGCGGGCCGCGCTTCCGGATGGACGGCGAAGTGCTGCGGGACGTTGCGCTCGCCACCAGCGGATTGCTGGACCCGGCCATTGGCGGCGCCAGCGTCAAGCCCTATCAGCCGGACGGTGTCTGGGAAGCGGTCGCGATGAATGGCAGCAACACCAAGTTCTACAAGCGCGATGACGGGATCAGCCTTTACCGGCGGAGCTTGTATACCTTTTGGAAACGCAGTGCCCCACCGGCGTCGATGGACCTCTTCAACGCACCCACGCGAGAAAATTGCACAGTGCGGAGAGAGCGGACCAACACGCCCTTGCAAGCACTCACCACAATGAACGATCCGCAGTTTGTGGAGGCCTCGCGCAACCTCGCCGAGCGGGCCATGAAGGCAGGTACGGAATTTGATGCGCGGCTGGACTATGTATCCTCACGTGTTCTCGCACGTCCGCTTTCCGCCAAAGAACGGGACGTCTTGCGGCGAGCCTATGTCGACCTGCAAGCGCACTATGAGCGCAATGGCGCTGATGCGCGTAAGCTGGTGCGTGTCGGCGAATCGAAGCCCGACGCAAGCTTGTCATCATCGGACTTCGCCGCCTGGACGATGCTCGCGAGTAGTGTATTGAACCTGGACGAGGCCTTAAACAAATAATGTATATCCATCCATCGGACGAAGCGGTTTTAGCCGAAACGCGGCGGCAGTTTTTCGGGCGTGGCGCGCGCGGGCTCGGGGCCCTGGCACTGTCCTCATTAGGAGCACATGGGGCCACGCTGCCGCATTTTGCGCCCAAGGCCAAGCGGTGCATCTATTTGCATATGGTGGGCGCGCCGCCGCAGCAGGACTTGCTGGACTACAAGCCCAAAATGGTCGACTGGTACGACAAAGACCTCCCGGCATCGATCCGGCAGGGGCAGCGGCTCACTACGATGACTTCGGGGCAAAGTCGATTCCCCATCGCGCCATCGAAATTCAAGTTTTCGCAACACGGCAATAGCGGCACCTGGGTAAGTGAGTTATTGCCGAATATGGCGAAGATGGTGGATGATATCGCCATAGTGCGGTCGATGCATACCGAGGCAATCAACCACGAGCCGGCGATCACCTTCATTCAGACGGGCAACATGAACGCCGGTAAGCCGTGCATTGGTTCCTGGGTCTCTTATGGGCTGGGGAGCATGAATCAGGAGTTGCCGTCGTTTGTCGTACTGAACGCGACACACTCGAATCCAAGAGCGCCCGTGCAGGCGATTTCGGCGCGGCTATGGTCTGCCGGCTTCTTGTCGGCCCAGTATTCGGGCGTGGCCTTGCGTGCCGGCGGGGATCCGGTCCTGTTTATCAACAACCCCGAAGGCGTCGACCCCAAAGTGCGGCGGCGCATGCTCGATTCCCTCGGTGAGCTCAACCAGATGCAGTTCGCCGAGGTGGGCGACCCCGAGACTCAGAGCCGGATCTCGCAGTATGAGATGGCCTTCCGGATGCAGACGTCGGTGCCGGAATTGACGGATATGTCGAAAGAAACCGAGGCGACCTTTGCCATGTACGGCGATGATGCAAAGAAGTCGGGCACCTTTGCAAACAGTTGTCTGATGGCGCGGCGATTGGCTGAGCGAAACGTACGCTTTGTGCAGATTTATCATCGTGGGTGGGACGTGCATGGCGAGTTGCCGGAAATTCTGCCCAGCCAGTGCGGGGATGTGGACCGGCCCGCCTGGGCGCTGGTGCAGGACTTGAAGCAGCGCGGCATGCTCGACGACACGCTCGTGATCTGGGGTGGCGAGTTTGGCCGCACGGTGTATTCGCAAGGCAAGTTGTCGGCGGTCAGTTACGGCCGCGATCATCATCCGCGATGCTTCAGTTTGTGGATGGCTGGTGGTGGCGTCAAGGGCGGGCTGGTGCATGGTGAGACGGACGAGTTTTCCTACAACATCGTGCGCGATCCGGTGCATGTGCGCGATTTCCAGGCGACGCTTTTGCACTTGTTTGGAATCGACCATGAGCGCTTTACTTATAACTATCAAGGCTTGAGCCAGCGACTCACAGGAGTAGAACCTTCGAAGGTGATTCGGGACTTGCTTGCCTAGCGGGATGCGCCCCTACCACTGCCGGGATTGAAGGCGAACTACAAGAATCGCGGCCATCTTCATCGTTCTCCCCTGAGCCTGCATTTGCATATTATGGTGAGAGCCTATGCGTTCTTCAACATTGCTCCTCGCCGTTCTACTCTGCCTCAACGCTTGCAGCGCCGCAGCCGCTCAGGCCAATCCAAAGTCGTCATCCAAACCCACCGCCAAATCCTCTACGCCCGCGGTCGAAGGAACCGACTTCATCGTCCTGGAACGAAAGCGGTTTTTCGACGACAAAGGCTACATAAAGCCCGTTGAAGCCTTCAGCATACTGGTGCCTAAGGGCTGGCGCACCGATGGCGGCGTGCAATGGAAGAGTCCTTTTCACTGCGCCGGAGAAGTCTACGCACCCCACCTTCGCGTCACGTCCCCAGACGGCAGCATCGAATTTCGCAGCCTACCTCTCCAATCCTGGGGTTCTTCTAGCGACCCTGCCATGCGCCAGAACATGCAAATGATGGCCCAGCAAGGCGGTTGCGCCGTCGCTCCGCCCATGAGTGCCGAGCAGTACCTGCGTCAAATTCTTGCGCCCCGTGATTTTGGCAACCCCACCATCGTCAGCGTTGAAGCGAACCAGGAAGTAATCCAACAGCTTCTTGAAAAGGGCGAAAAACATCGCGTCACCGCCCAATCCATGGGCATGAACCTCGACCTCCGCGCCGACGCTATCCTCGCCCGTCTCAAATGGCCTGATGGCACTGAAGGCATTGGCTTCGTCACCCTCGTTAATGGCATCAACTCCATGCAGAATGCTTACACCGGTGGAATGCAACAACTCAGCACGAGCATCGCAAGCGAACGCAGTTTTGTCCGCTACCCGGCGGCGCGCCGCAAGGAAGGCGAACAGTTTATTGCAACCCTCCGCTCCAGCTTCCGCACGAACCCCGAATGGGAACAGGCGATCGACAATTTCTCCCAACGAATGCGCGAATGGCGTAATCAGAACCATCAGCAGGTTATGGCTGGCCTCGAAGCCAACCGCCAACAAATGATCGCATCGCACAACCAACGCATGGCTGATATCCAGCGCCAGGGGGCAGCCAACACCGCCGCCTACAACCAACGGATGACGTCCATGGACCAGAACATGCGCGCCTGGGAATCACGCCAATCCTCCAGCGACCGTATTCACACCGCCTTCGTCCAATCCATCCGCGGCGTTGAGACATGGCAGGGCTCTGGCGGCCAGGTGGAACTCACCTCCGGTTACGAAAACGCCTGGACCCGCGGTGACGGCACCTACATCATGTCCAACAAACCCGGCTTCGACCCTGCCGCCACCTTCCAGGACCAAGCCTGGCAACCGCTCAAACGCTCGAAGTAGCTGCCAAGCAGATCTGCAAGGAGGTTCTCCTACCAGCCAATTGTGCAGAGTTGGGTTCTCGAGCCCACTATTCAAATTCTGCAGCGGTGAAACTAATGCAGCGTCGCAATCCTCTACCGGGCAGTGAGCGCCTTGTGTCTCTTTCGCTCCAAGTCTTTGCAGATTCCCTTAAGGATGGTTTCCATGCGCGGTAATAGTATTTTCTACATCATTGGCGTTGTTGTTGTGATTGTATTTGTGCTGAAGTTTATTGGCGTTTGGTAAACAAATCGGCAGCATTCGGCTGGATTCGTTATTGCTCTAGCGCGGCGAGATCTTTTTTGGATAGCGCGGACCGGATTTGTTGCGAACGGGCGCGGACGGCGTCGCTGTCTCCAAAATTTGGGGCTAGCTGCAGATAGACTTCGTAGGCCATTACGGCTCTTACGTGGTCTCCAGCTATGTCGAAGGCGCGGGCCAGTTCGTAATAGCCGGGAGCATAACCGGAATCGAGTTGAATCAGTTGCTGGGCGGCTTCCACCGCTTCTTTGGGACGATTCAGATTGCGGTAAGTACGGGCCAGGCTCCATCTTGTGCCGGTAGATTTCGGGTTGAAACTGACCGCCTTTTCAAGATAGGGAATGGCTTCTTTTAGTTTGCCTGCAGTAATCAGCACGTTTGCGATCTGGAAGGGCGGGAGTGCCCATTCGGGAGTGAGTTCGGCGGCTTTGTCGAATGAGGCGCGGGCTTCTTTCACCTTGCCCAGCCGGCCGTAGGCGACGCCGAGGGCGTTGTGGGCGCAAGCGAAGTTGGGGTCCCGGAGGATGGCGGCGCGGAGCGTGGTGGTGGCTTGCTCAAAACGG
The DNA here is from genome assembly GCA_022843625.1 of Bryobacter sp. Taxonomy (GTDB): domain Bacteria; phylum Acidobacteriota; class Terriglobia; order Bryobacterales; family Bryobacteraceae; genus Bryobacter. The sequence goes on along the minus strand of JALHNH010000002.1, from coordinate 302,737 downwards.
TTGGATGCAATGTCCAGGCGGCCCGAGCAGAAGAGGCGGCGAGTCTCGATTGCTCGGTCGTAGGGTCTTAAATCCTTTAAAACCTCGTAAGCGGTGACGGCGCGTTCGAGGAGAAGTCGCTTGGGGCCTATCGCGGTGGACTGGACATAGTCTGAGACACAGGCCTGGCCTTGTTGCTCAAGGGCGGATTCAAATTGCGCATTTTGCTCGCGGTCTCGCGGTAGGGCGAGAGCTTCACGAATGCGGCCAGCGGCAATGAAGGCTTCCCACGGGTTGCGCTTGCGTGGGGGTGTAAGTTGGAGATTGGAATTGGCGGCGAGGCGGATGCTGCCCTCGAGGGAGGGGGCGTCGGGGAACTCAGCAGTGATTGCGTGGAGGCCGGTAGTGAGGCCTTCGAGGCGAATGTTGCCGGTGGGAGGCAGACTGCCACGGAAGGTGTTGTCGAGATAGAGAGATGTGCCGGCGGGGCCGCGGACGTCTAGAGAAACGGTGGGCGCGGCGAGGAGGGCCGGGATGGGCTTGGCGGGAGTTGGCAGGACAGCGAGGGGGAAACGAGCATCAAAGGAACCAGCGACACGGGGATTCTGACGGGAGCTGGTTTGGGCGGGGACTTGTTGGGAAACGAAATCGATGACCTCAGAGGCGCGGACGAAGCGATCACCGTCGCGGTCTGCTTTGCCGCGCAGGGCTTCGAGCATGGAGTGGGTGAAGATGCCGTGGCCACCATCCCAGCGGGCGTCTTCAAAGGAGCGCTCGCTGGGGCGGGCCGAGAGGAGTTTGAGAATGGCGCGATCATTCTGGCCGAGGGATTCGAGAGCTTCGGCGGTGCGGTTGGGGGCGGTGGTTGAGTAAGTGGACCAGCCCAGTTGGCCGGCGTGGCAGGCGTCGGCGGTGAAGACGACGAGAGAAGCGCGGAGGCGGCGGGTGAGGGTGTTTTCTACTTCAGAAAAAGACAGGCCGGTGGCGTGGAGGTTTTGGGGGTCGGAGTCTGCGGCGAGGAAGTAGCCTTCGCCGCGTTCGGCGACAACGCCGTGGCCGGCGAAGAAGACGTAGACGATGTCGTTGGGGGCGGTGGATTCAACAAGCCAGGTGTGGAGGGCGCCGCGGATCGCGGAGAGAGTGGCGGAGGAGTTGGTGAGGAGGCGGATGTGGCTGGCGGGGATGGCTCCGCCGGAGTTGGAGCGGAGGAAGGCGGCGAAGTCTTCGGCATCACGGTGGGCGTAATTGAGTTGGGCAACCGGGGGTAGATGTTGGTGTTGAGAGACGCCAATGACGAGGGCTCTGCGAGTGCCTTTGTCGTTGAAGAGGTTGGTAGGGACTTCTTTTTCGATCAGCAGGTCGCGGGGTTGTTGGGCCAGGAGGGAGGAGCCAATGGCAAGGAGTGTGAGGAGGATGCGCATGGCAAGTCTTCATCATAATAGGGGGATGCGACGTATTGCACTTTTTCTATTGATGACGGCTGACCTCTATGCGGCGAGCCCTTTTGCGGGACGGTGGAATTTCAATCTGACTACACCGGGCGGGAACCGTGCGAGCTGGCTTGGGATCAGCGAGAAGGGTGGGGCTCTGGAGGTTTGGTATCAGCCGACGGGCGGTAATGTGTACCGGCTGGAAGAGGTAAAGGCTGAGGGGAAGAAGCTGGTGCTGACGCTGGGGAAGGCGACGGATAAAGGCCCTAGGACGGTTTGGGAATTGGAGGCGGCGGGTAAGAAGCTGACTGGGACTTCCAAGCGTGGGGATGTATCGCAGGCGATTGAGGGGATGCTGGCGCCGGAGTTGAAGCGGAAGGCACCGAAGGCGTGGGGGCCGGCGGAGGCAATGTTCAACGGGAAGGACTTGTCTGGGTGGGAAGCGATGGGGAAGGATAGCCACTGGGTCTGGAAGGACGGGTATCTGGTGAACGAGAGCAAGGGGGCGAATTTGAAGTCGCTCGCCAGGTTTGAAGACTTCAAGTTGCATTTTGAAGTGAATTATCCGGATCACGCCAATAGCGGTTTTTATCTGCGAGGGCGGTATGAGATACAGCTTGAGAGTGAGCCGCTGACGTCGAACCCGCCGGAGCGGCGGATTGGGTCTGTGTACGGCCGGATTGCGCCGAAGGGGGATTTGCCGAGGAAGACCGATGTTTGGGATACGTTTGACATCACGCTGGTGGGGCGGACGCTGACGGTGGTTCGTAATGGAGTTACTACGATTGACGCTCAGGAGATTGAGGGAATTACTGGCGGGGCGCTGGATGCTAATGAGGGCGAGCCGGGGCCGTTCTATATCCAGGGGGATCACACGGGTGGTTTGAAGTTTCGGAACGTTATGGTTTCGGTGCCGAAGAAGTAGCGCAAATCCAGAACTGTCACGTTAGACTATGAATCCTTATAACGACGAATCGACCGCCGGAAACGAAATTCTGGCGGCCGATTCGATTTGAGTTTTTAGCTTCGCTTGCGCAAATACCAGCCGAGCGACAAGGTCAGACCGCACAGCGCATAAGTCGAGGGTTCGGGAATTTCCCCCGCCGGGGGTTCAGTCACGGTGATTTGATATTCAAGGTCAAAATCTTCGCTTCCCGCCGCGCAGGACCCGCAAGTGAAGGGATTTCCTGTAAAGTACTCAACGGAGATACGAAGCTTTCCAGAATTCACCGCTCCGACTGCGGCATTGGACGCGATTTCGAATGAACCCACGCCTTCCGATGTTGCATTTTTAAAGGAGAGGGTCCAAGTTGCCCCACCTGCGGGCGTGGCAAAACTGACCGGCCCTCCCAAGGTGCCGATGAAGTCGGTATAAAGTCCCAGTGAAGGGTCCGTTTCGGTCAACAAAACCGAGCCAATTACACTGACCCAAAGGTTGGGGTCGGGGGTGAGGCTGAAGCCCCACCCGACAGTGCTACCTGCCGCGCCGGTGATCTGGCCATTCGTGGGACCCAATTCGATGATTGGGGCAGCCACCAGTCCGCTAGCGAGCAGAATCAAAGTAAATATCGTGTGTTTCATGATGTGTAGTTCCTTTCTTAGCGAATCAGATTGAGTGTTTGAGTGGTGACGTAGCCGCCATCGGCGGTGATCTCCACCATGATGCGGATCCGCTGCGCTGTGACGGGCCAGAAGATCTGTAGCGGTGCGATATAGAGGGAGGTGGTGTTGGGCCCGATCGTAAGGAAGTTGGCGGACAAGCCTTTATGAAGCTCGAAGTTGCCAGTTCCGCTCAACACCTGAACGCTCAACACCCGGGACATCCTCGGATTGACGGCTCCATTCGCGCTGCTGTTTGCCATCCTGAGGCCAAGCTGGACAACGTCGTTGGGGAGATAACGGCGAGTACCGTCGGTGGACAGGCTCAAACGAGGCAAACCTGTAGATTCGAACACAGCGCGGAGCTTGACGGGCTGATCGCCCATCCGGATCGTCTGATTCGCTTCTCTGCCGGCGTTCGGCGTCTCCAATCGCAAAAATCGAAAGCCAGGCTTGGCCGTGGTGGCCACGGTGACGATAGATCCGCGTCGGTAGTAGCCAAGGTTCGAAACTGTGCCTGCCTCAAAGGGAACGATGTCCGCGCTTAACAAGGGCTGCCGGTCATATCGTGCGTCGTATGTCACCGCCCCAAAAGGCGTGAGTTGAAAAGACTGCGGCTGCGACTGTCCCCAGCTATCAAACGAGTACCGGAAGCCTTCCGGGCCTGGCAAAAGATCGGGTGCGGTGATCGTCCGCTGTACGTTATCCGGCCACGAATAGGTGCGAGGAGTATCGGCTAGCCCGCCATCGACATTGACGTTTCCATCAAAGGCCATTCCGCCACTGCTGGTGATGAAGCTTACCTCATGGAGTTTGGGCAACTCCACGGGCGGGACGGACGCCGGACGGGGCTGAAACACGAACCTACCCAAGACGGCGCCGTGGTCGGATAGATCCGTTGTGTCGATTATGCCTTGCCGGGACCCAAGTGCATCCGCAAACCTTTTGAATATGGGGTCAGGATCGATTTCATATTCCTGGGAGTGCTTCGGCTGGTTAATGTTATATTTTGCCCGATCAACTTTGGCACCTGACTCACCCACGAAGACATAGTCAAGAAACGAAAACCCTCCTCCTCTCGTGGCAGTGATTTCGTTTGAAAGGGGGTCCACTGTCCAGCGGTTGGGTTGACCCGGAAGTGTTGCGCCGACAGGCCGGGGTGCGTTTACGAAGGCCGCCCTCAGGGTAGTCAGGATTAAGTTGTATCCAACGGGATCCGACTCCATGTCGTAGTTAAAGTCACCAGTGTAGATAATGCCGTCGTCAGGCCCCGAGCCAAGTAACCGGGCGTTTGCGAATGCTGCAATTTCTTGCAGTTGCGCGGCCCTTACCTGGCCCTCATCGTCTGGGGATCCTGCCTGTAAATGAGTAGTAAAGACGTGATAGCGCCGCCCCAACTTGTTGATCCGTGCATAACTGACGCCCTTGGCGGCAAGCGAGTCTGCACCAGTGGTTTCAGTGATACCGTCGTTAGAGGAATTCGTAAACTTATGAGTGGCCGAAAATTCAATTGGCCACCGGCTCATCAAATAGGCCCCACCATTAGTGAGAAAGGAAACTTCGCCGAAGGTAAGGCTCGGCAAGCCGACAGCTTGTTCGATTGCGTAGTCTCGAAGGGAATGATCTGGTACATTCGTCACCCATCGATACCCGTAGGGAAAGCGCATATTTGTAGACAAAGACCGGCGCCCGGCGCCATCGAATGCCTCTTGAAAGGCGACCACATCAGCCAAGAGTCCTTCTCGATTGAGCGCATCGGGTATCAATTGCCCTCGGCCTTCGTGCTGCAAGGCTGGAAACAAAATCCGCGGCAACATCATGATGTTGTAGCTAAGGACGCTGAACCTCCGGCTGGCTTCTTCCAGCGTAAGCACTTCAAGACTCGAAGTACCTCCGAAAGTGGAAGCGGCTACCGGGTCGCCTACCTGAAATCCTCCTGAAAATCGACGAATCAGCGCCCCAGATGCCGCATTGCGGAACCTGTATGTTGTGTCCGTATCCCAGGTCATCGCAAAGAGCATTGCCGTGCTGCAGGGAACCAGTATCGCGGGGCCAGGTGTTGAAGGGAAATTGGTTGAAATGCACGACCCGGGTGTGCCATCATGTTCAACTCTTATTTGACCGCCTATCTGCTGAAGCTTCCAATGGAAGCCCGCTTCTCCGAGACATGGTTCGAATTGCAGCCCGATCCGGCGCTGCGCGACTCCAGAATCCACGGGCCCGAAGGCCATGCAGCTTTCGAGGCTTCTGATTTGGAATGGCCCCGTGAAGTTAAAGTCGTAGAGTTGCTCGTAGCTGGCGCGAGCTACGAATCCGGATGGCGCGGCAATTTGACAAAAAGCCGGATTGCCTCTTGTATATCCCGCATAGTAGGTGCCGTCTACACTGGCCCGGCAAGCTTGGACAGGAACGCCGTTCAGGTTGCCCACCACAGGTGCCCCGGAGAGACCTGAACCTTCCCATTTACCAAGGCCTGTTCCTACGGTGTAGTCGGATGAGAATTCGTTGATGGCGCTATCGGCATAGTGACAGGCACCGTTTCGTTCTGTGCCGACAAAAGTGTTGCCCCCACTGGTGACTCGGCAGATTCGGTTGAGTTGTGAGTTAACGCGAACTGGGTTGTTTTGAGCTTCTGTGCTGGATGTTGCGTTCCATTGGACCTGGGCTGTGGCGGGAGCAATTGCGGCGCATAAGAGCAGCGCAGTGTGCCTGAGCCAGAAATGAATGGGCCGGTGTTGCAAGTTTTGGGCTGGCATAAATCTTCTCCTTCGGTTTTTTCTGAGTAAGAGAAGCTTTGAATAACTCCTCCCTGCCCCGTATGCGACATTTCTCTTTCGGTACCTCCATGAATTTTTAAAGTTTTTTTCAAGGTGTGTTAATCTCCGACCATGAGCGGTAGTGAGCCCGACGTCACAAATATTCTGCGGCGCTCGAGAGCGGGCGAAGCTCGAGCTATGGATCAGCTCATGCCACTGGTTTATGACCAGTTGAGGCGTCTTGCCGCCAGTTACTTATCCGGCGAGCGACCGGGTCACACTTTGCAAGCCACAGGTTTGGTGAATGAGGCATTTTTGAAGCTTGCCGGCAGCGATGTTCATCCGCTGGATCGCAATCACTTTCTTGCCTTGGCCTGCCGGGCTATGCGTCAAATTCTTGTCGATCACGCCAGATCGAAACAGCGTCAAAAGCGCGGCTCGGGCAACTTGCAGGTAACGCTGGACGAAGGCATTCTCATATCCTCCGAGCCTCAGCCCGGATTTCTGGATCTCGACGAGGCCTTGACGCAACTTGGACACCGCGATGAGCGCAAGGCAAAAATCGTTGAGATGCTTTACTTCGGGGGGCTCACATATGCGGAGGCCGCAATGGCGCTCGACATCGCCCCGGTCACCTTACACCGCGAGCTGACGATAGCGAAAGCATGGCTTGGGAAGAAGTTAGTGAGTAATTCAGCTAATTCATGAATAACGAGCAGCAACAGAAGCATCGCACGGAGCGCACAATCCTCGATTGGCCCACACTCCAACGTGTATTCGACCTGGCGGTTCCACTTAGTGCGGCGGAGCGCGCCACACGCCTTGGCGAATTATGCGGTAACGATACGGTGCTGCGGCTTCAAGTGCAATCCCTGCTGGAATCTCTCGACCATTTCGATGCAGTTATGACTCCAGACCAATTTCAAGCCGCCGCCTCAGCCGCACTCGAGCTGGAGATAGCTGAGCAAATCGGCCCTTATCGAGTGCTTTCTCTGCTCGGCCGTGGCGGCATGGGGTCGGTTTACCTCGCAGAACGTTCGGACGACGAGTTTCAACTCAAGGTCGCCGTGAAGCTCAGCCGCAATCCGCTATTCGATGAGGGGGCCCGGCTTCGCTTCCGCGCGGAACGTCAGATCCTGGCCAATCTGAACCACCCGAACATTGCGCGGCTGCTGGATGGAGGCGCCACGGCCGATGGCTGGCCTTACATTGTGATGGAGTTTGTCGATGGAGTGCCGATTACTTCGTGGTGCGCTCGTCCCGGGGTGACGGAACGTCAGATTCTTGAGATCTTCTGTCAAATCTGCGGCGCAGTGCAGGCTGCCCACCAGAATCTGGTAATCCACCGGGATATCAAACCGGGCAACATCCTTGTGACCTCAGATGGCACGCCCAAGCTTCTCGACTTTGGGATCGCCAAACTTCTCGATGCAAGTGCCAGCGGAATCAATCCGGCCGTCACCGGTGCCGCCGACCGGCTTTTGACTCCCCAGTACGCGAGCCCCGAACAGTTTTCCGGCCAGCCCGTTACTACCGTCTCGGACGTGTATTCACTCGGTGCGCTTCTTTATGAATTGTTAAGTGGCAAACCACCTTACGATCTTGAAAAGCTGAGCCTGGTCGAGATTGAATCCAAAGTTCGCGAATATCAGCCTCCGGTTCTGCCTGGCGATGCCGGACGCATTATCGAGAAAGCGATGCACAAGCAACCCGAGCGGCGCTACGCCTCGGTTAGTGAGTTTTCGCGCGACATCGAGCGGCTCCTCGAAGGGCAGCCAGTGCTGGCTAGACCGGATTCACTCTCCTATCGTCTTTCTTTGTGGATGCGGCGCAATCGCGCCCTGGCCGCGAGTGTTGCGGTGCTGACGGTTACCTTGATTCTGCTTGTGATTTCTCTTGGCGCGGGGCTGTATTTCACACGTCAATCTGAATTGCGCGCTGAACGGCGGTTCAGCGAAGTCCGCCAACTGGCCAACGCTCTTATCTTCGAAGTTCACGATAAGATTGCCGATCTTCCGGGTTCCATCCTCGCTCGCAAGTTCATTGTTGAAAAGGCAATGCAGTCGCTGGAGGGTTTGGGCAGAGAAGCCGCAGGCGATCCCAGCCTGACGCTTGAAGTGGCTCGTGGATGGAAGCAGGTTGGCCTGATGCAATACCAGGCGGGGGCAGTCCATATTGGTGATGGCAAGGGTGCCTTGATCAGCTTTCGGCGGGCCCTCGATCTGGCCGATTCGCTCCATCGTCTTTACCCTGAAGATCGCAAGATCCGCATGGCTACAGCAGATATTGCGGCGACGCTGGCCCTGAACTTACAAGTGATTGGTGGGGCCAAGCCCTCGGAAACTTCAGATCTGTCCAAACGCGCCTACCAGATGGTTGAAGATCCACAGAGTCTGGGCACTCTAACTCAAAAAGATAGCGAGGCGGTACTGGCGGTCTATCTTCGTCATGGATTTCAAATTCAAAGCTCCGGCGATTTAAAGCAGGCCCTGGTATCGCTGGAGCGCACGTCGAAACTGGGCCGCGAGTGGATCGCACTCTACCCCTCAAGCGATGAGCTGCGTTGGATCCTGGCCAACGCCACCTATCGGATCGGAGACGTGCTTGGTGGTGGTGGGGTCAATCTGAGCCGCTTTCCCGAGGCTCTTGAAAAATACAAAGAAGCGGACAGTCTGTATGAAGTTCTCCGCCGCAAGCATCCGGCTAGTGCCAGATACAATGCCGGAACCCTGTTCATCTTGCAAAGGATTGCCAGTGCTTGGGAGAAGATGGGAAAGCTTGAGCAGGCTCTTGCCGGCATGTTGCTTCAACGTGACCGCCTGGCGGATGCCCTCAAAGCCGATTCCAACAATGCTGAGACTCTCCGTAGCTACGCAGTGAGCTATAACAATATCGGCACTCTGCAGCAAAAGTTGGATCGATTTGCCGATGCCGAAGCAAGTTTGAAAGAAGGCTTGCGCCTGGGCGAGGAATACCGCAGGCGCAGTCCTCAAGCGCAGGCCATTTCTGACGTAGCCGTCACCCGCCTAGCCCTGGGCATTACTCAATCCCGCTCTGGACGGCCCAAGGATGCGCTCGTTAATTTCGAGGCGGCCCGGCGGGATTTAGATGAAGCCATCCGGCTCACACCCGATCTTCCGATGATGCGTTGGCGCCAGGGGCGCGTTTATGAGTGGATTGGCAAGAGCAATGAAGCAATCGCATCGCCGGATTGCGGCCCAGCCTTTGTGAAAGCGGCGGAACAGTTTGAAAGTCTCCGCGCTTCCCAACGGATTTCCGATAAAGACCGCGATGAGCCGGAGAGGCTCCGCAAACTTGCCGCAACTTGTGCCGCAAATCCCCGGCGATAATCTTTGCCGCTGTCCGTTACTGCTTTTGTGCCGAAGAAGTAGCGAGCCGCGCGATGAGCCAGCGGCCGGAGGCGGGGCGGACCCAATTGATGGTGTATTTGCCGGTTAATTGGACTGTGTTGCCCTGTGGCGTTTTGAGCTGTTGCTGGTAGAGGATGGTTTGCACGGCGGTGTCGCCGGTGATTACGGGCTTTGAGGGATCGAGGGCGAACTCGATTACCTTAAGGCCCGTTGTTGTGGTGGTGAGATGCTGCTGGATGGCTTTGGTGCCTCGGATGTTGGGCTCAAGCAATCCGTCATCGGTGAATAAAGAAGCTATGCCGAAGTGATTGGCGGTGCGAACGTATTTGGAATAGAGTTCGAGCTGTTTTTCGATCTGCTTTGCGTCGTCTGGCTTGCTGCAGGCAGCAAGGAGGATGCAGGCAAGGAGTGTTATGAGCTTTGCCATCAGGCGTATTTGTGCCGATTTGCCGTGAAGTTAGCCTGGCCGTATTCACCAAGATTGACGGTGCCTTTGAGTTGGCCTGCTTCGATTGTTGCGGTGAAGTCAAAGCTGAGGCGGGAGCCGATGGTGGCGATGTTTGTGCGGAAGCGAAGCTGGTTGCCGGAGATGGTGCCGGTAAGGTTACCGCCGTCAAATTCTCCGCGGTGGGTGCCGAGGAGTTTGTTGCCGTCCTGCTCAAGGACTAATGTGTGAACAGCAGAACCACGACCAAAGTCGAGGTGGAGATCCCACTGGCCAGCTACCGAGGTGGATGGGGGGAGTTGGGCTGGAGCGGCTGGCAGTGCGGGCGGAGCAGAGAGCAAGCCGTGGAGTTTGGTGGCAATCGTCTTTTCGTCGCCGGGCATCAGCATGTAGGCCACGATGTTGATGGAGTTGGCAGAAGGATTGGCAACGACGATGCGCGGCTCTGTATCGAGCATCAGTTTGGCCAGCTGGGTGCCCGTGAGGTTGAGCTTGTTTGTGTCCCATTCCAAGCACAGGTGGGGGGTGCGATTGGAGAGGTCTTCTGGGGGCTGAACGATCTTTGAGCTGACAGCGGGAATGGCTGCGATTTTGCCCGAGATGTGAGTGAGCTTGGCTTCAAATTCGCGCCACTCGGCTTTGTGGTCACGCTTGACCCAGGCTTCGATGGCGGCGAGCATGCCCATAATTTCTTCTTTGCCGACTTTCATGGAGCGGCCGAAGGCGTGGTGGGGGGCGCTGTTGGTCCAGGCGGCTTGCAGGAGGGCTTTGTCGCCGAGGAGGAAGCCAGCGGCCTGGGGGCCGCGGATGCACTTGCCACCGCTGTAGGCGACGGCTGTTGCACCACGGCCGAGGTGGACGTTAGGGATGGTGAGGATTTCGGCGGCGGCATCGACCAGCACGGGAACGTTGTGTTTCTTTGCGATGGCGGAGATGGCGGCTGTGCCGAGGGGGCCGTCGTCTTTGGGGCCGGCGAGGATGTAGATCATGGCCGTGCGGCTGTTGATGGCGGGCTCGAGCTGGGCGATGTCGCTGATCTCGACGATTTTGACGCCGAGCATGCGGATGCTGTGATCGTACTGGTTGCGGGAGTAGGTGGGGATGATGACTTCGTTGCGCAAGCCGGTGAGATCGGGGAGGCGCTGCATGCGCTCTGGATTGAAGCCGGCGATGGCAGCGGCGGTGAAGTGTGAGAGGCCAGCGCTGCAGCCGTTGGTGATGATGGCCCAAGGGGCTTGCGTAATTTCGGCAATGCGGCGGCCGGCACCCTCCATGAGTTCGTCGAGGTGGACGTAATGGCGGGAGGCTTCAGCCATGGCCTGCTTTACTTCTGGAAGGGATTGCGAGCCGGTAATGATGGTGAAGGTGCCGCGGGCGTTAATGACGGGGCGGACGCCGATGGATTCATAGAGGGTGGTGCCGAGTTCGAGCGGGGCGGCTTTGGAAGCCTGCGATGCGGCGAAGAGGCCACCGGTGCGGAATAAGTTGCGGCGGGAAGTAAATGGATTCCAGAATGCCATATCTACTAGTTTATGCAAGCAGAGAACTATGATGGAGGAACGAGGAGTATTTACAGCATGGACTGGTATCGAATTGAAGATTCAGAGGTTCTGGCCAAGCTGGGTAGTGGGTTGGAAGGCTTGAGTGCGGGTGAGGCGGCCACGCGGATCGGGAAGATTGGTAGAAACGAGTTGAGCGAAGCCGGAAAGCGTGGCCCGTGGCTGATTTTCTGGGAGCAGCTTAAGGCATTTATGGTGCTGGTGTTGATTGCGGCAGCGGTGATTTCTGCAGCTACTGGAGATTTCAAGGACGCGATTGCGATTGGGGCGATTGTTGTATTGAATGCGGTGTTGGGATTCATTCAGGAGTATCGGGCGGAGAAGGCGATGGCGGCGTTGCAGCAAATGGCTGTACCGATTGCGCGTGTGCGGCGCGGGGGACAGACGCAGGATATTTCTTCGGCAGAGCTTGTGCCTGGGGACATTTTGTTTGTTGAAGCAGGCAGTTTTGTAGGTGCGGATTGCAGGCTGATCGAGACTTCGCACTTGCAGGTGCAGGAGGCGGCGCTGACGGGAGAATCTGAGCCAGTTCGCAAGCAGGCCGGACGGCTGGAGGGAGAGGGACTAGCACTGGGGGACCGACTGAATATGGCTTACCGCGGCACCTTTGTGGCGGCGGGAAGAGGGACGGCTGTGGTTACGGAAACGGGTATGCGTACGGAGTTAGGGAAAATCGCAACCCTGATCCAGGCGGTGAAGCAGGAGCCGACGCCGATGCAGAAGCGACTGGATGAAGTAGGCAAGGGATTGGCTTTGGTGGCGCTGGCGATTGTTGCTGTGATCTTTGTGATGGGGTTGTTGCGCGGGGAAGACCTGAAGCTGATGTTGCTTACGGCGGTAAGCATTGGAGTGGCGGCGGTGCCAGAGGGTCTACCAGCGGTAGTGACGATTGCGCTGACGCTTGGGGCGCAACGGATGTTAAAGCGGAATGTGCTGGTGAGGCGGCTGGCGGCGGTGGAGACTCTGGGCTCGGTGACGGTGGTTTGTTCGGATAAGACAGGGACGCTGACCCAGAACCGGATGGAGGTGAGACGGCTGGACTGGGCTGAAGCGGCAATCGAGTTGGAGCCGCTGGCAGTGGGGAAGGAGTTGTCGCCGGTAGGACGGCTGTTGATGCTGGGTGGAGCGCTTTGCAACGACTCCGTGGTGTCTGAAGCGCGACTGGGCGACCCGACCGAAATTGCGCTGGCGGCGGCTGCCGGGCAGTTTGGCATGGAGCGGCTGGAGCTTGAGCAGAAGTTGCCGCGAGTGGAGGAGTTTCCCTTCGATGCCGAACGCAAGCGGATGACGACGATACACAAGATCGCAGGGGACAGCGAGGTGCTGCCTGGGTCCATGAACGAATGGGAACGAGTTGCATTTGTTAAAGGATCGGTTGACGGTCTGCTTGAGATCTCTTCTCAGGTTTGGAACGAAGAAGTGATGGAGGGAATGACTCCTGAGTGGATCGAGAGGATTGATCGAGCACATCGTAACTTGGCGAGCAAGGGAATGCGTGTTCTGGGAATTGCCATGCGCGAACTAGCGGCAACCAAGGGGCTGTCGATGCAGCAGGTGGAGAGTGAGCTGACGTTTATTGGGATGGTTGGCATTATGGATCCGCCCCGTAAAGAAGCCATACCGGCGATGGCAACCTGCAGGAGGGCTGGAATTTTGGGGGTGATGATTACGGGGGATCATCCATTGACGGCGCACTATGTTGCCGGGGAGTTGGGTATGACAAGCACGGGAGGAGTGCTAACTGGAAAAGAACTGGAGGGCATGCCGATCGAGGAGCTTGAAGAGCGATCGGGATCCACTGCGGTGTATGCCCGCGTCACTCCGGAGCATAAGTTGAAGATCGTGGAGGCCTTGCAGCGGCGAGGGCATATCGTTGCGATGACCGGGGACGGAGTGAATGATGCGCCTGCGCTGAAGAAATCCGACATTGGTGTGGCGATGGGGATTACGGGGACGGACGTGGCCAAAGAAGCAGCGGACATGGTGCTGCTGGACGACAACTTTGCCAGCATCGTGGCGGCGGTGGAGGAAGGCCGGATTATCTATGACAATGTGCGGAAGTTTCTGAAGTACATTCTGGCTACCAATACGGGTGAGATTTGCCTGATGGTTGCGGCGCCGCTGGCGGGCATGCCGTTGCCGTTGCTGCCACTACAGATCTTGTGGCTAAATTTGGTGACTGACGGGTTGCCAGCGCTGGCGCTAGGTGTGGAGCCGGCAGAGAAGAATGTAATGTCGAGGCCGCCGCATCATCCTGAGGAGAGCGTGTTTGCGCGGGGCCTGGGACTGCATGTTGTGTGGGTGGGGATTTTGATGGGGATACTTTGCCTTGGGGTAGGTTATTGGTACTGGAGTACAGGCAAAGAACAATGGCAGACGGTATTGTTTACCACTCTCGCCTTTACACAAATGGCACATGTGATGGCGATCCGGTCTGAGGAGCAATCGCTGTTCAAAATTGGATTGCTATCGAACCCGATGTTGGTGGGGGCTGTGGGCTTGACTATAGCGCTGCAACTGGGGCTGATCTTTGTACCATTTTTGCAGTCCTTCTTTCACACGAGCGCATTGAGCGCAGTGGACCTGCTGGTAACGGTTGCAGCGAGCTTGATTTTGTTCACGGCAGTCGAGTTTGAGAAGTGGTTGGGGCGACGCAAGAAGGTGGCCTAGTTGACTGGGCCGAGAGGACTATCGGGACAGTTGGTGGTTTGTATCGTGTAGATGAGAGTGGCAATGCGCCAGCCTTCTGGGGTCTTGACGAGGTTGACCTGATCGATGCCACAGTGGGTGCGTTTGCCGTCGCGGTGGAAGTCGTAGGGTGCCCAGAGGCTGGCAAGGCGGCCACTGATGCTGACCTGAGGGGCCCACATGCGTTCGAGCAGCTTGTACTTGGCCGCGCCGGTGCGGGTGGCGAAATCGGTAATGGCAGTGGATGTGGATTCGCCCGATTCCCGGATTGCAACCAGGCGTGCGTCTTTTAGGAATAAAGCTTCGATTCCGGGGCCGTCGTGGGCAGCCATGCGGTCGAAGGTTTTCTGTACGGCTGAGATCACATCGTCCTGATCGCTGGCGAAGAGGGAAATGGAGCAAAAGAGGAGTGAGGCGAAGCGCATTACTCAATCAGGCTATCAGGCTCAGGGGCCTGCCATTGCCCGAAGGGATCTTCCCAGCTAGCCCAGACGGCAGGGCCAAGTTGCATTTCTTCGTCTGTCAGGAGACAGCTGTTGAGAGTAGTTTCGATTTCGGCACGGCCCATGTCGATACCGATGAAGACCATTTCCTGCATGCGGTCACCGTAAGGTTCGAGCCAGAGATTGGCCAGAGCGCTGAGGCTGGCTTCGTCTTCGGGCCATTCCTCTTTGGGTAGTGCGGCGTACCAGAGGCGCTGAGGCTCGGTATTGACGCAATTGCCAGCCTGGGAGTAGACACCAATGATGTCGTGTTTGGTGGCCAGCCAGAAGAAGCCTTTGGCGCGGAGAACGCCGGGGAAAACTTCGTTGAGGGCATCCCAGAGGCGTTGGGGGTGGAAGGGGCGGCGGGCGCGATAGATGAAGCTGGTGATGCCGTATTCTTCGGTTTCAGGGGTGTGAAAGCCCTGGAGTTCTTTGAGCCAGCCGGGCATGACGGCGGCTTTTTCTTCGTCATAGAGGCCTGTGTTTAGGATGAGGGATGGGGAGATGCGGGAATGGTCTGTTTTCAAAACTTTTGCATCGGGGTTGATTTTGAGGAGGAGCTTTTCAAGGCGAATGATGTCTTCAGCACTCATGCGATCTACCTTGTTGACGATCAGGATATTGGCGAATTCCACCTGATCGATCAGGAGGTCTGCGACGTTGCGCGTATCTTCGTCGCTGAGCCCGAGGTGGCGATCAAGGAGGTCGTCGTAGGAATCCATATCCTGGAGAAACTTCTCGCCATCAATTACGGTGACCATCGTGTCGAGGCGTGCGAGGTCAGAAAGGGAATGCCCGTCCTCGTTGGCAAAGCTGAAGGTTGCGGCTACGGGCATGGGCTCAGAGATGCCGGTGGATTCAATGAGCAGGTAATCGTAACGTTTTTCGGCGGCGAGGAGGGCCACTTGTTCGAGGAGATCTTCACGCAGAGTGCAGCAGATGCAGCCATTGGACATTTCAACCAATTTTTCGTTGGAACGAACCAGCGAGGCATCGATATTGACTTCGCTCATGTCGTTGACGATGACAGCCACCTTGAGGCCTTCACGGTTATTGAGGACGTGGTTGAGCAGGGTAGTTTTTCCGGCACCGAGGAAGCCGGAAAGAACGGTGACCGGGAGTCTTTCAGTATTGCGCATTCATTATCATTATTACATGTTGGCGGTTGAAAATAAATTTGTGGGGCGAAAGTGTTTCCACTGAGCATCTTGGCAGTAAAGAAGCGTAAGACACGTTTGACGCAGGAGATAGACAGGTTTAGTCTGGAGGAAAGAGCAAAATTGAGATGACCCGCTTTGTGCCATCAAAACATTTCGTTTACATGGGAATCGTGGCAGTTCTGCTCGGCCTCATGTCTGCCTGGGTGGCCTGGCAGTGGAGCCCTGCGATCGTTCCTGCAGGATTGTTTTTTGCCAGTGCGCTGCTTTTGTTCTGGCTTAGCATGCATCCGGTGATTGAAGTGACAGACCGGGAGCTGGCAATCGGGAATATGGTCATTGCTTGGAGTTCGATTACACGGATTGAGACCACTGGATGGCTTACGCCGCTCGTGATGAAACTCACAGTGGACAAGGGACGCAAGGTGTTGATGATTTTTGCAGGTGACCTGGAATCCTCTGGCCGTTTGCGGGAAATGGTTTGCAATTGTGCGCCGCATGCTCTGCTCGATGGAGCGCCCCAGAGGCAGCGGCAGGCAATCATCGCTGTTCGAAACGGCACAACTTCAGAGATGGAGCGGCATCCGATATTGACCCTCGAGGACGAAGCCGAAGTTGAGCGGATGTTCCAGCGATTACGTGAAGTCGGGCATCTTGATCAAAACACTGGCGACGTCCGGCGTTCTCCTGAGGATCTGTAGCACTTGCTCAAGCTTAAGTTCGTTTTGGCCTTGGCCCTGTTGGCTGGTGCTTTGTGGTTCGGTCAAAATCGCATATTGACTTGGGTTGGGATGTATCTGGTGGAAGTGCAAGAACCGCAAAGGGCGGATCTGATTGTAGTTCTAGGTGGGGATACCGGCGGTACCAGAGCAATGAAGGGATGTCAGTTGCTCAAAAGCGGTCTTGCAGATCAACTGTGGTTGAGCGGTTCGTTACAGGTCTTCGGCAAAACGGAATCAGAACTGGCAGCCGAATTTCTAGCGACAAAAGGTTGCCCGGCGGACAAGATCACTGCATTACGAAATCCGGTCGACTCTACCAGGGACGAGGCGATTGCAATCGGGAAGATGATGCGTGAGCGGGGAATCAAGAAGTATTTGCTTGTAACTTCGAATTTCCACACGAGACGATCCGGCAGGGTGTTTCGCGAGATGTCGCCCGGGTTGGAAGCAGTGGTGGTCTCTGCGGACAACAACGATTATCCGGTGGACCGTTGGTGGAAAATGCGCCAATCGAGAAAGACTGCATTCTATGAGTGGCTCAAGACAATCAGTTACTGGATCGGAATCTAAGAAGTGGCTGGCACGTTTCGCACTACGGTCGACATTGCATGGCCGTACCTGCGGCGTTACCGCAAGGGTATGGCAGCGGGACTTGCCTGCCTTGTAGGGAAGGTAATCTTCGCAACATTAAATCCACTGATCATCCGCGATGGATTTGATGCACTACTGGCTGGATTTGCGATTGAAAAGCTACTTGGGTTTGGGGGACTTCTAGTGCTTTTTGGGTGCCTGAGGGGAATCATGCAGTTCTATATGAGGCTGATTCTGGTTGGGATCTCGCGCGATGTGGAATTCGACATGAGGAACGACATTTTCGGGCATATGGTAGGGCTAAGCGGAGACTTTTACCAAAAGATGCGCACGGGCGACATCATGGCGCGAGCGACAAACGACTTGAACCAAGTGAGGATGATGTTGGGGCCGGGAGTTATGTATTGGCTGGAGACGACTCTCACTACTGTTCTTGCGATTAGTGTCATGGCGAGTGTGGATTGGCAGATGACGCTCATCGCGCTGATTCCGGCACCTCTGATCAGTTTGGTGGTAGTTTATTTTGGGCAGAAGATTCACAAGAGGTTTGAGAAGATTCAAGAGCAGTTCAGCGACATTTCGAGCCGAGTGCAAGAAAATCTGAATGGGGCACGGATCGTAAGAGCTTTCGCCCAAGAGGAAGCTGAACTCAAAAAGTTTGAAGTCCTTAACCAGAGCTATATCCAATCGAATCTTGGCTTGGCGAGGGATACAGGGGTATTTTATCCGCTGTTGCAGGCGTTGGTGGGTTGTACTTTTCTGTTGGTGATGTGGGCTGGGGGATGGAGGCTTTCGACGGGCAAGATCTCGCTTGGTTCGTTTGTGATGTTTCAGACCTACATGGGCATGTTGATCTGGCCAATGATTGCGTTCGGGTGGGTGGTTAATTTGACGCAGAGAGGCACTGCGAGCTTAAAACGCATTCGGGAGATTCTCGAAGCTGTGCCGAGTATTTCAGCCCCTCAAATGCCGGTATCGTTAAGAGATGTTCGGGGGGAACTTGTATTCGAGAATGTGTCCGTACGCTTTGATGATTTTGTTGCGCTGGACGGGATCGACTTAAGGATCGAAGCGGGGCAAACGGCGGCGATAGTTGGGAAGACCGGTTCGGGTAAGTCGACTCTATTGAATCTTGTGCCTCGAATGATTGACCCAACAGGCGGACGGGTGTTGCTGGATGGAGTGGATCTGCGATCGCTCGATCCGCTGGAATTGCGCAAGTGCATCGGATTTGTGCCGCAAGAGACGTTTTTGTTTAGCACGACGCTGGAAGAGAATATTGCGCTGGGGGTGCCGGATGCGAGCAGAGCTCATGTGGAGGGGGCGGCTCAGAAAAGCGGTTTGAGCGAGGACATTTCGAATTTTCCAGATGGGTACGGGACGATGATTGGGGAGCGCGGGATTACGCTCTCGGGTGGGCAGAAGCAGCGTACAGCGATTGCCCGAGCGATTGTCAGAGAGCCTTCGGTGCTGATTCTTGACGATGCGTTGTCGAGTGTCGATACCGTGACTGAAGAGAAGATCCTGCATCATTTGCGGGAAGTGATGGTGGGGAGGACGGCCTTGTTTGTCTCGCACCGTGTGTCGACGGTGAAGGATGCGGATGTGATTTTTGTGCTGGATCAAGGTAAGGTTGTCGAGCAGGGCACGCACGGGCAACTGATTGAGCAAGGCGGCTACTACGCCGAGTTGTATCAAAGACAAGCGCTTGAAGAAGAGCTGGAGCAGGCGAGCTAGCAGAATTTTGTTGTAACAGCGTCAGTGTCGTGCTTATCTTGAGCACATGCGCTTATTGCTGATTCTGGTTGGGAGCATATCGTTGTGGGGAGCGAGCGTTGCCGACAATGCTGTGGCGCATCAGATGAGGAGCGCGAATTCAGACGTCCAGCATGCGGAGGTGCTGAAGCGTGAGGCAATCGATGTGGAGATGGATCTTGTAATTGCGGTCGGCGGCCCCAAAGGGCAGTTGGTTGGTGAGACAGGTTGGGTGTGGTGGGAAAGACAGATTCAAATCGGCGTATTCTTGCAGCGCCGCAACGACGCTGGAAAGATTTATACGATTGCGATTGAGCCGGGAATGGGCGACGGGCAATGCGTTGCTCGTCTGGAAAGGGTGTCCACTACCGATGTTGTAATCGGCTGCAAGTCCGAGAAGCCAAGTCCGGGGATGCATCGAAAGTTTGTTTTCGATTTGCGGGCGAAGCGGTTGGTGAAGTTTTTCGAGTACGTGCCGTACTCAATGGAACGAGTTCGCGTTGTCGAAGATCGCGTGATTTGGACGGGCAGGAGTGACTCGCGACGAGTAGAGATGATTCTGCATCCGGACGGCGCGTGGGGAGTGAAGAGTTTGGGAGTGGCGGGGCAAAGGACGTTAGAGAATGAGGTGTTGCGCTTTGGAGCGTCTGAGGAATTTCAGGTTACGGAGGGAGAGGCTGCAGTGGTGGAGCACAAGAATGGGAAAAAGTTTCGATTGAAGCAAGTGGTGGGTGAAGAGCAAATTGGGCCATGGCAGGTGGAGGGTACGAAGCTTTGGTTCGGGAAGACTTTTTACGATGGCGAAGGAATGACGGGAGAAGGCGGGTTTGGGTATTTTGATGCGACAACGCGAAGCTTTAAGATGTATTCACCAGAGAAGTTGAAGAGGGCGTCGGTTTCAGCTCTGTTGGTGGAAGACGGAAGAATTTGGTTGGGACTGGTGCATAACGGCGAATATGGGCCAAGCAACATGGGCGTGATGGTATTTGACCGCTCTACTCAGGAGAGTCGCAAGATCGATGTGCCCGGTGTTGTGAGCGGGATCGCGCGGGCTGGAGAAAAAATCGTGATGGCAATGGAATTTGGGGCCGCAGTATGGGACGGGCAGCAGCTGCGGAGATACTTTGTGGATCAGACTACTGACGGGCGGTTGCGTGTGGTGGAGGGATTAGCGGTACCCTAGGTCCAATATGATTCGCAGTCTGGTTTTGATGATGAGCGCAATGGCGCTGTTGGGGCAGAAGTTTGATCCGGCGATAGCGGAGCAGCCCCAGATGAAAAAGGCATTTGCAGAGGTGGATGCAAGAGCAGAGAAGATCCAGAAGGAATGGGTGGAGTTGACAGAGATTCCTGCGCCGTCCAAGCAGGAGACGCTGCGGATCGCATACATGAAAGCAGCTATGGCGCGGGTGGGCCTGACGAATATCCAGCAGGACGCGATCGGAAATGTATGGGGTGTGATGAAGGGCAGTGGGGGCGGGCCGGAACTCGCATTTGCGGCGCATATGGATACGGTCTTCCCGATGGACACGAAGATCAAGGTGCGAGAGGATGCCGGGCGCTATCATGCGCCAAGCATTGGAGACGATACTGGTGCGCTGGTTGCACTGTTGCATGCATTCGACATTATGAAGCAGCAGGGGATCAAGACCAAAGGCGATGTGATTTTTGTTGCTACGGTGCAGGAAGAAATCGGCTTACTGGGGGCGAAGTACTGGCTGGAGCACAGAGAGAAGAAGCCGGATCTGTTTGTTGCGGTGGATTCGCGGTTGGGGAGCGTTGGTTATGGGGCGCTGCTGATTGAACAATACAAGTTCACGTTTGAAGGACCGACGATGCATACTCTGGCGAGCAAGGGAAAGTCCAATGCCGCTCGTGGTGCAGCGCGGATGATTCTTGCGTTGAATGAAATGGAAATGCCGGCACCGGTTGCGGGAGGATCGCCGAATCTGCCGGTAGCCAATGTGGGGACACTTGGAGGAGGCACGGTTGTGAATGCGACCCCGGGGAGTGTTTTTCTGACGGTGGATATTCGCAGTCAGGACATGAAGGCACAGCAGAAGCTGGTGGAAGACGTGAAGAGCGTGGGGCAGCGAGCGGCGAATCAGGAGAAGTTGGGGCTTAAGATTGAAGGCATCAATCTGGTTCATGACTATTCGAAGGCATTGCCGAAAGAAGTTCGGCTGAGTCATCCGCTGGTGCAGACGGCGCTGGCAGTGACAGACCATATGCAATTGAACGGCAAGACCAAGACGGTAGCTGTGGATAGTGGCAGCGACGATCACAACATTGGTGTTGCGATGGGGATCCCGTCGATTGGGATTGGCGCGATTATTGGAGGCGGGGCGCATTCGCTGGAGGAGAGCGCCGAGAAGGCATCTATCCTGCGGGGCACCAAGTACATGATGTTGCTTACGGCCGCGCTGGCGGGTATCGACTAGCGGCTTTTCAATCGGGTGCGGATTTCGTTGAGCATCTTTTGACGAGGAATTGCTGCGGGATCTTTGGCGAGTAAAGCCGCTGCGATGCCTTCGGCTTTGCGCCATGTTGCCAGTGCCAGGTTCCGGTTTCCCTGCTGGACTTCAAGATCGCCGAGCAGGATCAAAGCGACGATGAGGTCTCTTTCACCGGGTTTCGATCCCAAAGCATTTTGGTAATTTTTGATGGCCTCCCGGGCTTGTTGTACGGCGAGATCCGTTTGCTTGAGTGCAGCGAAAGTTTGGGCGAGAGAAACGTGGACGTTTGCGAGGTGATAACTGAGAGGCTGAGAATCGATAACGCCTCCGCTCTGGCGGCTAAGTTCGAGGCGCCGCGAAAGAATATTCTTCTGAATTTCGAGAGCTTGCTGAGGTTCACCCTCTGCCAGGAGGCTGTCCCCTTGCATGGAATCGGTTACTGTCTTTGACAACTGCATGGAAAGGGATTGGGCGTCCGGGAGGCTTTCAATTAGTGATGAAGCTTCGGAATAGACTTTACGGGCTTCGGCCCACTTGGAGTTGCTAAAGAGTACATCGCCCAGAAGAATGCGATTGTTGATGCGGGTGATGAGTGGGGAAGAGGGAATAGAATCCCAAAGGGAAACAGAACGGCGGGCGGCTTTTTCGGCTTCAACGTAGTCTTCCAGATGATCTCCGAATCCTTCGCCGAGGTGACCGCTTATCGAGGCGTAGAGAGAAGCGATCTCTTTCAGTTGAGCTTCGTTTGGAGAACTGGCCTCCCAGAGTTGGAGCTGTTTGATGGCAGCATAGAGAATCTGGCGCCTGGTTTCTGCTGGGACGGAGGTGCCCGTGAGAGCTTCGAAGGTCTGGAAGAGAAGTTGCCGGGCGGCGACTTGCGCCTGCTCGGCTCGAAGGTAATCGGCTTCGCGCCTGAGCCAGTATTGCTGAGCTTCGAAGGCAGTGAAGGCCAGGACCAGTCCGGCCGGAATCAGGAATCTGTTGTTGCGGCGAAGCCAGAGGAAGGCATCGTGGAGACGGTGATTGGGGCGAGCCAGCAGAGGTTTACGATCGAGATAATTTTCAATGTCGCGCCGAAAGGCTTCGACACTGGAATAACGGTGGCCTACGTCGTGCTGGATCGCCATGGCCGCGATGGCGCGGAGATCCGCGTTGAGGCCGGTGAGGCCCTCCGGTTGGCCAGCAGCTATGCGGGCGGCCCATTCGTGCGGGAGTGCAGGGGAGGGGCCAAATGGGTGGTTGCCGGTGAGCAATTCTGCAAAGAGGATGCCGAGACTGAAGACATCAAAACCCGGAGTCGCGGGATCGCCTCGCCACTGCTCAGCGGAAGCGTAGGCCGGAGTGAGCGGAGTCTGACCGTACTGGGTGAGCTGCGAGTCACTTGAGGTTGCCGACTGGATCAGCTTGGCGATACCGAAGTCGAGAATCTTGAGATTGCCTTGAGGAGTGATCAGGATGTGGGCGGGCTTGAGGTCGCGATGCACAACCAGGAGGCGGTGAGCGGTCTCGATAACAAGGCAGATATTGCGAAAAAGCAAAAGCTTTGAGCGGCGGTCGAGGGAGCGGGCGTGATCGAGAAAGGAAGTGCCCTCGATCCATTCGAGAATCAAATAATGTTGGCCAGTGGGGAGCTGACCTGAGTCGAGGAGGCGGCAGATATTGGGATGATTGAGCGTTGCGAGGATTCTGCGCTCGGATTCGAGACGAAGAAGGGTTGTTGGCGAAACAGCCGAGGGATGGATGAGCTTGATCGCGACGGTTTGATCGAAGAGGCCGTCGTCGCGGACAGCTTTGAGGACCAGGGTAGTCAGTGTTGAAGCGACAAGACCAGTGACTTTGTAAGGGCCAAATCGAGATGGATAAGCGGGTTGGGGAGGGTTGGGCTCAAATCCTTCAACTTCGCGTGAATGCTGCAACAACATTTGAGAGACGACCTGATGAAGATCGGGGTCGTCAACCGTTTGTAAAGAAAGGAAGGCAGCGCGCTCGCCGGTGGGTTGATCGAGAGCGTCGAAGAAAAGCGATTTTATCTGAAGCCAACGGGCGGGCGCAGCCATCTTTCGAATACTCTAGCGGAGGAGAAGGGTAAAAGGTGACATAGGTGATTTAGTCAGGCAGGATGCGAGTGAGGAGCCAGGCGCGGGCACAGGACCATTCGCGCTTGACGGTGCGGCTGGACAGTGAGAGTGCTTCGGCTATCTCGTCCATGGTGAGTCCGCCGAAGAAGCGCATTTCGAGGATTTGAGCCTGACGCTCGTCAACGGCTTTCAACTCATCGAGAGCCTGATCGAGAGTTAGTAACTGCTCCATGGAAAGAACCTGGAGAGCAGGGTGGAAGCCTGAGGGGAGTTCGAGAGCGACAACTTCATTGGCGAGGCGGCTGCGGCGGGACCTTGCGTGGTCAATGAGAATGCGGCGCATCATAGTGCTGGCGATGCTGAAGATTTGGGGGCCATCGAGGTCTGGCCTGGCTTGAGGGTTGAGGCGCATGAGCGCCTCGTGGACAAGAGCAGTGGGCTGGAGAGTGTGGTCGGGGCGCTCTCGACTCAGGTGGAGGCGGGCGAGCCTTCTGAGTTGAATGTAAAGTTCGTCGAAGCTATCTGCTGGGATCAGCAACCTGGTGGACCTGAGGAATGAGTATAGCTTGTAACTAGAACGCAGGGTTCAGTTTTGCCGCAGTCTTGTGCTCTTCCAGCAATCAGTTTATCGGATGCACCCAAATGATCTATCCAGACAGAACTCGCTTAGTAGTACCTGTCGAGAACCGGCTTGAGGAAGCGTCCGGTGTGGGATTCCCCGATAGAAACGATATGTTCTGGTGTGCCTTCGGTGACTATGCGGCCGCCGCCGTCCCCGCCTTCTGGCCCCAAGTCGATGACCCAGTCGGCCGCCTTGATAACGTCCATATTGTGTTCGATGAGCAGGATGCTACCGCCGTTTTCGATCAAGCGCTGGAAGCTGGTGAGGAGCTTGCGGATATCGTCGAAGTGTAGGCCTGTAGTTGGTTCATCGAAGATGAAAAGGGTCTTGGCGCTGGAAGTTTGAGCGAGGTGAGCCGCGAGTTTGACACGCTGGGCTTCGCCGCCCGATAACGTAGTTGCGGATTGGCCCAGACGCAGATAGCCGAGGCCGACATCTTCGAGGACTTGCAGCTTTTGCAGGAGGCGCGGAATGTCGTGAAAGTGGTGGCTGGCTTCGCGCACGGTAAGCTGAAGCACCTGATGGATATTCAGGCCTTTGTAGGTGATTTCGAGGATTTGGGGCTTGAAGCGGGTGCCTTTGCAGTCTTCGCAGATCAGTTCGACGTCGGCGAGGAACTGCATCTCGACGGTAACAGTGCCATCGCCCTGACAGGTTTCGCAGCGGCCCCCGGGAATGTTGAACGAGAAGTGCCCCCCCTGGTAGCCGCGCTTCTGGGCTTCGGCGGTGTGGGCAAAGAGATCGCGGATTTGATCAAAGGCCTTGATGTAAGTGACGGGGTTGGAACGCGGGGTGCGGCCGATGGGGGACTGATCAACGAGGATGACGTCGCTCAGGTGGTAATCGCCTTCGACCGAGCGGCATGTCTGACGCTGCACTTCCAATAAGGGCGCTTCGTCAGCGCTTTCTTCGCTCGCTTTCTTGCGGCTAGAAGGCTTGGTATTTGTGCCGAGACTCAGACGACGCTCGAGGGTCTTGAAGATCACGTCGTGGACGAGGGTTGATTTGCCAGAGCCCGAGACGCCGGTGATTGCAACCATCAGGCCAAGCGGGATGATTACATCGATGCCTTTGAGATTGTTGGAGCGGGCACCGCGGAAGACGATTTCGCGCTTGGAATTTGGGACGCGGCGAACCCGTTGCGGGGCGACATTCTTTTCGTTGCGGAGGTAGATTCCGGTGAGTGACTTTGGAGACTTCTTGGCTTTGAGCAGGTCGCTGTATGGGCCTTCGAAGATGATCTCGCCGCCGTGTTCACCGGCACCGGGGCCCATGTCGATGACATGGTCGGCCGCTTCCATCACTTCCTGGTCGTGCTCGACGACCAGGATTGTGTTGCCCAGATCACGGAGGTCTTTAAGGATCTTGATCAGACGGTGAGTGTCGCGTGAGTGCAGGCCGATAGACGGCTCGTCGAGCACATAACAGGCACCGACAAGGCGTGAGCCGAGGCAGGTGGCGAGGGTGATGCGTTGGGCTTCGCCGCCCGAGAGGGTCATCGAGAGACGGTCGAGGGTGAGATAGTCGAGACCGACGTCGTTCAGGAAGCGCAGGCGCTGCTGGACTTCGCGAAGAATCTTGTCGGCGACGGCGCGCTGCTCTGGCCGCAGCGTGAGCCCATCAAAGAAAAGCACTGCGTCGCGGATGTTGAGACGGGTGACTTCGCTGATGATTTTGCCGCCAATACGGACATTTCGGGCTTCTTGACGGAGGCGGGTACCGAGGCAATCGCGGCAGGTGGTGTAGCCGCGATAGCGGGCCATGAAGACACGCACGTGAACCTTATACTTCTTGGGCTCGACGACCTTTTCGAAGAACTTGCGGATGCCCTGCATCACGAAGTACTGCTCGTCATCTTTCAGGTCAGCGAAGGGGATGTGAAGGCGTACTTTGCCTTTAGCAGTCTTTTTGAACTCTTCGTAGTAGAAGAGGTACATCGGCTTGGTCCAGGGGTCGATGGCACCTTCGTTCAAAGCGAGGCCCGGGTTGGGGATCACCTTTTCGAGGTCGTAATCCATCTCGCGGCCAAAGCCCTGGCAGGTGGGGCAGGCGCCGAAAGGATTGTTGAAGCTAAAGAGGCGGGGTTCGGGATCCTGAAACTCGGTCGAGCAGGTTTTGCACTGGAATTTTTCGTTGAAGCGCAGTTGACGGGGGGTGTCGGTGCCGGCCTGTTCAAAGATCAGTTCCCCGCCCTCACGGTATGCAATTTCGATTGCGTCTACAAGGCGGGAGCGGATGTCGGCAGCCATCACTAAACGGTCAACAAGGGCGAAGACCGGAGCGTTGAAGTTGAGTTCCAGGAGCGACTCCGGGCTTGAGAACTCGAAGATCCGCCCGTTTTGGTAAAGGCGGGTAAAGCCTTTTGAACGCAGATCGAAGAGCCGGTCGCGGAGGGCGTCGGACTTGAGCTTCTCTTGAGTAATCGGGAAGAGAGCGTACCAGCGAGTGCCGGCGGTTTCTTCCATCAGTCTATGTGCGACTAAATCGACCGTATCGCGCACCACCGGGATGTCGCATTTGGGGCACCAGGTTTCGCCGGCCCGGGCATAGAGTAGCCGGAGGAAGTCGTAGATTTCGGTGGAGGTTGCTACGGTGGAACGGGGGTTGCGGGTGGTGTTCTTCTGCTTGATGGCAACAGGTGGGGCGAGACCAAAGATGTCGTCCACGTCTGGCTTTTCCATGCGCTCGAGGAATTGCCGCGCGTAGGCGGATAGGCTCTCGACATAACGACGCTGCCCTTCGGCATAGACAGTGTCAAAAACCAGCGACGATTTGCCGGAACCAGACACACCTGTAACGACAGTCAGCACGTTATGCGGGACGTTGAGAGAGATATCCTTGAGGTTGTGAACGCGGGCACCAAGGATCTCAATAGAATTGGAATCCACCCGCGTTTTCGCTTTTTCTTTCCTGATTTTTTGAGTATACCAACGCGATGACCCTTGCCCACCGTTTGCACGACTGGTTTGTGAAAAACCAGCGAGATTTGCCCTGGAGGCGGACAAAAGATCCGTATGCGATCTGGTTGTCGGAGATCATGCTGCAGCAGACGCGGGTGACGGCGGTGATTCCGTATTACGAGCGATTTCTTGAGCGTTTTCCGACTTATAAAGAATTGGCGACAGCCAGCGAATCGGAATTGCTGGCGATGTGGAGCGGTCTTGGTTATTACTCGCGGGCGCGGAATTTGCAGAAAGCGGCAAGGCTCATGGTGGAGATGGGGAGCTTCCCTTCAACCTATGAGCAAATCCATGAATTGCCGGGGGTAGGCGACTATACGGCGGCCGCTGTGGCGAGTATTGCATTCGGATTGCCCCGGGTTGGGCTGGACGGAAACATTGTTCGCGTGATAGCTCGTTGGACGGCAGAATCGGGTGACGTAAAAACATTTACAATTCGTGCACGATTGCAGCAAGTAGCTCAGAATCAAATAGATGCAGAAGATCCCGGCACCTACAAACAGGCCTTGATGGAGTTGGGCGCGACAATCTGCTTGCCAAAGGCACCCAAATGCCTTTACTGTCCAATAAATGAAGATTGTGGCGCGAGGCTTCAGGGGCTTCAGTACTCCATACCGATTCAGATAGGGAAGACGACTCAAATCTCCGAAGAGAGAACAGTCTTGTGGATTCGCAAGGAGGAGCAAATATTACTTTGGCAGCGACCGTTGGACAGTAAGAGGCTTGCCGGTTTTTGGGAACTACCTGAACCCGAGAAATTGACCCAAGCTAAGTTATTTGAGAATTTGGGTGAATTTTCTCATTCCATTGTGAACCACAAGTATCGAATAATTCTAAGAGAAGCGAAACTGGATGGTGGCGCGGGGGATCTCTGTCAATGGGTTCGACTGGACCAATTGAAGGACCTGCCGATAAGCACCATACTTCGCAAGAGTTTAAGAATATTGAAACTGGATCCGCGACGAGAGCGGACCGAAGGGGTTAGTTGAAAATATGAATCGCAATAAATGGATTTTGTCAGGGAAATTTGCCGCTGTCTTGAGCGTGCCGTTTGTATTATGGGCTTATAACTCAGGAGCCCCCCAACGAAGCAGTGGAGCTCCAGGAGATCAAACCTGCATTCAAAGTGGATGCCACGTTGGAACACGAACAAACGACTCTCCAAATCTGGACATTCTTTGGGAAGGCGGATCGAATTATCAGCCTGGGATTAGGCAAAAATTTACGGTCAGGATCACTGACGCGGCGCGCCGATATGGCTTCCAGGCATCGGCCCGGCTCGACAGCAACACGATCAGTGGGCAAGCGGGATCGTTCCGGCCACTTGGCACGGCGACCTATGTGATTTGCGACAACGGGCAGGATCGTCCCCCTCTTGGATGTCCGGCATCGGCACCTGTCGAATTCATCACTCACAGCACCCCAACCACGAGCAATACCTTTGAGTTTGAATGGACGCCTCCCGCAAGCCAGGCAGCCGGGCCAGTGACAATTTACTTCGCCGCAAATGCCAGCAACGGGCCAGCGCCGGGTGGAGCAAAGGTGCATCTCAAGAGCATTCGCCTGCAGCCGGGCGCTGGTGGGGGCGGGATTAGACCAACGATCAGCCAGGGGGGGGTAGTGCAGGTGGGCAACTTCGGTGCAGGCACACGAGTTTCTCCCGGCACTTATATGGAAATCTTTGGAAGAGACCTTTCGCTAACGACCAGGAGTTGGAGTGGTGGTGATTTCAACAGTGGAGTAGCACCTACGAACCTCGACAATGTGCAGGTGATTGTAGATGGTAAGGCTGCATTTGTGAACTTTATTAGCCCGACGCAGGTCAACGTAGTGGTACCGGATGCGATTGCTGAAGCCCCGATACAAGTTGTAGTTAGGAACGCAGGTGGCAGTAGTGACCCGATTACAGTAACTGGAGCAAAACGCTCACCTGGAATACTGGCGACACCAGGTTTCAACGTCGGCGGGCGCCAATATGTGGTTGCTCAATTTGCTGATGGAACTTTTGCGGGAAGGGTAGGGCTGATCAACGGGGTCACCTTCCGGACACCGCGGCCGGGCGACCGGCTAGTGATTTATGGCGTGGGCTTTGGCGCAACTACTCCGGCAGTTGCGGCAGGCACGATCGTAACGCAGAGTACGGATTTGGGCAGTAGTTACCGGGTCCAGATTGGCTCTGCAGCAGCAGTAGCGGAATTCAAGGGTTTGTCCCCCAATTTCGTAGGTCTGTACCAGTTCAACATTGTGATGCCCAATGTACAGGCGGGCGATCAGGAAATCACAATGGAAGTGGATGGCGTAAGGACGCAATCCGGGGTCTTTCTAACTACGGCAAATTAGCCGTAATCTCGCTGTAAAAAACTCGTAAACGGGGGTAGTAACCTAGATGTTTAACAAGATATTCTGGAGCGCCGTATTGTCGGCGCTTCCGATCCTGATGTTTGCCCGTGGTGGAGGTGCTCCGATTCGGCGCACCGGCGCTGCGATTGACGGTGGTACCGATTGCACTGCATGTCATCGTACATTCGCTGCAAACTCGGATCCACGTGGATACGTTCGCATCAGCGCGGTGAATTATACGCCGGGCAAGAAACAAACTGTCCGGGTTCAGGTCTTTCACCCGGATGCGGCTCGATGGGGCTTTCAGCTTACAGCGCGCCAGACTAGAGACGAAAACGCAAAGGCTGGGGTGTTTAGTCCAAACGACAATGTACAGGTGAATTGTGACCCAGGTGGAAATGCACCTTGCGGAACGGACCGTGAGTTCGCGACGCATCTGGCAGCGTCCACAAGAAGCGGAGCGGCAGGACTGGCTACTTTTAGCGTGGAATGGACCCCGCCAGAGGCTGGTACGGGTGATGTTGTTTTGTATGCGGCGGGAAATGCAGCCGACAACGGTGCCAACAATGCTGGGGACCGTATCTTTACAACAAGCTTGAGAATTTCGCAGGCAGCGGCACTTGCTCGCCCAACGGTGAGCAATGAGAGCGGTGTTGCGTTACAGGGTTTTGGTGGAGGGCGGAATATTGCCCCCGGTAGTTGGATCGAAATCTTTGGTGCGAACCTGACCAATGTGACCCGCGAGTGGGCCGCATGGGACTTTGCCGGAGTGAATGCACCGAAGTCACTGGAAGGTGTCGGAGTTACGGTTGGCGGAAGAGAAGCGTTTGTCCGTTTTGTGAGTCCAGGACAGGTAAATGTACAGGTGCCGGACGGCATTGGGACAGGCCCGGTAAATGTCGTAGTAACTAATGAAGCTGGCGCTAGCGCGAACATCCCGATGACGGGCGTGGCGCGTGCTCCTGGGGTTCTGGCTCCGGCCAACTTCAATGTGGGAGGCCGTCAGTTGGCGGTTGCTATTCTCAGCGACAATACCACCTTTGTGGGACGCGCCGGTGAGATCGCTGGAGTAACCAGTCGCCCGGCCAGAGTCGGTGAGACGATGACCCTGTATCTGGTAGGCGCTGGAGCAACCAATCCTGCTGTTCCTGCCGGGACGATAGCCAGTGGTACGCCGTTGCTAACGAATGCCACAGTTCGCTTTGGCGATGCACCGGCAACTGTGAGCTACGCAGGGCTTGCACCTGGAGCTATTGGTCTCTACCAGTTCAACGTGGTGGTGCCGAATGTTGCCGCTGGCGATGTTCGTCTGGCCATCTCGGTGGATGGGGTAGCCGTTACGCAAACGTTGACGACAGTCGTAGGAAACTGAGAATTTTCATTACTGCATTGCACTAAATCACCAGTGCAAAGCATCAACCTGACGATTTTCCTGATTGCATTCTATTGGGCGGTAGCGGGGCAACCTGTTACCGCCCAATCTTTATTGTTGCGGCCGGAATACACAGTAGCCAGCATTGCCAGTACGGCAAGCACGAGGGCAGGAAGGCTTGCACCAAACACGGTGTTTTCGATTTATGGGACAGATTTGTCATTTATTACCTGGGCCGTCTCGCCGCAGGAAATCGTGAACCAAAGCTTGCCGACGGCAACCCCGCGCGGTGAGGTTTATGTGCAGTTGCAAGGGCGGCGAATTCCATTGTTTTTTGTTTCGCCGAAGCAGATCAATGCGTTGATCCCGGCGGATGTATTGCCCGGAGACCGCACGATACGTGTCTTTCGTGATCTGGTGGGCGGGCCAACGGTGACGGTGAGAATAGAAGCGGAGGCGCCGGAGTTCTTTCGCCTGAGCACGGGTTTTGCAGCGGCCACTCATGCCGATGGCCAGGTGATTAGCGCCGAGTCGCCTGCTGAAGAAGACGAAGTGGTTGTGATTTATGGGACAGGCTTTGGGGCGGTGGGTGCGATTGAGAATTGGGTATTGGCTCCTTCAAGACCGGCGCAGGTACTGCGGGCGCGGGAATACCGCATTCGCATCGAAGGAGAGGAATTGCCTCCCGAAGCGCTGCTTTATGTTGGGGCGACACCTTTGTATGCGGGTCTTTTTCAGGCAAATCTGCGACTGCCGAAGCCGCTTGGCGAAGATGTGCAGATCGAAATCGGCGTTGGTGGGAACTCGAGTGGGAGTGGTTTGCGGCTGAATTCGAAGAAAACCGCAACTCAGTGACCGTCTTCGGCGTTAAACCCTTAGAGGCTAAGATGAGAGTCATGCGCAGTGCTTTAATTTGTCTGGTTGGTGTGAGCTTGTTGGCACAGGACCCAGGCGCACCGATCGCCAAAAATTTCACCGTGGAAACAGGCACAAGGATCCCCCTGACGATGCTGAATAGCGTGAGCACAAAGCACGCGATTGAAGGGGACCGCGTCTACCTTGAAACCCTTTTCCCATTGATGGTGAACGGGAAAATTGTAATCCCTCCGGGATCGAGTGTCGCTGGAACAGTTACCAGCCTGAAGAGGCCAGGCAAGATCAAAGGCAAAGGCGAACTTTATGTTCGTTTTGATACGCTCATCCTTCCGAATGGAGTGACTCGCGATTTCAAGTCGCGTTTGGGTTCGATCGATGGCCGGGACAATCAGGGATTTGATCGTGACGAGGGCCGAATCAAGGGCGAAGGGAACAAAGGCGGCGATGCGCAGACAGTTGGAGTTGGCGCAACTACGGGCGCGACCGTGGGCGCCATTGGCGGCGCAGTAGGCGGCAGCACAGGAATGGGCCTTGGGATTGGCGCAGTTGCTGGTGCGTCAGCGGCCTTGATGGGAGTGCTCCTGACTCGTGGGCCGGACGTCGTTTTGGCGAAGGGTTCTACTGTTGAGATGTTGCTGGACCGGCCCCTGATTTTCAATGAAGACGAAGTTGAGTTCCAAGGAGCCAACAATTACCGCCGCAGCGGCGATGGCAGTGGGCCTGTAAACAATAAAAAATCGAACACCGGTGGCTTTGGCCGTCGCCTTCCGATCCCTTGATGGCATAAAATCCCAGAGTGCCCTATCTACTTGCACTCGATGAAGGAACGACGAGCGCACGCGCCGCCGTTTATGATGAGCAGGCTCAACGCCGCTCAATGGAATCTGTCAGTTTCAACCTGAACTATCCGCATGACGGCTGGGTGGAAGTGGATGCAGACGTAGTGTGGGGAGCGCAACTGGCGGCAACCCGGCGTGTGCTGGACGTCTCAAAGGTTGACCCCAAGGAAATAATCGCGCTTGGGATTACAAACCAGCGCGAGACCACCGTTGTGTGGGAAAAAGCGACCGGCAGACCGGTTGGGCCTGGAATCGTCTGGCAATGCCGCAGGACTGCCGCTTTTTGTGAAGAGCTTTCTCGAGGGCCACACAAGAAGATGATCG
Source organism: Bryobacter sp. (assembly GCA_022843625.1). Lineage (GTDB taxonomy): Bacteria > Acidobacteriota > Terriglobia > Bryobacterales > Bryobacteraceae > Bryobacter. The sequence goes on along the minus strand of JALHNH010000002.1, from coordinate 270,333 downwards.
AAGAGCGAACGGGCCTGGTGATCGATGCATACTTCTCGGGTTCGAAACTGCGCTGGCTTCTCGAACAGACTCCCGATGCACGAGCCCGGGCAGCCAACGGTGAGTTGCTCTTTGGCACGATTGATACCTGGTTGATCTGGAAGCTGACCGAAGGCAAGGTGCACGTCACTGATACCACCAACGCATCGCGAACGATGCTGATGAACCTGGAGACAGGCGAATGGGATGAAGAGCTGCTCCGTATCTTCGAGATTCCTCGTGCGATGATGCCCAAAATCGTTGGTTCGCAGGAAGTGGTGGGTGTCACTTCTGGAGCACTATTTGGGGCCGAGATTCCGATTGCCGGAATTGCCGGCGATCAGCAGGCGGCACTCTTTGGACAGGCTTGCTTTCATCCGGGCCTGACTAAAAACACGTATGGTACGGGTTGCTTTGCCCTGATGCAGACAGGCTCACAGCGGCCAGTATCGGCCAATCGTCTGCTTGCCACACGCGCGGCCTGCCAGGGGAACGACCCTCGCTACGCTCTCGAAGGCAGCGTCTTTGTTGGCGGAGCAGCGATGCAGTTTTTGCGTGACAATCTGGGGCTCTTTGGTGATGTGACGCTGACGGGAGAATTGGCGGCGACGACTCCAGATACTGGCGGAGTTTATCTTGTTCCTGCCTTCACGGGAATGGGGGCTCCTTACTGGGATCCGGACGCGCGAGGTCTGATCTGCGGGTTGACCCGTTCTACTTCAAGAGCCCAGGTGATCCGGGCAGGGCTTGAAAGTATTGCGTATCAGAGCTATGACTTGTTTGAGGCGATGAAGGCCGATACAGGGCAGGCGCTGAAGGAGTTGCGAGTGGACGGTGGTGCGGCGGCGAATGACTTCCTGATGCAATTTCAGGCCGATCTATTGGGTTGCCCCGTCGTAAGACCGATGGATATTGAAAGCACTGCTCTGGGAGCCTGCTATCTGGCCGCTCTGGGAATTGGCCACTTCAAGAAGACCTCAGAGCTTGAAGGCTTCTGGAGAATCGAGAAGCGCTTTGAACCGTCGATGCGACCGGCGGAGCGCGGAGCATTACTCGATGGCTGGCGCAGCGCTGTTGGAAAAGCTCGTAGTTGAACGCAAGTCTGTCACTAATTTGTAAACGTTTAGTGAAAGTTTTCAGTGTGCAACTTCTGTCGGCATATCCGAAAGGTTGCAACTGGCAGGATTAAGCTTCGTTTTGTTCGAGCTTTGTAAAAAGCACACGCAAAATGGCCTTTCCGACAACACGTCCACAACAATTTGGACGATTGCGCTTACTTAAAACATCTGGTAATAGTTGAACACCAACTCCTGGTTTTAAGAGGTTTTTATGTTTCGAAAAGTTCTCGGCCTGGCTCTGTTAGCCACCGCATCCATGATTCCTTCTGCATTTGGGCAGAGTGTGGAGTCGATTCCGTTCCGGATCAATATGAGTCCGGCAAATGAAGTGCCCGCGATTGAAGGCCTGGCAGCTACCGGCTTTGGTACCGTCTGGGTGCACGTTGTGCGCGACGCTGCGGGCAAAGTAGCCAGCGGCACGATCGATTTTGGAGTTCGTTACCAGTTTCCGGGTGAAGTGACCTTTACGGGCTTTCATATCCATCGAGGAAATGCCGGAGCCAACGGCCCCGTAGTTCTCGACACCCGGATCACCGCCGGCAACCCTGTTGTTGAAGCCAGCGGGCGTGGTGAAATCAGGCGTGCCGTGGAAGTGGCTGCCGGTTCGGCTGGAGTGGCCGTGCTGGAAGACATGATCGCGAACCCTTCGGCCTTTTATTTGAACCTGCACACGTCAGTAAATCCCGGCGGAGCGGTGAGAGCGCAGATGGTTCGAGCTGAGCGCAGAGTTTACGGCGTCATGATGTTGCCGCAAAACGAAGTGCCGGCAGTCACATCGGGGGCTCGCGGCGTTGGATTCCTGACGATACTCGCGTCGCTGGATGCAGGGAGACTGGTGAGCAGCGAAGTAACCTTTGACATCAACTATACGGGCTTTGCCGAAGGCACGCAGTTCACCGGTATGCATATCCATAATGGAACCAACGGGACCAATGGGCCCGTAACGCTGGATACAACTCTTTCACGCGCGCAGAACATATTGGCAGGAGCAGGTGGTGCGGGAAACCTTCGTTATGTCGTTGACGTGAACATTGCTACTCCGGCCGCAGTGAATACTATCCTTGGAATCTGGGCTGATGCGGGATCCGCTTACTGGAATCTGCATACGGTTGCCAATGCTGGCGGAGAAATCCGGTCGCAGCTACGTGAAACAGAACGGATTGCATTCCCGGTTCAGATGAGCCCTGCAAATGAAGTACCGGCCATTGTTGGTCTTGATGCGACAGCAGCCGGACTCTTTGAAGCAAACCTGATGCGTCGTCCGGATGGGACGGCCATGGCCGCTTACGGAGTGTTTTCCGTGAACTATCGTTTTCCTGGTGAGACGACGTTTACCGGACTTCATATCCATAACGGCGCAGCCGGGGCAAACGGCCCGGTGACCCTGGATAGTGGAATCCGGGCTGGGTCTACTGTGACGACAACTACTGGAGTTGGCAATATTTACCGCACGGCAATTCTGTCTACGGACCCACAACTGGTTGGGCTGAACAATGTGCTCACCAACACGGATAACAATTATCTGAACCTGCACACGTCGGTGAATCCAGGTGGAGCGGTCCGCTCACAGATTCTGCCAGCGAATACCGCTCTGCCTTCGATTGAAGCAGTGCTGAGTGCGGTATCAGATCAGAATTTCCGCAATGTCGCCCCGGGTGGCTTGATGACCATCTTTGGTACCAATCTTGCCAAGCTTGCGGGCAACCTTCATGGCTGGCAGGCGGGACGAGTGCCTGCCTCACTCAACGGCACAAGTGTCGACCTGGGTGGCAGACCCGCAGCGATCCTGAGTGTGAGCCCTGGTGCCATCCTGGCACAAGCTCCGGTCGACGTCGCCATCGGCAACGCGGATCTGTTAGTCAGAAGCTCGAACGGTGCAAGCAATAGTTTGCGCGTCGCTGTAGCGCGCGTTGCACCGGCAGTTTTCTTTGATCAGGTATCGAGCGATGGCAACCGCGCCGTGGCCTACAACCTTGCGGGCGGAGCCCAGATCACTAGAGACAATCCGGCAGCGGCAGGCGCCACCATTGGCGTTTTCACCACTGGACTTGGCCTGAGCAATCCTCCCCAGCAGACCGGCGATGTAGTTCGTGGCCCGATGGAGAGATTCACCGGTGTGACAGTCACAGTGGGTGGACGTGCAGCAATGGAAATGATGTCGATCCTGATTCCGGGTTATGTCGGATTCAGCCAGACCATCTTCATGCCTCCTGCAGGTTTGACTGGCCCTCAGCCACTCGAAATCGAGTACCTGGGGGTGAAATCGAACCGCACCATTCTCTACATGCGCTAAGACTAGAGGATGGCTTTTAACTGGAACCTGCCCTTGCGCTTTCTGGGGGCTGTGCAGTTTCTCACTCTAGTACCTGTTTCAAGATCAACGGTGCCGGTTCACGAATCGGCACCGTTTTTTCCTTTGGTGGGGGCGCTCATCGGGGCCGCCTCCGCTATTCCAATGGCCTGGCTTTCACTGCCAGGGGGAATCGAGGCTGCTCTCGTTTTGATGCTACAGCTCTGGATCACAGGGATGCTGCATGAAGACGGATTGGCCGATATCGCTGATGGGGTGCGAGCGGGAAGAACCCGTGAGAAGATTTTCGAAATTATCAAAGATAGCCGTGTGGGGAGTTTTGGCGCTTCGGCCTTGTGCGTGGGTTTATTGTTGCGATGGCAGGGACTGGAGGCCGTTGGGAATCAATTCACCTCGCCGTGGCTCGTGATGGGAGTTTTGGCAGCCAGTGAAGGTCTATCGCGCTGCGCGATCCTGTGGTTGGGGATGACAACGCCGGCGGCCAAGCCAGGCATGGGCGCTTATCTAAGCGAAAACCGTAGTGCTTTTACACTATTGGCTTCTATCGTCTGGGCGGCTATCTTTTTGGGGGTGGTAAGTCTGCAGTTGATTCCGTGGATGATTGGGGGCCTTGTGCTGTTGGTCTTGCTGGCTCGTCATTACTTCATGCTCCGCTTGGGGGGTGTTGTAGGCGACTGTTTTGGAGCTCTACAACAAGCAAGTGTGATTTATTGCCTGATGGTTTTTGCATGGCCGAAGTAGTTCTGATACGGCATGCAGAACCTGCAATACGAGGTGTATTTTTGGGCTCAACCGATGTTGGACTGAGCGAGGTTGGCCTCAGCCATGCTCGAGCGTTGCGCCTTGATTGCGAATGGCCTGTCTATGCGAGCTCGATGCGCAGAGCAACCGAAACGGTTGAGGCGATGGGATTGGAATACGCTGCCATCGATGGCTTTCGTGAAATCGATTACGGGCCCTGGGATGGTTTGAGCTGGGCTGAGATTGAAGAAAACTTTCCAGCGGAAGCGAATGCCAAGCTGGATGACTGGCTTGGGTATTCCATTGAAGGTGCTGAAAGCTGGAGCATGTTTCGCAGCCGAGTCGCAACGGCACTGGGTCAGTGCGAACTGCCGTGCGTTATCGTTGCGCACCAGGCCGTCAACTCTGTGATCCGCCAGTTGCTCACTGGCGAGCCTGAGCTTGGGTTCCGGCAGGATTATTGTGAGATTGTGAAGTTGAACTCGTGAAACAAGAATTACGGAACGAAATAACCGCGCAGTGGAATTCGCGCACCAAGCCGGAAGGAAGTCTGGGCCGCCTGGAAGATCTGGCGGAGGAATATTGTCTAATGCGTGGACTTGCGCAGGCGAAAATCGAAAATATGGGTCTCTATCTGTATGCCGGGGATCACGGAATCACCGATGAAGGAATCAGCCTTTACCCAAAGGCCGTGACCAGGCAGATGCTTGCCAACTTTGAAGCCGGTGGAGCAGCTGTGAACGTGCTGGCAAGGCAGCACGGAGTTGCTGTAACAGTGATTGACGCAGGTGTTGGTGAGGGGACAAAGAACTTCTCACAGATGGCGGCAATGACAGCAGAAGAATGTTCAGAACGCCTGTTGGCAGGGCGCGTAGATGCTCGCGAAGCAGCAGGTAAATTTGAACTGGTGGGCGTAGGCGAGATGGGGATTGGAAACACTACTTCGGCCGCAGCCATATTGGCCGCGATTGGTGGATACACCGCAGTAGAAGTTACAGGACGAGGGACTGGCCTTGATGATGAAGGGGTTCGACATAAAGCGCAAGTGATAGATGCAGCCCTCGACAAGCATGCACTTCGAGGAGCTGGTGCTCTACAGGTGCTTCAGTCCGTTGGTGGCTTTGAGATTGCCCGAATGGCTGGATTCTTGATGGAGGCTGGGTGCTTAAAGCTGCCGGTCATGCTGGACGGATTCATTACCTGTGCCGCGGCATTGGTGGCGGTCAAAATGGAAGCGTCCACGCGAGAAGTACTGTTCTTCTCGCACAGTTCAGCCGAGCGAGGTCATGGCCGAATGCTTGAAGAGCTGGATGGTGATCCGATCCTCGATCTTGGAATGCGCCTTGGAGAAGGCAGTGGCGCCATCCTGGGAATGCATTTATTGAAGTGCGCGATGAATCTTTATCACGACATGGCAACTTTTGAATCTGCCAGTGTTAGCCGGAGTGAAGCATGAGATATTTTCTGTTCTTGTTGGTTGCCTCGATGGCGCTAGCGCAGGATGCGCGGCTGGAGGCACTGCGGAATCTGGGTAAAGCATTTTACGAGAACCCGACGACGCAGAAGGAAGCGGCCGCGACATTGAAGCAGGCCTACGATCTGGCCCCAAAGTCATCGCGAGAACGATTGAATTATGGACTTGCGCTGTTGCGAGCAGGGCGCGCGCAGGAAGCCGTTGTCGAGTTGCTGGCGGTTCAAAAAGAGAAACCGGAATTGCCACACACCTGGTTCACGCTGGGCATCGAATTAAAAAAACAGGGTGAGACGCAGAAGGCTCTCGATCAAATGCGTGGCGCAGTAAAGCTGGACCCGAAGGAACCTATCCTTCACTACAACATCGGTGTTTTGCTGAAGCAATTGGGTAATGCCGCCGGTGCTACAGCAGCATTTGAGCAGGCGGCCAAGCTCGATCAAAATCTGGCTGCGGCGCATTTTCAGCTTTTCAACATGTACCGGCAAGCCAATAGGGCAAACGACGCCAAGCTGCAGTTGGAACTCTTTCAGGCATTAAAGCAACAGACTGAGGGTGCCGCTGTACCTGAGGACGTCGACTGGTCGCAGTACTCAGAAATCTACGACCCCAAGCCAGCACCACCACCACGCGACAAGACTTTGTTGAAGTGGCAGGAAAAGAAGCTGGCTGACAACTGGAAAGGCGCTATCAGTTTTGGGGACAAAGCGGTGTACTGGGATGGCCAGGGCCCCAGTATCGGCGGCAAGCGCATTGCCAGCGTCAGCGGGGTGCGCAGCATCGCGGCAGGGGACTACGATAACGACGGGCTGATGGACCTTTGCGTGATCGGCGAAGAGATGCCGTTGCTGCTCCACAATACGGCAGCCGGTTGGAAACAGGTTCCCTTACCTGCTCGCGGAACATTCAATCAGTGCGTGTGGGTGGACTATGACCATGACTACGATCTCGACCTTTTCGTGCTTGGCGAGCAACAGTTGCTGCTGCGCAATCAGGGTGCTGCCGGCTTTGTGGACCAAAGCAAAAGACTTTCCCTTCGCGCCGGGGGTTGCTATCGACGCAGTGGCTACACGAGTGATTCCGGACACACGCGGCTTTGATCTGGTGGTGAGCTATGCCGAGGGTGGCGGGGTGCTTTACCGGGACCTCTTGCTGGGCAAGTACGCTCGTGAGCCGCTGCCGTTACTGCCGGCAGGTGCAAAGTACTTGAGCACCGCAGACGTGGATCAGGACAGCAAACTCGATCTGGTCTACACCACCGGTGAGGGAGTTGCCTGGATCTCCGGGATGGAGAAGACGGTGGCAGTGGCCGGCCTTAAGGGGCAGGCCGTGGTGGCGGACCTTCGTAATGATGGCCGCCACGACATCGTGAGCGGCGCTGTAGCGCTGGACCTGAACGCTGATGGCAAGACTGACATCGTAGAACTGAAGCCAACCGGCTGGGTGGAGAAGCTGAACATCACCCCGGCGTTGAATCGAGTGTTGCGAGTGACTCTCGAAGGGGTCAAGAATGTTCGCACTGCACCTGGAGCTGAGCTTGAATTGCGAGTTGGGGGCCTGTATCAAAAGAAGGTCTATGACGGCTTTCCGATTCGTTTCGGTGTTGGCAAGGCAACACAGGTTGAAGTAGTTCGCATTACCTGGCCAAACGGGCTGATCCAGAACGAGATGAAGCAGGCGGTGGCGACTCCATGGCGCTACAAGGAGGCTCAGCGCCTTTCAGGCTCCTGCCCGATTGTGTGGACCTACAATGGCGAGGGCTTTGAGTACATCACCGACGTGTTGGGTGTAGCGCCGCTGGGGGCGAGTGCGGGCGACGGTACTTTCTTTGCCGCCGATCATGATGAATACGTTGCGATTGCGAGTGAGCAATTGAAGCCAAATGCCAATGGCCGTCTGGAAGTGCGTATGACCGAAGAGTTGAGCGAAGCAGCATATTTCGACCAGGTGCGCCTGCTTGCAATCGATCATCCGACGGGAACCAGTATTTATTCCAACGAGAAGTGGAAGGCTCCGCCCTTCCCTGAGTTTCGGCTCTTTGGCATCAGTCAACCGATACACGCGCGGAAGGCAGTGGATCACCTTGGCAATGATGTAACCAGCTTGCTGGCCGCGAGGGACCGGAGCTATCCGAACGCGTATCGACGCAACACAGCAGGCGTGGCAGAGCGTCACATGCTTACCCTGGACTTCGGAAATGTGGCTCAGAAGAATACGGCCATCCTGGTGCTGCAAGGCTGGGTGGATTGGGCCGACGGCTCTACGTTTCTGGCTGCGGCGCAAGGAGGCAATCCGCTCAAGGCACCTTCTTTGCAGGTAAAGAACAAGAAGGGCGAATGGGTAACGGTGATTGAAGATATGGGGATGCCGTCGGGCAAGCCCAAAGCGATGGTAGTGGATCTAACTGGCAAGTTTCTTAGTGCCAGCCGCGAGGTTCGAATCATCACCAACCTTTGTGTTTATTGGGACGAGATTTTTCTTGGTGAAAACAGTGCAAGGCCAGAACATCGCCTGACGCCTCTAACGCCTGCAACGGCAACACTGCAATTCCGCGGCTTTTCACCTTCGGTGATTCATCCTGAACGTAAGCAGCCGGAAGAGTTCTCTTATCCGAACCCTGAGCCTACTTCGCTATGGAACCCAACCCCGGGCAACTATACACGCTACGGCGACGTGAAGAGTCTGGTAGGCGGCATCGATGACCAGTTGGTTGTTATGGGTTCAGGCGATGAGTTGAGCCTGGAATTTGATCCGGCTTCCCTGCCCCCACTTGCGGCGGGTTGGCGTCGCGATTATCTGCTGCATGTCGATGGCTGGGCGAAAGATCGCGATGCCAATACAGCATATTCCCAAAGTGTGGCCCCACTGCCCTTTCATAAAATGAGCGGCTATCCGTACAAAACAGAGTTTGAAAAAGCACCGGGAGCAGAAGAACAGCAAAAGGTGAACACTCGCCCTGCGCTTCGGCTTCTTCGTCCCTTGACTCGATAGAGGTAGTAAAACAATGTCACCGATTCAGCGAATTCTTTGGGCCGCGTTTGCCCTCCTGCTTCTGAACAGCGCCTATCTGGCGGCCTTTGCCCAGGCCAACATCTTCTACATGGCAAATGTGCTTTTGCATATCGCTGGCGGAGCGGTGGTGGTTGCTGCCGTAGTTTGGATCTTGCGCAAGGAGAACCCGGTTGCGGCGGCGCTTCTGGCAACAACGCTCTGCATCGGAATCGCACTTGCCGTTGTTGGCAATACCTCAGACAAGGTATGGGTGTTGGCGGCACATATTGCCATTGCGATCCTTGGTGTGGCGTGGATCAGCAAGCAACACCGGGTGGCTGTCGCCTGCCTTGCGATGCTGCCGCTGGCAACCTACTTTTACGATCGCAATTACTACCAACCCAGCCAGCGGATCTCCAATCGCACGATGATGATTCCGACTTCGATGAAGGAGGAGGGGCGAGGCCCGGTGAGCCCATTCTGGCCCTCGCCTGCCGACACCGACGTGAAGACAACCATCCCTTCAAACTTCTTCATGGATTCCAAGTTGTGCGGAGAATGCCACAAGGATGTTTATGAGCAATGGAATAGTTCGATGCACCACTTTTCGAGCTTCAACAATCAGTACTACCGGCGTGCGATTGAAGACATGCAGGAAAAGCAAGGCTCGACGCAGGGATCGAAGTGGTGCGCCGGATGCCATGACCACGCAGTCTTCTTTAATGGCCGATGGGAGAAACCCATCAAGGATCAGGTCAATACACCAGAGGCTCAGAATGGACTGGGCTGCCTCTCCTGCCATTCGATTGTGCACGTGAATGGAAGCGTGGGCAACGGCAATTTTGTAATTGAATATCCTCCGCTGCACGACCTGGCTTCCAGCCGCAACCCGTACATCCGGATGCTGGATAACTTTCTTACTTTTGCCGACCCTGAACCACACCGCAAGACCTTCATCAAGCCCTTTATGCGAGAGCAATCGGCGGAGTATTGTTCAACTTGCCACAAGGTGCACCTCGATCAGCCGGTGAATGATTACCGGTGGTTGCGCGGCTTTAACGATTACGACAACTGGCAAGCATCAGGTGTGTCCGGCCAGGGAGCTCGCAGCTTTTACTATCCGCAGAAGTCGAGCACCTGCAATGACTGCCACATGCCGATGGTGAAATCGACGGACCCTGGTGCGAGAAACGGAATGGTGCGATCGCATCGATTTGCCGCAGCCAACACGGCTGTTGCCCACGTCAATGGGGACAGAAAACAGTTGCAGGAGACGGTGAATTTCCTGAAGAGCGGAATTGTCAGTGTTGATCTTTTTGCGATCACACCGGTAGAGCAGTTTGAAGGGCAAGCTGCGATGCCGCGCAAGTCTGGCGATGGGCCGGCGCTCAACTCCACAATGGCGGTGGGGGAAGAGGCCGAGACAGCCGGGCAATACTTTATTCGTGAAGTGTCGAAAGTAGCAGCGCCAATTGACACCGCAAAAGTGCAGGTGGAGCCTGGGTCGACCGTGCGCCTGGATGCGGTGGTGCGAACGCGGAAGGTCGGGCACTTCTTCCCAGGTGGAACTGTAGATGCTTATGACCTCTGGCTTGAGGTGCAAGGTAAGGACGCCGACGGGAAGATTTTCTTCTGGTCTGGGAAAGCGGAGAACGAAGGCAAGGGGGCTGTCGACAAGGGAGCCCACTTCTATCGCAGCTACATGCTGGACGGCGATGGTAACCACATCAACAAGCGCAATGCGTGGCAGGCGCGCAGTGTTCTGTACGTGCGGCTGATCCCACCGGGTGCGGCTGATACGGTGCACTACCGGGTTCAGATTCCGAAAAATGCAAAGCCGCCATTCCGCTTTGAGGCCAAGCTGAATTACCGCAAGTTTGCCCAGCATTACAACGAGTTCGCTTATGAGAAAAGACCAGACGTTTCAGGCCCGATCAAAGACCGGCTTCCGGTGATCCCAATCGTCACGATGGCTGAGGCGATTGCAGAAGTAGGTGCAGGGGCCACTAACTGGAAGCCAACTGTTCAAAAGAAGGACCGCGAACGCTGGAACGATTGGGGCATTGGCCTGCTCTTGCAAGGGGACTTGAAAGGTGCTGAATATGCATTTTCGCGTGTGACAGAAGCTGAGCCAGAGTATGCCGATGGATGGCTCAATGTTGCAAGAGCACTGATTCAGGAAGGTGAGATCGAGAAGGCCAAGGGCTACATCGCCAAGGCGATGGAACGGAATTCAAAAGCGGGCCGCACCCACTTCTTCAAGGCCATGGCCGAGAAGGCAGACGGCGACTACGATGCGGCACTGGCGTCTCTCCGCCGCGTTGAGGAGCAGTATCCGCGAGACCGAGTAATGTTGAACCAAATGGGCCGCATTTTGTTTTTAAAGCGCGACTATGCAAATTCGGTGAAGTATCTTGAGCGCGTGCTCGAGGTGGACACTGAGGATGTGCAGGCACATTACAACCTGATACTGGCCTATCGCGGGCTCGGAGACACCCAACGTGCCGCCCATGCCGAAAAGCTGTTTCGCAGATTCAAGGCTGACGAATCTGCTCAGGCGATCACGGCGAAACCGCGCCTGTTGAGCCCTGAAGACAACAACGAGCGGCAAACCATTCACGATCATGAAAGCGGCAAGATTCGATGAAGATTCTGTTGATGTTTATTGCGCTGCCAATAATGGCGCAATCGTTTCGCGAAGCCAGTATCGAAGCGGGGATCAAGTTCACGCATAACTCTGGCAGAGCTGGCAAGAAGTGGATGCCCGAGACGATGGGCAGCGGTGTTGTGTTTTTTGATGCCGATGGCGATGGCTGGCCAGACTTGTTGCTGCTGAATTCGAAAGACTGGACACCGCGTGGGCGCAAGAATCTGAGCGCGCTTTATCGCAACAACAAAAACGGAACCTTTACCAACGTAACGGTTGGCAGTGGGCTCGACGTTGAGACCTACGCTATGGGCGGAGCGGCCGCTGACTATGACAACGATGGCCGGGAGGATCTTTACATCACCTCGCTCGACGGCGACAAGCTATTGCATAACGAAGGAAACTTCAAGTTTCGGGATGTAACGGCAACTGCTGGGATCGCCAACAAGGCTTTCGGTTCCAGTGTTGCGTGGCTTGATTATGACCGTGACGGCAAGGCCGATGTGTTTGTCGGCAACTACGTTCAGTGGAATTCCAAGGGTGATTTGTATTGTTCGCTGGACGGTGCGACCAAGAGTTATTGCACGCCTGAATCCTACAAGGGACAAAGCGTGAAGCTGTATCGCAACCTTGGCGGAGGCAAGTTTGAGGACGCCACGCAGAAGGCGGGAGTGGGTGAGGCTACGTCCAAGACCCTGGGCGTGGCGATCTTCGATTTCAATTCTGACGGCTGGCCCGACATCTTCAGTGCGAACGATACGCAGCCGAACAAGCTGTATCGCAACAACAAAAACGGTACTTTTAGCGAAGAGGCTGTGTCGGCGGGGATCGCCTTTGGGGAGGACGGCGTAGCGCGCGGGGCGATGGGAGTGGACGCAGCCGACTATGACCGCTCCGGAAGAGCGCACCTTCTGGTGGGCAATTTTTCCAATCAGATGCTGGGGCTTTATCACAACGAGGGCAAAGGACTTTTTGTCGATGAGGCCCCACGTCGCACTATTGGCAAGGCAAGCTTGTTGAGTTTGGCCTTCGGCGTCTTCTTCTTCGATTTCGACAACGATGGCTGGCTGGACATCTTTGCGGCCAACGGCCACATCGATGAAGAGATTAACCGTGTGCAGCCAAAGGTGAGCTTCAAGCAGGCTCCGTTACTGTTCAGGAACAACGGCAAGGGTAGCTTTGAGGATGTATCGAAGACCCGTGGCGCGGACCTCATGAAGCCAATCGTGGCCCGCGGCGCTGCCTATGCAGACTATGACCGCGATGGTGACCTGGATGTGGTGATCAACAACAACCATGGGGCGGTGTCGGTACTCAAGAACGATGGTGGCAACAAGTTGTCCTGGATCGAATTGAAGCTCGAAGGGGTGCAGTCGAACCGGTCTGCTCTGGGGGCAGTGGTAAGAATCGAATCCGCGACGGGGAAGCAATGGCAGATGGTGCGGTCTGGGTCAAGCTATCTGAGCCAGTCGGATCTTGCACTGCACTTTGGGCTCAATCAGGACACGAGTGTGAAGACGATTGATGTCGAGTGGCCGAGCGGCAAGAAACAGCGCATTCAGAACGTTGCCGCGAAGAAGCGTTATCTGCTTCGGGAAGACTCTGAGAAACTGATAGAGAAATGAACGATCTCAAGCTTCCCATTGCGGCAATCACCGATGAATTCTCACCAACCGATCTCGACGCGGCATTAGTCGCGATGGAATCGATTGGAATGACTGGCGCTGAACTGCGCGTGGTGTTTGGCAAGAACATCATGGACCTCACTGACGATGAAGTTTTGCAAGCCAAAGATATGTGCGCAGCCAGGGGTATTTCCATCATTGGTATTGCCTCTCCGATCCTCAAGTGCGTGTTGCCGAATGGCCCTGCAGTCGATACTCGCTTTCAGCAGGACATCTTCAATTCCAAGCACAGCTTCGAGGACCAACCACGGTTGCTGGATCGCGCATTCCGCCTTTGCGAACTAACCGGAGCAAACTTCATCCGTGTCTTCAGCTACTGGAGAACGGTAGAGCCCGAAGCCTGTTTTGATGCTGTGGTTAGTGCCTTAAGCGAACTTTCCAAGAAGGCCGCAAAGCAGGGTGTAATCATTGGCATCGAGAATGAACACGCCTGCCACATTGGAACTGCGGCGGAATCGAAGGCAATTCTCGAAGCAGTGCAGCATCCCAATCTGAAGCTGGTGTGGGACCCGGCAAATGCGCTGGTTGCAGGCGAAGTACCTTTCCCATATGGCTATAGGCTCTTGCCGGCAGACCGCATCACCCACGTACACGTGAAGGATTGCCACATGGAAGGCCATACGCCAATCTGGGGCCCCGTGGGCTCGCGCCACGTCGAATGGAAGGGTCAGTTGGCCGCCTTGATTGCCGACGGCTACCAGGGCTATCTCAGCCTTGAGACGCACTGGCCGGGTCCGGATGGCAACAAGATGCTGGGCTCGACCATCTGCGGATGGAATCTGCGTGGCCTCGCGGCAGCCTAGTGCTTTCCGGTTATTGAGAATTGCTGCCTAATTCTCTAGTATTTCTCTTGTGCCAGTTAGTTTCAGCGCAAGAGTTTGTTGTCTGCTGTTAGTTCTGCCAGCCGTCCTTTGGGGACAGTTGACAGATGCAACGCTCAAAGGCTCGGTTCGCGATTCTTCAGGCGGAGCAGTTCAAGGCGGGTCGGTGAAAATCCTGAACCGCTCGACGGGTCAGGGGCGCAGCGCAGTCTCCGATATCTCAGGCTCCTTCACGATGCCCGGCCTTGCGCCTGGCCTTTACACGGTTACAATCCAGGCCGCTGGATTCAAAACTTATGAAGAGAACAGCCTGCAATTGAGCACCGGAGAATCCCGTGATATCTCAATCTCGCTTCAAGTTGGCCAGGTGGAGGAGCGTGTAGAGGTTACAGCAGAGGCCGTGCAGCTTGCAGTCAAGAGCGAGGCAAGGTTGTCAGAGAATTTCGCGCAGAGCCAACTGGTCGACTTGCCTGTGCCGCAGCGTGATGTTTTTGGATTGCCGAAACTAAACGCTGGCGCAACTGCGATTCCAGGAGCGGCTTCTTCTACCAAGCTTTCCAATTCGCCTGTCATCACGGTGAACGGTAATCGATACCGGGGCAACGAGTATGTGCTCGACGGGGCGATCAACGTTAACCCGAACAACACGGGCGAGCCAGCCATCGTGCCGACTCTGGATTCCGTGGAGGAAGTGCAGGTACAAACAGGAAACTTCTCCAGTGAGTTTGGGCGTGGCAACGGCAGTGTCGTGAACCTTCGCACGAAGTCAGGCACCAACGAATTGCATGGACGCCTCTGGAGTTACCACCGCAACACCTCCCTGAACGCACGTAACTTCTTTGCACCAACCCGGCCGCAACTGATCTACAACCAGTTCGGCGGCAACACCGGGGGCCCGGTGATCAAGAACCGCACCTTCTTCTTTGGCTCCTTTGAAGGGACGCGCAATGCGGTTAGCACGGCGCAGGTCTTTCAGGTTGAGACCCCCGAGTTTCGCAATTTCGTGCGAAGCGCCAACCCAAACGGCATCGCGTCGCGCTTGCTGACAGACTTTCCAGCACCCACGCCTTTGCCGGGTTCTGGCACGCGCAAGTATGCAGACCAGGTGGACCTTCTCACACCAGTTGGCTTGATTCCTGCACTTGGCCGCAGTTCGACGAACCTCAAGGACTACATCCGCTTCAACCAGTGGCTTGCCAAGCTGGACCATTCCTTTCATGATGGCCGCGACAGGCTGACCTTTCGCTGGATCGACGAAGGCCAGGCCAACAATGGCGGTACTGCATCGAGCCGCAGTGTTTTGGGCCGTGCGGTGCGCGGCAGCCGTGGCGAGTTTGATGGAAGCTTCGGGAACGGGAACCTCGGCTACAGCAAAGTTTTTACACGCCTCGTCAATGACGCCCGGTTCTCTTTTCAAACGATTCGTACGGCTACAGGTAATCCAAAAGCTGTAGTGCCCGAGATCGCTATCACTGGCCTTGCGGCCAACTTCGGCGATGTATTTCAGAACGAGACCAGACTGCGAACTTATGAGTTTCGCAACACAAGTTCGTATCAGCGAGGGCCGCACCTGATTCGCTTCGGTGGTGAGTTTCGGCGCATCTTCAAAGGTTTGTCGATTGCGCCTCCCACCGCAGGAAGCTTCAACTTCAACAACCTCACAGATTTCGCAAATGACCGTCCCTTCCGGCAAACCCTAACGGTGAATCCAGGCACCGGGCAGCCCACAAACTTCCCTCGATATTTCGGCGTTCACGAGATTGGCCTCTTTGTTCAGGACGACTGGAGAATCTCAGCCAAGCTGAGTGCGAATCTTGGGCTTCGCTACAACTACTTTGGAGACCCACAAGAGCGCAACGGAATTCTGTCTTCGATTGTCTTCGGCCAAGGCAACAACTATTCCGACCGCCTCGCCACTGCCTCGCTCACAAGAGTGGAACGCCTGTACCGTCCGCAGAGAATGAACTTCGCACCCCGCGGGGGCATTGCCTACGATCTGAAAGGCGATGGCAAGCTGGTGATGCGCGCAGGTGGTGGCTTGGCCTATCAGCCACACCATGGGCAATCCGTTGGCGGCGCACGCGCCTTGCCACCAGATGCTGTCCAAGGCATTCTGCAACCCAATGTAGGCATCGGCACCAACATTCGATACGGCATCCCGGTGCCATTCAATCAAGAATTCGCGACAGGTGTGAGTGCCAGAGGGGGTGTGCGGCCAACGGGCTTTGTCGTGAACCCGGACCTTAAGACTCAGTACACAATCAACTGGTTTGCCAATATCCAGCGCAGGCTCTTCTCGACATGGGTGGGCGAAATTGGCTATGTCGCAACACGCGGGGTAAACCTTGAAAGAATCGATGACATCAACCGCTTTGCAGGCGATCTTCTGGATGGCCGTGAAGACCGTATCAATCCAAACTTCGGCCCGCTGCTTTTTGTTACAAACGGAGTGACTTCCAGTTATCACGGGATGACTCTAGAAGCACGGAGGCCCATGTCACGCGGACTCTCACTGCAGGTGAATTATCGTTGGTCCAAGTGGCTTGATAACTCTTCTGACACGTCAACCGGGCAGTTCGCAGACAACGCAGAACCAGGCAAAGGAGCACAAGATGTCAGCCGCCTCGACCTTGAGCGCTCTCGGTCGATGTTCGACATTCCGCATCGCTTCACAGGGATGTTGATCTGGGCTCCTTCAACTGGCTTCTCTTCTAAATGGGTTCAGCAATTGGCCAATGGCTGGCAAGTCTCGACGATCTTTGGTGCGCAAAGCGGCAGGCCGTTCTCAGTCTGGACCAATGCATCCTTCCAGGCCGGAGGAGACTTCAACGCTGACGGTGGTGGTGGCGCTGTGGGCGGCGGCTTCTATGATCGCCCTGATGCTCCGGCGAGCGGGGTGCTTCGCGGCTACAGCAAACAGGAATTCCTGAGTGGAATGTTTCAAGTGGGCGACTTCCCAAAGCCAGCGCGTGGCAGCAACGGTGTGCTCGGCCGCAACACTTTTCGGGGACCCAGACAATTCACCAACGATGTTGCGATCACTCGCAGCTTCGGCCTCGGCGAAAAACGTGCGCTGCAGTTTCGGGCAGAAGCCTTCAATCTATTCAACACGGTCAGCCTTGCGCTGCCAAACAGCGATCTATCGGTGCCCGGCGCATTTGGTAAATCGACAACAGCATTCGATCCGAGGCAGATCCAGCTAGGGCTTCGCCTCCAATTTTGATAAGGAAAAGAACATGATTCGTACATTGATTGCCGGCTTCGCGCTCCTGCCCCTTCTGGCAGCCCAATCCAGTTACCCTGCGGTGCAGAGCCTGATGGAGCGGTCGAAGTCGGCCATGAATCGCGCGGCCAGAGTGCCGTTGGCGGAAGATCCTGGTGGGCACACACCCAATTTTGTGCGGGCACTTTCGCTCACGCCCAAAGCTCAGAAGCCAATGGCAGATCTCTTCGAGACGATGATTTATCAGGGGAGCGTCGAGCCGGAACTGAAGCTGGCGATTGGCCTGCGCATCGCCCAGATTTACAACAGCCCTTACCTCGCTGTGCATACCGAGCGACGTCTGCGTTCGACCGAACGCGGGCGCGAAGTGCTCGCCTTACTCGGCACCACGCCAGTCCCGTCCAGTTCCAAGACCGCTGAGTCGCTCGCCATCGGTTATGGAGAGGCCTTAACCAAAGCAGTGCTTGGGGTGACCAACGATCAGTTTGCTGCCGTAAAGGCGCGCTACAACGACAGTCAGGTTGTGGAGTTGACCACCACCACCTGCATGTTCAATTATCTGGTGCGCTTTGTGGAAGCGCTTGCTTTGCCGACAGAGCCCTGGGCGCTTCAGGCTGAGGACGCATCGAAGCGGGGATACCATGCGCCCGAAGCTCGCATATCGCTGATCTCAGACGCACAGATGACCGCCGTCGAAAACGCTCAGAAACAACTCCGCGAAAACAACACGCTTGGTGTTGGCTTTGCCAATTCGATGCGGGCGATGTTTCTCAATCCTGCTGGCGCCACTGCATGGCGTAACTATGGCAATGCGACTCGCGAGTATGCTTCGGTGGATCGCCCGCTCAAGTTGCACATCTCTTTCGCCGTCTCGATGGTGAATGGTTGCCGCTATTGCACTGTACATCAGGTAATCGGCTTGCGCCGTGCCGGTGTCAATCCAAACAAGCTGCTCGCGATGAAGAAGGACGACTCACAGCTGAGCCCACGCGAACTCGTTGCCGTTGAGTATGCGCGCAAACTGACCCGCGCGCCCAACTCCACCACCGACGCGGACTATCAGAAGTTGAAGGAGGTCTTCGGCGAGCAGGGTGCTCTTGAAGTGGTGATGCAGACAGCGAACTTTGCCTATATGAATCGTTTTACAGACGGGCTGCGACTGCCGTCAGAAGACGAAGGCGTAAAGATCTATCAGGAGATCTACGGCGAAGGCAGCTACGATAACTATCGCGTCAAGCGTTAAGATCGCGGTCTTTGGTTTCAGGCAAAAAGAAAACAAGGCCCGCCCCGAGCAGGAAGTATCCAGCGTTGAGCACCAGCGCCATGTCGAGGCCGCTTTTGTCTGCCACAGCGCCTACGGTAAGGGGAGCCAGTGCGCTCAGGCCGCGCCCGAAGTTGTAAACAAAGCCCTGGCCGGCACCACGCACGGAAGTTGGATAGAGCTCTGCGAGCATTGTGCCGAACAAGGCAAAGAATCCAGTGCCGAAGAAGCCAAGTAGTGGGCCACAAAGCAGAAGAACAGTCGAAGCAGAATCGCCTGCCCAACGCGGAGCGCTGCCATAGACAATCGTCATGATCGCAGCAGCAACAACGTAGATGGCGAATGCGGTGCGGCGGCCGATACGATCTGCCAGCAGGCCGAAGCAGTTGTAGCCGGCAAAGGCACCCACTTGCATCGCAATGATCCAGCCACTGGTCTTCACGATTCCGAAACCTGCGCCACCAGCCGTTTTGGGAGCGGCTAGAAAGCCGGGGAGCCAGGTGAAGACGCCCCAGTAAGCGAAGAGTACGGTTGTGGCTAAAGCAGTAGCGATGACAGTGACTCGCCACAGCGGGCCGCGGAAGATCTCGAAGAAACTTCCCGCGGGTTCAGTGCGGTTTAACCACACAGGCGGCTCGGGTACATTGCGGCGAATCCAGACGGTAATCAAAGCGGGAAGTACGCCAATCCAGAACATCGCACGCCAGCCGTAGGCGGGCAGAATCGTAGCCGCGACAATTGCCGCCAGAATGTAGCCAATCGCCCATCCGCTCTGCATGAGAGAGATGGCCCGTGCGCGCTTGTCACTGGGCCAGTACTCGGCAACCAGAACCGCGCCAGCGCTCCACTCGGCACCAAGGCCAAGGCCTACCAGAGATCGCCAAAAAAGCAGTTCCACCAGACTGTTGGAAGTCGCGCTGCCACCTGAGGCGAAAGAATAAAGCAGGATCGTCGCAATCAGGGTGCGCTGTCGGCCGAAGCGGTCTGCCGCAAGGCCACTCAGGATGCCACCGAAGGCAGAAGCCACTAGGGTGTAAGTAAAAACCAGGCCGGCCTGTTCGTTACTGAGTCCAAACTCGGCTCGAATACTCTGCAAGGCGAAGGAATAGAGAAGTACATCCATGGCGTCCAACATGAAGCCAAGCATGGCCGCCCAGAGGGCCAGCCAGCGGGCGCGGGATTCAGTCAATGAAGCAGTCACGATCTAGATGAGTATACAGGTAACGAATTCGAAACTTCGTGCGCCTTTTTCTTCAGGAGAACCTCTAGTAATATAGAGATGTCCACCGATCTATCCAGTTGAGGCTCTGATGTCCGCGAATCCAAATCCACTCCCGTTCCCTTCTGAACCATCAAAAAAGCCGGTTCTGGTTCCTGCGCCAGAAGAACCCAAGGGCAAAACGTCCTGGCTGATCTGGGGCTCTCTGCTCGTTCTGCTGGTTGCCAGTATTGCCACGTGGCAGTGGTATTCGGCCCAACAGGACGCAGAAAAGCTAGCCGCGATTCCTGCAGTGCGGACGGCGAAAGCTCGCGTAGCACCCCTGCATCAGACGGTGCGCATCACTGGCGTAACCACGGCACGTAATTTCGCTAACATCACGGTACCCAAGCTGACGGGCCCTGAGGGTAACCGTCCGATGACGATTCTGAAAATGGCGGCCAGTGGAACCATGGTGAAGAAAGGTCAGATTGTACTTGAGATCGACGGGCAATCTCTGCAAGACCACGTAGACGACGTCAATGCCACAGTAATGCAGGCCCAGGGCGACATCGTAAAGCGCAAGGCAGAGCAGGCTCTCGACATCGAGAACCTGAATCAAAATATCCGTGTCGCAAAGTCGGAACTCGACAAAGTTCGGCTAGACGCCAAGACCAAAGAACTGCGCACCGCCCTCGATCAGGAAGTTCTGCAACTCTCTGTGGAAGAAGCAGACGCCAAATATCAGCAATTGCTGAAGGACATGGATTTCAAGAAGCAGTCTCAGGCCTCTGAGATGCGTATTCTGCAATTCACGATGGAACGCCACATGCGTCACCGCGACCGTCACAAGGCTGACCTCAAGAAGTTTGTCGTCTCAGCTTCGATGGACGGCCTGGCTGTGGTGCAGCCGGTCTTCCGTGGTTCAGAAAACGACACGATTAAGGTTGGCGACATCGTTGCACCCGGTCAGGTGGCGATGAAGGTTGTCGATCCGAAGAGCATGCAGGTAGAAGGCAACATCAATCAGACTGAAGTTAGCCAGTTCCGCATTGGCGAGACTGCAAAGATTACAGTTGATGCATTTCCTGGCATGAGCCTCAAAGGCCGCCTCTATTCCGTCGGTGCATTGGCCGTAATGGGCGGGCGGCAGCAGAGTTTCATCCGCACCATTCCAGTGCGGGTTGCAATCGAAGGCTTCGACCCGAAACTGATCCCTGACCTTTCTGCTGCAGCTGAAGTTCTGACTGGCACCGGCGATGACAAGGCGGTATTGATCCCACGCGGTGCGATCGTCGAGCAGGACGGCAAGACCTATGTTTTCGCCAAACAAGGTGCAAATTTCGTCAGGCGGGAAGTGAAGACCGGAGACATGAACGACACGCAGATCGTGATTCAGTCCGGGGTTAGTGCGGGCGAAGAAGTTGCGTTGAACTACTCGCAGCCGCTGCCGCAAGTGGCTTCGCGGTAATTCTGTAGCTGCCTTTGCCACGCGCTATCGCGATTCGCTCTACACCACCAGAAGATTCCACCAAAAGCGTTCCCTTCGACCGCGAATGGAAATGGATTGTGTATCCGGTGTCATCCTGAGTTAGAGACTCCAACCTCATATTCATATCGCGAACTCGAGTGGAGGGCATTTCGCTTGCGCGTTCAATTCGCCATTGTCCTTCAGGCAAGATCAGAGCCTCACCGTCGGTCAAGGGCCAGAGAATCCCGTTCACGCGTGCAGCACCACTCCATAGCAGCCGCGCGGGGCCTGAGAGCTTTACATCCACTACTCCATCCTCTTGCTTCCAGGATGCAACCCTTGCTGCAGCGAGCCCTAGGACCGGCAGATCAACCGGGCGCAAGGAGTATTCAAAGTACAGGGCCACCTGGCTAAAATTGGCCGAGGCTTCGTGCACCAGTTGCGCCAGTTCTGCACCAGTCTGCCGGCGCGTAGGATAAACGTCCTGATAGCGATCTACGATATTGAGATCGATCGAGAGCCGGTCTGGGTCTTGGGTCAGGCCCTCGTATCGCTTTCGAATCTCGCTGTAGCGCGATGGCCCGAGATGCCAAACGGTAGCCGGGTCTTCAATCAGAAAACCGGTTCCCTGCCCTTCAGTGCCACGCAAGAGACGCGCAGCATCAGCGCCAAGAGCATCGCGCATTCGAGTATCAAAACGATCGTCAATATGAGTTAGCACAATATCGAAATTGGGCTTTTCGCGACGAATTGTCTCAAGCTTGCTCAACCAATCAGCTTGCAGGCGAGCAGCGAGATTGGCACGATACTCAAGTAACGCGGGTAGCTCCCCGCCCTTCAAGTCATCCAGGGGATCGCGGCCATGAAGCACTCGATATTCAGCGCGAACATCATCGTTGAAGGGCGTGAAGCGAGCAGGGTTTTGATGCCCTTCCAGAGATTCAAAGTAAAGCTCACCGAGGTTGACACCGTCCCAATCGAAGCTTCGCAGCAAACTCAAGACGCTGGTTTCGGCCATAGCTGCACATTTCGGATTCACCAGATTGGTAAGGCGGCGCCAGTCGAGACTTGCCTCCATACCAGTTGCTGTGCGCTCCCGGCACTCGGGATGATCGATCCAGAAGCGTTCGCTCACATGCGGCAACTCGACCCAGGCGTAGACCTGAATAAGACTTTCATGGCAGAGGGCAATCAGTTTCGCCAGCCACTCGGCCCTTGCCGGTTCTGCTCCATCAAATTGCCAACTGGTGACGTGGATCGCGCCAATCCCGGCAAGTTTCCATTGAGCAACAAGATAAGCGAGGTCTGCCCGCTGCCGGAAGCCTGCGTCAAAGAAGGCCCACAGCCCTGTGCCTCGCACTGGTCCCTTTAGCCCTGCTGCCAGCAATGCTTGCGGCAAGAAGGGGTAGCGCTCATAACCGGACTCTCCAATCGTAGTAGCCGTCCAGAGGATCGCACCGCTTGTGAATTTACGAATGGAAAGAACTGGGGCCTCGCTCCACCGATCTTTTGCTCTTACCTGCCACGCATCGCTCAACGTACTTCGAAGAATTTGCTCCTCCGCTTCCCAGACAATGGGCAAGTCCGGACTCGAAACATCACGAATTTGGCGAATCGAAACACTGTTACCAGAGGCCTTGATGCCAAAGTGTGTTGACAGTGGAGAGAGGCCCACCAGGATGATCTGCGTGCCAGAATCAAGTAGCGACTGAGCAGTCTGAGGACTTTCTTTGCCACTCAACCAGACTGTGTTTGCCTTGCCTTGATGAGCGGGCACCTGGCCCAATGAGCGCAACACCGCGCTCCAACCAGGCTCTGCACCATCGAGATCGAAGGTCTGGGCATCAACGGCAAGGCAGGTGAAAACTAAAACACTAATAAGTGAGCGCATACCAGACTCCTGCTCTGAAATCAGTAAAGCGGCGAGCGCGCGACGGATCGCCCTTCAACATGTGGCGACCATAGATGAAGTCGGCAAAGAGGTAAAGCGACTTGGGCAAACCGGGAGCGCGCCATCTCACGCCGGGGCCGGCTTCGTAATAGTTGGCCCAGTCCATACGGCGTAAGTCTGTCGTCAGGTTTACATTGATGTAGAACTGGAGCGGTGCATTTGGGGCATGGTAGCCAATCCTGTTTTGCCCATAAAACAAGGCGTTGTTGTCAAAGCGGCTAATAAAGACGCCATCGAAGGTAGTGCTGGCAAACCAGCCCCCTTCGCTGCCGAGATTGGCGGCACCAAAGCCCCGTCCAAAGTTTACACCGCCCCGGTAATCAGAGCGAATCGTGGCTGTGTTGTTGCGTTTGGCGAAGTACTGCCAGGCACCACCCACCTCGCCCCAGGCCATCCACCCATGCTTTCGTGCGCTGGCAAGCCCACCAGCGACAACTACTGCGCTTTCGCTCAGCGCTTGTGGGGCAGCCTGTCCCAAAGGCCCGCGTAGCCTACCTCCATTACGATTTAGATCGCCAATGAAGCGCGTTGAAATGTAGGGGCGCACTTTGGAAGTGGGCAAGCGGAACTCCATCTTGGCTTGGCCATAAGTAAAGATTTCATGCCAGCGGGAAGAATAGAAGGGCAGCACCCAAGTTGTAGTTCGAACCGAAGCTAGAGAAGGTCGAAGGTTGCGATAGGCTTGGTCGGCCTCCGTCGCCAGCTTCGTGTTCTGGCTACGCCGGGCAATATCAAAACACCGCACAGCGTCCCGATCGAGCTTCAGCATGTTGTAGGTCCAGCCAAGACGCAGTGTTGTGGCATCATCCTCAGGATTGGTCTCGTGCAACTGCTCAAGGTACCGAAGTGCATCTTTGAGATAACCCTTCTCGAGGCTCCGGTCGGCCAGTTCTTTTACAGCCGTGAGCCCGCTCTCAGCCGAAGCAACAGGTACAGCACGCTTCACCTTGAGAAAGGCGAGTTGCGCTACGCTGAGTGCGTCGTCCGGGGCAAGCTTCAGGAGATTCTCAAAAACAGAGATTGCGTCTTTATCGCGATTCATCTTGAGAAGCAGAAAGCCAAGTTCTCGTCGCAGGGGCACATTGAGGGGGTCCATCTCGACAGCCATCTCGAATTCGTATACGAAGGGATAGCGTGGCATAAGAATTTCGCGAGCCTCTTCGGCAACCATTGGCGGAGTGCCGCGAGAGGCAGCGATCAAAGCTGCATTCGCATAATCGGGCCTCAATGCCTCGTGCTCCACGCGAGCGATATCAAGCAGGAATCGTCGTTTGTCCGGCTTGAGGCCGAAAGCGACGCGATACTCTGCGGCGGCAGCCACCCAGTCGTTACGGTCTTCCAGATGACGGGCGAGTTCTTCATGCACACTGTAGCTGTCCGGGGTGCTGGCGGCAGCCTCAGTCCAGCGGGCGATACTGGCTCGCAGGTCCGCATCCAGCCGCGTCCAGGTTTCAGTTGCCTGTTTGCCAATGGCTTCATCTTTGGCATTGCGTAAACGCAGAAAGATCTCGAACGCCTCGGCTCTCTTGCCAGTCTCGTAAGCCAGATAAGCATATTCAATTGAGAGCCGTTCATCGTCCGGGCGAGAGTTGAGAACCAGCTTCAGTTGATCGCGCCCGGCCATGGTTTCACCCAGGCGCAGCAGCAGGTATGCGTAGTCAAGACGAGCGTTCACGTGCTCTGGCGCAAGCCCTAGTGCGGACTCAAACGCGAGACGGGCTTCGGCCAGACGCATCGCCTTGAGATTGGCATAGGCCTGGTCGAGCTGTTGCTGGGCTGCGTTTTGCCCGTAAAGGCGAAGCGCGCAAGCCAGGGCGGCAAGTCGGATCATTCGAAACATCAGAGTGCAAGGAGGTAGTGGCACGAGCGGGCAATTATTCGCACACTTTTTGCGCCATCCTAAATCAATGACCTTGCGTCCTTTCCTGCTGGAACGTTTTTTCGCTCAATATGAATTCCAACCCACCCTGCATCTGGCCAGCTCAGACTGTGAAGCGCTCACGATGCCGGAACTGCTCGGACTTGCCAGTGCCGAAGACCTTGCGGTCTGGAACTCGATGAAGTTCGGCTATACCGAGACGGCAGGCCATCCGGAATTACGCCAACTGATCGCAGAGGGCTACGAAGGGATCAATTCGGCACAAGTGATTACAGCAGTGCCCGAAGAGGCAATTTACCTGACAATGCGCGCATTGCTCAAGCCCGGGGACACGATCGTCTCAACGGCCCCGGGCTATCAATCGCTCTATGAAATCGCGGTTGAGATTGGCTGTGAGGTGCAGAAGTGGCTTCCTCAAGAAAGCCCGGAAGGCTGGCACTTCAATCCTTCCGATTTGAAGCTGGACGGAGTGAAGGCGCTTGTCGTTAACTTTCCGCACAATCCTACGGGCGCCCAGCCAACGGAAGCAGAGTGGGCACAAGTTTGCGATCTGGCCAGGCAAAGCGGATGCTGGCTGATTTCCGACGAAATGTACCGGGGACTCGAGCCAGACGCAAACGCTCTCAAGCCTGCGGCATCGGCTTACGCCAAAGGCGTTTCGATCGCAGGTCTATCGAAAGCCTACGGCCTGGCCGGCTTGCGTAGTGGTTGGGTTGCGGCGCAGGACAACGAATTACTAGCGGCAATCCAGAGCTACAAAGACTACACAACTATCTGCGCCAGCGCACCCACAGAGCGGCTTTCCATCATTGCGATGAAGAGCGGCGAGTTACTGAGAAAGCGCTGTCGCAACATCATCGCTACAAACCTTCCTGTGTGGGATGACTTTCTCGCACGTCACACTCACGTGCTGTCAGCGCGGCCTGCCAAGGCTGGCCCGATCTGCTTTCCGCGTTGGCTTGCAGGCGATACTTCTACCTTTTGTGAGCGGTTGGTGGACGAAGGGGGCGTGATGCTTTTGCCTTCAAAAGTCTATGAAGCCGGAGAGGATCACTTCCGTGTTGGCCTGGGACGCCTCAACTTTACCGAGGCACTCAATCGCTTTGAAAAATACATCAGAATGAATGTGTCATGAGTAGCTCAATTTCCCCGGCAGATTATCTGGATATCGACTCGCAGTTGAGTGAGGAGGAAAAGCTGATCCGGGCCTCGGCGCGCCGCTTTGTGGCCGAACAGATTCAACCGCTGATTCGCGAAGCATATGCGAAGGGAGAGTTCCCGAATTCATTGATTCCGGCCTTTGGCGAAATGGGATTTCTTGGTGCAAATCTCGAAGGCTACGGCTGCGCTGGCATGTCGAACGTCGACTACGGTTTGATCATGCAGGAACTCGAGCGTTGCGATTCCGGTATTCGCAGCTTTGCCAGCGTACAGGGCGCTTTGGTGATGTTCCCGATTCACAAATTTGGCACGGAAGAACAGAAGCGGCGGTGGCTGCCGGAATTGGCGGAAGGCAAACTGGTGGGCGCCTTCGGCCTGACTGAGCCTGAGTTCGGATCCAATCCTTCGGGGATGCTGACACGGGCCGAGGCCGACGGCGACAGCTGGATCCTGAACGGTGAAAAAACCTGGATCACCAATGGTGGCGTCGCCGATATCCATATCATCTGGGCAAGAACACCGCAAGGAATTCAGGGCTTTCTGGTGGAGCGCGGGATAGAGGGCTTTTCCACCAGCGACCTGCACGGGAAGATGTCGATGAGAGCGTCGGTAACATCGAGCCTGGCGTTTCAGGATTGCCGCGTTCCTGCAAGTCACGTTCTGCCGGAAGCCAAGGGGCTCAAGGCAGCGCTGCAGTGCCTTAGCCAGGCGCGCTACGGCATCGGCTGGGGCGTGATCGGCGCTGCTCTAGACTGTTTTGAAACCGCAAGACAGTACAGCATCACAAGACGTCAATTCGATCACGAGCCAATCGCCTCACACCAGCTTGTTCAGGCAAAACTCGCTGACATGATCACTGAGATCTCGAAGGCACAATTGATGGCGCTGCACTGCGGCAGGCTCAAGGATCAAGGCCGTCTGAAACCCGAGCAAATTTCCATGCTCAAGCGCAACAATGTCGCGATTGCCCTCGATTGCGCGCGCGCGAGCCGCGACCTTCTGGGTGCCAACGGGATCATGGAGGAGTACCCGGTCATGCGGCATATGGCGAATCTCGAAAGCGTCAAAACCTATGAGGGCACAGACCACATCCACACTCTTGTCATCGGAGAAGCCGTCACGGGCATTCCCGCCTATCGTTAAAGGGCAGCGTGCAAGGCCTTCTTCATACTCGATTCAAAGCTCTCTCTCGATATCGCTACCGCCTTGCGCAGTTCCGCGTCTTCATAGTCTTTGCGCACGGAATTCGGCAGCTTCTTGAGGAGTGTCTGAATTTTCGCTTGCCCCAGCGCATCCTGCATTCCGCGAATCGCACGGAAATAGCCCTTCTGCCCGGCAATCTTGCGTGAACCGGTAATGATCGCCCCAAGCGTCTCGGCGCGGGTTTCGTCGTTGACGCTCGCGTGTGTTGCGACGATCGAGCCCCACTCATCAAAGAAAGGCCCGAGCGGCAGCAGCAGATCTGGACTTTGCCGCAAGCCACGAATGGATCGCAAGGGATAGTGCCGATGGCCCTCAGCCGACATCACGCGCTTGTACACTTTGGCGGCATGAGCAAAAACACCTCCAAATGGTTTGGTGTTCTCATGCGCCAGCCGCCCGTAGTCTGCCCGGACATCATTGTACATCTCGTGCTTGGACCAATAGGAAAGACCCTGATCAATATCGCCGACATTGTGAGTGATCGAAGCAACAATCCGCAAAGCGTCGAGTTCGAGGCCCTTAGTCTCTATGGCCGTAACAAACTCGATCGCCTCGCGGCGTAATTCTTCGTCGATCGCAGCTCTGGCCCTGGCGACAAACTCTGCGTCTTCATTCTTGAGAAAGGCCTGAAGCGCCCCCATCAGAACGCTTAACTGTTCCCCATTGTGTCCAGAAACTGGCCCGAGCCCAGCTACCTGCGTGTAACGTCGCGAGACGTTTTCCAGCGGCCACTTCATTGCCCTTAAGGCGAACTCAAACATGCGCCGGTGCGAAGCAGGCTCTTTGCTGTCTTTCCACAAGAGCCCGCGAATTTTCGAATCGACGTCTGTCGGGATAAAGGTTGCGACGGTGGCGTGATGAGCCGACAGGCAAAGGGCGAAATAGTCTTCGACATATTCGGTGAGTGTTTCAGGCCAGACGTAGCCGAGCCGAACCGAACGAAGGATATCGACAAAATCAAGATCAATCAATCGCTTGGCGGGCGGCGGACTGGGATCGAGAAATAGAAAGGGAGCGGTATTCTCAACCCACTCAACCAGGGTGACAGGGCTTATGTAGTCGAGCATCGGATTTTAATGATGAGACGGCCAGCGTGGAGCACGCTTCTCACGAAATGCCTTGACGCCTTCTTCAAAATCAAGACTCTTGAAATTTTCAGCCCGCGTAGCCAGGGCAAGCGACATCGCGGACGCCGCATCGAGTGACCGGCTTTGGTGCACAAAACCCATTCCTTGACGGACGGTATCGGCCGGTGCGTTGGCAAGGGCCACGGCGATCGCTTCACCTCGCTCTTCCAGTTCAAACGGCGGCACAACCTCTTGCACGAGTCCCCAGGCCAGTGCTTCAGGGGTATTAAAGATCTTACTCGAAAGCGTGAGTTCGAGTGTCCGTCGCGAGCCAAGCGCCAGCTCTACAGCGCGATAGATCGCAAAGGGCCACATGCCGATTCGGATTTCAGTCAAACCAAAGGTAGTGCCATGCACAGCGATTGCAACATGCGCATTGGCCACCAGCCCCAAGCCGCCTGCCAGTGCTGGCCCCTGTACAGCGCAGACAATCGGCTTGGTGAGCCGGGCGCCAAGTGAAAATAAACGGCCGTGGATGGCAGTTAACTCCACCGCATCAGGAGAGCATGCTTCATCCAGATCCATTCCGGAACAGAAAACGGGCCCAATACTTCGCCAGTAGATAGCACCAATCGAATTGTCAGCTTCGGCAGACTCGCAAGCTTCCACAATCGATTCACACATCTCGCGATCAAGCGCGTTGCGCTTCTCAGGCCGGTTGAGAGTGATTCCGAGCAGGCGGCCCTGTCGCTCGACATCAAGAAAAGGAGACATCTTCAGCTTTAGGATCGCACCTCAGCCCCCAGAAACGTTCAAGCAAAAGAAATGGACCCAGAAAGCGATGTTGTCTCGTCCCATTCAACACCGCTTCTGAGCCCAAGGAGGTTTGGTAGAACGAGTGATCGTTCTCCCTCCACTATAGATAGCGAGAACAACGGAGAAAAAGCGACAAAAATGTTGTAAAAACTTTGTGCGGCCATTTCGGCGGCATGAGCGGCATAATTGAGGATGTGATTCGCTCCATACTATTCGATTTAGGTAATGTTTTGGTGCCATTCGATATTCACCGCGCATACCAAACGCTATCGGTACATTCCGGGTTCTCGCAAGACGAAGTTGCCACAAGAATCAGAGACTCTGGTCTTTATCCACAATACGAATCGGGCCTCTGCGAGACCGAAGACTTCCGCCACCGCTTCAGCGAATTGCTCGGGCTTACCTTTTCTCACGACGAGTTTCGAGAAATGTGGAACTCGATCTTTCTGCCTGAAACAGCAACCAGTGAGGAATTAATTCTCGATCTTAAGCAGCGCTATCGCCTGGTTTTACTCTCAAATACAAACGAACTTCATTATGGCTGGTTGAGGGAAAAATACCCGATTTTGAACCACTTTGACGCCTACACACTTTCCTATGAAGTGAAAGCGATGAAGCCGGACGATCGCATTTACAGTGCGGCAGTAGCCAACGCGCAATGCGAGCCAGGCGAATGCTTCTTTACCGATGACATAGAACGCTACGTTGAAGGAGCGAGGGCCTTCGGCATCGATGCCGAGCAGTTCACAGGGGAAATAAACCTGCGTGAGCATCTCAGAAGCCGCAAAATGATCGACTAAAAACGAAAAGCCGCCCCGGTGAAGGCGGCCTTTCGATTCGAGCAATCGTTTGCCTAGCATTTGTAATTCAAACCAAACTGGATGTTGCGAGGCGAGTTGATCTGGCCTGTGATCTGGCCAAAACTTCCCGGAGCGGTAATGTCGCGACCCGCCCCCCAGCTGACATAATTTAGAATGTTGAACACTTCAGCCCGGCATTCCAGGCTCTGACGTTCGGTGATCTTAAAAGGCTTGCCTACAGAAGTATCAAGATTTTCAATCAAAGCACTAAGCTGAGCTAGAATAACGCTTTTTTCAGCTTGTCTGCGAAAGGCGAACCGTTCTCTTTCACGCGCGACTGGACCGGGATCTCCACTTTGGCAACGGACTGCGCCGGAAGATCCGCCTCATCCAGCAGGAATTTGTCCTTTTTAAGCACCGTTCGCTCCATCGAAGGCAAGAAGCCTGTGAAGACACCGGTAACGGTCTTGTCCTTGTGAACATGCTGCCGCATCGATTCCATCTTCGAATCGAGATTGTCCAGATGATGCAGCAATAGCGCTTCGAGGAACATAGGAGTCTTCGGGCTTCCGTAGGCCAGCTCGCCATGGTGGCTGACCACCATGTGCTCGACAAGCATCCGAAGCTTCGGAGGGAACTCGGGCAACCCGCTCAGCTTGCCGTCGATCATACGCAGCGCGATGATGATATGGCCCAGCAACTGTCCTTCGGTGGAATAAGAAAATCCTCGCTCGTAGTTGAGCTCATAGATTTTTCCGATGTCATGCAAGACTACGCCGGTGAGTAACAGATCGAGGTCCACTTCGCGATAATGCGCGGCCGTCAGGCGGGCCAGGTGCGCCAGGCTCAAGACATGCTCCAGCAAGCCACCAAGCCAGGCGTGATGAATGGACTTCGCAGCCGGAGCAATGCGGTACATCCGCGCAATCTCCGGATCTGCAAACATAGCCGAAAGAAGGCCCTTCAGATGAGGATTCGATAGCCCTTCTACAAGCGCTATCAGTTCCGCCCACATCTCGTCCAAGCCGCGACCGGAAACGGGAAAGAAGTCGCCCAGATCCACTTCGCGATCTTCCACCTTTTGCAATCGGTGTATCGTCAACTGCGGCCGGTTCTGGAAGATCTGTACTCTGCCCCGAATGCGAACAAAATCATCCCGGTCAAATCCGTCGAGGATATCCTCAACGTTGTCCCACATCTTGGCATCGATGTCGCCGCTGCGATCGCCCAGAGTGAGCGACAGATAGGGTTCGCCTGATTTTTTCTGGCGTACGTCCTTGGCTAGAACCAGCAAGACAGCTGTGATATCGGAGTTCGCTTCGAACTCGTTGACGAATGGACTTTTCATGGACGCGGACCCGCATGATCCTCTTGGGATTCATGCCTCTCTAAATAACTCTAGTTAACAGTCTTTGACTTTGATGTGGCGCTGGTCTTGGTACCCGGAATCGGCACTACCCAAAGTGCGCGCTTCATGCGCCGGCGGCTGGCAACTTCTTCTTTTGAAACCGTCTCGGGCTTCAACTGAGCTGGATCGGTCCAGGCGGTATTCTTGCCGGGGGCCGCCCCGGAATCGAGGAAGCCTTCCTTGATTTCAAGAAACGCATCCATGCGCAATTTGGTGAGATACTCGCGCATCTGCGGCTGGAAGCGAGGCATGTAGAGCTTTTCCATAATTTCGTTCTCTACCTGTTCCATCTCGGCCTGTCCGGCCGCATGAAAGTCTTCCACCCGGAGGATCAGCCAGCCATTAGGCAACTTGATCGGATCGGTTACGAAGTTCTTTTGACTTTTGAACACCAGATCTTCGATCTGTTTGTTCAGCATGCCCTTCTTCATCCAGCCGATATCGCCGTCTTCGTTACGAGTTTGCGAATCGCTGAATTCGCGAACCAGCACATTGAACTTTTCGTTCTTGCGCAAGCGCGCCACCACATCTTTTGCCTTTTTCTCAAGGCCTGCAGCCTCGGCCGGGCTCTTGCCTTCGCTCGAGAACAGAATCTCGCGCAGATAGATCTCTTCGTCACGCACAAATTCCGTTTTGTGCTCGTTGTAATATTTGGCGACTTCTTCCTTCTTGATGTTGATCTTGCCGCCGACTTCCTGCCGCACAACGCGCTGCGTGATCATGTTGGTGCGCATTTCGTTCTTCCAGTCTTCAAAGGACTGACCGGTTTGCTCGGTGATCATCTTGGCAAGGTCTTCCTGATTGGCCATCTTCGTCTTCACCATGAGATCGGCAACATATTTGCTGATTTCACCGTCGACGCTGATGCTCATTTCTTTTCCCTTGCTGGCGAGGAGAAGGCTGTCAATCTTGTCCCGGAGAATATTCTTCTCGGCATTGAGTAGCGTCATATCGATTTCCGATTGGCTCACTTTACGAGATTTCATCTCTTCGATAATCTGCCGGCGGGCCCGGGCGAGATCCGTACTGGTGATGATGTCGCCGTTGACCTTGGCAACAATCTGTTCCACCACAATCACTTCTGCCGCAAAAACGGCACAGGCCAAAAACATTAAGAACGCAGGAATTCGCATGTAAGGTAACGCTTTCATTGTACTCACCCTTCAGAGTACATGCCACCTGCACGTGCATTGCCAAGTTTCGCCCTAGGTTCGCCATGCACCCCAACACGGGCTTTGGAATGCACAAGCAGCAGTTGCGCTACCCCTATATAGCGCTCAAGAAAGGCACCTTCGCAATAGCCCAGGTAGTAGTCCCACATTCGTTCAAACCGGGCATCAAAGCCCAACCCACGAACCGCTTCGATGCGCTCCTGAAAGCGCCGCCGCCACTCCCGAAGTGTCCACGCATAATGCGTGCCCATCTCGCTTAGGTCCATCAACTGATAGCTGCCTGTGCGTGCCAGACTCTTTTGAATCTCCACCACGCTCGACAACTCCCCGCCCGGAAAGATGTACTTCTGGATCCAGTCCGGACTCCTCTGATAGCTCGGAAACTGCTTCTCGTTCATCGTGATGGTCTGCATCGCGACGGAAGCTCCAGGCTCAAGCAGCCGCTCCCAGGTTGCGAAAAACTCATCATAATGATCCAGCCCCACTGCCTCGAACATCTCGATCGAGACGCCTTTGGTGTAGCGGCCCTGCAAGTGTCGATAGTCTTCGAGCAGCAGTGTAATGCGGTCTTCGAGCCCTGCTTCCCGTACCCTTTGTTTTGCCAGGGCGAATTGCTCCCGGCTAATCGTGGTTGTTGTGATCCGGCAACCATACCGCTTAGCTGCATGCAGGGCGAATCCGCCCCAACCGGTTCCGATCTCGAGAACATGGTCTTCGGGACCAAGCCGCAGCACCCGGCAAATCCGCTCCAGCTTGTTCCACTGTGCCTGCTCAAGTGTCTCGTTCTCGCCCTCCCACAGCGCAGAAGAATACATCATGCTGCTGTCGAGAAAGAGCCGGAAAAAATCATTCGACAGGTCGTAGTGGGCCTGTATGTTCTTTTTGCTTCCTTCTAGTGTGTTGCTCTTGCGAAGATGATCGAGGCGAGCCAACGTCCGCGCCACAAGACTGAACAACGGATTGGCTCCATCGATCACCCGCACGTTGCGCACCGCAAGCCGAACCAGACTCGGCAAATCCGGGCTGGACCAATGCCCTTCCATATAGGCTTCACCCATGCCAATTTCGCCACCGAACACTGCTGCCCGGTAGAACTGTGGTGAATGGACCTCGATCATAGCCTCAAGGCCATCGGGAGCATCATCGCCATAAGTACTGACACGTCCATTTTCGGCCAGCGTCAGACGCCCGCCCTTTAGCCCCAGCAGAATTTTTTCAAAAAGCTTCCGTACCATCAACCTGATCTTTCTCTACAATTTGGATCGATGCGGCACAAAGGGCATCCGCTTGAAGAAAAGTTTGAGCGCCTGCCAGTGGATCGCCACAATCACCTTCAGTGTCATGAATGGGTAGGCAAAAATCGACCGCCTCAGATTTTTCGCCGTCCAGGGCATCCAGTCCAAAGTCAGCGTGGCATCGAAGAACTTTTGCCCCTGACGGAAGCTGTCAATATGAGCCACCAGACTGGCAGAGGGTGCCGACAGCCGGAATCCATATTCGTTGTCCATCGTATTAAAGGGCGAGACATGCAGTGCCTTGGTCACACCGTCTGCACGCAAACCAGGCAGCCAGTAGTTGTGGCTTTCGCCAAAGGTGCTGTGTACTTCAGCCATTACCACCTTCGGCTCTCCTCCGCCCCTGGAATAGAAATAGTAAAGCGAGATGGGGTTAAAGCAGTATCCGGCATAGCGCAAATGAGTCAACAGGTAGATCGGACCATCGGGCAAACTCACGCCATTGGCAACGGCATTTGTCTCCAGCCGCTGTCGCAGGGAAAAAGAAGCGTCGCCAAAGTGATCCGACTCACGATACGACACCAGCGCAGCCTTTTCATAGCCCGCCAAAGCGGAAACAGACATCATTTCAGGGATACGATCCACATCGAGATAGGCCATGAACATTGTGTATTCAAAGCTATGCTCGACCGGGCTCAATCGCCGGTGCCTTACCCTGCCCGAATAAATTCCTGCGCCTAAAGAATCTCGCATTCCACTCCAAGGGACTTTGCAACCCGCAACGCGCTTCGATACCCGTCTTCGTGAAATCCATTTTGCCAATAAGCACCGCAGAAATGCACTCTTTTGACGCCACTGATTTCTGACCAGCGGCCTTGAGCCCGAATGGCGTCCAGCGTGTAGAGGGGGTGCTGATAATTCATGCGGCGCAGAATCTTGCTGGGGTTCAATCGATCTGTTGAGTTTAGCGTTACCAGGTAACGCTCCAGCGTTTCCAGATTCTGCAGCCGGTTCATGTCGTAGGTCAGTGTGGCAGGAGCTCCCCGTTCGGCAGCAATCCGGTAATTCCAACTGGCCCACGCTGCTTTACGTTTGGGAAGAATACTCACATCGGTATGCAGCACAGCTTCATTATTCGAGACACGAAACGACTCCAGAACTTCTCGCTCAAGCGGACTGGCGTCGGTCAACATGGCCAGCGTTTGCGGCGCGTGCGACGCCATCACTACCTGATCAAAGATCTGTGACGGCTCTCCCTCCCGCTTTACTTCAACACCGCCATCGACACGAGTGACACTTACCACGGCCTTACCAGAATGAACCCGCCCCTGAATCGGTGCAATCAGCTTATCAATGTAAACACTCGATCCGCCCCTAAGCACCTTCCATTGCGGATGGCCATTTAAAGTAAGCAGGCCATGGTTTTCGAAAAATCGAATTAGCGTTGCGGCTGGGAATTCCAAAACTTTACGCGGCGAAGTGGACCAGATTGCAGCCACAGTTGGGTAGAGGTAGTAGTCACGAAAGATTTGCGAATATCCTCTTTCTTCAATGAAAACACCAAGCATCATGCTATCTGCCTTACCTTCTCGCAGGAGACGAGAGGCTTCGCCGTTAAATCGCACAATGTCTCGAAGGAGTTGCCACTGTCGAGGGGCAAAAACCCTGCGGCGTGAAGCAAAAAACCCGCCTAGCCCGCGACTGGAATACTCAACCCCATCCCGATCCCCAGTTACACCCCAACTCATGTTGCTATCTTCGCGCTCAATGCCCAGCTCGGAGAAAAGTCGAATCAGATTGGGATACGTTTTTTCGTTGTGAACGATGAAGCCCGTGTCAATTTGCCGCGGCCCCTGGCTTGTCTCAATCGTGTGGGTATGCGTATGACCACCGAGACGGCTTTCTCTCTCGAAAAGGTGCACCTCATGTTTCCTGCTCAACCACCACGAACAAGACAATCCGGAAATTCCACTCCCAATCACGGCAACGCGCATCTAGATATTAATGAAGACTTTCCTTATCGTTCTTTTTTCCGCCATCTTCATCTGGATGCTCGTCATGACGACGCTTACGAGTCTCAAGATGCCAATTTGGGATGCATTTTCCACTTTTGGCGACAACCCCTGGGCCGTGGCCACACTATGGGATGCTTACTTCGGCTTTTTGACCTTTTATATTTGGGTGGCGTGGAGAGAATCGCGGAACTTGATGCGGCTGCTCTGGTTTATCCTGATCATGGCCCTCGGAAACATCGCCATGAGCCTATACGTATTAATACAGTTATTCCGGTTAAAGCCTGGTCAATCCCCGTCCCTGATCTTCACGACTTGTAATGAATAAGCTGAAAACCAAAATCGTGGACTTGCTTCGTCAAGGCACCAGCCCGAATCAAATTTCGCTCACCATTGTTCTTGGCATGGCCTTGGGCACCATCCCAATTCTTGGCACAACCACACTCTTTTGCGCAGTAGCAGCTTCGGCCCTGCGCTTGAACCTGCCGCTTATGCTCCTGGTCAACTACATCATCTATCCGGTTCAACTCTTGATTTACATTCCGTTGATGCTGTTGGGCGCTAGCTTATTGGACGCTTCCCTCAAATCCTTAACAATCTCAGCCGTCTATACAATGCTGCGATCCGACCTGCTGGGTACCATTCAACGACTCTTCTGGGCAAACCTTGGTGCGGTCCTGATTTGGGGAGTCGTCAGCCTCCCTTTAGGGTTTGTCTTCTATGCCATGTCGCAACGGCTCATGAGAAACTTTCACAAGACAATCGAGTTGCCCAATGAATCCATTTAGTACGGTCCCCTTCTGGCAAGAATTCTTGAACCTCACCACCCAGGCTCTGCTGATTATGTGTGCCTGGATGTTCATCCTTTGGTTAATTCATCTCGCGATCCGCAACGCCGCCATTGTCGATGCGGGCTGGGCTTTCGGCATTTCATTTTGCGCGGCCTACTATGCTTTTCATGGGTCGGGAGCATTCCCTCGCCGCTGGCTGCTCGCCATCATGGTTCTTGTCTGGGGCCTTCGTCTCGGTTTTCATCTTTTGTTCAACAGAATCATCGGGCATCCCGAAGAGGGCCGCTACGCAGAATTGCGCCGGAAGTGGGGCCCCAATATAAATTTGAAATTTCTGCTCTTCTATCAGGTTCAGGCCGTCAGTTGCGTCGTGCTGGCAATTCCCTTCCTGCTGGCTTGCATGAATTTTGAACCTGAGTTCAATATTTTCGACAAGGCAGCCATATGCTTATGGGTATTCGCAACTGCCGGAGTCACAATCTCCGACATGCAGCTGAACCGATTCAAAGCCGATCCCGAGAACAAAGGTAAGGTCTGCCGGGAAGGCCTGTGGAGCTGGTCAAGGCACCCTAACTATTTCTTTGAATGGCTTGTCTGGCTCAGCTATGGTCTTTACGCGCTGACTGGCCCCTGGGGCTTTCTCGGCATGATCGCACCAGCTCTGATTCTGCATTTCGTCTTGAATGTTACCGGCGTGCCACCCACTGAGGAACAGGCGCTACGAAGCAAAGGTGACGAATATCGCAAATATCAGCAGGAAGTCAGTGTATTCGTCCCCATGCCGCCCAAAGTTCAGGTTGAGTCCTGATGGCGGCTTTCTACGAATCCTTGCTGGACCGCAACATTCTTCCAGACTGGCTGATCCGTATGGGGATCCGTCGCCTCCTCGCGAAAAGACTCCTCGACGAATCGCGGCGAGACGCGGCAGCGTGGCGACAGGAAATCCGATCCAGCCCACTGGCAACACACACACCGGATGCCAACGCCCAACACTATGAAGTTCCAACAGACTTCTTCCTGGCTGCCCTTGGCCCACGTCGCAAATACTCTTGCGCCTGGTATGAAACCGGCAAAGAGACGCTCGCCGAAGCCGAGATTGCCATGCTCAAAATCACTTGCGAGCACGCCCAACTCAGAGACGGCGACTCCATCCTGGAACTCGGCTGTGGTTGGGGTTCTCTATCGCTGTGGATGGCTGAACAATATCCAAATTCAAAGATTGTTGCCGTCTCAAACTCACGGACGCAAAAGGCTTTCATCGACGCTGAGGCCGCGCGCCTTGGCTTGCATAACCTTGAGATCCGAACCGCCGATATGGTGCAATTCGACCCGGGCCAACTCTTTGACCGGATAGTCAGCGTCGAGATGTTTGAGCACATGCGAAATTACGCAGAACTGCTGCGTCGCGTTTCTACATGGCTTAACGCCTCAGGCACTCTCTTCGTCCACATCTTCACCCATCGCAAATACGCCTACCCTTTCGAGACCGGAGAAGAAGACGACTGGATGGCACAGCACTTTTTCTCGGGCGGCCAGATGCCTTCAGACGCTCTGCTCACTGAATTCCAGGACCACTTGAAGCACCAGAAGACCTGGCGAATCAACGGATGTCACTATGCCCGGACCTGCGAAGACTGGCTGCGGAACATGGATGAACACGAGGCAACGATCCGTCCGCTCTTCGCCAAGTGTTACGGTAAAGACGAAGAGATCAGGTGGGTCGTACGCTGGCGCGTCTTTTTCCTTGCCTGCGCCGAACTGTTTGCATACAAAGAAGGCTCCGAATGGGGAGTATGCCATTACTTGTTTAAGAAATTATGAACCGCCGCAACTTCCTATACACAATTCCAGCCGTTACCGCCTGCGGACGTCGCAGCACAGGCAGTTCGATCGAAGGCCGCTGGGAAGGTAAGCTGACTAACGGGGCTTCCTCGATGAACATCAATTTTGACTTCCAGCAGAAGCCTGATAAATCGATGGATTTTCGGGTCACCTGCAGGGACCTCTTCCTGATGACGCACAGTGTGCAGACCTGGAAGCTCGAAGGCTCCGCCTTTACGTTCACATTGCCACTTGTCGAAGGGCCTCGCGTTTATAGCGGTCGCTTTGGTGGGCCTACCTTTGATGTCGAATTCAAACCAGCGGAGGAAAAGATCCATCTCCGGCGCCTGGGCAGGATTCCCTCTCAGCCATACCAGGAAAACGGCCCTGTCGACCTGACTCCTACCCAACGCTCTTCGCGGGCCCAAGCCCAAATCTTCAGCAAGAACGAAGCCCTTGCCCACTACAACGCAGACCTTCTCGCGCGCCTCGGAATCAGCACCTCAGCCAGACCGCTTCCCAAGTCCGGCTGGGTCTTCACAGAAGACATGCCGATTCCAGAAGCACCAAAGAAAGATGGGCCGGAGTTTGTAATGCTGCTCAGCCCAAGCTATGAGAGGATCCCGCAGATCGCCGCCTTCCAGTGTCCGATCTTCGTCCTTCTGGGTGAAGCCGATACGCGTAACGAGAAGCTCGAACGCGGCACCCGACAGATTGCCTTCGACCTGCGCGAAGCCCTCACAAAACAGAAGCGCAAAGACTATCAGATCTCTGTTATTCCGAAGGCGGATCAGACCTTTCGTATCCCAGGCTATGGGCGTGAGTATCCGCGACTGACGCCGTTTCATATCGATCACTTCCGCCGCTTTCTGGCTCGATTTGAGCCCACTAGCTCAAGCCCGCGAGTAGGCTGAGAGCGCAGCAACTTTTTCGGCCCATTGCCTCAAGGTGATCCGTCCGGGAAAGGCAGTCATCGTCCGGCCCTCGAAGCGCATTGTCTTGCCTCGGCCTACGTGTTGCCGGTCTATTGCAGCCGTCACAGGCACACCCCATTCCTCAGCCAGATCCTTTAAGAGCAGCCGCCCAGTTGAGCCATCCGCTACCCGGCAACCATGCAACTCGGCACTCCCATAAGGCCGGAATACTGTCGCCACTTTTTTCAACTCGGGACGCATTCGCCGCGTGATCGTTGGCGTAAGGGCTGCCGCATGTTCTCCCGCACCACCGGGTATTCCACCTCTTCCACCACTGATCATTTGCAGACCCTTTCCGCCATGTCCAAAGATCCGCAAGAGCCCAAGCTGCTTCGATTGGCCGGCTTGTAGGATTCGACTCACCATGAGGCCCACCCCGTTTGACGCTCCGATTCCGATACTGCTCACACGTTGGCCGTTTCTTTCCAGCTCAACCTTTGCCACAACCCCGTACTGATGGTGGTCGGCCGCAATCTGCTCGATAGTCTTGCCTTCCATAATCGCCACAATCGTCTCGTCGATATCGGTATGATCGAAGACGCCAAACGGCATTGACTCCATCATTGCCTTCCATTCCGGCCCTTCCACCACTCCCGTCTGTGGCTTGGATAGCATTTTCTGCAGCACTTGTACCGCAGCTTTCGTCTTCAAGCCAAATTCACCATCTACACGCAAAAGGATTTGCGGTGGCCGTGTACTCAGCGCAATTTGCACCAACGCTACCTTCGGATCTTTATCGCCAAACTTGATCTGCACCATAAGGTCTCTGCTTGGTACAAACGACATCCGAAGCAAAAACGGCTCAATGAACTTTCTACCCGAGACGCAAATCCTCAACTGGCCCAGGATGGACTGAGCGTACAGCGGCCCCATAAACAGAAAGCCCTGCTACTGTTGCTATTGCCAAACTCAAACCGCCCAAAATCCAGGGGTTACGAACGCTCACTTGATACATTTGCGGCTCAAGCAATGAGCCGGCCACCAGCACAATAGCTGCTCCGCCGAGCAATCCAACCAGTACGGGCCGAATCGACTCCCAGAGCATCAGCCGCACAATCTCCTCGCGTGTTGCACCCAATGCCATTCTTACTGCGATCTCGCCTTTTCTTCTTGCCAGCATTTCGCTTGCCATGGCAATAATCCCAAGGCTGGCCATTAACATCCCCAGCAGGGCAAACGTTGCAGTAAACACGGTCTGCACTTTACGCCATGCAATTGACCGGTCAAACATTTGCCTCAGGTGATGAATAGGTCCCAGTGCGACCTTGTACTCCAGGCTTTTTGCCAAACTCTGCAGTTCAGCCATAGCATCCGCTTCGCTCAGATTGCTCCTCACGACAAATGTGGCATCGTTTTTTTCCCACTCCCAGTAAGGAAGGTATGCCGTTGCACCTGCCTCAGCTTCAAGGCTGCTCGTCCGCTGGTCTGCAACAACACCAATCACTTTGTATCCCTGTTTACCGCCTTCTTTGCCGTAGCGAATAAACTCACCCACCGGGTTTTGGGGGCCAAAGAGTCGTCTGGAAGTGCCCTCAGAGATTACGATTACTCGCAATCTTCGATCTGCTTCAGAAAATCCTCGCCCGGAGAGAATCAACGCCCCGGCCGCTTCAAAATACCCTGGACTGATATAGCGTCCATTGGCTGTGTGCAACTCACTCGATTTGGCTGCACCGGCTCGCTCGATCTGCCGCACGCAGCTTTCCCCTTGAAGCGGGAGGGCGTTCGTAAGACCTGCAGCAGCAACGCCATCCATTCCGCGAAGCAACGTAAGCAATTCCTCATGCGAGCCATTTGTGGCCGCCTCGAAGGTAAATGCGTGCTCAGCGGCAAAGCCATGGTCAGCCGACTTCACGTTCCAGTAACTCAGAAAGAGCAGGCCAGCAAACACCGCCAGCACAAAACTGAGGCCAGCCTCAATCGATACCAGTGCTTGTCTTGCGAGCCGCTCAGGCCGGGTTTGCGTTCGCCGCTGCTTTTCTTTTCCAAGCAAGCCCAGCGCCCCACACCGCCAGAGTCGCCTCAACGCTGGAACTCCAGAGACAAAACCGGCAATCAGCGAAAGTGCCATTCCGGCAACAACCGCAAAGCTGCTCAGCGAAATCGCATTGGGTTTTATAAACTCACCGAGATGGATTGCAGCAAACCAGCGCAGGCCCGCCCACGCCAGCATCAACCCTGCAAGCCCCCCAACAAAACTACACAACAGGATCTCAGTAAGACTCTGTCGGATAATGTCTTCCCGGCTAGCGCCAATAGCGAGACGAATGGCGGCGCTCTGCTCTCTTTCAATTGACCTGTAGCGAAACAGGTTACCTAGATTCACACAGGCAATGAGCAGAAGCACAGCAGCGGCCCCGGCCATCAACCACAGAGGTCTTCGCAATCTGCCAATTAGTCTGTCCTTCAGCGGTTCCAGTTGTACCGTGAGGCCTTTCATGAGTTCACTGGAAAAGATCTTTAGTACCGCATTGAGCTCGCCACTTGCTGCTGCAAGGCTGGTGCCCTCGCGCAACTTCACAATCAGAGCCCAATCAAAATTTCCGCTCGCTGGGGTTTGTGATAGATCTACCCGGATTGGCATTAAGAGGTCTACTCGCTCTGGAGCACGGGTCATATCACCCAATTCAGATCGCCTCGGCAAATGAAATCCCTCAGGTAGCACCCCGACTACTTCAGTTGCCACCCGATTGAGCAGAATCGTCTGGCCCAGCAGTCGCAGGTCTCCTCCGGCCAGGCTTCTCCACAATTCGTGAGAGATGAGGGTAACAGGTTTTGCCCCCGGCCCTTCGTCGCTGGCTTCGATATCTCTTCCGGCTTCCAATTTCAACCCGAGAGTGGAAATGATGCCCCGGCTGGAGATGGCAGCTTCCAGCCTCCGCGGCTTTCCGCTTCCTGTGAGCTCGAGAACCTCTGAGCCAATTAAAGCAAGCGACTCGCAGGTGCCACAGCTCTTGCGCCACTCCAGATAGTGGCGTGCATTCACAGGCAAGTCAGGGTACTGAGCAGATATCTTCGGCACGATGGTTCGCACATTGAAAAGCCGCTCAGCTTGTCCATAAGGCAGCGGCTGCAGCACCAATCCGTCCATCATCGAATACGTCAGTACTACAGACCCAATCCCGGCAGTGAGCATAAGAACAGCAAGAAGGGCAAAAGCTGGCCTGCGGCAAAAGCCACGAAAGATTTCACGAAGGTCCATCCGAAGGCGATCCCATGCCCTCAAGCCTTTTTCCTCGCGGGCCTCTTCGACGTAGCGGACAACACTACCGAACTCCATCCGGGCCTGCCGGGCTGCAGCTTGCGCTGACATCCCGCGCTTCTCAAGGTCCGCGGCGCGAGCATCCAGATGGAACTGA
Organism: Bryobacter sp.; assembly: GCA_022843625.1. Taxonomy (GTDB): domain Bacteria; phylum Acidobacteriota; class Terriglobia; order Bryobacterales; family Bryobacteraceae; genus Bryobacter. Next base: position 227,728 of record JALHNH010000002.1, on the reverse strand, counting down.
ATCTCCTCTTCCAGCTCCTGATTCAACATCAGCCCTTCACCGCGGCCAGTACATCTTGTTCCATTCCTAATACCTTTAGGAGAAGAATGACAAAACGCCTTGCAAGCTGTCAAGTGGCTCGCGAGTACTACAGCTATTGAATCGCGATCAGCACAGAATTGGACTCATTGCCGGCGGTGCGTAAAATCAGGGCTCCCACGCCAGTCGGCGCGTTTGAAGGCACCAGCAAATTCACCTGATTCACGCCAATAAATCCCGGGGCTGAACCGGCGAACAACACCGGCAACGCCACGGCCTGCCCGCCAACACTGACAATCGCCTCCACCGGCTGCCTCGTCGGCTCAAGCTCGGTCGAGGACGACGGTACCCCACTCGCGACACTTCCGTTCACCGCACCAAGTCCCGAAGCGTAAACCACGAGCGCCTGTCCTCGATCTACTCCCGTCTGTGCATCCACCAGTTGACCTGTATTCGCGTTCACCACCACACCGGCATTCTCATTAACAAGAAAGATCCCCGGGCTCGCAGCTCCCAGCGGTAGGGACACAGGCAAACTGGCCGCACCATTACGCACCACCACTACCTGCACTCCCGTTTCATTACTCAACTCCCACGGAATTTGCGCGTTCACTTGTCCACCACTGGTGAAGTACAAAGGTGCTGGCCTCAAGTTAAAATACACCCGGGTTGGGCCGATCTGAGTGGGCAAAGGCACCACCGTCGCACTCGCCGTAGACGGAGCAAAATTCGTCCCAAACAGCGAAGCAATCGACCCCGCTGCCAATGCCCCGCCACCAAATCCTGCCGCCCTCGTTATCCCGCTCCTAAGCAGTGTCGGAGTGGCCGGTGCCTCCGGGCTTACGGTTGCAATAAAGGACCCAGGAGAGCTACTGTTGCCATTCACACCAAACATCAATTGCGTTGCCCCCTGTGGCACCACAAACTGCTTCAACTCACCTGCATCCGTAAATCCGCTTCCAATCAGAAAAGGTTGCTGCAGCAAGGGCTCAACTCGCACAGCATCCCGCGTAGCGCCAGTGAAGTTAAGCGCTGGCGGCTGCGTTCGTGTCGTCTCTGAAACAAAAACTCCCAACAGTGCGCGGCAACGGGTATCGATTCGGGCAATCGAAAACTCCGCACTCTGATTCGTATTGCATCCAGGCCGGCCGTCCGGGCCAGTCCCGTCCACCGACCCACTCGCAACAATGCGCAACACTTGCCCCCCCACGAGTGGAAGATTCGCCACCGCAGGTGAAGACATCGGCGAGCTTCCTCCATTGCGCGAGGCAACCCCTGGCCCTTGCTGGGCAAGATGGATCATGCTAATCCCTGAGACCCGCACCGGGTTCCCAGAGATCTCAACAGCGGGCCGCACACTCACCCTCACCAGAAAAGAACCCGTAGAGGTTCCAAACGCGATGGGCCCAAGGTACAGTCGTGTTGCACCAGTCGGAACCACAACGCCGCGTCTGTCCCCCTGATCGGTGACACCGCTCCCTACAAAAAACGGTTGCTGCAGCAGGGGCCGCAATACAGGCAAATTCTTCGCGTCTCCTCTGAAGTCCAGATTCAGTGGCTGCGCCCTTGAGGTATCCGATAGAAAGACCCCCACCAGACTGCGGCACGGGGCATCCACGCGTGCAACACCAAGCTCAGCAGAGAACGAATCATTGCACCCCGTCCGCCCGTCCGGCCCTGAACCGTCTACCGATCCGGTAGCCTCAAACTGCAAAGTCTGCCCGGCAACAAGGGGAATATTAACCAGCACTGGAGAATCTGCTGGAGCACTTCGGCTGTTGTTGATGGACCGGGTCCCGCTGGGCTGCCCGGCCAGGTGGATTACCACGTTGGCCGGCACTGTCACTTGGACCTGGCCCATTGCGGCAAGGCACGCAAAACTCAAGATGATTGCGAATTTCATATACATCCTACTCCTAAGTGGATTAGTAGAATGATAATCACAACTCTCCTAAGCCGTCAAGGAGAGAGACGTGGGCATAAAAAAAGGCAGCTCCTTTGCGGTAGCTGCCTTTTTCGTTTTTTAGCGGCCCAACAATCGCTCGATCGCCGCCAGCACTGCGGGCCACTTGTCAGACTTTGGATCTATCCAGCCAAAGTGGCCGCCTTCAGGGTCAATCGTCAAGTGCACCTGGTCGCCAGTCTTTTTCCCCGCCTCTTCAAAAGCTGGCGCGAGAGACGCGAACATCCGCCCAATGAAGTGTTCCTGGGGAAGCCCTAAGGGCAGAAGTTCTGCGGGCGATCCATCGCGATAGCGCACGGGCTTCTCGGCGGGTGTCCCCCCAAAGAGTTGAGTGATCACGGGAGCCCCGCAAATCGGCTCCCCCAAGGGTAGAGCCGCCTTCAAGTCTCCAGGCCCATCCAGATTGATTACGCCACGAAACTTCAATGGGTCTTTCGTGAACAATTCACTGTCTTGCCGAAGCCTGCCTCGTCCCGCCAGCCAAAGTGCAAAATGTCCGCCAGCGGAATGTCCAGCTACGACAATGCGATTCAAGTCCAGCGCATACTCCTTCGCCAGTTTCCGCAAGTAATCTGCACCACTTCCAACATCGGTAAAGCTGCCGGGCCAGCCTCCACCTTCGTGCCCCAAACGACGGTACTCGAGATTCCAGCTTGCAATCCCTTTTACCGCCAACTCTGCGGCCATGGGACGAAGAGCATCGAGAGAGACCGCGCCGGAAGGCAGATTGCCCAGCTTGGCAACCCAGCATCCCCCATGCACAATTACCAACACTGGATGCGGCCCCTTCCCCTCAGGGACCCTGAGCTCTCCAAACTGCATCGCACCTTCGCCGTAGGCAATTTTCTTTGCCCCTGCAGGGACAGCGCGCTGCGCGAGCTCACTTGGATTGGAACTTTGCCCGGCAAGCACAAGGCTCATGCTTCCGAGCAGAAACCAGAAACGTTGCATGCGGGAAGCATAGCAAAAGAAAAGAGCGGCTCCGTTTGCGGAGCCGCTCTCAAATGCATCGAATCTTAAGCGTCTAGACCAGTTTGGTACGCCGCACTGGCAGTTCGCGAATGCGCTTGCCGGTAGCCGCAAAAATGGCATTGGTAATCGCAGGCACGATTACCGGCACGCCAGGCTCACCAGCTCCAGCAGACGGCTCCTTGCTTGGCACAAGGTGTACATGTACGTTGCGCGGAGACTCCGTCAGACGAGGCACCAGATAATCGTTGAAATTCGATTGCTGAACGCGGCCGTTCATCGCCGAAATTTCACCCAGCATTGCAACACCGGTGCCAAACACAGCAGCGCCTTCAAACTGCGCAACCACACGGTCGGGGTTAACAACCGTACCGACGTCGGCCACTGTCCAGACATTCGGAATCGTCAACTTGCCCTGATCGTCGATCTCCACTTCAACCACACTGGCGATATAACTCAGGAAGCTGCGGTGAGCGGCAAAACCAAGCGCCCGGTTCTTGGACGCCTTCTTCTTGCCATAACCACTCTGCTCGGCCGCAAGCTCGATCACGCGACGCAGGCGCCCGGTATTGATCGGGAACTTGTCGATCGGCATGCCGTTATTCCAGGGCTTCACGCCGTCCTTGCTCAGATCGACATTCCGATCCGGGCCAAGCGCTTTCAGCACATAGGTCACGTAGTCTGTATTGTTCATCGCAGCCAACTCATCGAGGAAGCTGTGGATGCCAAATGCGTGATAGACGTGAGCCACAGCGCGCATCCAGCCGAGGCGCAGATGATTCGGTGCAGGCAGATTTTCGCCGCGAATGTTCGGCACATCGTAGGGCAATTCGTTCAGGCCCATGCCCACCTCAAATTCAGCTCCGTACTGTGCACCAGGAGCAAAAGTCGAAGCAATCGGCGGAAACGCCGAGCGGAACAGCCACGAATTCAGCTTGCCATCGGCGTCCATACCGGCCTTCATGTGCATGCCCGATACGGTGTGATAGTAGTCGAACTTGATGTCGTCTTCGCGAGTCCAGACTACCTTCACTGGCTTACCGGTTGCCTTCGATAGCAGCGCTGCTTCCACTACATAATCAGGCTTCGACTTGCGGCCAAAGCCACCACCGAGCAGAGTCACGTGGCAGATCACGTCGGTCTTCGGAATACCCATTGCCGCCGCTACTGCATCTTGCACGGCCTGCGGATTTTGCGTCGGGCACCAGGTTTCTACCTTGCCGTTCTTGAATTCAGCAACAGCTACTGGAGGCTCCATCGGAGCATGCGACAACAACGGAGCATAGTAGTTTGCTTCATGGGTCTTGGCAGACTTGGCGAAGGCAGCATCCACATCCCCGCGATTGCGTACTACCTTGCCAGGCTTCTGAACAGAGTCAAGCAGGAACTTCTTTTCATCGGTTGAGTTGTAACCCTGATGCGGGCTCTGCTCCCAGTCGATCTTCAGCTTCTTCCGACCCTGCATTACGGCCCAGGTGCTGTTGCCAAGTACGGCCACGCCACCAAGTTGCTGAAACAGATGTGGTGCCTTGAACATCGGCAACTCAAGCGTCTGCGTAACGCCCTTCACCTGTAATGCTGCCGCATTATCGAAACTCTTCACCTTGCTGCCATACACCGGCGGCCGCTCCACCATCGCATAGAGCATGCCAGGCATCTTGGCATCCATGCCGTAAGTTGCCTTGCCGATCACAATATCGTGATCGTCAAGCATCGGCACCTTCTTGCCAATCAGTTTGTACTGGTCGGGAGTTTTGTAGCGAAGCTCGTGCTCTTTGGGCACTTCCATCTTCATCGCAACAGGCAGCAGTTCAGCGTAGGTCAGAGTCTGCTTGGTCTTGCCATTCACAACCTTGCTTTGCGAGGCAGCAACATCACCCGGCTGACAACCCCACTTCTGAGCCGCCGCACGTTCAAACATCGTACGGGCCGTAGCGCCTGCTTTGTGCATCGCTGCACCAAAGTCGCGTACCGAGCAGGATCCATCAGTGTTCTGCGAGCCGTACTTCTCGTTACCAAGTGCCTGCTCAACACGCACTTTCTTCCAGTCAGCTTCCAGTTCATCGGCCAGCATCATCGGCAGTGTCGTCCTGCTGCTGGTGCCCATTTCACTGCGATGCGCCATGATCACAACCGTGCCATTGGCCTCAAAACCCAGATATACACTCGGCTCCCAGGTTGTAGGGGCCGCAGCCGCTTCACTGGAGGTCACACTGACGCCCAGCACAAGCGCGCTCGCCGACAATACCGTACCGACAAATCCGCGACGATCGAGCATCTGCACGCTCTGGTCGTATTGCGAATACGCTTGCTTGGCCAGCTTTGTCGTTTCAGAAGTTCTCTCGGGAGCCTGCCGGCTCTCACCGTAGTTAATATTCGACATTATGCTTTCACCCCCGCTGCCGACTTCACTGCTGCACGGATACGCGTGTAGGTGCCACAACGGCAGATATTCCCGTTCATCGCCGCATCGATCTGATCGTCGGTGGGCTTCGGCGTCTTCTTCAGAAGAGAAGCTGCTTGCATGATCTGACCAGCCTGGCAATAGCCGCACTGGGCAACGCCATGCTTTTCCCATGCCACCTGGCAGGGATGGGTGCCATTCGGGCTCAACCCCTCGATGGTGGTGATGTCTTTTCCGGCCACATCTTTCACCGGGGTGACACAGCTACGAATCGCTTCGCCATTGCGGTGCACTGTACAGGCACCACACAGACCCATGCCACATCCAAACTTCGAACCGGTAAGAGAAAGCTCTTCCCGGAGGTACCACAGCAGAGGCATATCGCCATCGCCGTCAAACTTGCGCGCCTGACCGTTGACTTTGAGTTCAATCATAGGGATGCCATTGATCTTACACTGGAGTTTGGAATGAAACAACGGATACGATCGACCACAATCCTGAGCGTGCGCCGCGAAGGCAGGGTCGTCATGGCTGGCGACGGCCAGGTGACGCAAGGCTCTGAAGTGCTGAAAAGCGGTGCCCGAAAACTCCGCCGCCTCTATAACGGCAAGATTCTCGCTGGCTTCGCCGGCTCCACCGCTGACGCCTTCAGTCTTTTCGCACGCTTTGAAGCCAAGCTTGAACAACACAACGGCCAACTTCCCCGCTCTGCCGTCGAACTCGCCAAAGACTGGCGCACCGACAAAATGCTTCGCCACCTCGAAGCCATGCTGGTTGTCGCAGACATCGAAACCACCTTCCTCCTCTCCGGCAATGGCGACGTGATCGAACCAGACGATTCGATCGCCTCTATCGGTTCTGGTGGCCCCTTTGCCATCTCTGCAGCCCGCGCACTGCTCGAAAACACCCCTCTCAGTGCCCGCGAAATTGTCGAGCGCTCGATGAAGATCGCCGCCGACATCTGCGTTTACACCAACCACAACATCACAATCGAAGAACTCAACTAAATGGTGATCTACCTGCCAAACCTCAAGAACGACGACGCGCCTCTGCTCGACGAGCTGACTCCGCGAGAAATCGTCGCTGAACTCGACAAATATGTAGTCGGCCAGGCAGATGCAAAGAAGGCAGTTGCCATCGCATTGCGCAACCGCATCCGCCGCCAGCGCCTCGACCCCGAAATGGCGGAAGAAGTGATGCCCAAAAACATCCTCATGATCGGCTCTACCGGCGTCGGTAAAACCGAAATCGCCCGCCGCCTCGCCAAGCTCGCCAACTCGCCTTTCCTCAAAGTCGAAGCCAGCAAGTTCACCGAAGTGGGCTACGTCGGCCGCGACGTAGAAAGCATGATCCGGGATCTGGTTGAGATCTCAATCGACCTTGTGCGCGAAGAACGCCTCGATGAAGTCGCTGAGCGTGCAGAACAAAATGCTGAAGATCGACTCCTCGATCTACTGGCAGAGCCATTGCCCGAAGGTACCGAAAACTCCGAAAAGACCAACAGCAAGCTCCGAGACAAGCTTCGCGAAAAGCTCCGGGCCGGCAAGCTGGACGACAAAATGGTCGAAATCGACGTTAAAGAAAAAGTCCCTCATGTTCAAGTTGCCACTGCCCCAGGCATGGAAGAAATGGGTGCCAACCTTCAGGAAATGCTGCCAGGGCTTTTCGGGCCCCGCATCAAGAAGCGCAAAATGAAGGTCCCCGATGCCCTCGACTACCTCACCGAAGAGGAAGAAGAGCGACTCATCGACATGGATCAGATCACCAAAGAAGCTCTCGACCGTGTCGAGCGCAACGGGATCATCTTCCTCGACGAGCTCGACAAGATTGCCGGCCGCGAAGGTGGCACCGGGCCAGACGTTTCACGCGAAGGCGTCCAGCGCGACATCCTCCCCATCGTTGAAGGCACCACTGTCAACACCCGCTACGGCTTTGTCCGCACAGACCACATCCTTTTCATCGCCGCAGGCGCCTTCCACGTCGCTAAGCCCTCAGACCTCATCCCCGAACTCCAGGGCCGCTTCCCTATTCGTGTCGAACTCCAGAGCCTCACCCATGCTGACTTCGTACGAATTCTCAAAGAGCCCAAGAATGCCCTCACCAAGCAATACATTGCCCTTCTCGAAACCGAGGGCATCAAATTGAAATTTGGCGACGATTCCATCGAAGAAATGGCTAAGCTCGCCGCCGAAGTCAATCAGTCCACTGAAAATATCGGAGCCCGCCGCCTCCACACCATCCTCGAAAAGGTTCTAGAAGAGATCTCTTTCGAAGGCCCTGATCTCAAGAAGAAAAAGATTACCATCGACGCCGAATACGTCCGCAAGCAGCTCTCCAGCATCGTCAAAGACCAGGACCTCAGCCGGTATATTCTCTAATGCGATTCGCTCTGACAGCCATTTCGATCCTTGGCCTCACCGGCTGTGCCTATGTCGGAGACCCACTACCGCCAGCCCTGAAAATCCCAAGCCCGGTTACCGATCTCACCACCCGCCAGGTCGGTTCCGATCTGCTCATCTCCTTCACGATTCCTGAAAAAACGTTGGAAGGTCTTGAGCTGAAGACCCTTGGCAGCCTCGAACTCAAAATAGGCCGCACCCCCGCCCAACCTTTCAATCCAGATACTTGGAGTAGCAGTGCCCGCACGATCCCCGCTTCTGCAAGCGCTCCCGCAAAATTCGAAACCAAGGTCCCGGCCAAAGACTGGGCCAATCAGGAAGTGGTCCTGGGCGTCCGCATAGCCAACTCAAAAATGCGCGTTTCTCCCTGGTCCAACTTTGTGACGCTAAAGGTCGTTGGTCCTCTCGACAAGCCGAATCAACTCCGTGCGGTAGCAACGCCTGCCGGAATCGAGCTGGATTGGGCCCAAACCAACCCGCGTCCAGGGATCACATGGAAACTGTTCCGCAAGGCCAGTGCGGATGCGGACCCGGTCGAGATGGCCATTGTCAAAACTCCAAAGTTTACCGACATCGGCGCCTCCTACGACACCGCCTACCAATACACGGTACAAGCCCTCGAAGAGACTGCAATCAGTGAAATCAGCAACCCCCTTGGCATTACCCCCGTGGACACATTCCCGCCCGTAGCGCCACTCGGGCTTTCCGCCCTGGCGGGTCCAAGCGCCGTCCAGCTCAGTTGGGAACGAAATCAGGAAACCGACCTCGCCGCTTATCGCATTTACCGTGCCTCCCCCAACGGCGACTTCACAAAGATCGCGGAATCCCCCACTGCCGCTAGTTATCGTGACACTGCAATCACCGCCGGTCAGACCTATCGATATCAGATCACCGCGGTGGACCGCAAAGGAAATGAAAGCCCAAAATCTGCACAAGTAGAGATCCTCATCCCATGACAAAATACATCCGATTTGCCCTATCCAAAGACGCCGAACCGACAACCACCCATGGCCTGTACGGCATCCTCGAAGGTGACTTGGTGATCGAGACTCCGGCCCTCTTCAGCAAAACCTTCGCCGAAGATCACAAGCTGGCCGACGTTCGCCTTCTCCCGCCCGTCATGCCTTCCAAGATCATCTGTGTTGGTCGCAACTATGTCGACCACGCCAAAGAACTCGGCAACGACGTCCCCACGGAGCCGCTCATCTTCCTCAAACCTCCGTCGTCGCTCATCACAGACGGCGACAATATCGTTTATCCGCCCCAGTCCAGTCGTGTTGATTTTGAGGGCGAAATCGGCCTCATCATCGGCAAGCAGGGCCGCCACATTCCCGCAGACAAAGCCATGGACTACATCTTCGGCTACACCTGCGTCAACGACATAACAGCCCGCGACCTTCAGAAGAAAGACGGCCAGTGGACCCGCGGCAAAGGCTTTGACACCTTCTGCTCCGTTGGTCCCTGGATAGTTGCCAAAGAGGACTTCGACCTGAGCAAAACCACTCTTCGCACCCGCCTCAATGGCGAGCTCAAACAGGAAGGATCTGCCTCGCAGATGATCTTTGACTTGGGTGCTATACTCGCCTTCGTAAGCTCATTCCTGACACTTGAACCCGGCGATGTGATCGCCACTGGAACTCCGGCAGGCGTGGGGCCAATGCAACCTGGCGACCAGGTCTCGATTGAAATCGAAGGACTTGCGTCGCTCACCAACACAGTAATCAAGGGCTAAAACCACTCACATGAAGATTTTTCTCGATACCGCAAACCTGGATGAACTCAAGAAAGCCGTTGCCTGGGGCATCGTTGACGGCGTAACCACCAACCCATCGCTAATCGCCAAGGAAGGTATCGCAATTGAAGAGCAGGTTGCTCGCATCTGCGACATCATCGACGGCGACATTTCCGCCGAAGTCGTTTCGACCGAAGCTAAGGAAATGATCATCGAAGGCCACAAGCTGGCCAAGATCCACAAGAATATTGTCGTCAAGCTTCCGCTCACCCGCGACGGCATTGAAGCCTGTTCTGAATTTGCAAAAGAAGGCGTTCGTACCAACGTCACCCTTTGCTTCTCGCCCGCTCAGGCTCTCCTCGCCGCCAAGGCCGGTGCCTACATCGTCAGCCCTTTCGTTGGCCGCCTCGATGACATCGCCCAGCTCGGCATGGAACTGATCGAATCCATCTGCACCATCTACGGAAACTACGGCTACACCACCCAGGTGCTCGCCGCCAGCCTACGCAGCCCTCTCCATGTGGCCCAAGCCGCCGAAATCGGCGCCGACATCGGCACCATGCCTTTCAAGACTCTCGACATGATGTTCAACCATCCCCTCACCGATAAGGGTCTTGAGATCTTCCTCAAGGATTACGCCAAGGCTTTCGCCGACAAGAAGTAGGTTTATATGTTTAATCTGTTCCGGCGAGCTACGCCGGAAGAGAAGGAGCGTCTCCGGCTTGAGACGCTCCTCAAAAATAGTAGAAGTATTGAAGGCATGCTCACGGATTCTGTTGAGCACTTGCTCTACTTTACGTATGAAGTGCGCGGGGTTACCTACCACGCCGCTCAGGATGTAAGTGCAATCGAAGGCGCGGATCCGGTCCGCTTCGGCAACTTGCTGGGGCCAATTACCGTGCGTTATTCAACAACTAACCCGGCCAACTCCATGGTGCTGTCACAAAATTGGAGTGGACTCGAACGAAACGAAATCAAAGGAACCATTTAGAAATGTATAAACTTCTCATCGCCGCCACCATGCTGGCAATTCTCTCCGTCGGGCAGGCCTTCGCAGCCGCCAAGCCCAAGACCGTCATTCACGTCATCAACGTAAAGTTCAAAGAAGATGCAAAGAAAGAAGACGTCGCCAAGGCCATTGCCGCCATCGAAACCGTTGCTGGCAAGTACAAGGGCATCAAGAACGTCTGGCTCAACCCGATCCTCGTTCAGGGCGGCCCTTCCAAATTCACCCACGTCCTCGTCATGGAATTCGAATCCGTAGAATCCCTCAAGAAGTACACCGATTCCCCCGAGCAGAAGGAATGGTACAAGCTCTGGCTTCCCGTTCGTGAACTCTCTAACACTTCCGACGTAACCAACTAGTCCAATTGAGAAGAAGGGCGCTGGCCGTAAGGCTGGCGCCCTTTTTTGTTAAGCTTTGAAGCAATGTTCACCCGCCGCGAAGCCATCCTCCCTGCCGCTGCCGCTCTCTACGCCGCGCCCTCCGACGAACTCTGCTTCCGCAGCGCCAACGACCTCGCTCAACTCATCAAATCAAAAAAACTCTCCGCCCGAGAATGTCTGGCCGCCCACCTCAAACAAATCGATAGAGCCAATCCCAAGCTCAACGCAATCGTCACCCTCTCCATCGATCAGGCCCAGCTAGCTGCCAAACTCGCTGACGAACAACAAGCCAAACGCAAACCCCTGGGCCCACTCCACGGCCTCCCCATCGCGCACAAAGACCTCGTCAACACCAAAGGCATCCGCACCACCTTCGGCTCCCCTCTTTTTAAAGACAACATCCCCACCACAAACGACCTCATCATCGACCGTCTCCAGGCAGCAGGCGCAATCACCATTGGCAAAACCAACACCCCGGAATTCGGCGCTGGCTCACAGACCTTCAACACAATCTTCGGCGCAACCCTCAACCCTTATGACACCACCAAGACCTGCGGCGGCTCGAGCGGCGGCGCAGCCGTTGCCCTGGCCTCAGGTATGATCCCGATTGCAGACGGCAGCGACATGGGCGGCTCCTTGCGCAACCCTGCCTCCTTCTGCAACATCGTTGGTTTCCGTCCCTCTATTGGTCGTGTCCCAGCCAGGGGCGCTCTCTTCCCCTGGTTCACCCTCAGCACGGCAGGCCCAATGGCCCGCAGCGTAGCTGATCTCGCCCTGCTGCTGAGCGCCATCGCGGGGCCCGATTCCAAAGCCCCCAACTCCCTTCCCGAACCCGGCTCCACCTTCCGACAACCTTTGAGCAAGACCTTCAAAGGCACCCGCATCGCCTGGTTTAAAGACCTCAACGGCAACCCCTTCGATCCCCGCACTCTAGCTGTGATCGACGCCCAACGCAAAGTCTTCGAATCCCTCGGATGCATCATAGAAGAAGCCGAGCCAGACTTCACCGGCGCTGACTTCGCCTTCAAAACCCTCCGCGCCTGGAACTCCGCCGCCAACCACGGCGAGCGCATCCGCACCCAGCGCGCCGCATACAAAGACACGCTCCTCAAAGAAGTAGAAGACGGACTCAGGCTCACCGGCCCAGACATCGCCAAAGCCGAACAACTCCACGGCCAGGTCTGGCAACACTTCCAGACCTTCCTCGACAAATACGATTACTTCATCCTGCCTACCACGCAGCTCCCGGCCTTCGATGTCAAGACTCCCTACCCAACTTCGATCAATGGAGTGAAGTTCGACAACTACATCGACTGGATGCGCTCCTGTTGGTTCATCTCGGTGACAGGCAATCCAGCCATCTCAGTCCCGGCAGGCTTCACCCCGGAAGGTCTCCCGGTAGGCATCCAGATCGTCGGCCGCCACAACAGCGACTTCAGCGTCCTCCAAATTGCCCACGCCTACGAGCAAGTCACAACCATCTCGAAGAAGCGTCCACTTCTCCCTACGGCATAGCTTGCCTTCGGCTAGTAAATCGCAACACTCTGCGAGAGTGAATCTCTCTAAGCTGAGGATCACGCAGACTCACCCCGAGCCTTGGGAATCAAGTCACTTGTAGTTCATACTCAAATTTCATGGCAGTAACCAGCTTCAACTTCGACAACACCTACGCAAAAGATCTCGAAGGCTTCTATGCCCCAGGCCACGCCGACCCCGCCCCCGCCCCCAAACTTCTCAAACTCAACACCGCCCTGGCGATAGAACTAGGCCTCGACCCCGACCAACTCAACGCCGCCGAAATCTTCTCTGGCAACCAGCCCCCCGAAGGCGCAACCGTCATCGCCCAAGCCTACGCCGGCCATCAGTTCGGCAACTTCGTCCCACAACTCGGCGACGGGCGCGCCCTCCTGTTAGGCGAAGTCATCGACATTCACGGCCAACGTCGCGACATCCAGCTCAAAGGCTCCGGGCGCACTGCCTTCTCTCGCGGCGGTGACGGCAAAGCTGCCGTCGGCCCGGTCCTCCGTGAATATCTGATGGGTGAAGGCATGCATGCACTTGGCATCCCCACTACGCGCGCACTTGCTGCGGTCGCCACCGGACAACCCGTTTTCCGCGAAACGCGCCTCCCCGGCGCAGTCCTCACCCGCGTTGCCTCTAGCCATATCCGGGTCGGCACCTTCCAGTTCTTCGCCGCCCGCCAGGCCTACGACAAGGTCAAAAAACTCGCCGATTACTCGATCGCCCGCCATTACCCTGAGCTTGCCAAAGATCCCAACCCGTACCTCGCATTCCTCAATTCCGTCTGTGACAGACAAGCTTCGCTCATCGCGAAATGGGTCCACGTCGGCTTCATCCACGGCGTAATGAACACCGACAATATGGCCATCTCCGGCGAAACCATAGACTATGGCCCATGCGCCTTCATGGACCGCTACAGCCCCAGCACCGTATTCAGTTCCATAGACCGTCAAGGCCGCTACGCCTTCGCAAACCAACCCGTCATCGCGCGCTGGAATCTCGCCCGCCTGGCCGAAACCCTGCTCCCTCTGATCGACAATGACGACAAAGTCGCAATCGAAAAGGCCACCAACGCCGTCAACAACTTCACCGATCTCTACGACCACTATTGGCTCGAAGGAATGCGAGCCAAACTAGGCCTGAAAGGAGAACCCCAACCCGGCGATCTCCTCCTCGCCACCGGCTTCCTCGCCGCCATGGACGGGCAGAACATAGACTACACACTTGCCTTCCGCTCACTGGCCGAAAAACGCAGCCCCTCAGAAGCATGGGCAGAAGCATGGCAAGAGCGCAACCCAGACCCCGCCCTCATCCTCCAGAACAACCCCCTCTACATCCTCCGCAACCATCGGGTAGAAGCCGCTCTGGCAGCCGCCACAGAGCAGAACAATCTCGAACCCTTCGAGACTCTCCTCGAAGTGATCACTCAGCCCTTCACCGAACGCCCGGGTCTCGAAGCCTACACCCAACCCGCCCCACTTGAAAGCGAACCCTACCGAACCTTCTGCGGCACCTAGACTCCAACAAACGGGTTCAGCACCCGAACGCTCCCATAAGCCTGTCCATGCGACAAATCCTCTGAATACAGCACTTCGCATCCGCCAGCCTGAGCAGCTGCGACGATCAATGAGTCATACCAGGAGATCTGAAATGCCTCGTGAACATGCAAGCCACGAGTCAAGAGATCTGGGGTTTGGCGAACCAGTTCAAAGCGTTCCGTCAGCACACCTAGAAAAACCCTGCACTGCGCCACGCTCATCAGCGGCTTCTGACCGCGCCGCATGATATTCACAAACTCCTGAATCACCTGAATGCTCAGCACTCCACGTCCCTCACGAGTTGCCGAATCGATCAACTCCGTCGCCAGCTTGGCCTTCTTCTTTGAAGTTTTGTCGAAGACATAGATCAGCACATTGGTATCGAAGAATACCTTAGCGCCTTTCATTCATCTCCTCCCGCGAATACTTCCGTGTCACTTTCACATCCTTCAACTGCGACACCACCTCGCGAAAACTAAGCTCAGTTTTGCGCCCCTCCTCGGCATAATTCGCCAGCCAGTCGCGGAATTCATCATTCAAACTCCGCCGGTTCCGCGCAGCCACAGCCCTCGCTTGTTCAATTAGTTCTTCGCTTGCAGAAAAAGTAATATTTCGCACGACCATAGTGTACACAACCTCCGTGTAAAACAGGTAATATCAACATATGCTCGCCGCTTCAGTTCTGCTCCTCGCCCTGGCCCAGACCGAATACCCACAATCGAAAGACCTCCCGCCGGCCAACGGCTACAGCCACGTAGTTGCAACCAAACCCGGCAAGATGGTCTTTATCTCCGGCCAGGTGGCGATGAACAAAGAAGGCAAAGTCATAGGCATCGGCGACCTCAAGGCACAAACCGAACAAGCGATGCTCAACCTTAAAGCCGCCCTCGCCGCAGCCGGAGCCGACTTCTCCCACGTCGTCAAACTGAACTGGTACGTCAAAAACTTCAAAACCGATCAGCTCCCCATAATCCGCGAAGTTCGCGCCCGCTACCTCAACAAAACCAACCCGCCCGCTAGCACTCTCGCCGGCGTCTCAGAACTCTTCCTCGCTGACGTCCTCATCGAAGTAGAAGCCATCGCTGTCATCCCGGAGAAGAAATAAAATGTCTCAGACTCTCCCTCCAGCCAACGGCTACAACCAGTTCGTCACTGCCCAACCCGGAACAATGGTCTTCGTCTCCGGGCAAATCTCAGTCGATCAGGATGGGCAGATTATTGGCGAAGGCGACCTCCGCGTCCAGACCGAGCAAGCCCTGCTCAATTTGAAAAACGCCCTCGCCGCCGCTGGTGCCACTTTCGACCATGTTGTCAAAATCAACTGGTACGTCAAAAATCTGCAAGCCGAATCTCTTCCAATCATCCGTGAGATCAGAGCCCGGTACTACAATCAGCAGCACCCCCCGGCCAACACGCTCGCCGGTGTCGCCGAGCTTTACCCACCAGAGGCGTTAATCGAAGTAGAAGCCATCGCCGTCATCCCAAACAAAATCTAAAAAACATTGAGCCGCTTTCCGCCGCGATTCCGTTGGATCAATTGAGTATGAAAATTTCCATCTGCATCGCCGCACTTCTCCTTCCTGCCGCTCTCTATTCCCAATCTGCCGCTCTGGTCGCCACCTACAACTTCCAGAACTCCCTCAGCGCCACCCAGTCCTCGGCTCCTGCGCTCACCGCCGTCAATCCCCGCGGCACCAATTCCTTCCTCACCGACACGGTCCTTGGTCAGCAGCGCACGGTATACGATCTGCAGAGTCTAAACCCAGGCCAGAACGCCGGCCTCTCTCTCAACACAACCAATCTCGTCAACCCCAACGCCTACTCCTTCGAGATGCTCTTCGCCTTTACAGACCGGCCCAATTCCTGGCGCCGCGTCTTCGATAATCAGAACCGCAGTTCTGACCGTGGCCTCTACATAAACCCCAGCAACAGATGGGAATTCTCTCGCCTCACCACAGGGACTGCTACCTCTCCAAACGGACCTTACGTGCATATGGTGCTCACTGTTACCGACGGCCGCGCTCGCCTCTACATCAACGGCACCCTCGACATCAACCTCCTCACTACATCGATGAACCTCAGCACCCCAGACCGCATTGTCAACTTCTTTCTCGACAACACCACAGACACTTCAACCACTGACTTTGCCTCTGCCCGCGTCGCCCTCCTCCGCGCCTACACCAATGCGCTGTCCGACTCCGAAGTCCGCGACCTCGCTGCCAACCCCTTTAGCAATTCGGTTGGCGCAACTGCCCCCTCCTTCACCACTGCAGGCGTCCGCAACGGTGCCACCTTCTCTGAAAACACTCCCATTGCCCCCGGTGCTTTCTTCTCTATCCTCGGCTCAGCCCTCAGTGACGCCACCAGCGACTGGACCGGTCGCTTCGATGGCTCAAACGCCCCCACCACCCTCAATGGCACACGCGTCCTGATCAACGACCGCCCTGCCTTTATCTCCTTCACCTCACCCGGCCAGATCAATGCCATCGCTCCCGACACCATCGTCCCCGGCAACGTCAGCATTGTCGTGGAACGCAATGGTGTCCGCAGCACCGCCGTCCCAGCACAAGCCCGGGCGGTCAATCCTGCTTTCTTCACCTACGATCAGCGCAACCGCCGCTACATCGCTGCCCTCACTGCGGACAACAGCGCCTACATCGCCCCTGCAGACCTCTTTGGCGTCACCAGCATCAACGGCATAGCAGTCCGTCCCGCCCGCCCCGGCGATTTCGTGATTGCCTACGGCATGGGCATGGGCCAAACCAGCCCCAACCTTCCAGCGGGCACCATCCCGCCGGCCCGAGACGGCGGCCATCCAGTCTCCGGCACAGTCAACCTGCGCCTCGGTACTGCCACACTCAACCCGCTCTACGTAGGCCTCTCTAGCTTCGCCGGAGTCTACATCGTCGGCTTTCAGGTGCCACCCCTCGCCAATGGGGACTACGAACTCCAGATCACGATCAATGGAACTTCATCCCCAACCGGAGTAGTAATCCCGGTCGTCCAATAGTTGACACTCATTCTGGCAGCGATTCGATCAGCGCCTTCAACTCTTGACTCACCTCTTCCACATGCGCACGCTCGGCAGCTGCCTCTTCGCTTGTGTGAATACCAGGCCAGGCGCTACGCCAGCGCAACGCACGCCCATACAGCGCTTCGGCCCGGTAACCACGCCGCTCACAGCGGCCGAGAGCGCGCGTGAACAGCTCACCCAGCGCCACAGCTCCGTAGATGTCGCTATTTACCGCACGCACCAAACGCTCGGCTTCGTCATATTGGCCCTCTGCAACCAAGGGCTCGGCCTTGGCCACAGCGGCGGCCAGTTGTTCACGCGTTGCCTTCAGCCATATCTCATAGTCCTTCATCGACACTAGCGACACACCTCGCGAATGCGCTCCAACTTCGCATCGCTCAGATAACCGTAGCGATTGATCCAGAGCTTGCCCTGTGACGCCTGGTGCACCGCACGCAACCGCGCCGCGAAATCATCCACCGGCCCATAGCCATGCGCCAGCCCATACACAGTAAAGTCGCGGGTGTTGATTCGAGCCGCGCGAAATTTCTCCGCGATACGCCGTTGGCAAAGCGCATGCGGCTCGTCCGTTTCGGGATACCGGCAATCGGCCAACGTACGATAGCGATCATCATCCGAAAGCTTCAGCCAGCCAGCAAGCGCAGGCACAAGCTTGCGCTCGTCCAGTCCCGCATTGGCCTTGAGCAGAGCCTCAGAATAGAAGCGCAGCATCATCGGCCAGTGCATCGTGTAGAACTTGACGCTCGCCCCGTTGCACCCAGCCGCAAGCGCGGTAGGCGGTGTAAAGCCAGACCACTCATTAAATGGCGGCGGAAAAGCGTTCGGGATCAGTTCCTTGTCTTTGCCGCCTGCCTGATCCACAGCCTCGCGGGCGGTCTTCAGCAGCGTGCTGCACATCACCTGCTTCAGCTTGCCCCACTCCCCGCCACGCAGCTTGCCAAAGGCTTCAATCTCTTTTTCGACATTGGCGTTGGTTAGCTTGCCATGCAGACGCTGGTACCACTCAGTGGCATTGGCGCGTGCCCCCTTGAAATCAAGCCCCGCACGGCTGGCCGCACCAGCCGCGTGCTCGCTAAAGTCCAGAAAAAGGTCATCGAGAAAGTAAGGCGGGTACTCCGGCCAATCAATTCGCAGGCCGTCAATCTCGGGATAGTTCTTGAAGATGTCGCGAATCAGTGCCGAGAGATAGTTCTGCACCTCAACGCTCCCCAAGCTGCCATTGTTGGCGAGCCGCCGAGGCGGAATGCGACCGTCGGGCAAGCGCGGCGCATCTTCCGGCTTGGGGCCGCCAAACTGAACGCGGTAGCCAGGAGGAATCGCCGCCTGCACCTGAAAGTAAACCTTCACCTTGCGTCTCTGCGCTTCGCGAATGAAGTCCTTGATCAGACCTCCATGCTGCCGCGTAAGAGCGTTCGCCTGTGCAGGCTGGTATCGAAGCCCTTCGAAGAGCTTGAAATTGTGGGCGAAGCTCGGTGCCGTTCGAACGAAGAGCTCACGCTTACCCCACAGCGGTCGATCGAGCAAACGTACCTTGCCGGCATCAGCATCGATAGGAGGTTCACGCGAGCCGGTGCGCTCATCGGCAAGCTCCATCACATATGGCGACGTGGTCACAGCGTTCACCCCGGCACGCTCAACCAGATTACGAAGCACACCGTCAATGCCTTCGTTCTGAATGAACTCGGGCATCATCGTGACGCCGATCAGGCGTTTGGGTGCTGCGCCTGCAGCAGCTAACAACGAGGTTGAGGCGAGGAGTCCTCGCCGGGTATACGTGCGCATCAGGCCTACACTATACAACACTGAAACCGATCCACCATGACAATCCAGAGTGCCTCGCATGGTATGGTTTCTGGTATGGCGACTACCAAGTTAACCATCACAATCGACGACGCCCAGCTCAAAGAGATTCAATCTCTAATTGCCGCAGGACAAGCCGCCAACGTCTCCGCCTTCGTCAAACACGCGGTTGCCGTTGCCCTGTCCGATGCTGCAGGCTGGCAGGAAATACTCAACCAGGCTCTCGACAAAACAGGCGGCCCATTGTCAAAAAAAGAACGTGCCTGGGCCGACGAAATTCTTTTGCCCCGAAACACAAGGAAAAAGAATGCCGCGTGAAAGGCCTTACTTTCGACGCAGGCGGGCTCATCGCCATCGACAAGAACGATCGAAAAGTGCTCACCCTCCTGGCTCGGGCCAAAGAACTTGGCATTAGAATCACGATTCCCTCCACCGCTCTCGCTCAGGCCATGCGAAACCCAGCCCGGCAGGCTCGGCTATCCAGGCTCATTCGCCAACCAGACACCGATCTCGTCAAACTCGACGGCCCGGATGCCACTGCGGTTGGCCTCCTCCTGGCTAAAACGAATACAGCCGACATTGTAGACGCCCACGTGGTCGTTTGCGCGCAACGAGTGGGTCAAGCCATCATTACCAGCGACCCTGAAGACCTCTTCATACTTGCACCAAACCTCAAACTGGTTCATGTGTGAATGAAGCTCGCAGAAATCTCCAAAATCCACCACAAAACTCACCCCCCACATGCTATTTTTGTATGTGCCGCTCGCAAGCGCTCCACCAAGCGTCCTTGGCGTAATTCCTGCCCGCTTCCTCTCAAGCCGATTCCCCGGTAAAGCCCTCGTCACCCTTAAAAACAAGCCAATCCTACAGCATGTTTGGGAAAAAGCGAGCCGGGCAAAGACCTTGACCCGGGTTCTGATCGCCACCGACGACCAGCGTATCTTCGACGCCTCCCTCGCCTTCGGCGCAGAGGTGGTCATGACCAGCCCCCATCACCTTTCCGGCACCGATCGTGTCTCGGAAGCCGCCGCGAGTCAACCCTGCGACATTATCGTCAACATCCAGGGTGACGAACCTTTAATCGACCCTGCAGCCATTGACCTAGCCGCTCAGGCCCTCATCGACGACCCCTCCCTCGTCATGTCCACCCTCAAGCGCCGCATCGACGTCCCCAGCGAGATCACCAACCCTAATTGCGTCAAAGTCGTAACGGGTTTCTCCGGCGACGCCATCTACTTCTCTCGTTGCCCGATTCCTTATAATCGCGGCGTCAACGAACCTTACTTCAAACACATCGGCCTTTACGTATACCGCAAGGATTTCTTGCTGGGCTACTCCGCAATGCCGGTCGGCCCGCTCGAACGCGCTGAGTCTCTCGAACAGCTCCGCGCGCTAGAAAACGGCCACCGCATTCGCGTCATCGAAACGCAGTATGAGTCTCTCGGCGTCGACACACCCGAAGACCTCGAACGTGTCAATCAACTCATCTCTCAGGGGAATCTTCTTCAAAATGGCTAAGTACATTTTTGTGACCGGCGGCGTTGTCTCTTCTCTCGGAAAAGGCATCTCCGCCGCGTCGATTGGCTGTCTGCTCGAAAGCCGTGGCCTCCGCGTCGCCATGCAAAAATTCGACCCATACCTCAACGTCGACCCCGGCACCATGAGTCCCTTCCAGCACGGCGAAGTCTTCGTCACCGACGACGGCGCTGAAACCGACCTCGACCTCGGCCACTACGAACGCTTCACCCACACTCATCTCTCACAAGCCAACAACCTCACCAGCGGCCGCATCTACGAACGCATCATCTCCCGCGAGCGTCGCGGCGATTACCTCGGCAAGACTGTTCAGGTCATCCCACACGTCACCGACGAAATCAAAGCCAACGCCCGTAAGGTAGCCGAAGGCGTCGACATCGTCATCGTCGAAATCGGCGGCACCGTTGGCGACATCGAATCGCTCCCCTTCATCGAAGCCATCCGTCAGCTCCGTCACGAACTCGGCCGCCACAACAGTGTCTTCGTCCACCTCACCCTGGTGCCCTGGATTGCCGCCGCCCAGGAGCTCAAAACCAAACCCACCCAGCACAGCGTCAAGGAACTCCGCGCCATCGGCATCCAGCCCGACGTTCTCATCTGCCGTTCCGAGCGTCCTCTCTCGGACGACCTTAAGGGCAAGATCGCCCTCTTCTGCGACGTCGACGTCGATGCTGTCATCGCCGCACCCGACGTCTCGAGCGTCTACGAAATCCCGCTCGTCCTCGCCGAACAAAAACTCGACGAAAAGATCCTCGAACTCCTCAACCTGCAAACTCCGCCCTCGGACATGTCCAAATGGCTCGACATGCTAGACCGCATGAAAAACCCCATTGACGAAGTCGATATCGCCCTTGTCGGCAAGTACGTTGAATACGAAGACTCCTACAAGAGCCTCAAAGAATCCCTCCTTCACGGCGCAACCGCCCACAAGCTCAAAATCAACTTCAAGTGGATCGAAGCGCAAGAGCTAGTCTGGCCAGACTGCAAAGAATCGCTCGCCCAGTATGACGGCATCCTCGTCCCAGGAGGCTTCGGCCCCCGTGGAATCGAAGGCATGCTCCAGGCCATCCGCTACGCCCGTGAAGAACGCGTTCCCTATTTCGGCATCTGCCTCGGCATGCAAACGATGGTCATTGAATACGCCCGTAACGTCTGCGGCCTGAGCGGCGCAGACTCAACCGAATTCGATGCCGCCCCTGCCCACCGCGTCATCTATAAACTCCGCGAACTCAAGGGCATCGATGAACTCGGCGGCACCATGCGCCTAGGGGCCTACGATTGCAAACTCGCCACAAACTCCCTCGCCCGCCAGGCCTACGGTGAAGCCGAGATCAGCGAGCGCCACCGCCACCGCTACGAATTCAACCGTGAATATCAGAAGGTCCTTGAAGACAACGGCCTCCGCATCACCGGCGAATCCCCCGACGGCGCCTACGTCGAAATCTGCGAAATCCCCGGCCACCCCTGGTTCCTCGGCTGTCAATTCCATCCTGAGTTCAAATCAAAGCCACTCGAGCCTCACCCGCTCTTTAGCGCCTTCGTCCTCGCCTCACACGCCAACCGGCAGAAGCGCCTCGCTCGCCTCGCCCAGCCACTCTTCACCCAATGAAATTCACACTCATCGCCGGTCCCTGCGTGATCGAAAGCGCAGAGCATTGCCACTTTCTGGCAGACTCGATTCGCGGCCTCGTCGGCGACTTCATCTTTAAAGCCAGCTTCGACAAAGCCAACCGCTCCAGCATCCACTCTTATCGTGGTCCGGGCATCAAGGAAGGCCTTGAGATCCTCGCCTCCATCCGCGCAACTGGCATCCCCGTCCTTACCGACATCCACGAACCCTCACAGGCCGACCTTGCAGCAGCCTCCGTCGATATCCTCCAGATCCCGGCATTCCTTTGCCGCCAAACCGATCTGCTCCTTGCCGCAGGCCGCACCGGCAAAATTGTCAACGTCAAGAAGGGTCAATTTGTTGCCCCCTCAGACATGGGCAATGTCGTCGACAAGATCCGCTCCACCGGCAACAACAACATCATCCTCACCGAACGCGGCTCGAGCTTCGGCTACAACAATCTGGTCGTCGACATGCGTGGCCTCAAAATCATGCGCGACCTCGGCGTCCCGGTAATCTTCGACGCCACCCACAGCGTCCAGACTCCTGGCGCGCAAGGCACTACCAGCGGCGGCAACCCGGAATTCATTCCAACGCTAGCCAGGGCCGCTACCGCCGCCGGCATCGACGGCGTCTTCATCGAGACCCACGAGAATCCAGCCAAGGCACTGAGCGACGGAGCCAACGCCCTCCCTCTCGACCAGTTGGCTCCCCTCTGGCACCAGCTCGAAAAGATTCGTGCCGCCCTCAACGATTAGCAACCCAAAAACGTCAGATACTGTGAGTAGATAACTTTATGCGGAATCGTATCCAGCGCAACTCCCGTCGCGGCTTCTCGCTGACAGAACTCCTGATCGTAATCGCGATCATCCTGATCATCGTGGCCGCAGCCCTCCCGCGCCTCACGCGTGCTCGAATGTTCGCGGAAGAAACTGCCGCTATCCGCGCCGTTTCGGTAATGCACACAGCCCAGACCCAGTATTATTCTCAGTTTGGCCGCTATGCTACCTCTTTAGCAGAGCTGGGCCCACCAGCCAGCGGCGCAGCAGGCCCCAACGGGGCGGACCTTCTCGACCGCGAACTGGGTGAAGGCCGCAAAGGCGGATATCTTTTTGCCATCCAGGGCAACCCGCAAGGATACGTCATCAGCGCCCAGCCAAAACAATTTGGCACCAATGGCAGCCGTACTTTCTTTTCGGATCAGACTCAGATCATTCGAAACCGGTTTTCAAACGAGCCAGCCACCCCGCAAGATCCTGAAATCGGCTCTTCCGACAAACCCACTGCAGATAAGAAGTAGCTCACATTCTACGCCACACATTCGATAAGTCCTAGTAGGCTAAGTGTGTGCAGTTCTTAAACAAGTTATTGCTAAAGTACTCTTGGTTCTTTTTTCTGGCTGGGGTGCCTTTCCTGGCTTGCGCTCAAGAAATTAACTCGATTGCCGAATTGCAATCCATCTCCCGCGACCCCAAATTCTTCCCTCCAAATGCTCCAGTCAGGCATGCCTCATTCGAAGCTCAAGTCACTTTCGTCGGCGAATTCAATTTCGGCCTCATACTGCAAGCAGACGGTCGCGCTTGTTATGGCGGATTGCCGAAGATGCCACTCACACCAGTCTCCCCTGGCGACTGGGTCCTCGTTGAGGGCATCGTTAACCGGGGCGGATACGGTCCGTCTATCAGCATCAAGCGCATTACCAAGCTTCGATCCAGCCCACTACCCGTCCCGCTCAAACTAAGTTCTCCTCTCATTTTCGAAGACGCTTTCGAAAATGTGCTTATAAAAACTACTGTGAGGCTCCGACGCATTCAGCAAGCTACCGATACCGAAGGAAATTCAAGCACTATTTTTTTCTTTGAACTTCCAAATGAGCAACTGCCTCCTACCAAGCGCTACTTCCAAGGCATAGACTACAAGGCCGACTGGAAGACCTTCGCCCATCTTGTGGGCACCTTACTCGAAGTCCAGGCCGTAAATGGCTCGGCCCTCAACGGCCGTGGCCAGCGTCGGGGGCTACTGCTATTTATTGAGGGGCCTGAAAATTTTCGAATCCTCGCACCAGCAAATCAAGATTGGAATATTCCTTCCTCGCCAGCAGGTAGTGTCTTGACGTTTGGTTCTGGCCAGCACATTGGGGATTCCGTTCGTGTCGCGGGAATCATTACTCGTATTACTCCTGACGGCATTTTATGGCTGCAGGATGATTCTGGCGCCCTGGCCATTGAACCAGCTCTGCCCAGCTTGCACAAGGAGGGCGACAGCATCGAAGCCATCGGGAGAATTGCGACCCAACCTATTGGCCAAGACATGATCCTCGCGAATTCCAACATCCGCCGTGGCCCTCCATACCCACCTCTGGCACCCAGAGCCCTTTCAAACTCGGATATAGATAACCTGAACTTTCAGGGCATGCTGGCAAAGATTCCGGGCGAGGTCACAGCGGTAGAGCGTTGGCATAACCGTATGCGAATACAACTCCGAATAGACCGCAACGAGTTCTTCGTCGAAGTCCCGCTCAAACAGCGTGAGTCCTGGCAGGAACCATTGCCTGGGGAACTAGTCGAAATCTTGGGGGTTGCCGAATTTCCAGAAGGTTACCACCAAGTGCACACCAAAGGAATCATCTACACCAGGGGCACACAGGACATCATATTTACGAAACGTGTCTCCTGGTGGCACCGTGTGCCCTGGGGCAAAGTCGCATTCACTCTGGCTGCAATCGGTGTTATCGCATTTACCTGGATCTTCGCCCTCCAAAACCGGGTTCGCAAACAAACAGCTGAACTCAACCTCGCTCGACAGAATGCTGAAAGCGCAAATGCAGCCAAAAGCCTATTCCTCGCCAACATGAGTCATGAAATTCGTACCCCCATGAACGGCGTCCTCGGCATGAACCGTCTCCTCCTCGACAGTCAGCTCGACCCTCAACAGGCCGAATGGTCTCGCAACATTCAGGATTCCGGCGAAAGTCTCCTTACCCTTCTCAACGGTATTCTCGATCTCAGCAAAATCGAGGCAGGTGAACTTTACCTCGAGAACATAGACTTTGAAGTCCGCCCCATCTTTGACTCAGCCGTGGAATCATTCACCCCACAAGCAACCGCAAAGGGGATCGCAATTACCTACACCATCGATCAATCCCTCCCAAAATTTGTCGCCGGTGACCCAACCCGAATTCGCCAAATTTTCGTCAACTTCCTCAGCAATGCCCTTAAGTTCACCCAAGCGGGCAAAATCGATGTCAGGATCAACTGGACAAGTGAGGACGCATCAAGCGGTATTCTTCGTTTCGCAGTCGAAGACTCCGGAATCGGAATTGAAGAAGGCCAACTGAAAGAACTTTTTCAGCCATTTCACCAGGCGGACCAATCTACCACCCGTCGCTTCGGCGGAACTGGTCTTGGCCTCGCCATCAGCCGCGAACTCGCCTCAAAAATGGGTGGCAGCATTGGCTGTAACAGTCGACCAGGCCATGGCTCGCTTTTCTGGGCAGAACTCCCGCTTGCCGGGGCCACTGTTGCAACGCTAATGTCCCAGAAACCTGCTTTGCCGGATCTTTCAGGCTTCCGCGTTCTCCTTGCTGAAGATAGCCGCGTGAACCAGATTGTCACCTTGGCCTGGCTACAAAAGCTGGGATGCAACACCCAACTTGCCGAAGATGGCAAACAGGCGCTCAACTTGCTCGAGAACCACAAATTCGATCTCATCCTGATGGACTGCCAAATGCCCGTTCTTGATGGTTATGCAACCACAACAGCCATTCGCTCAATCTCCGGCTTATCCACCCTGCCAATCATTGCTCTCACGGCAAATGCTCTCGATGGGGAACGGGAAAAATGCATTGCTGTCGGCATGAACGACTTCCTCAGCAAACCCTTTAAACCAGAAGACCTGGCTGCGGTGCTGGCGCGATGGGCTCAGCCTACATCCAGAAGTGCCACTTCTTGGTCCAAATTACATACAGGCTGAGAACCAGATTTGTAGTCGCGTGCACGAAGATCAGGTCCCCCAGGCTCTTGGTCCGCGTCATCCACCAATTCCACACAATCCCGGTCAGCAGTCCCACTTCCCAGTATGGGCCGTGTTCAACCGCAAATAGCGCGGCAACTATCCAGAAAGACTGCCGGTCACAACTCCCCATCGGCAACTCTTCGAAATCCTTCTTTACCAGCCACCGCAACATCCACGCGCGCCAGAACAACTCCTCAAGAATCGGCACCAGCAACGCCGCGCTAATGGTCCGGAATAACAGTAAGATCGGGCTCGCCAGTTGTTCCGCACTTAGCGATATCTTCACTTCGCCCATCACCGAATTCGTAAACAACCAGTGCTGACGCCAGCCGGGAAAGATGGAATCCGGCGCAATCCATAAAAAAAACGTAGCCACGCCGATGGCAAGACTCGGGGCAAAAAAACGCACCTTGAAATCCAGTACTTTCCTCGAGAAAAACCAGATCGAGGCGCCTACAACCAGCACCCGGACCGCGTACTCCCAGTCACCCAAAAACGCCAGACTCTTCTGAATCGCCAACATCCCGATAAAGATCAGGAATGGCGCAATATAGGCAACGGTCGGGTTCTGCAACATCAGGGCTTTGCTCCTCGAATCCAGTTCAGGATCGTATTGTACTCAGGCGAATCTTTTTCAAAACGGACACCACCGCCATGTGGCAGAGTATTGCTTCCAGCTACGCCTTCACTCTCAGCCGTTGAAATCGGCTTCTTCAAAATCAAACTCTCTTCGGGGTTCTCCAAGTTGACAACCCGCAATGCCGAAGCAACGCTGTTTCCATCAAAAATCGCATGGCTCGCATGGCACTGCACACAGGCATAACCATCCTTGCCACGCTTCTCTAAAATCGGCTGCACGTAACCACGGAAATAGCTCTCATCCGGCCGTTCAGTTGTACGTCCACGAGGCCCCTGCTGACCAGCCGTCCTGGGCCTTGGAGGCGCAGCGTTAAACGCCTTCAGCACCTCAAGATTTACTTCATTCCCCGGATCCTTCTTCGCCACGGCCACTAGTTGATCCCGGGCTGAACCAGGCGCTCCGCTGATCTTGCTGACTGCCCCGAACTTCGCATCCCGAGTCATCAGCGTCGCCTGCATCGCCAGTCGCCGCATCTCCGGGTCAGCACTCTCGATCAAAGGCAGCAGAGCTTTTGCAAACCTCGTATTGCTTTCGCCAAAGAAAACCGTCTGCTCGATATCGTTCCCAATCCGGTTATAGATGGCAGGCTGCACGCTGTGCGGATCCGCCTTCAGGTCATAGGTATCGGCTCGTCGCAGTTGATATTCGGTAACCGCAGCAAGAAAGCGCTTCCGGTTCGCATCATTCTCAGCCTCAAGAAAGCGGGCATACTTCTCAGCCAGTCGCGCTTCATGCTTCAGTCGCCCGCGAATCACCCTCTCCCGGTCGGGCTCATGCGCCATCAACGGGACCCAGTTGTTATACATGTACCGGATGTTTTCATCCCCCAGGTTGTAAAGCCCTTCACGCAGATTCCGTTCCACCCACTCTGGTTGCGGCTTCTTGAGTCCAGCGAGAAAGGTATCTTCAATCTTGCTCTTCACCCCGTCATCCGGGCTCCAGAACCACATCTGCCACAGGCCCTTTAATGCCTGAATTTTTAAGGGGTCGCTCGTTGACGCAGTCTTGGCAATCAGCCCGTCGACAAAACGGGAATCCCGCGCCAGCTCGCGAAAATGAGTTGCAAACACCCGCGTCGCACCCCATTCCATCCGAGCATCCTTGCTTGCCAGTGCAGCCAGCAGCACATCATTGCCCTGTCCACGACGGCTCAATACTTGCCGCATGGCCCAGGCTGCGGTCCGTTGCACCAGCTTGCTGGAATCCCCAAGCGCACCTCGTATCACGGGTAAATCTTCAACCAGTGCGAGCCGGCCCAAAACTTCCACTGCCAGTTGCCGAACCAGGACATCCCTGCTCTTTACCAGCCCGCGCACCCGGGCCAGCACTTCAGCCGAAGGCCGGTCCCAGATCTGCTCAAGAGACAACAACAATTCTTCTCCACCCTCCGGCAACTTTGAAACTGTAGAACCCCACCCCTGCTTGGCTTCTCCGTTCGGGTAGTAAGCACTCAACGCCAAAACAGCCATCTGTGTTTCGCGGAAGGGCGTGCGGAAATTTTCAAAGCTCTGCAGCGGATCCAGCCAGCCCCCAAACTCCTGTTGACGTCCAAGCAAGAACTTCAATGCTTTGGCAACCTGTGGATTCTCTTTGGGAATCCCAGCCGAGGCCAGTGCCCATAGCGCGTGCCCGGTCTGAAACTCGACATCTTTTTCTTTAGTTTCAAACTTCATCGACCATTGGCCGTTATCTCGCTGCGCAGCGAGTATCTTCTCTGCATTGCGAGCAATTTTCGCCGCATGCTTCAAACGGTCCATCGAAGCCAGCCCCAGGGTCTGGTAGCAAAGGTCAATCAGATTCTTGTGATCGTCCTGCTCAATCAACTTGGCGATGGCAGGCTCCTTCGTCACTTCCCACGCATACCAGGCCACTTCATAGTTACTTACCAGCGGCTGGTTCCCATTCGTCTCGTCCGGAGGCAAGGTGGTGCGCCCGTCATAGTAGAGCTTCAAATACTTCTTCACGCCATCATGAAAACTGGGCCGCGTCTCACCAGTTACCTGCTTCTCCATAACATCCATCAGATGAGACATTCGGCCAAGCACATTGGCTGGGGCTGAGATCACTCGCGCCCAGACGGCCCCATCCTTCTCAAATCCATAAAGTGGCCGGGGATTGTTGTAGAAGCGTTCAGACATGAATTGCAACGAACTTCGCAGCTCAACACCATAGCCCTGCCGCGCCGCATATAACTGCCCGCGTTGCGTAAAGTGCGTCACATGGCAGGCCACACAAAGCGATGTCTCCTGATGCACATTGGCAACCCGGTCGAACACCCCGCCGCGACGGGGCGTATTCGCATGCCAGCTATCACCCGCACCCATCAGGTAATCCACGCCCGCACGAACTGCCTGCTTGGGGTCGGCAAATGGAGCTACATCATAGAGCCGCGTACGCAACCGATATTCAGGATGATTAGCAACAACTCGAACGTAATAGTCCCCAGCTTCCCGCAGAACTCGTGTCGTGTACTTGTTTCCCGGCAAGGCCTGAACCTCGTGAGGAATTGAGACTGGATCTTCACCCTCGGTGTACAAGACTGTCTTGCCCCCCACAACACGAAACACCGAAACATCTACAGGCAAATTGTCCCGTTCCATCAACTCCACCTGGAACCCAACCAGCTTTGACCTTCCCCCCTCAAAGCGAAACCGATACCAGTCTTCATCCCGCTTTGCAAATTCAGTCAACGGCTTGCTACGCTTCTGGCTTGGCACAGGCAGATAGGCACTATCGTCACCACTGCCAAGCATTACCTTCCCAAGTGGCAGCAGGGTCGCACTGGACCAGACATCATTTGGCTCCAGCTCGAGATGACTCGTCGCGCCGTAGTCGTGCACCACAACTTTGACAGCACCTGCTGGACGAACAGAATAGTGGCAGTCTTTAGCCGGTCGATGCGTAAAAGCCCAGTCGCGATCTCCCGCATGAAGCGTCTTCTCAAGACGCACTTCTCCGCAGCTAAAAGCTAGAGGAGTTTCACGTTCAAATGCACCCGAAACTTGAATCGAGTAACTATGAGAGGCGCGGATTTGTGTCCCTGAAACGAATTGCTGGCCCAAAAGAGGGCCAGCGAGTAATACAAAAATCGAAACCTTCACTTTTGTTCCTTAACCGCACTTGGCGAGTAATTCTCGAATCTTCTGCTCCTCTGGCTTCGGCGGCGTCTTGGTGAGGGCCAGTTGCGCAGACTTCTTCGCATTCGCCTTATCGCCCTTCTGGTAATAAGCCATCGCCAGGTGGTAATGAAAAATGTAGCGATTCGGATCCTTCTTTACGATGTCCGTAAAGATGTTGATCGCCTGATCTGAAAGGTTTTTCTTGATGTAAATCAGGCCCAATGTATCGGAAATATCTATATTGGATGGCAGTTTCTGCTTTGCGCGTTCGGCGTAACTTAGAGCCACATCGAGATCCGATCCCTGATCCGCCATGATCATTGCAAGGTTATTGAGTGCCAAAACGTTCCCCGGATCCATTTTCACAATCTGCTCATAAATCGGCTTTGATTCGCCGACCTTACCCAGCTTGTCGTAAATCATTGCCAGGTTCAGCGGTGCCAAAGGATCGTTCGGCAGTAAAGTTCCAGCCTGCTTAAAATACTTGATTGCATTGGCATCATCGCCCATGCGCTTGTACACCTCGGCCAGTCTCACCACAACTGATGCATCCTTCGGATTTGCTGCAAGAAGCTTCATGAACTCCGGAAGTGCGCGCTCGTAATTGCCGACTCGCACTGCCGTATTCGCCAATGCATTCCGAATATCGTTACGATCCGGGGCCTTGGCCAATTCAGCCTCAATCGTCTTCACTGCAATCTCTCCCTTGCCAAGCTGCAGGTAGGTTTCAACAGTTCCTAATAAGCCGCGCGTATCGCTGGGATTTGCCTTCATCATTCGATCAAAGGTCACCTGGGCCTTTTCCTTTTGATTCGTCTCCAGTTGAATTCGAGCCGTCATGTAAAGAGCATCACCCATGTTTGGGTAACGGGTGAGAATCATGTCGAGATCCTTTTGGGCCCCAGCATAATCCCGTGTTCCATAAAGTGCAGTAGCCCTCAAGAGCCGTCCTCTGACCTCGTTCGGATCATAAGCCAATGCCGCATTGGAATATTCCAACGCCTTGCCAAATTCCTGCTTCCGCAGATGAATCTGCGCAATAAGAAGCTTTGCCATCTGAAAATCGGGCCGCAGTTTCAAGGCTTCCTGCAATTGCACCCGTGCCTGATCTGCATCACCTCGCGACAAAAGCGCCTTGGCCAGATTCATTCGCATCACGTGATTCTGAGGGGCGCGAGAAATAGCGGACTGCAAATCGGTTACGGCCGTGTCAACTTGGTCCTTCGTGCCGCTCTGCAGCAGAAGGCTGGCTCGAATGTGCAGTGCATCGTTATCCTTCGGGTCTTCCTTCAGGATCTCTTCCACAAGCCGGACGGCATCCGTCTTCTTGTTCATGAAGATGTAGGTTTCTACTATTCGCTTCTGGTAGTCGTGCTTCTTGTCGGCAACTTCTTTGGCGCCCTCTTCAAACTGCTTCAGCGCCCGCTCAAAATCGCGGATCTTAAAGTAGAAGTCTCCTACCAGCATGCGCGGTTGTTCAATCAGAGTTGTACTTTTCCCGATGGCAAGAATCTCGTCCAGCACTACTTGCATCTTTTCGTATTGCTTGGATGCAAAGTAGTGAGCTGCGAGTTGGGCCTTGAGTACAGGCTGCTTGGGAAGAGCGGCAATTTTGCGCTTTAGTACTTCCTCAGCCTGGGGGATCATTTCCTTCTTTGCATATTCTGCATAGAGAACGTCATAGTTGGAGGCATTCTCTTTGTCAGCCTCCATTGCCTTGTTGATGTAGGCAATCGCTTCTTCGGTCTGCCCAGCTTGCATCATCACCTGAAAGAGCACTGTCGACATTACCTTCTGATAGGGCTTGGTCTTATCTGCAAGCTGTAAATCTTCAAGCGCACCCTTCAGGTCATTGTCGGCAAGCTTCAGGATGCCGCGTAGCCGAAGGCCCTCAAACCCCTTCGGATCTTTGTCCAGCAATCGCTTGGAAATAACTTCAATTTCCTTGAGAATATTCTTGGGCTTCGCTTCGCTCTTCGAGTAAATGGCCAAATAGATTTCCGCAAGCTTCGAAGCGGCATCTATATTGTTCTGGTCGAGTTCCACGCAGCGCTGATAGGCCCGCAAGGCATCCATTGGGCTACCTCGCTTCAACTCGGCATTCCCGAGTTGATAATAGGCTTGAGCGAATCGCGCATCTTTCTGCAGTGCGCGCTTGTAAAAAATGATCGCTTCCCGATACTTCTCGTTCTTGAAATAGCGGTCCCCAGTCTCTAAATACTTTTGGCGAGCAACCTTGGGATCGCTGTCACAACCGGTAAAGGCGAGGGCCAAAATGACCACCACGGCAAGTTTCAGAATATTCATCACGATTTGCACCTGTTTGGATTCTTAATTATCATACCTTGCCTTGCGCTGGCCCCCAACAGAACCGTTAGTACTAAATCGTTCTACGGATGTAAGAATTCCTCTCAACTTCCGTCCTCATCAATAGAGAGAAAACGAAAGAACGATGATTACCCTGGCACTTCCCGTAAATCAGATGGATCATACACCTATGGTCAATGCTGATTTTGAGCGCGTTTATCGCGAATCGAGCGAAGCCGTTTATCGCTCAGCTTTCCGAATTCTGGGCAACTCAGAAGATGCCGAGGATGTACTTCAAACCGTGTTTTTGCGTTTTCTTCGCCGCGACCTCTCCCTCGGCATCGTCGACAAACCAGAACCCTACCTCCGCCGCGCTGCCGTCAACGCCGCGGTCGACCTCATTCGCACTCGCAAAAACAAGGCTTCTTCTATCGAAGATCTCGCCCACGAACCCTCCCGCAAGGCCCAGCAGGAACTGAGTTCCCGGCTACGCGACGCTCTTTCCCGCATCGACCCCAAATGGGCCGAAATCTTCTTGCTCCGATACATCGAAGGCTACGGCAACAAGGACATTGCCGAACTCCTCGACACCTCCCAAACCATGATCGCCGTCACGCTCTTCCGTGCCCGGCAAAAACTCCAAAACGAAATTCGTCTCGAATCAGGCTCTCTCGCGCTGTAAACGACTCAACTCAAAAAGGCAAAAGCAATGAACCCCAAAAACAACCAAATCAATCTCGATGACGCGATTGGCGCGATGAAGCAAAACGAGCCCAACGCAGAACAGTCCCGTTCTGCGACAGCACGCGTATTCTCGGCCCTTCAGTCAGAACCCGCCTCGATCATTCCTGATCGGCTGCGCAACGAGGCAGACTTCTCAACCCTACTCCAGCCCTATCTGCGGGGAGAACTCACCGAGGCCCAGCGCATGCTGGTCGACGACCATCTCGCCTCAAACCCCGCTTACCGCCGCCAGCTCGATCAGCTCCGCGGCAACGTTCGTGAAATCCGCCCGGTTTCCAAACCCCGCTCCACCACCCGTACAGTTGCACCCTGGGCAATCGCCGCTGGCCTCCTCATCACAACCGGATATATGGCCCTCGACAGTATCGACCGTTTGATGGCACCGAGCGGCCCTCGCGCAGAAATCGCTACTGTTTCTGGCGACATCTATAAAGTCTCCGCTGCGGGCCTTGAAGGCGTGAAGCCTGGCTCTCCCCTCAAAGAAGGTGAAGCCATCCGCACTGCTAAGGGTTCCTCGGCCGTAGTCCGCCTCCCGGACGGCTCGCTCATCGAGATGAACGAGCGCGCCGAACTTAGTATCTCCGCTGCCTACAGCGGTTCGACGATTCGCCTCGAACGTGGCAATATCCTGGTTCAGGCCGCCAAGCAAAAGCGCGGCGCACTCAAGGTCGCCACTCGTGAAAGCACTGTCTCAGTCAAAGGCACCATCTTCTCTGTTGCTGCCGGCCTCCGCGGCACTCAAGTCGCCGTCGTCGAAGGTCACGTCGTAGTGGAACAAGACGGCAAGACCGAAGACCTCCTGCCGGGTCAACTCACTGGCTCCCAAGCCTCGCTAAAGCGCAGCAAAGTTTCCGACCAGATCGCCTGGTCCAAAGATTCAGCCCGCTACATGGCGATGCTTGGCGAACTCTCAACCATCTCAAAACAAATCGAGTCGCTCCCCCTGCCTTCACTGCGTATGGGCTCAAAACTCCTCTCCCAACTCCCTGCTGACACGGTCGTCTACGTTGCAATCCCCAACCTGAGTGGCACCGTGGCCGACGCAACCAAAATCTTTGAAGACCGCTTGAAGCAAAGCCCAGTCCTGCAGGAATGGTGGAATACCGCAGAGGTCGCCGAAGCCCGCAACCTCGCAGAAAAGCTCCGCTCTGCCGGCAGCCAGATCGGAGACGAGATCGTAATCGCCGCATCGGCTAGTGCAAACAAAAGCCTCGGCTCACCCATCATCCTCGCCGAAGTCAAAGGCAGCGCTGCCCGCGCAACCCTCGACACCCAAATCCGTCAGATGGCCGGCGACACCAATCTCGGCAGCCACATCAATATCACTGACAACCTACTGGTCATCGGCGAAAACGCTTCTGTCTCTGGTGGATTCGATTCCACATCACTGGCGGCAACCGTTAAAAAGTCCTATGCCAAAGGTGCTGGTTGGATTCTTGCGGTTGATTTGGAACAAATCTTCGCGCAATCCGTTACCAAGAGAAGCATGGGTAACGACAAGCAAGCCATCAACCTCAGCGGGGCCAACCAGCTCCGCCACCTGATGGTGGAACGTCGCGATGTCTCAGGCCGCGCCGATACCCGCGCCTCGGTTAGCTTCAGCGCACCCCGCACGGGTATCGCAAGCTGGCTCGCCGCTCCCGCTCCCATGCCGTCGCTCGACTACATCTCACCCGAAGCCACCTTCGCAATGAGCGCCGTCACCAAAGACGCAAGCCAGATGGCTGAGGAATTCTTCGCCGCCATGGGGGGCCTTTCCGGCAACGTCAGCGAACTCGAAAAGACGATCGGCATCAATATCGTCAATGACCTGCTCGGCCCCATCGGAGGAGAAATTACCTTCGCTGTAGACGGCCCACTGCTCCCGGTCCCCACTTACGTCATGGCCACCGAGGTCTACGATGCCGCACGCCTCACCTCTTCACTACGGCGTGTCGTCGACGCCGTCAATCAGAAGGCAGCAGGCACCTCCATAGGAGCCATAAAGCTGACGGAACAAACCGTCAACGGCCGCACCTTCTACACC
Organism: Bryobacter sp.; assembly: GCA_022843625.1. Classification (GTDB taxonomy): domain Bacteria; phylum Acidobacteriota; class Terriglobia; order Bryobacterales; family Bryobacteraceae; genus Bryobacter. Next base: position 192,969 of record JALHNH010000002.1, on the reverse strand, counting down.
ATTCAGCACGCAGCACTGCCGGTCGAGCTGAACTTCACCTACTCTGGTGGCTACATGGTCGCCGCCGCTAGCCGCGACACAATCCTCAAAGCCCTGCAGACTCGTAACAACCTGCTCAGCCTCCCCCGTAGCCGCCGCTTCATCGAACTCTTGCCCGCAGACGCCGAGGTCAATGCCTCTGCCATCTTCTGGGTTAACGTCGGCACCAGCCTCGAAGCAGTTGCCGGCACAATCAAAGGCTCCCTCAGCGCAGACCAGAAGAAAGCAGTCGATCAGTTCACCGCCAACTCCGGGCCGGTCCTGATCACTGCCTACGCCGGTCCCGACAGTATCACCGTCGCCTCTTCGAGCGGCTTCTTCGGCTTCGGCCTCGATAGCCTCCTCGCCGCAGGCAAGGGAACCCCCATCCTCCCGCAAATACTCGCCAGGGCAATTGGCGGAGCGGGTATCATGAACAAACAACAAAAGGTCCAATGAGCACTCCTCTCGACGCCGTCATCCAGCTAGACAACCTCTCCGTACAACTCGGTTCGCGGCTCATCCTCAACAAGCTGCAAGTCGAACTCAAAGGCAGAACAATTGGCCTGCTGGGGCCCAACGGTGCGGGTAAGTCAACTCTCATCAACACGCTACTCGGCTTCTACGCGCCGTCCTCCGGGACGGCGCGTGTTTTCGGTCACGACGTGCATAAAGAGACTCGCTATATCCGCTCCCTCATCGGCTACATGCCGGAGAACGATTCCTTCATCGCCGACATGAACGCGGTCACCTTCATCCGCATGATGGGAGAGCTCTCCGGGCTCCCGCCCGAAACCGCCCTCGAACGAGCCCATGAGTGCCTTTTCTATGTCGGCCTTGGCGAAGCCCGTTATCGCAAACTTGGCACCTACTCCCTGGGCATGAAGCAGTTGGCGAAGCTGGCCCAGGCAATCGTCCATGGCCCCAAACTCGTCATTCTCGACGAACCCACAAATGGGCTGGATCCCCCAGCCCGCCGCCGCATGCTCAAGATGATCCGCGAAATGCGCGACAACGCTGGCATGCGCATCGTCCTGTGCTCGCACCTTCTGCGCGACGTCGAAGACACCTGCGAAGAAGTCATCATCCTCAAGGGCGGCGCAATCGTTCACTACGCCGATCTTGAGGCCGAGCGCAGCGCCAACAAGCGCTTCGTCGAACTGGAAACTATAGGCGATGACGAAGGCTTCGCAGCAGCGATGGAAGCCCTCGGTGCAACTTGTGCCATGGCAGGCAAAGGCCGCTGGAAGATGGTCCTTCCGGCAGAATTCAGCTTCCGTGAGCTCTTCCGGGTTGCAACCGAAAAAGACCTCGAACTCCGCCGCCTCAATTACCGTAAAGACACTTTGGAAGACATCTTCCTCAAAGCGATGACCCAATAATGGCCGTCTACAAACGAACCTACACAACCTACTCGGGGCCACTCACCCCACCGCGAACTCGCTTTCTCGTGCTGCCGCGATACTCCTATGAGCGGCTCTTCCAGAGCCGCTTCCTCACCGGCTTCCTGGTCGCCTGCTTCTTCTTTCCGCTTGGCTGCGCCGGTTATCTCTATCTGGTCAATAACCTCTCGATTTTCTCCAGTATGGGCTTCCCGGTACCGGACGTCTTCAAGATTGACTCCAGCTTCTTCCGCCTCTTCATGAACTTTCAGGGTGGCCTCGCCTACATCCTCACCGCTCTGATTGGTCCCAGCCTGATCGCACCAGACCTCGCCAACAACGCCCTCCCCACTTATTTCTCCCGCCCCTTTTCCCGCACAGAATATGTCGTCGGCAAAGTCTCCGTATTGTTCATCCTGCTCTCGATCATCACCTGGATCCCGGGCGTTATCCTCTTCTTCCTCCAGGTCTCTCAAGCTGGAGGAGACTGGCTCTCGAATAACTGGTTCATCCTGCGAGCAATCATTCTCGGCAACCTGGCATGGATCCTGATCCTCTCACTCCTCTCGGTCGCCCTCTCGGCCTGGGTCAAGTGGAAGGTTGTCGCCGGCGCACTCATACTCGGCGTCTTCGGCATCGGCGCAGGCCTCGCCGGCATCATCAACTCGATCCTCAGCACAGACTACGGCTCGATGATCGACATCTCACGCATCATGTACACCATCTGGTCCGACCAGTTGAACATCGAAGCTCAAACTGGCCTTGAACCTTTCGAGGCCTGGATCGGATTCTTCGCCGTCTGCATTGTCTGCCTGCTGATGCTCGAACGCAAGATCCGCCCAAAGGAGATCGTTCGCTAATGCAGATCGTCTTCGATAACGTCTCCCGCTTCTACGGCGAAGTTCTGGGTGTGAATCGGGTCAACCTCACGATTCCGCCCGGCATCACCAGCCTCGTTGGCCCCAACGGCAGCGGCAAGACCACGCTAATGAATCTCATGACCGGCCTGGTCCGGCCCACTCGCGGCCAGATCTCCGTCCGTGGCATCGCACCCAACAACCCGGAAGCCCTCTTCCGAATCATGGGCTACTGTACTCAGTTCGACTCTTTCCCACGCGGCTATACCGGCTTCCAGTTTGTACACGCTTCACTCCTGCTTCAGGGAATGAGTTCCAAAGAAGCCGAGTCCAAAGCATGGCGTGCAATCGAGAAGGTCAACCTCGTCGACGCCGCAAAACGCAAAGTAGCGGCCTATTCCAAAGGCATGCGCCAACGCATCCGCTTGGCCCAGTCGATAGCTCATGAGCCACAGGTTCTGATCCTGGACGAACCTCTCAACGGCCTCGACCCGCTGGTTCGTTCGGAAACCATCGCCCTCTTCCGCGAACAGGCCGAACGCGGTGCACACGTCATCGTCTCCAGTCACGTTCTGCATGAAGTCGACATGATCTCAGATCAGGTCATCCTACTGGCCAATGGCTACGTGGTAGCCGAAGGTGCCATTCGCGGCGTCCGCGAAGAGATCTCAGACCGCCCGCATCAAATCGTCATCCGCTGCGATCGGCCCTCAGAGATGGCCTCGCGCATCTTTCAGTTCGATCACGTCGTTGAAGCCCGCATCCATCCCGATTTCCAAGGCATTCTCGTCAAAACAACCAATGCCAGCCACTTCCACAAACTGCTCAACCGTCTCGTGATGGAAGGCATCAATATCGAAACCATCGCTCCCGCCGACGATGACGTCAACTCGCTGTACGAGTACCTGATCGGCGACGAAGGAGGCCACAAGTGACCGGCACCGCCCTTTGGCAAAAACAGATCCTCGCCATCGCGGGCCTTGAATGGAAAAAGACCCTCTTGGCTAAACGTGGGCTCTGGGTCTATGCCCTGGCATTCCTCCCTGCCCTGCTCTTCGGCATCAATGCAGTCCGCATGTACAACATACGTGCCAGCCAGCAGCAAATCCAGATGGCATCGCCCAATGCAACCGCGATCGCCGGCTCAATCCAGCTCGGCATGAAAGCCGACGACGCGGCAAAGCTCTTGTCGGAAGCTAAGGTCGGCTACAGCCGCTTCACCCGCGGCCGCAAGCGCGAATTCATTCGCTACGACGACGGGGCCAAATCCTGGGAACTCCGCTTCACCGATGGCCTCCTCACCAACAAAAGTCCAAGGAACCAGGCCGACCTCAACCAGAACATCCTCGCCTTCGCTGGAGTTTTTCAATACTTCTTCCTGCGGCTCGCCATCTTCTTCGGCTGCGTCGGTATCTTCATGAATCTCTTCCGGGGAGAACTGCTCGACCAGAGCTTGCACTACTACCTGCTAGCCCCCGTCCGCCGCGAAGTCTTGATGGTAGGCAAATATCTGGCTGGCATCGTGGCAGCAATAGCCATCTTCGGCACTAGCACCGCGCTCCAGTTCTTCCTCATGCTCAGCGCCTTCCCGTCCCGTGAAGTCACCGAATACATGAACACCGCCGGCTGGGGCCATCTCCTCAGCTATCTGAGCGTAACCGCACTTGCCATCGTAGGCTACGGCAGCATCTTCCTGGCATCTGGAATCATCATGCGCAACCCGCTGATCCCGGCGGCAGTGATCCTCTTCTGGGAGGGCGTCAACTGGTTCCTGCCAACGATGCTCAAGAAATTCAGCATCATTTATTACTTGCAAGCCCTCTGTCCAGTAGTCGCCCCGCTCAACGCCGACATCCCCGAACCGCTCAAGATCCTGGCCACAACCGCCGCCCCCATTGCAGCCCCACTGGCAGTCTTCGGCATCTTCGCCGTATCCGCCACAGTGCTGGCCTTCGCCTCGATCTACGTAAGGAAACTCGAGATCAACTACGGCTCAGACTAAATGCGCTTCTTCGATGCCAGCGAAGTTAAGCTGGACCGCCGCAACCGCGCAACAAAACCACGCTCCACCCAAGCATCCACAGTCTGAGAGAAAGTCGACTTCGCCACTCCCATATGTCGCGCAAGCTCCCCTTGCCCGATAGCAACGGACTCATCCAGATGAGCCAACACAGTACAATCCAGCTGCGAAAGCTGCACCCCTGTTGTTTTCGCGTTCTGGTGCCGTGCGTGGCAAGCCGGGTAGATCTTCGGATAAGCACACTGCACCCGAATGAGAGCCTCTTCAATCGTCATGCTTCAAATCTTAAGCAGCAAACCCAAAGTTCGTCAAAACGAACAATCACTTCCAGGGTCCGGAAGCGAGATAAGAAGCAAAACCCTGAGACGACGCGCTTGAGAATAACCTGATAACCTTCCAGAAAGACCGTTGAGCGAAACATGAATGCACTCTTGAATCGCATTTCCACAGATCCCTTGGTATGCTTTGGCAAACCTTGCATCAAGGGCACTCGAATTTGGGTTTCTCTTCTCCTGGATTTCTTGGCCGCCGGGACAACAATTGAGGAGATACTCGAGGACTACCCGCAACTCCATCGTGAAGACATTTACGCCGCTATTGCATACGGCGCCGAAATGAGCCGTGAACGGTTTGTTGAAATCCCCAGCCCGACTGCAGCATGAAGTTTAAGCTTGACGAGAACTTCGGTTCAAGGGCAGCGAAACCTCTCATTTCTGAGGGCCACGACGCACATACCGTTCATGAGGAGCGATTGTCCGGCGCTATCGATCAGTCAATCTTTGAGGTATACATTCAGGAGAAGCGTTGCCTACTCACGCTTGACCTCGATTTCACGGACGTCACGCGCTTCCCGCCGCACTTGGGCGCTGGAATTGCTGTGCTACGGACACCACAAAACCCAACCATCCAAATGATTGAGTTCCTAGTAAAGTCAATGCTCCGATTGCTCGAAACCGAATCGATCACAGGCATGCTGTGGATAGTGGAGCCAAGCCGGATTCGGATTCACGAAAGCACTTCGACCGAATAGTACGCTTTCCCTCAATCACAACACCCGCTCCCGCACCACCGCCCGCGTCGCCTCATCCGCCGCAAACATATGCTCCACCCGCAGCGACGCCAGCGTAATGTCCTGCGGTGTCCCAAACGTACTGAACATACTAAAGAACACAAGCTCGCCAAACTCCGTCTCAAAACGCGAAGTCAGCATAGGCGCAGCTGCCCTTCCCGGAGCCATCCCCATACGCTGCTCCCCAAACCTCACTCGAAGCATCTCTGCAAACGCGTCCACCCGCTTCGCAAGCGAAGGCTGCAACAAGAGATCCTCTCGCAGATGCCCCAGCAGCGCCGGCCCAACCTCTTGTAAATTCAGCATCCGCTTCGCAAAACCCTCCGGGTGCACCAACAGATCCAGCAAATTGATCGGCCCCGGTACCAGCCACGGCATCAACACCCGTGCAAGCCACTGCGCCCCGCGATTCATCTGCAACAAATTCCAGTCCGCATCCAGCACAAAAGCCGGCATCGGATCATGTGCACCAAGCAACTGCCCCAACGCCTCCTGAGCCACAGCCAAACTAGGATCGCCCCACGGTGCCGCACTATAAACCGGCGCAAACCCAGCCTGCAGCATCGCAGCATTCCGCAATGCCAGCGGAGCCCCCAACTCTTCCAGCCACACCACCAACAACTCCCGGCTCGGCTTGGCCCTCCCACTCTCGACAAAGCTCACATGCCGCTGCGAAACTCCAATCCGCATCGACAATTCCAACTGACTCAAACGTTTTGCCCGCCGCACCTGCTGCAACGTCTCGGTCAATAAATTCATAGCTCGATTGAACCACGCTCTGGCAGCAATTCAATAACCTCTGAGGTAATTGCGGTTATAACCTACCCGCCCAATACTGAAACCAAGATGCCACGCACAATCCTCACCCTGATCCTCATCCCCTTCAGCGCCCTCACCGCCTTAGCCCTCTGGCACCACGGCTTCTGGGGCATTCTCGAGCCAAACTTCCAAAGCTACGGGGCAGGCCAGGTCTTCGCAGACTTGGTCATCGCCCTCACACTCTTCATGGTCTGGATGTGGCAAGATGCCAAAGCCACAGGACGCAACCCCTGGCCCTGGATCGCACTCACTCTAGCCACCGGCTCCTTCGGCCCGCTGCTCTATCTATTCACCCGCAAACAACCCACTACTTAACAGGCCGCACCGGCTTCAGATATCCAGCCAGGAACAAATATACGGCCCGGCGAGACTCGCGGGCCAGCTTCGTATCCAGTCGCCCAAACTCATGCCCACCAGGCGCATTCTCATAAATCTTGTACTCAAACTTCTTCCCCGCCGCCTTCAGCGCCTGCACAAAGCGCTCTACCTCGATCACGTTCACATCTTCATCATTCGTGTTCCCGTGAATCAACAACGGCGTCTCCAGTTTGTCGGCATGCGTAATCGGCGAGCGCTTCAGATATTCCTGGATATCTCCTTGCACGGTTTTCCCGATATGTTGCGGCGCAGAAAATATGGCCTGATAACCAGCATCGTGATAACCAAGGCGCAACACCAGATCTGTCACCGGAACCCCTGCATAAGCTGCCGCGTAAGCTCCCGGATGCTGCAACACATTCATTAGCGTGATCATTCCCCCATGGCTCCAACCAATCATCCCGACTCTCTTGGCATCGAGAAACTCATAGTTCTCCAGCATCCACTCCCGCGCTTGAAACACATCCTCAACTTCAAGACCGCCGTAATCGATCTCGTTGTAGTGACGAGGCCCATACCCGGTGCTCCCGCGATAATCCGGGCCAATCACCGTATAGCCCTGCTGAACCAACTCCCGCACCGCCCCAAACTCATGATCGCGCCCAAAATCGCTATGGATGCCCTGATGGGCAAAGACGATGAGAGGATGCTTCTTCGTCCGGTCCAGATTCTTGGGCACAAACGTCATCGCATGAATGATCAGCGGATTCCTGGCTCCCGGCGCAGTTGGATTCGAAGGCTTGTGCGGTGGCGCGCTTGTATACCGGATCTCATTTACCTCCGCGATGTCCCCAAGCTGCGCGTACCACTTCTGCACCGTCAATGCACGAATCAGGATATCTGCCCCATGATCACGGCCCGCAGCGCCACTTGATGGCGTCGGGGCAGTCGTCCTCACCTCCTGCCCAAATACCAGCAACGCCGAGAAGGCAAGTGCAAAAACTGTCCGAAAAATCATCTCACTTTTATAGCATCCACACTCTTCAGCTCATCCAGAGTGGATTCTTGGCAGTCCCATCGTGTTCCGTCGTCGTCTTGAACGTCTCAAACTTGCCGTCCATCGCTGCCGTTTTAGTTTTACTGAGTAATGCGGCCACTTTCGCAGCATCCATCGGCTTGTGATTGCGCCCGGCGGCAATCGCCTGCTGCAACCTCTCCAGACTTTCGCACCCCGTGATTACCACGGTGGTGGGAAGATTCAGCGCATAGTCCAGGCATTCCACCGCGCTCACCGTCTTGCTTTCCAGGATTTTTCCACTGGCAATCGGCTTCATCCCCAGTACGGCGATGCCCGAGCTCACCAACTTGGGCAACACCAGCTTTTCAAAGCTCCGGAAGTGCGCATCCATGACATTTAAGGGCATCTGGCAGGAGTCGAAATGAAAGCTGTGTTTGGTCGCCATCTCTAACATCCTCAGATGCACCGCCGGATCCTTATGTCCGGTAAAGCCAATAAAACGAATCTTCCCCGCCTTCTTCGCCTCTTGCAGCGCTTCAAGTGGCCCATCCGCAGCAAAGAAGCGGTCGGGATCTTCCATACGAATGTTTTCGTGATACTGCATCAGATCGATGTGATCGGTCTGCAGTCGCTTCAGCGATTCATCAATTTGCCGCAATGTGGAAGCTTTGGTACGCCCGTCGAACTTCGTCATCAGAAAAACCTTCTTCCGGTATCCATCGCCCAGAGCCATCCCCATCCGGCGTTCGCTCTCACCGTCGTGATAGTCCCAGCAATTGTCCATAAAGTTGATTCCTTGATCAATTGCGGTCCGCACAATCTGGATCCCCACCGAAGCATCCTTCGGTATGCCTATGTGATATCCGCCGAGTCCAATCACAGAAACCCTTTCGGCCGTTTTCCCGAATTGCCTGGAAGGCATGATGCCGGTCTGCGCATTTCCCGTGGCGGCTATTCCCAAACCAGCCATTGCGTGTAGTATTCGTCTTCTTTGCATGTGGATGATTAGGCAATCCCCCTGCCAAACGGGTTTCATGTGATTCAAGCAGGATGGCTTGTTTGCCATGACCAAACTGAGTCACGCGACCACCAGTTGGCAAATGCTCCTCCCTCCCACCTCCCCAATCGTCTAACCCCGCAACCAATCGAGACCTGCGAGAATCAATTCATACAGGGACTCTCGCTAATGTCAAACTCCATCAGTGTCGAAAGTCTGGCCAAGACCTATCGCGGTGCTAACGAGCTGACGATATTTGCCGATATGACCTTTGTGGTCAATCCTGGAGAACGTCTGGCGCTGATCGGTGAATCTGGCGCTGGCAAATCTACTCTCCTGCATCTCCTCGGTGGCCTCGACACCCCTACCGGTGGCGCTATCCGCTTCGGGGACACCGACATCACCCGCCTCAACCAGCGCGAACTTGCAGACTTCCGCAATCGTGAAATCGGCTTCGTATGGCAGGTCCAGAGCCTCCTCCCAGAATTCACCGCATTAGAAAACGTCATGATGCCTCTCCTGGTCCGTGGCGAAGATCCTTCCACAGCCCAACCCAAAGCCGAAAAGATGCTCGCCGAGGTCGGCCTCGCCGCCCGCTTTGAACACCGGGCCGGAGAACTCTCCGGCGGTGAGCAACAACGTGTCGTCCTCGCCCGTGCCCTGGTCGGCCAGCCAAAATATTTACTAGCCGACGAGCCCACCGGGAATCTGGATGAACAGACAGCTTCGCAAATCCTCGATTTGCTCGAGCGTCTTCAGGCACAGTTTCAATTGACCAGTGTGATCGTCACCCACAGTTCCGCCCTCGCCAGCCGCTGCACCCGCACGCTGCGCCTCGCCAAGGGCGGTCTTTTTGCAATCGAGTCCAATCTCCCCCCTTACAGAGCAGTTACAATGGAGGCACAAAGCCATGTTTGAGCGTTATACAGAGAAGGCACGGCGCGTCATCTTTTTCGCCCGTTATGAGGCGAGCCAGTTTGGCAGTCCGTATATTGAAACCGAGCATTTGTTGCTCGGGCTTTTGCGGGAAGACAAGGCCCTCGCCAACCGCTTCCTGCGCTCGCAAGCCGCCATTGAGTCGATCCGGAAACAGATCGAAGCCCACACTACCATTCGCGAGAAGGTCTCCACCTCGGTTGACCTCCCGCTCAGCCACGAGTGCAAGCGCGTCCTGGCCTATGGTGCAGAAGAAGCAGAACGGCTCAACCACAAACACATCGGCACTGAGCACCTTCTGCTCGGCATCCTCCGTGAAGAAAAATGCTACGCCGCAGAACTGCTGCACGAGCGTGGTCTGCGTCTGTCCCAAGTCCGCGAAGAAATCGCTCGCAGCTCGAGCGAAAAAGTAGCCACCAGCCGCACTAAAGAATCAAGCCTCCTCAACGAGTTCTCACGTGACCTCACCCAGGTCGCCCTTGATGGCACCCTCGATCCGCTCATCGGCCGCGATCACGAGCTCGACCGTGTGATCCAGATCCTCTGCCGCCGCACCAAAAACAACCCGGTTCTCATTGGGGAACCCGGCGTAGGTAAGACTGCCATTGTCGAAGGCCTTGCCCAGCGCATCGCCGACGGCGAAGTGCCCAGCTTCCTCGCCGACAAGCGTATTCTCGCCCTCGACCTGTCGCTCATCGTCGCTGGCACCAAATACCGTGGCCAGTTCGAAGAGCGCCTCAAGACAATCATGAAAGAGCTGATGGAGAATCAAAACGCCATCATCTTCATCGACGAACTTCACACCCTCGTCGGCGCAGGTTCTGCCGAAGGCTCACTCGACGCCGCCAACATCCTCAAGCCCGCGCTCAGCCGTGGCGAAATCCAGTGCATCGGCGCAACCACGCCAGCCGAGTTCCGCAAGTCGATCGAAAAGGATCGCTCCCTCGAGCGCCGCTTCCAGGCCGTAAAGGTTCCGCCCCCCAATGAATCCGATGCCATCCGTATCCTCATGGGCATCAAAGAACGCTACGAGAAATTCCACGCTGTAGCCTACACCGACGATTCGATCGAAACCGCCGTCTACGCGTCCAACCGCTTTATTCCAGATCGCTTCCTGCCGGACAAGGCCATCGACTTGATCGACGAAGCTGGTGCCCGCGTCAAGCTCCGTCAAACCACTCTTCCGCCCGACATCGCCGACATCCAGAAGCGCATCAAGTTCATCGTGCACCGCATGGAGAACGCCATTGCCAACCACGAGTTCGAGAAGGCTCGCTTCTATTCCGACGAAGAGCGCAAAGAACGTGAAAACCTTCGCGTCCTGCGCGAGAAGTACAACCTCGATGACACCTCCACTGGCGTAGTCACCAAGGACGACATCGAGGACGTAGTCGCCCGCTGGACCGGCGTCCCAATGACAGCCATCCGCGAAGAAGAAGTTTCAAAGCTCCTCCGTATTGAAGAAGAGCTCCACAAGCGCGTCATCAGCCAGGAGCGTGCCATCGGCGCACTCGCCCGAGCCATCCGCCGCTCGCGCGCTGGCCTGAAATCACCGAAGCGCCCAGCCGGCAGCTTCCTCTTCCTTGGCCCCACGGGCGTAGGCAAGACAGAGGTCGCCCGAGCACTCGCAGACTTCCTCTTCGGCAGCGAAAAATCCCTCATCCGCTTCGATATGTCCGAGTTCATGGAGAAGCATTCAGTCTCGAAGCTCATCGGCTCCCCTCCCGGATACGTCGGCTACGAGGAGGGCGGCCAGCTCACCGAACGCGTGAAGCGCAACCCCTACTCGATCATTCTTCTCGATGAAATCGAAAAGGCTCACCCGGATGTGTATAACATCCTGCTCCAGGTTTTTGAAGACGGTCAACTCACCGACGGCCTTGGCAACACGGTCGATTTCAAGAACACGATCATCATCATGACGTCTAACCTCGGTGCACGCTTCCTCGATAAGAAGAAGGGCATCGGCTTCGACGCCCCTGTCGAGAAGGGCATGGCACCCAAGGTCGAAGATCAGGTTATGCAGGAGGTCAAGCGGGCTTTCAACCCTGAATTCCTCAATCGCCTCGACGAAGTGATTCTCTTCACCTCGCTGGTTGACGAAGACCTGCTGCAGATCATGCACCTGCTCGTAGACCAGATCAACGTAAACCTGGTTGCCAAGCAGATCAAGATCCGCCTCACGGTCGAGGCCGCCAAGTACATCCTCGAGAAGACCCTGGTCGACCGCAGCTACGGCGCACGTCCGCTCCGCCGCGCTCTCCAGAAGTACATCGAAGATCCGCTCTCAGAAGCTCTCATCCAGGGCAGCCTCACTCGCCCCAGCGAGCTTGAGGTGTACCTGAGCGACACCGGTCTCTTCGTCCGTCCGATCCAGGACGCCGAAGCGGCTCTTGTCGGTGCCGGCGCACCAGCCCCCCCAACAGAAGGCACGGCTCTCTATACCTTCTAGCCCCAAAGAGAGACTCAAAACTATGAAGCCTCCCCTCCTCGGGGGAGGCTTTACAATTAGGCAATGACCAAGCCCGAGCACCTCAACTCAAATGACTTGGATCCCCTAACCGGCGCAACTAGCGACCAGATCTGGGCCTTCTTCAAGGCCTGCCACGACGGCAACCTCGCAGAAGTCAAACTCCTCGCGAACGAGCACCCCAACCTCTTCCAGGCCAGCATCCACTACTACACTCCCCTCCACTTCGCCCTCCGCGAAAATCACTTGGCCATCGCCAGCCACCTCCTCGATCTCGGAGCCTCCCCCTTCTGCGACGACTTCACTTACTCGAACCTGCGAGACCTCCTCGAAGAACGCCAACAAACCGAAATCCTCCACCTCCTCGATTCCCGGATAGCGGCAAAGTACAACATCTCAGAAGACGCCGAACCCCTCTCCCAACTCATCCGCGAACGCAAGCTCCCCGCCATCATCAAACTCCTCGACGAGAAGCCCCACCTCATCCACACCGGCGACCGCCGCGCCAACCTCCCCCTCCACTGGGCCGTCATGACCCGCAACCTCCCCCTAATCGACCTCCTCCTCGATCGAGGAGCAAACATAGACGCCATGCGCGCCGACGGAGCCCGCCCCATCAACCTCACCAATGGCGACTACCATTACCGCGGCTGGCGAGACGTCCCCTAAGACACGCTCCGCCCCCACCAAGTCCTGATCGGCTACCTCCTCGCCAAAGGCGCAAACTACGACATCTCCACCGCCGCCAGACTAGGCGACCTGGATCAAGTCAAGCGCCTAGTCCATCACATGAATGAACTCCCCCCGTACCACGGCTTCTACAACTCAGCTCCCCTTAGAAATGCCGCGGGGCAAGGCCACCTCGAAGTAGTAAAGTACCTCCTCGAACAAGGAGCCAACCCCAACCTCCCCGAACCCATAGCCCCCAACGGCGCCGCGCTCAGAGACGCCATCGGCGGCCAGCACTGGGAGATAGTCAAGCTCCTGATCGACTACGGCGCCAACGTCAACTCGATGGTAGATTCCTCAGGCAACTGCGTCTGGGCAGCAAGGAATGCCCCCGAAGAGATTCAAGACCTGATCGCTACCAAAGGAGGAATCCTCGGAGTCGACATCGCCTGCTACGACCTCAACTACGACTACATCGAAGCCACTCTCCAGGCCAACCCAAACGAACAAATCCACGAACACCTCCCCCTCAAAGACAAGCGCATGGTCGAGATCGCCCTCAAGTACCAACCAGACGTTTTGAGCAAGTGCGTCCTCCCGGCCGACACCCCCATAGACCAAGCACTTTGGCTACTCGAAAACGGCCTCAACCCAAGCCGCCCCAACTGGCTCGGAGTAACGCCCCTCCACGAATGCGCGAAGCTCGGCAACACAAAGCTAGCCCAAGCCCTGCTAGCCCACGGAGCCAACCCCAACCTAATCGACGACCACTTCCGCGAAACCCCGCAACAATAGGCTCTCCGCTTCAAGCAACACTGGCCTTAGCGTGGCCCACCAAGCTTCGGCGGATTCTTCACATACTCCGCCACATCCCGCGCCGCCTTCGTTTCCACCCCGGCCTTCTCTAAAAATCCAAGATCTCGAAACCACTCAATAAACCGGGTCTGCCAGGTCCCGAACGGAATCCCCTCCCGGTCAGCCATCCCGCCACCATGCACCCCCTTCCCATACAAGTGCATCTCGATATTCGGCACACCCTTCATCAGCATCGCGCTGTAATACTCCATCGCCCACACTGCATGCACCCGGTCGCCACTCCCAGGGCTCGCAACAAACGAAGGCGGCACATTCGCAGGAATCTCCGGCGCTGTCCGGCCCCGCGCGAACGGCGTCGGCCCCGGATAAATCAACCCCGCAAAATCGGGTCGGGAACTCACCCCAGGATTCTTCTTGTCAAACTGGACAAATTCCACCACCGCGGGAGCCGACAACTCCGCACCAGCCGAAAACCCCATGATCCCGATCTTGTTAGGGTCAAAGTTGAATTCCTTCGCATAACTCCTCACCAGCTTCACCGCCTGCAGAGCATCATTCACAGCATCAACGCGCGCATCATAACCATCTTTCCGCAACCGATACCTCAGGGTCACCGTGTTGATTCCGTAGTTGAAAAAGTAAGGCACAAAGTCCAGACTCCCCATCCCCACGTTCAGCGTGTTGTGCCCGCCACCAGCCGCCAGAATAATCACCGCACCAGTGTTATTCGACTTCTCCGCCACATGCACTTCAATCGAAGGATTGTGAATACTAACGATGCTGGCAATGCGCCCCGGCACCGACTCACTCATGTTGTAAATCTCAGCCTCCCGAACCTTTGCTGCATGCAACAAAGGGCTCCCCGCCGGATACAGCGGAATCACCACACCTCCAGGCAGCAGCGGCTGCGGCGCATAAGCAGCATCCGTCACAGCTCCCGGCTTCGGCACCCCCATCGGCGCAGGCAATCTCTGCCCAACACAAAGCCCAGCCGCCAGTACGAGCAAACCAATCGCTCGCATCATCTAGCGAGGCCCCGGAAACTTCGGTGGATTCTTCACAAACTCAGCCACATCTCGCGCCGCCTTCGTCTCTACGCCAGCCTTCTCCAAAAAGCCCAGGTCCCGGAACCACTCAATAAACCGCGTCTGCCAGGTCCCGAACGGAATCCCGCGCCGGTCTGTCATCGCGCCCCCATGCACTCCATTGCCGTACAAGTGCATCTCGATATTCGGCACGCCCTTCATCAGCATCGCGCTGTAATACTCCATCGCCCAGATCGCATGAACACGGTCTCCACTCCCAGGGCTCGCGATAAATGCAGGCGGCACATTGGCTGGAATCTCCGGCGCAACTCGGCCACGAGCAAACGGCGTAGGGCCCGGATAAATAATCCCCGCAAAATCCGGCCGCGCACTCACCCCAGGATTCTTCTTCTCAAACTCCAGGAACTCAACAGCCGCCGGAGCCGACAATTCCGCCCCCGCCGAGAACCCCATGATCCCGATCTTGTTCGGGTCAAAATTAAACTCCTTGGCATAGCTCCGCACCAACCGGATCGCCTGCAGCGCATCGTTCACCGCATCCACCCGCGCATCATAACCATCCTTCCGCAAGCGGTTCCGCAGGATCACGGTGTTGATGCCGTAATTGAAAAAATAGTGAACGAAGTCCGCACTCTCGGGCCCCACATACAAGGTATTGTGCCCTCCGCCGGCAGCCAGAATAATCACCGCGCCGGTATTGTTGTTTTTTTCCGCCACATGCACTTCAATCGAAGGATTGTGGATGTTCACCATGTTGACAATGCGACCCGGCACTGTCGCACTCATGTTGTAAACCTCGGCTTCCTTCACCCTGTCTGCTTTGAGGAAAGGGCTCCCCGGAGGATAAAGCGGAATCACCACACCACCAGGCAAAATCGGTTGCGGCGCATACGGGGCATCCGTAACAGGCCCCGGCTTTGGAACCCCCATCGGCGCTGGTAGCGGCGGCAACCCTTGCCCCAAACCCAAACCACTCACAATCAAAACAAACGCAAACATTCTCATAAGCCCAAATCCTATCAACATCCGGTTTTCCCGGTCTGGAAGCAGGCCGAATCCTTCGCGGCCTTCGTCTCCACGCCGCTCATTCCCAAAAAACCCAGATCCCGGAACCAGTCGATAAACCTTGCTTGCCAGGTACCCATCGGTATCCCTCGCCGGTCCGTCAGGCCTCCACTCATCCGTGATCCATCCGGCAGCGGATCCCCCGGATGGCGCCCGTTTCCGTACAAGTGCATCTCGATATTCGGCACACTCTTAGCCAGCATCGCGCTGTAATAATCCATCGCCCAGATCGCATGCATCCGGTCCCCTGGTCCCCCGCTTGCAATAAACGCCGGCGGCACCGCAGCCGGAATCTCCGGCGCAGTCCGGCCCCGCGCAAATGGCGATGGCCCCGGATAAATGATCCCCACAAAATCAGGCCGTGAACTCACTCCCGGATTCTTCCGGTCAAACTCGACATACTCCACCGCCGCCGGTGCCGATAACTCCGCCCCTGCCGAGAACCCCATAATCCCGATCTTGTTCGGGTCAAAGTTAAATTCCTTGGCATAACTCCGAACCAGCCGCACCGCCTGCAGCGCATCATTCACCGCATCGACGCGAGCATCATAACCATCCGACCGCAGCCGGTTCCGCAAGATCACCGTATTGACCCCATAGTTGTAAAAGTAAGGCACAAAGTCCGCACTCTCCCCTCCCACATTCAGCGTCCGGTGCCCACCACCCGCAGCTAGAATCACTACCGCCCCCGTATTGATTCCCCGCTCCACAACATGCACTTCAATCGAAGGATTGTGGATGTTCACAATGCTGCTGATCCGCCCCGGCACCACAGCACTCATGTTGTAAACCTCCGCCTCGCGCACCTTCTCGGCCTTCAAAAACGGGCTCCCCACCGGATAGAGCGGAATTACCACACCGCCAGACAGAATCGGCTGCGGCGCGTAAGCAGCATCCGTCACCGGCCCCGGCTTCGGAATCCCCATCGGCGCTGGCAGGGGCGGTAACCCCTGCCCCAAACCCAATCCACTCACAACCAAAACACAAGCAAAGATTCGCATAAGCCCAAATCCTATCAACATCGAAACTACAATCAAGAGGAATGCGACTCTTGTTGGTTGAAGACGAAGCCGAAGCCGCCCGCATGCTCTCCAAAGGCCTGCGAGAGCAGACCTACGCCGTAGATCTCGCTACCACCGGCCCCGATGCGATCAACAAAACTCACGTCAATCAATACGACCTCATCATCCTTGATGTCATGCTCCCCGGTCTCGACGGCTTCACCGTCTGCCGCACTCTCCGTCGAGCCGGACACACCACCCCGATCCTGCTCCTCACCGCCCAGGACGAAGTCGCCAGCCGCATCAAAGGCCTCGACTCCGGTGCCGACGATTACCTCACCAAACCCTTCGACTTTGGCGAGCTCACGGCCCGCGTCAGAGCCCTCCTCAGACGCGGCCCCGCCCTCACTCACAACACCTTTCAGGTAGCAGACCTCAAGCTCGACACCCGCAAGCGCGAAGTACGCCGCCGCGATCGTCTCATCCCACTCACCGCCAAAGAATACGCACTCCTCGAATTCCTCGCCCGCCAGCAAGGTACTGTCATAGGTCGCGCTGAAATTTCTGAACACGTTTGGGATGAAACCTACGATCCCTTCTCCAACTTGATCGAGGTCTACATCCAGCGCTTGCGTAAAAAAATCGATCTCCCCAGCGAAACGAAACTCCTCCACACCCGCAGAGGCGAAGGCTACGTTCTCGGAGTACTCGCCACCGATGACTAGCTCCCTCCGCGTCCGCCTCACTCTCTATTACGCTGCCGTGCTCACAGCCACCCTCGGCGCAGCCTCCTGGTTCGTTTACCAACAGCTCACCCGCAACCACTACGACCGCCTCGACACTCGCCTCGAAACCGCCCTCCGCGTCATCGGCTCCTCACTCGACCACGAAATCGAAGAACACGGCGGCGTCCGTGACGGCGAAGAATCCTTCCGCTTTGTCCTTCGCACCATCCACCCGCTCACCTTCCCAGACCTCCAACTCGCCGTCATGAAAGGCACCCAAACCGTCGGCACAAAACCAGAACACCCCACTACCGATCTCCTCAAACACATCCATTCCAACAACACCGTCTGGTCTGAAAACGGTTACCGCTACATGCGCCTCCAAACCAATGTAGCCGGCAATAACTACATCCTCATCGGTGCCGGCTCAGAACGCCAGACCGACGCAGAAATCCTCGCCCTCCAGCAAGCCTTTCTCTTCGGCCTGCCCATCCCGCTACTGCTTGCTCTCACCGGCGGCTTTTGGCTCGTACGCAAGAGCCTCGCCCCATTGGCAGCGATGTCGGCCACAACGGACGCGATTTCCGCCGACAACCTCAGCCAGCGCCTCCAGATCTCCAACCCCAAAGACGAACTCGGCCGCCTCGGCAAATCCTTCAACCTCCTCCTCGACCGTCTCGAGGCCTCTTTCGAAGTCCAGCGCCGCTTCATGTCCGACGCCTCCCATGAACTGCGGACCCCTGTCTCCATCGCCCGCACATCGGCCCAGGTCACCCTAGAAAGGCCAAATCGCACGGAGGCCGAATACCGCGACGCCCTCACTGTCATCGAAGGCCAACTCCAGCGCATGGGCCGCCTGGTCGAAGATATGTTTCTACTGGCAACATCGGATGCAACTGCCCTTCAGCTCCAACCCGAACGCTTCTACCTCGAAGAAATAATCGCCGAATCCGCTGCCGCTGCTCGCCTGCTCGCAGCAAAAAAACAAATCCACCTCCGCGTCGGCCCCTTCGAAGAACTCCCCTGCCACGGTGACCTTACCCGCATCCGCCAGGCCATCATGATCCTCCTCGACAACGCCATTAAATACTCCCCACCAAACTCCACCATCAAAATCGAAGCCAAGCACCAAAACGACCAGCTCCAAATCGACATCATCGATCAGGGCACCGGCATTGCCGAATCCGACCGAGAAAAAATCTTCGAACGTTTCTACCGCCCGGACACCTCTCGCACCCGCGGCAGCGACAATTCCGGCGGGGCAGGTCTAGGCCTCCCTATAGCCCGCCGCATCGCCGAAGCTCACTCCGGCCACCTCCATCTCGTCGAGACAAGCTCCGCCGGTTCCCACTTCCGCCTAACACTTCCTCAGCGGTCACCCTCAAACTGAACATACTTCGTCAGTGCATTCCTGATCATTTCCGCTGTTACCGCTTCAGGCGGCACAGCTCCCTCGAACCTGATATTAAATCGCGATCCTCCATCCAGGCGCTTGGCAGCTATCCGCTGCTCCTTAGCCTCTTTCACGATCTCCCCCTGCGCCCGCTCCCGGGCATCCCGCCGCTGCCGGGAACTCCGTTCAGACCGTAGAGCACTCTCAAGACTCCGTCGCAGCGACGGGTCCTTCTCATTCCGGATCCTGCTCTCCAGGCTCCGCTCCTGCGCAGACTTATATCCTGTCGATGCGCTGTTTGTCGCCTTTTCATCCCAGAACGTCCCATATCCTCCGCCGCCCAGGTGGAACTCAATGGCCTTCTCTTTCACCTTCACCTTGGTCACCATGACCGTGTCCCCGGCATGCAACGCAATTCCAAATTGCCTCAATCGCTTCTGATAGCTGTCTAATTCGAGCGGCTGCTCCCGGTCTGGAAAAAGATCGACGCCTTGCTGACTAGCTGGCATATCGATCTTTACTCGCACCATCTTTGCCTCAAAGGACGTTCCAATCTGAGCTAGGCACAGGAAGGGGAGAGTGCTTAACAAAATCAGTTTGTAGACCATTTCCAAACTCTAACAAATGGAACGTGCTGGCAAAGCCCTCACTAGCCCGTGCTCGAATTCATGTCGGGCGTATCCCTTACTTGCACGATTCCGCAATGCCCCGCTCACCGTTTTAACTTGGCACTGCAATTGCCCTAACGTTGATATGGCAACGAATACCAAAAACTCTCTGGTCAACAACATCAACAAACGAAAGAAGCAAGGAACGAGCCGATCAAAAAAAGATTCGACCGTTTCGACGGAGTCCTACGCTTCCATGCAGAATGACTGGCCCCAAAGCACTGCATCTCCGAAAAAAGCTGTTAAGAAGGTTGCCAAATCTTCCCGCGAAAAGCTGTGACTCCTAGCGCCAACCAGCCCGGGGGGAGCACCTTCTTCGGAATGCTCCCCCGAATACCTTTAATTCGCGGGTAGATTCCCCTTGCGCTTGTCCCTCAATTTGACAATCTCAGCATGGGCTTTCTTCACTTGATTGCACTGCTGCTGTACGAGTTCTGCGGCACTCCCAAGCTCTCCCCCTTCGATCGCTTCCATGTACTGGGTCACAGCATGATCCTCACCCCGCTCGCATTCCTCAAGCACCGCAAGGTTCTCTCGCGTCGACAAGGTCGATTTTAGGTTGATCCATCCCCGATGCACCGCTGCCGCAACCGTTCCATCCACCTCGGCAATTTTCCCTTCACCCTCCACCATCCGTTGCAACTTCACTGCAAAGTCACGCCTCTCGCGCGAGTACTGCATGAAAGTGTGCTTCAGGCTTGCGTCGCTGCAATCTCTGGCTGCCGCAGCATACCCGTTTTCACCATCCTTGGATGTCTCAATCAAATTATTTAAAGCGCTTGCTTTCGAATCTCCAGCTGCTTCTTGTGTTGGTTGCATGATAAATAGCAGCTGCACCTCGACCACCAAACCCCAATTGGCCTCAAACCTGCTGCTTTGATCTCATGGATACGCACAATCAAAAGGGTCTCGGCCCCAATTCAGCCGGTCAATCTGGAGACACCCAGGGCATCTCTTCCAACCCGGAATCCAGCTCCGAAAGTGTAGAAGAACTCCTCGAAGAAGGCCAATTCATCGAAGCCGGCATTCTTGAAGGTATCGAAGAATCAGACGAAGGAGACCCCGCTCCCCTCCACCCAAAACAGTTCCCCGTAAACGACATCCCGCTCGAATACCAGGACGAGGTGGAGCCATAAGACCGGCCAAATACCGCCGCGTGACCACTAAAGGTCAACTTTGGGCTTCGGCCAGGGCCGCAACTCTTCCAGATGCTGCCTCACATAAGCCAGCAGCCCACGCCTTTGATCTTTCCCTTCCCCAAATTCATGACGCGCATGAATCGCTCTCCAGCGCTTTCGCACCGCTTCGCTTGAAATCCCTAATTCCTCAGCAGCTGCCGCATCCGTGTAATCGAGCAATGCCAGTTCCAGCAATCTCTGCTGCGGCTGGGTAAACCCTAATCGCGGTGGTGGATACTTCATCAGATAAGCCAATTGAGCCCCAGGCTTGGCAGCAGCGTCGGCACGGCTAAAGCAAAACAACCTCCCTACCCCACCTTCACGCTTCACCTCGCTCATCCCCATCGATTCCGCATGCAAACTCGCTTCAGCTAACAGATTTTCCTGCCAGAATTCAGAAATCCGGTACCCCGCGTGCACCGTCATAAAAAACGAAAATGCCATCCGGTGCACCTCAAATCCCCTCGGCAATCCAAAGTCTTTCTCATCCGGACATCCCCCCAGGTGCACAAGCGCCAGATCACCCGATCCATTCGCTGTACCTACCTGTTTTGGCGAAAGGAAAATAGACTCTTCACGCAACAGTGCATCACGAAACAGGGCAGGCCTGCCCTCCAAAACCTTGCCGATCCGCTCCGGCTTTGCCCATCCCGTCATCCCAAAAAACGCCAGCTTCCCCGTCTCCAGATCCTCCACCACTCCGCCCACCAATCGCTTGCGCTCCATCAGATCCAGAATCAGTTCCGGTAGCCGATTCCACAAATCCCTCTGAAACAGCCCCCGATCCTGCGCCAGCAATCGAAGAGCGGCCGGCAAGTCACCCGAACGAAAAAAGCGGCAGCGAAATCCCAACTCAGCCTCCCATTTACCCCTAAAGGGTAACTTCTTGAATCAAAACCAAAAAGTAGCGTAGCATAGGCCATTCTCAAAATCGCTGGTCCGCAAATCCAGATCCTGACAATTGATTTCAAATTCCATGAGACGCCAAACCAGTCCTTTACGAGTTCTCTGTATAGATCTCTTTGCCTGCAATACCTAACGAAAAGAACACCAACTATGCGTTTATCTGCCGCCTTCATCCGCTTCGCTCTTCTCTGCTTGCTTTGCTCCGGACTTCAAGCGACGTCCATCCAGATTGTCAGCCTCGAAGCGTTCCTGCACTCCTCAGGCAACCCCACTCCTGTAGCAACCTTCAACAACTCTTCCCCGGAATTCACGTCAAACCTTGACGCCAACAATCTCGGCTCGTTCAGCTTCACCTTCACCAACAACACCACTGAGATCATCTCCAACGCCTCCTGGACTCTCTTCATCGATCTCGATCTCGACCGCGACCTCAACACCTTCTTCAACGAATACGGCGAATTCATCTCCTTCCTCCAGCCCATCAACGCCCCCGTAGACTCCATCGCCTTTTCCGCCTGGGAAATAGACGAGCCCGAATACGTCTTCGGCAACATCTACACCAACAGCCTCGCAGGCACCCTCGACAACACCAATGCGATCCCGGCCTCTGGGCCAGCCGATGACGTCTCGCACGCTCTCTTCTTCCAGGTCGCCCAACTCGCCGTCGGACAAACCTTCACCGCCACCGGCACCATCAGCCTTACCGATGCCGCCGGCCTCGCCCACTTCGACCCCGATTCGGTCGCCTCCATCTACATCAACGGCTTCGCCACTCTCAGTCCTACCAGTCCAACGGAAGTCCCGGAACCCTCTACCGCAGCCCTTGTAGCCCTCGCCCTCGCCGCCTTAGCCCGACGCTCCAAAAAAACCTGTCTCCTCGCACTCCTCCCCTTTGGCATGCTCCTCGCCCAGTCCGCACCCGATCTGCGCCCTACCGCAATCACTGCCTCAGTCAATACAGACCCCCAAACTCTCGCTACCAGCGGTTCCCTCTCCGTCACGATTCTCAACGCCGGCTCTGCCACCTCCTCTCCCGGCTTCCAGCTCACTGCCTTTGAAGACCGCAACAACAACGGTCGCTACGATCTCATGCTCGACAATCTTCTGGGCTCTGGCAGCGTCGCTTCTTCGCTAACGGTTAATGCCAGCACCTCCGCCAATATCCCCGTCTCCGGCACTCTCCTCTTCCCCGGTAACATCATCCACGTCCTGGTCGACGCAAACAACGTGATCCTCGAAAGTGACGAAAACAACAACCTCCGTCACACCGGCCAGAACAGCACCTTCACTCCCCCTGCCTCCACCGCACTGAATCCTGCCGTCAAGTGGGTCGCCGAATCCTTTACAGAAATCCCGACCTCACGCGCCTCCCTCAGCACTCCCACCGTCGGCGATGTCAATGGCGACGGTATCCCCGACGTGGTCTTCTCTACCTACATAGTGGGCAACCGCGGCATCCTGCGAGTCGTCTCGGGCAACACCGGCGCCGTCCTCTTCACCGTCACCGATCCAACCCTCGAAGTCTCCCCAGCAACCTCCACTACGATCGCCGACATCGACGCCGACGGCCGTCCGGAACTGATCACCATCGATCCCTTCCTCCGCCTCCTCGTCCTCGAACACGACGGCACCCTCAAATGGCGATCCACTCAAGCAGTAGATGGGAATGCGACCGGCGTCATTGCAGCAGACCTCGACCGCAACGGCACCATCGAACTCATCGCCGGTCGCAATGTCTTCTCCTCCACCGGAACTCGTCTTTGGCGAGGAACCGCAGCCCGTGGCCTGGGCTACGCTGGTCATATCGCCTCGGCCGTAGCTGACCTCGACCTCGACGGCAACCTCGAAGTCATCGCCGGTCCAACTGCCTACCGCGCCGACGGCTCCATCTACTGGAACAAGCTAAACACGCCAGCCACCCTCCTCGACGGTCCCGTCGCCATCGCCAATTTCGACTCAGACCCCAACCCTGAAATCCTCATCCGTCCCTACGGCAACAATCTGGTCTATCTCCTCGAACACGACGGCACAATCAAGTGGTCGGTTAGTCACGCAATTCATCAAACCTGGGGTGGCCAGCCCGCCATCGGCGATGTCGACGGCGATGGCCAACCTGAATTCGGCATCGTCGATCGATTTAACTACATCCTCTACGAAACCGACGGCTCCATTAAATGGAGTATCCCGATCTTCGAAACCACCTCCGGCGTCACCAGCTCTGTCATCTTCGATCTCAACAACGACGGCAGCTCAGAGATCATCTACGCAGACCAGCAGAAGTTCTACATCCTCCGTGGCTCAGACGGCTTCATCCTCAATCAGTTTCCCCACGGCTCCACCACTGCCGGCGAAGGCCCTTCTGTCGCCGACATTGATCTCGACGGCCATGCCGACATCCTTGTCGTAGCCGACATCCCCCTCTCTGGCACCGGCCCCGGCCTCCGTGCCTATACTGGCCTCAACAACAATTGGGCCAACACCCGCCCTGTCTGGAATCAGGACGGCTTCACCATCACCAACGTCAACGACAACCTCACCATCCCAACCATCACCACTCCCAACTGGCTTACCCCCGGCCTCAACAACTTCCGCACCAACGGCTTCCTCCCCAACTCCGTCATCCAGCCCAACTCCGCTCCCGATATCTCTGTCTCCCTCCTCCGCCGTCTCGACGCAAACTTCCCTGCCTCCACTAGCCTCCTGGCCCGCATCGGCAACGGAGGCTCCCTCCCTGCCCCAATCAACCGTGTCGAATTCCGCAACGGCGTCGGCGGCCCGCTCCTCGGAGCTCTCAACACCACCCGCATCCTCAACCCCGGCGAATACGAAGACCTCGCCGTCACCTGGCTCAACCCACCCTCCGGCCAATTCAATCTCGTTGTCACCGCCGACACTACCAACCTCATCGTCGAAGGCAGTGAAACCAACAACCAGCACGCCGCCCAACTTATCATCGGCCAGGGCCCCTTCGTCACCATTGACGATCTCCTCCCCCGTGCCAAAGACAGCGGTGCCGACCTCAAATGGACTCCCATCCCAGGGGCCGTCAGCTACAACATCTACCGCCGCACCCCCACCGGCGCATCCACCCTCCTTCGTGGCGCTCTCATCACCACCACCGGTGCCTTCTCCGATCAACCCCTCACCAACAACTCCACTTACTTCTATGAAGTCCGCTGGCTCAACTCACTCGGCCAGGAATCGCGCACCGGCACCGAATCCTCTGTAACTCCAATACCCCGCACCCAACGCGGCGACACCCCACCCAGCATCCTCACCGCCCCTCCCACCCGTGGCCGCACGGAAGCCGCTTACGTATACACACCCACCGTAGCTGACCCGGACCCCGCCGAAGTCCTCACCTGGCAGATCACCGGCGCACCCGCTGGCATGACCCAAAGTCCCACCGGCCGCCTCAACTGGCTCCCCGGCGCGGGTCAGGGCGGCACATATCGCATCTCCATCACCGTGCGCGACACCCGCAGCCGCACCGCCACCCAAACCTTCACTCTCTTCATCGAAACCCAGATCGTCAACACACCGCCGCAACTGATATCCACTCCACTCTCCAGCGCCAATGTCGGCCGCATCTACTCTTACGCCGTACGCGCCACAGACGCTGACGCAGGCGACATCCTTACCTACCTGCTCGATAACGGTCCCTCCGGCATGACCCTCAACTCCACCACTGGCCTTATCCAGTGGACACCCACTGCTCAAGGCGCATTCCCCGTAGTCCTCCGCGTCCGCGACCTCAGCGGTGCCACCGCCACCCAGTCCTTCACCATCAACACCCAGAACCTCAACCGTGGCCCTGCCTTCACCTCCATCCCCCCCACCACGGCAAACGCAAACTCCACCTACAACTACATCCCCGCCGCTACCGACCCTGACGCCGGCGACACCATCGCCTTCGCTCTCCTCTCTGCCCCCACAGGCATGACGCTCAACCCAACCACCGGCGTCATCCTCTGGACTCCCAACACAAGCCAGGTCGGCGCCCACCCAATCTCGATTGAAGCGCGCGACAACATCGGTGCCATCGCCACCCAGTCCTGGACCATAGTCGTCGCCAGCGCCGTCAGTGTAAACTCACCCCCTGTCATCTTCTCCGAAGCAGTAACTCAGGGCCGCACCAACCAGCCCTACGCCTACGATATGAATGCGTTTGATCCAGAAGGTACAACCATCACCTATAGCCTTGTTACCTTCCCCGCGGGAGCCACCATCAACGCATCCACCGGCCTCATCTCCTGGACTCCTCAGCCAAGCCAAGTCGGCCCCCAGGCCTTCATCGCGCGCGCTCAGGATCTCCAGGGGGCTGCGGCCCTCCAGAACTTCACTGTCACCGTCATCGACATCCCCCCTGCCACTTTTGAGCTCATCTCACCCTCTGTTGGCACGGATCTCAACCGCCCCGTAAACATCGTTGCTACCATCACCGATCCCAACGCCGGTGGCCCCTCCCTCACCTGGACCGTCGTCCTTAAGAAACCCGGCGTCCTCGATCGTCAACTCGCCACAGGCACCGGCACCATCACTGCCGCCTCCATCGCCACAATCGATCCAACTCTCCTGGCAAATGACGCCTACACTGTCGTGGTCACCATCACCAAAGGCTTCGAAAGCATTGTCCGGGAACTTCCCTACACCGTTTCCGGCAACCTCAAACTGGGCCAGTTCACTGCCACGATCAAAGACCTTACCATCCCCTTCGTCGGTGTCCCGCTCAACATCACTCGCATCTACGACAGCATTGACACCCGTTCCAGCGACTTCGGCGCTGGCTGGCGGCTCGGCCTCTTTGGCTCTGTAGTCGACGCACCCACCGAGACGCCCCTACAGGGCATCACTCCAGGAGCTAAAGTCTACGTCACCACCCCCGACGGCCGCCGCGTCGGCTTCCGCTTCACCCCCTCCGCGCCATCCTTCCTCTTTCCCAACGTAGTCACTCCAGCCTTCACGCCAGACCCCGGTGTCTTCGACAAACTGGATGTCCCGGAAACCAGTGTCTTCCTCTTTGATGGCGTTGCCTTCGCAGACCTAACCAACGTCTGGAATCCACGCCGCTACAACCTCACCACCAAAGAAGGGGTTCGCTACGAGATGGATGAGATCGACGGCATCAAGCTCATCCGCGATCGAAACGGCAATACCCTCACCTTCACCCCAACCGCCATCCTGAGTTCTACCGGCGTCCAGCTCACCCTCACCCGCGACGGCCAAAACCGCATTACCAACATCCGCGAACCAGGCGGTGCCGAACTCCGCTACACCTACGACGCTGCTGGCAACCTCTCCACCGTTGCCGATCAGCTCAACCAGATCACCCGCAATTTCTACGAGAATCCCGCATTCCCCAACTACCTCACCCGCAGTCAGGATCCATCAGGCCGTGACGTAATCCGCAACGTCTATGACGCAACGGGCCGCCTCACCGCCTCCTGCCCCCCAGAAGGCAACATCACTACCCTGGCCGGCTGCAGTCAGCTTTCCAGCACCCCCGGCGCACTCACGCAAACCATCTTCAACGGCCGTGGCTTCCGCCGCGATTACATATACGACGAGCGCGGCAACCTCCTCACAGAGCGCCGCTACCTGAACGCCTTGGCTTTCCGCGACACCGTTCGCACCTATGACACTGCAAACAACCTGCTAACCCAACGCGATCCCGCCGGAAACCTCACCAGCTTTACCTATGACGCAGCCGGCAACGTCCTCTCTCGTACGGATTCCGCGAATCGCCGAACCACTTTCACATATAGCCCTCTATGCAACATCATCTCCAGCAGCACCGATCCAGCAGGTGGTGTCTCAACCAACACCTTTGACTCCAACTGCCGTCTGATTTTCCAGCGGGATCGAGCTGGCCGAACCACCGAGTTCCGCTACGACGCCAATGGCAATCAGACCCATTTCATCGACCCACAAGGTGCGACCACTTTCCGAACCTTCACCCCTCAAGGTTTCCCATCCACAATTCGCGATCCCCAGGGGGCCACTGCCAACTTTGGATGGAGCTCCACTGGCGACCTGCTTTTTAAAATCGATCGGAACGGTCGACGGATTGACTATCTTGTAAACGCTGCCCATAAAACAATCCGCGAAACCTGGGCCGACGGCCGCGTCATCAACTACACCTACGATTCTTATGGCTTTATCCTTTCTGCTTCCGATCCCTTCGCGACCCTTACGATGCAATACGATGCTCTCGGCCGCCAAACCCGTTCGCAAGCTACCTACACCGGACAACCAACCTTCACCCTAGATTACACCTTTGATGCAGACAACAATCAGACAGGGACCATTGATTCTCTTGGTGGCAATACCCAGTTCAGCTTCAACGGT
Source organism: Bryobacter sp. (assembly GCA_022843625.1). Lineage (GTDB taxonomy): Bacteria > Acidobacteriota > Terriglobia > Bryobacterales > Bryobacteraceae > Bryobacter. The sequence goes on along the minus strand of JALHNH010000002.1, from coordinate 165,250 downwards.
CTTGACCAGGTCACAACCCTCACACAGTCCATCAGCGGCGCAAACAATAAACGGGTCCAGATTGACTACGACTTGGCTGACCTGCCCGTCTCAGTCAGCCGATTCGCAGACTTGGCAGGCTCTTTGCCAGTCGCCAATACTGCTATGGAATACGACTGCAGTGGCTGCCCCTCTCGCCTCAGCGCACTTCGGCATACAAACCCAAGCGGCACCGCAGCCTTAAATATCCTTACCTTTGGGCGAAATGCCCTTGGAGACATAACCCAAATGACCGACACAGAAGGTCTCCATCTCTTCGAATACGATACTGCTCGACAACTCACTCGCGCCACTCATCCCAACCCCCTCATTCAGCCGCAGGAATCCTACAGCTATGACTCAGCCGGCAACCGCCTCACCAGTCATTTGAGTCCCACACATCAATACAGCTACCAGAGCGGCCTGGGCGGCAATCTCCTCCTCTCTGACGCCCAGTTTGAATACACTTACGACGCTGAAGGCAATCTAGTCCAACGCCGGAATCGATTAGATGGCACAACCCTGTCCTATGCCTATGACTTCCGCAATCGTGTCACCGCCATCATCGCGCGCAACGCTTCTGCTGTCGAGACGGGCCGCAACTCTTTTAGCTATGACGCTCTCAACCGGCGTATCTCGCTCACCGAATCCGCTGGCCAGACGCTCTTTTATTTCGATGCCCTCCACCCCATCGTTGCCATAGCTCCAGGAGGCATCGTCACCCGCCGCCTTTATGAAAATCGACTCGACGCCGTACTGGCTGAAGATGTTGCCGGCCAAACTCGTTGGTTCCTTAAAGACAACGTCGGCACCATCCGTACGGTCATCGACAACTCTGGTTCCGTCCTCAGCCAGCTTCTCCTCGACTCTTTTGGCCGCCCTCTTCAAAACACCAATCCAGCCATCAATACCCAACTTTCCTTCACTGCCCGAGAAACCCTTCCTCTCAGTGGTGATATCTACTTTCGTGCTCGCCTGTATAGTCCGCAGACCGGCCGCTTCCTTCAAGCTGACCCCTTACTACCCTTCGCCTTCAATTACGCAAGCAATTCCCCGCTGAATCGAACCGACCCGCTTGGGCTGGCCGACAGCGCCCCAAGCTACGCACTAATTGCCGCTAGATTTGCTGTAAAGGGTAGTTTGTGCACCGTTGCGACGGCTGTCTTGGTCTATGGGCTTACTGGTACTGCCGCCTCAGGTTGGGATGATCTGCTAGTTGCCCTCTATCAGGGGAACATGAACTTAACAATCCCTCAGTTGCAAGCAACTTTTGCTGCTGTGCCAATCGAGGGAGCTTGCGCTCTCTATTTCTGAACTTCCAGAACTTTGCATTCAACACGGCAAGCTCTGGCCACCGCTGTTGCATCTCCTCTGCCTTGTAGGGCTCTCTCCAACCGTGCCTCGTTGGCGAAGTCCTGCGAGTCCTGGGCGGGCGAGAATGCTTGACCCCCAGTTGGTTTCAGCGCTCGCACTATCCGGTGTAGTGCGAATGAAGGCTTCACCATGGGCCCGCGACAGCATCAGAAAGGTGCGCCGAGACCTAAAGCCCGTCAACTAAACAGGCTTCCGCGCAATCAACTGATGCATCCGGGCATGGGCCACCACCGTATGGGGGTCCATGTCCGCTGCACTCATCCCCCGCTCCAACTCCCGCAGCCGCTCCTCACTCAGCGTCCCTTCCCTCACCATCCCCTCTCCCGCAGTCACCATCGTCCAGTTCCAGAAACCCTTATGCTTACCGCTAATGTAATGCGGCTGATAAGCACTCACATGAACAATCTCAAAGCCCGCCTCCCGCGCCCACAGATGCACCCGCCGCCAACCCGCATAATCCACCCCGCGCCGCTTACCCGCATTCAGCCCCAACTCAACCATCTCCTGATAGGCATGAGATGGCGGCTCACTGTAAATGGCACTCGCATCACACTCTTCACAAACCATCACCCCACCCGGCTTCAGTGCCGCATAGATACTCCGCATCGCTTCCACCGGCCGGCTCAAATGCACCAACAACCACCGGCAATGCGTCATATCCAGACTCTCCGGCTCGAGCCCATGTTCATAAATGTTGGCCACCCGAAATTGGGCGTTCGTGACCCCGGAATGATCCGCAAGCTTCTGCGCCACCTCCACCTGATGCTCATTCAAATCAATCCCCGTAGCATGAGCCCCAAGCTCAGCCGCCCACCGCGACACGTACCCCAGACCACAGCCGAACTCAACAAACCGATGCCCTGCCGCAAGCCCTGCGCGCTTCAGTAACTCCCGCGTTTCCCCATCATGAATCTCGCTAATCACATGAAGCCGGTCATGGTCAGACCGCCCCACTCCCAATATGTATTGATCTCCAATAGTCGACATAGAAAAGCAGACTATCAGAAATCAATCCCCTCCGTTTGGATCAACCGGTGTGTTGGCCTGCATCAGAATTCAACACATGCAACGGGCCACATTGGGCGCTTGTGTACCGGGGACAACTTCGCTATGCCGTTTTGTCTACACCAGTTAGCACTCTATGAAAGTCGCTCAGCATACCAACACTGAGCGACTTTATGGAACAACCTGACGAAAATCTATTTTTTTCGCTTGAAGCAATGAAGGCCAATCAGGCCAGTCGCCAAAAGTGCCAGGGTCCCAGGCTCCGGTACTTCTTCTACCGCTGGCGCTCCCGCGCCTGAAGTGATGAAGCCTTCCAGGGTCGTCTGCCCCGGTTTGGAGCCCGAGTTGGGCGGAACAATACGCGTATCTCTCCTCAAAACAATCACTGTAGTCCCAAACGATCCGCTGTCAGCGTTTACGGTGCCAGGACCTAAAATGAGTGGAAACCAGGTGATGTTGATCGTGCTGGCGTTGCTATAAATGAGGCCGCCTGAGGAACTCCCCACAAAAGTTCCCACGCCACCATCGGTCTCATCGGTCACAACGAGATTGAAGGTGAACGCACTAAACGAAGCGCTGCCAAGAGTCCCGGTACTGGGCTTATCTGTGCATGCCGGACAAAACAAAGTGAAGTAGCCGAAGTTCACATTGGAAGGGGGTCCAATTGGGGTAGATGGCAAGGCACTATAAACAAGGCTCGCCCCGTTCGTACCGCTTAAAGTTGTGCCGCCAGACATGAATCCGGTGTCCGGCGAGTTGGTGTTGTACGTGACTGTTGCTGCAATTACGTTGGATCCTATACTGAATAGGGCCAAGCTGAATACGGCAGCAGTGTGAACGACAGCTGCAATGTACGATTTCATTCTATTTCCTTTTTTGAGACTCTTGCTCACCGATCTTCGTCTGCGGGTTGGAGATCTTATTTTGATTAGCGGTTGAGCAGGCACCCTGTAATAAGCAATTTTTTGGCCATAGCCGCTCTGTTTGAGATCAACAGTTCACGAACGCCAACTTGACCATGGAGCGTCGTTCGCCTCCGGGTGGTCATGTCATTCCCGCCCCGAACCCGATATCCGAAGAGGCGCTGAAAGGGTTGAGTCATTCACCCGGAGCAATGGAAAGCGATTCGAAAGATATAGACCACTACCCAAAGGCTAGGGTTTAGGCGATGAGACTCACTTTAGAACTGAATCGGGAGTGGATGCCCGTTGCATTGCCAAAGCGTCACAACTCAACATCCTGCTCTACGGGGATCCCAGGCTCAATGCCATTGAGCGTGCGCAAAAAGCCACACATGAAATCCTGTTAGATCCGATCGATCACTCCGAACTCCCCCCCATTCAGCAAACCCAACCTTCGACATGGATGCCTGCGTTGCTGGGCGTCAACAAAAGCGGAAGAGAATGCACCTCCGCCCCAAAAGTGCCTCGATCGCGAAGAAAGTCCGGCACGCATTGCGGACGTTGGAACAGAAATTCGCAACGCTCGAGATCTCCTCCCGGTCCATGGACCACCTTGGGTCGAGCTTCCCCCCGAACGGCATCTACAAAATTCCTGGCACCCTACTCCGTGCTTTCGGCGAACGCCCACCTCTTCTTGCCCAGTTCCGTTTCACCGCTCATGCCTGGCCCTCCGGAGTAGATCATAAAAAAACACTGCGCACAGCGAACACCGGCAGATCCTGCTTCACGTCATTCAACTGCAGCCGCATCGCATTCACCACTCCATCCACCGCCCTCACCCGATATGCACCGCCATTCTGAGCCAGCGGGATCAGCGCACTCTGCGCCATCTGGCATTGATCGCGGAAATACGGTTCATCTCAGGCATCGCTGGCAGCTTGAGATGGCCCCCTTGGCAGCCGGCCGGTCCTCCTTGCTGCAAATGACTAGCCTCGTCTGATCGGGACAAACTAGCACACAAAGAGATTTCATTCGGCCCATCCTCCCCAACCCAACTCATCTGCCTGTGCGCCAAGAATGACTAACTCTTCATTTTCCTCAATATAAACGGCAGACCAATTCGAATTTTTATGAAACTTAATTCTGGACCAATTCAGTCGCCTTATGCTACGCTCAATTTATGAATGCAAGTGGCTTGCAACTGCTACTCTGGTCCACGGCCATTGTATCTCTTCTTTCGGCTCAGCCCCCATCAGTACCCGTCAGCGGCATCGTGCAGGATGCCTCCCGCTCCGCCATCGCCGGGGCCCAGATTAAGGCTGTTTCCAGCCTGAATGGCCGGGAAACGGTGAATCTGTCTGATTCCCAGGGCCATTTTGAACTTTCCCTTGCGCCCGGCACTTACCGCCTCCTGACCTCGGCGTCGGGCTTCTCCGCTACCGAACAGAGCATCACCGTCGCAGCCAGTCACTTGCAAGTAGACGTCACCCTTGCCATCGCTCCCCTGGCCGAAACACTTCGCGTCTCCGGCGGGCGCGTCCTCTCCTCCGGTGCAGACCTGCAGCGTCTCCCCGGCGCTGCCGAAGTCATCTCCGCAGAAGTCCTCCGCGAAAGCATCGTCATGACAACCGAAGAAGCTCTCCGGAAGGTCACCGGCGTTCATACCCGGGGCGAAGACGCCTTTGGCCTCCGGCCCAATATCGGCATCCGTGGCCTCTCCCCCACCCGCTCCACCAAAGTCCTGCTTCTCGAAGACGGCCTTCCGCTCTCCTTCGCGCCTTACGGCGACAACGCCGCCTACTACCACCCCCCCGTCGACCGTTTCGAAACCATTGAGGTGCTCAAGGGCGGAGAACAGATCGCCTACGGTCCAATGACCGTCGGCGGCGTCATCAACTACGTCACCCCGGTCATCCCCGACAAGCGCTCAGGCTCGATCATGCTCATGGGCGGCAATCGCGACTACCTCAACGGACACGCCAGATACGGTGCGAATTTCAAAAATACCGGCTGGCTGGTGGATATCCTGCGCAAACAGGGCGAAGGCTCACGGGACAACGTCCGCCATGGCCTCACAGACTTCAACATCAAAACCCTCACCAGCCTCTCCTCGCGCCAGACTCTCGGCCTCCGCTTCAACTCCTACGCTGAGGATTCTAACCTCACCTACAGCGGCCTTCGCGAAAACGAGTTTCTCGCCCGCCCCCGGGCGAACGACTTCCGCAACGACTTCTTCAACACCAACCGTTACGCCGGTGCCGTCACCCACACCCTGGCCCTCTCCGACCATCTCGTTCTCTCCACCAACGGCTACGCCTCCGCCTTCCTCCGCGACTGGTGGCGCCAGTCCAGCAACTCCAACCAGCGCCCCAACGACATAGCCGACCCAGCCTGCGGCGGCATGGCGAATCTCCTCACCACCTGCGGCAACGAAGGCCGCCTCCGCTACTATCACACCTGGGGCATCGACCCTAAACTGAAATCCACTTTCAATCTGGGCAAGGTCCGCAACGAACTCGATCTCGGCATCCGCTACCACTCCGAAATGCAGGAACGTCTGCAGAGGAATGGTCCGCGCCCCACTTCCCGCGACGGCATCCTGGTCGAAGACAATGACCGCCACGCCCACGCCACGTCCTTCTTCGTGCAAAATCGTTTCGTCTTCGGCAATCTCACTGTCACTCCTGGCATCCGCTTTGAGTCCGTCAACTTCCGCCGCGTCAACCACCTCAACGGAGCCCGTGGCGACACCCGCCTCACCCAGTGGATCCCCGGCCTCGGTGCCGCCTACACCGTTGGCAGCCGCATCACCTTTTTCACTGGCCTCCATCGCGGCTTCGCTCCGCCCCGCGTCGAAGACATCATCAACAACAACACCGGCGCTTCCGTCGATCTCGATGCCGAGCTGAGCTGGAACTACGAAGCAGGTGCCCGCGTAAACCTTACCGGCGAACTCCGCGCCGAAGCCACCTTCTTCCGGATGGGTTTTGAAAACCAGATCGTCCCTGCCAGCGTCGCCGGTGGCCTCGGTGCCACGCTCACCAACGCCGGGGCTACGCTCCACCAGGGCGCTGAGTTCTCCACCTCCTGGCAACTCCTTCGCTTCCTGCCCCGCAGGCACAACGTCACGCTCCGCACCGCCTTCACCGCGCTGCCCATCGCTCGCTTTTCCTCCGATCGTTTCAGCAACGTCCCCGGCTTCACCAACGTCCGCATCACCGGCAACCGCCTGCCCTACGCCCCGAAACACCTGCTCACCTCGAGCCTCAGCTATACCCATGCAAAGGGCGTCAACGTCTTCTTCGAGAACGTCTACACCGGCCGCCAGTTCGGCGACGACATCAACACCATCGGCGGCACCCCGGACGGCCAGCGCGGTCTCCTGCCCGGCAACGCCATCTGGAACGCCGCAGTCAATGTCCCCGTCTCCACCCGCACCACACTCTTCTTCACCGTGAAGAACCTCACCGACCGCCTCACCATCGTCGACCGCAGCCGCGGTCTGCTCCCGGGAATTCCGCGGCTCGTGCAATGCGGGTTCCGCTTCAACTTCTGATTGATAACAACCTCTCAATACCTCCCACAGGTGCTGACGGTTTTTCCCCTGGCTGTTTCAAGAGCCTTCCACCCTGGTGGGCAAAAAGCTCTTGTCTTTGTGGTAGCGATTCGTCCAGACTTGCCCCGCATAGCGCTAAGCAAATCGAAAGCGAAAGGCGACAAGATAGATTCACCAGGACATCGGATCGTCTCCCGCCACCTGCCCAAAAACTTCTAACTTCGCGGGAAACTCCTTCACCGTCCCACCGCGGCTTCGATTCTCGCATCGCCTGCTCTGCTTGCGCCTTAGCCTCGGCTAAGGAAAGTGTAGGGTCCGCTTCCCGGATTTCCCGGATCAGGGCAATCAAGTCCATGTCTGACTGGAGGGAGGTGGACAAGGGAGAGTCTACCAGCGCCGACCGCCTGGAAATGGCCAGAACCTGGCGGCGTCTCGGTGGAAGCCGGATCAATATGGGGAACGTCTCAGAAGCAGGACGTTGGCTCGATAACGGTATGCGGCTGCTCGATTCCCTCTCTAAGACTGCAAGTGAGGCAGCAGGCGAGCACGAACGTGTGATCATCCTGCTTGAGCTTTCGCGACTTTGTGCAAGAGTGAGTGATGGGCGAGGGGCGATCGAGAATGCCCAAAAGGCTGTGGCCGGGCAGGAAAAGCTTTTTGCTAAACCTGCTCTTCCAAACGAGTCCAGCAATGACATTTTCGAGGTTTCGGTAAAGGCTAAAAACACTGGATGGAAGAAAACTTTGCCGGCGGCGAATGCGGCGCTCAAACAATACGCAACTGCTCTGGTTGCCAGCAATAGCGATGGTCCCGTTGCTTTCTCCTTCCAGGCCAAATCCGCCGCCAGCAAAGATCCCAGCGCTGTGAATTCGCTTGCTGGTATCAACCCCGCTGCGCCCAACAAACCTTCACCCTGCGTAGAAAATGCCGTGGGGATCTACCAGTGGACCACCGACAATTGCTCGACAACGCTGGGCAACGGAAAGCTCGAAGAGGTTGGATTTGTCAAACTCACTTCTGACCATGTAGCCGTCACTCTGGCGGACAAGGATGCGCGCGAGGGAAGGCCTGGAGTCTGGAAGATCAACGACGATTGCCAGGTCACCATCAACTGGCAGCACGGCAGATTCATAGACATATTGACCTTGAGTAACGACGGCCAACAACTCACCGGCACAAGCCAGATCGGCACCATCATCACGGGCAAGAAGTAGTCCAAACCCAGGCCATAAATGCGAATAGAGGCTGCCAGCAAGCAAGGCGGCCCTTATCCAGGCCCATTTCAGACTTGTGCCACCAGCACCACAATCGCGCTACGATCACGAGAGTAAATGAACAACGGCTCTACCGATACCGATCTCCAGGACCTCGATAGCAAGCTAAGAACGATCCTGCCCGAAGAGTACCAGGAGTGCTACGAAGACCTCAAACCAGTTTCCATGGGTTCTGCGGGATTGAAGTTCGACGCCTCAGGCCGGGTCGCCTGGGACGAAATCTGGAGGACTTTCTGCGATCTGGCCATGGCCGGCGGCCCGCCTCACCGCGGCACCCTTCTTGAGCCTGGCAATCTAACTGAGATCGAGTCTCAGCCTGACCAATACCAAACAGTAGTTGAAGAAATATGCCGTGGCATCCGCATGGTCAGCGGTCTTACCGTGCACCAATCACCAAATCCCGGATGGGTCCATCTGAGTTGCACAGACGCAGGCATGGCCAGTTGGATGGCGCGTGCGATCACAATGGAGAACATTTCAGCACACGCGGACAAAACGATTGTGAAATTGCCGGCAGGTCCGCACTTCAGGCTGGAAAAGGAGATCAAAAACGTAGTCACCTCCGTCGCCAAGACCGCACACTATTTTGTCGATCACATCGGGCCAGGCCAGCAACGGGCCATTGCCGATCTGTTTGAAAAGGCCGAAGCGATGGCACCACTCCTCCAGCCGGGCATTCCAAATGAGATCCAAAACGAGTCCACGATTCGCGCTCTCCGCGATCATGTAGCTCAAGAGCTGCGGCGCAAAACAGGCCTTCCCTCAAGCGGTCCAGAATACCTCGGCTGGCTGGGGGTGAAGTGCATTAGCCTGCGCGCGGCGATTTGGCTGATGAGGGCCCTAGTTGTCAATAGCGTCCTTGCTCGCCGCGAAGGCACTGTATTGTTCGTGCCGATCGATCCTGCCCTCGATCCAGCAGGAGACCGCGTGGCCCAGGCGGTACTTGAAGCTCGAAACCTGGCTCTACGCAAGGGCATTGTTGTGGATGCGTAAGAGAATGTCGTCGGCCCTTTGCCCCGGTACATCCCAACAGAATCAGGATCCATTTGCCGCTGCTCTGGGGACAACTCTGAGTGATGGCTAAACGACTAGCTAAAGCCTATGCTCAATCCAAACCAACAAAAACCTCCAGGAGCCTGTTTCAGTTGGCAAGCTCCCACCATGCCCCCCGCCCTCTTCCGGTCAGCCGGATCTTCCCCTCGCGCTTCAACTCCGCGAGAACCTTCTTGATCAACTGAGGGCTCGCGGCTGGGGCTTGTTGCACCAGATCCGCAAGGGTAAATCGGCCTGCCTGCTCCAACACGGTCCGGCGCGCAACTTCACTCTTGGCCGGTCGTGCGCCAGTTGTCTCGACTTGGCGCTCGAACTCCCGGTATCCCGAGCGAAGTACTCCGAGAAAGTAGTTCCACCAGGGAACAATCTCATTCTTGCCCACATGCCACCCGTCCGAACAGGTGCCCAGCACGCTGTAGTATTCATCCTTCCGCTCTTCAACCAGTCTCTCCAGACTGATATACCTCACAACCTCAAATCCGTGCTCCTTGAGCAGCAGCGTCGTTATGAGTCTTGAGACCCTGCCGTTTCCGTCCCGAAACGGGTGAATGCAGAGCAAGTCGAAAACAAAGGTGGCGACGATCAGCAATGGCGGAATACGCTCTTCGTCGCATGCCTCCTGATAGCGCTGGCACAAAGTGGCAATCACCTTGGGCGTGTCCCGGGCGGCACTCGGCACGAAACGAATCCGCCGCTCACCGTTCGGGAGAATCTCTGCAATCTCGTTGTCCCGCTGCTTCCATTCGCCCGCATCACCGGAATGGCCACCCTGGGCAAAAGAATGAAGGCGGCGGATCACCTCCGGCGTGATTGAGACTCTTCCCTTACGACCGAAAATCCAGTCCAGCGCCCTGCGATACCCCGCCAGCTCTTCTTCCGAGCGATCGCGCGGTTTTGCACCCCCAAGAACCAGCGGGCGGAGCCGATTCGCCTGTACCGTCACACCCTCAATCCGGTTAGACGATTCAGTACTCTGGATCATCGCTTGCTCTCTCAGCGCAGACAAAACCTCGGGCTTCTGCTTCACCCACAAGTCCTGCTTGCCGCGCGCCTCCATGCAGGCACCGAGAAACCAACCGCTTCCAATCGGAATCGTTGCAATCGCCAGACGGCTGGGGTCAAGAGTGAGCAAATTGTTCAGTTCTCTAGTAGCCTAATAATAGCCCAATTCTTTTCTGGTAGCCAATTCCCTCTCAAGCCTTTGTCGATGACAACATCACGACCTCGGCTACGCTGGATCACTTGCCCGAGCTGCTAGCCCCTGTGTTCGGTCGGCCACCTAGCTAACGCTTTGACCCAGCGACCTGGCTAACAAAGGATTGGATTTCTACACCAAGCGGGCAAGCAGGCTGGAAGGCGTGCCCTGGGGGTCAGTTTTATGTGAGCGTTGACACATAACCATGCGTCACTTGACGTTGACTTTGGAACAACCCTTTAAAGCGATTCGGATACGTGACATTCGTAACTTGGGCTTCATTGTTATGGATCCAGGAAGCTGCCAGTGAAGCCGAGCCTGTATTACCGTTCGAAGATTTTGTCAGCGTCAGATTCTTCGACAAAATCCGACCCGCCGCATTGTAAGAATACGAATCGGTAAACCCGCCAGCCACCGCACATGGCACCTCCACATTTGAGGCATTCAACATCCAATTCCACCCCCTGGCATCGGTCTTCGTAGCCGTCTTGGCATCGGCATTGGAGGTATAACTCACAGTCCCATTCTCAGGATTGGTAGCCGACAACAACCGGCTCTGCGTAGTCGTGTCGTAAGTAAAAGCGCGAGTCTGCGTCACCCCATCCCGAGGCATCGAAACGCTCCCAAACTTCCCCAACATGTTGTAGCCATCGCTGGTGGAGTAGGTCCCGCCTCCAGCTGCGTCTCCGTCACCAGCATCATCCGCCCAATCGCATCCATCTCATACGGCTTCCATTTCCCGCTCGGCGAAGCTATTGCCTGCCAACTGCAGCCGCAGGATCGGCACCCGTTTTTTTGATATCGAACTTCGAGAGCAACCCTCAACTCAAGCTGAGCGCTGCAAGACTCGATGCCAGAATGGATTCGCTTCTCTTGTGCCGTAGGGCTCGTTCCCCTCTGACAACATGCCGGTTGATCCCGGTGCACCGACAGCCCGCCCCGCCCTAAAATTAACGTGCTAAGTCTGAAAAACCCAGCACGGCAAAACCGACCTGCAAAGGGGGGGTATGTGTCTATTTCCGTGCACAGTTTAGGTCTAGGCAAACTCCAATTGAGCGCTAGCCGTACACGCCTCACTCGCGCGCACCCGCAGCCAATGCGCACCATACCCCGCCGGAAACGGATGCACCAAAGGCTTTCCCGGCCCAACGCTCAGCTTCTCGTAAAGATGCCATTGCCCATCGGCGTAATAGTCCACTTCCACAAGAAACTGAATCGCCCGCCCGGCATCGTGCGAAAGCCTAAGCGTCTTTTCGTCATAGCCCGCCAACAGGTAAGGCTCACTTACATCGCCCGCCCGCACTGCTGCATCCTTCCACGGCCCGCCCGAGCCGCGCGGTTTACCCATCTTCCAAAGATCGTCAATCGCCCCAAACCAAAGCTTCGCGCCCGCTTCACCGAACACATGGCCATCCCCGCCCGCACTCGCTTTCACCCCACTCATCACTAGCATTCCTCGCCAGGTGCAGAAATCAGAGATACATCTGTTATGCGTCGCTACAGCCTTCATCCGCTGGTAATCCGGCCGGTTGCCTTTTCCGCGCGGCACTTCATAGAAAGTCCCATGAAAGTTCGCCAAATACCGTTCCTGGATACACTCCCGCACACCCCGCGACTCGCCCGCTCCACTCAGCGCCCCATCACCCTTAGGCAATCGATAGCGTTGCCCGTCATAATTCAGCACCATCACAGATGCAGCATCCTCAAGCCATTCCTTCTCCAAAGCGTGAGTATTCCTCAGAAGCGCAGCATCTTTCGGCGATTCCACAGGCTGGAATTCCAGCTTCTCATTCACCTCAAAGTAGCGCCCATCCGTTGTCAGCAACTGCAGATTCCTGGTAGGAAAGCCAGCCCTCACAATGCCACTATGCCGCGGCTTCTCCCCCGCCGCCGCAAGCCCATCAAAAATGCGCCCCTCGCCTGCAACACCTTGGCGAGGAGATGCCACATGAAAAAACGCGGTGGCGACACAATCCCGGTCCGTCTTCACCCGCAGCCACTGCGCCTTCATCGCCTCAGGCAACTGCACCGATAGCGTGCCCTTGGCAGGCACCTCCACCCGGCGGACACTCCTCCACCGCTCATCGCCCCGCCCGTCGGCCTCCAGCATAAAGCCAACACTCCCATCGCTTTGGTTTTCCAGGTGCAAACAACGATGCCGGTACCCTGCAATCAAAAAAGGATCGCTCGGTGTATTTGCCTTCACCGCGTCCTCAACCCACACGCCCCCACGCCCCTCAGCTGGCCCCCAGGCTGGCAATTCATTCCGCCCCAAAAACTGCAAGTTCGATTGCGGCTGCCCAGGCACCATCCGCGCAAGCCCATGTACCGACGTGGCCTGCTGGCTGAAAACCAGCCCTCCCTGCCACGACGTCATGTCGGTCACGGTCACCAGCGTCGAGGCAATTTGCCGCAATCCACCGCTTCGGCCCTTCCGGAACCCAGCCGGAAAATCAAAGAGCCCATTGTGTAGGAACATCAACCGCTCTCCCGCTCCCACCTCGCAGATCCGCGGCCATTCCGTATTCGATCCATTGATGCCATCGGCGCTGTAGCTGGCCTTTGGCACGCGATACACGCTCCAATCCCCGGCCTTATCGCGCACCTTCACAAACGCCGAGCGCAAATCCCAACCCAACGCCCAAACCGGCTCTTCGTCCCCGCCTGCTCCATTCAAGCCACCTGGCCCACTGATATCCAAATGCTGCCGCCGTGACAATACACGCCATGCCTTGCCATCCCATTCCCCCAGATTGCCGATATCTTCGCTAAGGCCGCCCCACATCGTCTGGCCTTTGCTTCGCGCCGCGGCGAGCGGCGGATGCGGCACTTGCAGGTACTGCCAACTCAACTCCTCCGTGATCTGCCTGGTTGCCGCGCTGGAATAATCTACTTTCCAGAACGGCGAGGGCGCCGGCTCCTCCCCGTTAGCGCTCACAAACAAGCGCCCCTGCGCCGTCCAGGCCCCCTTATAGTGCCAGCCCGGCAATGGCTTCTTAAACAACTCACGCACTTGCAGCGTATGAACATCCACCTCATACACCGCGCCCTCCTGCGCCAGATACAACACCTTGTTGGCCGGATCGGAATTATGCCGGGCCAACGCCGTCAGTCGCCCTGGCAAATCTTCGCGAACAATCGCCCGCACCTTCCCCGCCGCATCCACCGCGTAACACCCAATAAAAAGTTGTTTTGATTCGCGATGGATCATCCGGCAGGCGTGCGTCCCCCCCACGCTTTCCGGCCGCTCTTCCAGCACCAGCTCCGGTGAGACCGAATACAACTTGTCCGATCCCCGTCCCAGAGCATGCGACGTGTAAGTCATGCACCATAACTTACCCGCCCATGGCACCACCGCTCCAATGCCACACTCCGGCTCCGGCCTGCCCCGCTTAGGATCAGAATTAAACATACTCAGGTGCGGATAGATGCCGCTCACCTGAAGCGGCCTTGCCGCAGCCTCACTCACTCCCCCGGCAATGGCTGCTACGCTCACCCATCGGACGAATTCGCGCCGGCTTCTTTTCTCGTTCATCCTACTTATAATAAGTCCGGCAGAAGGCAGGGGGTGAACACTCCGGGACATGGGTAACAAAGGGTGCGGGGGTGCGGGACATGAACACTCCGGCACATGCGTAAGCGTGGGGATTCCAAACGACCCAACCTTGCCACCACCCCCTAACGATCGCCCCAGCCTGTTTTGTCACCCATGTCGTCGGGCTAATGTGTTACCTATATCCCCGAACCGTACCGTTCTGATTTCGACAGAGCAAATCCACTGGCTTGGGGCTCATCTTGACTTAGTCGCCCCACCAACTTTGTTACCCTCTCAGCAATGGCCATCTACGAAGGCTTCCGCGCGCTCGATCTCTTCACAGACCGGCACGAAATCATCCACCACTTCGCCACCCGCCTGCACGAGCGTACAGACAATCGCATCCTCCTCTATCGCGGAGACGGCGGCAACGGCAAATCCCTCCTCCTGCGTTATCTCAAAACCAACTGCTGCAAAGTCCTCCCACCAGAAGACTGGCAATTGGCCCGCACCTTAACCGGCCAATCCTTCGTGGAATTCTTCAACAATGCCCCGAAAGCCACCCCCATCCCGGTCATCGATCACGACTTCGCCATCGCCGGCATGCAAGTCCCCCACATCGCCCTCTTCGAATTGCGCCGCCGCCTCTCCGGCCACAACTTGCGCTTCCCAAAATTCGACTACGCCGCCGCAGTCTACCTGGACAAACTCAAAAAGCCCATCCGCGAAACCTTTCAGCTCCCAGCCGAAGAAATGGATTTCATCAATTCCATGATTGATAGGCTCACAGAAAGCGGCAAAACTGCCGCCATCGGCAAAGCGATCCTCCAGTCCATAGGCAAGTACCAGAAGAACTCCATCGACCTATGGCTCAAGCGCCGCAACCTCGACGAAGCAACCATCGAGCAAATCCAGCGTATGGACCCGGATCGAGAACTCCTGCCCATACTCCCCCAATATCTGGCCGAAGACCTCAACACCTCACTCGAACTCGACAATGCCCCGCCAGCCATCGTCCTCCTCTTCGACACCCACGAAGCCTTCTTCGGAAGCGGCGAGCGCGGCCCCCATCTCAGTGCCGAAGAAGAGCGCTGGTTCCGCGTCTTCCTCCGCAACCTGAACCGCAAACAAGTAGTCACTATAGTCGCCGGCCGGGACTACCCAACCCACTGGACCGAATTGGCAAGGCAACAAGACGGCATCCCGGCAAAGGATCTCGATTCGCACCTCGTGGGCCACCTCTCAGAAGCAGACTCGGCGCTATTTCTCGAGCGAGCCGGTGTCCCTGCCAATCTCCACGCTGCCATCACAAAATTCTGCAGCGTCCAACCGGGAGAAGCCCACCCCTTCTACCTGGGCTTGGCCGTCGACCTGATCGAAGCCGCAGCTAAAGCAGGCGAATCGATCACCCCCGAATCGTTCCAGACACACGACGAAGACTGCACCAAAACTCTCCTCGACCGTCTCCTCCGCTACACCGGAATCGAGATGAGAAGAGCCGTAGAAGCCCTGTCCGCCTGCCGCGCCTTTGATCGAGAAATCTACAAGCATCTAGCAGAGCCGCTAGACCTCCCCCCTCCGGCCAGCTTCGACCGCCTGATCCACTTCTCCTTTGTCTGGCCAGCCCCCGGAAACCGCTACCGCATTCACGATCTCGTCCGCCGACTCTACCGGGAACAAAAGAACCCGCTCCAAACCCAAGCCCACGCAAAACTAGAGAGCTTCTACCGCCAAGGCGACAGCATCCAGGCCCAGGCCGAAGCCCTCTACCACCTCTCGCAGCAAGACCCAGAAAAAGCAATGTGGCAGTGGATCGAAGCCCTCAGAGAATCCACCGACACATCAAACCACAGCTCCTCCAGAATCTTCCTCGATGTCAGATCGGAATTCCCGCCCGCCTCGCTGCACGCCATGGGCGCTGCCTGGAGCTGGGAAGGCCAACACCACCTGAACCTGTCGAATCACAATCAGGCAAGGCTGTCCCTCAGAGCATCCGCCGACGCATTAAAGCGAGCGACTGGCCAAGATCCCAGAAACGAATCTGCCCACGGCAACCTCGGGCTTTGCCAGCAACGTTTGGGCGAACTCGAAGCCAGTCTCAGCCAATACCAGCAGGCTACGCAATCCTATTTGGACGCCATCACCTCCTACGGATCAGCAATCGCTCTCTCACCGGATGATTTCTGTGACCACAACAACCTTGGGCTATGCAGACAGCGCTTAGGAGAACTCCAAGCCAGTCTCAGCCAATGGCAGGAGGCCAAGCAGTCCTACTCCGATGCCATTGCCTCTTTCGGCCAAGCCCTCGCCCTTGCACCAAATCTTGTCGCCGCCCGCACAAATCTAGGCTCTTGCCAGCAACATCTCGGCGACCTCGAAGCGAGTCTCAGCCAAACCCAAGAGGCCAAGGCCAGCTATTCTACCGCCATTGCCTCTTTCGGCCAAGCCCTCGCCCTCGCCCCTAACTTTGTCCTGGTCCACAACAACTTCGGGGCTTGTCAACATAGGCTGGGCGATCTTGAGGCCAGTCTCAGCCAAACCAAAGAGGCCCAGGCCAGCTACTCCGCAGCCATCGCCTCTTACGGCCAGGCCCTTGCACTCGCCCCTAACTTTGTCTTAGCCCACAATAACCTCGGGGGTTGCCAGCAAAGTCTGGGCGATCTGAATGCCAGTCTCGGCGAAACCCAGAAGGCCAAGGCCAGCTACTCCGCAGCCATCGCCTCTTACGGCCAAGCCCTCACCCTCGCCCCAAACTTGGTCATGGCCCACAACAACCTCGGGGTTTGCCAGCAAAGGCTGGGCGATTTTGAGGCCAGTCTCAGCCAAGCCCAAGAGGCCAAGGCCAGCTACTTCGCAGCCATCGCCGCTTACGGCCAAGCCCTCACCCTCGCCCCAAACTATGTCTTAGCCCACAATAACCTTGCTTTTTGCCAGCAAAGGCTGGGCGATCTTGAGGCCAGTCTCAGCCAAACCAAAGAGGCCCAGGCCAGCTACTCTGCAGCAATCTCCTCTTACGGCCAAGCCCTCATCCTCGCCCCAAGCTTTGTGCAAGCCCACTACAACCTCGGGAATTGCCAGATAATGCTGGGCGATCTCCAAGCCAGTGTCAGCCAGACCCAAGAGGCGATAGCCAGCTACTCCGCAGCAATCGCCTCTTTCGGCCAAGCACTCGCACTCGCCCCAAACTATGTCGGAGCCCACAACAACCTCGGGATTTGCCAGGTAAGATCGGGCAATCTCAAAGCCAAGGCCAGCAAAACCCAAGAGGCCAAGGCCAGCTACTCCGCCGCCATCGCCTCCTTCCAGCGTGTCCTCGAAATCGCCCCAAAGAACCCAGACGCTCAAGACAACATCGACGAATGCCAAGCCGCTATAGACCGACTCCACTAAGCCTTCAGAATTAAGAAAAATAGCCACCCCGTCGACTGGAAACCCTTGCCAAACATACTGGCACAACCGGCACCAGCGCAGCGAAGAAAGCTTCCTCCGCCAACTCCAAACCATCCTCCACCTGACCTGCTCCCCAACTTCATCCCAGCAAGTATTAGCAACCTAACACTGCTTTATACTCTCTGGGTGGCCGCAGGGCAAATCTCATGAGGGCGCTTGATTGGGTGCCTGGGAGTATAACTCTAAGATATCGTCAACTACCAAATGACAAGCAATCATCTGGGTTTGAATTCTGTGATCTGACAAATCTTGAAGATCTGAATGCTTAAAACTTCGATAAAACGTTTCAATATTCTTCACAAATGCTTGTAGTTTGGGAGAATTCATGATGGAAACATTATCTACGAAGCCTGCCCCCTTCTGGAGAGATCTTGTTGGGATGATAAGCAGATTCGTGGAATTTGCCCCGGGATAAGCTTTCCTAAACCAAGCAATAGAATTGTTCATCTGTCCGGTCTCTCCCTTATTAACCGCAGTCCTACCTTGTAAAACTTCACTCTTGCACTCCATCAAAAGATATTCGCCATCTTTAAGCATCCAAAGATTATCTGGCCCTTCTTTTAATTGCTTGTCTGGACGCTGCGTTAGAAATCCCAGCGCAGTTCCAATCTTATCAAGCGCTAACTCGAATTTGTCTGCATCCACTCCAAACCGAAGATCACTTAAAATAGAGTCAATCTCCAATAGCATTTCGCTTGCACTTGAGAATTGCTTTAACCATTCGATAAGGCATGAAATCCTGCGATAGCCAATGGCAGAAAGAGGTTCCACTTGCATTCCGTGCTTCGGCTTCAGAAGTAGCTGATTCTTCTTATGTGCAGAAATCTGAAATTTATTTGACTGCTCCTTATCCTTAAAATAACTAAGCCTACCCATCTCTTGCAAATACCAACCCTTGTCACTCTCGTTAGGGGTGTACTTATCCAAAAGATCCTGAATACTCTTCACTGCCAGATCAGGGTCGTCTTTCTGAAATGCGTCTTCTGCAGCCAGTTCGAGGGTAAACATCTGTAACGATAGATTCGGCGCATCCGACAGCTCAATTTTGTCCATGCGTTGTCTATAAAATTCCTTCCACCCTTCATCTCGCTTGAGACAACTCTGTATTAGTTCATGAATGGCATCAATTGACTGTTTACCCTTGTCTTGAACTTCTTCCCGTGCAAAAGAGGCAGCTTCAACTCCGATTTGAATTTGAAGTTGAGTCTGAGATGAAAAAAACTTAGCCGTGCTTCTTGCGCGTACCAAGCTAACTATATCAGAACCTATAATTAAAATTACGCTGTAGTCTTTCTCTCCACGGACAGAACGACCTAAACCTTGCTCAATCGTTCGAGCTATTTTTGTAAGCTGAGCAGTGCTTCCGATTCTGCATGACTCAGTCCACTTATCAATCAAGCTTTCACCCGCAGGCTTGGAATCGAGAATAAGTATCCGACACGCCTGATCAGGCAAGTCGATTCCGTCGTATCGATTAGCAAAAACTATCGTTTTCTCAAATAATCCATCTCTTAAATGCTCGGCATAAGTTGTGGCTGTTTTCGAATCCGCTAGATTTGCATCAGGCCAACTTTTTGCAATTCGGAAGCTAGGCGCTAGAACTACTACGCCGAACTTTCGCTTCGCATCAGACTGACCAAATACTGATATTATGTCTTCTCGTTTTAAAAGCGAATTGACTAGCGATGGGATCAAAATAAGCTTTTCCCCCGACCAACGAGTTTCTTTGTCAATTAATGGATTCTCAATTGCCTTCTGCTTTACACCTAAGCCCTTGACCAAGAACGCATCATTCGTTACGGTAGCGGACATAAAAACCCTGTGGAGAGCTCTCGAGTAAGACCCGAACAAGCCAAGGGGTGGGGTATTGGAAGCAATTTCAAGGCGTTCGCCCGATACAACACAGCTGCAATGCTTAAGATGGTCTTTCAGGAGGGGCCATTGAAATCTCAACGCATCAGTTGACGCATGTTTGGCAAGAATACTAAGAACAGCATCGTAGTGGTCAAACCAACCCCAATAGGGTACTGGCAGGAATGAATTGTAGGAATCATTTTTGATCTCTTCAAACGTTCCGGCCCCTTGTGACCTGAGCTCTAGCTCGAATAAATCAACAATTGGACTATAGGCAGGATGCGATTTCGGAATTGTTATTGTACAAGAATCTCGAATACTATCAATGCAGCTATGGCAATCGTCCAGTACAATTGCACCTACGGGCTGAGATTGAGCACCAAGTCGGAATCTAGTTAGCCCGTTGAATAACTTTTGGACACTTGTGATGAGAATTTTTTCCCCATCAATGAAATCGCTGGGGAGCTCGCCATCTGCAACGCACGCTTCGATTCCAAATTGCTTTGCCTGCTTGACTGTTTGATCTACTAATTGATTATTTGGACACAAGTAAACTGCAGGGCCGATTCCCTCGTTAAGCTTGGACTTAAGAATCAAGAGGCCTGTTAAAGTTTTGCCCTGACCCGTATGCATCTTGACAATCACGTCTTTCTCTGAGCGAAAGTTCGAGTGCCAATTTGTTAGGACTGCGAGTTGTGATGGCCTTAGCGGCCCTTTGTCACTTGCTCGGTCAAGTTGCTGATAAATTGTGATCGGATCTGTTGGCTTGATAGCGACACTCGCGGCACCAAGCTTTTCTCTGAAATTAATCAACTATTTAGCCTCAATTCTTATAGCAAGGTTACCAAAATACTGCGGATCGGAGGACAGCCCCTTTCGCGGATCGGGGGGCAGACCTTCAGAAGCTTTGTCCCTGCGAACCTGCAAGCAATTTTCCACCCGCACCATGCTTATGTAATGCATGGAGGTAGTATTAATTACATACGAAAACGCAGAGCGACCACAGTCGTCATCGACAATAAGTAGTATGGGTCCTCCCCCGACAACCGCATCGGAGCCGCGACGACATCATTACGTGCCGCGCTGTTGGCTCGCAGGATTCACAGAGACTGGAGAGAACGACGGCAGACTCTGGGTTACAGACTACGCACGAAGGCACCAATGGGGAAGCACGCCGAGCACTGCTGGGTTCATGCGTGACTTCTATCGTCTCAATGAGCCATCGCCTGACCCGACTGCGGTAGAACGGTTTTTTAGCACGCTCGAGAATGATGCTGGACCAATCTTGCAGAGTATCGACCGCGCGCATCGTCCGCCGTCCAAAGATGAACTCGACTTCCTCCTGATGTTCATGGCGTTTCAATTCGTGCGCGTCCCGAGCTTTCGACCAATCGTGGACGGAGTGCGTCAGCGCCTTATCCACGAAGGGATGATGCAGAGGCTAGAGACGCGAGACACCTGGATTGCTGAACTACAAGCATCAGGTTGGGACCCGAACGAGCCGGAATTCGAGTTCGAGCGAGTCAAGCGTTCCTTTGAGAATGGCGAGTGGAACGTGACGGCGGATACAAATTGGTATCTTGAGCGGGCATTCGAAGGCGTGGAGCGAATTCAGGACTTGCTGCGCGAGCGGCACTGGGGAGCGATCATCTCCGATCGCGGAAGATTTATCGCTTCTGACAATCCGATTCTGCTTGATGGGGAAGCTGACGAAATGGTTGGTTTCCGGAATGCAAACGTAGTGGGATATGCGGTGAGTCGCCACGTGTTTCTCTTAGGGACGAGGGAGCGCGTTCCTCAGCAACCAGAGAACTTCAAGAACATTGCCCGTATGAACACGTTTACACTGTTGCGCGCGGGCGAGCAGGTCTACTCTCATGTGCAAAACTTTGACTTCTTGGATCACGCGCACCAGAGCCAGCATGTCTGGACTTTGTTTGAGAAGGCGCGCTTCAGACCTTCAAACCAGTACGTCTGATGAGCAAGTCAGCAGATAGGATGAGGAGGATGACCTCGACTGAACTTCGGCGTTAAACTGTCGTCAGATACGGACTCGGGGAGACAGTCGAGGGGGGTATGGGAAAGAGTCGCGGTAGGGACGATCATCGCTAATCGCCCCCCGCACAGATCCGTACGGGCGCTACTCACGCCAAGTGGTCGCCAAGTGGTCAGCCTGGATAATCCCTCTGCATTTTATTGGCATTTTTGCCATCTTTTGGCATATCACCCACCAACTTGCCTTATCGGGTTTCTTCTCGCCAGCATCGCATGTCTTCAGCTAACTCGTTGTAGATATTAGCCTTTCTCCGTCTTGTCTCCAAAGCAACAGTTCTCTCCCTCATCCCTGCTGATACCGAAATTTGACCCAAAAACCGCGAGGGACAGGTCAATCCCGTAGCTGTCAATCCCACCATCCAGCTAGGAATATCCTCGGATCGGAAGGCCCTCAGACTGATGCGTCCCAGCGCCATCAGTCCCTTTTCCTCAATGCTTTTGAAGCTTTCTCCCCCAATTGCAGCCCCATCTTCCCCTCACCCCTCCAGGCCAAATTCGGCACCGCGCCCCCAAGTGGCCCACGATCTATCACTTAGCCCAATCCTCAAACCGCTACCAAAACCGAGGCTTTCGCACAAATCGCCGTAGGGGCACGTCCACATCTCATTGACAGTACGAGCAGAAGCGATACAGTTGAAAAAGCCGGAGGCATTTGGCACAGCGCCGGCAATTCTGGTTGTGCGGAGGAAGTAGGTTTATGCCTATCGAGATCTTGATCCTCGCTGTTGTTGCGCTGCTCATCTTCTGGTTCAAGTCTCGTATTGTCGTTCCGCCGGACAAGCAATACATCGTGGCACGATTCGGGCGCCTTCTACCGGTTCTCAAGCCTGGAACGCACTTTCTGGTTCCGTTCGTGGACGTGGTGCAGATCCGCTACTCTACCAGGGAAATCCGGGTCTCTGTCCCGGATTTTATTGAAGTGAATCTTGAGAACATGCCACTCACATTTTCGAGTGAGCTTCGCTACGAAATTCAGGATGCGATTCTGTTGCGCGAGAGTGTTGCGAATCGTGCCGAGGCTCTGCGAAAGCTTTGTCAAACCTGCGTAAAAGAGGTGGTCGTCCAGTACGATCTCGATACCATACTTGCGGAGAAGCAGCGCTTTGAGGATCAGGTCGCCAGAAGGGTACATGATCTGGCAAAAGCGTGGGGAGTCAAGATCACCGGGTTTGAAGCCAAAATGATCAGCCCTCCAGATGAAGTCTTGATTGCACTTGAGAAAAAAGCCAGGCTGGATCGAGAATCGCGAGGCGCTGAAGAATAGCATCAGAGAATAGCATCAGACGGAACTGTCCCTACGCATCCCCTCATTTTCCTCAATGTTTCTGAGATTATTTCTCCCCCTCTCAGCCACGTCATGCCCCCAGACTTCCCGGCAAAATCCGCCCTCATGCCCCAGGTGGCATGGAATCAAATATTTGCCACAAAACCATTGACTGGTCACTTCGACTAGTCAAACCTTTTAGCTATCGTAAGTTGTGATGGAGATCAGCGCTTCAAAATTCAAAGAGCAGTGTCTTTCTCTGCTCGACAATATCCCCCCTGAAGGCATAATCGTGACCAAACATGGAAAACCGGTTGCTCGCCTTCTCCCCGTCGACTCAGGTTGCGCTTCCCTCATCGGCAGTATGAAGGGCAAGGTCAAGGTGTCGGGAGATGTGTTCTCAACCGGGATTCGTTGGAATGCTGAATCTTGATACCCACATCCTCCTGTTCGCCTTGGATGGCACCCTCAAACCCGCTGAACAGGCCCTCCTCGCCTCCGAACCTTGGGGCGTTTCCGCAATCGTCCTCTGGGAACTCGCCAAACTGTCGCAACTGCGACGCATCGCGCTCGATACTTCCTCTCCAGAATTTGCAAAACTCTTTACCCGCATTCACGTCTGGCCCCTCGATATCGCAATCTGTCAAAAGTCGACAGAGCTGGACTTCGCCAGTGATCCAGCCAACGAGATAATCGCAGCCACAAGCATCGTCCACCGTGTTCCTCTCCTCACCAGAGACAAAAAGATCAGAAGGTCAAAGTTGGTTCCCTTTGCTGCTCTCTGATTTGGAATCGCCTCTATTCTTCAGAAAGGCATCAGACGGAACTATCCCACCGACTGCACTCATTTTCCTCAATGGTTTTTGAGAGTTTTTCTAATTCACACCACACAAAAATTTATATTGCCCCTGTTTTCAATCACTTACCGCCAGCACCCCACCAACCCCATTTCACCCCTCTGCTAAAACTGAGCCCGGGCGAATACTGATGCCCAACTAAAAAACTAAGCAGTTACTGAAGGACGAATCCTCATGGCAACCGAAAAACAGATCGCGGCGAATCGCCGTAACTCCCAAAAAAGCACTGGCCCCAAAACCCGCGAAGGCAAATTCAAATCGAGCCTCAACGCTCTCCGTCACGGCGCCTGCAGCGAAACCCACATCCTCAAAACCGAAGACCCCGGCATCTTCAAGAATCTGGCTCAGGAAATTCTCGATGAACTCCAGCCCCAAACTCCGACCGAACTCGAACTCGTCGACCAACTCATCCAAACCGTCTGGCGTCGCCGCCGCATCACATCTCTCATCCAAATGCGCCTCAATCAGGCCATCGAAGAAGTAATCACGGAACAAACCCAAATCCAGCCCGCGCAAGGCAGACCTACGCCCACTCAGGTCACCGTCCTCGCCATGGAAAAACTCGAAAACCTGAAGCCGTCCTTTGCTCGCCAGGAGGCGATGGAACTCCGCCTCATGGCACTCTTCCAGCGAACCCTCAACCGCCTCGAACACGTGCGAAAAATCGCAAACAAAGCCAAATTGGAGCTAAACCCTTTATTGCTAGTAGCTTGAAGCTCACACTTCTGCTGTATACCAGGATTCCAGACCATTACCAATACCTCGGAAAACCCTTCCGGGGGCGCGGGACAGTGACAACAGGGACCTCAAGTCCTCTGTCCGCCGCACAAGTTCTCTGACAACCGAACCCCTCTCCAGACACCAACGCCACAAGTGTCTCTACCGGCCTGCAATCGCGCAGGCCGGCTAGGCCAGGATCTCACGCACCACATTACCCGCCACATCCGTCAGCCGGAAATCCCGCCCGCTGTAGTTATAAGTCAGCTTCGTGTGATCGATCCCCATCAAATGCAGAATCGTCGCATTCAGATCATGGTTATAGCAACGCTTCTCCACCGCGCGGAACCCAAAATCATCAGTCGCTCCATACGTCATCCCGCCCTGCACACCCCCGCCAGCCAGCACCACACTAAAACCGAACGAGTTGTGATCCCGGCCATTCTGCAACTTCGTCGTCGCCCCCGTCTCCACTGCCGGCGTCCGGCCAAACTCCGTACCCAGCACCACCAGCGTGTCCTCAAACAAACCTCTGGCCTTCAAATCTTCAATTAACGAAGCCACTCCCGGATCCGTCCTTGCCGCCAGCCTCTTGTGCACCAGAATATCCTCGTGGTTATCCCACGGCTGGCTGTTGCCGTAGTAAATCTGCACCATCCTCACCCCACGCTCCACCAGCCGCCGCGCCATCAGACAGCTTCGCCCAAAATCATGGTCCCCATACCTTTGACGCGTCGCCTCATCCTCCTTGCGCACATCAAACGCATCCGGTGCCTCTGTCTGCATCCGGAACGCGGTCTCCATCGCCGCAATCGATCCCTCAAGCTGCGAATCCCCGGGCCTCGTTGCCAGATGCTCACGATTGAGTCGTGCCAGCAAATCCAGTTGCCGCCGCTGCGCCGTTGCATCCGCCTGAGGCTTGATATGCCGGATCAACTCATATGGGTCCGAGCTCTCATTCTTCAAAAACGTCCCCTGAAACACCGCCGGCAAAAACGCGCTCGACCACAACGGCGGACCCACCACCGGCACGCCCGGACACAACACCACAAAGCCCGGCAAATTCTGGTTCTCCGTCCCCAGCCCATACATCAGCCAGCTTCCCAAACTCGGTCGCCCCGGCTGAATCGCCCCGCAATTGATCATAAACAGCGATGGCTCATGATTCGGAACATCCGTATGCATGCTCCGGATCACACAGCAATCGTCCATCAACTTGCCCATGCGAGGAAAGATCTCCGAAACCTCAGTCCCGCACTTCGAACCACGCACAAACTCAAACGGCGACTGCATCAGCGTCCCCGTCACCCTCTCTGTCTTAGGCGACCCGCCCGGCATCGGCTGCCCATGATACTTGCGCAACATCGGCTTCGGGTCAAACGTATCCACCTGCGACATCCCGCCGTTAAGCACAATGTAGATCAACCGTTTCGCTTTCGCCGGATGATGCGTCGCCCCCTGCGCCAAACCAGCCAGCCCCAATCCTCCAGCCAGCCGCGACAACACCTCCCGCCGCGACCAGCGCGGATGAACAGAGGCCCCATGAATCGGCAAACGATCAATCGACATAGCTGAACTCATTCGTACTCAACAAGACTTGTGCATACTGCTTCCACGTCCCGCCACCAGCGAGAAACTCCTTCGCCGCCCGCTTTTCACTCGCACTCGGCTCACGTTGAAACAACAACTCATACCCCCGCTTCAAACCCATCTTCTTCAGCCGCAGTCCCAGCGCCTCAGCCTCCACCGCCACCATCTCGGAATTCAAATAGAACAACTTTTGCAACGGCACATTCGTCACCACCCGCTGCTCGCAAGTCACAGCCGCGCTAGGCAAGTCAAACAATGACAACGTCTCATCCGCTTGAAACCGGCCCACCTTCGCATACACCGTCCGCCGCCGCATCTCAGGCTTTAACTCCTCACTTTTGCCACCTACCTTCAAGTCCAGCCGGCCCGACACAGCCAGCATCGCATCCCGAAACTGCTCTGCCGTCAAACGCTTCCGCTCAGGTCTCCGCTGATAGGCCTCACTCATCACGATTTCCCGAACCATTGCCTTCAGGTCATAGTTCAAAGCAACAAAACGAGCCGCCAGATATTCCAGCAACTCCGGATTCCGCGGCCGATCCCCGGCGAGCCCAAAGTTCGATGGAGTCCTTACAATTCCCTGGCCAAACAAATGCATCCAGATCCGGTTCACCGCAACCCGCGCCGCCAGCGGATGATGCGCCACTGTCTCGGCCAACTGCAATCGCCCGCTCCCCTGATTCAGAGGAATCACCTTCCCGCCACTCAACACCATCGGGAAACGCCTCGGCACCACCTCGCCCGGATCCTCCGGGTTTCCCCGCTTGTCCAGATTCAGATCCCAGCTCTCAAACTCACCGATCCCGTCAAAATACGGATACTTCTCCGGCAACGACTTCTTCAAACGATCCCGATCCGCCTTCAGCGTTTCGTACTCTGCCTTGGCCGCCCCCTCAAGTAGTCTTACCGTCAACTCGCTCGGGAAGCGCATCGGCGCCCCGCCCTCAAGAAAAGTCCGGTTATAAGCCACATACCGGTCACGAGGAATCGACTTCACCGCCACATCCGCCCCCGGATTAAAGTCCTCGTCACTGCGATACCCACCCGGCAAAACAATCGTCCGCTTCGGCTTCACAGCAACCTTGGCCGCCGCCTCCACCGTCAACCGGTTCTCCTCATCCACCTTCTTTTTCTCGGCAGCGATATCCAGCATCAGGGCCTCAAACGCCCGCGCCTTCTCCTCGGTCGGCCCCTCAAACCAGCTCTTCAAATAGGGATGAAACTCCTCGGGCTTCTTCAGGTACTCACACCACCGCATCACAAGCTCGGCATTGAGCCCCGTCGCATCACCAGTCAGCCCGCCCATCATGTACCGCCACATGCCAACTGCGAACTTCTCGCGCAACACCTCAGCCTGCCCCGCCAGAAACTTCTCGAGCTTCTTCTCTGCCGCATCCAGTTGCTTCTTCTGCTCCCGCCAAGCCGCTGCCTCAGCCTCCGGCACCAGCGGATACTCCTTGTAAGCCGAACTGGCAAACACACCGGCCAACGCGTAATAATCCTTCTGGCTAAACGGGTCGTACTTGTGGTCATGACACCGCGCACAAGCCACCGTCACACCCAGCATCCCGCGGCTCACAACATCCACTCGGTCATGCCGCTCATCCGCCCGTGCCTGCGGCGGTTGAGAGATCCCGTAATACCAGGGCCCGAGTCCAGTCAAACCGAGTCCACCCGGTTCCCCAATCGAATCCCCCGCCAACTGCGCCATCAGAAAACGGTCATAGGGCATATTGCGATTCACTGCCCCAATCACCCAGTCCCGGTACCGCCACGCATTCGGATACGGCTGCACCGCCGTTCCGCTGAAGTCGTCTTCCCCATACCGCGCCACGTCCAGCCAATGCCGTCCCCAATGCTCACCAAACTGCGGTGAAGCAATCAAACGATCCACCAGCCGTCCCTGCCATCCCGGCTTCGTATCCTTCTCAGGCACAACCGGCGGCAAGCCCGTCAAATCAAAATACAAACGCCTCACCAGAGTCCGGCGATCCGCAACCGGACCCTCCACAGGAAATTCAAACGAACCAGGCACCGTCCGCAAAGGCTTCCAGGCCCAATGATCACCGGGCCACTTTGCTCCGCTTGCCACCCACTTCTCAAGAGTTGCCACTTCCTCCGGCTTGAGCTTTCCACCAGGTGGCATCACCCCACTTCGAACGGCCTGAAGCAAAGCCTCCTGAACAGGCCGCCCACTCTTGCCACCCTTCAGAAAGCCCTCAGCCGAATCGAGGCGCAACCCACCCATCGCCGTTGCCCCGTGACAAGCACCGCACTTACCTGCGAGCACACGCCGGGCGTCATCCTCCACTCCCGCAAGAGCGCTAAAACAGACCAGTACAAAATAAAACCATTTCATCAAACAAGCTCTTTGATCAATCTTCCACCAAGATCCGTCAAACGGCGATTGCGCCCGCCAAAGTAATAAGTCAGACGCATATCGTTCAGCCCCATCTGATGCAGAATCGTCGCATGCACATCATGCATGTGATAGACATTCTCAACCGCCTTGTGCCCGATCTCATCGGTGGTTCCGATCATGGATCCACCCTTCATCCCGCCTCCGGCAAACCACATACTCTGGCATCTCGTGTTGTGATCCCGCCCCGGCGTGGCTTGATCGGCCGGCGTATCCGGCGTCCGGCCAAACTCGCCCATATAAACCACCAGCGTCTTCTTCAGCATCCCCCGCTGCTTCAAATCGGCGAGCAAAGCCGCAATCGGCTTGTCCGTCTCCCGGGCATTCTTCTCGTGATTCTTCCGGATATCCCCATGGGCATCCCAACTCTGAGAAGGCGTAAAGACCTCGACAAACCTCACCCCCGCCTCCACCAGCTTTCGGGCCATCAGACACCTTCGCCCAAACGATGCCGTTACCGGGTCATTCAGGCCATAAGCTTCCTTCACATGCTCGGGCTCCGCATCAATCGACAACACCCGCGGCACTTCGAGCTGCATCCGGTAAGCCAGCTCATAGGAATCCATCCGCGCCCGCAAGTCCGGATAATCGGCCCTTAAATTCGCAAAGTTGCCGTTCATGCCCCGCAAAGCCTCGCGCTCGGCTTCAGTATCGACATTGAGCGGCGACGCTAAATCGCGAATCGGCTCATTGGTAGCCCTCAATACAGTCCCTTGAAACTCGGCCGGCAAATACCCGCTTCCCCACTGCTGAGCACCGCTAAACGGAATCGACCGGAAATCCGGCATCGCTACAAAGGCTGGTAAATTCTTGTTGCCTGTCCCCAGCCCATAAGTCACCCAGGCCCCCATCGAAGGATTCCCCGGAATGATAAAGCCGGTATTCATCTGAAACACCGCTGCCGGGTGGTTCCCGTTATCCGACTGCACGCTACGGCAGATCGCCAGCTCGTCCACCATCTTCGCCGTATGCGGCAGAAGCTCCGACACCTCGCGCCCGCTTTGTCCATACTTCTGAAACTGGAAAGGGCTGGCAACAAACTTCCTCGGCTTGGCAAACAGATTCGGCTGATCCGTCTTCTTCTCCTTGGACCAGTCCATGATCTTTCCATTGAGATCCGCCAGCTTCGGCTTCGGATCAAACGTGTCAATCTGGCTCACCCCGCCCAGCATCGCCAGGAAGATACAGGCATCGGCCTTTGCTTCATGATGAGTCCCGGCCTCAAGATGGCTCAGTGCCGCGGCCGACAGTCCGAATGTGAATTGTCTTCGATTCATCTCATTACTCCACAAACAGAAATTCGTTCAGATTGAACAACACAACACCAAGTGAAGAAAGGCTCAACTTCGCACTCATCTTACGTTCATCAGCCGTCGGCCCGCGTCCCAGGACCAACCAGAACGCCTCGTTTACTGCATCTTTGGCCCCGGCCAGCCTGGCCTCAAAATGCTTCGCCTCGGTCCGGGTCAACGCCCCATTGAGCAACGTCAAAGCCTGTGGCGCCACAATCGTCGTCAACCTGCGAGCACAACTCGAACTCAGATTCGGTGCATCAAAGGTCTCCGCCATCGGCAGCAAGACGCTCCGCCGCTGCAGCAGATAAATGCTCCGCCTCCGCTGCTGCTCCTCAGACGAAGGGAACCACTTGAAGAACTCAAAGCCCTGAGCTACATCCGCCGGCACATCAAACACAACCGGCGGCCCGCCCATTTCCGGATTCAGCCTTCCGCTGATCGACAGGATCGAATCACGCAACACCTCAGCATCCAGCCGCTGCCAGTTCATTCTCCACAGCATCCGATTGGTCGGATCCTTTGCCGCATAGGTCGCCTGCTCGGCATTAACGCTGGCTTGTCGATAGGTAGCCGATGTGAGCATCAGCCTGTGCATGGCCTTTAAGCTCCAACCCTTGGCAATGAACTCGTTCGCCATCCAGTCCAGCAACTCGGGATGCGATGGCACATCACCGTTCTTGCCAAAATCACTCGGAGTCCTTACCAGCCCTTCGCCCCAGTGCCTCTGCCAGATCCGGTTCACCATCACCCTTGCCGTAAATGGATTCTTGTCTGATGCAATCCAGTCTGAAAGCGCAAGGCGCAACCCGTTACTCCCTCCGGCAAATGGAATCTCAGCCGGCTCAGTCCCGGCCACACAAGACAGAAAGCCCGCCTTCACCTTCTCGCCCTTGGCGTTCAGATCCCCGCCAGTCAGTACATAGGTATCCGGAATCTCAGGCGCTGCCGGTGGGGCCACATCGCGGATCGCATAAGCAAGGGCCTGATGCCGCTTCGCCAACTCCTGCTCCCGCTGCACTCCATCGCGAGTCTCAAAGTATCGTCGCAACGGCTCACGCCACTCCGGCTCCTTGACCAGCGGCAAGTCTTGCTCGAGGAAGAACAGATTACGGGTATTGAGCTTGCCCAGAAACTTCTTGAGTCCCTCTTCATCCTTGTTCAGGCTTAGATACTTCTGCTTGAGCGCTTCCTTTTGCCTGTCCAGTTCCACTTGTCCGGCCTCGGCCGCATCCTCATGCCCCCGCATCCGTTTCCGCATCTCTTTGGGACGCTCTGCCTCCTCAAAGCCCACAGGCAGATCCGCAATGGCAGTCCCGGCAAAGAAAGCCTGCAAGCGGTAGTAATCCTTATGTGAGATCGGATCGTACTTGTGGTCATGGCACTGCGCGCAACCTGTCGTCATGCCCAGAAACACACTGCCTACAGTGCTTGTAATGTCGTTAAGAAAGTCCTGCCGAAGAAGCTTCTTTGAGTTTGCATCGGCTTCCCACGGCGCGAACCGGTAGAAGCCCAAAGCCACCTGATTCTTGCTCTTGCCTTCATCTCCGGCAAGCTGCTCCTGCACAAAGACGTTATATGGTTTGTCCTGATTGTGCGCCCGGATCACATAGTCTCGATACCGCCACGCTGTCGGCCTCTCCCCATCAATGGCAAACCCGTCAGACTCGGCGTAGCGGACCAGATCCAGCCAATGCCGGCCCCAGCGCTCGCCATATCGAGAGTCTGCAAGCAATCGGTCAATAGCCTTCTCATAAGCCAACGGATCCGTATCAGCTTCGAACTTCTTCATCTCCTCCGGACTTGGAGGCACACCGATCAGATCAAAGTAGATCCGCCTCAATAGCACCCGCCGGGACGCTTCCGCAGCCGGCTTCATCCCCTGCTTCTCCAGGCCAGCCATCACGAAGGCGTCGATGGGATTCCGCACCCAACTCTTCTGTGCAACTTCCGGTACCGCCACAGCACCTGGCTTCTTCAGCAACCACTCGAAATGCGCATCCCGTCTGGACACAACCGCGCCTTTGGGCATCGCGTCAATGGCGGCGCGCAAGTCGCTGACGGCCTTCGCATCCAGTTCGCCTCCAAGCGGCATCCGCGGCGTCTTCTCTCCAGTCACATACTGAAGCAGCAAACTCTCTGCACTCACCCCGGGAGTCAACGCAGCCCCGTGCTTGCCCCCCTTTTTCAGAGCCTCAATTGAATCCATCGACAATCCGCCCTGCGCCTGCTTGCCCGTGTGACAAGCCCCACACTGCTTTGACAGCAATGGCAGCAGAGGCTCTTGGGCCAAAACGAGAATAAGCCAGAAGGACATGATGGTTGGAGCATATCATTGCAATATGCTGCGACGCACCTTCTTCGCCCTGGCCGTTCCACCCAAACCGCTGCTCATCGACACTCACATCCACCTCTTTGCCGCAGACACGAAGAAGTTCCCTTTTCACGCCCAAGCCACCTACAAGCCTGAGCCTTCCACACTCGAAGACTACCTTGCCTTCGTCAAGCAGGCGAAGATCGACCACGCCATCGTCGTCCACCCCGAGCCTTACCAGGACGATCACAGCTACCTCGAATACTGCTTCGCGAATGAACCCTCAAAGGACTTCTTCAAAGGAACCTGCCTCTTTGATTCCTACCGGCCCGACACCCCGGCTCGCATCGACCAGCTCACCAGGCGCTGGCCAAAACGCATCAAAGCTCTACGTATCCACCGCGTCACAAAGGATCCGCTAACAGTCGGCTCAATCCGGGAACGCCCCCTCGACTCCCCTGAGATGCGCAAGACCTGGCGCGCAGTTGCCGACCGTGGCCTCATGGTTCAGATGCACTTCATCCCCATGCACGCCAAGTCGATTCACCAGCTCGCCGCTGAATTCAAGGGCACCAAAGTGATTCTCGACCATCTCGGCCGCAACAATCAGGGCACCGACGCCGAATGGCAGGATGTCCTCGCCCTCGCCAAGCTACCGAACACAATCATGAAGTTCTCAGGCCTCGATTACTCTCCAAAGCAACTGGCCGCACGGGTCAAACAGGTCTTTGAATCCTTCGGCCCAGACCGCATCATCTGGGGAGGCCTGGGCATGGACCTACCCGCCTTCCAAAAGGCCCAGCAACAGCTCAACCAGCTCTTCGCCTTCGCCTCGGAATCAGACCGGATCAAGATCCGGGGCCTCAATGCGAAGTCCCTCTACGGTTGGTCCTAGCACTTGGGCAGTCCTTATGTTCTTCTGACTCTCACTGCAGCAATCTGGGGCTCTTCCTGGATGGCCGGAAGTGTCCTCTCCCGCGCTGAAGTCCCTGCAATCTACTCGAGCCTCGGCCGCTTCGGCTTCGGCGCACTCGGCCTGCTTATCATCATGTTGGGCGTCCGGCCCTGGCCGAAACCGTCGAGACCTATCGTCTACCGGCTCATCGCCATGGGCTTCTTTGGCGTTGCCCTTTACAACATCTGCTTCTTCAGCGGTCTCCGCACAGTACCCTCTGGAAGAGCCTCGCTCATGGCTTCCTTGCAGCCCTCGCTGATCTTCATCTATTCACGCATTGTATGGGGCGAGAAGGTCACATTGAAAAAGCTCTGTGGCCTCTCACTCAGTCTTTTCGGTGCCGGGCTGGTGCTGACACAGGCCGACCCTGAGAAGCTCTTCGTCACCGGCCTCGGCTCGGGAGATCTTTGGATCCTCGCTGCCGTTCTCGCCTGGTTTGCTTATACGATCCTTGGCCGTGACCTCGCCAACAAGATCGAGCCACTCCCTGCTACTGCTTATTCCATATGGGCTGGGCTGGCCATGCTGATCTTCTACGCCCTCCTGACTCGACCCACGAGCCCCAACCTGAACACACTGGAGTTTTGGGCTGTGAGTGCTTATCTCGGCTTCCTTGGCACAACCCTGGCCTTCCTGCTCTACCTGCGAGGGCTGGAACAAATTGGTGCTGCGCGCACCTCCGTCTTCCTGAACTTCGTCCCTATCTTCAGCGTCCTTACCAGCAACATCATTCTAAAAGAACCAATCACCTGGCCTACGATCATTGGCGGCGCACTGGCCCTCACCGGCGTTCGACTGCTGAGGTAGGCTTTGTTAATGAATTTGTTTCTTCTTTTGCTCCTGGCCCAATCAGCTCCCCCGCCATCTTCGGTACCTACGCAGCCCTACAAGGACGAACCGCTAGTCGTCACCAATCACGAGATCAAGCTGAACGGCAAGGCACTTGCATACAAGGCAAGCACGGGAATGATGCCGATCAAGAATTCGATCGGTGAAGCAGAAGCTGGCCTCTTCTTCGTTGCCTATACCGTTGAAGGAACTCCGAACCGCCCCCTCTGCATCGCCTTCAATGGCGGGCCGGGAGCCGGATCACTGTGGCTCCACCTGGGCGCAATCGGCCCACGGCGCATCCGCATGAATGACGACGGCTCAATGCCACCTCCTCCATTCAAGATGGAAGACAACCAGGGTACCTGGCTCGACAAATGTGACCTGGTCTTCGTTGACCCTGTAGGCACAGGCTTCTCGAGAGCCACCAGGATCGAAACAGCCCGCAAGTTCAATGGCTTCACTGGCGACATTGATTCCGTCGGCGAGTTCATCCGGCTCTACCTCGCGCGCAACAACCGATTCTCCTCGCCGATCTTCCTGGCCGGCGAATCCTATGGCACCACTCGTGCTGCAGGGCTTTCCGGCGCCTTGGCCGCCAGAGGCATTACGCTGAACGGCGTCATCCTGATCAGCTCGATCCTGAACTTCCAGACGGCCCGCTTCACCAAAGGCAACGACCTTCCCTTCTCCCTGTTTTTGCCAACTTACACAGCCACCGCCTGGTACCACAAGAAGATCGACCCCATGTATCAAAAGGACCTCAAGAGCACTCTAGTCGAAGTACGCAAGTTCGCTGAAGGCGAATACGCCAGTGCATTGATGAAGGGCGACCGGCTCACCCAGGCCGAGCGTGAAGTCATTGCCACCAAGCTCTCTAAGTTCACCGGTCTTTCTCAATCCTTCCTTCTGCGGAATGACTTGCGGATCGAGATTCAGCGTTTCACTAAAGAGCTTCGCCGCAATGATGGCCTCACCGTCGGCCGGCTCGATTCACGCCTGATTGGCACCGATGGCGATGCCGGAGCCGTCTCTCCAGAATTCGACCCCAGCAACGCCGCGATCCTGGGGCCCTATACCCATGCGATGAATCAGTATGCCCGCGAAGACCTGCAATACAAGACAGACTCGACCTACTTCGCGCTCGGTGGAGGCATTCTGCCCTGGGATTACTCCAGCGCTCAGAACCAGTTTGCAGACACAAGCAATGCACTCAGAATCGCCTTTGACCGCAACCCTTACATGAAGGTCTTTGTGGCCAACGGCTACTACGACCTGGCGACCCCGTTCTTCGCCACCGAATACACATTTGCCCACATGGGCCTGGCAGCCAGGCATCACCAGAACATCACGATGAAGGAATATGAGGCCGGCCACATGATGTATATCCACGTGCCTTCATTGCTCAAACTCAAGACCGATATTGCAGCCTTTATCGACTCAAGCACTCGCTAGAACGAGGCTGACTTCAAGGCCTTTGGGGTCAAGATTTTTGCAGCTCACACGGCCACCGCAGGCTTCAATGCAGCTCTTGACGATCGCCAGGCCCAGACCCGCTCCACCGCTTTCCCGGTCCCGCGCATACTCAAGCCGATAGAAGGGCTCGAAGATTTGGTCGACGCTCTCCACCGGTACGCCCGGCCCTGCGTCCATCACCGTCAAGTTCACTTCACCGCGCTGACGGCTCGCTCCCACCACAATCGGCCCGGCTTCGCCTGCATAGCGGATGGCGTTGCGGATCACATTGGCCACGGCACGGAAAAGGCACTCTGTTTCGGCATTTACCATCAACATCGGGTCTACATCGACGTTGACTTCAACCCCAGGTCGGCTCTCGGCTTTCACAGCGCGCCAGACTACGTCGGCAACATTTACCGGACCAAGCGTAACAGTACCTTGCCGCATTTCGGCTTTGGCAAACTCGAGAAGCCCGTCAGTAAGGCCAGACATCACCTTAACGTCATCGGCAATGTCTTTGATATATTCAGCGCCGCTGTCGTCTACTTTTCGATCCAGGATCCCGAGCGCCAGCTGCATTCGTCCCAGTGGCGAACGAAGCTCATGGGCCACATCTCCGAGGAATCGCTTTTGACCGTGAGTAAAGGCACCAAGACGAGCTGCCATGCGATTGATCGAAGAACCTAGAAGGCCGAGTTCGTCCTGGCGCTTAACGCTTAACTGAGTATCAAAATCCCCCTCCGCGATTTTGGCCGTTGCTTCTGTCATCTGGACTATGGATCTAGTAAGACCGCGTACCAGCGGCAGCCAGCAAAGCAGGCTGACGCCGACAGCGACGAAGCCAATCAGAAGCCATGGCCCCAATTGAAAAAAGAAGGGATTGGTAAGCAGGTTCGGTGAGGCGATCACCAGAAGCCCTCTTGAGGGGCGTCCGTCTACACCGACTGCAGGGACGAATGTTCGCATGGAAACCCAATAGTTGTATTCACCACTGGAAGCACTCAGCAGGAAAGGTCCTGCGCCCATGGTTGCCAATACTCTTGCGGGAGGCGGTGGACCCTCCCAAGGGCGGCCACGTCCCGGTGGCGGGCCAATCATCATACGCGCTTTTAGTTCGCCCGGAAGGCTTAGCTTTGGGCCGGCAACTTGTTCGCCTTCGCCTCGAAAAAGAGCGAAGGTCACTCCATGAGTGGAACTGTGGTCGGCCAGGATCTGATCCCATGCAGCAGTTTCACTGTCTCGCATTTCAAGGGCGATGCTTCGCGTTTCCGACAGGATCCGCTCGCGAGCAGTTGTCATCAGGAAGCTTTCAAAATCCTGACCCAATTGCCAGCGCACGAAAGCGAGGAACATCAGAGCAAGCAAGGTCACGTTACCCAGAGCAAGCAATAGAATTTTAGTAGTCAATCGAAACTTGGGTTGAGAGATCATGCATCAGCTCCCGACTTCTTTAAGCGATAGCCGGCGCCCCGAACCGTCTCGATCCAGCGAGGGAACTTGGCGTCATCGCCGAGCTTTCGCCGGAGTGAAGAAATATGAACGTCGATGGAGCGATCAAAGACTTCAAAGTCACGCTCCGCAACTTCCAGCAGCAACTGTTCGCGAGACTTTACGCGGCCTGCGGCACGCCCCAGGCTCAGCAACATGTCGAACTCGATCGGAGTGAGGATTAGTTGTTCGCCCCGGAGTTCTGCCGTGCGCGCCTCGACGTCAATCTTCAATTCCCCAACAACCACGACGCTCTCGGCTTCCATGCGGACTCGAGCGTTCATTTGACTGCGGCGGAGAACAGCACGGAGACGGGCCAGGAGCTCACGGGTGGAAAATGTCTTGGGGATGTAGTCGTCAGCGCCTACTTCGAGTCCGGCAATTCTGTCCGGCTCGTCGCCCAAGGCGGTCAGCATCAGCACTGGGATGTCGCTGACCCGTCGCAGTTCCCGGAGCACTTCCATCCCGTTCATACCCGGAAGCATCACATCGAGGATGACTGCGGCATAGGGCATTTCGAGAGCTTTCTTGAGCCCGGCAGAGCCATTGTGGACAACATCCACCTCATAGCCAAGGGGAGTGAGATAGTCCTTGAGAAGCCTCGCCAGCTTCACGTCGTCATCGATTATCAACAGCGGAGTTTCGCTCATGCTCTTCCAGCCTAAGCTTAATCACTCCCTCGTGTAATTTGTGGCACTTTTACCCAACCTTTACACTTTTGCAGACGATCAACACACTGGCTTTACGCAGCGGGAGCAGAATCATATTATGCGGAACACATTTACCAAGTTCGTCCTCGCCGCGGCAATCACTTTGCTCCCGGCACTTAGCTATGCACAGCCTCCTGGCGGCGGCCGTGGCGGTGATCCTGAAAAAATGATGGCCCGTCAGATGACTGCCATGAAAGAAGCTGTTGGCCTCACTGAGGAGCAGGAAAAAGCAATAAAGCCGATCCTAGCCGAACAGATGAAGAAGCAGCGCGAAATGATGGAAGCTGGCCCCTCTGACGATATGCGCGAGAAGATGATGGCCATGCGCCAGGAAGTCAATGCGAAGATCAAGAAGGTTCTGAAGGAAGACCAGATCGAAAAGTTCGACAAGTTCCAGTCTGAGATGCGCGGGCGTCGCGGACCCGGTGGACCTGGCGGACCTCCTCCTCCCCCTCAGAACTAACGCAACATGATTTATCTCCTGCTTCTCCTTGCCCAAGCCTCGGGTCTAAACACATTCAAGGGTCAGGTGACCGACCCATCGGGAGCTGCAATTCCGGGTGCGATTGTGCGCATTACCCAGTCTGGTGGCAAGGAGCAGCGGAAGAATACGGATGCCTCCGGCTCGTTTGAGATACGGAATCTTGCAACAGGAAAGTACATCGTCCGGATTGAGAAGCCGGGCTTTGCCGCTTACCGGATTGATGACCTTCCCGTGTCGGGAGCTACTGTCTTCAACATCCAGATGTCACTTGATGCCCAAGCCCAGGTAGTCAACGTTCAGAGCGAAGTTCAGGGCGTCACGACAGACCCGCTATCAAACGCCAGCGCTCTTGTCCTGACGGCGGAAGATCTGGCTTCCTTCTCTGATGACCCGGATGCTTTGCAGGATGAGTTGATGGCACTTGCAGGACCCGGCGCCGGGCCTAGCGGTGGACAGCTTTTTATTGATGGATTCTCTGGCGGCAAGCTGCCGCCGAAGTCTTCGATTCGCGAAGTGCGGGTCAACCGCAATCCTTATTCTGCGGAATACGACCGTATTGGATTCGGACGGATCGAGATCTTCACGCGCCCTGGAACCGACAAGTTTCGGGGCGAATTGCATTTTGGGTTCTCCGACTCTTCCTTGAATTCGCGCAACCCGTTCTCACCAACTCGCGCGCCGTTCCAATCGAAGCTTTGGGGTGGCCGAGTCTCAGGGCCGCTGTCGAAGAGGGCTTCCTTCTCGACCGATATCGAAGGTCGCAATGTAGAAGAGAACGCCATTATTAATGCCACGATTCTCGATGCCCAGTTGATGCCGACGCCTTTCCGGCAAACGGTCATAACGCCACAGGCTCGCTTTAACTTTACGCAGCGAGTGGACTATGCGATCAACACGAACAACACATTGGTGGCGCGCTACAGCTTCAGCCCGACCTCGGCGGAGAACCGGGGCGTTGGGGATTTTGCACTCACTTCGCGTGCATTCAACACCAAAGATACCGATCACACGGTTCAGGTCACCGAGACCGCCATCCTCTCTGCCCGTTCGATCAATGAGACCCGGTTCCAGTTCTTACGCTCAAATACCGAACAACTCGGGAACAACACGCTATACGCTCTGAACGTGCAGGATGCCTTCAGTGGTGGTGGCCCACAGAACGGAGTTTCCACTACTCGAGACAATCGCTTTGAAGTTTCCAACATGACGACGTATGCAATTGGTGCTCATGCCATCAAGGTAGGTGGGCGCTGGCGGCGGACGTCTCAAGACAATCTTTCGCCCAATAACTTCGGCGGCTCCTACACCTTCGCTGGAAGCGTAGGTGCAGATGGACAGCAGATCACGTCGCTTGAGAAGTATCGCCGGACCCTAGAGTTTCAGGCGCTGGGTTATTCACCGGCACTGATTCGCAGCCTTGGCGGCGGAGCTAGCCAGTTTACGATCAACGGCGGGAACCCCGAAGTAGGTGTCAGCCAGATGGACATCGGGTTATTTGCGACCTGGGATTGGCGCGTGACACAGCGGGCGACCTTTTCTGCTGGCTTGCGTTGGGAAGATCAGACCAATATCTCAAACCACAACAATCTCGCGCCCCGCGTCGGGTTGGCGCTTGCTCTCGATGGTGGAGGAAACAAGCCTACCAAGACCATTTTGCGCCTTGGGTCTGGTGTGTTCTACGATCGTGTCGATGACAATTTGACGCTGAATGCCCGTCGATTCAACGGCATCAATCAGGTGAGCTATGTTGTGCGCAATCCCGATTTTTTCCCCGCGATTCCTTCAGCCAGTGAACTGGCTCCATTCCGGAACTCGCTGACAATCCGAAAGCTTTATGAAGACATTCGTACACCATATTTGATTCAGTCTTCCGTCGGCCTCGAACGATCCCTGCCACGCAATTCCAATGTCGCTGTGAACTACATTTTTTCCCGTGGCGTGCACCTGTTACGACAACGGAACATCAACACTCCTTTGAGCACAGGGGTTCGACCGTATGGGGATACTGGGAATCTCTTTCTGAATGAGTCTACGGGCTTCTCGCGCCAGCAGCAGGTGATGACGAATTTCTCGACCCGTTTAAGAACCGGCATTATGCTGTTCGGATATCACTCCCTCAATTGGGCGCGGTCGGATACCGACGGTGGAGGGCCTGCTGACCCGTATAACCTGCTGAATGAGTATGGACCTGCACGGAACGATACTCGAAACCGGATCATGTTTGGCGGTTCGATCGCGGGCAAGTGGGGAATTAGCTTGAGCCCGATGTTCCAGTTCAATACGGGTTCGCCCTTCAACATCACGACTGGGCGCGATACCAACGGCGACACACTGTTTACCGAGCGTCCGGCATTTGCGACTGATGTCAATGCGGCAGGGGTATTCCGGACGCGATTTGGCAACTTCATTCAGAACCCTGGGCCAGGGGACGTGATCATCCCTCGCAACTATGGGCGCGGACCATCCAACTATTCGCTGAATTTAAGGCTCGGGAAGAGCTTTGGATTTGGCCCCGAAACGGAGCGGGCAGGCAGGGCAATGCGTGCGGGCGGTGGTGGTGGAGGTGGCAGACGAGGTGGCGGCGGAGGTGGTGGCGGAGGTGGGATGCGTGGTGGGATGCGTGGTGGCGGCGGAATGGATGCTGGCGGTGGTGGCACGAGCCGGAAGTACACCTTAAACCTCTCTCTCTCAGCACGCAATTTGCTCAATACCGTGAACCTGGCAACTCCAAACGGCAATATCAGTAGCCCGTTTTTTGGGGTCTCTACTTCGACTGTCTCTGGGGGAGGATTTGGTCCTGGTGGTGGTGGCGGTGGTGGTGGGTCTGCAGCAAATCGCCGCCTGGATCTTTCGTTGCGCTTCAGCTTTTAGCCGCTTCGTCCCACAAAGGTAGGAAACGCGCGGGCAACTCGTTCGTATTCCCCACATGCGAGGAATCACCGACGAAATCCGGGCTGCGCTACGTGGCCTGATTCACACTCCCCTTTTCACCTTTGTTGCTGTAGCTTCGCTCGCTCTGGGCATCGGAGCAAACTCAGCAATCTTCAGTCTCATTGATCAGCTGATCTTGAAGACATTGCCCGTGGAGCGGCCAGGTGAACTTGTGCAACTCTATCAGAGCGGGTCACATTACGGTTCCAATTCCGGGGCGCGGATGACCTCTTACCCGATGTACAAAGACTTTCGGGATCAGTCTCCTGTACATTCCGGAATGATCGCGCGGCGCGAGATCAGCATGAGCCTGACTTATCAGGGTGTATCGGAGCGGACCGGGGGCGAATTGATTTCCGGCAACTACTTTGAGGTGCTGGGGGTGAAAGCTCATCTTGGCCGCTTGATCAGCCCTGCGGACGACGTTACAAAAGGTGGCCATCCGGTTGCGGTGCTGGGATACGACTTTTGGAAGAACCGTTTCTCTGGGGATCCTTCAATCGTCGGGAAGGAAGTGCTGGTTAACAATAATCGACTTACTGTGATTGGGGTGAGTTCGCCTGAGTATTTCGGGCTGGACCCGGCGCGTATCGTCAGCATCCGGGTGCCGATCGCAATGAAGGCTCAGATGACGCCGGGTTGGGATGCGATGGAAGACCGTAGGTCCCGATGGGTTCAGGTTTTTGCCCGACTCAAGCCAGGGATCACCCAAAGCCAGGCCCAGGCACAATTGCAAACTCAATTTACGAACATGCGGCAGATGGAGGTGAGAGACGAGGCATTCGCCACAGCGGCTCCTGAAGTGAAAGAGAAGTTCCTTAAGGGCCGGCTGGAACTGGAGGCGGCGGCGAACGGGTACTCGGGGATGAGGCGACAGCTGGCCCAGCCGCTGTGGATCCTGATGGGGATTGTCGCTCTGGTTTTACTGATCGCGTGTACCAATGTTGCCAATCTGCTAATTGCACGGTCTATGGTGAGGCGCAAAGAGTTTGCGGTGCGAGCGGCATTAGGGGCTTCACGTTGGAGACTCATGAGGCCATTGCTGGTAGAGAGTACTCTACTCAGTTGCCTTGGTGGCGGAGCTGGACTGGTGCTCGCCTACAGCCTGAATTCATTGCTGATTTCCTTTTTACCACCAGGAAACACTCCACTGCGCCTATCGTCAACCCCAGACTGGCGGGTGCTGGCCTTTACCTTCGGAATTGCATTCGTCACAGGCATTCTCTTTGGACTATTTCCAGCGCTGAGCGCCGGTAATACAGATGCGGCACCAGCGCTTAAGGAAGAGGGCAGAGGCATGTCTACGGGATCTTCAGGATTTGTTCGCAAGGCGCTGGTTGGAGTGCAGGTTGCGCTGTCGATTTTGCTGTTAATAGCAGCAGGGTTGTTTGTTCGAACGCTTCAGAATCTGAAGCTGGCAAATACAGGGCTTGTAACTTCGCGGCTGGTGACCTTTCAGGCGGACCCGGCCATTAGTGGCTATAGCGTAGAAAGGATCAAACAACTCATCCGGGACTTCAAGCAACGGGCTGAGGCATCACCCGGCGTTGCCAAAGTTGGGATCGGAAACGTCGCCAAAATGTCGGGAAATGAGTGGGACTCAACCGTCACGGTTGAAGGCTACAAACACGAGCCGGGTAAAATGCCCGGGCCGTATTTTGATTCGGTAACGCCTGGCTATGTCGAAGCTATGGGGATGAAAATTCTAGAGGGGCGTGATTTTCGAGACAGCGACGCCAACTCAGAGGTGATGGCACCCAAGACGACTACCTGGCGCGTTTGCCTGATCAACAAGAAATTTGCCGATGCGTACTTTGCGGGCAAAAGCCCGATCGGGTATCACCTTGGAATGGGTGGGGACCCTGGGACAAAGACCGACGTTGAAATTGTGGGAGTCTTCTCTGACGCGAAGTATATGGATATGAGGGAAGACGCGCCGATCCAGGTGCTGGTTCCGCTCTATCAGACTGGCTATCCATCGTCGCTGGTCGCTTATGTACGCACGAGCGGGGAGGAGGCTGCGGCCTTTGGGCAACTACGCGGAATCATGCGGCAACTCGACCCGAGCCTGCCACTATATGCGATGCGGAGCTTCCAGGAGCAAGTGGATACGATTCTGTCGACGGAGCGGCTACTCTCGTTCCTGGCCAGTGTTTTTGGAGTGGTTGCGACGTTGCTGGCTGCTATCGGATTGTACGGAGTACTTTCGCTTGCGGTGTCGCGACGGCTGCGTGAGATCGGGATTCGCATTGCACTTGGTGCGGAAACGAACGCGGTAATCCTGCTGGTACTGAAGGAGATTCTTCTGCTGATTGCAGGCGGTATCGCGGTCGGGATTCCGGCGGCAATGCTGCTTTCTAAATATGTTCAGAGCCAGCTTTACGGAATGGAGGCGGCTGATCCGCTGACTTTTGCAATTGCAGTAGGGGCACTGGTGAGTGTGGCCCTGCTTGCCGCTCTGATGCCTACTCTTCGAGCCACTCGCGTTAACCCTCTTGATGTTCTACGCTACGACTAGATGAATGAAAAGCTTTACGGCGAACTCGCCGACTGGTGGCCGCTGCTATCGAGCCCGGATGACTACGAAGAAGAGGCTGAGTTTTTTCTCAAGCACTTTGGCGGTAAAGAAGGCGCAACGATGCTGGAGTTGGGCTGCGGCGGGGGCAATATTGCTTCCTGGCTGAAAGAAGAATATGAGATAACGCTGGTGGATCTCTCGCCGGCCATGCTGGCTGTGAGCCAGGAGCTGAACCCGGATTGCACACATGTCGAAGGCGATATGCGGAGCATTCGGCTGAATCAGATCTTTGACCGGGTCTTTGTGCATGACGCGATCTGTTACATGACCAGCGAAGCAGACTTGAAGGCTGTATTCGAAACTGCGGCGGCGCACCTTGCTACCGGCGGGCGGGCGATTTTTGTTCCGGATTATGTGACTGAGACGTTTTTTGAATCGTCCGACCATGGCGGGCATGATGGCGAAGGACGCAGTATGCGCTATCTGGAGTGGGTGGCAGATCCCGACCCAAGCGACAGCACATACACAGTGGATTACGTCTATGTTCTTCGTGAAGGGGACGAGGTGCCGACGGTGGTGCAAGAACGTCACATTGAAGGACTGTTTCCTAAAGCGACATGGTTGCGGCTACTGAAGGAATGTGGCTTCAGCACCCAATACATACCCTTCAATCATTCCGAGCTGGCACCTGATTCCTACGGGATCTTCCGCGCGATGAAGCGCTGATTCCAGACCGGAATGTTAAGCTAATTACACCCCAAAATGTGGATTGTAAAGCTGGCCTTGAGCCGTCCCTACACCTTCGCGGTGATGGCGATGCTGATCATGATTTTGGGTGGCGTCTCGATCGTATCGATGCCCACGGATATCTTTCCGAACATCGACATCCCGGTAGTTAGCGTCATCTGGAATTACAACGGAATGTCACCCGACGACATGGAAAAGCGGGTGCTGACTTCGTTTGAGCGCGCGACTACCACCACGGTCAACGACGTCGAGCATATCGAAAGCCAGTCGATGGCCAGCTATGGCGTGGTTCGAGTATTTTTTCATCCTGGAGTCAAGGTGGAACTGGCGGTTGCCCAGCTTTCTGCCATTGCGAACTCCATCACGCGTGTATTGCCACCCGGGATCTTTCCGCCTTTCGTAATTCGATATAACGCCGCTACCGTTCCAATTCTTCAGCTGGCACTCTCGAGTACGTCCATGAGTGAGCAGACGATCTACGATCTTGCAAACTCGCAAATCCGGATTGGGTTGGCAAACGTGCAAGGGGCTTCGTTGCCTCTGCCCTATGGAGG
Organism: Bryobacter sp.; assembly: GCA_022843625.1. Lineage (GTDB taxonomy): Bacteria > Acidobacteriota > Terriglobia > Bryobacterales > Bryobacteraceae > Bryobacter. The sequence continues at coordinate 120,853 of JALHNH010000002.1, read as the reverse complement.
GCGCGTGCGGCAGATCATGGTGGACCTGGACACCGAGGCGATGCAGGCACGGCGGCTGTCGGCCGTGGATGTATCCACGGCGATGACAGCGCAGAATCTGATTTTGCCTTCCGGCACTGCCAAGATCGGACCGAGCGAATACAACGTGCGGCTGAATGCGAGCCCGGAGACCGTGGCTGAGATCAACAAGTTGCCAATCAAAGAAGTAAACGGGGCGATGGTTTATCTGAAGGATGTTGCGCAGGTGCGGGACGGCTTTGCCATTCAGGCAAATGTGGTGAGGCAGAATGGATCCCGTGGGGCATTGCTTACAGTGCTCAAGAACGGCAATGCTTCGACTCTCGACATCATTGCAAAAGTGCAGAAGGAACTGGACCGGCTGGAAGGTGTGATTCCAAAAGAGCTTAAGATCCGCCGCATGTTTGATCAGAGCGTGTTTGTGCGAGCTTCGATCGATGGCCTGGTGAAGGAAGGTATTATTGCAGCGATTCTCACTGGCTTGATGATTCTTCTTTTCCTTGGATCGTGGCGCTCAACGTTGATCGTTTGCGTTTCGATTCCGCTTTCGATCTTTACTTCGATTTCGATTTTGTATTTGTTTGGACACACAATCAATGTGATGACGTTGGGCGGGCTGGCTTTGGCGGTTGGAATTCTTGTGGACGATGCGACGGTTGAGATCGAGAATATTCACCGTAACCGGCATATGGGGAAGCCACTGGTTCGAGCGATTCTCGATGGGGCGCAGCAGATCGCAGTGCCTACATTTGTTTCTACCCTTTCGATCTGTATCGTTTTTGTGCCAGTGATCTTTCTGACCGGGACGGCGAAATTTTTGTTTACTCCTCTGGCGCTTGCCGTTGTGTTCGCGATGATGGAGAGCTAAATGCTGAGCCGTACGATTGTGCCTACGATGTCGAACTGGCTGCTGGCCGGAGACAAAGAGAGCGGTGTGATCTGGCGTGTGCATGAGGGCTTCAACTGGGTATTCAACAAGTTCAAGAATTCCTACACGGAGGCGCTGAACTGGTGCCTGTCCAACCGGGCGATTGTGTTTGCCTGCTTCTTTTTGTTTGTCGGTTTTTCTGGATGGCTGGCTACGAAGGTAGGCGAAGACTTCTTCCCTGAAGTAGATGCGGGACAGTTTCGGCTGCATGTGCGTGCGCCGGCTGGTGCTCGCATTGAGGAGACCGAAGAGTTGTTTGCGCAAGTGGAACAGGTAATCCGGCAGATTGTTCCGGCCAAGGAACTGGACAGTATTCTGGACAATATCGGGTTGCCGGTGGTTGGTGTGAATCTGGCTTATACAGATGGTGCGACAATCGGGCGATTTGATGGCGAGATTCTGGTGAGCCTCAAGGACCGCGAAGTACCAACCAAGGAATATGTGGAGCGCTTGAGAAGGAAGTTGGTGGATACATTTCCGGATGCGGAATTCTTCTTTCAGCCGGCCAACATCATCAATCAGATTCTGAATTTTGGCAAGCCGGCACCGTTTGATATTCAGGTTGTTTCCCGCAATCGTGCGGTGGGGATCAAGCTGGCGCGGGAGATTGAGAACCGGGTGAAGCGGATTCCAGGGGCAGTGGATGTGCATATGCATCAGGTGCCGAATTATCCCGACCTTGCGGTGAATGTGGATCGAGCAAAGGCCGATGTATTGGGACTTACGCAGCGGGATGTGGCGAATAGTCTGTTGGTGAGCTTGAGCTCCAATAGCCAGACGCAACCGAGCTACTGGCTGGACCCTGCTAACGGCGTGAGCTATCCAGTGAACGTGCAGACGCCCCAGAGCAAGATTGAGAATCTGGAAGACATTACGAGCACACCGATTACGCCACCAGGTGGCGGAAATACGAGTTTGCTGGCGAATCTGGCTGAGGTGAGACGCTCAACGTCGATGGCGGTGGTGAATCACTACAACATTCAACCGACGTTTAATGTGTTTGCCAATGTGGAGAATACAGACTTAGGATCAGTGCAGAAGAAGGTGAATGCAATTCTGGCCGAGATGCGGCCGAAGCTGCCGAAGGGGGTTACGATTGATCTTCGCGGACAAGTGGAGACGATGAATTCTTCGTTTGTACGGCTGGGGCTGGGGATGTTGTTTGCGATTCTGCTTGTCTACATGTTGATGGTGGTGAACTTCCAGAGCTGGCTCGACCCGTTCATTATTCTGACGGCCTTGCCTGGGAGTCTGGGTGGCATTGTCTGGATTCTTTATGCGACGCAGACGACGTTTAATGTGCCGAGCTTGATGGGCGCGATTATGAGCATTGGGGTGGGCGTGGCGAATTCGATTCTTCTGGTTACGTTTGCCAACGACTTGCGCCCGATGGGACTTAGCTCTCGTGAGGCAGCGCTTGAGGCCGGGTCTACGCGACTTCGCCCGGTGATCATGACGGCGGCGGCGATGATTATCGGCATGTTGCCGATGTCACTTGGATTTGGTGAAGGTGGAGAACAGAATGCCCCCCTGGGGCGGGCTGTGATCGGGGGCTTGATTGTTGCAACGGTGGCCACGTTGTTCATCGTCCCGCTGGTGTATAGCAGTTTGCGGAAGATACCACCAGCGTTTAACGAAACTGAGGATACACAATGATTCGGGCACTGAGCATCCTGCTTCTGTTGGGTCTGCTGGCAGGGGCAGTATTTTATGTTGGCTGGGCACCGCGTAACGCGCGGATCCAGATGATTGAGGCCGAGGCGAAATCGAATGCCGAGGAGCGGCTGGCTGTTACGACGACACGAGTGAAGATGTCGAAGCCTGTGCGTGAGATCGTGCTGCCGGGTAATGTGGGTGCCATTGGCGAGACTCCGATTTATGCCCGGGCTGAGGGCTACATTGTTACTCGTAAGGTGGACATCGGGGACGTGGTGAAGAAGGGCGATTTACTGGTTGAGATTGATTCGCCGGAACTGGATCAACAGTTGAGGACGGCCAAGGCGCGACTGGAGCAATTGCGCGCCAGTGCCATGCAGGTGAAGGCGGCAATCGATCAGGCCAAGGCGACGGCGAAGCTGGCTGAGGTGAACTTCGGACGGTCGAAGGAATTGGTAGCGAGCGGGATTGTGGCCAAGGCGGACCTGGATGAGAAGACGGCAGTGTTTGATTCGCGGAAGGCCGATGTAAAGGCGCAGGAGGCGAATCTGCAGGCCGCGGATGAGGCGATTCGGGCGCAGACGGCAGAGGTAGCGCGGGTTACGCAGCTCTTTGATTTTAAGCGCGTGACTGCGCCGTGGGACGGAATTATCACGCAGCGCAATTGCGCGATTGGCAACCTGATTACTCCGTCGGCGATTGCGGCGGGACGGGATCTGTTCCGGCTGAGCGACATGTCGAAATTGCGGGTTTTTGTGAATGTGCCGCAGTCGAATATCGGAGATATCAAGGTGGGGCAGAAGGCTGTGGTTAAGGTTCCGGAGTTGCGCGCGAGCCTTACGGGCAGCGTGATTCGAACCTCTAATGCGCTTGAGAATCAGAGCCGTACGTTGCTAGCAGAGGTGAATGTGGTGAACCCGGGCCGCACGATGCTACCGGGGATGTATACGCAGGTTGTGATCGAGACCAGCAGTGCGCGGCAGCTGATTCTGGTGCCTGGGGATACGATTGTTACGCGAGCTGAGGGGATTTTTGTGGCCGTGGTGGGGGCGGGTAACAAGATCCAATTTCGCAAGATTGAAGTGGGTCGCGACTTTGGCACGGAGGTGGAAGCTGTGTCAGGGTTGAGTGAAGGCGATCAGGTTGTAGTGAATCCGTCAGATGACGTGAAGAACGGTGTTGTAGTAAAACCAATAGCACGCAAATGAAAATCCAATCCATCCGCGCAATTCCTCTTTATGGCAAGGCTTATGAAGATTGGCCTGCACGTTATGGAGAGCTGGAACAGACTCGGACACTGGTCGAGGTGGTGACTGATGAAGGACTGACGAGTTTGGGTAGTGTCTATACTTCAGCGCCGCTGGTGAGTGCGGCCCTCGAGCTATTGAAGCCTCTGTATACGGGGGCTAGCGCGATTGACCCGGCGGCAACTACCGAGATGCTGCACCAGAATACGTTCTGGCAGGGGCGTGGGGGTAGTGTGACTCATGCAATTTCTGGCATTGATATGGCGCTTTGGGATTTGCTTGGGCAGGTAACGGGGCAGCCGATCTGGCGCTTGCTGGGGGGCAAGTACCGGGACAAGATACAGCCTTACGCGAGCATGTTGATGGTGGAGCCGGAGTTGATGGCGGAGAAGCTGCTGGCAGCCAAGGCTCGTGGGTTTCGGGCGTTCAAGATGGGCTGGGGGCCGTTTGGAAGGCACTCGGCGAACACGGACGAAGCGATTGTACGGGCGGCCCGGGAGGCGATTGGGGATACGGATTATCTGATGGTGGATGCCGGGGCTAGCGATGCGTTCTGGGGGCACGGTTACAAGTGGGCGCTGGAGACAGCGAAGATGTTAAAGGATTACGACGTCACGTGGTTTGAAGAAGCGTTGCGGCCGGATGATATCGATGGGCATGTTGAGCTTACGAAGCACTCGCCGGTGCACATTGCATCAGGTGAGGTGTTGACGCGGCGCCAAACGTTCTTGCCCTGGATTGAGCGGCGGGCGGTGGATATTTTGCAGCCGGATGTGACGAAGGTGGGCGGGCTTACCGAGCAGCACCGGATTGGGCAGTATGCCGATGATCACAACATTCTGGTGGTGCCGCATGGGTGGAATACGGGTGTGGGTTTGATTGCTGATTTGCACTTGTCGGCGGCGGCGCAGAATGCGAAGTTTGTTGAGTATTTGACGCCGGAGCCTTATCTGGAGGAGCTGTTTGAGACTCCGCCGACTCTTGATGCCGACGGATTGCTGACGATTCCTACGGGGCCGGGGTACGGGGTGAAGTGGAGCGCTGAGGGGATTCGGCGGTTGTCTTCTCCAGTTCGCTAAGACGGGCTTTGAGGCGCGGGAGTTCCGGGCTTACGGCGATGATGTTGTTGAGCTCGAAGGGATCAGTTTTGAGATCGTATAGTTCGTCGGCACCCTTGAGATCGCGGTAGTTGATGTACTTATAGCGTTCTGTGCGGATCGCTCGGTAGCCCATGTTGCGGATTCGCGGGAAGACGCGGTCGCTGAAGTATTCGAACATGAGTGAGTCGCGCCATTTGGGCTTTTGGCCTTTGAGGATTGGGGCGAGGGATTGGCCCTGGAATCTTTGGGACGAGGGGACACCGGCGAGATCGAGCATCGTTGGAGCTAAGTCGAGCGAGGCTACCATCTGTGTTGGTTTTGAGTTTGGTTTTGCGGTACCGGGGTAGCGGATGATCAGCGGGATGCGGATGGTTTCTTCGTAGGCTAAGCGGCGTTCTGGATTGAGGCAGTGCTCTCCGTAGAAATAGCCGTGGTCTGAGGTGAAGACGAAGATGGTGTTATCGAGCTGGTTGGTTTGGCTTAGAGCTTCGAGCATTTGGCCGACGCTTTCATCGATGGCTTTTGTCATGCGCATGCGATTGAGGATGGTGGCGTCGTCAGTGGCAGTTTTGGGGCCGAGGGGTTCTATGCCTTCGAGCTTTTGCTCAAGCGCCGGTTTGTTTTTGGGGATTGCTTTGTAGTTGCCTCGCCTTGGGATTTGCTTGCCGGCGTAGAGGGTTTTGTGACGGTCGGCAACAATGAACTCGTCGGAAGTGCCGAAGCCGGTGACGCTGCCATCGGCGTTTTGCGTGATGGTGGGGTGGATTGCTTTGTGGGAGAGGTAGAGGCAGAAGGGTGTCTTGCGGGGAGTGCGGATAATCGTGGTGGCGCGCTCTGTGAGGATGTCGGTGATGTAGCCTTTGACTCGGGCGGACTTACCGTTTTCATTCAGGAGTGGATCGATCGATTCGCCCTGTCCGGGGAAGCTGATCCAGTGGTTGAAGCCGGGGCGGGGGGAATCGTCGACGCCCATGTGCCATTTGCCGATAAAGGCGGTTTCGTAGCCGGAGTCGTGGAGGAGGCGGGGCCAGGTGGTGAGGCGGTGGCTGATGGGACTGCGATCGACGTTGTCGGTGATCTGGTTGGTTTGCGGGTAGAGGCCGGTGAGGAAGGTGGCGCGGCTGGGGGAGCAGAGGGGGGTGACGGCGAAGGCGTTCTGGAACATGGCGCCTTCGCGGGCGAGACGATCGATGTTGGGGGTTTGGGCGAAGGGGTGGCCGCTACAGCCGAGTTCGTCCCAGCGGAGGTCGTCGACCAGGACGAAGACGATGTTGGGGCGTTTGGGGGACTGGAGGAAGGGGGCGGCTAGGAGGGAGCGCCGGGAGAGCATTCTGATAGTTTAGCCGCTTTGGGCTTTCGAGCGCGTTTTCAAGGTGGCTTCGATTGTGGTTAAGGGCAACATGAGGGTGAGGGGCGAATCGATGACCTGGATAGCCCCATAAGAAGCGTACCACCTGGCGACCCTTTCGTTCTTTGCGTCTATCAGTAGAGCTACGCCGCCGACTTCGGCTGCGGCTACAAGGCAGCGCTTGCCTGCTGCTAGTAGGAGCTGACCGCCGAGACCTTTGCCCTGGCAGCTAAAATCTACAGCGAGGCGTGCCAGACGAAAGGCAGGAACTTCATAGCGAGCCAAGCCTCGTTTGATAATCTCCGGGGCGCGTGCATAGGCAATGGAGGCAGGGCTTAAGCTGTAGTAGCCGAGGACGGTTTCGCCGTCGGCCTGGTCGATTGCCAGAAAGGTTTTTGATCCGCCGAATTCGTGACTCTTGCGGGCATGGCGTTGTAAGAAATCATTGAGCGCGGGTTCGCCGCAGTCGAAGGTTTCGCGCCGGTGGTGCTTCTGGATTGCTTCTTCGCGCCAATCCAGACTCTTCATATGCTTTTGGGGAGTGCCTTAGCGGCAGCAATAAGCTTCGCGTTTGGCTTAGGTGGATTCTCGAGAAGGTCGAGGACCCGCATACTGTCGCGGGCAGAGAGTTTGACGCGGTCTGCTTCGTCGATTACCTCGTGCGCGGCGCGCAGTGCGTGCCGTAGAACAAAGTCAGTCAGGTCTGTGTGTTCAAGAGAAACCGCCCGCATGAGGAGTGCTTTCTCTTCGGCGCGAATTCGCAAAGACATGCGGCTATTTTCTTCGACGGCGATTCTTGGCATGAGATGACCTCAATTAGATTGTACAGCTTCAAGGCGTACAGCTAGTGATGGTGCACAAGCAAGGAAGGAAGGATTACAACTCTCATCCACGCTTTGCCAGATCTGAACGTCTATTGAATCAGATGTGGAATCTGATTGTTGTTTTGATTCTTGGCTTTGTCATCTGGCACGTTTCAGTGGAGCCGCGTGGGAAACTCGTGGCTCATGTTGATCTAATGTTTGGCAGACACAAGGGGTTCGCCTATGGCCATGAGAAGGCTTGGACAGGCGAGTATCGTTTACTTCTCAAACAAAGATTTGGGATCGAAATAGAGGTTGATGATTCCACCGATCATAGCTACGCTGACGGCTACAACAGCGTGAGCGAAGCAGCGGCAGTGGCTAAATATGGCGAAGATTCGTTGCGATTGCTATACAAAGAAGTTGAAGATCGCTGGAAGAGCAAGAAGCGCTAACTGCTACCGCACTTCTTTTCGGCCATTTTGGCTTTGAGGGCGGTCATGAGTTTGTCTTCGAGGGCGGCGGGGACGGCCTGGGGCTCGCAGCCTTTGTAGATCTTGACGGTCTTTTGCGTGGTGTCGAGGACGACCCAGCAGTTGGGGCATTCTTCGACGTGCTTATCAAGTTCTTTTTTGGTAGCCGGGTCGAGGGCGGAATCGAGGTAGTCGCTGAGTTCGCGCAAGAAGTCTTTACAGGTAGGCAAAGGCGTTTTCCCCTTTACTCTTGAATTGGCGTGTTAACTTTTCGCGAAGCTGAAGGCGCGCGCGCAGGAGACGACTCTTTACGGCTGGGATGCTTAGTTCGAGGGCTTCAGCTGTCTCTTCGGTGGAGAGCTCTTCGACGTCCCTGAGCGTGAAGACCGTTCTGAAGCCTTCTGGCAGGCTGGCTATGGTTTTGTCGAGGATGTCGCGGAGCTCTTCCTGGGAATAGGTATCTTCAGGATTGCCTTCCCAAACTGCGATTTCCCGGACAATCGTGTCTTCGCCGGTGTTGAGTTGTTCGTCGAGGGAAACAAGCTTGCCGGTTTTGCGCTTGCGGAGCTTCATGAGCGATTCGTTCATCGCGATGCGTACAAGCCAAGTGTAGAACTTGCTATTGCCCTGGAAGCTGTCCAGGTGGGTATACGCTTTCATGAAGGTCTCTTGCAACACGTCTTCGGAATCCTCTTCATGGTTTGTGATGTTCCGAGCGACCCGAAGGATGCGGCGACTATAACGTTTTACCAATTCAGGAAAAGCCGTGTCGTCGCCCGACTTAGCAAGCTCAACCAAATCTTCGTCGCTGTGTGGCTCCGTGGATGTCATTGCTTCTCTCACTATAACCCAGTGTATTCGCGGCACTAAAAAGTTACGGTCATCTTGCGTGCTACGCTGAAATTGAACCCCAAAAATCCATGAGTGAAGTCCTTGTTACCCTGCCAGACGGGAGCCAAAAGGCATTTCCCGCTGGCACTCGCCCCCTTGATATTGCCCAGTCGATCTCGCGGCGCCTCGCCGACGATGCTGTCGTTGCTAAGGTAAACGGCAACTTGTGGGACCTTACCCGTCCACTGGAGGCCGATTCTTCTGTTGCAATTCTGACCAGCAAGGACGAGGCCTCGATGGACGTTTACCGGCATTCCACCGCCCACCTGCTGGCGGTAGCGGTGCTGGAGCTTTATCCCGAAACCAAGCTTGGAATTGGCCCTCCGATCGAGAACGGTTTCTATTACGACTTTGATCGCAAAGAGCCGTTTACCACCGAAGACCTCGAGAAGATCGAGAAGAAGATGGCGGAGATCCGCGACCGGGATCTTACTTTTGAGAGAAAGCTGATTGGAAAGCCTGAGGGCATCGCCAAGTATGAGGCGATGAACGAGCCGATGAAGGTGGAACTGATCACCGAGCGGGCTGATGACATTTTCTCCGAGTACACGCTGGGGCCGGACTTTATCGATTTCTGCCGTGGGCCGCATGTGCCTTCTACCAAGAGACTGAAGGCGTTCAAGCTGCTATCGGTGGCTGGTGCTTACTGGAAGGGCGATGAGAAGCGGCAGCAGTTGCAACGTATTTACGGGACTGCCTGGTATAGCCAGAAGGACCAGGACGAGTTTTTGAAGCAGCTTGAGGAAGCCAAGAAGCGAGACCATCGCAAGCTGGGCCGTGAGCTGGATCTGATCTCGATTCAGGAGCTGGCCGGGCCGGGGCTGATCTTCTTCCATCCGAAGGGTGCGCTGGTGCGCAAGATCATGGAAGACTGGATGCGCGATTCGTATCTGGAGCGCGGCTATGATCTGGTGGTGACTCCGCATGTGGCGCGGCGTCAGTTGTGGGAAGTGTCGGGGCACGCGAATTTCTACGGGGAGAACATGTTTGTCCCGATGGAGCTCGACGATGCAACGTATCAGCTGAAGCCGATGAACTGCCCTTGTCACATTCTGATTTATGACAACAAGCAGTACAGCTACCGGGATTTGCCGGTTCGCCTGGGTGAGCTTGGGACGGTGTATCGCTATGAGCGGTCCGGGACGCTGCATGGTTTGTTGCGGGTTCGTGGCTTCTGTCAGGATGATGCGCATATCTTCTGTACGCCGGAGCAGGTTGAGGACGAAGTGATTGGTTGTCTGGACTTTGCCTTCCATACCCTGAAGACCTTTGGGTTTGAGAAGTATGAGGCTGAGCTTTCGACTTGGGATGGCGGGAAATCCGACAAGTATGTGGGTACTCCTGAGGAATGGCTGCTGGCCGAGAATGCGCTGAAGAATGCAGTTTCGCGGCTGGGACTGGATGTGAAGGTGATGCCGGATGAGGCGGCGTTCTATGGGCCGAAGATCGACGTCAAACTGGTTGACGCGATTGGCCGTAAATGGCAGCTCTCGACCGTGCAGTTTGACTTTAATCTGCCTCGTCGCTTTAATCTGAACTACATCGGAGAAGATGGCAACAAGCATACGCCGATGATGGTGCACCGTGCGCTGTTTGGCAGTGTGGAGCGGTTCTTCGGCATTCTGGTGGAGCATTATGCCGGGGCTTTCCCGGTTTGGCTTGCGCCGGTCCAGGTGTCGCTGTTGCCTGTGACGGACCGTGCGAATGTGTACGCCGAGGAGTTGGCGGCGAAGCTGAAGGGGCAGGGCTTCCGGGTGGAGATCGACAAGCGGAATGAGAAGGTGAACTTCAAGATTCGCGAAGCGCAATTGATGAAGATCCCTTACATGCTTGTGATTGGTGATCGTGAAGTGGATGCCGGCACTGTGTCTGTTCGAAATCGCCGCAATGGAGATCTTGGGGTGAAGACCTTCGATGAGTTCACGGCAATGCTGAGCGAAGTGAACAAGAACAAGACTCCGATCGAATAAATGACCTCCATACTTTGGCTACTGGCACTGGGGGCGATCATCTATTGCTTCCTGGTGCTGGTGGCTGTTTACCGCTATCTGAGCGTGCCGCCGGCGGCTCAGTTGAACCCGCTTTCCATCAGTATTGTTAAGCCCTTGAAAGGCGTAGATCTTGGTCTTGAAGAGAATCTGCGTTCCGTTTTCCAGCAGGTTTATTCGGGTGACTGGGAGATTCTATTTGCGGTGCGTACGGCGGAGGACCCGGCTATTGCTGTAGTTGAGAAACTGCAGGTGGAGTTCCCAATGGTCTCCTCGCGGATGCTGCTGGTGGGCGAGCCGCCTTACGCCAACGCGAAGGTATGGAGCCTTGAGAAGCTGTGCGATGCGGCGGCTTACGATCTTGTGGTGATGTCGGATTCTGACATTCGGGTGACGGAGAGTTTTCTGGCGACACTTTCGAATGAGTTTGCGGCGAATCCGAAGCTGGGGGTTGCCACTTGTCCCTACCGGGCGGTGGGCGGGCCGAGTTTGTGGAGCGAGACGGAAGCGCTGGGGATGAATACGGAGTTCATTGCGGGGATCCTGGTGGCGCGGATGCTGGAGGGGATGAAGTTTACGCTGGGGCCGACTGTGGCTGCACGTAAGGCGGCGATTGCGGATGCTGGCGGGTGGGGCAGCTTACAGAATTATCTGGCTGAGGATTTTGTGCTGGGGCAGAGAGTGACAGCCAGGGGATGGCAGTCGATTCTGTCGAGCTATGTGGTGGAACACCGGATTGGGTCTGAGGAATTGCAGGCGAACTTTGCCCACCGGCTGAGGTGGCATCGTTCGACACGGCGATCGCGGCCGCTAGGATATATCGGGCAGTTCTTTACGAATCCTTTGCCTATACTGCTGGCGGTGTGGCCGCTCACAGGATTTGAGTTTGGGTTTATCGGAGCGGCGCTGATGCTGCGTTTTACAGTAGCCTTTGCTACTCAAAACGGTGTGCTCAACGATAGTGCGAGCGCGAAGCAACTTTATTTATTGCCGCTTCAGGATCTGTTGAGCTTTGGGTTTTGGTTGGCTGGGTTCTTTGGCAACACGATTTACTGGCGGGGGCGAGTGTTTCAATTGCATGCCGATGGCACCTTTACGTTGCAACAGTAATTGCTGCAACTCTCGAAGCTCAAAGAACATCATAGGGGTGTCGTATGAACCTCTTTACTCCTCTGACTCTTGGTAGCGTTTCGCTCCGCAATCGCATTGTTATGGCCCCGATGACACGTTCCCGAGCTGATACAAAGGGCGTGCCTTCTTCGCTTACAACCGAATATTATGGGGCCCGGGCAGATGCCGGCCTGATCATTACAGAAGGCACCGGAACCAGCGAGATGGGCATGGGTTATGCTCGCACTCCGGGTATTTACAACGACGAGCAGATAGCGGCGTGGAAGCTGGTCACGGATGCGGTGCATGCCAAGGGTGGCAAGATCTTTATCCAGTTAATGCATGTGGGGAGAATTGCGCATTCGGCGAACCGCAACATTGCTGAGGCACCTATTGCACCATCGGCCATCCGGGCGGAAGGAATGATGTGGACGGATGCGCAAGGCATGCAGCCGAATGATATGCCGCGGGCGCTGGAGCTGGCGGAAATTTCCTCTGTGATCGCTGAGTTTGGCGAGGCCACGGAGCGGGCGCTTCGGGCTGGGTTTGATGGAGTGGAGTTGCATGCGGCGTCTGGTTATTTGCCCAACCAGTTTTTGAGCCCAGGGGCGAATCAACGCACGGATATCTATGGCGGATCGATCGAGAACCGGAATCGCTTTGTGATCGAGACTCTGCAGGCGATGATTGCAGCAGCAGGATCAGCAGGGAAGATTGGGATCAAGGTGAGCCCGGGGATGAAGTTCAATGGGCTTGATGATCAGGATTGCATTCCTGCTTATGAGGCTCTGGCGCAGGCGATTTCGCCGTTGGGGTTGGCCTATCTGCATGTGATGCGAACCGGGATTGGGGCCGAAGTGGCTTTGCGCAAGGCTTACACAGGCAAGCTGTTGGTGGGTGGTGGGTTCTTGCGTGAAGAGTCAGAAAAGACGCTGGTGGAAGGGCGCGCCGACGCGATTGTATTTGGGACACCCTTTATTGCGAATCCGGATTTGGTGACGCGGCTCGAGCTGGATGCACCTCTACAGAAAGCGGACCCGGCGACTTTTTATTCGCCGGGTCCGCAAGGATACATTGACTATCCGGTGCTGTAAAGCTAGGGTTTGGGCTTCACCCCCACCAGATCTTTCTTCTTTTCTTTCCAGTCTTTAAGACCGCAAGAGGCGACTACTTTGTAGCCAGCCTTGGTGAGCATGTCCGCGGCACGCGCGGCTCGGCCTCCGCCGTTTCAAGCGGTGACGATAGCTTTGTCTTTGGGGACTTCGCCGATGCGCTTTTCGAGCTCGCCGAGAGGGATGTTTACATAGCCTTTGAGAGAACCGAGTTCTTCGATCTCTTTGGGCTCACGAACGTCGAGGAAGAACATATTCTTCTCGTTCTTGAGTAGTTGCGCGAGGTCTTCGGCGTCGGTGATTTTTCTTGTTTGCGAAAAAGCAAGGACTCCGATGGCCAGCGCCAATAGGAACCGTTTCATAGCTTGAGTGTATCGAATAAAGAGCCTAAGGCTTGGTGGGGACTTCGCCCTTTTTGCGCAGGGTGGGCGGCTTACGGCCTTTGAGCTTCAGGTCGCCTTCCAGCTTTTTCTCGGCGGCAGCCTTTTCTTCTTTTTCGGCTACGGTCATGAGCTTTTCGCGCTCGACCTTCTCTTGCTTGGATTGGTCGGCTACGCGCTTGGTGCGATCGGCGAGATCTTCTTCGCTTGAGGTGATGGAATCGCGAGTGGTCTCGATGGCGGTGGTGAGGGCGAATTCGTAGCGGGAGAGGTCTTTGGCTTCCAGTTCAGCGAAGGCTTCGAGCTTCTTGAGCATGGCGCGCTCGGCACCCATGGCGGCTTGCAGGCCTTCAAGCACAAGGAGGCCGCGGCGGAGGGCGTCGTCGACTACGATGTCCATGGCCTCGATGATTTTGGCGTATTGATCCAGCAGGTCGTGGATGAGCACGCTGCGGCCGGCTTTTTCTTTGGAGAAAAGCTGGTTGAGCTGGTCGACACGCTGGCGGGCGAAGAGGGTGTAGAGCTTGAGGCGCTCGTTGGGTTCCTGAGCGATGCGGACGCGCTCGATTTCGTCTTCGGTGAGGAAGTCCTTTTGCGCGTAGAGGAGGGTGGCGAAGGGTAGGAGGGTGAGGGTGCGGCGGGTCATGGTTTTTTACTCATTACTCCTTCGAGGACTTTTTCGTGGACCGCATTGATGCGGTTGAATGCGGCTTCGAGGTTGGGGCGATCGTCGATACTGGCTTCTTTTCGGATGGCCTCGGCGCGGCGTAGGAAGTCGCGGGTCTTGAGTTCGATCTTCTTGTAGTTGCTGGCGTTTTTGTGCGGAGGCTTGCCCATGGATTCGATGGTAGTGAGGGCGAACTCTGCTAACTCTGCGACAGCTTCAAGAGACTTTTGAGGATCGTTGTCTTTGGCGGCTTCGAGGATTTTGCCTGCTTCGAGCAGGGCGAGCTGGTAGCGTTTTTCGACGACCGGTTCGTTCCTGACCGAGTCTGGGATTTGAGCCAGTAAAAGACAGATCCATACAGCAATCATTTGTTGATTTCTCGTTCCAATATCTTCAATCTTGTTCGTGCCTTGAATTCCTCGTCGGGGAATTTACCGCCGGCTGAGTTGAGGAAGTCCTGATAGGCTGCCGCAGCAAGTTTTGCCTGCTGCTTGTTCTGTTTGATTTTGTCGAGCGTGATTGCGCGCAAATATTTATGGCCGGGCTTTTCTGCGTTGAGGCGTTTGACCTGATCGAGAGCCGGGAGGGCGACGTCGTAGCGTTCGAGCATTACGGTGACCATAGCGAGATCAGCCCAGGCTTCGGCGGCTTGGGGATTGAGTTTGACGGCAAGAGCGAACTGGTTGGCTGCGAGGTCGAACTTGCGCAGGTCGCGGAGGAGGCGGCCGTAGAGGACGCGGAGTTCGCCGTTGTTTGGTTCGAGGCGGAGGGCGGCGTCGAGGACGGGCTGGCACTTCTCGGGTTGTTTGGCCTGCAGGTATGCAGTGGCTAGCGCTGTTAGGTTGGCAGCGGTGGGAGAGGCCTTGACGGCGGCTTCCAGTTCGGGGATGGCGCTGGCGGCTTTGCCGGTTTCGATAAGGAGTTCACCGAGGCGCTCGCGGGCGGCTGGTTCATTGGGGAAGCGACGGTAGATGGCAATGGCGGCATCGAAATTCTTGTCGGCTTCGTAGACGCTAGCGAGATGGAGGAGGGCGGGCTGATAGTTGGGGTCGAGCCCGGCGGCTTGTTCGATGAAGACGGCGCCGTCGGCGGTCTTGCCCTGATTGAGGAGGGACTGGCCGACGCCTTGAGCTGCTTCTGCGGACTTGGGGTTGATGCCGAGAGCGCGGCGGTAGGCTGCTTCGGCTTCAGCGCCGCGGTTGACGTCGATGAGGGCTTCGCCTAAATAGAAGTTCGGACGGTATTGGTCGGGCTTGGTTTTTGCGGCGGCGTCGAGGAGAGGGATCGCGTCTTTTGGGAGTTTTTGGCGGAGGAGGAGGATGCCTAAATTGAGTTCGGCTTCGTAGAGGCCGGGTTTGAGTTCAAGGACCTTGCGGTAGTTGATGGTTGCTTCGGGGTCTTTGTTCTGGACCGACTGCGCGAAGGCCAAGTTGAAGTAGGCCGAATAGTCTTTGGCATCTGCTGCGACGGCTTTCAGAAACTGGGCTTCGGCTTCGGCGGGCTTGCCGGCATCGAGGGCCTTGATGCCGTCTTCGATCGGGGTCTGCAAAGCTAGCGCGAGAAAAAATAACGCACTCACGGTTTCAGAATACCGCTAACGAAGCGGGAGATTGGTGTAAAGGAATTTGCCGCCTGATTCCTTTACGGTGAGGAGCCTTTCGGTGCCAACTAGTTTGGCTATTCTCTGAACTGCTGGTTTCTCGACCGTTAGGTAGTGGCGTTGGGGACTGAGCCACTTTTGCTGGAATTGTTTGTCGTCGATGAAGACTTGCGGTGCGCCGGGGGCGTAGCTGCCGTATTCGAGATTGTTCACTCGTCCGTTAAGGAGTAGCGCCGTCTTGTTCGTGTAGAAGAAGATGCTCGAGAACGTGTAGTACTGGTTGTCGGCAATCCATTGTCCTGGAGGCGCGGCGGCGAGGGCCTCCGCCAAGGGGCGAGAGGCCAAGTAGGGATCGAAGGTGACCATTGCAGTGCGGGCGGCGTTCAGGAAGACTACGCTCATCAGTGCCAAAGCAAACATGGATGCGCGGGGACGGAGCCATGCTCCGATGGCACCGATCAGGAAGGCCAGGCCAGCGATGATGAGGGGCGTGCGGAGGTAGGCGAAGCTCGCGATGGTGAGGTCTCCCATGTGGCCCAGCGAGAGCGTGTAGGCGTCGGGGTTTTGTTGGGCCAGAGCCTGCGAGATGTCGCCGGGGGTGGGGAGATCCCAGACCTCGACCAGCAGGTATACGATTGCGCCAAGGGCGAGCGTGGCGATGAGGCCGACGAGGCGGGTGGGCCATTTGGGCGGGTTGTAATCGCGGACTAACCCCGAGGCAAGCAGGATCGCCAGGGCCGGATAGCAGGGCATGGAGTAGTATTCCTGCGTTGTCGAGAAGGTAAAGAAGAACATGAGGAAGCCGGCCCAGCAGAAGCAGAGCAGGATGAGGCTGCGGTGACGCTCTGAATTGGGTGCACGGAGGGTGAAGAAGTTGAGCGACCACGGGAAGAGCCAGAGCAGGTGGAAGAACCAGAAGCTGAGTCGCGGCACGGTGTTGTAATCGCGCGGGTGGCGCATGTTGAGGAACCGGAAAATGTGCTCGTTGAAGAAGTAGAACCAGAAGAAGCCGTGGTATTCGCCGGGCACGCTGCGCATTGTGAAATCGAAGGTGGGCGGGTTGGCTAGCGTGGCAGCGATGTGCCAGGGGGCGGCGATGGCGATCAGGATCAAAAGGCCTTGAGCGATGCGAAGGCGGCGCCAGGTGTTGGAGGCAAAGAGCTGGCCGGTGAGGAGGAGATAGATCACGGCGGCAGCGCCAGGAAAGACGAGGGCGATGAGGCCTTTGAGTAGGAGGCCGACGGCGATTGCGGCAGAAAAGATATTGGACCAGTAGCGCGGGTTGCGCTCTTCTCGATCGAGGGCTCGCAGGAAGGACCAGAGTGCGAGGGCAATGGTGAAGGTTAGGATGACGTCGGGGATCAGGATGCGGGTGAATAGCCAGAGGCCCAGGCTGGTGGCCATGATGAGGCCGGAGGCAAGACCGAGTTGTGGCCCGGAGGCCCAGGTGGCGATGCGGGCAGTGAGTGCGGCGAGGGCGATCGAGAAGAAGGCAATGGGAATGCGTGCGGCCCAATCGTGGACCCCGAAGATCTTGAAGCAGATGGCCATCATCCAGTAGACGAGGGGGGATTTTTCAAGGTATGCGATGCCATTGAGTCTGGCCGTAACCCAGTCTCCGCTTTCGAGCATGTTGCGCGCGATTTGGGCCTGCACTGCGTCGACATCATCCATCAGAGAGGGAGGACTGAAGATCGCCGGAATGTAGATGAGCGCAGCGAAGATTACAACGATCAGTTGATAGTTGCGGTCTGCCGCGCTTCGGAAGCCGTAGCCCCCGCCGCTACTGCGGTAGTTTGAATATTCCATCGTTTCATCCACAAGAAGAGTATCAGCAGGCCCCACAACTGGTAGCCGGCATTGATTCGGCGGGCCATGTGAGCCGAGATCAATTGTTCAATCGCGGGCCAGGAGAAGATTCCGGTTTGGCGGACTGCTTTCTCGGTAAGCGTGTCGAGCAGAAGAGGCTTTAAGACGGTTCGAAACCAGTGGTGGGTGGGGATATCGAAGCCTTGTTTGGGCCGGTCGAGAACACTGGCTGGGATCTTGCCACGAACCAGTTCCCGGAGCAGATACTTCAGGGTAGTGCCTTGCATCTTCAGATTCTCAGGGATGCGACCGGCGAATTCGATCAAGCGGTGGTCCAGGAAGGGGGGGCGCACCTCCAGGGAGTGGGCCATCGACATGCGGTCGCATTTGTAGAGGATGTCGTCGGTGAGATAGTAAGTCTGATCGAGCCAGAGGTGACGATTGAGAATGCCTGAGGCTGCGGCTTCGGTGGGGAGGCGGCGATAGAGATCGGATGGAGGCCGATGGGACATGACGGGGGCCAGGGTTTGTTTGGCTTTGAGGGAGTTGGTGCCGTTCCAGTAAAGGTGCGCGTCTTCGGGCGACATGAGCGAGCCTTCGAGGAAGCGCTTGGCCTTGTATTCGAGGCTGATCTTGTCGTCGGAGGCGGGCCAGAGGTTGAGAGCGCCGAGGGCTGCGTTGCGGAGCCACTGAGGTGTGCGTCGGGCTTGGACAGCGTAGTCGTCGGCGAGGTAGGTTTGGTAGCCGGCAAAGAGTTCGTCGGCACCTTCTCCGCTTAAAGCTACAGTGACATGCTGGCGCGTCATCTTCGAGAGGAACCAGACGGGGAGGGCACCGGCATCGGCGCTGGGTTCGTCTGAAAAGTACGCGAGTTGTTCGATGGCGTCAGCGAGGCCGAGTTCGGGATTGATGTCGAATTCGTGGTGGTCGGTGTTGTAGGTTTTGGCCACTTCACGGAACCAGGGGGACTCGTCGAAGCTGCGGCCAACAAAAGAGACCGAGAATGTTTTCAGCTGGCGATCGGCCTGCTGGGCGGCGTAGTGGAGGACGGTGGTGGAATCAACGCCGCCTGAAGCCCAGATGCCAAGAGGGACATCGGAGATGAGGTGCTCTTTGATGGAGAGCTGCATGAGGCGATCGAGTTCTGATTTCGCGTCTTCGAGGCCCATGCGTGCATCGGGGGCGAGGCGGAGAGTCCAGAAAGGCTCCTGAGTAAGGCGGCCATCTTTCCAGCGGAGGTAGCAACCGGGGCGGACCTTGTTGACACCGGCAGCGAGGGTGTAGGGCTGGGGGACGTAGTTGAGAGAGAGGTAATAGGTGAGGCCTTCGAGATCGAGCTTGCGGTCGACGTCTGGATGAGCAAAGAAGACTTTCAGTTCTGAGCCGAAAAGGAGATCCTGACCGTGTTCGTAGTAATAGAGCGGCTTGATGCCCACGCGATCGCGGACGAGGAGAAGTTCACGCGAGGGTTTGTCCCATATGGCGAAGGCGAACATGCCGCGGAGGCGTTTGAAGCTATCGGTACCCCAAGCGCGGAAGGCTTCCAGAACAACTTCGGTATCGCAATGGGTGCGGAAACGGTGGCCAAGTGATTCGAGTTCTGTGCGGAGTTCTGCGAAGTTGTAGACTTCGCCGTTGAAGACGATGACGGTGTTGCCGTCTTCGCTGATGATGGGCTGATCGCCGGAGCCGAGGTCGATGATTTTAAGGCGAACAGCGCCGAGGGATACTGTCGCATCCTCAAAGACCCCTTGTTGATCGGGACCGCGGTGGGTGATTGTCTTTGTGATGAGCTCGATACGACCGGGCTCAGGTGCGGAGCCCAGATGCGTGAAGCCAGCGATACCGCACATTCCTCTAGTCTCGCAGGGATGAGCCAGCTAGGATTGAATTATGAGGATGTTCTTCGTTTTTTGCCTGGCCACCCTGGGGATGGCCCAGGACTTGCCACAGAACCTGTTAGGCCGGTACCGGACCACGGCAGCCAACGCAAAGGGAGTGGGGGCAATGTATGAATTCAAGACGGGCGGGGTTCTGCTGATACGGCCTGGGGCAGTTGCGCCGGGTGTCTATGAGATCGATGGCAACTATATGGTTCTGCCGGCGTTGAAAGCGGGAGGACCTGTCAACAAGCAATTGATTGATCTGTCACAGCCGGGGAGACTTCGACTTCTTCAAGGCAATGATGTATCGATGGATCTATCTCGTGTCGGAAAGCCTCCAGCAGGCAAGCCCACTGTACTGGGTGAATGGGTGGGGATGAAGGTGATGGAGGGGCAGAATCTGGAGATGAGAATCTTCTTTTACCCGGGCGGCAAGTCGCTATTCCTATTGCCCTTTCAAACGCAGCAAGGGAAGTATTCGGTTGAAAAAAATACTATGCGAATTACGTTGCCCGATGGAAAGATCAGTGAAGGGCCATACAAGGCAACGGGGAATTTGCTGACGGTGCCTAGCGTGCGCGCAGGCGCATCGACCAGGCTTGCCAAGTACTGATCGATGACCGAGTTCTTTGTATTGGCGGCAGTCATCATTGTGCTGCAGATCGCTATGCTGCTGAAGCGGGATAACAGTGCGTTGATGCTCGAGGAGTTGTCGAGGATGAGGCGCGAGTTTGCGACGCTGGGAGCGGGGTTGCAGGCGCAGATGGAGTCGATACGCTCGACCGTGGATGAGAAGCTGCAGACAACACTTGAGAAGCGGCTGGCAGAGAGTTTCAAGCAGGTGAGCGAGCGTCTGGAACAAGTGCACAAGGGGTTGGGCGAGATGCAGAATCTTGCTGTTGGCGTGGGAGACTTGAAGAAGGTGCTTTCGAATGTGAAGACGCGGGGGACCTGGGGTGAGGTGCAGTTGGGGGCACTGCTTGAGCAGGTGCTGACGCCTGAGCAGTATGAAAAAAATGTGCCTGTTACGGGAACAATGGAACGTGTGGAATTTGCGGTGAAACTGCCCGGGCAGAGCGATACGGTATGGCTCCCGATCGATGCGAAGTTTCCACTGGAGGATTACCAGCGCCTGGTAGAAGCATCAGAAGCTGGGGATGCGGTTGGGGTGGAACGAGCGATACAAGAGTTAGAGAAGCGTGTACGTTCGAGTGCGAAATCAATTCACGACAAGTACATTTCACCGCCGAGGACGACGGATTTCGGGATCCTGTTTTTGCCGACCGAAGGGCTATATGCGGAAGTGATGCGGCGCAGTATTTTTGTTGACCAGATTCAGCAGGATCTGAGAGTGATCGTGGCCGGGCCCAGTACGCTGCTTGCATTGCTGAACAGTTTGCAAATGGGCTTTCGAACGCTTGCAATCACGAAGAGATCAAGCGAAGTTTGGGAACTGCTGGGTATTGTAAAGGCTGAGTTTCTCAAATACCATCAGGTGCTTGGCAAGGTGAGGGAGAAGCTGGATCAGGCATCAAAGACCATAGATGATGCCGAGCAGCGAACCCGGGTGATTCAGCGCAAGCTCAACAACGTGGAAGAAGCGTCACTGGACGGCTAGATCCGCTCGTAGACAAGTATGTTTTTGAACTTGGTGCCGTCGGCGCGGCTTCCTCTGGAATCAATCGTCATCTTCTTGCCGTCTTTGGAAATGGTGCGGACGGCTTTGACGGTTACCTTACCTTTAAGAGTGAAGACCTGTTCTACTCTGTTGGGCCCTTTGGAAAAGAGAGCCACGGAGTCATAGAGAGTTCCGCCGATAAAAGGAACGGGCTTGCCGTCGTAGGCAGCGCGAAACTCAGTATGGAAGGGCTTGCCTTGAGCACTTGTGCCGTCGTGAATGAACTTCACCCCGTCGCCATCGGGGATCCACTGGCGCCTGGACTCTTTGGGGGCAGGGGCTGATTCGTAGGTGGATTCGGCCGGGATAAAACGCCAGGTGCCGTGGCCCAGATCCTGAACCGCCATCAACATCAAGAGGAGATAAATCACGCTTTATTCATATCGCAAAGCTTCTGCCGGCGCTACTTTTGTTGCAGTTCTGGCAGGATAAAGCGTAGCGAGCAGACTTACGGCAAGGGCGAAGCCTGTGATCCACAAGGCATCGAGGGGATTGGGTTGAAACGGAACATAGGATATTGAGTAGATCTCTTCAGAGAGTTCAATCCAGCGGTACTTGTTTGCAAAGAAGCTGAGTGAGTAACCCAAAATGAGGCCCAGGACAGAGCCAACCACGCCGATGAGCAAGCCCTGATAGATAAAGATGCGCCGGATCTGTTCCTGACGCGTGCCCATCGAGAGGAGGATTGCGATGTCTCGCTGCTTTTCCATCACCATCATGACCAGGGTGATAAAGATGTTGAGAGCGGCTATCAGCTGGATCAGGCCGATCGTGATGAGACTTACGATGCGTTCCATCTTGAGGGCACCGAGCAACTGTTTGTTTTGCTCCATCCAGTGGGTGGCGACAAACTTATTGCCGAGCAGGGTCTGAGCTTTCTCAGCATGAGAGGGGGCGGCTTCGATGTCGGCGACCTTGATCTCGATTGCATTGACGACGTCACCGAGAGACATCATGCGCTGCAGATCGCCTAACGACATAAAGGTGAAGTTAGCATCGACATCGTAGAAGCCCGTTTCGACTACACCGGCAATGCGCATACGGTGGTAAGAAGGGCGGGGGCCGAAGGGTGTGAGTTCGCCGAGTGGGTTGATGATCTGGATGTAATTGCCGACGCGTAGGCCCAGCGTTTCGGCCAGCTTCGAGCCGAGCAAAATAGAGGGAACGGCCTCTTCGGTTTCGCGCAGTTTATCAATGCTGCCCTGCTTGATGAAAGGCACCAGATCTTCGGTAAGGCGAGGACTGGCGAGATCGAGACCTTTAATGATGGCCCCACTGCTTGAGCCACCCGCATTTACAAAGACCTTTTCGTAAAGTGCGGGAGAAGCCTCAATTGTGCCTGGGAGGGTAGCCAGCTTTTGAGAGAGTTCGCGCCAGCCGGAGATACCGTCCCCGGGTACACGTTCGGTGATCGTGACATGGGCCGTTGCACCAAGCAGGTTTTTCTGGAGCGTTGTGCGGAAGCCATTGTTAATGGCGATTGCAATTACCAGAGCCATAACTCCTGCGGCTACGCCTACGATTGAAATGGAAGTGATGATTGAAATCGCCGACTGGCGGCGTTTTGCCTTCAGGTAGCGTTGGGCAACAAAGAGTTCAAATGGAAGTGCCACTGTTAACGGCGCACAAGAACTTCGCGCATATTGTCGCGACTGAGGAAGAACTTAGTGGAGGCGAAGTCTTCAAAGAGACGTTCGATATTGCGGTTGGAGAAGGCTTGCCCCGGTGGCATTTCGGCCTTCTGGGCTACGAGGATGCTGTGCTCGTCGTGAATCTTGAAATCGTATTGAGGGATGGTCTGGGCGCGATCATCGGCATAGAAGTATGCGAGCATGTGAGCGCCTGGTTCGAGGATGCGATGAAGATGATCGATAGTCTTGTCCAGGAGTGACGGGCGAAGGAATTGGAGACAGTCCCATACCAGAGCACCATCAAATGGGCCCCGTTGCTCGGAAAAGGTCTGGATCAAGAAGCTGTCTACGCGGGCAGGATCGCGTTGATTTTCGTAATAGTCGCCATCGCCAAAGCAATCTTCGAGCGTGGCGAAGAAGTCTTCAGAGTAGAGACGAGTGCCCAGTTGGGTCATGAACTGGATATTTGCCGCATTGGCACCACCCAGATCCAGTAGCCTAAGATCCCGATTTGTGTCGAGAGACCTGACAAACTGCTGGAGGGCAGAACTGGTTCTCATCTGCGGCGGAGCAAATTCTGAGATTTTTGCCTGGGGTGGAGGAGAATCAGGCCTCACTGCCGGACGAGAAGGGCGCAGACTAGTATCGGAATCCTCAGATCCCTGAACTGCGCGGAGCAATGCCTTAAAGGGGTTCGCCATCTCCTCTGGTACTAAAGTAACAGGCTTCTAATGCGCCCGCAGCCTAAGCTAGCGCTTTGTTTCTCCACCGCCGGCAGATGCGGCCATGGATTGTTGAGTGCCGGAGGGGGTGGCAATGGGTTGGGGCTTGGGACTGGCCTTGGGAGCTTCGACCCGAACAATATCGATGGAGCCTTTGAAAATGGCACCATCTTCGATTGAGATGCGGGCCGTCTTGATGTCGCCCACGAGACGGGCATCCTTCTTGATATCAATCTTGTCGGTTGCTTCGACGTTACCTTGAACGGCACCGAGAACAACGATGTCCTTGGCTTTGATTGCCGCCTTAACTTTGCCGTTGGGCCCGATGGTGATCTTGTGTTCGTTGGCTTCGATGGTGCCATCGATTTCACCATCGATGATCAAGTCTTCGCGCGAATAGATCTGCCCGGTTATTGAAACACCCTTTCCGATGGTGGCGGTGCGGGAGGGCGTCGCTGCTTCGTTTTCAAATCTCGACGAGGTAGTTTGCATTGGCATTCCTTCGGTGGCTCCAAGGGAGGAGGGGTTTGGGCTGGACGGGCGGGCGGTAGGTTCTTCTTCTTTTCGGCGATTCCACATGCGGTTGGGACTCCTGTGAGACGATTACGTTTCAGTAAAAAGGCTAGCGAATACAGCGAGTGTAACGCAAATGAATTTGGAACTTAGTAGAAAATGAGGTGTAGGACCTAATTGTGAGTACTGTTATCGAATGTCAGGGGCTGGGCGTAAACTACGGAGACTTTTCTGCGTTGCGGGATTTTGACCTGCACTTGCCGGAGGGCCGGGCGGCGGTACTGGTGGGACCAAATGGGGCCGGCAAGTCGAGTTGTCTGAAGGTGCTGGCGGGACTGGAAAGCGAGTCGGCGGGCCGGGTTGAGGTATTGGGCCACCGCCCGAAATCGGCACCGCGCCAGTGGCGAGCACAAATGGGTGTGATGCCAGAACATCTTGGGCTTTTTGATGCGCTTTCCATTGAGGAGCATCTGAGTCTGAGCGCCGGGCTGTATGGGATTGCGATGGCGGAAACCGGACGGCGGAGTGCTGAATTGCTGAATTTGCTGGGCCTGGCGGAAGGGAAGACGCGCTTTGCGGCCGCCTGCAGCTATGGGATGCGAAAAAAAACGGCATTGGCGCTGGCGATTCTGCATGCTCCTAAGTTGCTGATTCTGGATGAGCCATTTGAAGGGCTGGACCCTGCCAGTTGTGAGACGGTACTTGCGTTGCTTAATGCGTTGAAGCTGCGCGGGACCAGTCTGATTGTGTCATCGCACATGTTGATGCACGTGGAGCGTCTGGCCGATGAGGTGTTGCTGCTTGATGGTGGTGTCGTGGTGTGGAGGAGCGCGGCCAGGGCGGAGGGAGAGTTAAGGGCGCACTATCTGGAAGTTGTGAAGGCCAAAGAGTTGCCGGCGCTGGAGTGGATCCTTTGATCGCACTTCTGCGCGCCATCGCAATTACGGCCTATCGCGAGATCCGAACTCTCAATTCGATTCAGGGAAACAACTTCTTTTGGGTTGCTTTGCTTCTTTCGATGCAGCCGGAGAGCATGGGGTTTATCTGGACGCTGATTGGGAGTTTGATGATTGTGCCGGCACTGGCAGCCCCTCTAGCGAGGATTCCCGAGATTCGCTTAGCGCTATGGCCGCTATCGCAGGGGCAGGCTCGTTTTCTACGTATCTTCGCCCGTCCGGAATCTCAAGCCAGTCCCTGGCTTTGGCGGCTGCTGCCTACTCTTGAGCTACGACAGATTCTGCGGACACTCGACTTTTGGCTTGCGGCGTTGATCGCAGCGGCTGGAACTGCATACCGGTACCTCTATTCAAACCCGGAACCAGAGGCCTATCCGGTACTTTCGATGATGGTAGTGCTTTGCCTGAGCACGATGGCGCAGAATCTATTTGTACTGGATGGGTTAGCTGGGCGCTTGAGGTGGCGAATTTCTCCGGCTCGTGGCTACAAAATCCTTGCGAGGAAGGGGTTGGTGCTCGTTGGGATCACAGTGCTGCTAACGGGAGGACTCAGCCCGGTGGGCGCGGTGGCGGGGATGCTTGCGGCATTGGCTGTTGGGCACCATTTCAGCGTTTTCTCGCAGATCGATTCGCCGCCGTGGCGCTTTACGATGGGTGAGTTCTTCCCTTACGGCTTTCTGCAGGTGATTGGGCTTTTCTCTTGTGGAATTTCAGCCGCTCGAGGAGATTTGGTTTATCTGGCCATTGCTGGTGCGGCCTATGGAATTAGCTTACTGTTATACGGATGGATACTAGAGCAGCAATGATTAAGATTCACTTAAGCGAAAATAATTGCATGATGTTAAGGTAATAGCGAGTTTGACAATGCGAATCCTTGTGGTGGAAGACGAGAAGAGAATTGCCGATTTTCTGGGCAGAGGCCTAGAGAGTGCTGGCTACGCGGTGGATATTGCTCCTGACGGACAGGCAGCCCTTGACCTGGTACACGCCACGGATTACGACCTGATTACGCTGGACATGATGTTGCCGGATATGGACGGCATCGCAGTTCTTGAGAAGATCCGGAATCGCAAGACCAATCCGCCGGTGTTGATATTGAGTGCGCGTGGTGCGGTTGAGGACCGGGTGAAGGGCCTTGAGCTTGGCGCTGACGACTATTTGACCAAGCCGTTTGCATTTGTTGAGCTGTTGGCTCGAGTGAGAGTGCTGTTGCGCCGGGGCCAGCCTACGCCAGAGAAGCTGGTTGTTGGAGAGTTAACCCTGGATTGCATTCGCCGCAAGGTGACGCGTTCTGGTGACAACATCGAATTGGCACCGAAAGAGTTTTCGATTCTAGAGTATCTGATGAGGAACAAGGGACGTCCTCTGAGCCGAACTATGATCGTCGAACATGTTTGGGACATGGATTATGACGGACTCACCAATATTGTGGATGTCTATATTCGTCATCTTCGGTCAAAAATCGACGACCGTTATCCGGCCAAGCTGATCCATACGGTTCGCGGCATAGGCTACATGCTCGAGTTGCCTGAGGGCCGCACCGAAAAGACGGCTTAAGCTTTATTCGACAGCGACTGCTGTAAATTGAAATCATGCAGCGCAGCATTTTCAAAGGTCTTCGGTTCCGGCTTGCGCTGAGCTACGCAGTTTTTTTCGCAATTCTGCTGACGGGATTCGGGTTTGTGTTGCGGGGCATGTTGCGCGGAGTGATCGAGACTACGGTTCAAGGACTGCTCGATGAGGAATGGGCGGCAACCAAAGGCTTTTTGCGCATCAATGCGGTGGGCAAGCTGGAATGGACGTACGACCCGAGCGACCCGGAAGAAGCAGCTATCGTCGAGCGTCTCAAGCTGATTTATATGATCGCCGATGAAAAAGGCGAGGTACTCGAAAGCTCTGAGATGTACCGTGAGATGGGCTTCCAGAGTCCTGCTCTAATCACTACGATCCTCTCCGAGGACAAGCCCCGCTATACTTTTCATCCAAATCTACGTGGCCAGGTTTTCATGGTTCGCGAAGGGACTTTGAGTGAGCGGAATCACAAGTATTTTGTAGCTCTTGGCCGGAATTTCACTCCCAGCCTCTATGTGATCGACCAATTCAGCGTGGACTATTTCATTGCGCTACCTTTCATTATCCTGACAGCGGCAGGACTTGGCTGGCTGTTGGCGCGAAGGGCGATGCAGCCAGTGACGGAAGTGGCAGCACAGGTGGCTAAGGTGTCGGGATCGAATCTGTCATTACGGGTCCCATTGCGTGGGTCACGAGATGAACTGGATCACATGATCGCGAACTTCAATGGGATGGTAGAACGACTGGATCAGAGCTTTCAACAGATCAGACAGTTTTCAACCGATGTGTCTCATGAGTTGCGGACTCCGATCACAGTGGTTCGAGGACAGTTGGAAGTGGCCCTGATGACGGCGACTACAGAGGAGGAGCTGCGAGTGGCTATAGAGGCGGCGCTGGTCGACATTGACCGCTTGTCTCAAATTGTGAGGGCCCTGCTGAATCTGGCCAAAGCAGAAAGCGGCCAACTTACGCTCCAGATGCAGGATCTGGATCTGGTGCCGCTCATCCGCGAGGTGCTGAATGAATTAGAGATTCCGGCGCTGGATCGTCAGGTTAGGCTTAGCAATCAGCTACCGCAAAGGGCGGTTATTTCAGCCGATCGAATCCAAATCGAAAGACTGCTTTACAACCTGATCGATAACGGCATAAAGTACACGAGGCAGGCTGGCTTTGTTGAGGTGAATGTCAGTTTCGATGAAAGCAGTAGCAAAATCTCTCTTGAGATTCGCGACAATGGAGAAGGCATTGCACCTGAGCACTTGCCGCATCTCTTCGATCGTTTCTATCGTGTTCCGGCGCGAGAGAACGGTGCAGAAAAGGGACTTGGGTTGGGGCTCAGTTTCGTATCATGGATTGTCAAAGCGCATGGTGGTGATATTCAGGTTAGTAGCAAATTGGGCGAGGGCACAGCGTTTCGAGTCACCTTTCCCGCAAAAATAGGCGATATCAGGAATCAAACAGAAAATGGAAATCAAAGAGAGACAGCGGGAAGGTATACGAATTCTTGATCTTGTCGGTTCCCTTGTGGCGGGAGATCCATGCCAGCAATTGCGTGAACATGCAACGGCTGACCTTTCATCAAAGCCGCGCGTGGTTGTGAATCTGTCAAGCGTGGATTACATCGACTCGAGTGGTCTTGGAATGCTGGTAAACTGCTTTTCCACGCTGGAGCGGAATGGCGGGGGATTGCGAATTTTGAGTCCCTCCGAGCGCGATATGGAATTGATGGTGCTTACCAAACTGGCTACCGTTTTTCAGGTATTCAACGATGAGCAGGAATCCGTGAATAGCTTCTTTCCGGATCGAGTGATCAAGAAGTTTGACATTCTTTCGTTTGTCCAGCAGCAGCGTAAGGCCAAAGAGAGCAAATAGGCAGATGTTTGCCAGGCCGAATACACTGCTGGTTTTTTACCGGGTATCGTGCCCGACCTGCAAACTGACGCTACCGTATCTGGACCGGGTGAGTATGCCTGTACTTGGGATCTCACAGGACGATGCGGCATCGACTGAGAAGTTCCGTCAGCAGTTTGGGGTGAAGATTGAGTCGGTGCTTGACCTTGCATCTGAGGGATATCCGGCTAGCAACCGGTTTGGGGTTCACCACGTGCCGACGATGTTTGTTCTCGATGAAAACGGAAAGATCGCCGAGCGCATAGAGGGCTTCGATAAGGACGCGCTTGAGCGTCTGGGGGCTTGCTTCGCAGAGTCAGAACGAGTTCCAGAATTCAGACCTGGCTGAAGAAGCAAGAACTAGCGCCCGTGAGGCGCTTAGGGGTGCAAATAGAAAACTTTGCACATGATCTTCCACTCGCCATCAACCTTGAGCATGTTGAAGAGGTCAGTGAAGCGGTGGCCATTCCAGTTGTCCATCTCGAGGCGGACAGAGGCGACGGTACCGGTGATGTCGACGCTGGCGACGCGCAATTCCAGATCGGGTGCGGCACCGTTGGCGTCGTGCCAATCGTATAGACCCTGGATGGGGCCGGCGAAGAGGTCTGGGCCGACGTAGCCGAAGATGGTGGCCTGATCGTGAAAGGCGAGTTTCATTTCAGCGCTGCTGCCGGATTTTGCGCCGGCGGTATAGTGCTGGACGCAACTGAGGATGGCATCGTACTCGTTGACGGTGGTGAGGGTATTGGACATGGCAGGTTCTGGCGTAGACTATCACAACCGCAGGTTTGACTTAGGAAGTTTTTAGTGGATTGCGCACTGCAAGATCGAAGCGTGAAAAATCACGATCGGCGGTTAGAAGGGTGGTAACGCCATGGGCACGGCAGATCGCGGCAATCCTTGCGTCGTGCACCATCGGCCCAACAGCGGCGCTGGTCTTGAGCACTTGCTTTAAAATTTCCCAATAGTTTCCAGATTCGCCGATTATTTGCAAAGTTGGGGATTGAAACCAGGTATCGAGGTCAGACAAAACCAAATGCCCCGGCGTTGGAGGGACATAGATACGAGGATGAGTTGCGATGCTGAAGAACTCATGGATGCAAGGCCAAGGTATTGCCCAGGGCTGCCTGCCCTCCGCTAATTCAATCAGAGCTGCGGCGGCGGGTTTGTTCCATGGAGAATCCTTGCGATGCGCATAGACAAGGATGTTGGTATCGACGGCTACCATCGTTCGTCATCTTTTTGATCCATTCCTCCACGCCCCTCGTAGGCGAGTTCGCGAATTCTGGACCACTCTTGAATCGCTTGACCTTTGCCTTGAAAGCCAAAAGGCTTCATCCGAAATGGAGTTTTCGCCTTCGCAGGTTCCAAACTAAGGCGGAGCGAGGATTCGATCAACTCTCTCATCGAAATTCCGTTTGTCGAACAATGCAGTTTTGCCCGGCGAAAGAGCGGATCGGCAATTTCAACGGTAGTTTTCATGTCTGTATTTTCCCATATTTATGGATTAGCTATACGGGGATACGGCTTAGTTCTCATGTGACAATCATCGAATGAGTGTGGCGCACAAAATCGTCTTTGTGGTGGGAATCACAATTATGCTCGCCGCCGGAACTTTGCAGGCTTTGTTTGGGGGCATACCGCCAGTGGTGCTCTTTTGGCAGGCCCTAATCCTCGCAGTCCCGGCTGTCCTTTTCGGTGTCCAGAAAATCGTAAAGAAATAGATGAGATCTCCTTCGAAATTAATCGGGCTTGTGATCATCCTCGCTGCGGACGTCTTTATGGTTGCTACGGGCAGTATTCGTTCGAGCCTGATCGTGATGCAGTTGATGATGATTCTGACAGTGATGATTATCGTGTTTTCGCGCTTAAAGACGAAGGCCGGGAAAAGGAATACAGGCTCTGGTGGGGCAGTCTGACTGTATTGAGATAAACTCATGTTTTATGCAGGAAACACCTCGTCGCGATTTTCTTAAGGTAGCCAGCGTTATTGCAGCTCCCGCCATCATTAAAGCCCAGACCGTAACAAATGCCATCAAGGTTGGCCTTGTGGGTGCTGGAGGCCGTGGGACTGGCGCCGCGTCTCAGGCTCTGAAGGCAGACGACTATGCCGAATTGACCGCAGTAGCTGACGTATCTACCGAACAAATCAACGGTTCGCTGGCGCGGATTGCCCGCATCAACGGGGCCAAAGTGAAGGTTGCCGATGGTGGCAAATACCTGGGCTTCGACGCCTATCAGAAGGTGATCGATTCCGACATCGACGTTGTGCTGCTTTGCACGCCTCCTGGATTCCGCCCGACGCAATTGCGCTACGCCGTTGAGAAGAACAAACATGTCTTCACCGAGAAGCCGATGGCCGTTGACCCTGCAGGTGTTCGAAGCGTGATCGAATCCGTCAAGATTGCAAGAGACAAGAAGAAGTGCATCGTTGATGGATTTATGTGGCGCTATGCGAACCATATTTCGCAGCTCATGGAGCAGGTTCATGCCGGCATCATCGGCGACATTCTGTCTTATTACGCAACGTACTACACCGGCCCAGTAAAGCCGATGCCGCCAGCCTCCACTCGCCCTGCCGGGATGAGTGATGTGGAATGGCAGACCAAGAACTGGTACAACTTCATCTGGACCTGCGGCGATGGCTACGTCGAGCAGGCAGTGCACTCCGTGGACAAGGTGGCGTGGGCATTCAAGGATGTGCCGCCTGTTTCGTGCGTGGCGCATGGTGGCCGTCAGATTCCGCAAGAAGGTGGCAACATCTATGACCACTTCGAGTGCAATTATCTTTATCCGAATGGCGCGCGCGCCTTTATCGCGCATCGTCAGATTCCCGGCATCTACAACGAGAACGCAGACTACATCCTGGGAACGCAAGGCAAAGTGACGATTGGCCGCGGGCCGCTGCCGCTGGTGGAAGACCACAAGGGCAAGGTGCTTTGGGCATTTGAAGGCACCAAGAACGATGGCTATCAGTATGAGCACGACATCCTGTTTGCCGCGATTCGCAAGGGCGAAGTGGTAAACAAGGGGGATCGTATGATCTCGTCGACCCTGCTTGCCATTCTGGGCCGGACTGCCGCCTACACCGGTGCGCAGATCTCGTGGGAACAGATACAGAACTCGAAGCTGTCGACATTCCCGGAGCCTTTTGACGCCAAGGGGAGCCTGCCGGACATGCCAACGCCCAAGCCCGGCATCACAAAGTTTGTATGATTCTGTTGTTTGCATTTTTTGCTGTCGACTTCGTTACTGAAGTCAAGCCTGTAATCGAGAAGCAATGCGCGGCCTGTCACGACCGCGCATTCTTCGTCCGTAAAAAAGACAAAATCGTTTCATCGCTTGCCAATATGCCGCCGGGCGGGCCTTTGCTCAATGCGAAGGATAAGGCAACGCTCACCCAATGGGTGGCTGAGGGCCTTCCCTACCCTGAAGTGCAAAAGGCGATGGCGGATGATCTGGTATTGACCAAAAACATCCATTCTCAAATCGTCAAGGCCTCAGCCAAAGACAAGGTGATGAAGCCCTACAAGGCCCTGATCCCGGGAACCGACGTGCCCTATGAGATGGTGCCGATTCCAGCGGGCAAGCTCAAGATGGGCAACAACAATGTGAAGGACGAGTCGCCGGAACACGAGGTGGCGATTGAGCCATTCTGGATGGCACCTCGCGAGGTGACGTGGAACGAGTATCGCCTCTTCATGTTTGCGGCTTTGTCCGGAGAAATTGCCGGCAATAATATTGCCATAGACGCAGTCAGCAGACCGACGAAGCCTTATGTCGAAATGTCGTTTGGCATGGGTACGGAAGGCTACCCGGCGATTTCGATGACCCATCATGCGGCGAACAAGTATGCCGAGTGGCTGAGTGCGAAGACAGGGCATTTCTATCGTCTGCCGACTGAAGCTGAGTGGGAATATGCTTGCAAGGCCAATGCACCGGTGCCAGCGCAGTTGAACGAAGTTGCGGTCTTCAAAAAGGGCCAGTACGAGTTGGTGGGCACCAAGAAGCCAAATGCATTTGGTCTTTACGACATGCTGGGCAACGTGATGGAGTGGACGACCGACCAATACTATGCGGACGCTTACAAGAATCCGCAAGCCTGGTATCCGTCGAAGACCTCTTACCCACATACGGCAAGGGGTGGATCGTGGGCCGACAAGCCAGAGCGCATCACTTGCACGGCACGCTTTCCTTCTGACCCCAGCTGGAAACAGCAGGATCCGAATTTGCCAAAATCGATCTGGTATCACACGGATGCACTTGGGCTGGGCTTTCGGCTGGTGCGACCGGTGAAGATTCCGGCCGCTGAGGAAATGCACAAGTTCTGGAACAATGGAGTCGCGGAAGACCAGTAGCTCGTTCCCGTGTATGGGAACACTGATCCGGATCTCGGTCTATTCGAGCGAAGATCCAACGGCGGCGATGCTGGCAGCCAAGCGGCGTTTTGAAGAACTGGATGCGCTACTAAGCCACTACAAACCGGACAGCGAGATCAATCAGCTCAAACCGGGTGTGACGACCAGGGTGAGCCCGGATCTATTCAGCATCCTTCAATTCGCGCAGCGGCTCTCGCTGCTTTCGGGCGGGGCTTTCGATGTTACCGTACGCGGCAATCCGATTGGGTATCAGAACATCGCATTGGGCCGTCAAACGGTGACGCTGCTCAAAGAGGGTGTGTTACTCGATCTGGGAGGCATCGCCAAAGGGTATGCCAACGATCAGGCTTCCAAGGTGTTGGCGGCACGTGGTTTCAAACGTCATTTAATCGCCGCCTCGGGGGATGTGTTTGCGCGGGGCAAGCCCGGCTGGAGGGTGGGATTTCAGCAGACCGAGCGGTTGTTGGTAAACCGGGCGGTCTCGACTTCAGGCAACACGCATCAGCCCGGACATATTCTGGATCCGAGGTCGGGCCAGCGAGTGATGAGTGCAGAGACGGTAAGTGTGTTGGCCCGAGACAGCATGACGGCAGACGCGCTGGCTACCACTTGTTTGATTCTCAAGGGTCCTGAGAGGGCAGCGTTGATTGCGGCTTATGCCGGGGCGGAAGTGGTTTCGGCGTAGCGGATTTGCTTCAAGCTCAGGCTCTTGCTCTCGCCTTCACCAATCTTTACACTGCCGGCGCGGTCTTCAAATTTCTTGAGGAATTCGGGGTCTGAAGCGGTGGCGGTATCAACTTCTTCGAAAGCGAAAATCTTGTACTCGCCGGGAGGCAGATTGGCGATGCTGAACTTGCCGGCATCTTCGACGCGGGCGGTCAGATTGATGAAAGTGAGTTCACTGTTGGGGCCGACTTTGGCAACGATGACAGTGCCGGGTGCGTCGTCCTGCTTTTGTTTTTCAACCATACCGTCGACCTTGGCGATCTTGGTAGAAAGAATCACCTCCATCGGGCCTCCGCCGCCGCCGGACAGATCGATACCGGTTTCGCGAATGTCCTGACCGCCCACATTGATGGCCTTGACGTAAGCGTTGGGGAGTTGGGCGAGGCTGACTTTGTACTTCTCGGGGGAAAGGTCTTTTAGAGTGAAGGAGCCGTCTTCTGCGACTTCGAGAGGCTGATTGAAAGGCATTTCACCCTGGACCTGAATGCGCACCTGCTTCAGGTTTACTAGCGTCTTGTCGCCTTCTACCGTTACCTTACCCTGGAAGGAAACGACTGGAGAAGGTGAAACCACAATGCTGTCGACGTTGTTGTTGCCGACGCTTAGTTTCATGGAACCGAAGACCTTGGGACGGCCGCCTTCAAAGGAATTCACGGTGAGTTTGTAAGCTCCGGGAGTGATACTGGCGAGCTCAAAGGTTCCATCTGGACGAACTTGGCCACCACCCATTCCGGGAGGGCCGAAACCAAAACCCATGTCGCCGCTGCTGCCATCGGCACGGAGTTGAACGACCATCCCACCACCTCCGCCGCGCCGATTGCGACCTTGATCGGCGGCTGGCGCCTCGACGCCAGCCACGCGACCTTTGACGCGGTATACGCGGACTTTGCGCAGGGTCATCTGAACTCCACTAAACTCCTGACCGGCACCAACTTCGACACGCTGGGCTTGCTCCATGGTTTCGACGCCCGGGAAATAGAGTCTGGGATATCCGAACTCTTCTTTGCCCTGTTGGATGGGCGCGCCGCCCATACTCAAACGCTGGACGAGAACGTAGTATTTGCCGGGCGCGACGTTGGTAATTCGAAAGTCGCCACGGTCATTGGTTTGATTGGCTCCCTGGCCCATCATGCGCCGTTGGGCCTGGAAGTATGTTGGGCGGATGAGGCTGACAGAGACGCCTTCCATTGGTTCGCCGTCTTCGTCGAGAATGCGGCCGCTGACGATGCCTTGCGGGGTCATGCGAACTACGACATCGGCTTTGTCAGAACCAGCGCTTACATTCACTTCAGAGCCGATACCGCCGCCACGGCCACCAAAGGTGGAGCGGATGAAACCTGTTTTTTCGCCCGAGACGCGATAGCGACCCGGGGTGACGTTTTCAAAGACAAAATTGCCGGCATTGTCAGTAGCGGCGCTGGACCCGCCCCTCATGCCGCCACCAAAACCCGGAGGGCCACCCTGCATTTGTTGCGCGCCCGCAGGCTGCATGGTTACGGTAGCTTTGCGGACAGGCTCGCCGGTGATTGCATTTAGAACCTTACCCGACACACGCCCTGGCTTCTCAGCAACAGTTTGCTGCTGTTGAGCGAAGAGGCTCAAGGAAAGGGCAGCCAAAAGAATCAGGCGCATCGGGGAAACTCCTTCTAACTATTCACTACGTTTCACAGCAAAGCCGTTACTGTGAAGGACGCGGTCGACGCCGTCCGGGTTCAAGCGAGTTGCGTCGTATTCGACCATCATTCCGCTCATATCCGGCCGCAGCTTGTAGCTCATCACTCCATAGACGCTCAAAAGCCGGGAAAGTCTCTCGTACTCGGCATCACCCAGAGGCTTCACCAAGTCGTATTGCAGTTCTACTCTTGTCATAACTTTAATTTTCGCTCTTTAGCTTCCACAAGATCTGCCGGATCATCCCGAGCCACATGACGGCGTCATGCTCGCGGAGTTGCATACGGCGGCTGAGCCGGCGCAGCTTCTCAATGACATTGTCGGTATGAACGTAGCCGGAGAGTTGTAAAGCTTCGTAAAGCCGGGCGACGAGTTCGTCAAGCAAGCCGGCAGGGGCGAGGTCTGAGCGGGGGTTATCGCGAATCAATTCATAAAGGGTGACGGCAACAGCCTGGCCAAGATTCATGCTGGTGGCACCTTCCACAGTGGGGATGCGAACGAGCCAGTGGCAATGGGTCATGTCTTCGTTGGAGAGGCCGAATTTTTCGCTGCCGAAGAGAAGCGATACTGGGCCGTTGTGTCGCTTGACGGCCAGAGCGGCTGTCTCGAGAGACTCGATCGTCAGGTTCACGTCGCGCTTGTGAGCGCTGGTGGTGCCGATGACGAGGGTGGAATCAGCGACGGCCTCGGCGAGTGTGGGGAAATCGCGGGAGTCTTTGAGGACCTGGCCCGCGTGCGGGCCGCTACGGGCTTCATCGGCGGCAACGCGATAGGCGTCCACAAGGCGCAGATCGGGGAAGCCGAAGTTGGCCATGGCGCGGGCGGCCGCACCGATATTGAGCGGATTTCGTGGGGCCACCAGAACGACACTCAGGTTTTCCAAAGCAGGTATCCCATCCCGATCATGTAGGCTGCGGTAGCCTTCCATTCCTGGTTTTTGATGTAAAGACTAAAGTCGAAGTCGCCGGAGCCTGGAGATTGCGGGATCTTCGGCATCAGGAGGGGGACTCGTTCAGCGTACTGTCGATAGCCCGGAAAAAGTTTGAGCAAATGCTGTTCTTCCTGTTCGATGACAGGCAGATAGACAAGGCCGAAGACAGCGATAGTGACAGCAAGGACGATCCAGCTTTGTGCCGCGAGAGCAAGGCCAAGGGCAACGAGGAGAGTGCCGAGATAGAGAGGGTTACGAGTCCAGGCGTAGGGGCCGCCGTCAGCCAGATCCTGATTTTTCCTGAGATGTCCTGCGGCCCATCCGCGCAGAGCGAGGCCCGGGAAAGCCAGTAGGGGGCCGTAGAGAATGCTCATGGGCGTAGGTGAGGCAAGAAGGCCAAAAGAGATGCCAAGCAGGAAGCCGCTGGGAACGCGCATTCGCATCACAAAATCGGCATAGGGTTTCGGGAACCAGTGTTTCCGCATTAGAGGACCTCTTCCAAAGTTTGCCAAACGCGGTCTGTATCGAGTTGCATCATGCTGGGGGAAATTTCGTTGTCTCGCTTGTAGGTAGTGGCTGCGCCGGGACTTCGCAGAACCCTCACTGTCGAGCCGTGTGGGCCATTGCGGGCGGGGTCTGTCGGGCCAAAAAGTGCGAGGCCGGGTTTGCCGAGGAGAGCGGCCAGATGCAATGGACCGCTGTCGAGACCCAGGACAGCGTGTGCGCGATGCGTGGCGTCGATCAGGCCATCCATGCCGCTTTCATGACGCCAGAGGAAGTCGCTGGCGGGGAGTTCCGCACCGGGCATGACGTTCAGGACAAGATTCATTTGGTGATTTTGTTGGAGGCGTTTGCCGATTTCAATGTACCGCTCAATTGGCCATTGCTTGGACTTCCAACCGGCAAAGGGAGCGGCGAGGACAAATTTGCCTTCCGGCAGTTTGCCTTCCGGAAAACCTTTGGGGCCGAGATTACGAAGTGGAGCGTTGAGACCGAGTGAAGAGACCAGATCGAGATTTTTCAACACTACATGTTCGCTCGGCGATTCGAGCATGTCGGTATAGAGAACGCCGGCCTCGGGTTCGCGGAGTTGCTTTGGGGAGAAACCGATGCGGCGTTGGGCTCCGCTGACGAGGGCCGTGATGGCGCTCTTCCATAGGCCCTGAAAATCGATTGCGATGTCAGGCTTCCATTTGCGGAGCCATCTGGCAGCGATCCAGATGCTGAGGAGATCGCGACGGTCGAGAGGGAGTAGATGATTCGCCAACCCAGTGCCCGCAAGCAGGGGCATCCAGCGGGGCTCGAGAACCCAGGTGATTTCAGCGTTAGGCAAGGCTTGGCGCAGGCGATCCACCGCCGGCATGGCGTGCAGTATGTCGCCCATCGCACCGAGACGAACGACGAGAATCCTGGTCAAGGCCTAGCGGACCTCACTCTTGCGGAGTACGAGTTGCTCAAGTTCCAGGCGAGCCTCGTTCTCCTGGTGGCGCAGGTCGAGTGCGCCGGGCAGAGAGCCAATTGCGACATAGCGCACCATACCAAGGCTGGCGGCTAATTCGGCACGCGCCTGAAGGCCGAGATATGAGTCTGGCCGGTCTGTGACGAGGGCAAGCAGAGGCTGGTTGAGTTTCGCAAGCACTGGGGCCAGTAGTGGATCGCAGTCGATTTGCACTGGCAACAGACCTTCTTCGGCGATACGCAGGGCGGCCTGATCAAGCGGGATAATTTTCTTTCGAGTGTCCAATCTTCTATTTCAGCAAGTCGAGGGCCTCCAGCGCTACTCGCTGTGGCGAAATGCTTGTCATGCAGCGGTGGTCAATGGGACATTCACGCAGCTTGCAAGGGGAGCAGTGGACTGGTTGGCGGACGATACGGGCGTGTGGGCCGACGGGCCCGGTGCCAATATGATCGGTACTTCCGAAGATGGTGACGCTGGGGGTGCCTACTGCGTAGGCGACGTGCATGGCGCCACTGTCGTTGGTGAGCATGAGCTCACAATTAGCCACCAACTGGATAAATTCGCGGAGCTTGGTGCGACCGGCATAATTGTCGACCGCAACGCCTCGGGTTTTAAGGCCAGCCTCGACAATGGCGACGATATCTGCTTCTGCCGGACTGCCAAACAGGGCGACGCGAGAGTTCCGCGCCAGGGCTACATCGGCAGCGGCTTCAGCAAATCGATCCGGATACCAGCGCTTTGCTGTACCAAAGGCGGCACCTGGGCTGATTCCGATTACAGCCTGTGGGTGGCGCTCAATGCCGTTGAGGCGAATTGGGGATTCTGCATCGTAATCGTCAATCCAGCCGGCGAGACGAAGGAGCTCGAGGTAGTAAAAACGTTCATGGCCGATCACGGGCACCGGGATTGGATGAGTGAGGAGGAGCCGGCGGCCGTCGCGATTGTAGCCTGTGCGTTCAGGGATGCGCGCGAGAAACGCGAAGGCAGCAGATTCAAAGGCATTTTGCAGCAGGAGGGCCTTGTCGAAGCGACCCCGGAGACTCTTGGCCAAGACAAGCTTTGCGGCCCAGCCGTCGTTGGGATAGACAATAACTTCGTCGCAGAAAGATTCTGACGAGTATAGATCCGCCAGCCAGGGATGGCCAAGGATCGCGATGTGGGCCGACGGATTCGCTGAGCGCAGGGCGTGCAGAGCCGGCAGACACATGATGGCGTCTCCGAGCCAGTTGGTTGCACGAACAAGAATCCGCATAAAATCTATCTCAGCATGTTAAACGCAGAACAGCTTGCCAATTTAGACCGGGATGGATTTCTGGTTGTGCCGGATGCCGTGCCGCCAGAGATGCTGGAGGCCTTGCGAGAACGCATTGAAGAGCTCTTTGAGAGCGAGGGGGAGAATGCCGGGGGCGAGTTCAAGAAAGAGGCCGGGGCGAGACGATTGGCCAATTGCGTCGACAAGGGAGAAGTGTTTGAGGCGGCGATTCAGATTCCCATAATGCTGGAGGCGAAGGCTCATATTCTGGGGCCTGAGTTCAAGCTTTCGAGTCTCAATGTCCGATCCACCAACCCAATGAGTGAAGCGGATCAGCCGCTGCATGTCGATATGAATGGCGTTCGTGATGAGAAGGGCTACTGGGTGGCGAATACTATCTTTATGCTCGATGACTTTACGCCGGAGAATGGGGCGACGAGGGTGGTGCCGGGTTCGCACCGGTGGGGCAAGCGACCGCAGGAGGAGATGGCGGACCCGTTTGCTGCGCATCCAGAGCAGATTCTGGTGACCGGGAAGGCTGGCACTCTGGTGATCTGCAATTCGCATACGTGGCATGGCGGGACGGCAAACCGCACGGACACACAACGGCGAGCGATGCATGCGTTTTTCTGCCGGGCCGATAAGCCGCAGCAGCAATATCAGAAGAAGCTTTTGCGCCCGGAAACGCAGGCTGGATTGAGTCCGGCCTTGAGGAAGCTGCTTGCGATCGACGACGTGCAGAACGATCTTTTGTCGGCGGAAGTAGCAGTTACGAGCGGTTTCCTGAAATAGCCAGTTCGAACCAGAA
Organism: Bryobacter sp.; assembly: GCA_022843625.1. Taxonomy (GTDB): domain Bacteria; phylum Acidobacteriota; class Terriglobia; order Bryobacterales; family Bryobacteraceae; genus Bryobacter. Next base: position 81,652 of record JALHNH010000002.1, on the reverse strand, counting down.
GACGGAGCCCTGACCAACGGAACTTTGCACCCCGATCCGGCCGCCCATAAGTTCGACCAGTCTTTTGGAGATGGCAAGGCCGAGGCCAGTGCCTCCGAAACGGCGTGTGGTGGAGCGGTCGGCCTGTTCGAATTCTTCAAAAATACCTTGAAGTTTGGCGGCTTCAATTCCGATTCCGGTATCTTCGACAACGAAGCGCATCTGTTGGCCGTCGGCCATTCCGACGTCGATGCTAACTCCGCCGTGGTCGGTAAATTTGAGTGCGTTGCTCAGCAGATTGGACAAGACCTGCCGAACGCGAACGGGATCACCAAGGCAGGTTCGAGGTACCTCTTTGCGGATTTGCAAATGCCAGCCGAGGGCCTTACTTTCAGCTTGTAGTTGAAGAGGGCGGCAAGTTTCTTCGAGGAGATGCCGTAAATCGAACTCAATGGATTCGATCTTGAGCTTGCCGGCATTGATCTTGGAGAGGTCGAGAAGATCATTAACCAGAACGAGTAAATGATTGCCGCTTTGAGACATGATGCCAACGAGTTCGCGCTGCTCCTGGTTGAGTTCGGTACCAAGCATCAAGTCGGTGACACCGATGATCCCGTTGAGTGGAGTTCGGATTTCATGGCTCATGTTGGCCAAAAACTGAGTGCGGGCACGAGAAGCTTCTTCGGCGGAATCGCGGGCATTGCGAAGGTCGTCAGCCTGGGATTCGAGCTGAATTTGAGTCCTCACCATTTTCTTGAGGTGGGTGTTGGCGAGTTTGGCAGCTATCCAAAGGAAGAGCCAGGAAATACCGAAGATGAGGGCACTGAACCAACCGAAGCTATCCCGCACGCTCAGGCACCAGACAACGAAGGGAATCATGCTGACAAGATTGAAGGCCTTGGCCAGCGAAAGGTCTGGAGCAAAAACGTTGCAACCGAGAGCAGTCCAGCTGATGAGGCCAAAAAGGATCAGGTGGGAGAAGTCAGAACGTGGACCGGCGGCCAAAGCCAGACTGGACAGAAAACTGACCAGTGCAGATAAAAGAAGGCTGGACACCCTGATTTCTTCGCGAATGGAGCGCCAATCGCTGTTGGCGTTGACGGCACGGTTGGCAGCCATGGTTCTCCAAATGGCTCCCAGAAAGACGAGAAGAGCGCCCAACCAGAAGGTCCAAAAATAGTCACTGGGGATTCTGACCTGCAACGCAACGGCTGCGAGAAGGAGTGGATAAACGAATCCACCGAGCCTTACGCGAGAGCCAAGTTCGACCAGAAGTCGACGTTCCAGCTCTTCAGAGGCGATCGCCGTAACCATACTTGTGCGGAAAGTTTATCAGGACTTGAATCAGTTATGGGGAATTTCTCTTGCGGAAGGCGGGGGAACAGATTTTTTTTCATGCCGGGACCCGGCATCACAATTACCGCTCATTCACGTGGGGACGCCAAAGCGTGGGAGAACCCAGCGCATGAGGATGAAGTAACCGAGAAAGAACAAAACCAGACTGACGAGTTCGGTCATAAAAACTCCACAGCGGACTTTCGCTGTACTTCCAGCATAGTGGAAAGGAAGGACCGCGCTGGAGTCCGTCAGGAATTAAGATCGTTGAGCCGAATTCTAAAGCCAAATTGGGCCAACTCAAATACCTCGGCGCGGTGCAGCCGATCGACGTCATAGGCGAAGGTACTTTGAGGTAATCTTCTGGCTCAACCAGTGCACAAATTGCCATAGCCACATGCCAGCGTAATTCGCCAAATGACGACCTCGACCATCAGCTAGTAAGGCAAAACTAGGTCTTCGCTCCAGCCGCTGCTAAACTATAAAGGAAAATTACTATATATGGTTGACGCCGTACTCGCTAAAATCTTCGGCACCAAGCATGAGCGTGAAGTAAAACGCATCAAGCCCAAGGTCGAAGCGATCAACAATCTCGAAGCTGGCATGCGCCAGCTCACCGACGCTGAACTGACAGCAAAAACAGCCGTGTTCAAGCAGCGTGTCGCTAATGGCGAAACCCTCGATGACATTCTCGTCGAAGCCTTCGCTGTCTGCCGCGAAGCCTCGCGCCGTGTTCTCAATATGCGCCACTTCGACGTCCAGTTAATGGGCGGAGCCTTTTTGCACGAAGGCAAGATTGGCGAAATGCGCACTGGTGAAGGCAAAACCCTTGTCGCCACATTGCCCGCCTACCTTAATGCCCTTGAAGGCAAGGGCGTGCACGTTATCACTGTCAACGACTACCTGGCCAAGCGCGACTCGGAATGGATGGGCCGTCTGCACTCCTTCCTCGGGCTCACGGTCGGATGCATTATCCACGACATTACCGAACAGGACCGCCGGGCTGCCTACCAAGCCGACATCACTTACGGCACCAATAACGAATTTGGTTTTGATTACCTGCGCGACAACATGAAGTTTCGCCTGGATTCCTGTGTCCAGCGCGATCACAACTTCGCCATCATCGACGAAGTGGACTCGATCCTGATCGACGAAGCGCGTACGCCGCTGATCATTTCCGGGCCGAGCGAAGAGTCAACCGACAAGTATTACCGCATCAACACGATCATTCCCAAGCTGGTGCGCGGCGAAGTGATTGTGGGTAAAGAGCCCGGCGAGAAATACTTCACCGGCGACTACACGGTGGATGAGAAGCAGCGCAATGTCGCCCTTACGGAAGAGGGTGTCCATAAGGTGGAGCGGTTGCTCAACTGCGGCAATCTTTACGACATCGAGAACATGGAACTGAACCATCATGTGCAGCAGGGGCTTCGCGCTACGGTTCTTTATCAGCGTGATCGCGAGTATGTTGTCCAAAATGGCGAAGTGGTGATCGTCGACGAATTCACAGGCCGCCTGATGCCGGGCCGCCGCTGGTCTGACGGGCTCCATCAAGCCGTTGAAGCAAAAGAAGGCGTCAAGATTGAACGTGAGAATCAGACGCTTGCGACGGTCACTTTCCAGAATTACTTCCGTATGTACAAAAAGCTGTCCGGTATGACGGGTACGGCCGACACAGAAGCTGCGGAATTCGGCAAGACCTACAAGCTCGACGTGGTTCAGGTGCCGACCAATCAAAACATGATCCGTAAGGATCTGAACGACATCGTCTATCGCACCGAAGAAGAGAAGTTCCGCAACGCTGCCAAGGAAATTAAGGAACTGCACGACAAGGGCCAGCCTGTGCTGGTCGGCACGATTTCAGTTGAGAAATCAGAACGACTGGGGGCGGCGCTGCGCCGCATCGGGGTTCGCCACGAAGTATTGAACGCAAAGAATCACGAGCGCGAAGCTTCGATTATTGCTCAGGCCGGACGCAAGGGCGCCGTGACTGTGTCCACCAACATGGCCGGCCGCGGTACGGACATTTTGCTTGGCGGCAATGCCGAGTTTCTGGCGAAGGACCAGATGCGCCGTGCCGGAAAAGATCCGGAAGGCGTGCACGCAGAAGAATACAAGACGCTTTACGCCGAGATCAAAAAGCAGACTGACGCGGAACATGACGAAGTAGCCCGTCTTGGTGGGCTGTTTGTGCTGGGCACAGAGCGTCATGAATCCCGTCGTATCGACAATCAGCTTCGTGGCCGCGCCGGCCGTCAGGGTGACCCCGGCGGATCGCGCTTTTACCTTTCGCTTCAGGACGATTTGCTGCGTATCTTCGGGGGCGACAAGATTCAGGGCCTGATGTTGCGTCTCGGCATGGAAGAAGACGTACCAATCGAGTCCAGCCTGATTACGCGACGAATCGAAGCGGCACAGAAGTCGGTTGAAGCCAACCACTTCTCCGCCCGTAAGCATTTGCTCGAATACGACGACGTGATGAACAAACAGCGTACTGCCGTTTACGAATTGCGCCGTGCAATGCTCTCTGGAACCAACCAGAAAGACCGTGTCCGCGAGATGATTACCTCAATTGTTGGAGCATTTATCGATGCGCGTCTGCCGGAAGGCACTCGTGCGGACCAGTGGGATCTGACTGGGTTCGAGTCGGATGTTCTGACTCAATTTGGGGTCAAAGTGGATGGGGCCGAGCTGCAGAACTCAGGGCGTGAGTTGATTGAACAGGAAGTTATCGACCTGCTCAATGCCCGCTATGACGAGAAGGAAACCATTGTCAGCCCCGATGTCATGCGCGAAACCGAGCGCATGATCATGCTCAACGTGATCGACAACCAGTGGAAAGACCACCTCTTGTCGATGGATCACCTGAAAGAAGGCATCTACCTCCGCGGCTACGGGCAAAAAGATCCTCTGATCGAATACAAGAAGGAGAGCTTTACGCTCTTCCAGGACATGATGGCCCGCATTGAAGACGAAGCGCTGCGCTATCTGTATTTCCTTCAGCCATACGATGAAAACGGGAACATTCTTACGGCTTCTCCCATCCAAGTAGGGGAAGACGACGATGAAGAAGAAGTTGAAATCCACGAGCAGGCACCGGTTCCAGCAGCAGCTGCTTCCATCACAGACTTCACTAAAAATATCCAACGCAAAAAGGAAAAGGAACTCGAAGCCCTGCAGTATGTGGGTGGCGATTCTACCTCTTCTTCCAAACCGCAACCTGTCGTTAAGGGCGCCAAAGTTGGTCGTAACGAACCCTGCCCGTGTGGTTCAGGCAAAAAATACAAAGTCTGCCACGGTAGGTAAGTAATGCTCTCGCCGGTTCTCTTTCTAATCGCAGCAATTCTTCCGTCGTCGATGGATGACTGGAAGCGAACCGGGACAGTTCCAGTTGAGATTGAATATCCGAATGTTGCCAAAGAATTTGGCCTGACCGAGTCTGACGCCGCTACCTACGCGAATGGGCCTAAGATCTTTACACTTGCCGTGCATAAGCTGAAGGATGTTACGGGGGCAGTGGCCTTTGAGCAGTCTTTGCAAGCCCCGGGTAAGAAGATCTTCCGGCACCAGAATTATGTGTTCGAGACTATTGCAGGGACCGCTCCGCGTGGCGCGATCGATGCATTTTTTTTTCCCACTCTGAAAGTAGATCGATCCGCGCCACCTACGCTGCTTGGGGGTTTCCCCAGGAAGGGGCGCTCAGCCGGGTCGGAACGTATGATTTTAGGTCCGGAATCGTTGCGTGCATTTGAGCCAAGGCTTCCCGTGGCGGCGGCTGGCTTTGATTTTGCAGCTGAAGTTCAGATTGCAAAGTATGGAAATTCGACGCTGGCGGTGCTTCATTACCCGAACCACGCCATCGCCCGGCAACAATTTGAAGCGCTCAAACAGGTGCCGAATTCAGCGATTAACCGGTCAGGCCCAATCGTTTCGCTGATTCTTCCTGCTGGGCTGGACGCCAAAAATGCGCAAGAGTTGGTGGGGCAGATCGAGTACAAAGCCACCATCATGATGGACAAGGCACCCGAAAAATCGGAGGGGGACCCGGTGAATTTCCTGCTCGGGGTCTTCAAATTGGCGGGGATACTACTAACCATGTGTTTGGTGCTCGGAATAATTTTTGCAGTTCTTCGTGCCTACGGACGACACTGGTCGGGCAAAAAAGACGATGACAGCATGACGACGCTGGGCATCTAAATAACCCCTTCACAAACATCAGGTTAGAGCGATCCGGCAGCGTTTGTAGACGGGTATTCGGGAGCCCATAAGCTACGCAAATAGTCTGCAAATAGTTGATTGCAAGAGGTTTATAAGTCATTCGAAAATGAGTTGACATCGCCTTCTGAAGGCCATAAACTCCAATCACTACGATTTTTACGGTTCATTCCCGTTAGAATCAGTTCTCCCAATGAACATCAGCAAGAAAGCTCGCCAAAAGGCGAGCTTTCTTGTTTCTGATCAACAAGTTAGACTGGAAGGATGCGTCAGCCCAAGCCGGAAGAAGAGCTGAAAACCTGGCGGGAGCGTGCCCAGGCGCTGCGCCATCTGCCGCCGCTATTGATGGAAGTCTGGCGAACGCGGCCTTTGTTTGCAGCGACTTCCCTGGCCTGTCGGCTGCTGCTTGCCTTCCTGCCTGTGGCGTTGCTTTACGTTTCTAAGCTTCTAGTGGACGAGGTGATTTCAGGAAATGCGACAGGGCTCGTCTGGCGCTATTTGGCGATCGAGGTAGCCTTGGTACTCTCAACCGACCTTTTAGGCCGACTGATGGGCCTCTGCGACTCCCTGTTGGCCGATCTTTTCACGAACCAGATCACCCTTCGTCTGATGAGGCATGCCGCTTCGCTCGACCTGGTCACTTTTGAGGACCCGACGTTTCAAGACAAACTGGACCGCGCGCGGCGACAGACGACCGACCGGCTCTCGATGCTCTTTCTGGTGGCGAGCCTCCTGCAGCAGGTTTTGTCTTTGGTCGCGATGTCGGCTTCGGTGATTGCGTTCTCACCGCTCTTTTTCGCTTGCCTGGTAGTCAGCCTGATTCCCGTATTCTGGTCGGAATCGCGCTTTGCAGCCATGGCGTATTCGCTGCTATACCGCTGGACGCCGGAGCGCCGCCAGATCGACTACCTCCGCCTGCTTGGGGCGAGCCACACGACCGCCAAAGAAGTGAAGTTGTTCGGGCTTTCGGGATATCTGATTGATCGGGCGGACGCCTTGTTTCAGCGCTTCTATGCCGAGAACCGGAAGCTGGCGATCCGGCGGGCTAGCGTCAATTACCTGTGGGGGCTGCTTCCGAATGGGGCCTACTATGCGAGTTTTGTTTACATTTTGCAGCAGGCCATCGCGAAAACCATCACGGTTGGGGATCTGATTTTTCTGACCCGCGCTTTTTCTAATTCTCGCAGCCTGCTGAGCTCGATCTTTCAGAACATCAGCCGGGTGGCAGAGCAAGCGCTCTATGTTCGCGATCTCTTTGACTTTTTCGAGACCAAACCGGCTCTGCCAGTGGCAGTGAATCCGCTGCCGGTTCCAAATCCGATTCGCGAAGGGTTCCGGTTCGAGGATGTTCACTTTGCCTACCCTGGGGCGGCGAAGCCAGTATTGAACGGGATCAGCTTTCATTTGGCTCCTGGCCAGAAAATCGCTTTGCTGGGCGAAAACGGTGCAGGGAAAACAACGCTCGTCAAGCTGCTGTGCCGGCTCTACGATCCAAATTCAGGACGTATCACTTTAGACGGTCAGGATCTGCGCGACTATGACCCCGAGTCGCTGCGGCGGGAGATTGGGGTGATCTTTCAGGATTTTCTAAAGTACGACGCCACCGCTGGCGACAACATTGGCTTCGGCGCGATTCAGTCGTTTTCAGACCCCGCGCGCATCGATCAGGCAAGTGAGAAGAGCTATGCCGACTCGGTCATTTCAAATCTACCCGACGGTTACGCCACCATGTTGGGGCGACGCTTTGAAGGCGGGGTCGAATTGTCGCAAGGACAGTGGCAAAAAATTGCTCTGGCCCGGGCTTATATGCGGGATGCGCAGTTGTTGATTCTCGATGAGCCAACCGCCTCGCTCGATGCGAGGGCAGAGTATGAGGTCTTCGAACGATTTGCGAATTTGACTGCTGGCAAGAGCGCAGTGCTGATTAGCCACCGCTTCTCAACCGTTCGGATGGCCGATCTGATTCTGGTTCTTGAGCATGGCAAGATCCTCGAGCAGGGGAATCATGAGGAGTTGCTCGCCAAAGGGACGCGCTATGCGGAACTCTTTGAGTTGCAGGCAGCCGGCTACCGCTAGCGCTCGATGATCGCGCGCAGCGGACGCCAGTAGATGTTCTTGTAAGCAACGGGGCCGTGGTCGCCTTGCAGCATCACGGGGTTCCTGGCTGCTTCAGGCAGATTCATCGCGGCGCGGGTGGGCCCGTCTACTTCAACGTCCTTCTGTATCGTGAATCCGTTATGCACTACACGCAGAAACTTTGCATTGGCGGTCTTCTTGCCGCTGGCATCAAAGCGTGGGCCCCGGAAGGCGATATAGAAAGACTGCCAGTCACCGGGCTTGCGCGACGCGTTGCGGCTAGGCGCGGAACCGCCGACGCCGATCTCGTTGATCCAGCGGTGATAGATGCCGCCGCAGTCGGATGATGTCACCGGCTCGTCAGACTTCCAGCTATCGAATACCTGCACTTCATAGAGTCCGTGCAGATAAACACCTGAATTCGAGCCCTTAGCCACCATGAACTCGACGTACAACTCGATGTCGCCGAAGCTTTCTTCTGTAACGAGGTTGGTGGTGCGGCCGGTGGGGCCGTTCAGCATGGTGCCACCAGGGGTAGGGCCAGGTACGGCTCGCAATCGTGTGGGGCCGAGGAGACGATCCCAAAGGATTCCCGTTGTGGTGAGCCAGTCACCCTGGCCCTTCCAGCCGCTGAGGTCTTTGCCGTTCAGCAGGGGAGACCAACCGGCTTCAAGCAGATATGGGGCGTCGCCGTGCATCTCGCCGTCGTTGAGCTCGGGCCGCTTTTGAGCCAGCGCCGTCAGGGAGAAGAGAACGAGAAGAAATATTGAGGAGCGCATGTTTTCGTTATCACCTTACTACAATGGAAGAATCCGTGGATCTCAAGAAAACCGTTAATTTGCCCAAGACCGCCTTTGCAATGAAGGCCAATCTTCCCCAGAATGAGCCGAAAATGCTCGCGCGCTGGAAGGACATGGATCTGTACAACCGCATTCGAGCCTCGCGTGCCGGAGCGCCGGAGTATGTGCTGCACGATGGCCCGCCTTATGCGAACGGCAATATTCATCTGGGTCACGCTTTCAACAAGCTTTTGAAGGACTTTGTCGTGAAGTCGAAAACCATGGCTGGTTTTGATTCCCCTTATGTGCCGGGATTTGACTGTCACGGGCTCCCGATCGAGATCAAGGTGGACGGGCAGTTGGGCGCGAAAAAAGCGGCAATGACGACGGTGCAGATTCGTCAGGCCTGCCGCCGCTACGCCGACAAGTATGTTGGACTGCAGACGGAAGATTTCAAGCGTCTGGGCATCTTCGGCCGTTGGGATAACGTTTACAAGACGATGGATGCGCCCTACCAGGCGGCCATTGCGCGGGCTTTTGTTGACTTCTACGATCAGGGCTACGTTTATAAGGGCCTGAAGCCCGTGAACTGGTGCATGAGCTGCCAGACGACTCTGGCTGAAGCTGAGGTTGAGTACGGAGATCATGTTTCGCCTTCGATCTATGTGCGATTCAAGCTGCAAAGTGTGCCGGAGTCGATTCATCCATCGCTTGAGGGCAAAGATGTTTATGGCCTGATCTGGACGACGACACCCTGGACGATCCCGGCCAACATGGCGATCAGCTTCCATCCGCGCTTTGAGTACGTTGCGAATGAGGTGGATGGCGTTGTTTATATCGTGGCGCAAGGCTTGCTTGAGACTGTCACCAAAGAACTCGGCTGGCCTGAACCTCATGTCATTGGGACTTTCGATGGTTCGACTCTCGACAAGGCGGTGTTTCGCCACCCGTTTCTGGATCGGGATTCGCTGGGTCTGGTAGGGGACCATGTGACGCTTGAGGCCGGAACAGGTGCGGTGCATACCGCTCCAGGCCACGGCATGGAAGACTTCATGGTTTCGCAGCTTTACGGCATCCCAACTTATTGTCCTGTCGATGCAGGCGGGAAGCTCTACCACGCCGAAGGAGCTAGCGGGACTTTGCCTGATGAACTGATCGGCAAAACTGTTTGGGAAGCCAACCCGATTGTGATCGAGATCCTGAAGGCTCACGGAGCCCTGCTCAAGAAAACCGATTACAGCCACTCTTATCCGCATTGCTGGCGTTGTCATAACCCGACGATCTTTCGCGGAACGACGCAGTGGTTCATCGGGATGGAACGCAACAACCTGCGACAGAATGCGCTGGATGCAATCAAGAATGTGAAATGGTTGCCAGCCTGGGGCGAAGAGCGGATCTCGAACATGATCGCAACGCGGCCCGACTGGGTGGTCTCGCGGCAGCGCACCTGGGGCGTGCCGATCACGGCGTTCTACTGCGATACGTGTGACCACATCATCGCCGACAAAAAGGTGATTGAGCCGATTCTTGAGCGCTTTGCGAAAGAGACTGCGGATGTCTGGTATGCCGAGGAAGCAGCGAACCTGTTGCCTGCCGGATTCACATGCCCCAAATGTGGCGGGAATCACTTCCGCAAAGAGAAAGACATTCTCGATGTCTGGTTCGACTCGGGGTCGAGCAGCTTTGCGGTTCTTACTGAGCAGAACGGTTTGCCCTGGCCAGCGGATATGTACCTCGAAGGTGCCGATCAATATCGCGGCTGGTTTCATAGCTCGTTGCTGATTGGTGTTGGCCTTCGCGGGCATGCGCCTTATCGCGAGTGTGTGACGGGTGGCTGGATTCTCGATGCCGATGGCAAGGCGATGTCGAAGTCGCTGGGCAACGGCATTGAGCCGGAAGAAGTGATCAAGCAGTATGGCGCAGAAGTGTTGCGGCTGTGGGTGTCGAGTGTTGCTTATAACGAAGACGTTCGCATGTCGCCGGTCATTCTGCAAAGGCTTGCCGAGGCCTATGTGAAGCTGCGGAATACCTTCCGTTATGCGTTGGGCAATCTGCATGAGTTCGACCCCGGTGTGGATGCTGTTCCGACCGCCGAGATGGAAGAGATCGATCAGTGGATTCTGCTACGAACGGCAGAGCTTACCGAGCGTTGCCTGGCTCACTACAAGGCCTACGCCTTCTACAAGGTTTATCAAGCCATCTATAATTTTGCGACAGTTGACTTGAGTTCGATCTACTTTGATGTACTCAAGGACCGGCTCTATACTTCGGCGCCAAAAGCCAAGGCGCGCCGGAGTGCGCAAACCGCTCTCTACCGGATGACGCATGCGCTGCTCCGGTTATCCGCACCGATTCTGGCTTTCACGGCAGAAGAAGCATGGGCTGAATTCCCGAAGGGGCAGGGTGACCCGGATTCGATTCACGTTGCTCATTTCCCTACCCCGGCTGAAGTGGTTCATGACGTAACGGCTGTGCAGGAGAATTGGGATCGTTTGTTAAGCTTCCGGGAGCTTACACGGCCTGCTCTTGAGGCAGCCAAGATCGGGGCTTCGCTCGGGGCCAAGCTCTTGATCACAGTCAACGCCGAGGACTTCAAACTGCTGTCGACTTATGCCGAAAGCCTGCCTTCGATCTTCATCGTTTCGCAGGTGGAACTGAAACAGGGCGAGGCTACACTGGTTGAGGTATTGCCGGCTGACGGGGTCAAGTGCGAACGCTGCTGGAAGTACACTCTCGATGTTGGATCAAACGATAAAGTCCCGACTGCTTGCGCTGCCTGCGCTGGCGCGGTGACAGAAATCCTGGGTCTCTAACGATGAGGTCGCCGCGCGCTCAGGCATTGTGGATCGCGCTGATCGTGTTTGTGCTCGATCGCGCGACCAAGATGTGGATCGAAGCGAAAGTCTCCGTCTACGACACCATTGTTGTGATTCCCGATATATTCAACATTGTCTACACCCGCAATCGCGGAGCGGCATTTGGCATTCTCTCGACCGCACCTGAAAGCATACGGCTTACCGTGCTGGTGGGTTTTGCTGGAGTCGTTCTGGGCTTGATTGGCTGGATGCTATGGCAGGCCACCAAGCCTGGCGCCATCGGGACGCTCTATAACCGGTTGGCCCTGTCGCTTGTACTCGGTGGTGCAGTTGGCAACCTTTGGGATCGTGTTTTCCAGGGAAGTGTCACTGACTTCCTGCAGGTATTTCTTGGCTCTTATGAGTGGCCCAGCTTTAACGTGGCAGACTCTGGCATCAGCGTCGGTGCTGTGCTGATGGCAATTGACTTAATCATCCAACCCCGAAAGCAGGCAGATCCGAATCATGCTCCCGAAACTCATTGACCTGGATGGCTTCTTTCTCCCGACTTACGGCGTAATGGTGGCGCTCGCATTTTTGGCGGGCTTGTGGTCTACCAACAAGCTGGCCTTGCGTGCCGGCTTGCCGACGCAAAAGATTCAAGACCTTGTCATCTATTGCGCGATTACCGGATTGGCAGGGGCCAAGCTGATGATGTTCCTCTTTGACTGGGAATACTATGCGAAGAACCCGGCTGAGATGTTTTCACTTTCTACGTTGCGAGCCGCCGGTGTGTATCAGGGCGGCTTTGTTCTGGCCGTTGTTTTTGCCTACTTCTACATGAGGAAGAACGGGCTGCCAGTGCTGAAAACAATGGATTGCTTTGCCCCCGGAATCGCGCTCGGCCATGCCATTGGCCGTATTGGCTGTTACGCAGCCGGGTGTTGTTATGGCATGCTGTGCAACCGGCCCTGGGCGGTTCGATTTACAAACCCGGAAGTGAAAGAATTCTCGAATGTGCCACTGGGGGTTCCTCTGCATCCAACCCAGATCTACGAGACCATCGGTGATCTCTTGATCTTTGGAGTGCTCTTCAAGCTGCATGATCCGGCGAAGCGGCCGGGCGGTTTGTTCAGCCTTTATCTGATTCTCTACTCGCTGCTTCGTTTTGGTGTGGAGTTCTTCCGTCATCACGAGCAGCCGCCAATGTTTGATGCCATACCTCTGGTCCATACACAGTGGATCAGTATTGCCACGCTGCTCTTAGGGGCGTGGCTCCTGCTCTCGAAACCATCGAAAGAAGCTACTCATGTTTAAGTATTCCCTCAATCTTTTTCTTATGTCCACAACACTGCTGTCTGCCGATGAACTGAAACCTCCGGTTGCCAAACCGATCCCGAAAGAGATGAAGGCTTTTGGCGATACTCGCCAGGACCCTTACTTCTATATGCGTTATCGGGAAGACCCGGCGGTGATCGACTATGTGAAGGCAGAGAATGCCTATACGGCTGAAGTGATGAAGCCGATGGAGCCGCTGGCCGACAAGGTTTACAAGGAGATCATCGGGCGCATCAAGCAGACCGACATGTCGGTGCCGAGCCGCTTTGAAGGCTACTACTATTACTCGCGAACCGAAGAGGGCAAACAGTATTCCATCAATGCCCGCAAGAAGGGGTCGCTTGAAGCGGCTGAAGAGGTGATGCTCGATCAAAACGAGATGGCCAAAGGCCTCAAGTTTTTCTCGCTAGGCGGAACCAGTGTCAGCCCCGATCAGAAATTACTCGCCTACTCGACCGACGTCACCGGCTACCGCGAGTACACGCTGCGGGTTCGCGATCTGACTAGCGGCAAGGATCTACCGGATACGGTAGAGAAGATCGGCAACACAGTCTGGGCCGAAGACGGCAAGACGATTTTTTATTCCAAACAGCAGCCCAAAACGAAGAGATCTTACCAGATCTGGCGGCATGCGTTGGGTACTGCGGCCAGTGAAGACAAGCTGGTGTATCAGGAAGACGATGAGCGCTTCAACATTGGCGTGGGCAAAACTTTGTCGAAGAAATACCTGGTGATCTCGATCTCTTCAGGGCTGACTAGCGAATACCGCTATTTGGATTCGAAGTCCCCCGAGGGAAGCTTTAAAACCCTGATCCCGCGCAAAGAGGGCATCAGCTACTCGATGAGCCACCATTCGGATCAGTTCTATATCCGGATCAACGACAAGGGTCGCGACTTCAGAGTGGTGACCGCGCCGGTAGCGGACCCTTCGGAGAAGAACTGGAAAGAAGTGATCGCGGCGCAAAAGGGCCTTTATGTGCAGGGGATGACGCTGCTGGCGAATCATGCCGTTTATCTGTTGAGGCTCAACGGTCTGCATACCTTGCGCGTTGTCGATCTGGCCAAAAACGAATCGCATGACATCAAGTTTGATGAGCAGGCTTATACGCTGAATTTTGGCGGCAACGCCGAGTTCGATACGAATCTGCTGCGCTTCAGCTATTCGTCGATGGTGACTCCCGCGTCGACCTACGATTACGACATGGTGGCCCGCACCAAAACCCTGCTCAAGCAGCAGGAAGTTCTGGGCGGCTACGACCCGGCCAACTACGTTGTGGAGCGTCTGATGGCCACCAGTCAGGACGGCACCAAAGTGCCTGTGACGGTTGCCTACCGGAAGGGATTCAAGAAGGATGGGCAGGCACCGATGCTGCTGTACGGCTATGGCTCGTATGCGATTCCGATGGACCCGGGTTTTTCGGCTACCCGTCTGAGCCTGATGGATCGAGGCTTTGCTTATGCGATTGCGCATATTCGCGGGGGCACCGATATGGGCTATTCGTGGTACGAAGATGGCAAAATGCTGAAGAAGAAAAATAGCTTCCGTGACTTCATTGCTTCTGCGGAAATGCTAGTGGCACAGAAGTTCACCAACCCCAAAAAACTGACGATCGAAGGGGCTAGCGCTGGTGGGTTGCTGGTGGGTGTGGTTGCGAATTCGCGGCCGGATCTGTTTCAAGCTGTAATTGCCGGTGTGCCCTTTGTCGATGTGGTTTCAAGCTTGCAGGATAAAACGATTCCGCTGTCAACCACCGACGCGGATGAATTTGGCGACCCCGAGAAGCAGGAATTTTACGAGTACATGAAGTCGTACTCACCATACGACAACGTAGTACCCGCAAAGTATCCCAATATGTACATCTTCTCGAGCATGAACGATTCACAGGTGCCTTATTGGGAACCGGTAAAGTGGACGGCAAAGCTGAGGGTCAACCAGAAGGGTGAGAACAAGATTCTGCTCGACATGAACATGGATGCCGGCCACGGCGGGGCTTCCGGAAGATATGACCGGATCAAGGAGCTAGCCAAAAGCTACGCGTTTGCGATCTATTCGGTTGGCATCCGGGAATAAAAAATAGGCCAAACCCCATCAGGGTTTGGCCTTGATTGAATTGGAGAGAGAAATCGAAGCTATTTGCGACGGAAATAGCCGAGACAAATGAGACCGGCGCCGATCATGGCATAGGTGCCAGGTTCGGGAACGGTTTCATTGGTCCCTGTACCACCCGGCTCGTAGATGAAGCTCTGCTTGGTGTCGTAACCACTGATGACGGAAAGGTTTGCAGTTGAAGTCCAGCTGGTCATTGCTGAGTTCCATGCGTTGGCCTGCGCCTTTACGGCGGCGTTGGTGACCTTGACTACACCAGTATCGAGGTTGAAGGAAGCGTAGTCTGCGATGTATTCCCAGAGAAGAAACTGAAAAGCAGCCGCTTTGGTGTCTGTGGTCTTGGAATCGGCATAAGCATTGGCCCAGAGCTTCTGGATGTTGTTGGTGGTTGCGGTTGGGTCTGCAACGGCGGGAGTGTAGATGCTGAAATAGCTGAGCATGCTCAGCAGCTCAAATGAAGAGCCATTTCCATTTGCAGGGCCTACGGAAAGAGTCCGTACCGGGTCGATGCAATAGGTAAGGAGCGAGAAAAAGTCCGTGCTGGGGCTGGTGAGACTGAGTTCTAAGTCCAAGGTACCTGCCCTGCCGCTCCAACTGTTGTTGATGGAACCAACGCCTGTCTGGGAGAGGCCAGCGGCAAAATGTCCCGATGCTGGAGTGTCGCGCAAATACACAGTGGTTGCCTGCCCCGAACCGGAGATGGCCAGAACTGCGCATGCCAACAAAATTTGTTTTTTGAGTTTATTTATCATAGCGGTGTCTGATCCCAAGGTTAGTGCTTGGATTCAGGTGGAAACTATGAGAAACGAGTTCTTCTGGTACCAAGATCGGCGTGGTACTACGGCCTATCGAAGTACTTGTTCCAGAAAGCCGATCATGGCCTTCTGTTTGTCATGGTTTTTTAACGCGGCCTCGATATTTACGTATCGAATCGCTCTGGAATTGGCTAGTACCGAAAAGCTACCATCGTCGGTTCGTACGGACTTCTGAAGGCAGGCGTTGTAGGGCCCTTTGGCGATGATTTCAAAATCTTTTTCATTTGTGACGAGCATAAAATCACGCGGATTGGCTTCTTCGGGCATATGGACCCGGTCGGAAATCGAGACTTCGTCCTTGATGCTGTAGCCCTCAGAGTTGTTATGCATGGCGATCAGGAGGCCACCCCTGGGTGGGGTTACGGCCTTGACGAAGGCGTCGCGGTCTTTGGCGAGCAATGCGAGAGACGCGTCAATTTGGGCCGGGCTCTTGCCCTTATTCCACCTCTCAAGACTCTTGCGGGCACCTGCATCGGTAAACATACGGTTTGGGTCGATCAGGCACTCCCCAACAAGAACATTGCGCTTGTCGCTTACAACAAAGTAGTAGAGGCCCTTTTGAGATTTAGCATGTTCCTTAAGAACATCACGGGCGGTAGTTTCGTTTCCGTGGATGTGAAGGTAGCGGCGCTTTGAGCCACCATTCTTCTCCACTTCGAAACGAATTCCCCCAATGGAGAGGGGCTTCTTGAGGGCGCTCAAAAGGAAGCCGCGCCGGGTCTGAGAGAACAAGCTTGCTGCCATACTATTAAGTGAAAAGGATCGCATAATGTCCGCTCATCATGACGAACTGAACCCGCTCGAAGCGGCGGAAGCACGTTTCGACCTCGCCGCCGAAGCACTCAACCTGAACGAAGGAATTGGCAAAATTCTTCGTACACCCACTAAGGAAGTGACAATTTACATTCCCGTGGAGCTCGACGACGGGCGCATTGAAGTTTTTACCGGATACAGAGTCCAACACTCGATTGCCCGGGGCCCGGCCAAGGGTGGCATTCGTTATGCGCCTGATGTGACGCTGGACGAAGTAAGAGCACTGGCGAGCTGGATGACCTGGAAGTGCGCCGTGGTGAACATCCCTTATGGCGGCGGCAAGGGCGGGGTAATTTGCGACCCCACGATTCTTTCGCAGCGCGAGCTCGAGAGAATCACCCGTCGATACACGGCCGAGATGATCGATGTGATCGGGCCGGAACTGGATGTACCGGCGCCCGACATGGGCACCAATCAGCAGACCATGGCCTGGATCATGGACACATACTCGATGCACAAGCGGCATACGGTTACGGCTGTGGTGACGGGCAAACCACTCAACCTGGGTGGATCGCGCGGACGCACTGAAGCAACCGGACGTGGGTGTTTGATTGTGACGCTTGAGGCCTTGAAGCGATTCAAGATCAATCCGAAAGAGGCCAAGGTTGTAGTGCAGGGCTTTGGGAACGTGGGCGGGCAGGCAGCGCGATTGATGTCTGCTGCAGGCATGCGTGTGGTTTCGATTGTAGAGTGGGACGGCGCAGTTTACAACGCCAACGGGCTTGATATTGAAGCGCTCATGAAGCACCGCAATGAGACGGGATCGATCACCGATTTTGCAGGTGCCGAGAATGTCGACAAGGACGAGGCGCTCTATCTCGAATGCGACGTGCTTGTGCCTGCGGCCAAGGAGAATGTGATCACCTCAGCCAATGCGCACAAGATTCGAGCAAAGATTATTTGCGAAGGTGCCAACGGGCCCACCACTGCTCCGGCAGATCCCGTCTTGAAGAAGAACGGCATCTTTGTGATTCCCGATATTCTTGCCAACGCTGGCGGCGTAACGGTGAGCTACTTTGAATGGGTGCAGGATCGTCAGGGCTACTTCTGGAACGAATCGCTGGTGAATGAGCGGCTCGAAGAACTGATGGTGGCCAGCTTCCACGATGTAGTGAGTTATGCCGAAAAGCACGGCGTAGATAACAGAACGGCCGCGTATATGCTGGCGATTGACCGCGTGGCGTTTACGATTCAGCTTCGTGGTTTGTATGCCTAATGACGGATAGCCAGGGAACGCCGCTCATGCGGCAATACCATTCGATCAAGCAGCAGGTGCCCAACGCTCTGCTGCTTTTTCGGCTCGGTGACTTCTATGAGCTTTTCTTTGACGACGCAGTAACGGCAGCGCGCGAGCTTGAGATCACACTCACGGCCAGGCACGGCACGCCGATGTGCGGGGTGCCTTATCACGCCAGCGAAGGCTACATCGCGCGCCTGATCCAGAAGGGTTTTCGGGTTGCAATCTGTGAGCAGATGGAGCCGCCCGGGCCGGGCAAAAAGCTAGTCAACCGTGCGATTACTCGCGTCGTAACTCCCGGGACAGTAACCGAATCGAATGTTCTTCGCAGCAAGGAGAACAATTACCTGGGGGCCGTGCATCGAGACCCCAAGGATCAGACTCGGGCGGCGCTTGCTTATGTGGATGTTTCCACCGGCGAGTTTCGAGTCACGGTTTTGCCAGTGCATGAATTGGGCCCGCTGGTGGAAACGTTGAGCATCAAGGAAGTGCTGCTGCCGGCTAAAGACGCAAGCCTTGGCGGCTTGCAGACAGTGCTGGATGGCTGGGTCTTCGATTTTGAATATGGCGAGCGGATTCTGAAAGAGCACTTCAAGCTACATTCGCTTGATGGTTGTGGCTTGGGTCCGCATCCGCTGGCAGTGTGTGCGGCTGGGGCGATTCTGCACTACCTGCGCGACACGCAGAAGGCGGCGCTCGATCATATAGATCGACCAAGCTTCTATGAGCGGGGCGAGGCGATGGTGCTTGATCCGGTGACGGTTCGGAATCTGGAGTTGGTGGAGCCATTGTTTTCTGCGGACATGGGCGGTGGGCGTAGCTCGACGCTGATCTCGGCGCTTGATGAGACAGTAACCGGGATGGGTGCGCGGATGCTGCGACGCCGGATCTTGCGGCCTTCGGTGCAGCGTGAAGAAATCGAGGCACGTCTCGATGCAGTGGCTGAGTTGTGCGGGGCGACGATTGTGCGCTCGAGCTTGCGCGAAAAACTCGCCAGTGTTTATGACATCGAACGCCTGCTCGCGAAGGTAACGATGAATACCTCTGGGCCGCGGGAGCTACTGTCGCTAGCGAAGTCGCTCGATCAGGTGCCGGGCATACAGTCCCCACTGCGAGGTTTTGGGTCGGCATTGTTGCAGGGCTTGAATGGGCAGTTGGTGGATTTGAGTGAGGTACGTAGCAAGGTGCTGGGCGCGATGCATCCGGAGCCACCGGTGGTGCTGGCCGATGGCGGGGTGATTCGCGATGGCGTGAATGCGGAGCTCGACGAGCTGCGAGATATCCAGCGCAACGGCAAGCAGTATGTGGCGCAGATCGAAGTGCGCGAGCGCGAGCGGACCAATATCCAGAGCCTGAAGGTTCGCTTCAACAATGTTTTTGGGTATTACATCGAGATCTCAAAGGCGAACATGCATCTGGTGCCTTCCGATTACGACCGCAAGCAGACGCTGGTGAATGCCGAGCGATTTACGACGCCTGAGCTGAAAGAGCTTGAGGTGAAAATCCTTGAGGCCGAAGAGCGCATTCTTGCAATCGAGAAGGAGCTCTTTCAGGAGTTGCGTGCCTTTATGGCAAGCTTCGCCGGTGGTATCCGGCAGACTGCTACTGCGTTGTCCGAGCTGGATGTGTTGCTCTCGCTAGCGGAGGTGGCAGTGGGGCGGCGTTACGTGCGGCCGCGCTTCTCCGAGACAGGTGAGTTCCGCGTGGCGGGCGGGCGGCATCCGGTTGTCGAGCGGCTGGTAGAAGCCGATGCGGCGCGATTCATCCCCAACGATTTGTATCTCGACAATCAGAAATTTGTTGCCGTGATTACCGGGCCCAACATGGGCGGTAAGTCCACTTATCTGAGGCAGGCGGCGATGCTGTCGATCCTCGCGCAGATCGGCAGCTTTGTGCCCGCTGATGAAGCGGTGTTGCCGATTGTCGATCGCGTGTTTACCAGGATTGGTGCGTCTGATAATGTGGCGCGCGGGCGTTCTACTTTTATGGTGGAGATGACCGAGACGGCTCTGATTTTGAATACTGCGACAGACCGGAGTCTGGTGGTGCTCGACGAGATTGGGCGTGGCACTTCCACTTACGACGGGCTTGCGCTGGCCTGGAGCGTGGTGGAATATCTGCACCAGAGAGTCGGCGCAAAGACGCTGTTTGCGACACACTATCACGAGCTGACGGTACTAGAGGAGACGCTTTCTGGCGTTCGGAATTTGCATGTTGCGGTGAAGGAAGCCGGCGACCAGATTGTGTTTTTACGCAAGGTGGAGCCAGGTGCTGCAGGTAAGAGTTTTGGTATCGAAGTGGCGCGACTGGCAGCCTTGCCCGATGCAGTGATTGACCGGGCGCGGCAGATTCTGGCTCTGCATGAGAAGCAGCAGCTTGCGCCGCCCTCGGCAGATCGCGCACCTGAGCCGATGCAGATTCAGTTGTTTGAACCGGTGGGCGGAAACATCGCTTCGCGTATTCGTGGTTTGAAGCTGGATGAGTTGCGGCCGATTGAGGCGTTGCAGATCTTGGCTGAATTGCAGAAGGAGTTGCAGTAATGCGGGTAGCAGGGATTATGTCGGGGACGTCGCTGGACGGGATCGATGTCGCAGTTGTAGACGTGACCTGGCCAGCCTTTGAGCTGGTGGCTTTTGCGAGCACTCCGTATTCAGCAAGCTTGCGTAAAAGGATACTGGCGGTATCGAATGCCGATTGCCACACGCGCGATATAGCGCGCCTGCATTATGAGCTGGGTGAGTTGTATGCAGCGGCAGTGGCGGCGCTTGGAGTGAAGAAGATCGAGCTGGTGGGTTGTCATGGACAGACGATCTATCACGAAGGGCCTCGTTGTACTTTCCAGATTGGCGAGGGGGCAGTGATCGCCGAGCGTTTAGGGATTGAGACGATCACGAACTTTCGAGCAAGGGATGTTGCGGCGGGTGGGCAGGGTGCGCCACTGGTCCCGTTCTTTGACTGGGTGGCACTGACTCACGATCAGGTGAATCGTGTCGCGGTCAATATTGGCGGTATCGCGAACGTCCATGCATTGCCGAAGAAGGCGAAGGCGACCGATGTGTTTGCCTTCGACACAGGGCCGGGCAACATGGTGATCGACCAGTTGGCGGTGATCGCGACTGGTGGTAAGCAGAGCTACGACAAGGATGGCAAGATTGGCCGTAAAGGCAAGCTGAATCGCGCACTGCTGAAGCAGCTTACAAAGGACAAGTACTTCTTGAAGGCCCCGCCGAAATCAGCAGGTCGCGAGCAGTATGGGGAAGCGTTGATCGCGAAGATGATGAAGACAGGCTTACCCGTAGAAGACCTGATTGCCACAGCAACGGCCTTTACGTCAGTGACGATTGCAGAGGGGATTGAGCGCTTTGTGACGCCGAAATTCAAGGTGGATGAGTGCCTTGTGTCCGGCGGTGGAGTGCACAATCCGTTGTTGATGGCAGAGTTGCAGGGGCTGATGCCTGGAGCATATGTGCACTCCAGTTCCGACGTCGGGATTCCGGCCGATGCCAAGGAAGCGATGGCTTTTGCGTTTTTGGCTGCGGCAACCAAGCTGGGGAAGCCTTCGAATTTGCCAGGTGCAACGGGAGCAAAAAAGGCTGTCTTACTTGGGGAGATTCATCCGGTCTAGGACCGCCTTCACCCAGGCGTCACCTTCGATCTCTTCGTAAAAGGCTTTGGTGTCATTTTGGGTGAGGATGTAGTTGGCGGGGATCGCCATTACCGGCAGCATCGCGTAGGCGTAAGGTTGGGCCAGATTGTTGCCAAAGGTGAAGTTGAAGCGCTTCAGAAATGGCTCAACCAACTGCTGCTCCTCGTCTACGTTGAGTGCAATGACGGCGATGTCTTCGCGGTCTTTCAACTGGTTGCTTAGCTTCTCAAGATAGGGGAGCTCCGCGCGGCAGGGCCCGCACCAGGTGGCCCACAGATTGACGAAAGTGCGCCTGGTTGCCAGTTGCGCTGGGGTGTATTCGCGGCCTTGCATGTCTTTGATCTTGAGATCGGGTTGCTTGGCAGCCAGAGTCTTCCATGCGTTGTCGCCGCCGACGCCGGCCCGGAAAGTATCGAGGGGTTGCCTGGCTTCCCAATCGGTCCATGCTTCTTCTGTGGCGCCCAGTTGTTTGGCTATCGCACGGGCGCTAGCCATCACCTCATCGCGCTGATCAGGGCGACTGGAGCGAGGCGGAAAGCTGGCCAGCGAATTCCGGTAGGAGATGAGGGCATCGAAGTTTTTGCCACGGGCCGCGGCGAGAATGCCTTTGACACGCCAGAAATTCGCTTCCATCCGCAGGTGGGTATTGCGGTCTTCGAGCGACGCAGTTGCCGGAGGACGAGATCGGGTGAGGATCGTTTGCGCTTGCGAAAGTACATCCAGCGCCTCATTCGGTTTGTTGAGTTGCGCGTAGGCTTCGATCAAAGGAAAGAAGGCAAAGAGATACCAGGCATCGTAAATTTCTTTGCGCGCTTTCCCGGAATTCGGATAGAGGTCAGTGAATTGATCGGCTTGTGTTTCGCGCTGAATCGATTCGAGCCCGGCAAAGATGAAGGACGGGACAAGGTCCAGACGGAGCTTACGTCGAACCAGATCTTCTGCCATGTTGATCTGATTTGGAGGTGCAGACCGGAAAGAGTCAGGATCAAGATCCATGGCCGACTTCATAGCGAGATAAGCCTCGGGGAGTTGCTCTGGTTTCTTCCTGGCAAGCTCTTCCCAATAGGCAGGCACAGCGGTGGACGCGGGATAGCGCTTGGCCAATTGAGCGAAGCGGCTAAAGGCTTCATCTGTGGTGCCCAAGTCTTGTATTGCCTGGAGTTCAGGATAGAAGGACGGAAGTGAGTGTGGGTGGAAGCGGGCAAAATCTGCAGCTAGCCAATCGAATCTCTGGTCCAGTTGAAACTCCATATTGCGCATGGCACCAAGCCAGGTTGCTGTTCTGGGAAACTTATCATTACGAAGAAACTCGATGTCCTGAGCCCAGAGCTTGCGTGTTTCTTCCTGCTGATCGCTGCGAAGGGCATTGCGCTCCCAGTGCCATAGGACGGGGTAGGCGATGGCTTCGCGTTGGCCGGTGCGCCCTTTGAGTTGCGCGCGCAGTGTGGCGGCCTCCTGCAGGAGCCATTTCGAATCGGGAATCGCTGCAAGTTCAAAAACGGTGACGTAGCTATTCGGGCAGGCTTTGTGAAACTGTGCAATGTCAGACTTGGCTTGTTCAACATCACGAAAACTCTGGCTGGAAGCGATTCGGGCGCGTAGCAGTAGGGCCTGACCGTGGGCCGGATTCTCTTTGAGGATTTTGTTGAGTAAGTCGCGGGCAGCTGGAGTTTGTTTGCCGTAAAGGCTGAGAGCTTCGTCGTAAGTGGTCTTGGGAAGCTTCGCCAGAATTTGCTGAACTTTGGCATTGTGGGCGGCTCGAGAGTAGCGCACGTCCATCGGAAAATCAGCTTGTTGAGTGAGGGGGTGTGGGTCGCAGGTGGAGGCCGGCGACTGGGCTATCGCGAGTAGTAATACGATTGGCGACACGAATTTAGTTTAGTCGCTTGTCAGCACTTTCTGAGAGGAAATCGCGACAATAACGTGAATCCCTACTGGCCCAGCCAAATCATTCAGAATATCGATGCGCGATTTTTTTTGGATTAGTCTCAAGAAGTGATGCAGTGGATCCTATTACAGGCCTTACAAATAGCAGTTTTGCCGGCTGGCATTTGGCAAAGCAGCGGCTATGGCTACGTTCTGAACGTGGACGAGAAGCGCGTACAGATTTTCGAGGTATCCAAGGCCGGCTGCGTCGAGGGTGAGAAGTATTCGCGGGAGGTGTTTGAGGGTTTGTTTGGAAGTTATGTGGAAGGCCTCGGGCTTGATCGTTTCCCTACAAAAGATCCTGTACTGCAATTGAAGACACTGCCGGACGCGTGCCGCAAGCCGCTCAAGACCAAAGACCCTCTTGTAAACTTCAATGTCTTCGCTGCCACGATGGAGGAGCAGTACCCATTCTTTGAGGCTCGCAAGGTGGATTGGAAGGCTAGCGTCGCAGCGGCTCGTGCACGATTGAATCAGGGAGATGACTTGTTTGATGTCCTGTCGGCAATGGTGAAGCAAGTCGGGGACGGGCACCTGACGCTGGAGGCAGGCAAGCGCAGTCTCGACATTGAGAAGGCAGACTGGAAGGCACTTAGAACCTCACTGCGGGAGTCTTTGCAGGATGTAAAGCTGGCGGGCAACCGGCGCTTGTTGTACAAGAAGCTGGCTGAAGATGTCGGTTACCTGGCGGTCTTGGCAGAAGGAGGATGGGCTGAAGGGTTGACTGAAGATTCCCCTGTAGCGCAACACCTTAAGCCCGCGCGCGAGGCAATGAATCAAGTGCTGCGCGAACTGCGCGGCGTTAAGGCGATGGTGCTGGATCTGCGGGTGAACTCAGGTGGCTACGATGCCGTAGCGATGGAAATTGCTTCGCGCTTTGCGAAGGACAGGCAGGTGGTATTTCGCAAACATGCCACCGGTGGAGCAGGCTATGAAGTGACGATCGCACCCAGCACCGAAGAACGATTCGAGGGGCCGGTGGCAGTGCTGATAGGAGAGAACACGGTGAGCGCCGGAGAGACGCTGGCGCTGGTGATGAGCGCGCTTCCTGGGGCGATGCTGATTGGCCAGCCAACGCGCGGGGAATTGTCTGACGCTATTCCGAAACGGTTGCCGAATGGGTGGAGCTTTACAGTGTCGATTGAGAGCATCCTCACCAAAGATGGCGCCTTGATAGAAGCTAAGGGCGTTCAGCCGCGTGTATTGAGCCCGAAGGGGGATTGGGCGTCCGATATCGCGCTAGCATTGACCAAGATTCGAAATCGTTGAGGGACCTGGATGCAACGCATTGAAGTAAGTCACAAGATCGAGATGGGAATGAAGACGTATCCAGGCTTGCCGGAGCCGCGCGCAGAGGTTCTGATCGATTATGATTCCGGGCGCTATGGCGGCTTGAGCGAGTTCTATATCGCGTCGCTCCATTGCTGCGGCAATACGGGCACTTATGTGGACGCGCCGATCCACCGTTATCGCGGCGGGACTGACCTGGCGGGCTTGTCGCTGGACAGGCTGGCCCATGTTCCGTTGCTGTTAGTGGATGCGCTTGATGTTTTATCGATCGGGCCGGATCTGTTTCGCGGGTTGAAGATGGCCGGGCGGGCAGTGGTGGTTCGTACGGAGTGGTCGCGGCATTGGCGCACCGATGCTTACTTCGGGGAGAACCCGCACTTGACCCAGGAGGCTTGTCAGGCTTTGCTCGATGGTGGGGCTTTATTTGCGGGGATTGATTCCGTAAACATCGATGCGCTCCCCGATTTGCGCCGGCCGGCGCATACGACTCTGCTGGCAGCAGGGGTTCCGATCTGTGAGCACATGACGAATTTGAGCGCGCTGCCCAAGGAGGGCGGCTACATCCATGCAGCTCCCATTGCGTGGGTGGGCGGGGCCACTTTCCCCGTGCGGGCTTACGTCTTAGTGGATTAGCTTTTCGATCTGGGCGGCGCTCATACGGCTGGTGCGGTAAGCGCGGACGATACCTTTGGCGTCAATGACGACGATGGTAGGGGTGGAGCTGACACCGTAGTCGAGCATCATTTTGGGGTCTACCGGGTGGGGAATCTTTTGGATTGCCTGATAGGATTCGCCCCAGACTTTTTCGATATGGTCGTTTTCCTGCTGCTCGGTGGGGTTCTCGATGTTTGGAACAGATTCATAGCGGGTGGTGGGGGCGATGATGTGGATCGATGCGCCGTGTTTGGCCGCGACTTCGGCAATGGCTTGCACCTGGGCCTTGCAGTCTCCGCACCAGTGAGCCCAGAGGAAGAGTACTGTGGGTTTGCCCTTGAGAGCAGGGTCGTAGTTGGGCGCGGGTTTGCCTTCGAGTGTCAGGATATTGAGGGTCTTCTGAATCCGTGCTTTTACTGGGAAGGTGGTGGCCTTGGGCAGCTCATTGCGAAGCAGGCGAATGGCTTGATCGAGTTTTCCGCTGCTGGCAAGAAGGCGGGCTTCGGTTTCGATCGTGGCCCCGATGGCGGTGCGAAGGAAGGGGTCCTCTTTGGGGTTGGTCGCAAGAATCTTTTTGGTGGCGGCGATATAGTTTGCGGTGGATTGGGGTTGGCCTAACATCTGGGCTCCACGGGCAAGCCAGGAGAGGGCGGCAGCGCATTCGGTCGAGGCGGGGTTGGCTGCACAGAAGTCTGCCGCAAGGGCGTCTGCACTCAAGAGGTCTCCGGCAGAGAGCTTAGCGCGGATGTCGGCAATTACCGCGGCCTGAAGAGTAGCGGCGAGGGTCAATAAAACGATGAGTCGCATGGCCTTAGTGTGACGTGCGAAATTACTTTACGTCATCAAAAGTGACGGCGGAATCGGCGGATGCTTTTTTGAAGTTAGAAGACTCCATCGACATCGTGATGACTCGCTTGTAGCCAAAGAGCAGATCAAAGCGCATCTCTGTCCCGTAGGTGGCAGGGAACCAGAGGCCGGGGGCGATACGCGCATAGGTGAGCGAGAATCCGGTCTGGCGCAGGTTTGTGCCCAGCATCGTTTTTACCAGCAGCGGCATTTTGAAATTGAGTTTGGTCTGGATCGAGAGAGGATGAAGGTCTTCAACGTCGATCAGCGCTTCCCCTTCCCACGGGTTCTTTTTCGTTTTGCCGACGAAGGCGATGCGGTGCACAGGGCGGCCGCGGTATGTTTCTGTTTTGACCAGGTTGAAGTTGTAGCCAGGCAGGTCATCGGGTAGAAAAGGGAAGTAGTCCATGCCGATTCCGTCTCTCGATTCTTCGTCATTGACAGAGTTGTCGGCTAGAACTTGTACCATCACGCCATCGATGCCAAGGGGTCGGTCTGAGGTCTCGGTATAGGGATGGAGTTTCTTGTCTTTCTCGTACTGGCCTTCGAGGAGGACAAGTTTCTTCTTAGTAGATTTGCCGTCCGGGGTAACCGTATATTCGCGGCGTTCTTCGCGGGCTAGCTTAGAGTTGGTTCGAAGGAGCCGGGTGAGAATCTTCTGGGTGTAGACATAGGATTTGCGAAGTTCACTGCCCTGTTCGAGGTTGGTAGCCACCTTGGCCATAATTTCGGCGGCGTTGTCCTGGGCCTGGCAGCTTAGAATGAGCAAGAAAGAGATGACGCGCATAGCTCTGTTGGTAATACGCATGGCGGGGCGGGCCGGTGGCAGAATTTGTTGGCTACTTGTGTGCATTTATTTGGCGACGGGTGTGGTGTCCTATGCGCGGAGATGGCCGGCTAAGGTGGTGGCTGTTGTGCCTCGCCTGGACGGCATCCGGGTGGTGACGGAAGGTGGTCGCAGAGGGAGGCCAGGAGTAGAGGATCAGGCCAGTCTGGCGCTGGGAGTGGCGGCTTGGGGCGGGTTGTTTTTTGTCCCATTCACACGCAGATGGTGGAGTGGCGCGGCAGCGCTGGGAGTTGTGGCGGGCGTAGGGTTTGGCACCGAGCCAATGAGGCGGTGGAAGTTGTCAGAGGAGATCGCCGCCGTAGCAGATGTGGCGGTGAAGCCCTATGAGAAATTGTTCTTTCAACGCGGAGTCAGTTTTATTCGTGATGGGTTTGAAGCCTATCACCCGAAGCCGACGGCTGCGATGTTTGATGCGCTCAAAGGGCATGGGGTCGACGCGGTGGCCGTGGTGCCTTACGGCTCCTACAGACAGGGCGAAGCGGGAGTCACCAATGGATGGGATGGCGATGATGAAGACTTGTATGTCGCACTGATGAAGGTGGCGCATGCCAGGGGCATCCGGGTGCTATTGAAGCCGCAGCTTTGGGTAATGCCAGGCATGTTTCCGGGTGCGATCCGAATCGAGGATGCTGGAGCGAGACGGATCTGGTTTGAGTCTTACCGCAGGTTTATCTTGCGCTGGGCGAGGGTGGCCGAAAGGGGGCATGCAGATTTGTTTGCGGTGGGGACAGAACTTGAGAAGCTGAGCGGCGATGAGCAGGAGTGGCGCCGAGTAGTGAGTGAAGTAAGAAAGGTATACGGCGGGCCGTTGACTTATGCAGCAACTCAGGGGCCGGATTTTGAAAAGCTGGCATGGTGGGATGCGGTAGATTACATCGGATTGAATGAGTATTATCCGCTGCCGGACAGCCTCGATTTCTCGGGGGTTTTGGAGAAAGCGGAGGGAGTTCAGAAGCGGTTCGGCAAGCCGCTGATTTTGACAGAGGTTGGGTTTGCCAGTGTAGCCGGGTCACATCGCGAGCCCTGGAGCGAGCCACGCCGCGAACCGGATTGGGCGCATCAGGTGCGCTGTTATGAGGCGCTGATGAAGGCCTTCTGGGGCAAGCCCTGGTTCTACGGGATGTATCCGTGGAAGGTGAGCGCGCATGGGGATGTGGGGCCTGAAGACCGCAGCCTGACACCGTGGAAGAAGCCGGCGATGGGAGTGCTGGAGCGGTATTACAAAACTAAGAGGCAATAACCGGGCAAGCCCCGGCCCGATGCGGGCAGCGCTGGCAGTGGGAGCCTGGATTGGTATCGAAAGTGCCTGTGGTTTTGAATTCCCGGATCAGCTTCAGATTGAGTGGCTCGGCCGATTCAACCAACTCGTTCTGCCTTAAGAAATACAGATAGCTGCGGATTGGTTTCTCTGGATGGAGTTTCGCTAGCGCTTCCCGATAAATCGCCATCTGTGTGTCGTAGTGCTTTGAGATGTTGCGGTCTGTCTTGTAGTCGATGATCGTAATCTCGCCACTCGCATCCTCATAGCAAAGATCGATTTGACCTTGCAGCACAAGGTCTTCGATTGCAAAGACGATATCGAATTCCCGCTCAACCCACCTGGCGGACGCAAGAGATCTTGCAGTGGGGCTGTTGAGAAACACTTGGGCCAGCTCCGCGGCTTCTTCGGATTCGATTTCGACTGGAAGCCCGGCCAGGATCTGATGAACCGCAGTGCCCAGCTCCGTTGCACCGGTCGAGGCTTCTTCGTTCGCGCTTGGCCAGGATGCCAGGTTGGCGATCGAATCGAGGAAGTACCGTCGCGGACATTGAGCGAACTTTGCAATGTCAGTTGGCGTCGAAGAAGACTGGATGATCGGCTGAGAGGGCAGCACCTTCAAGAGGATCGGCTCTTGTGGGGCAGGCTGTTCAGCAGGGTCAGGAAGAGGGAGCTCTTCGCCTTCGCTGTACTGGATATCCTGATGCGGCTCAAGATATTTCAACCAGCCCCGCTTCTGTTGCCCAGCCCAGGAAACATAAAGCTTTTGTTCAGCCCTGGTCAGCGCCACATAGAGCTGCCGCTGTAGCTCGTGTTCTTCTTCCTGCTTCTGCTCTTCTTCAATTGCGCGAGCCTGGCCATCAGGGAGTGTCTTGCCATTGATGGGGTTGGTCCATCGAACACCGACTCGGTTCGGGGGGGCGAAGTTCAGCGAAGCACGATTGGCGGGCTTGCTGAAGTAAGCCCCAGCTACGAAGACAATGGGGAACTCAAGGCCTTTAGATGCGTGAACGGTGAGGATCTGCACAGCCGCACCAAGCCCCGCAACAGGGGCGGATTTCTCCTGAGCAGCCGTTCGCATCTGCTGAATCGTGTCGGCAAAGTCGCGCATGTTGCTGGGGCATTGTTGCCATTGCTCGCGAACGATGCGGAGGAACTTTTCGACGTTCGCCCTCCCGCCGGGGTTTAATGTCTGCAAGTAGCCGGAAGCGTCAAGGGCTTCGATCAGGAAGCGATCGGGACAAGTATCGTCCAGTCGATTGCGTTGCTTTTCAAGACGAAGCTGGAATGACTGTGGCAGATAATTGTTGAGCAGCTGATCGTCGGTGAGGCCAACCAAAGGACTGCGGAGGACAGCGGCAAGCGAGATCGTATTGAGCGGGTTGGCCAGCACTTCGAGATAACTGATGCAATCGGCAACTTCTTGAGTGTCAAAGAACTTGCGACCACCACCAAGGGTGAAGGGGATGCCACGCTCAGCAAGCACGGCAGCGATCGCTTCGGCCTTGCTTGTGGTGCGGACGAGGATTGCGATGTCGCCGAGGTGCAGACGACGCAGCGGGCTGCCATCCTTCGGTTCGACGAGGAAAGTCTCTTCGAGGAATCGAATCTCGGTGGCCAGCCATTGGGACTCATCCTCGTGTTGTTCAAAAGAATGAAGGCTGACCGGAAGATTCTGTGTGGTGAAGTTGCGGCCTGCACGAAGGTTAGGAGGCTCAAGGCCCGGCAGCCCACGCGACACAGTCTCGGTGAAGTGGAGTATATCTTCACGCGAGCGGAAGTTATCTCCGAGAAAATCCACTGTGCCGCCACGCGACACAATACTGTCGCGATATTCGATGAACTCCTTTGGGGCTGCAAAGCGGAAGCCGTAAATGCTTTGGTTGACGTCGCCGACGGCGAAGAAAGTGCCAGGAGTGCGGATCAAATCGAGCAGCTTCCACTGGACTGGGTTGGTGTCCTGCATCTCGTCCATCAGGATGTGTTCGAATCGCCGCTGCAACTCTTCACGGACGGCCTTGTTGTTGCGCAACAATTGGATCGACTTGTGTTCGAGGTCGTGGAAGTCCATGCGGGCGGCATTGCGCTTGCGCTGATCATAAGCGTCAGCAATGCGCTGCAGCAGCTCGATCAGGTAGTTGCGCTCAGGGCCAACCAGGGCCGAGACCAGAGTGGCACTGATGATGTCGAAGAGCTCGTAGAAGTTCTTGGCTGGTTCCTTCAGGCCCTTCGGGAGATTGCCGCGCTTGGGGAAGTTGGAGATGGCGGCAATGTGGTCCCAACGGGGTTCTTCGTAGCCGAGTTGCTTGAATTGCGTAAAGGCTTCGCGGAATTTTTCGTGGAAGATTTGCGAGATCGGTGTGCTGGCTTTGGCTGCAAAGACGTCCTCGCCGAGAGCTGCGAACTCAGCAAGAAAACGTGGGATGTTGGGCGGATCCGATGGCTGCGGGAATTCGTCTGAGAGCGAGCGGATCTTGTTGTAGAGATCGCAAAGATCGGGGACGAGGTTGGCCGCATTCCAAGTGGTAAAGAGCCGGCGCAAGGCGGGCCGCTGTTCACTGGCCGCCTGATTGAGAACTTGTTCGGCACTGCGATGGAGTTCGGCGTCGGCAATGCGTTCGTCCCAGAGTTCGGTTGCAGGATCGAGGCCAGCAGCAATTGAGAACTCACTCAGAATGCGCTTGCAGAGGCCATGGAAAGTAGAGATTGGCGCGAATTCGATGTCAGGATGATTCGACTTCGAAACCCGTTCTTTGATCTCGTTGGCGGCCTTCTCGGTAAAGGTGAGCGCGAGGATGTTGCGCGGGGAAATATTCTTGTCGCTCACCAGCCAGGCAAAGCGTTCGGCAAGGACGCGGGTCTTGCCGCTGCCGGGGCCGGCGATCACGCAGACGTCCTGGCCAATGCGATGGATGGCGGCATCCTGCTGTGGGGTGAGCTTCATTCCTGCACCGCGTCCATTGCGATTGCAGGGGCTTCTTCTTCGGCACTTCGCAGGCGAATGCGACAGGCATCCATGTAATCGCAGTACTTGCAATTCTCCGGATTGACTGGTTTGACGGGAACCTTGCCGGAACGAACGTCCGCAACGATGTCGCCAATCATCTGACGAGCAATCGTTACCTGATTCGTCAAGAGATTCGATTCGAGAACAGCAGCGCGGGCTTCCTCTCTGAGGGCGATGAAACTAAAGCGTGAAACCTGAGGGCCAAGGGCCATGGCGTAAAGTGCGCCCTGTATCGGGTACTTCTCATCAAGCCCGGTGGCCTTGGAATATTTGTAATCGTAGGCATGGATTTCCCCACTGGGACTCTGATCATAGCGGTCGATTTGACCCCGCACCGCAGGCCCGTTTTCGAGTTCGATCGAGAAGGATTCTTCGAGATATGCGGTCCAGCCGCTGGGGATGGGAGGCGCGTTGCGAGCGTAAAGTCGGAGGTTGCGCAGAAGGTTGATGCGCTCCCGTTCGTATTGATAGCCGGACGGGACGCGTGCATCCCGGCAGGCGCGCTCCAGTTCACGCTCTCCGATTTGCTCGATGTTGCGTGTTGGGTCTTGCGTCCAGATCTTGATCGCCGAGTGCGCTACGGTACCGAGGAGGAGCGCATTGAGGCGTTCAGCCGGAGTTTCCGGGAGGCCCTGGAGATTAAGCCCACGAGCGGCGAAATGCTTCCACGGGCAGGCAAGGTACGTTTCAAATTCGCTGGCCGACCAGGGGCGCGGTTGGCGATAGTTGCGCTCAAGTTGACCGGTGGATTCAGAGAATCCAGAAAGAGGCGTTTCTATCGCAATGGGCTTGGCTGACGCGCCTTTGGTTGCCAGCAAGGGCGAAGGCAGCACGGGATCCCCTTTGGCGTTGATGCGCGGGTAGGTGAGCGTGAGTTGTTTGCTCGCTCTGGTGAGGAGCATTTCATAGAGGAAGTGCTCTTCGGCCTGACGGTCTTCGAGTGTCTTCATGCCGAAGGTCTTCTTAAGGTTCTCGGGCAGAAGGGGATCGGGAGAAAATCGCTGGGGGAATTCGCCGTCGGAGATGCCCGGAGCGAAGATGTAGTCAAGATCCCATTGCCGGCTCTCGAAGAGGTCCATGACGTGAACGACGTTGCGGCGCGTGTCTCTTTCGTGCAGGCTCAAGTCAGCGAGATTGGATTCAGCGACTTGCCAGAAATCGCTCAGCAGTAGAGGCGTTTCGCTGAGTGATGCGGCGGTCGAGTCGAAGACTTCATGCAGGGTCCGAATAGCGGAGGCACGCTGGTGCCATTGCCAGGCAGTCTTAAGATCCGGATTGAGGTTGACCGGAACCTCGAGAACTTGTGTCAGGCGCTTGAGCTGCCGCGCGGCTTCGGCCGGGGCGAAGCGCTGGCCGGGCCAGTCCTTAAAGGCTTCGATTTGAGGAAAAAGTTCGAGACTTGTCGACGGAAGAGCCGTGCGAACCTGTTGCTCAACCAGATCCCCGGCGGCTGTTCCGCCGAGGCCGGTAAAGCGCCATCGAAGAGCGCTCAGCAAGTCAACATTGTCCCAGTTTGCATCGACTGCTTTAAGGAAGGCACGATGGAATACCACGACGGGATGCGATGTGATTGGTGTGCCCAGGTAAGATCGCGAAGGGATGTCGAGACGAGCCAGACTGCTTTCGATCAAAGGGGCGTAGGCCGAAGGAGTGCGGAGTAAAATCCCAATACGACGAAGCTCGACACCCTGTGAGGCGAGGTGAAGAATCCCCTCCGCGATGATCAGCGCCTCATGAGTGCGATCTATTGCCGCAAGAGTTGTAATGCGAGGTTGGCGGTAAACAGGCTGGGTCGAGCTTGGTTCGGGCCGGGTGACTTCGACTGCAATGAACTTGCTGAGGGCAGCAAGGAATGCCTCTTCGGTTTTCGAAAAACTGAAGAAGCCGTCGAGCAGGATTTTGGAGATGCCTGTGAGATTTTTCTTTTCGAGTTTACGGGCGGCTTGCTGCAGTCGTTGTCCGCGCAGAGCCAACTCCTGATCGGCAAGAGACTTAAGGATGCGCCCGTAGACGTCACCAAGCGGACCTTCCAGTTGTTGAGGCGAGACTCCTGCCAGGGCAAGAGCGTCGCAAGAGGAAGCGAGGTGGCGAATAAAGCCAGCCTGGCCAGCGACTTCCTCATATTCGCCCGGGCAACGTTTGGCGAGCACAGCCTTGATGATCGATTCAAGAACAGCGGCTGAAGGGGCTTGTTGAGCCAGATTGAGTTCGTCGACGAAGCGAGTGAGGGTAGAGACGGTAGTTTTGCGCAGGACGTGGCCTTCGCGCGCCAGCTGGTTGCGTGAGTGTTCGGCCATAGTGGCAGAAGGCACAAGTAGCCGTACCGACCAGTCGTGTCTAAGCAGGGCATCACGGAGGCTGACGAGAAGCTGGGTAGATTTGCCACTGGCTGGCGGGCCAGAGACGATTCGGAGTTCAGGAGACTCGGTCAAACTAATAGCTTAGTTCGGTGGCAAGACTATGAACTTCAAGCTGGCTTTGAGTAAAGCCGGCAATGGCGAGAATTTCGCGGAGCGATGCGAGTTGTGAATCGTAGATTGGGAATCGGACTCGAGTGAGGGCCGGGACGGTATGGTCGAGTTCTGGATTGATTGGGAATGTAGCGGAAGCAAGTGCTTCGAGAATATCTTCGAGGTGTTTTGGGGAAACCCGAATTTCAGCTGCGAGGAGTTCGCCGGATGTTGGGGAAAGAAGCGCGGTAGAGGTCATTGAATCTGCCTTTAGCAATTTTTTTCGTGGTTGCAAGTAGCCGGCGTGCAAACAGGGCAGGCCTAAGATGATCCACGTACAGGGTTAATCGGTTGGCAAAAGCTTTAACTTGAGGCTTTCGCAAAAATCAAACACCAAATTTTATAGATGCTTCAGCGCTGGGAACGTTGCCAGTCGCCCATCAATTTATCAAATTTTTTCTTCTGCTCTGGATTGAGCATTTTCGAAATACTTTCCCGCCCGAAGACGCGAACTTCTTCCATCTGCGCGCCAAGGCTTTGCAGGTATTTGAAGTGATCATCGAGCAAGTCTTCTACCTGATGTTGTTGCTTATCGGATAGGTCGAGCTCTTTCTTGAAGTACTCAAGCAAGGCAGAGCGATCCATACCGCGCATAGCTCGCGCATTTCCATTGAAGGCACCACGGGTGTAGAGTTTCATGCCGAGGGCACCCGCGGCTGAACCGGCAAGAAAAACGGCGAGCAGAGCGGTTAGGACTTTAGGATGAGACCAGGAAGCACGATCATTCATGGGTTGAGATCTGGCTACTGATCGTAGGTCGTAAGTTGCATCAAGGCAGCGCCTCGATCTTCATTGGGGTTTTTGGATTCCACTACCGGCATCCCGCCAGAATCACTTGCCAGGAAAGCACCGCCGATGACAGGGCTGTCCGTTGCGGGAATCGATTGAGTTTCAGCCACCTGAGTCTCGTTGACAGGGCTTGCATCAAAGAAAGTAGCCGTAAACAACAAAGTGGCCAGTGCGAGCGAAGCGTAAACGAGTCTCATACCAAGCGGCTCAAGGAAAAAATTCCAGATGCTGGGGGGCGCGGCTTGCGCTTCGATCCGGGACAGAACGCGGGCGTAAAATCCAGGCGCGGGTTCAAGATCTTCCCGCTCTTCTGCACTGAGCGTGAAATTTTCCCGGATTAGACGTGAAAGGTCCATCATGGCTGCGACTTCTTCTCGTGCGGCAGGATTTGATTTCAGGAAAGCGCCAACCGGAGTGTTTTCATCCGGCAATCGCCCTGATTCGATCATGCCTTCCAAGCCATCTTCTAGTGGCTTCATATTGTGCCTCTTCCCTCAAATTACCTTTGCGAGCCGGACGCTTGATTTGTCGGGACCTCTCTCACTGGGAGTTCTCCGCAAAACTTACGTTCAATCCGGAACGCTTCTCACTTTTTTGGCCCTAGGTTCGCCGGCCTCACCCGGCGGGAAACAAAAAGCAAATTTACTACAGAACTACTTCTATTATGCGCCTGGTCGCTTCAGCAGTCTTTGTGCTGCTTTCAGCAGTTTTTGACGGGCGCGGAACAACTTAACCTTAACTGTATTTTCGTTCATCCCGGTGCGCTGGGCCAACTCTTCTACCGAGTGGCCTTCAACTTCTTTGAGCAGAATGAGCGTACGGTCTTCGTCGCTGATCTTCTCTAGCATCTTCAGCAGCAGATCGCGCTGAGCCAGACGGACGTCAGCAGGGACATTCTGGTCCCGGGTCAACTCTGAGTTTTCCATCAACTTCGAGTCGTCTTCGGAGATGTCACTCTCGTAAACCAGCTTGCGAACGCGCTTCTTGCGCAGGTAGTCGTAGCACTCGTTTACAGTGATCTTGTAGATCCAGGTCAACAGGGAACTGCGCGAATCGAAGTTGCCGATCGAGGAATAGACTTTTGTGAAGACCTGTTGGGAAATATCTTCAGCGTCGTTACGATTACGCAAGATCCCATAAATGATCGAGAACACTTTGTTCTGAAAGCGTTCTACAAGTTCACGAAATGCAAGCTCGTCGCGTTTTTGAACACGCGCGACAAGTAGCGCTTCTTCACTCTGAGAACGATCCACGGCTCTAATGGTGCGTTGTTTTGCCGCAACGGCCGGAACTGGAAATACTGCGCTAATCCCGCTCATGCCCCAATGGACGCAGCCTCGTGCCTGCGCGTTTCGACAATCTCAACTAACCCTTCGACGATAGCAAATGGCAATCTCAATCTTTGCAACTTTTACTGGACCAAAATGATCCAATTGAATATAGTAGAAGGAGAAGACCTATGATTCAGCTAACAGAACGCGCAACCGAGAAGGTTTCAGAGATTTTGACATCGCAGGAGCCGAAGCCCTCTGGCCTGCGTATTTCCGTCGTTGGCGGCGGATGCTCGGGATTCACCTACTCAATGGCATTCGAGAACACACCCGGAATGCTTGACAAGACCTATGATTTCAGTGGTTTAAAGGTGTTTGTCGATCAGGCAAGCATGCTTTATCTGGACGGCGTCGAAGTGGATTATGTCGAGTCGCTCGAAGGTTCAGGTTTCAAGTTCAACAACCCGAACGTAAAGTCCACCTGCGGCTGCGGATCCAGCTTCCAGGCGTAAAGAAAATTTGTAACAAATTTCAGCGCCCACACTCTTAAAAGTGTTGAAAGTTGAAAACGAGAAGTAAGCGCTCTCGGTAATCGCCCGCTCTCCTCCAATTGAGCGGGCGGTTTCGCGTTTATACTCATTGCAGACATGCTGCTTACATTGAATCCCGTCATTACTGGTGGCCGCGCCACCTGGCCAGAGTTGGCCAAAGTTGCTCATGAGGCTGGCTTTCCTGGAGTAGAAATTCCAATTGTCGCAGCGATGAAGGATTCTGCCGCGACGATCAAGCAGACGCTGGCGGCTAACGGGGTCAAGCCCGGGGCGATCGGGCTGCCGACAGAGATCCGCAAGGACGAGGCAACCTTCGAGAAAGACCTGGCCGGTCTGGCCCAGGCAGCATCCTATGCAGCAGCAATTGGCTGTCCTCGCATGGCTACCTGGATTCCGTCCTCAAGCTCCCTGCCCAAGCCAGAACAACGAAAGTTGATGATGGGGCGAATCCGAAAAGTCTGCGACATCCTGGAGCGCAGCCATGTGCGTTTGGGACTGGAATTTCTGGGCCCACTGCACATCCGCACAGCCAACCCGCACGAGTTCATCTGGAAGATGGGCGAGATGCTGGAATTCGCGAGAGAGTGCGGGTCCAATTGTGGCCTGCTGCTCGATAGCTGGCACTGGCACCATGCCGGGGCCACAGCAGAAGACATCGTCAAAGCAGGACGCAAAGCGATTGTCCATGTACACCTTGCCGACGCGCAGGATCTGCCTCCAGAGAAGGTAAAGGACAACGAGCGTCTGTTGCCCGGCGAAGGCATCGTGAACTGGAAAGGGTTCTTTGGGGCGCTCAAAGAGATCGGCTACAAGGATGCCGTAAGCCCTGAGGTCTTTGGACGCGGGCTCAAGGATATGCCGCTCGGCGAGGCCACCCGGATTACGCGCGAGGCGACATCTAAATTGATGAAGAGCCTAAACGTGGCATGAAGCTTGGATCCTTACTGACCGAACAGGCAAACCCGGCGTCGGCTTCTATCGACGCCGTATCAACGCTTGAGATGTTGCGCATCATCAATGATGAAGACAAGAAGGTAGCGCTGGCGGTAGAGGCGGCGCTGCCGAAGATTGCCGTGGCGGTAGATGCGATTGTGGCTGGAATCGAAGCGGGTGGGCGTCTTTTTTATACCGGCGCAGGCACCAGCGGACGATTGGGGGTGCTCGATGCCAGTGAATGTCCTCCCACCTACAACGTCTCGCCAGAACTGGTACAAGGCTTCATCGCGGGCGGTGACAGGGCGTTGCGAAAAGCTGTGGAAGGGGCAGAAGATTCCCGCGAACTGGGCGCTGAAGAATTGCTGGCGATGGGCTTTTGCTGCGCAGACATCTTGTGCGGGATTGCCGCTTCTGGCCGCACCCCTTATGTACTCGGTGCCATGGCAAAGGCTAAGGCCCTCGGGGCTCTTACGATTGCCATCAGCTGTTCGCCGGGTTCTGAATTAAGCGAGGCGGCTGATATTGCGATTGAGGTGCTGCCCGGCCCTGAGGTGGTGACGGGCTCAACCAGGATGAAGGCCGGGACAGCGACGAAGCTAGTCCTGAATATGCTTTCCACCGGGGCGCTGATTCGTCTGGGCTATGTCTACGGCAACCTGATGGTGAACGTGCAGCCAACCAACGAGAAGCTCGTAGACCGGGCAATCCGCATCGTGATGCAGGCGGTAGGCGTCGAGCGGGACCGGGCCTCGGAATTGTTTGAAGCAAGCGGCAGGCTGGTGCGAACTGCCATCGTTATGGGCAAACTCGGCACCAGCAAAGCCGATGCCGAGTTGCGCCTCGCCGCAGCCAAAGGCCGCATCCAGATCGCGATTACCCAGGCTCCCTAAGCCTTCTTCCGGCAAGGGTGGCAGCACACTGGGCTAGCCTAGAGAAATACCTAAATGGATAAATTTCGAATCCTGGGGCGAGAAACCCTGAGTGGCACATTGCCGGTAAGCGGGTCGAAGAACTCTTCTTTGCCCGCAATTGCCGCCTGCCTGTTAACAGAAGAACCGGTGATCCTGCACCGCGTGCCCAATGTTCGCGATATCGCGACCATGCTGAAGCTGCTCGAATACAACGGGGCCAGCGTCGAACGTCGGGCTGATGGCTCGGTGCGAATTGAAGCGGCGAAAATCACCAACCCCGAAGCCCCTTACGAAATAGTCAAGACCATGCGGGCTTCTTCGCTCGTTCTGGGGCCACTAGCGGCTCGCACGGGCGTGGCAAGAGTCTCGGTGCCGGGCGGTTGTTCGATTGGCGCACGTCCGATCAATCTGCACATCAACGGCTTAGAGCATCTGGGTGCAGTGGTGCATCAGGAGCACGGCTACATTGAGGCAACCGTACCGAATGGCCTGAGAGGCAATAACGTCCACTTCGAGCGCATCACCGTGACCGGAACGGAGGACCTGATGATGGCAGCGGCGCTGGCTCAAGGTGTAACCGTACTTGAAAATGCAGCCAGGGAACCTGAAGTGGTAGACCTCGCCGATCTGCTCACCAAAATGGGCGCCAGGATTACAGGCGCTGGCACCTCCCGAATTGAGATCGAGGGCGTGTCGCGCCTGCATGGCACGGAACACACCATCATTCCCGATCGCATCGAAGCAGGCACCTTACTGATCGCCGGGATCATGACGAATTCAGAAGTGACGGTCACCGATTGCTTTCCCGGGCACTTCGCTTCTCTCCTCAGCAAGTTGCGCCAGGCCGGGGCTCGCGTCGAAGAATCGGCTAAGGCTGTACAGGTAAGGCCAGTGACGCGACTTCGCAGCGTGGACATGACAACCGAGGAACATCCTGGATTTGCTACCGACCTGCAGGCACAGTTCATGGCCCTGATGACGGTGTCTTCGGGGATCAGCTTTGTCACCGAGAACATCTTTGAAAACCGCTTCATGCATGTGCCGGAGCTATCAAGAATGGGCGCCAATATCCGGATCGAAGGCCGTCAGGCGATTGTCGCGGGCCCCAGCGAGCTTACCGGGGCGCAAGTGATGTGTTCCGACTTGAGAGCCAGCGCATCACTTGTGCTGGCGGCGCTTGTGGCACGCGGGGAATCGATTCTGGACCGTGTCTATCATATGGACCGTGGTTACGAGAAAATTGAAATGAAGCTGGCACAGGCTGGCGCACGCATCGAGCGCATTGGTTAACAAAAGGAGTAGACGATGAAACACAATCCTGGTTTTTTGGCGTTGGTGAATGAGGCGAAGTCTCGCGTTGCCGAGATTGATCTGGCGAAGTACAAGGAGATGCTCGCTGCAGACGAAGAGCATGTGCTAATTGATGTGCGCGAAGAGAGCGAATTCGCTGCTGGCCACGTCAAGGGAGCCTTGCATTTGGGCAAAGGCATTATCGAACGCGACATCGAAACCAGGGTACCGGACAAGAACGCCAAACTGGTGCTCTATTGTGGTGGTGGGTTTCGCTCGGTATTGGTAGCGGACAACCTGTTGAAGATGGGTTATGCTCAACCGGTCAGCCTGGACGGCGGCTGGCGGGCGCTCAAAGAATCAGATCTCGAGTTGGACTAGAAGGCAATCAGAAACAACGAGTAGGCAATCAGCCCAAGGCAGATAAATTCAGCTATCTGAATCAGCTTGAGGAACCAACCCGACATGAACTCAAAGCGAATGAGCATGGCGGCAAGGATCGCCGACAAAACAACGGACTGGGAAAGACCGTCAGGGTTGAGCTGAAGATGCAGCACGGTAAACACGTAATAAACAAGCGGCCAATTGCTATCGGTAGATTGAGCAGTTGCACGGAAGTAAACCACGCCGCACGTCATCGCGATCAAGATAATCGTACTAATCCAGAATCCGTCAATCATTTTTCTTCGCTCATCACAAGTTTAGAACGACCATAGCACGCTTAGAAACCCCGTATGCGCACGATAGTCCTGCAGGGAAAGAACGCGTTCTGCATAGTCGTAATATTGATATCCGAAATTGGCACGCAACTTTTCGTTGATACGGTAGCTGAGTCGCATCTGAGGCGAAACAAATCGGAGCGGAAAGGACTGCGCTGCGACAAGCGCACTCTGACTCGTAAAGCCAGAGCTTGCGGCTCCAGTGTCCTGGGTCGAAGCAAAGCCGCCATACACATCCAGCTTCTTCAGCAGAGCCAGGCGTACCCCGGCATGAGCGGCATGAACGTTTGACACGAAGTAGGAACGATCGCCGTCTACCTGGCTGAAGTTCAGAAAATAAGCAATACCTGTAATCGTGTCGAGATGGAGCTTCTGGTAACCGGCATCGACAGCGAAGCGGGTGTTCGGAGTCCAACTTCCATCAACGGTGTAATTGCGGCTACGGGAAGAATGCCGGAAAAGACTGATCGAGTTGAAGTTCACATTCGTCCGTGCCTGAGCGGCCAGACGATAGAACTTCTGCTTGTACTCGAGCCTTGCACCAAAAGCATGGTAATCCTTCTCGCTGGTTGTAAGGAAGGGCCGGTTCTGCCTTCCAACCTCACCGTCGGCAACCAGCGTTAACCCCTTGAGAGGGCGCAAGCGAAAACCCGCCGTTGCTGCCTGCAGGCGATTGGATTGCTCACCTCCCAGGAGGTCGATGAAGCCGGTGTCGTCCACCCGCTCGGTCGAGCGGATGCTACGGTCGCTAAATTGGTAGCCCCCTTGAAGAGAAATCCAGGGACGGAGTGAAACATCGATCAAGGTAGAGTTGGTGACTGCGCGAATCCCCAGAAACTGAAAATTGGCAACCGTGGAATCGAGCGTGTTGTTAGTGATCTGCCGTAGGGTATTGTCCCCCTCCATCTTGGTTTGACTAAAGGCGGTGTGGTTGCTGATTGTGATGAAGTCTGTGGGGAGGATCGAAAATGACAAGTTGGCGGATGTTACAGGCCGGCGTGCATTACCAGAAACGAGAGTCTGCACATTGCGTGCGCCCCCACGCACTGCCCCCGATGCCAATTCGTCGTAGATGAAATTGCGATTTCCGTCAGAGTGCGTAAATCGAGCATTCACGGTAAACCACCTGGCACTTTCGGTGAAGAGATTTACTCGCCAGTGCGGTGTGGAGCCATGATAAGGTTCATCCCGGCGCAACCCGGAGAGCGTAGTGTTAGTGACTGTTGGGTCTAGTGGAGTCCCCGGGCTATCCAGAGTGCCACGCGTGTCTTCTTTGAAATACTCCCAGCCGCGTTGCCAAAACAATTTGAAGCCTGCAGCCTGAACCTGACCACCAACGCGGTATTCATTCTGCTGGCGCCTGACGTTTTGAAAGAAGGGAAAGATATTTCCACGGGCATCGAAGATGTTGGCGGTCGAAAGCGCTGGCCCGTCCTGCACGTTGCGCGAGTAGCCACCATAAAACTGGATCTTGCTCTGAGGAAAAAGCGTGAACTGGTGATCCTGCATACGGCGCTGCAGATTTTGCCAGTGTTGTCCGAAAGCGATCGTCAGTGCGGGGTTGAAGTAATCATTCAAACGCCAGTTCATCTCATAGCGATACTTGCGATTCTTCTCGACGCGAAGATTGCTGATTTGGTAAGGGTCATTACCAAGACCTTGCGTATTCAGGATGATCTCGTCGAAATACTTGCCTTTGCCATTTCTTGAATTCACGGTGAGCGACGTGCCAAGAACCCGCAGGCCATTCCGGAAGTTTACATCGCTGCGATACTTCCCCCGATTGCCCTCAATATCGGCAAATCGATAACCGGTCTCAAACGACTGCCGGATGCTATAGTCGCCAATCGTCTGTCCGCGGGCTGGCCCAACGGCTTCCACGGTTGGTGCTACCGTCTGTTGAGCAAGCAGAGTCAGCAGTAAGAGGTTCATCGCAAGAAACTCGCATGTGAATTGGAACCGTGGATGCGCGTATGGCAAAGGGTACAGTTCTGATACTTGGGATCGGTGAGCGAATGCGAAGAAGGCGTCAATTGAATGCCATCGCTCTGACGGCCAAAGTTGCCGGCTCCATTGTGGCATTCCAGACAAAGCGTGAAGACTTGAGGCCTCTTGAGCAGCCGTGCGTTCATACTGCCATGAGGAACATGGCAGGAATTACAGCCATCAACACGAACTGCGGCATGCTCAAAAACGAAGGGCCCGCGCTTGTCGACGTGGCACTTCATGCAGGATTCTTCGTTTTGGAGGGCATGTGCCATCATACGCGGGCGAGCGCTCATGCGGTTGGAAGGGGCATCGGCTCCGTGGGGATTATGGCAGTCAGAGCACTGCATGAAGCCTTCGTTGACACGATGCTTGACGGGCATCGAAAACTGGGCGCGGACGTTGGAATGACAGCTATAGCAGAGATCGGTTTGCGGTTTCGCGAGCAGTTGTCTGGGAGTCGCGGGCTTGTGCATGGAATGACAGTTCGAGCAGATAACGTCTGCAGTGGTGTGCGAACTGCGGCGAATGTTTGCCCGGCCCAATTGTTGTGTGTGACAGTTCAGGCAGGCATCGAGTGACTTCTTGGCGCTCAAATTCGAAAAAGCAATAATCTTGGTTTTGTCGCCTTTTGCCTCGATATGAGCCTTCCCAGGCCCATGGCAACTTTCGCAACCCTTTTGCTCGAATTTCAGTTTATCGTCGATTGTGCTTTTGAAATGGGCATTTCGGAAAAAGCTGGCTGAGATGTCCGGGTGGCAACCACGGCACATAATGCTTCCCGCATAGCCAGCCGGTGGTGGGCTAGGCTTCTTTTCTTGCCCAGGCAGGAAGACGGTCGCGAGAAGAGACACTACAAGATAGACAAGTATTCGGTTCAACTGGAAAAACCCTATTGGCCCGATTATAAGGTAGGCTTACCGCTGCCAGATGCATCATTTTTGTCAAGATTTTGTTCGCGCGACATCTTTTCTTTTGCCCAAGCCAACCATCGATTGAGAAATTTGTCGAGCCAGGGGAACTCTTCAGCTAGGATCATGAGCCCAGGAACAAGAAAAACCCAACCCGGCATGATGGGAAGAATCAAACCAATAATTCCAATGAGGACCAGGCCGGCACCCATGACGTTTCTGAGAAACTTCTTCACTTCTTATATTGTCGACGTGCGGCAAGGCGAAGTCGAGGCAGGTTTTTGCGTGAAACACTTCGGTTTCTGGAACGATCTAATTGTTTTACATGTGAGTACTAGTCCTTTTTGCCTATGTCAAATGGGTATTTTTCTTGACCCGACAAAGAAGGCCTAGTAAATTAAGGTGAACCGTGAACGAAAACCGTAAGAATCAACGCTTTGAACTGCGCCTCCCCTTCGAAATTATTCGCAGCGGCCATCGCTTCAGTCTTGTTCAGGGACAGACTGTGAACATGTCTTCGAGCGGCGTATTGTTCGAACTCAGCCAGCCACTCCCTGTGGGAGAGATCATTGAATACATGATCACCTTGCCCACCGGGCAGAACCCCGATGAAGACGTGCGGTTGCGCTGCATGGGAAAAGTGGTTCGTAGCCATCAAAACTTTGCCGCAGCCACGATGGAACGCTACGAGTTTGTAAGAACTTCTCCCGTTTCCAGCGACGTCTCCGCTAGGACAGCTTCAGCAAGCTAGTTCGGCTCGCCCATGGATGCCTCGTGCAGCGCGCACGAAAAAGCACGCAAAATCTGACCTTTTTCGATCAAAACTGACGCATTATGAGACAGGAGCCTTGCATGCGAAATTTGACGTGTTGCATTGGTTTATAATTCATAATGCCGCTCATGCAAAGTTATGGTCTCAGCGATCCGGGCCGGGTCAGGAAGAACAACGAAGATTTTCTCCTGATCGACCGTGGACAAAACCTGTACATCGTTGCCGACGGGATGGGTGGAGCCCAGGCAGGCGAAACAGCTTCCAGACTCGCGGCTGAAACCGTTCTCGATGTTATGGGGAAACGCAGCAACCCCAAGCTCCATGATCTCGAAGAAGCCTTCGTAGAGGCTAACAACCGCGTCAAACGAACCGCAGCCAGCGATCTCTCTCTCGAAGGCATGGGCACAACACTGGTCGGGTTACTCCACGACGGCGATCAACTTCATCTTGCCAGCGTCGGTGATAGCCGAATCTATTCTTTCCAGGAAGATCGTCTTGAGTCGCTCATGGAGGACCAGACCTGGGTAAACGAAGTGGGCCGCCGGCTGGGTATAGATGAGGATACATTGAAACGTCACCCGATGCGCCACGTATTGACGATGGCCATTGGTGTTGGAAATCCACTTAGAGTAAACACACGCAGCATTCCCAGAACGCCTGGAATGCTGATTTTGCTTTGTAGCGACGGTTTGCATGGTGTAGTTGCGGCAGACGCGATCTCCAAGATTCTGTCGGACGAAACGCATGACTTGCAGGCTAAAGCACAGTCTCTGGTCGAGGCGGCTCGCAATGCAGGTGGGCCCGACAACATCACCGTTCTCATCCTTAAAGTGTGACCAGACCCATTGCTCTCACCATCGCCGGATCTGACCCGAGTGGCGGAGCTGGCATACAGGCGGACCTCAAAACCTTTCATCAGTTTGGCGTTTACGGCGAAGCCGTAATCACACTGCTGACCGTGCAGAATACAGTTGCCGTTGACGCCGTGCAGGTGCTGGATCCAGATTTTGTGAGTGCGCAGTTGATGGCTGTACTCGAAGACATTCCTCCAATGGCGGCCAAGACGGGCGCGCTGG
Source organism: Bryobacter sp. (assembly GCA_022843625.1). Taxonomy (GTDB): domain Bacteria; phylum Acidobacteriota; class Terriglobia; order Bryobacterales; family Bryobacteraceae; genus Bryobacter. The sequence continues at coordinate 36,967 of JALHNH010000002.1, read as the reverse complement.
GGTCTGCGGCAATGGTCGAGCGGATTGCCTTCCTCGCGGCGGACTTCACTTTCCCTCTGATTGTGGACCCCGTCATGATCTCCAAACATGGGGCACCGTTGATGGCCCACGACGCCCGTCTGAAGTTGATCCAGCGGCTCCTGCCTGCCTGTGCGATACTAACCCCCAATCTGCATGAAGCTGCAGCAATCACCGGGTTGAGTGTCGAGACTCCCGCTCAGATGCGCGATGCAGCCATGGCAATTCTCGATCTCGGCGCCGGCGCGGTCTTGCTAAAAGGCGGGCACCTTGAGGGTGCGGCAATGGACCTGCTCCTTTGGCACGGAGGCGAAGTATCGCTGCCAGCAGAACGAATCGATACAAAGCATACCCACGGTACCGGCTGCAGCTACTCGGCAGCCGTGACAGCCCTGCTGTCCTGCGGTGCAGGGCTGGAAGAAGCAGTACGGCAGGCCAAAGCGTGGATTCATACGGCGATCGCGACAAACCCGGGCCTTGGACGGGGCAATGGCCCGGTCAACCACTTCGCGAGGATCAAAAATTAAGAGCTCGCACCCTCATTTCACCGCCGGGTGGAACTAGGGGAAAGCATTCGGTCGGGGGCCAGGCTGTGGGCTTCGGCTGCGCAAAATCACTTTTGGACCCAGCATTACTTCATGAGGAGGTAAAATTGCCAGCGCAAACCAGGCTTTTTCACTCAGAATAAAGTCTCTTTGCGGGCTAGCCTCAATCAGGCGGCGCAATTGATCGAGATCCTTTGCCAGGATGGCATCCACCTCAGGACCCGGATTTTGCAGGAAGCCATCAACGCTCCGAGCTATCCCAAGCTTTTCGAAATCCAGCGGGCCATTCGGTGGCAGATGTTCGATCATAAAAATGTAACGAACAGTAGCACCGGGGAGAAGACTGGTTCTAAGTTGGTCGTCCGGGTCGAGGTGCAACACTTCCCTGCCCGCAAAGTCATTGTTGATCGGAAGCTGCGGTTGAGGTGCCGGGTAACTCAACAGCGCGGACAGAGCCAGCGGAGCGAAAGCCCAGTGGATCCAGCCTCGGTGACAGAGCAGGAGTGCAGGTGCCAGCGGGGCCAGATAGGTTGTATTGCGGTAGCTGTAGGCGAAGATCGAGGCCAGCAGCACGCCACACCATATAAGCCAGGCAGAATTCCATCGCCGGGCTGCCAGCGGGATTGCCAGCGGCAATAACCAGGCGAGGCGCGGGAGATAATAACCGAGCTGGCTGTCGCTACTGGCTTGCACGGGGGCGCTAAATGCATAGCCCAAAAGTTCGACGCCCAGATATTCAGCCAGAAACCAATCGTGATTCACTTTGAACTGATAGAGATGCCACGGCAGTGCGACAACCAGGATCGCAGCTGCTGCCTCAATCCAGCGGCGCAGCGGAGGGCGGGCCCACAGAAAAAGCGCTAGCGGCAGCACCCCCGCAAACCACTTGGTCATGATCGCCAGCCCAACCGCAGCACCCACAACATAACCAGCCCAGCGAGGATTCAGCCTGGGGTCCCGGACAAATTGCAGAATCGCAATCAGGTAAAAAAGCGTTAGCAGATCGTCCATCAAGACAAGGCCGGCTCGCGAGCGCCACAGGTGTGACGAAATCAACAGAATCCAGCCTACCGGGCCGCACGCATGGTAAATGATCGTCAATATCGCGGCTGCGGCAAGAATACTCGGAAGCCGGAGCGCCCACAAATGAATGCCCAGCAGCTTCACCTGAATGCCCAGCAGCTTCACCGATGCAGCGCTAAGCCATTGCAGCAGGGGCGGCTTCACCAGCAATGGGCGGCCCAGAAAACGGGGCGTAAGCCAGTCCTCACCTGAGGCCATCCTTAAAATGCCATGTGTGTAGAGAGCTTCGTCCTGAGCCGGGGTAGCAAGAACCGGGTCGAGGGGAGCTGTGGCAATTTGCGTATACGGCCCTCCCAGACAAAAAAGGGAAAGGACAAAAACCAGGGCAACCGTGGGACGGCTACTGAGCCATGCGCCGTGCGTAGACAATTTCTCCAGATTCACGCTCTGGCAGGTTAACACTAACACCTGTTGTCATCAGTTGCTCACCTGTCATGGTGAGGATTCGCCGGTCATCGGCAAAGCTCACCCGGTAGGTGTGCGTGGCCACAAGGTCTCGCATTCTTAGGGTGAATCGATCCGTGGTCGTGGAATCCCGCGTCACCACCGTTACAGCTTCATCAAGACCAGGGTTGTAGCTTTGGATGGCATCGGTGCGGCCAACGGCAGGCCGAGGAGTCAGGTGAAGCACCTTGCCATTAGTAATCGAATTGCGAATTTCCTTATAGGTCTTGATCTCGCTGGCCAGAAAATCCAGCTCACCCGCATCGAGATCCGTCAGGCGATTCATCAGAATCCAAGGGCCGCCAAACATGAAGCTGCGTGTGTTGTAGTCTGTCATTGCGGCATGCGGCATATAGCGATCGGTGTAGCGTGGTGGAAACGGAAAGCTCGCACCAAAAAGGCCCTGTCGCGAACCGAGCGACCCCGAAGCGTCATTTGTAATCGAGGTGACGTAGTTGCGCACCATGCTGAAGGTCATCATGTTACCCCCGTTGGCGCAATTCTCCCAAACCACACCCGGGGTCTGGGCCTGAATCTCGCGCAAAATCCTGTTCAGCCCTTCGTCGCCAGAATAGTTCCAGTCCCGCGGGTCGTAGCTTAGCCCCGCGTTGGTGCACTGCTTCACCATCGTCTGCCCGTCCTGTAAGATCCAGTCGACGTTGTATTCGCGGATAATTCTCACGCCCTGCTCAATCACCCAGTCTTGAACCGGTTTGTGCCCCAAGGCCAGCGATTGCGCCCCATGGTAGTTGTAGTTGGTCGAACATGCCCACTCCGGGTGATCCTGCAAAACTTTAGAGCCGGCCATCGCCTCGCTGATCACATAGTGCAGCCCGAACTTCATTCCCTTGGCATGGACATAATCTGAAAACGCCCTCAGGCCGTTCGGGAATTTTTCAGGGTCTGCTTCCCAGTCCCCCATTTGTTTAGCCCAACCCAGATCGACAATAAAGAGCTCCACTCCGCGAGCGGCGGCCAAATCCGCTTCCCGTCGCAGACTCATTTCATGGATCTTTGTTTCGTAACCCCAGCTATCCCAGGCAATATAAGGAAATTTCGGGTCCTTCACCTTCGGAGCAAGCGCAGCCTCGGCATAACGCTGGGTGCGATACCCAGCCTCGTCCCAATCCCCAATGAAAATTCCTATAAAGGAGGCAGGAGCATCGTACCAGGTCTGCGGCTCCACCGGATGCGTCAAACCAGCCACGTTCACTCCAATATCAAGCACCACATCTTTGCGTTGGATCACCGCGTTGGCCAATCCATCAAATTCCCAACCCGCGATCAATCCCACGTTATCGGGCTTGGCAATGGCAACCCAGGTACATTGTGCCCCTCCAGCGCCAGTCTGCATCCCCACGCGCTGCATCCGCTGGCTCAGAATCGTGGTTAGCGGTTCAAAATTACGCCCGCCCGCCAGTACACTCCACTGATTCACCCGGAACACGCGGTAGTCTACATCTTCCAGCTTCGGTGCCAGGGCGACGATGTCATTGGCCCGCAAATACACCCGCGCGCCGCGCAAATTCTTCACCCGAACCTGCTGATGCAGCACCGGGTGGCCAGCGTAAATCTCTAGAAGCAATTCGAATTCATATTGCTCTGCAAGATCCCGAAATGAGATGGCTAGCCCTTTTCCTCCTTTCGGCGTAACAAAACCCCGCTGGCCAATCAGGCGCAGCGGGGTTTTGGCGTTGATGATGGTGTTGTTGATTCGAAGATCGATCGGGCTGCTTGGCTCAGACTGCGAAGCTTCCCAAAGCGTGTATCCAGTCGAATCTGTCAGATTCACCCAACGAAATGTAGCGTCGGCTTCCATCTTGAAGCACGCACTGAATTGGTCGTTGCCAACCACCCAGCCACTGGCTTCGTTGTAACGAAAGAATACAGAATCTTCAACTTGAGTTTTAATGGACGTTAGCGAACCCAGCACAAAAAGCCCCGTCAATAAACGGAGACTAGTACTTCGGAACGCTGGGGTCCACTTTGTCACTCCAGGCTAAGATTCCTCCCTTCATATTGCGAACCCGCAGATAGCCACTTTGTTTCAACAAATCGACGGCCTTTGCGCTTCGCATGCCACTTTTGCAATGGCAGACAATGTTAGAGTCTTTCGACAACTCACTTAATCTCATCGGCAGTTGGCCTAAAGGAATTAGAGTTGCTTTTGGAATAGACGCAATTTGATACTCATGGGGTTCCCGAACATCGACGAGAATAAAGTCTTCCCCTGAGTCGATCATCGCCTTTACCTCAGTTACCTCTAAGTCTCCCGTACTAGCTACAGGCGCTGGAGGTGTGTCTGGAATACCACAGAACTGTTTGTAATCGATCAGATCTTTCACCACCGAGCACTTACCCGAGGGGCAATCCGGGTTACGACGAAGTTTCAACTCGCGAAACTTCATATTCAGAGCGTCGTACAGCATAAGCCGTCCCTGCAAGGTCTGGCCGATGCCCAGAATCATCTTGACAACTTCAGTCGCCTGAATCAGCCCGATCACACCCGGCAAAATCCCCAGCACGCCACCCTCGGCGCAACTCGGAACCAGGCCCGGAGGCGGTGGTTCAGGATAGAGGCAGCGATAACACGGGCCGTCGTCGGTAGCAAAGACAGATGCCTGCCCTTCAAAGCGAAAGATCGAGCCATAGATATTCGGCTTACCCGTAAGCACGCAAACATCGTTCACCAGATAGCGGGTCGGGAAGTTATCCGTACCATCGGCAACCATATCGTACTGTTCGACGATCTCTTTGGCATTCTCGCTCGTCAGCGGAACTTCGTGCTTGATGATCTTCAAATTCGGGTTGATGTCAAGCATGCTCTCGGCAGCCGAATCAATCTTGGGCCGGCCGATGTCCTTGGTGCCATGAATCACCTGGCGCTGCAGATTCGACGCATCGACGACATCAAAATCGACCAGGCCAATCGTACCCACACCAGCGGCAGCAAGATAGAGAGCAAGCGGCGCACCAAGGCCGCCCGTACCCACCAGCAGTACCTTCGCGTCCTTCAGCTTGATCTGCCCATCCACGCCCACTTCCGGCAGGATCAAGTGGCGCGAATAGCGCTGGATTTCTTCGTTAGTTAAAGTCGTCGCCATACTCTAGCGTCCTCCGGCAATGCTCGGGATAATCGAGACGGTGTCGCCAGCGGCAACTTCAGTCGCTTCCTTCGACAGGTAGCGGATATCTTCGTCGTTGACATAGATATTGACGAAGCTACGCAGCTTACCTTCATCGTTGAAGAGATTCTTCTTGATGTCGGGGTGATTGGTGGTGAGCGCGGCGAGCAATTCGCCTACGGTCGCCCCGCTGGCTTCAACGGTGTCAGCTCCACCGGTAAACTGCCGCAGGGGCGTCGGGATCAGGATTTTGGCCATATCAGTTCCTCTTCTTCACTGGCAGTTTGATCGACGTCGACGCGGAAGCATTTGGCATCGCTGACAACACGAGCGCGGACGCTCATGACGACGTTCGAATAGAAGGGCCAGTGGTTTTTCAAATCGGTTTGGGAGAAGTAAGCACCCTCGTCCGGGTGCGAGTGAAAGAATCCAAGCACTCCGAGCGACAACTCGCGAGACTTGCGCTCAGCCGCAATCTGGTCTCGCGGGTCAATCTCGAAGCGATCTTTTTGTTCGCCTTCATAGGCGTTCCGGCAAGCCACGGCAAGAGTCGCATGGCGCTTGCCATCGGCCTCAGAGCCGATCAGAATGCCGCAGCATTCGTTGGGATAACAGTTTTGTGCGTGTTCGACCATAACGGCCCACGCCTCAGTTGAAAGCTCAATCATTCCAGAAGGGTTCGCTCAAGTATTTAGCGGCGCCGTCGCAAAGGATCGTCACCACTACTCCAGTTTCGCCTTTTTCGGCCATCGCCGCTGCCACTTTTGTCGCCGCAACCACGTTAGCCCCGGCAGAAATCCCCACCAGCAATCCCTCTTCGCGCGCTAGCCGCCGCGTCATCTCATAGGAAGCTTCCGTCGAGATCCAGAGGTTCTCGTCGGCAAGGTCCTCATCATAGATGCCAGGCACGATCGCCGAAGGCATATGCTTGGTGCCTTCAATACCGTGAAAACCTTGATCCGGCTGCGCAGAAATGCATTTGACCATCGGAAGCTCGCGCTTCAACCGCCGCGCCGTACCCGTAAACGTGCCGCTGGTGCCCAGCATCGCAACAAAGTGTGTGATGCCGTAACTGGTCTGGTTCAGAATCTCGGGCGCTGTCGATTCGTAATGCGCCTTCCAGTTGGCGTGGTTGTTGTATTGGTCGGGGTAGAAGTAGCGGTCCGGATCGGATTCGTAAACTTCCCGACACTTCAGAATCGCCCCGTCAGAGCCAGAACCTGGATCGGTCAGAATCAGATCGGCCCCGTAAGCCTTCAAAATCATCTTGCGCTCAGGGCTTGCGTTCTGAGGCAAACAAAGACGAACCTTGTACCCAAGCGAGGCCCCGATCATCGCATAAGCGATACCCGTATTCCCGCTAGTGGCATCAAGGATCGTACGAGCCTTCGTCAACTGCCCGGTCCGCTCACCTTCGAGAATCATGTTGAGGCCGGGACGGTCTTTGACGCTCCCCCCGGGATTCAGGAATTCAGCCTTTCCCAGGATTTCGATGCCATGAAAGGCCGACGAAATCACCGGCATCCGCAAAAGGGGAGTATTGCCGATTGCATCCAGCAAAGACTCGCCATTGTTCCGTTTTTGAAAGGCTGCAGCTTGCACAGTTCGACCTATGGCCGAAGAATACCACAATTCCTCTAGGGATTGAGGAGATTCAATCAGGAACCGGGAACTTCCCGATGTCCCGCGAGGTCTAAACGTGAGTGCTAGGTCGACTCACAATCTCCCTTCTGCTCCTAATCATTGCTATGGAGCCGATTTTGGGATGCTCTTGCGCCCCCTCACCTACCGGCTGTGAAGCATATGGCAAATCCGAAGCGGTCGCCCTCGTCCGAGTACTTTCGTTTCAAGATGGTCCTCTTGGCGACAAAAGAAGCAAAGTCGCCGTCGTCGCGATAAAGGAAGTGTGGCGCGGCCTTGAGCCACAATTGCGTTCAATACTAGTCGACTACGGTGCAGGCTCAATCTGCGACTATGTACTCGGTATTGGCGAAGAACATCTTCTGTTTGGTCGAATGGTGCAAAGGAACGGCAAGGCAATCCTCCAAACGGACGCATGCATGGGCAACCTGAATCTTGAACATGAATTCACAACTTTCGCTGGTCTTAAGCTGCTCCGCGAGCTTCGCAATTTAACTCTGATCGGTTACACCTTTGAAGCTTACGACGATGCCAGCGCGATTCGTCCATTGGCCGGTGTAACCGTTATTGCTCAGACGGGTGAACGTTCATACCGATCAGTTAGCGATGCCAACGGACAATACAAAATCCCTCTTCCAATGGAGGGGAACTACTTCGTCTACGGCCTGCATCGGGGTTATAGTCGAGAACACCGCATCCTCGATTCCAGCAAAATTGACGCGAAAGATGGTGGTTGCAATATCAAACAAATTTTCCTGCGCCGCGTACGGAAGCAATCGAAAAATTAGCGCACCGCCGCAATCGCCTTCAAGAGAAACCCCATATCCTCAATTCGTAAACTTCGTGGCGCTTCAGCATCGCCCCGTCAGCACAAGAACCTGGATCGGTCAGACTCAGGTGCGCCCTCTAAGCCGTCAACATCATCTTGCGCTCAGGGCTCGCATTCTATGGCAGGCAAAGACGATCCCCTTAGGGATTCATTGGATTCAACGTTTTCCAATCAACCTCGCTTTGGATTCGCCCCTTGCTTCGCGCCAATCGCTTCCGCGATGATCGCGGCCACGAAACTATTGATGCTCACTCCTTCAGATTCAGCCTGCTTCGTAAGCTTCGTATAAAGAGTCCGAGGGAGTCGTTGACGCCACTGCGCAGGTTCAGCATCTGGCTTCGGAGGCTTGACTCCTGATTCTTTCAGAACCGCAAGATAGTCTAAAAGCGCTTCTCTCCCATTCGCAATTGCTTCCTCAATGCTCTCACCATCGGACATACATCCCGGAATCTCGGTGTACTCAACCAAATAACCACCACCCTCCGCTTTAGACAGAGGTCGCACCGTAAATTGGTAGTTGTCAATATCTCGATTTTTAGTTCTTTTCATCTATTTTTCAACTCTCCAACCGAATCGATGAGTGCCAGGAAAAACTTGATGTAGACAGGTTTGATCGGGCGTTTCGAAGGCACCGTCACAATCTCGCGGACACCGGGTGCACCAAAAATTACATGGCTACCGCCCCTGCCAGGACTGCGCCACGTGAGGTGATGATCCGATGCAAGCATTTGCAAATCTTCGATACGCCATCCCAATGGATTCTTGCGCATCTTCAGAAGAGTCTTCGAGGCAGACACAATAGAATGATACCGAATCCGGTACCAGATCAAGACAGTGATTCTGTATGCAGCTGCCTGAGCGTTTGCTAGGCCATTAGGTCCTGCAGAGCTTCCCACTGCGAAGCCATCTCAATAAAGGCTGCCCGGTTCTCAGGCCAATCGTGAAGCGTCGCAGGGTCAAAATCAGCCCCATTAGGCCAAACCAGAGTATGCACCTCTTTGTCCAAGGCAACTTGATTGAATAATGCAAGATCCCGCAAAGGACGATACAGATCTCCATGCAAAACAGGCTCAAAATCGATGACTTGCTCCGTTCCGTCATCGAAGCCGATGCGCAGTGTATACGCAGCTAGGATTGCAAAGCTATTGATTCTGCTGATTCGGTGAAGCATGGCTACTTAAATTTTACTTCAACGGATCAATGGGAAAGGCTGCACGGCCGGAATGCAACAACTGCCAGTCGGACATTAATTCCGCTTGGTGCAACTCAGCCCAAGCCTCAACAAGCCGTCTTTGTTTCTGGGGTAATGTCCCGGCCATCAAATCAACTGGAGATATTGCGAACACAGCAGACTCACCCTGGTAGTAGGCGTGGAAGTGAGGCACATGGTGCGTCATCCCAGGCTCGGAAAACATTCGAATGATGATTCCGAAGAATCGGCTGATTTCAGGCATGTACCTCTACCGCACCGCCTCAATCGCCTTCGCCAAAAACCCCATATCCTCAAACGGCTCCCCGCCAACCCGGCTCCACCGCAACTTCCCTTCCTTATCAATCACAATCGTCGCGTGCAGCTCCATCCCTTCAAAATCATCGTAAGAAAGAAAGCGCTTGGCATTGGCATGATCCTTGTCGCTCAAGAACCGGATCCCCTGATACGCCTCATCCCCAAGCAGGCTGCGATTCTGCTCCGCACTATTGCCACTCACCGCCAACACAACCGTATTCAGACGCTTCCATTCACTCGACTTCGCCTTCAAATCCTTCAACTGCTTCAGGCAATGCGGGCATTCCTTCCCGAGATAGAAAACCAGAATCACATTCTTGCCAGAAAGCTCAGTCAGCTTCACCGTATTACCATCCACATCAGTCGCCTCAAGCGAAGGAGCCGCAATCGGCGACCACTGCTTCGGCCCATACTTCTCAAGTGAATCCGTGTTGTAAGACCGCTCCGGCTCAGGAGTCTTGATCTGCGTCGGCTTCCCCGCGCGCTCCAGCCCAATCAACGCAAAGTGGTCATTACGAGTCAGCTTCAGCGCCTTCTCAAACGCAGCCACAGCCAAATCCTTGCTACCAGCCTTCAAATAAGCATCGCCCAGCGCGTTAAACAAAACCTGCGGATAATGCGGCGGATCGTTATCACTCTTCTGCAACTCAAACTGCTTCTCAGCCGCCTCCGTCATCAGCCCCAAGCCAAGCAACGTATCACCCTTGGCCAGCGCCAGCCGGGCTTTCAGTTCCACCGACATGATCTTGTAAATCCGCTCGACGCTCTTGTCTTCCTTCAGCTTGTCCAACTCAGACATTGCCTTCTCAGCCGCATCCAGATCCCCAAGGCCAAAGTGCGCCCGAGCCTCCACATAAGCCTTCAGCAATTTGTCCTCTTTGCTGTCACGCCACGGAATCGTACGAGTATCCAGCAACTCCTTCCAGCGTTCATACTTCACCAGCACACGAGCCATACTGCGAATCCCCTGAGAATGCGGGCTATACGGCGACTTATCATTCGACTTCGGATCCTGCGGCGCGTCTATCAAATCGCGAGCCCCGGCGATAGCCAACTCCGGCAATCCCAGCTCCTCCTGGATGTAGCTCAGGTAAGCGCGGTTATGGCCCCAGTTCCAATAGTTGAACGGATACACTTGCCGCTCATGCATGTGCCGAACCTCGGTACGAGTAGCCGCATCCATCGAAATGGCTGCCTCCTTCCACATCCCAACCGTCGCGTAAATGTGCCCCGGCATGTGCAGCGCATGGCCGATATTCGGAGCCACTTCCCCGTATCGCTTGGCACTCTTAAGCGCCTGCTCCGGCTCATGATAATTCCAGTTGTGAATGCGATAGTGATGCACTCCCGGGTGATCCGGCTGCTTGCCCTGCACCTCACGTAACACCATCTCGGTGCCATAGCGCGAGTCCCCCATATTCGCCAGAGCCAGGAGTAACTTGGCCTCCTGATCCTCCGGGTACTTCACACAAATCGTCTCGAGAATCTTCTTGTAGTCACGGGCGCGATCTCGATATTCGTCACCCCGGTCCCGCAATCGATCGGTCCGTTCCCGAGCTTCGAGCGCCTCGATATAAAGCCGTTCGCGATCCGTCACGCCAGCCTTACGCTTGGCCGCCTCTTTGATAAATGCCTCACTACGCTCATCCCCAGCCGCACGAGCCAGCCCCCAGTAGCACATAGCATTTTCAGGCTCCAGCTTCAGACACCAGCGGAAGCTGCGCTCGGCTTCATAATCCCAAAACGAATGCAGCAGCGCGTTGCCCTGATTAAACCAGCGTTGCGTCTCCGGGTTCTTATGCGTGATCGGGAAATTGGCAACCCCAATCTCCTTCATCAACACCGGCCTGGTGCGCGGACCACTATCGAAAGCATCGCCGTGGGGCGAGTGCCCCGGCCGAGGCTCAGCAGCATTAAGGGTGAGGACAATCAAAAAAGTAAGAATTCGCACACACTAAGCGTATCGAATTAAGATAAGAGAATTCTGACTGAGTTAACAACATTGATCGCACAGGTTCGGGCTGGAGACGCTGGGGCAGAGCCATTGCTGTTTGAGCGCATTTACCCGGACTTGCATGCAATTGCCCGGCAACGCCTCGCAAAAGAATCCTTCTCAAGCGAGAGCACAGAGTCGCTGGTGCACGAGTGTTACTTGAGGCTAAAGCGGAGCGGATTGCCAGAAGTGGCAGATCGCGGGCACTTTTTTGCAATGGTTTCCAGAATCATGCGGCAAATCCTGGTGGACTTTGCACGCTCCCGGACAGCGCAGCGAAGAGACAAACGGCTGGAAAAACCGCTCGAACTGGTGAAACATGTGGCGGATGAGCAGGCAAATCGAATACCGCATTTGCTGGACCTCGACGAGCAACTGAAAGAACTTGAAAAGATTGCCCCGGAAGCAGCCCAATTGATTGAACTCCGGTTCTTTGGAGGCCTGACAGCAGAAGAGTCGGCTGGGTATCTGGGATTGGATGTCGGGCGCGCACGAAGGCAGTTGCGGTACGGGCAAGGGTGGTTGCGCCGTGCGATGTCGCAAAAATGAGCCTTCGATTACGCATAACGGGATGAGACTTTGTTTATGCCGATCAGTGCGATTGAAGAAGCAGAACTTTTTGAGCGGCTTGTAGAACTCGAAGATACCGAGCGCTTTGCCGTTCTGGCTACCATCGACCTCGACCCGCAATCGCGAGCGAGCCTGCAGCAGTTGCTGGAGATGGAGCGTGGGGCCGCAGAAGAATTCGAGCAAAGTGTAGACAGCGCCATGCGGCTCTGGGGCCAATCGGGAGTGCTGGAAGCAGGGATTCAGGTAGGACGCTTTGAGGTAATCCGCGAGTTGGGGCGGGGCGGAATGGGCGAGGTTTGGCTGGTTGAATTTGGGGAAGAGGGAGTCTCGCGCAGAGGAGCACTCAAGGTTCTGCGCCAGCATCTCATCGCACCGGCTCAAGTGGCATTGTGGGACCGCGAAAGAAGACTCGCAGCGCGGCTTTCGCATCCCTTTATCGCAGGCCTGATTGAGAGCGGAACCCTCGACAACGGCATGCCTTTTCTGCTCATGGAATACGTGGACGGAAAGCGCCTCGATGACGCCGTCGAGGGGATGAACTTGCGGGGCAAAATCGAGGTGATGCGAAAAGTGTGCAATGCCGTAGCGGCGGCGCACCGCCAGATGGTCGTACACCGCGATTTGAAGCCCAGCAACATTTTGATCACATCGGATGGATTTCCCAAGCTGGTCGACTTTGGAATCGGACACGCCCTCGACGTGACGCAGACGCATCTGGGGGCAGGGACACGGGCCTACTCCAGCCCGGAACAAATGGCAGGCGAGGAGCCTTCCATGGCGATGGATGTTTTCTCGTTGGGGCGAATCCTGGAGCGGATCGTCGGCGAAGGCGCGGAGGACTTGAATTCGATTGGCAAGAAGGCGTCGGCAATGGCATCCGCAGATCGCTACGGGACGGTAGGGGAAATGGAGGCGGACCTGCAGCGTTGGCTTGAAAAGAGGCCGGTGCGGGCACACGGGGATGGGCTTGGGTATCGCTTGCAATGTCTGGTGAAGCGGCAGCCGTGGGCAACAATCGGCGGGGCGGTGGCGGTAGGCTTAACGCTGGTGGCGCTGGTCGTGGCTTGGAAGCAATACGAGCGGGCGCAGAAGCGCGCCGATGACTTACGGACACTCGCAGGGGTTGCGATCTTCGATCTCGACCAGGAGGTGAGAAAGCTGCCAGGCTCGATGACCGCAAGGCGGATGCTGCTTGAAACGGCTACGAAGTACTTGGCGGATTTAGAAGCGGCGGCAAAAGCAGATCGGGGACTGCAGACAGAACTGGCTGATGCCTATCAGAAGACCTCAAGTCTTATGTTTACGGCAACGGCGCAGAGCCTGAATCGAGAACCCGAAGCCTTCGCGCTGATTGAGAAAGCCTACCGCCTCAGGGAGGCCTTGGGGCAATTTGAGTCGCTGGACCCGAAGGTCCGCAAAGCCTATTCAGATACGGCACGCGTTTACTCGGATAAGTTGCGAACCAGCCGAAGGATCGAAGAGTCTGATGCTGTCACGGCAAAGCTGGAGCGGCACACGGAGAACTGGCTGCGCCAGGAGCCACGAAGCTGGGAGGCGCTGGAGCACTTTCTGTATATCGAGAATGGAAGGACGCGACGCTTACGCCTCAAAGGGCTGGACCTCGCGATTGCCAATCAGCGCAAGGTGCTCGCCAGGCTACCGGAATTGAAACAGTTGGGAGCACCGGAGCGCAACTATTGGAGAAATGCCGCCGAACAGTATCGCTTAATGGGCGGGTTACTGACGGGTGATTCGCTCGCGAAACTGGCACCCGAGTTGCTCGATTCCATGACGCAGGGAGTCCGGGCGGCCGAAGAGTTGTACCGGATCGAACCATCCGTACTGAGCACGCGGTTGTTGTTGACGCTCTACCTGGAGTATGTGGTGCAAACCGTGGATATGGGGATGGTGATGTATGGGGAGAATGAGCGGGTGATCCGGCGGAGCGAAGAGATCCTGGAATCGCCACAATTGCCAGACCGGGATGCGGCGTTTTGGGAACAGAACCGGTTGGAACTCTTGAAAGCCAAGGGTTGGGCGGCTATCGGACGGAAAGATTATGCCGCGATGGAGCGGTGGTTTGGAGAGTGCCGTACGCGGCTCGAAAAGGTGGAATCGCAGAAACAGTGGTGGGTGGGCTTGTTGCGAGCGCATCTGGCGATGAAGGAAGCAGATGTGAAGGGGCGAAACTAATTTTTTCGAGAGTGAGATAAAAAACTGTCAGCTCTGCGCATAAGGGCTCAGGAGGGATAAATATATGAATAAAATCCAACTGGGAATCTTGGGCTTGGCTTTGGCGATGGGGGCGCAGGGAGCATCAATCATGATCGCCAACGCTTCGTTCGAGGATAATGTGCCGACGACGAATGGTTGCGGGGTGGACTGCGTGTTTCACCCGGGTATGATGTCGGGATGGCAGCCTACGGGGGTTCCCGCCAACTATGGGACTTTTAAGCCGGGACCGCCGAGTACGACTGCCTTCTTTGACTTAATTCCGGATGGAGTGAATATCGGGTATGCGCATTTTGGGTCGGAGCTGACGCAAACCGTTGGAGTGACAGCGGTGGCGGGATTGACCTATACACTTGAGGTGGACCTGGGATGGCGGAAGGATTATGGAATAGAAACGCTGGGCTTCATTGAACTGGTGATTGGGACGACGCGAGTGTTGGCGACAGGTACGACCCCAGCACAGGGTGGTTGGTCCACGTACACGGCTGCCTATACGGCAGTGGCTGGCGACACAGGGAAGGCGATCGCCATCTACCTGGGGAGCACATCGGCCCAACTGGGTAATTTCGACAACGCGCGACTGAACAGCTCGGGCACGCCGCTGGAGGAGACCAATCCGGTGCCGGAACCAGCTGGGCTCGGAATCGCTGGCCTCGCAGTGTTGTTGCTTGCTGGTCGCTATCTCAAGCACGGTTAAGTCGATCCGTAACGGGCCACGTCTTTGCGTCGGCACTTTCGTCTCGAAGTGCGAATATGTCGCGATGGCGTCGTTTTCTACCAGGGGCCTTGCTTTCCGCCAAACCACCAGATCAACGCGAACAGTGCGGTGCTCATTTCCTTCTTCAAAACCCCTTCACGGTCGGTTGCGAAGTAGGCCTGATTCGACATATCCCGGCGGTATTCCCAACGCATCTGAAAGCCCGCTGCCAAATCCAGGGTGGACGTCAAAGTGAACTCTCTCAAATTCTGCGTCGATCCGCTGAAAAGCCCGCCTTTATCGTTCAGCAGACCAAAACGCGAGGCCAGAGACCAGCGCGGATTCAGTCGATACCGGGCATAGGCTACTCCCCCGGTCACCCTTTTGGGAGCACCGCCTGCAAGACTGCGCCCCACAAGGGAATCCAGTTCTCCAGCTAGCGTGATCTTCTGATTCAGATTCCAGTTCCAGTAGGTATCAAGCACGTGAAACCGCCCGGATCGCCCACCAGGACTTTCCCGGCCTGCATAGTAATTCATGTTGCCACTCACACTGGAACTGGGGTTGAAATTCAGAATCACAGCCTGGCTCTTGAAGCCGTTGAAGTCTTCAGTCTGATTTGCGCCATTCACCAGCCAGTATGTCGCGTTGATCTTCGACGTCACCGGATAGGTGGCACGTAGCCCCATATGGTAGAAGGGCAGAAAATTGAAGAAGTAGCTACGCGAGTAGTTCATCTGGTCCTTGGCGTAATTTGTCTCAAAACCGAGAGAACTGGCAAACTTGCCCATATCGACGGTGAGCCCCTTGCCCACCGGAGCGATCACAGTACCGTAAGCCTGGAAAATATTCCGGTAAATGGCAGGGCGTGGTTCGTTCGACGTGCTGCCTTGAAGTGTGTTTGTGGCTTGGCCAAATTGCAGATCGAGGCGGCCTCCAATGTAGCGCTTCTCGCTGGGCGAGACAGCTCTTTCCAGCACCAGTGTGCCCTGACTGAGAGTGAATGAGTTGTGTGAGACATCGAAGGCGCGTAACTCATTTGCCCCGCTCGCTGGCCGGTTGAAGTTGAATCCATAATGGCCATCCAGATAGAAATTCACAGTTGTTTCTGGTGCTTTGGGCTCTTGCCGCGATTGTGGGGCTACGGCAGTCGAAACCACAGGGGCAGCCGCTTTCCCTTCAAGCGCAGCAATCCTCAGTTCGAGTTCCGCAATTTTCTCCAGGAGCAACTTCTCCGTAGGAGTCTGAGAAAGCAACAACAGATATAAATAATGCATGGCTTTACTTCCTTAGCTACAGCGCGAAATTCAACCTTAATCCGCTGATTCGCTCTTCTTTGAGCACATCACATTAGCGCCGCAAGCGCACGATCGCGACGAAGACTTCCATGACTCCAGATTGAAGCTTCTGACGCAAATGCCGATTAAAGATTTATGAGCCAATTCCGCTATTGGCGGCGCTTGTTAGAAGTGGAACAATAGACTAGATCACGCATGGACCCGCAAACTCAAGAATGGCTGAACCAACTGTTGGGCTACACCGCCCAGCTCCCCGTCGATCAACGGGAGGCTTACGTGCGTCAGGCCTGTGCCGGGCGCGAAGATCTGGTCGATATCGCCCTGCAGATGCTCAAGACCGGGCAATCCCCAACCAAGACCATGGCCCCGGCCCGCAGCTCTCAGATGATCGGTCCCTACAGGGTCTTGCGAGAACTCGGCAAAGGCGGCATGGGTGTTGTTTATCTTGCCGTACGCGATGACGGGGCCTTCCGCAAAAACGTCGCGATCAAACTATTGCGAGGCGACGCAGTCACTCCAGAATTCGTTGAGCGCTTCCGCAACGAGCGTCAGGTGCTGGCCAACTTCGACCACCCTAATATCGCCCGCATTCTCGACGGCGGTGACACCACCGACAGCATGCCCTTTTACGTCATGGAATACGTCGAAGGCCGCCCAATCGACAAGTACTGCGACGAAGACAAGCTCAGCCTCAACGATCGCCTCAAGCTCTTCCAAAAACTCTGCGACGCTCTCCAGTATCTGCACCAGAATCAGGTAATCCATCGCGACCTCAAACCCGGCAACATCCTGGTATCGAACGAAGGAGTCGTCAAGCTCCTCGATTTCGGCATCGCCAAGCAGCTAGGGCCAGCCAGCATGGAACTTACCACAGCCGAAGGCACCCCACTCACCCCAGCCTATGCCAGCCCGGAGCAATTCACCGGCCGGGCCGATGCCCGCAGCGACATCTACACACTCGGCGTCATCCTCTACCTGATGATCACCGGCAAGCTCCCCGATCAGGGCACCACCAAGCCCCCCAGCGAAAGCGTGCGCGAAGACGTAACCCGCACTCAGGAAACCACCAAACAACTCAAGAAGCGCGTCATGGGCGACCTCGACATGGTTGTCCTCAAAGCAATGAACCGCGAATCTCGCCTCAGGTACGCAACGGCACAAGAACTTTCAGAAGACCTCGAACGCTTCATGAAGGGACAACCCGTCCTCGCCAAGGCGAGCAAAGGACTCAGCCCGAAGATGCTGGCTCTCACAGCGGCAGGCCTGGTCTTGCTGCTTGGCGGCGGCGCGGCACTCTACTTCATGGACCGGGGAGAATCCGCAGCGACTGTGGTGGAACCTCAAAAGACGACGGAGCCCTCCGTTGTAACTCCAGTGGAAAAAGCGGTGGAGCCGCCAAAAACCGACCCATCTCTGCCAGCATCACAGCCTCCACTAACAGCACAAACATCCCAACAGAGCTTGCCAGCTCAACCTGCAACAACTCAAGTTGCTCAGCCCCAGCAACCACAGACACAAGTGGTGAGAACTCAAGCACCGCCGGCGCAACAAGCCCCAACAACAATTCCCGCAGCGCCACCTGCGCCCCAGCAGCCAGAAGGCCTTGACGACGCCCGCGACAAGTATGCGGCAGTTGCAGGCAAGGTAGCGGCAACAGAGCAAATGTTCAACAAGGTGAAGTCCGACCTCGAAGCCAAAGGGATGTCCATCCGGGCAGACTCACTCCAGCGAGTGATTTCCATGAAGTTGAATCTGGAGCAGGCCAAATCCGACCTCGACCGCATGAATGTCGCCGGTGCGCTCAAGAACCTGACAGCAGCAGAAGCCCAGGCCGCTCGCGTCAGCAAGGAATTTGGAAGATAGTATTAGTTGAGAGTTTAAGGAGAGAATTGAATGCGTTCGCAAATTGCACTGATCCTGACCCTGAGCGTGGCATCACTGCACGGTCAGACCCCCACCCCGGCTGCAGTCAAGAAATCTGCCCCTGCGGCACCAGCGGCAGCCACTGCGGCCCCGAAGGCGGCAGTAAAAACAGCCCAAAAAACAGCAGCCAACCCACTGGGCAAGATTATTCAGATGATTGAGATGAAGCTGCCTGAGTCTGCCGTCTTGAGCGCAATCCAGGGCGCGGGCAAATTAAACCCGACCCCGGATGATTACATCAAACTCAAACAGGCTGGCGCCAGCGATGCCGTATTTGCAGCGTTGACTGGTGCTCCGGCAGCAGCAGCACCAACGTCCGCTCCGGCAAGAGTTGCAGCACCAGCGCCCGCCGCAGCGCCCAGCATTAACACAGACTTTTCCACCCTTTCCTGTAGCAAGCCCGTTGCCAACTCCAAGCGAGTCCTGGCCATCGATGAATTCGATTACGGAACTGTCACCACAGCGGTGGCTGCGATCTTTGGCACTCAGGTCAATGTGGGCAAAGGCATCCTCGCCCTCTTCACCAAGCGCCTCGCACAGGACGGCAAATACAGAATCGTAGAGCGGCAAAAGCTGCAGAAGGTTCTTTCAGAGCAGGACCTCGGTGCCTCCAACCGCGTCAAGCAGGGCACCAACGCCAAAATCGGCCGCGTGATCGGCGCCGACGCCATCCTGATGGGCACCATTACCGTCTTCGGCACAGACACCCGTAACAACCGCGTCAACGCCGGAGCCGCTACAGGCGGCAGACTCGGTGGAGTTTTGGGCGGTATCAGCGTTGGCAAAAAGTCCGACAAAGCCATTGTTGAAATCAGCTACCGGCTCATTGATGCCGAATCCAGTGAAGTTATTGCTGTAGGCGAAGCACGGGGGGAATCCAAACGCACCTCAAATGGCTTTGGCGTTGCAGGCTTCAAGGGCGGCGCCGGTGGCGCCGGTGGCGCTGACATGAGCAGTTCCAACTTCCTCGAAACCGTCATCGGTGAAGCCACCGTCGATTGCGTCAACAAACTGGCAGAAATCGCCAATTCCAAAGAACAACAGATCGCTCCCAAATCCAGTGAAGTTGAAGCGAAGATCGCCGAAATTGCTGGTAACAAAATCTATCTCGCCGCCGGCGGCAATGATGGCGTTCAACAGTGTGATCGCTTCGAAGTCTCACGCATCATCAAAGAAATCAAGGATCCTTCTACAGGCGAAGTGCTCGACCTTCAGGTTGAGAAGGTCGGTGAATTGATGGTAATGGAAGTCCGCGACAAAATCTCGATCGCTTACTTCAACGGTTCGTCTATGCCGAAGGTGGGTTATGTGGCTAAAAGGATCAATTAGCGTTCTGGCTCTGACAATGGGCCTCTTGGCTCAAACCGGGGGCCTCGATGGGTTGCTTACCCAATTTGAGGCCCAGGGCAGGCCGCGCCCAGACCAGTTGCAGCACAATCTCAGCCAAATCTCGGGCAGCCTCCGTCAGGGTGGTGTCGTGAATCCACGCCTGCGCGGATACCTCAATGGCGTCCAGGGAATGGCCGGTGGAAATCGCAATTTAGGCTTGGCGATGTCTGGTCTCTACAGGCAAATTGGCGGCTTGGAATCCAACCCGCAAATGGCCTGGCTCAATTACCGCAACGCCTACCTGCTGCTGAACCAGTTCCCTATGGACAACCAGATTCGTGGCGAGCTGCAAGAAATCAGAAAAAGCGTGGAAGTAGTCGAAGCTAGAATGCCCGAGTTGCCAAAGCTCGATTGGTCCACCCTCGATGCCGCAAGCCAGAAGGAATACGACACGATCATGGAGCGCTACATCAGCGTGAGCGCAACGGCAAGCTCGGCTGAAGTCACCGCCGAAACCATGCGGCGCTCAATGGCAAGCCAGGGCCTCTCCGTCCGGGCGGAAGTCGTCAGCGGGCTTACCAGAATGAAGCTGAAGCTCGAAGACGCAAAACGCCTGATAGAGCAGAAAAATTATTCCACCGCCAAAGACAGATTGGCCTCGGCAGAAGCCGAGGCCAATAAAATCCTGAAGTCTTTTGGAGCTTAACTAGCGGGCTGCCAAACTAGCGAGCTGCCAGCAGTGCTCTCAGATGACGGGCACGCTCGGGGCTTCGCAGTTGTCTCAATGCCTTAGCCTCAATCTGACGGATCCGCTCGCGAGTCACGTCAAATTCCTGGCCAATCTCTTCGAGCGTGTGCTCACGTTCGCAGCCAATACCGAAGCGCAGGCGAATTACCTTTTCTTCCTTGGGTGACAAGGTTTTGAGGATGTTCGCTGTCTCTTCCCGTACATTAGCGTCGATCACGGCATCAACGGGTGAGCCAACCCAGCGATCCTCGATCAGGTCACCGAGAGCAGATTCCCCATCACGCCCTACCGGCGTCTCAAGCGAGACTGGATCGCGAGAGATGGTCTTCAGCTTCTGAACCTTCTCTACCGGAATGTCCATACGACGAGCAATCTCTTCGTTGGTCGGAGCACGGCCCAGTTCTTTTTCCAGCTCACGAGTAGCTCGCAAAAACTTGTTCATGCTCTCGTTCATGTGAACGGGGATTCGAATCGTGCGGCTCTGGTCGGCGATGGCGCGAGTGATTGCCTGACGAATCCACCATGTAGCGTACGTCGAAAACTTGTAGCCACGGCGATATTCAAACTTGTCCGCTGCACGCATCAGACCGATATTGCCTTCCTGGATCAAATCCAAAAGATGCAATCCGCGGTTGACATACTTCTTGGCTACGCTGACGACGAGACGGAGATTCGCTTCAACCAGATCTTTCTTGGCCCGTTCAGCTTCACTCTCACCGTTGCGAATGTTGTGGAGCGAGATCCGTAGTTCGGCAATTGAGGCGGCAGCAATCTGCTCGCGCTTCTTCACTTCACGCTTTAACTCACGGACACGCGTCTGAATCGTCGGAGTCTGCTTACCAGCCTCCAGCTTTTCCAGTTCCATCGAGAGATGGTTCATCTCCTCAACAGCGTGCTCCAGGTTCTTGGTGAATTGCTTCCAGCGATGGATATTCCAGGGAATCGCACGGATACCGATCGAGAGATCGATTCGCGCGCGGTTGTATTTGCCCAGGGCCTTCTTCTTCAGCTTTTTATTGATCGCTGGAGCAGCTTCGTACTTGTCAAACAGCGGCCCAAGCTTCTTCTCAAGTTGAAATACCTGATTGAATTGTTCGAGTACAATCTTGGCTTTCCGTTCCTGCGCTGCCGCTCCTTCTTCAATGTCAACCCCGAGGTCGACAATTTCATCAAGATCAGTTTGACCTCTCTTGGCTTCTTCCATCAGGTTGATCACCATCTGGTGGACCAAAGGAGAACGGCTCAGTGCTTTGTGCGCACGAATCTTGCCACGTTCCATCTTCCGGGCAAGTGTTACCTCACCCTCACGGGTGAGAAGGGGCACGGCACCCATTTCGCGCAAATAAACGCGAACAGGGTCGTCCGTATATATGGATTCTTCTTGTTGTGGCTGGCCGTCGTCTTCTTCTTCTTCCGCACTTTCGGGCGGAAAAAAATTGGGCTCCTCGTCAAAGGCTAACCCTAAAGCTTCTGGGGCTTCTTCTACTGCAAATTGATCGTCAAACGTATCCACTGCTGCTCACCTCACCATCGACACACGAATGCTGAGACCCTGGTATAGGCCTCTATTTTTGTTGTAAATTATTGATTTTGAATGACTTTTGTGGTGGGTGGCGTTCCCAGCCGGCGAAATTGGGTATAGCACGGCGTTAAGACAAGGTCATCCAGTTCAGTTTAACATCGAATTTCCCGATTGTTAACCGTCTATTTCAATTGATGCTTGATCTTTGAAATAGTTACACTTTCTACCCTCTTCCTTTGTCCTTGATCAACCTCCGGATTTCGTTGAAAAACGCTTCCTCATCCTGGAAGTCTCTGTAAACACTGGCAAAGCGGACGTAAGCGATCTTGTCCAACTCCTTCAGCTTGCTGATCAGGATCTCGCCGATGGCGGTTGAACTCAATTCACGCTCCGGCTCATTCATCATCTCGTTCTCTACCTGATCGACCAATTCCGCCAGTTTGGGAATCGGGATTGGTCGTTTTTCGCATGCCTTGAGCAGGCCATTCAAAATCTTCTGACGGTCAAACCGCTCGCGGCGGCCATCCTTCTTCACCACCATGAATGGAATCTCTTCGATCCGCTCATAGGTAGTAAAGCGTTTTTGGCATGCCAGACACTCACGCCTCCGGCGGATATTGTTCCCTTCCTTGGACTCGCGCGAGTCAATCACCTTATCTTCCATATGGGCACAAAAGGGGCAGAGCATTCTCAGTCACTCTCCTTTTCGATATCGCGTAATTTCGTAAAGCTCAGCCCCTCACGCAGCGCGAGGGCTATTCCAAGAGGCACGATCAAGGTAAATGAGATCACCCAAAGCAGTATCGCCAGAGAACTGGCCTCCTCAAACCCTAGACCAAAAAGCTGCGTAAGCACAGCGATCGCCGCCACCTGCATTCCGCCTCCAATTCCTGGCAATTGCACTACAGCTCCAAAGCTCACCAGTCCAACAACGGCGATCACATCTTCGACTGTCAGCATTCGGGTCACCGGGAAGGCCTGAAAAAGCGCCCAGTAAACGCCAGCGATTACAACCCATTCGACGAAGGTATACAAGAACACAAGCCACTGCAAGCGCGGGTCGCAGCAAGCGGCTGCACCAACTAAGAAATTCGCAGCCAGCGGGCGCAGCCGGCTTGCCACTACTTCAGGCAGCCGCTCCACAAGCCCCACTAGAGATGCACGCTGTGATTCATTCAGGAAGCGCAGAGCGAAAATAAACACCAGACAAAGCCCGGCCCCGATCAATGCAAGTGTTCCTCCGCTGGCAACAACCAGCCGAAGCTCAGGCCCTGCCTTCGCAATGACCCCGCTACGCGCTAAATGAATTAAGCCATAGCCAAAAAATAGAATTACCACTAAAAGATCGTAGATTCTCTCAAAGAGCCAAACCGCCAACTGCGAAGAAAAAGCGGTTTTTGATTCACGCCCAATCCACCACGGACGAACAAACTCGCCCGGCCTTCCCAGCAAAACAATGGCAGTAAACCCAATTGCAGTACCAACAAAGAGGCGCCAAATTGAAGGAGTGGGCCCCAGCGGACGAATCATGATCTCCCAACGAATCGCACGGCCAAAATAACTGAGTATTATGAATAAGATAGCTAGAGCGGCAAATTTCGGATCCAGGGACTTGAGAGTGCTGCTGAAACGGCCCCAATCGAAGCCCTCAGACCCGGTCGCCGCCCGGTAAAGAATGAATCCGACTACCAACAGAACGAGCAATGCCACCCAGGGGATCTTCGGCCCTGTTGCTGCCGGTCGAGAAGACTTTGAAGAATTTGTTCCCACGTGTGAACTTATCATGATAAAACCTCGTTTCTCTTATCGGAAGACATTTCATGATCCACCTGACCAACAGCACCGCAGCCGCCAACCACTGGATGCCGCCGCTTTTTCAGGCTGGAACAGGACAGTCACTCTCTCAAAAC
The DNA here is from genome assembly GCA_022843625.1 of Bryobacter sp. Lineage (GTDB taxonomy): Bacteria > Acidobacteriota > Terriglobia > Bryobacterales > Bryobacteraceae > Bryobacter. The sequence continues at coordinate 13,553 of JALHNH010000002.1, read as the reverse complement.
TCTCGTTGGGAAGCCTCATTGGACGCCGATTCAATACTGGTTGAGCGTTGCCTGGAAGGAGATCAGGGATCCTGGGAAGACCTGGTCAAAGTCCATACAAGGCGCGTTTATGCCATTTGCTACCGTTTCGTCGGTAAAGACGAAGAGGCCCAGGATCTGACGCAGGATGTGTTCTTGCGCATTTTCAAGACACTCCACAGTTTTCGTTCTGGCGAGGGGAGCTTCTCGGTTTGGCTCACCCGTCTGACACGCAACCTCCTGATCGACAACTACCGCAGAACCAAAGGCGAGCGGATGACCGATTCGCTCGAGACACAGTTGCCGATGATCGAAGAAACTTCGCTAGCTGGAGGCCGCACCGACGGACTCCTCGCCGGCCGTGAAGCCAGCGAACTCCTTCAGGGAGCGCTTCAAAAGCTCTCCCCGGAATTACGCGAAGCCGTAATCTTGCGCGACTTGCAGGAAATGGAATATCGGGAGATCGCCATCACCCTGAGCGTCCCCGAAGGAACAGTAAAAAGCCGGTTAAACCGGGGCCGTGCAGAACTTGCGCGGATTTTGAAGCGGCAGAAGGTGACGATCTAAATGAACGAACTACACTGCCTCCAGATCGACGAATTGCTTTGTGACTACGTAGACGGCACGCTGAGTGCCGAAAACAAAGTCGCGTTTGAAGCACACACGGCGCAGTGCGCGGCCTGCCAGGAACTGGTAGCCGATGTAACCGGAGCGGTGAACTTCATGGAGCGGGCGGCGTTGGTTGAGGCTCCCAAAGAACTGGTTACCCGTATTCTTTTCCATACCCCCAAACAGGCACCGCTGCTTGAGGCTATGGCCAAACAGGATTGGATGAAACGCTGGCTCGCACCGCTGATCCAGCCCAGATTCGCCATGGGAATGGCGATGACAATTTTGAGTTTTTCGATGCTTGGCAAATTTGTCGCCCCTGTGCGACAGATCAAACCGAGTGACCTCGACCCAGTCAAAGTGTGGCGCAGCGTTGACGATTCCGCCCACCGCACCTGGGACAAGTTCGTGAAGTACTACGATAACCTTCGGCTGGTCTACGAAGTCCAGACCGCCATTGATGACATCAAGGGCGAACCGGAGGAGCAGGCCGGAGCAGCAAAATCCAACACTAAGAAGAGTGGAGAGTCAAAATGAACCCCACCGAGAATACTGAAAATCAGACACCTCAACCGCAAATCCCGAGCGCCCCTGTTGTCGGCTACTGCCGTGCAACCGGGAAAGCTTTAACCGCAGCCGACGCAGTCTACGTGAGTGGCGTCCTTTACTCGAAAGACTACGCCGAACAGACGAAGTTGAAGCCGGAACCCGCTTCTCCTTACGCGGAACCCATGGTGAGCGTCCCAAAGAACAATGCCGACGTCTCCCCTGGTTGGGCCTTCGTCCTCGGGCTGATTCCCGGCGTCGGTGCTATTTACAATCAGCAATACGCTAAGGGGATCTTTCACATTATCGTTTTTGCGATGTTGATCTCTATTGTCGATCGGGCTGGCGCAGGTGCTCCACTCATTGGATTTCTCATAGCTGGCTGGTATTTCTATATGCCTTTTGAGGCTTACCACACGGCTCAGAAGCGGCAACGCGGTGAGTCGGTGGACGAATTTAGTGGATTGGTAAATCTGCCTACAAGCATGAAAAAGCTTCCAATCGGCCCATTTCTTCTGATCGGTTTTGGCTTCATGTTCCTGCTCGACAATCTGGGTCTCCTGCGCATCGATGAGATCCTTCGCTTCTGGCCCGTCCTGATGATTGCCGCCGGGGTCATCCTCCTGATGCAGCGCCTTCAGGCAGTAGAAGCAGTCAAGGAGGGCCCACGTAATGCCGACTAGCATTGGACTTCTCTCCGCCATTCGTGGCCCGGTAATCCTGATTACACTCGGTTCCCTCATCGCAATCGATCATGCCGGTGGATTGCGCTTCAGTCGTACCTGGCCCATTCTCATCATCATGTTTGGGCTTTTAAAACTGGCTGAGTACATGAAAGGAGGACAGCAATGAGAAATTCATTCGTCGGCCCAATTGTTTTGATTGGTGTCGGTATCCTCTTCCTCGCCAACAACCTTCGGCCTGACCTTTCGCCCTGGCGCTTATTGATCGACTACTGGCCTTACCTGTTGATTCTGTGGGGTGTGGTTCGATTGGCTGAAATTGCCTTTCTGGCCGCACGCAATCAGCCTCTCCCGAAACGCGGGGTCAGTGGTGGCGAATGGGGCTTGATCATCTTCATCTCCGTCGTTGCCAGCGGCATGTGGTTTGCCTTCGACGCAAGAGATCGAATCCGCACCGGCCGGGTCAATCTGCGTGGCCTGCAAATCTTCGGCGAAACTTTCGAGTATCCCGTCAGCGCCAATGTGGCCTGCACCAAAAACCCGCGGATCATCGTAGAAAACCGCCGTGGCAATGTCCGTCTCGTGGGCTCGGACAAAGATGAAATCAGCGTCAGTGGACACAAATCTGTCATGGGCCTCGACAAGAGCGAAGCAGACCGGATCAATGAGCGTATGAAGCTCGAAGTTGTCGTCCAGGGCGATCAGGTCGTCATCCGCACCAATCAGGAAAGCGCTGCAACCGACAACCGGGTCGACGCCGATCTGGAAGTCCACATCCCTAAAGGTGCCTCTGTCGAATGTCGCGGCACCTATGGCGACTTCGATGTGACTCAAATCACCGGAAATTTTGAAGTGCGCTCCGAAAACGCTGGCGTTCGTGGCCAGGATATCGGTGGTAACGTTCGTATCGACTTGCGCCGCAGTGATGTCGTTCGACTCACTCGCGTCAAGGGTAACGTCGATATCAAGGGCTCACGCGCAGACGATATCGAACTCGACGAGATTGCAGGCCAGGCTGTTGTTGAAGGACAGTTCTCCGGCAACATCGACTTCCGCAGAATCGACAAAGGCCTGCGCTTCGTCAGCGAAAGAACCAACCTCACCATCGAGGGCCTCAAAGGCCGCGCCCACCTCTCCGACGGTGACCTTGAAGTAGAAGACATCCTCGGGCCCATGAAGTTGCGCAGCCGCTCAAAGGACGTTCGCATCACCGGCTTCTCAAGCCCGCTCGATATTGAACTCGACCGCGGAGACATCGAACTCTCTCCAGGCAGCTCAACGCTCTCTACCATCCTCGCCAAGACCTCCAGCGGCGCAGTAACGATGCACCTTCCCGAAAATGCTAAATACGATCTCGAAGCCATCACCCGGCGCGGCGAAGTGGATAACCTCTTCGGCTCTCCTCTCGACCGGCGTGAGGATGATCGCGGCGGCTCAATCCGTGGCAGCAATGGTGGTCCCAGGATTAGCCTCGAAACCGGCCGCGGCAGCATGACCGTAACTCGCGGAGGCATCATGAGCAGCCGCACGCAAACCTCAATGCCTAAGCCACCCAAAGCCCCTGAAGTCCCAAAGCCTCCTACGGTAGTAGAACGCTAAACCAAAACTCTAATTTGGAAGTTCATAAGGAACCCGCAGCCTGCTGCGGGTTCCTTGTTCTTATGCGCGATGTGTATCCGCTCGCCAGTTCTTGACCTGCATCTTGATGGTCTTCTGGTCCAGATTTTTCGCTACCGCTTCGGCAGCCAGCGCCAGAAATTCTTCATCGGAAGCAAAGCGCAGCGCGATGATCTGGGACACCGTCAATCGGGGGTCCAGCAATTTTCCGGTCATGGCAAAGTGGCGCAAGTTCTCTTCTGCGCGAATACCGCGGTCCTGAGCCTTCAAGGCAAAGGTCCGGCAAAAGAAGGCAACCAGAAACACACTGGCACTCAGCACAACTAGCAGCGAGGCGCTGTAAATGCGCTGGTGATCGCCAAAGGACTGATAGAAGTTGACGCAAGCCCCGATGAAACAAAGCAGCAGGGCAAATCCGACGGCAAGAAATCCAGGGACACGCTGAGCGTGATTTTCATAATTCTGTGTGGGCATCGAATCCATACTCTCACGAGATGAGGATTGGGCCATAATGCGAAGGTGGAACTCAAACGCGCATCAGAACTCAAGCCAACCCGGGGCAATTCAGATTACTTTTCAGGGGAGGTCTGGATTGAACCGCTCGTCGCAACCAGCCTGATCGACCTTAAGGGCGTACGCGTCACCTTTACACCCGGCGCACGCACCGCCTGGCACACCCACCCCGCCGGCCAAATTCTGCACGTGGTTTCAGGCCGCGGCTGGGCCCAAAAAGAAGGTGAGCCCGCCTTCGCGATGTCTGCCGGCGACACCGTCATCATTGGCGCTGGAGAAAAACACTGGCACGGCGCTGCCGCCGATAGCCCCATGACTCACATTGCCGTCCAACCCATCGTCGGCGGTGTTGATTCCGTCTGGCTAGAAAAACTCAGCGACGATCAATTCGCCGCTATCTCCGCTGCATAAGCCAAAGCAGAAGCGACCCCACCACACTCACCAGCAAACAAGCACCCAGCGGGAAAAACACAGTAGTGTTCTTCCCCCGCCAGGTCAGATTCCCGGGAATCTTGTCGCCGGCCCAAACCAGTAGGCCCAAAGCCACCAGCATCAGGCCGGCCACCACCAACAATTTGCCGAATTGCGGCATCATACTTCTCTAGCCAAGAACGACGAGTTCGTCTTCCTTTTGAGCCGCAGGCAACTGCTGCGTCAGCTCCATCGAACAGAACTTCGGCCCGCACATCGAACAGAAGTGCGCACTCTTAGCCCCATCCGCAGGCAAGGTCTCGTCATGATAAGCCTTCGCCGTTTCAGGATCGAGCGAGAGATTGAACTGGTCTTCCCAGCGGAAGGTATAGCGAGCCCGCGACAACGCATCATCACGAAGCTGAGCCGCCGGATGCCCCTTGGCAAGGTCTGCCGCGTGAGCGGCAATCTTGTAGGCAATCACGCCTTCCTTCACGTCCTCGCGATTCGGCAAGCCCAGATGCTCCTTGGGCGTCACATAGCAAAGCATCGCCGTCCCATACCAACCGATCATCGCTGCGCCAATAGCGGAAGTGATGTGGTCATAGCCAGGAGCAATATCGGTCGTAAGCGGCCCCAGCGTATAGAACGGAGCATCGTTGCAAAGCTCACGCTGCTTCTCCACGTTCACTTTGATTTTGTGCATCGGCACGTGTCCCGGGCCTTCAATCATCACTTGGCAATCCCGCGCCAGGGCCTTATGCGTCAACTCACCCAGAGTCTCAAGCTCGGCAAACTGCGCTGCATCGTTGGCATCGGCAATCGAGCCAGGACGCAATCCATCACCCAGCGAGAAGCTCACGTCATACTTGCGCAACAACTCGCAGATGTCGTCAAAGTTCGTGTAGAGGAAGTTCTCCTTGTGGTGCGTCAGACACCACTTGGCCATGATCGCCCCTCCACGCGACACAATTCCCGTAGTGCGGTTCGCAGTCAACTGGATGTACTTCAAACGAACACCGGCATGGATCGTAAAGTAGTCCACACCCTGCTCACACTGCTCCACCAGCGTCTGGCGATAAATCTCATAGGTGAGGTTCTCAGCCTTGCCATTCACCTTCTCCAGCGCCTGATAAATCGGTACCGTGCCGATCGGCACCGGCGAGCGGCGCATGATTGCTTCGCGCGTCTCATGAATCTGTTCTCCGGTCGACAGATCCATTACAGTATCTGCGCCCCAGCGAATCGACCACAGCAGCTTCTCTACTTCTTCATCAATCGACGAAGTCACAATCGAGTTGCCAATATTCGAGTTGATCTTGGTCAGGAAGTTCCGGCCAATGATCATCGGCTCAGACTCCGGATGGCGGATGTTGGCCGGGATGATCGCGCGCCCCTCAGCTACTTCAGAACGCACAAACTCGGGTGTGATCGAATTCGGGCGGCCATGCGATTCACGGATGGCGATGTATTCCATCTCGGGAGTAATGATGCCAGCCTTGGCATACGCAAGCTGAGTCACCGCGCCGTCGATCGGCTGGCGCGCATCAATCCACGCCTGGCGCAACTTAGGCAATGGCTGGTTCGGATCGTAGTTCGGGTCAGACCACGGCCCGGAGGTGTCATAGATCTTGAGCGGAGCTTCTTTGGCCGAAGCGTCCAGGGCAACTTCGCGCATCGCGATCTTCAGATCAGGATGCTGCAGGCCTGAAAGATGGATCTTGGTTGAGTTGGGGTAGCTGAATGTACTGAGTGTTGTCGACATGCGGATTCTCCTGTATTGGAGACCCGGGGAGAAGGACGAAGGACAGACGCAAATGCCGATTCCTACGCCGGAATGACCCGGATCAGGTTCTAAGGGACTCTCTGCCTTTTCTTGTTTCGAGTGTCTCAGCCCCTGTCAACTTCCGTTGGGCGGGGCGCCCCTTGGCTTGCACCCATCATAGCTAATCCTGAATCAGGTCAACACGAGGTTTGCTGCATGTAGAATCATTCACAGCTTCGACTCGAATGGCGGCTTCGTCCAGCCCCAAATGCTGTCCCAGTGCGATCGAGGCGATCTCTGGCGCAAGTGGAAAACAAGAAACCCTGAGTTGGCTGCTTCGATTCTCACCAGTGAGCAGTTTTGCCTCTCGAATCAGATTCTCCGTCACATCTGCCCGCTCCACAAACTGCCCATGCTTGTAGAACCAGATATACCCCGTGTTGAATGTCATGTAGATCAGAATCAAACCAACCGCTAATCGGCGCCGTGTAAAGAGAAACTGACAAGCCAGCGCCAGCAGTATCGCCACTCCCAGACTCGCCAGATACACATGCCGGCTGGGCACCCGCGGCTGATACGCCACAAATGAATAAGGCGCCAGAGCAATCGGGATCCACAACAACGCAATCCACGGCAACCGCCAGTCAATCAGTTTGCGAAAGTAAATCAGAACCGCAAGCGCGGCAAAGCCCCAAGCCGAAAAGAGCCGGGCGGTGGAATTGAACATTACCGGAAGAAAATGCCAGCCAAATTTGAAAGTGCCGTCATTCCAGTGCAGGTGCTGATCCCGCGCACTTATGTTAAACGCAAAATACAAAACAGAGATGGCAAAAAACGGAATCGCGCCGCGAACCGCCCGCCTCCATCTCCGCGGTTCATACACCAGCGGAACCCCAAGCAAAGCACAGGCAACTACACCGGATTCTTTACTCAACAAGGCCAGCAAAAAAGCACCCAAACTGGCTACATAATAAATCGGCTTGTCATGCTGCCACCATTTGAGCCAGGCAAACAAAGTCAGCAGCACAAAACTGAACACCAGTTGTTCGGGCAATGAGGCGTACCACATCACCGCTTCATGATGACGCTCGTTAAAGCCCCAAAGCAGCCCTGCGGGAATCGAAACCCGGTATCCAATCTTCGAGAATTGTCCCAGGCTCACGATCAGCGCAACATTCAGAATATGCAGCAGAAGGCTTTCAGTCTTGAGCACAAGCGGGCTCGACCCTAGCAGGGCATCCGTAGCCCCGGTAAGCCAAATCGAAGTCGCCCGGCATCGATACAATGCATCGGCTGCCAGTTCCGGCCAGGTTTCGAAACTGAGGTATTTTTTCCCCAGCCAAACCTGAAGGTAGGTATCTGAGATCGCAGGCAATGTCAGTGCCCGCAAATAGGGCAGTGTGCACGACAGACACACGAGTGCCGTCCACACTGCAACGCGCCCCCGTAGACGCGGTACCGTGTCAATCATAAATCACCCCGTTGGGTGAAACTCTAATCTAGTGCCTTGGCAATTGTCAAGATGCGCCGATGCAACCGGTCGTGCCTCGCTTCCGCATCCGGCCCAAGAAACAGCCCAGGCAAAAGATGGCGGGCAATCTTGTGCGTGGCAATCCCGCGCAGTCCCGCGCCTATGTATTGCCTCAGCTCCATGCGAACTCCCGCAATTTCTTCAATCAACTCCGCCCGCCCGTCCACCAGCGTCACAATGTCGTCCAGATCCTTGCTCACCGCCGGATCTGATTTTCCCCGGCTCTCATATGCGGCAATTTTTGTGGCCAGCATCAGCGGCGGAGTCGGAATGCGAATCGCCAATCCATTCGGCAACTCAAAGATCTGCGGATTCTCAAGAGCCTCACGGTAATAGCTGTTCGAGAAGCCCAGCACAGACTCATCGGGAGTCATCAAATTCACCGTCAGCCCACCCTTAAGAAAGCGGCAAATCGGCCCCTCGACATCATGTCGAAATCCCAACCCAAGCAACTTGTTCACCGTCGCCTGGTAGCCGTTATAGCTGGTAGCAGCAGTCAGAATATCGGTGTCCAGCGTAGGCCGCACATAATGTAGCGCCGGATCGGTAATGTAAAGCGGAACAACGGCACCCCCAATAAAAAGCACCTCATCGAGCAAAGGCTGCAGATGAAGAATGGAGCTTGTTAGAAAAGAAAGATCCTTGCTCACGCCGCCTGCTCAATATCAAGCGCCGCTTCCATCCATCGCCGCCCTTCATGAACCAGCCAAGGCCGCCGCAACCGGAAAACCTCCATCCACGCAAACCACCCATAAAGCACCGGATCCTCAAAGCAAATCCTGGGTATCGAAGCATGAATAGGCTCAATCGACGAAGCGTACCCCTCACCGTCTTCCATTGGCCAAACCAGATTATTCTCAGGCCGGTCCGAAGGCGCAAAAATCTTCTGCAAAGCCGGAGCCGAATAACCCGCCGGCAAACCCTGACGCAAAGCACCAACCTGAACTGGCCAGACACAAGGCAAGCCAAACTCGACAAAACGAGAGTAATGAATCGGATTCAGCCGAAGCTTTCCATCCGAGCGATACAAAAAACCCGCAGCAATCGACCGTTGCACCGCCGCATGCGCCTCCGAAACCGAAATATGGAGCTTGGCTGCCAATTTGGCATAAGGCCAAGCTCCATCCGGGTAAGCCGCAAACAGAGTACAAACAACAAGATCCTGCGGTTTAATAACCATGCTTGAATCGTACCATTCGCAATTCGCGAATAGCCAATATCAAACCGAGTATACCCGACCCTTATGAGCCCCCACCAAAATCTGAAACAGCCGGTGAGCCATCAACTCATGCAAGCTCCACAGCTCCTTATTGGCTTCAAAGATAGCGGTAGCATCCTGCCCGGGGGCCATCCCCGATCCTTCCTTCAGCGCCTTCGAAGCCTCACTCAGAATCGGGTCAGTCATCACTTCCCCGGCCATCTCCCACAGCGTAATAAAGCGATCCACCGCAGTCGGGAAGCTGATATCAAATACCCCTTCATTCGATGTCGTACGAGGCGGCTTGAAGTCGAGGTTAAACGGTCCCTTATAGTCATAGGTACGCAGCAGCACCAGCACATTGAGCCAGTCAAACGGGTTCACCAGCCCCACCGCGATATCGACGTCATGCTTCAGCCGATATCCATCATTGATGTCGAAGTGAAAGAGCTTCCCGCACAGCAGCGCACGAGCCAACGACGCACGCACGGCCCCGCCCCACATCAACTCATGCAGATACTCAGGATTCAACCCCACCATATCCGGATACTTCAATTGACCCGAAAAGATCCACGCCAGCATCGCATCTGAGGTCGGCAGCAGAATCTCGGCCTGTGGCTCAAACGGCTTGGCCTCCATGCAATGCTGCATCGTCGGCCGCCCCTTGGCCTTGGCAATCTCGATATCGGCCTCACAAGCCGCATTCATGCCCTCGGCAAACCACTTCAGCGTCTGCACTTCATCTACGATCCCCTGAAACTGATACCCCAGAGAACCGGGCCAGTACACAACATAAGAAGCCCCCAGCTCATGGCCAATCCCGATCGTGTTGCGAAGCCGCCACTTGGCATAATCGCGAACCTCAAGCTGCTCTCCAGCAGGCCCGCCAGCAAACACCGCATGGTGAAAAGTCTCGGTCGTCACCATCGAACAGTTGATGCCGTTCTTCTTGAGCGACGCCCCAATCTGGCCCACAATCTCGTGTTGCTTGTCGTTGCCAAGAGCATCATAAGGCAGCACATCGGTGTCATGGGTACACCAGTAGTTGATCCCGATCCGCGCATACTGCTCGATCACCGTTTCAAAGTGAACAGGCTTGCGGGTAGGAGCATGAAAAATCGCGTGGCCCTCGTAGGAGGCAGCCCACTGCGGGCCGGTAATAAAATGCTTGCGGCGTTGATCGGGAGTATAAGAGCCTCCGCAAGCGGCGGAAAGTCGCGCAACCAGGGCGCGTTGTTGGTCTGGGCTTAGTGGCATGCGTGTTTAGTTTATCGCGGCGCGGTGCTAGAGTGAGGGCATGAAGACGGGAATTGCGATCAGCGAGCAGGAGTACCTAACCAACCCCGACTACGCACATTCCGAGTACGCTGGCGGCGAGGTGATTGACAAGCCCATGGGGAACAAAGACCACAATCGGCTTCAGGGCCGATTTTTTTCCCAACTGGAAATATTCGCCGAAAAACATGGCCTTTACGTAGGTACCGAACTCCACAGCCGCCTCACCGTAGGGCGGGAAATCATCTTCAGAGTCCCCGATGTTGGCATTGCAGAAGAAGATCAGTTCGACGATAAAAAGTACCACATTGGCGGCCCTTTACTCGTGGTCGAGATCCGCTCCCCCGAAGACCGCACCAAGGCCATCCTCAAGAAAGCCGAAGAATACTTCGCAAACGGCACCAAACTCGTCTGGATCGTAGACCCGGAATCGAGAAACGTCATGGTCCTCGTCTCAGACCGCATTCCCTGGATTGTCGAAGTAGGCGAAGAACTCACCGGAGCCCCCATCTGGCCTGATCTCCGAGTAGATCTCGAAGCAGCCTTCAAAGGGATTTAAGCCATACCGCACAAGGGTTGATAGAATTGGCTCTTCGTCATGAGTCAAGAGAACGTTTATCCACCCTCAGCAGAATTTGTCGCCCAGGCCAATGTTTCGGGCATGGACGCCTACAAAGCCCTCTACCAGAAAGCCGCAGAAAAGCCCGAAGAATTCTGGGGCGATCTGGCCAAAGAAAAGCTGCACTGGATGGAGCCCTTCTCCCACGTTTTCGAATGGGAACCACCCTTCGCCAAATGGTTCGTCGGCGGTAAAACCAACGCCTGCTACAACTGCATCGATCGCCACGTAGAAGCCGGCCACGGCGACAAAGTCGCTCTCCTCTTCCAGGGTGAGCCCGGCGACACCCGCAAAGTCACCTACGCAGAACTCCTCGCCGACGTCTCCCGCTTTGCCAACGGCCTGCTCAAGCTCGGCGTCCAGACCGGCGACCGCGCCATCGTCTACATGCCGATGATCCCCGAAGCCGTAGTCGCCATGCTCGCCTGCGCCCGCCTCGGCGTCACCCACAGCGTCGTCTTCGGTGGCTTCTCGAGTGAAGCCCTCAAGGCCCGCATCCAGGATCTCGGCGCAAAGCTCGTCATCACCGCCGACGGCGGCTGGCGTCGCGGTAAAGAAATCAAACTCAAGCCTGCCGTCGACGAAGCTCTCCCCGATTGCCCCACCGTCGAAAGCGTAGTTGTCTGCGCCCGCACCAAAGGTGAAGTCACCATGGTGCACGGTCGCGATCATTGGTGGCACGCTGTAGAAGCAGGCCAGAGCGAGCATTGCCCGGCCGTCGCCCTCGACAGCGAACACCCCCTCTTTGTCCTCTACACCTCCGGCACCACCGGCAAGCCCAAAGGCATCCTCCACACCACTGCCGGCTACATGCTCCAGGCTGCAATGACCATGGAGTGGGTCTTCGACCTCAAGGCCAATGACATCTACTGGTGCACCGCCGACATCGGCTGGGTCACCGGCCACAGCTACATCGTCTACGGCCCCATGTCGCGCGGCGCTACACAGATCATCTACGAAGGCGCACCCGACACTCCGAACTTCGACCGCTGGTGGAAGATCGTCGAACACTTCAAGGCCACCGTCTTCTACACCTCACCCACCGCCATCCGCGCCCTCATCCGTCAGGGCAACCACTTCCCGGAATCCTGCGACCTCTCCAGCCTGCGCTTGCTAGGCAGCGTCGGAGAGCCCATCAATCCAGCCGCCTGGGAATGGTATTACAACGTCATCGGCAAGGGCCGCTGCCCGATCGTCGACACCTGGTGGCAGACAGAAACCGGTACCATCCTCATCGCCCCCATGCCCGGCGCTGTCCCGCTCAAGCCCGGCAGCGGCACCCTGCCCATGCCCGGCATCATCGCCGACGTAGTAGATTTCGACGGCAACCCCGTCGGCCCCAATCAGGAAGGCTTCCTGATCGTCCGCCGCCCCTGGCCCAGCATGGTCCGCACTATCTGGGGCGACCCCGAACGCTTCAAGGACCAATACTGGAGCCGCATGCCCGGCAACTACTTCACCGGCGACGCAGCCCGTCGCGATGAAGACGGTTACTTCTGGATTCTCGGCCGCGTTGACGACGTGCTCAACGTCAGTGGCCACCGCCTCAGCACGATGGAAGTCGAAAGCGCGCTCGTCCGTCACCCGGCCGTAGCCGAAGCCGCCGTAGTCGGCAAGCCCCACGAAATCACCGGCCAGTCCGTCTGCTGCTTCGTCACCTTGAAGAAGGGCGACTACGACCACGAAGTCCTCGGCAAAGAACTCCGCCAGTGGGTCGGCCACGAAATCGGTGCCTTCGCCAGACCCGAAGAAATCCGCTTCAGCGACGCCCTGCCCAAAACCCGCAGCGGCAAAATCATGCGCCGCCTCCTGCGTGAACTCGTCACCAACAACACCGTTGCCGGCGACGTCACAACGCTCGAAGACCTCAGCGTCATCACCAAACTCGCCGCCCAACACGACGACGAAGCTTAATCCGTGCGAGCCGTAGTCTTCGACCTGCTCAGCGCACTCATCGACTCCTGGTCGCTGTGGGATCAGATCGCAGGCTCAGAAGAACTCGGCCGCAAGTGGCGAAGCTCCTATCTCGAGCTAACCTACGGCGTCGGCCCCTACCGCCCCTACGAAGACCTCGTCATCGAGGCAGCCACCCGCATCGATCTGCCCGCCCAATGGGGCACCGAGCTAATAGCGCGTTGGGGAGAACTCGAGGCCTGGCCAGAAGTCACAATCGTCTTGAACCAACTGCAAGGCCGCGTCAAGTTGGGCGTAGTTACCAACTGCTCGCAGACTCTGGGCCGCCAGGCAGCCGCAATCGCAGGCCAATTCGACGCAGTCATCACCGCCGAACAAGTCGGCTTCTACAAACCAGACCCAAGAACCTACCAGGCCGCCCTCGATCAACTCGGAGTCACAACCGGCGAAACCCTCTTCGTCGCCGGCTCCCCCTTCGATCTCATCGGCTGCGCCCAAATTGGCTTGCCCGTCTACTGGCATAACCGCATAGGCATGAAAAGACCAGACGGCTTCCCTGCCCCACAGTTCGAACACAGCGATCTGTTCAGCCTGCCCGGCTCGCTATGACCTGATGCCGGGACGATGAGGAAACTCATTCGGCAAGTAGTTGGTTCTCGCCTACATCCGCCAAATTCAGCTAAGCTAATCGGAGCGATGAACCTTTCACCCGGCGACCACCTTGGGCCCTATGTGGGTCCGGACCGGGTAGATCCTTTACAGTTTAGACCGGCAAGATGCTTTACACTTTTTGGGAGTTGAGTTGAGCCTCCAGACTGGGCCTATGCCCTGGAATGAGAGGAAATCTGTGGATC
>JALHNH010000001.1 GCA_022843625.1 Bryobacter sp. | reverse complement strand
GTGAAGACCTTCACAAAGTGAGCGCTCAAGCCAAAACACACTACCTTCTGCGGCACTTTGCTGGCTGCCATCAGTAACTGGATGACCAGAGCGATACCGCTCGAATTCAGGTAAGGCACCTTTGAGAAATCGAGCAGGATCTTCTTTGTGTCGCCGCTCAACTTCTTGTAGTAGCCAAGCACCGCTTCTTCTGAAGTGCTGGTGATATCGCCTTCAAACCGCATCACGGCGAGATCGCCGCTTTGATCTACTTTTGTCTTTGTAGCTGTAACCATAACTTATTCCTCATCCCTCGCATCTAAATGAATCACCAGACGGGCATAGCCGCCGGCTGTTTCTTGTCCGTATTCCACTTCGTCCACCAGCGCCTGAATGAGGAACATCCCCATCCCGCGCGGGGTTTCTTCTCCGGCCATCTTACGGTCGATATCCGGAATGTGGGCGTCGCTCGGAACGCCCTTGCCTTCGTCTCGAATCTTTACCTCAAGCGACTTGTCGTCCATCGACAAGGTGACTACCACGCCAAGCAGCTCGTTCATCTCATTGCCGTGCTCGATCGCGTTGATACAGGCTTCAGCCACGGCGGTCTTGAGATCGTCGACACGGTCTGGCGAGAAGCCCATGATCTGGGCGACGCTGGCGGCCGTGTTCATTGCTACCTTTTCGAAGCCGAGCCGTGTTGGCAGCCGCAACTCCGTGATGATCGGACTTTCGATCATTGATGCCCTCCTTGCTGGGCGCGGTATAAATAGAGCGCCGTCATGTCATCGGTCTGTTTTGCGTTGCCGGCAAACTGCGCCAGACTCCGCCATGCATGGTCTAGAAATGCTTCTTGTGGTGTGGGCCCAATCAGGCCTAACAAGCGCTCTTCACCAAACTCTTCATCGCCCTGAAAGACTTCCGTCAATCCGTCCGTGTACAGGAGCAATTGCGCCCCCGGGTTGAATGTCCAGCTTTCGGTTTCGTAAGTGCGCCCGGGCAGCATCCCAAGAGGGGGGCCACTGGCACCAATCAGGATTGGCTGCTTTGTAAGGCCTACCAGGAAGGCCGGATTGTGTCCGGCGTTCACTGCTTCGAGTTTGTGTGTGTGCGGGTCGAGACACAGCAGAATTGCAGTTACATATCTGCGCCGTGCCTCAACACCTTCCTGCCAGTGCAACTGGTTCAGGCGTTGCGCCACTTCTTCCATCGGCAGGCCAGCGCCGGCAATGGCACGGAAGCTGGAGCGGAAGGTCATGCTGATCATTGCCGAGGCGAGACCTTTGCCGGCAACGTCGGCCAGCACCATCATCAGACGACCATCCGGCAAAGGCATGACATCGACATAGTCGCCGCCCACTTCATAACAAGTCGTCGAGCGCATCTGCAGCTTGTAGCCCTGCACATCTGGAATCTCCTGAGGAAGCAGACTACGCTGGATCTGGCGGGCTGCGTCGAGATCGAGCTGGACGCGCTCCCATTCGAGGGACTTCTCGTGGTGTTGGGCGTTGCCTATGGCCAGGGCGGACTGCAATGCCAGGCCTTCAAGGAAATCTTCTTCTTCAAGCGAAAGAGCGTGAGGGCGGTAGATCACCAAATGAGCCAAAGCTTCACCGCGTTCGCCAGTGAGCCTGGCGCTGGAATAGCCGGGAATCTCAACCCGTTCGCTCCAGCGTGTCCAGTCATCTGGTACCTCGCCATAGACCAGTGTGCGTTCTTCAAATCCCGGGCCGGTGCCAAAGAAGAAGGCGCCTTCGGCTTCGAGCTCTTTCGAAGCGATCTCGAGAACTGCTTCGAGCACCTCGTCCAGGCGGATGGTTGCATGGACGCGGCGGGATGCCTCAAGCAGACTCTGAACGCGAAAAAGCTTCTGCTGCAGGTCGATAGTTTCGTCGTTGCCTTGCATCAAATGCATTGTGGGATTATCTCGCATTTCTAAGGTTGGCATCTAAGAAAAACTCTCCAGGGCTTCCTGTTCATTTGTGAAGCACTCGAAGGTTGAGTAGAGCTTGGTGATCTGCAGCAGAGTATCGACTCGCTTCTGAGGGTTTAACAGCTTCATCCGTTTTCCTTTGGAGGTCACGCTGGCATAGCTGCCGACGAGTTCTCCCAGCCCTGCGCTGTCTAGATAGGCTACTCCGGAGAGGTTCACGATAAGGTCCGCTCCGTTGGCAGTTGCCTTCTGGATTGCCGATCTCAAGGCACCAGTGCCGTCACCCAGGGTCAACTGCCCCGCCAGGTCTAGAATTTCGATGCCGTCCTTGCGGCGGTGTTGAATGGTTAATGACATGCGACTATTCAGGCAATCGCTCTGCCAATGGGAAATGTATTGATTTTATTGAAGTTAGACTTGATTCAGCGCAAGAAATAGCACATAGTGGATAATTGCGTTATCCAAATAGATAATGACCTCTAACGCTTCCACACTGTTATTAAACGCCTCGGTGCTGGTGTTTCTATTTCGGGCATTGGCTGGCGCGAGTAGCCCTTCACGGCGTAAGGATGTCTCTCGCCAACTTTTGAAGTTGTTGAACGATTTTCTTCCCTTGCAGCGAGGTGTGCTTGTGCTCGGCCGGTCAGAGACTGAACTGGAGGTGGAGTTTCTGGCTCAGGGCGGCCAGAAAGAAGTCTGGAATCACATCACAAGCAATGGCCCCTTTGCAGGCGAGGATCAGGCTGCTGTGCCGATTTATGTCAATGGTGCACTGTGCGGCGTGATTGCTCTCGAAGGCAGCACGGCAGATGCTCTAGCCACACTCACGGCCGTTTCGAGTCTGGCCTCCGTTGCGATCGAAAGTGTTCGCGAAGTTGAGGAGTTACGTCGAGAATATGTTGAGCTGGAGCGGAAGCTGTTGCAGCGCAACAGTGGCGGGATCCTTGGTCAGAGCCCAGCGATATTGAAGCTTCTCGACAGGATCGAAAGGTTGGCTCCTCGCGATACGACTGTTCTGATTTTGGGTGAGAGCGGAACAGGCAAGGAACTGGTTGCAAAACTTCTTCATGCGGCAAGCCCAAGATCAACTGCTCCCTTTGCTGCGATTAACTGCGCGGCTATTGCCGGAGATTTGCTGGAGAGCGAACTCTTTGGCCATGAAAAGGGTGCGTTTACCGGGGCTGTATCGGCCAAGAGGGGCAAACTGGAGGCTGCTGACGGGGGAACGCTCTTTCTGGACGAAATCGGAGAGCTTGCCGTACCGCTGCAGGCCAAATTGCTTCGCGTATTGCAGGAGCGCGAGTTTGAGAGGGTCGGCTCGACGCGGTCCGTCAAAGTTGACATCAGAGTGGTGGCGGCTACAAATCGAGATCTGGCTGAAGAGGCCAGGGTAGGGAAGTTTCGTCAGGATCTGTACCACCGGCTGAATGTGGTTTCCTTGCGCACTCCGCCACTTCGTGAGCGTGTTTCTGACATTGGCTTGCTGGCGCAACATTTCATGGGCGTCTTTTCGGCACAAAGCAAGCGTCAGAATTTGTCCTTGTCGCTTGAGACTCTGCGGTGTCTTGAGGCCTACGACTGGCCGGGCAATGTGCGTGAGCTTGAGAATGCAATCGAACATGCGGTGGTGCTGGCCGAAGGCCCGCTTATTCTGCCAACGGATTTGCCGGAGCATCTTTGGCCGTTGGCGGGTACTGCGCCGGTGGGGGTCTTTCAAGACTCAGTTGCCGATGCCAAACGTGATAGCATTTTGCGAGCTTACGAGCAATCCAAAGGCGATTATAAGGGTGCAGCCAAGATCCTAGGATTACACCCGAATTATCTGCTGCGGCTGGTACGGAACCTGGGTTTGCGGGAAGCCATCAAGAAATAGAGAATCCATGTCACTGACTTTTGAAATCGATGGTGCGACGAATCCAGTTGTGGTGCGAATGGCTGGGACTCTGACGCTGGGTCCGCAGCTGACGAAGTTCACCAAAGAGATTCATGCAGTGCTTTCGGCGCATAAACCGGCCCGACTGATTGTCGATCTGTCTGCGATAGAGGAAGTGGATAGCTCTGGCCTGGGTGAACTAGTAGTTCTGTACACTTCTGCGGACCGTTTGTGTTTGCTCAACCCTTCAGAACGTGTAAGCCGCGTAGTGAGTGCTACGCGGCTTACAGGTATTTTGCATCAACTGCCCGATCTGGAGTCAGCCAGGGCGTGGATTGCTTCTTCTCCTTAGAAATCCATACGCTGGCCGAATCTGTATATGGTGATTCATTGTATGAAGATTCGGCAGCGGGCGTTCGCTGGACACCCGGATCTGGACGCACCCCAGGCTTTGGTGTTTTTGAATTGACGTGCAGGATGTCAAAGATCGTGGCTTAACAGGACGGTGGGGCAGAAGCGCGGAGCAGAGAGACGCGTCCCGATTGTCATTTTCGCAAATTCTGGCTTCTGGCCGCGTAGTTGTTGATTGGTGTTTCTCGCTGATATTGAAATTGATGCGTATTGCATCATGTTGTGATGCTAGCGGCATGCCAATGCTAGAATGAGATATGCGGACCACAGTGGCAATATCAGACCCTCTGCTCGAAAACGCGAAACAATATGCCGAGCAGCGGGGAACGAGCGTAAGTAGCGTTATAGAAGATGCTTTGCGGCTACTTCTTTCGCACTCAGCCGAAGCGCAAAGCGTCCCTTTCCAGTTGCACACCGTCAAGGGCAGGCTGGTTGACCCGAACCGCAATCTCGATCGAATTTCGGAACTCATCACTTCAGACGACGAATACGAATATCAACGAGACCGGTAGCCTTCATGCGAATGCCCGATGTCAATGTTTTGGTCTATGCTCACAGGGAAGAGTGCGTCCAACATGGTCGCTATGCGAAGTGGCTTACCGAGTTGTGCACAGGCCCAGAGCCGTTTGCGCTCTCTGAACTGGTGCTTCAGGGCTTCGTTAGGGTAGTAACGAACCCCAAAGTTTTCGATCCACCATCTGCTACGACGGATGCCTTCCGGTTTATAGACGCGCTGCTAGCCCAGCCAAATTGTGTTTTGATCCGCCCGGGGCCTCGGCATTGGGCTCTCTTCCGGCAACTCTGCCAAGATCCAGGTGTGCGAGGGAACCTGGTTGCTGACGCGGCTCATGCAGCCCTGGCTATCGAGAGTGGCTGTGTTTGGGTTAGCGCTGACACAGACTTTGCCCGTTTCGCGCCGACACTGCGCTGGTTTCACCTGTAGGAAATCTCAGCGCAATTCGATGTACTGCAGCTCTAAGCTCGGAATGTCCACTTAGTTCTGGGAAGAACTCAGAGTATCCGATTCCGGTATTCCAGTAGCTTCCCATCGAGTAGACTAAGTTGAATCGCGCCTATGGCTCTTTCATCCGGCGACAAACTCGAATCTTACGAAAGCTTCTCGGCAGATGGTGCGGGGGGTATGGGCGAGGTTTGTCGGGCTCGGGATAGCAAGCTGAATCGCGATGTTGCGATCAATGTATTGCCTGCTGCGTTGGCTGCGCTGCAGTTCTAACTCCTTCCAGCTCATTCCGTCAATCGCCCTCAACGTTCGGGTTTGACATTCGCGGATTTTCAAGCCTATATTGTTCAATGTCTTATTGCATGCGGCTTGTCAGTTTTGCCCTTTGCAGCGTGATCGCCTCCGGAGTGCCATTTCCGCAGAAGGATACTCCGCCGCCCCAGATCGTACAACCTGGTGCGCCGGGTCAGCCTGGAAAGATTCTTTCTCACGCTGAAGCCAGGATTGCCGTTCGTCCGCCGACCCAGGCTGATATTGAATTTATGCAGGCCATGATTGTTCATCACTCGCAGGCCGTGGAGATGGTGGACCTGCTGCTGAAACGCGGATCGAGCAAGGTGCTACAGGGTTTTGGCAAGCGCATCAGTGTCTCTCAGGCCGATGAGATTGAATCGATGAAGCAGTGGCTGCGGGAGCACAATCAGCCGATCGTGGCCGGGCATGCCCATATGCATCACCATACACCCGGTATGGATACGTCGAAGATGGCTTCTGGCGATGTTCCGGTGATGCCCGGGATGCTGTCGCCGAACCAGATGAAGGTGCTGGCCAAATCGAGCGGGAGGGCTTTTGACCGGCTCTTTCTGACCGGTATGATTCAACATCACACTGGCGCACTCGATATGGTGGACGATTTATTGGCTGCAGGCGGGGCCGAACAGGATGGTCTGCTTTTTGATTTTGTGACCGATATCGATAACACGCAGAGCGCCGAAATCAAAATCATGCGGAGCATGCTTGTGAAGGCTGCACCCCAGAAAACACTGCCGCGAACTATCTCTAAGGATTCCAAATGAAATTTAGCCCGAAGCTGATGCCGTTGACCGTTTGTCTGGTGGCCACTTTTGCCCAGGACCCTGCGCCAAAGAAATCGCCAGCCCCACCTCCGCCGCCACCGAAAGTGATCGATACGGGCGTTAGTACAAATCCACGTTCCAGTAGCAGCGACCCACGGATTGGCTTGAAGGCTGGCCTTTACGACGCCGGGGAAGCGGCATTGGGGATGGAGCGGCTGGGCTCTCTGCCCAAGCCTCCGGGCTTTGCGCCTGGTGACGTCGTTGTGACGCCGGCACCGCAGCCGACTCCGCAGGAGAGCCCGGATCCGGCACCGAAGACGCCGCAAGCTGCGCCAAATGCTTATGGGTCTACCAATTCCGATCTCGCCTTTAGCGGCAACAAAGTCTTCGTCGGTAACTATAACGGAATCAACTTTTACGATATCGACAACCCGAGGCAGGCGAAACTGATCACCTCGCTGATGTGCCCTGGCGGGCAGGGCGACGTTTCGATCTACGGCAATCTTCTGTTTATGTCGGCGGAAGCCATGAATGGCCGTTTGGACTGCGGGACGCAGGGGATACCGCTGCCTCCCGGCTACACTCCTCCGCCGCCCGCACCGGCACCGGAAGTTGCTGCCTCTGGAGCCACGGCTCCGCAGCGACAACGACCGTTGCCACCTCCCAGCCCAGAGCGGTTTCGTGGGGTTCGCATTTTTGATATCTCAGACATTACAAAGCCGAAGCAAGTTGCCGCTGTGCAGAGCTGCCGCGGATCGCATACGCACTCGCTGCTGGTAGACCCCAAAGATAAAGAAAATATCTATGTCTATATCTCGGGAACCAGCCAGGTGCGACAGGGCGAAGAGCTTGCGGGCTGCTCGGCTGGCCAGCCCGACAAGAACCCCGAAACCGCGCTCTTCCGGATTGACATTGTTAAAGTGCCTCTTGCCCATCCTGAACAGGCAAAGATTGTTTCGAGCCCGCGCATCTTCACCGATCAACAGACAGGTGCGCTTGATGGATTGAACAAAGGGGGCAATAGCGGTGAGGGCACACAGAAAATGTCAGAAACCAACCAGTGTCACGACATCACCATCTTTGCTTCGGCAGGACTGGCTGCGGGAGCGTGTTCGGGAAATGGAATTCTGCTGGATATTTCCAATCCGGTGAATCCATTGCGGATTGCGGCGGTGAGTGATCCGAACTATGCCTATTGGCACTCGGCCAATTTCAACAATGCCGGAACCAAGGTGCTGTTTACCGATGAATGGGGTGGCGGCGCACAGCCGCGTTGCCGTGCGACCGACCCGATGAGCTGGGGGGCAGATGCGATTTTCACTCTTGCCAATCGCAAGTTGACGCTGGCGTCCTATTACAAGATGCCTGCGGCGCAAACCGAGTTTGAAAACTGTGTGGCGCACAACGGCTCGATTGTCCCGGTGCCTGGTCGCGATATTTTGGTGCAGGCCTGGTATCAGGGCGGGATCTCGGTTGTGGATTTCACCGATGCGGCTCATCCGTTTGAGATTGCCTATTTTGACCGCGGCCCGGTGGATGGTACCAAGCGAGCGATGGGCGGGCAGTGGTCGACTTACTGGTACAACGGCTACATTTATGGAGCGGAAATCGCGCGGGGCCTTGATGTCTTTCGCCTGGTGCCGAGCAAATTTCTGACGCAGAACGAGATTGACGCAGCAAACCAGGTGCATTTCGATTATCTGAATGTGCAGAACCAGCCTAAGGTGGAGTGGCCTTCCAATCTTATTGTGGCGCGTGCGTATGTGGATCAATTGGCTCGCGGGAAGTCTCTGCAGCCGAAGATGCTGACGGCGCTGACTGACGCGATTGGGACATCGACCCAGAGTGGGCAGACGGGAAAGTTTAAGAGTCTGGCGGCTGAGCTTCAGAAGATGGGTCCCGCCGTTCAGAGTGTTGCGGACCGGGAGAGGATCCTGGCGCTAAGTGAGATTCTGAAACTGCAGAAGTAATTGGCCTGATTTGTGATAGAGATATAGGCCATGCGACGCCGCGAGCTATTGAAATCACTTTGGGCCACTCCGCTATTGACACAATCGGCGAAGGGCCTTCCGCCGCTGACCATCAAAGATGTCAAAGTGATTGCCACAAGCGCGGGGCGGAACTACCGCTGGATCTTTATCAAGATCATCACCAGCGAACCTGGCCTTTACGGAATCGGCTCTGCCAGCAATCACTTCCAGCCCCATGCTGTGATCGCCGCTATTGAGAAGCACCTTGCTCCGTGGCTGATTGGAAAGAATCCCGAGCAGATCGAGGACCTGTGGCAGAGTGGGCACTTGCGTACTTACTGGCGCAATGGTCCGGTTAACAATAACGTATTGAGTGGCATGGATATGGCTCTGTGGGATATCAAAGGCAAGCGTGCCGGGATGCCGGTCTACGAGTTGCTTGGCGGGAAGGTGCGAGACGCGGTGCCTTGCTACGACCACATCAGCGGAGCTTCCCGGGAGGTGATCGTTGAAAACGTCCAGAAATCGCAGGCCAAGGGATTTCGGCACATCCGGGTACAGATGGGTGCTTACGGTGGTGGCGGTTTCATCGCGGATGGCAAAGGTGGCAAGGCCTTCGACGAGGATGTTTATGTGGAGACGATTCCTCCGCTTTTCGAATATGTCCGCTCGAAGGTGGGCTTCACGCCCAAGCTCTGCCATGACGTACATAGCCACTTGAGCGGGATCAATGCTGTGGAGTTCTCGCGGCGGATGCAGCCTTATCAGATGTTCTTTGTCGAGGACGTGCTTTCGCCTGAGCAACTGGGGTGGTACAAGCAGATTCGCCAGATTGCAACGACCCCGCAGGCTGTGGGCGAACTCTTCACCCATCCGTTTGAGTTCTTGCCGCTAGTACAGGACCGGCTTATCGACTTTGTGAGGTGCCGTGTGTCCGCCATTGGAGGCATTACCCCGGCCAAGAAGCTTGCTACGTTTTGCGAGCCTTATGGGGTTCGTACGGCATTTCAGGAAGGTGGGGAGAATGATCCAGTCAATCAACTTGCCGCCTACCATGTCGACATATCTCACCCTGCATTTGGGATTCAGGAAGAGAACAATTTCCCTGATGTGGCGAAGGAAGTAGTGACGGGGGCTGCCGAGATTCGGAATGGGTCGCTCTACAGTAATGGCAAGCCGGGTCTGGGGATGGACGTGAACGAAGCGCTGGCTGCGAAGTATCCGATTCAACCGGCTGCGCAGGGTTATCAGTATCCTCTGGATCGCACGATGGACGGGACTGTCGTAAAACCATAGGGTGATCGAGAAACTGAAAATCCAGCAGCGATGGATGAGTTTGCCCTGGGGCGTGATCACTCTTGGGATCTTCCTCGTTCTGTTGGTAGGGGGCACAATCAGCACCCTTCAGTATCCTGACGAGCGACCTAGCGTTCATTTGGTGATTCCGGCCTTTGCCCTTTACGGTTACGTAGTTTTCGCCTTGCTGGTCAACTGGCGGACTACTGTTGTTACCCCGGATGGCATTAGTGTCAGCGTCTGGCCACTGTTGGTGCGGCCTCCCAGAAGCTTGACTCGTGATGAAATTCGCCACTGTTTCTTCCGCAATGTCTCGACTTACGACGAAGGGGCCCTGCTGGAGTCTTACTACGCAGCTGGTGTTGAGGCTGTCGACGGCCGGCAGATCGAATTCTCGGCCCCGCATGACACTCTCGAAGAGGCAGTGGGGGCGGCAAATCAGATTGCAGAGATGCTCAACCGGAAGCCAGGGAAAAATCGCATCGAGGTGCGCGAGGTGGGTCAATTCCAGGAAACTACGGAGATTTTGTCTGCAATCCTGCTGATGGTGTTCTGGCTGGCGCTTTTTATTGCGGCGATTTTTCTGGGTGACGCGTGGGAAAGCAGTATTTGGTAGGTGGAGGATTGAAGGGAAGGGGATAGCGAAATGGATGTGGTGCGGTCGTCCGGGGTCGAACCGGAATGAGTTGCCTCGCTGGTACCTAAAACCAGTGCGTCTGCCAATTCCGCCACGACCGCAATGCTTTTATGATAACCGAGCTTAGTCGGTGATGACGTAGAGATTTACGGGGCTGACGAAGAAGCCCATGGCGAAGAGGCGTCCGAAGATTCCTTCTCGCTCTTCCCGCACGTCGACCCAGTGGATCGAAGAGGATTCGCCTTTTTCAGCGAAGAATCCAACCCCGCCGCGTTTGAGCTTGCTGTCGGTCCATGCGTCGACGATCTGACCGTTGACTCTGGTGACGAAATGTTCTCCGCGGACGCTCATTTGAACGTGATACAGCGTGTCTGGGCGAACCGAAATAGGTAGCGGTAGGCGCTGGCGATCTCTTTCGAAGCCGTTCACTACTGCGTAGCGGACTATGTCTGCGACGGGGAGAGAACCATTTTTTCGAACCACAATTTTGGTGGCGTAATAGTTGCGAAGGTCTGGAGCACGGAAGGCCCAGCTCATAGCATTTTTATCGATCTGGCCTTCAAACTCCATGCGGTAGTCCGCCAGTTTCACCGAAGGCTTCCAGATTTTGAGGCTTGAGGGCTTCATGCGACCCTTGTCACTATCCCATTCTGAAGCTCTTCCTCCCACCCAACCCTTAACACCTTGACTGAAGTCTTCGTGAATCTTGACTGGACTCTCGGAAGGAATGATTCCCTTTAGATATTCGTTGGCTTGAGCAACGATTGGATTGCTCTTGGCAAATTCTCCAGTTAAGGAAATTGCCTTGGGGCCCAGGTTTTGAGGTCCAGTAGAGCCGGTTGCAGCGGAGAATGCAAGCACACCGATCATGATGGTGGAAAGTACAACGATGATTTGAGCTTGAAGCTTGGAACTCTTTTGCTTCTTCTTCTTCTCATCTTGTACTAAATCATATAGATCTTCATCGCCGTAGATGAGGCTTTCCCTCGCGTTGCGTGCACTGATTGCCCGCCCGCGACGGCGATGTTCTTCGTTGCAGAATTCCCGATCAGAGAGCCCGCGCCAGAAGCCGATTTTACCTTTGCAGTAACCGCATCGCATGGATAGTTCTTTTATGCCCACAGTCAGAATACCTGTGAACGTCGTCACTTCCTAGTCAGTAGGTAGGGAAATAGTCCTTTATCAGGGAGTCACCTAGTCTTTAGCTAAGGGTTTGATCCTAAAACCATAGCAAGGCCTAAACCAAATGGTCTATTCCACTCTCAAAATCAGAGGATTTGGCTCACGGGCAGGTAAAGCCCTATCGACTGACACTCAACAGTACTGACTTTTATGTTCACGGAAATGATCGTCTGCTTAGAGGGTTAACATTAGGGTTGAAACAGTGATGAAGATTCCAGACCTTCCAGAAGGCTTAATTGGCGATGAAAAGAGCGTTGAATTGATCCGAATGATCCTTGAGCAGACTCCTCTACCTTTTTGGCGTCAACAGTTTAGCCCTGGACATGTTACAGCGACGGGTTTGGTGCTGCACCCTGACGGACAAGGAATTCTAATGGTTTTGCATGGACGACTGAAACGGTGGCTGCTACCAGGGGGACACGTAGAAGCCGAAATAGATGGCGATGTTTTTGAAGCTGCTGCGCGCGAAGTGTTGGAAGAAACAGGTGTCCGCGTAGTTGGAGGGGAAATCGCTGGAGCAGATGTTCATGGAATTCCCGCCAAAATTCGGGGCGGAGTGGAAGTGGAGCCTTACCACTTACATCATGACGTCCTGGTGTGGTTTCAGGCACGGGAAATCGCGTTAACACTGAGTGAGGAAAGCAGCGATTTGCGGTGGGTTTGGCCGGCGGAGTTTGACACCTATTGTGTGCCGTCGAATGTGCGCCGGGCTTATGGGCGGGTGCTAGGGCGCTGATGGGTGTTTGTGTAATTTTCGAGATGCTGCTCAAAGGCCCTGCTTAGGCGTTGGCGGATTTCGTCATTTTGATTAATGCGGATAGACTGTACGGATGCAACTGGCAGCAGGTCTCGAGTGGAGGAAGTGATGAAGAGGCCATCTGCTTTTTCGAGGTCGGCAAGAGTAAGCGTCTGTTCTTTGATTTCGATTCCGGGGACATTGATGTTTTCCAGAAGCAAAGCACGGGTGATTCCTGGAAGGCAGCCGGAGGAGATGGGTGGAGTGAGAACCAGGTTCCCGTAGACGGCGAAAAGGTTGGCAGAAGTCAGTTCGCTGACTTCGTCACGTTCATTGAGTAAAACTACTTCATCGAAACCGTTCTCATGGGCTTGATCGTACATGCAAAGGTTGAAGCTCCAGGAGAGCATTTTCGTGCCGGCGAACTGGTTGGCGGCGTGGCGAGCCTGGGGAACGAGGCCAAGTTTGACGCTTTGACCCCAATTTTTGAGGTTGGTTGTGAATGCGTAGAGATCGAAGGGGCGATCGATCGATGGTCCTTCCCACATGCCTCCCTTGTTGCGCAGGACGATGACGCGGAGGGTTGAGTTATGCGCGTGGTTCGCTTCAATGAGTTTGTGGAGTTGGGCTTCAAACCAGTCAGAAGAATCGGGGAAGGGTACCTTAAGAAGGGCAGCATCTTTCGCCATGCGGTTGTAGTGGCGTTGCCATTCAAAGAGGACACCGTCTTTGACTCGGAGTGTAGAGAAAACACCCCAACCGTTGACTGCACCTACCTGCCCGGGTGCCATGGTTTTGGAGGAGGCGGGCAGCACTGCCTCATTGACCAACATGAAATCGTGCATGAAACCTTTATTCTAGTGTGTAGTGATTGAAATTGTTGGCGGCGGATTGATTGGTTTGAGTTGCGCCTGGGAATTGCAGAAGCGCGGCTTTGAGGTAGTTGTTTACGACCGTGACCTGTCTCGCAAATCGAGTGCGAGTTGGGCAGGGGCTGGGATGCTGGGTGCGCTGGCAGAGACCTTTCCCGATGAGGTATGGCGACAAAGGGCGGTGGCTTCGGCGGCGATGTACGGAGGGTGGCTGGCGTCTTTCAATGGCAGTGTCGATTTCTATGAAGGCAGCCTCGATATGGATGGGCATGTGGACCCTCGAGATCTATTGCGGGAGTTGAGTTTACTGGTTTGTGTTGAGGAGCGATGTGTTGGTTCGCTTGATGAGCTTGCGGGGGAACAGATTGTGGTTTGTACTGGTGCCTGGGGTCTTTCAGGTTTTCCGGACGTTGAGCCCGTGAAGGGCTATTTGCTCGCCTGGGACGGTGTGCCGGCAGGAACGCTGCAGGGGATTTTGCGGGACGGGCACACGTATATTCTTCAGCGAGGGCGTGGAAGGATTATTGCCGGGTCGACGGAAGAGCGAATTGGTTTTGACGCTTCGATGGACGAGGATGTGATTGCGGGATTACGAAAAAGGGCCGAAGAGTTGTTGCCGTTCCTTAAGTCAATGCAGGTGTCTGAGAGATGGTACGGGTTTCGGCCCGCAGCGGCGGGGAATGTGCCAGTGTTGCAGCGAATCAATGATCGGGTGGTTTTGGCTTATGGCCATTACCGGAACGGTATTTTGCTGGCACCTTGGACGGCACGTTGGGTTGCTGATGAAATTCAGCGCCAGTTGGGGAAGTGAGCGGGGAATTTGTTTTTGGTTGATTCGATCAGTTGTGGCACCTTGCCTCGGCGTTTGAGGAGTTGATCGAGAAGGGAGGTGAGTTCTTCGAAGTGTGCGGAATCAAGCCAGGCGCGAGGGATTTCATGAAGGGCCTTGTCGAGGATCGATTCAGGAAAAGACTGAATTCGTGACAGCCATGGTTCGAAATCGTCCCAACTGCGGATCTTCCGGTAGACCTCAGCGCGATAGTACAGGCCGTAACCTGGGGCATCTGGGAAGTCCCAGTAAGTTCCGTTGAAGCAATAACCATGATCAATCATGGAAGCTACCAGGCCTCGCATGGCGTATTCGGGGTCTGGAATTTTGTCTTCGCTTGCCAAGACATCGAGAAGACGGGCACGGTAGAAAACAGATTGACGGGAATCAGCGTTGGCGGTCCATTTATCGAATGCGAGGATGGCTGCGAAATGATGGAGGTTGCGGCAGGAGACGAGTTGGATGTCCGGGAGAATGTCGTGCACGGTAAGGACTGTAGGGTCGCCCGGGTAACGAGAGCCGAAGTGCCATCCGGCTTGTGGGGGTTGGACGATCTGGTTGCGGAGAATTCCCAGCTTGGGGTTTGCTTCGATCAACGTTCGCGGAATTTCAATGACTTCGACCTCGGGACAAGGAATTTTTAAATAAGAAAGGATTCGCTGAGCGATCCATTCGTTGATGAGGGTACGAATCCCTTGTGGGTTGTTGGTGAGCTTTACGACATAGTGGTGGCCGTCGGAGGCCTTGAGAAGGTGGGTTTGTGAGCCGCCGCGCATGGGCCGCAGCCAATTTGTAGCGGTTACTGGCATCGGAGGTGCGCTAAAGTGGGGACGTCATGGCTGAATCGACAAACACTACACAAGATAACGCAAAGAATAATCAAGACGAGATCGCTCTTGAGATGATGAAATTTATCGCCGTTCAAACGGGATATGGGAAAGCAGGCGGTGCCACTACTGGCTTTGGAGCCATTAAAGTTGGAGCTTCTGCAGACCAGCACGCCGATGCTTTGATCGAATTGTTTCAACGCTGCAGAAAGACCGTCAAAGAAGGTTAACGCTTTTTAGCGGAGCCCTTCTTGGCCGCCTTCTTCGCCGATTTCCTGGCGACGGGGGCGGCTTTCTTTTTGGCTGGAGCAGTCTTTTTAGCTGGAGCCGCTTTCTTAGCTGGAGCAGCTTTCTTGGCTGGAGTGGCCTTCTTGGCCGGAGCGACTTTCTTGGCTGGAGCGGCCTTCTTGGCCGGAGCGACTTTCCTGGCTGGAGCGGCCTTCTTGGCCGGAGCGACTTTCCTGGCTGGAGCGGCCTTCTTGGCCGGAGCAGCTTTCTTGGCCGGAGCGGCAGGCTTCAACTGGGCAACCGGAGTTGATTTTTTTTCCACCAGATTAGCTTCAACCGGCGCAGGTGGCACTGGAGGAGGAGGCGTGTAATGTGGAGCAACGAAGAGGGGCGGGTTAAGTTCGTTGTCGGCTTCTTCAATCAGATGGTCATCTTCGTCGTAGTTATACTCGGAAAGCTCATTGCCGAGCGTGACATCTTGATCCATAAGATCTTCTGAATCTTCGTCTGGGGAAACGTATTTATAACGGTCAAGCATTTCGAACGGGTCCGTGCACATAGCATATCGTGTTGTTTCGATTCTGCAAGAGTCTGACCGCAAATTTTGTGAAAGACTGACAGGAAGGAAAATTCATGACACGAATTCGTTTTTATCAGACAGTGGCCGGAGTTTTGGCTGGTTGGCTTGCTACAGCATCGAATGCTATGGCTCAAATGAGTGGTGTGGCTGAAAAGAAGGTGCACCGCAGGGGCTCGAAGCCATCGAAGACACCGCTCTTCAACGGCGCGGTTAGCTATGGCAATCTGTTGTTCATTGCCGGGAAGGGAGCGCACTATGAAGGGGACATCAAAGCACATACCGAGACGGTACTGAAGGAAGTGGAAGCGGAATTGGTTGCTGCAGGATCGTCGATGGACAAGGTTCTGAAATGCAATGTCTATCTGAACGACTTGAAGGACTACACGGCAATGAATGCAGTGTTTCAGGGCCGCTTCGGAGAAAACCCGCCAGTGCGGACAACGATTGCCGCAAGTGGCGGGATTCCTGGAAACAGCCTTGTTGAGATTGATGTAATCGCCTACATTTAGGCGGTTGCAGCCTTCAGGACTTCAGCAATGCGCCGGGCGACGATTTCCGCTTCGCCTGGTTTGAGCATCCAGACCGTGACAACGAGCTCCTCTTTGTTGGTGCTAGGGGTTACTTCGATCGAGGGTTCACCTTCGAGCAGTTGCTTTTTGACGTCGAGGGGGCTGATTTTGATTTTCGATTGATCCCAGCTCAGCTTGAGGTGAGGTGTGTGATTGGCGATCTCCGGCACATCCACTTTGGAGGTGACCGAGGGCATCTTCTTTGCGGCTTTGGTGATCAGGTCGACGCGGCGATCCCATTCACGGGCTTCGGCTGCGTGGTCGCGTTTGAGGTAGTTTTCGAGAGCCACAAGGAGGCCGAGCATTTCTTCCTTGTTCACCTTCAGGCCACGACCGACGGTATCGGAATAGGGGCTGGTATTGAGGCGGGCAGCTTCGATCAAATCCTTGCGGCCCATCAGGATGCCGCTGGATTGTGGAGCGCAGATGCACTTTCCGCCGGAGAACGTGACCAGGTCAAAGCCCATCTTGTTGTAGAGGCTTAGACGCTCTACGGGAAGTGCGTCGGCAGAAGCGTCGTTGAAGGTGGGAACTTTATGCTGCTTGCCGAGCCGGACCCAGCCCTTGGCGTCGATCTTCCCCTTGGGTTCGTTGTCATTGAAGAAAAGCGCCATGGCCGTTTGCGGGCCCGCTTTCTGGTGGAAGTCTTCTTCGGTTTCGATCTCGACCATCTTTACGCCGCAGGCGCGGACGGCATGGTCGTAACCATAGCGGTGTGACTTCTGGACCAAGACTTCGCTCTTAAGGCCAGTGACGTCGGGGAGTTGCAGGATGGCCTTGTTGTCGGTGCCGGTGATGCAACCAGCGGTGCCGACCATCATAGCTCCGGCTGCGCCGCTGCTGACCATGGCGGCTTCAGCGCCGAGGAGGTTAGCGATTCGGGCGCCTACGGCGTCTTGAAGTTTGGTGAGGTGGACGAAGTGTTTGGAGGCGTATTCCATCGCGTCCATCGTTTCCTGCGACATCAGAGAAGCAGTGAGCATGGTGTAGGTGCCTGCTGCGTTGATGAAGGGACGGATGCCCAGATCTTTGAAATAGTCTGGGGTTTTCAGTTTGGCTGCGCTCGCTTTGGTTGCGATGAGGGGTAAAGCGGCCGTTGCGCCGATGAAATTTCTACGGGATGACATAAGTTCTATTCTCCTTTATGGGTTGCTGACGACCGGCAAGATGATGTGGCTGGGCTTGGGCCCGCCGAGGTGGATGGTTTGTTGCGCAACTCTTGTTTTGGTGGCAGTGGCAAGAGGCTCACCAGTGTTGGGGTTGCGATCGAATTGGGGAAAGTTGCTGGATGTGATGTCGATACGGATGCGGTGGCCTGGCAGAAAGGTGTTGGCAGTGCCGGCCATATCGACGGTGAATTCATAGGTTGTGTTTGGCGTGAGAAGTTCCGGCTTGTCGAGACCATTACGGAAGCGGGCGCGGAGGATTCCTTCTGCAATTGGCATGGAAAAGCCATTGGGATAGACGTCGATGAGCTTTACCATCCAATCGGTATCTGGCCCGTCGGTGGCGGCGCTAAGTTTCATCTTGACGGGGCCAGCTATGGTGATCGGGTCTTTGAGGAAGTCGCCGGTGTAGACGAGGACGTCTTCGCGTTGTTCGATCGGACGCTGGTCTTTCGGCCCGGCGAGGGTTGGAGTGCCGCAGCAGTTGTTGCCGCCAAGGGTCATCACCGGATTCTGCGGGTCGTATTTGTATTGGTCGGTTGCAGCCGCTGAGGGCTTGTCGAAGCTGAGAGTTCCACCGCCGCGGACAGAATTGGCTGGAGATTTGGCGGTGAGGTAGAGTTCGCGGAAGTTGGTGTTGGGAATGGGCCAATCGGCTTCGGTGCGCCATTTGTTGACGCCCATGTAGAAGAGCTTGACCGGCATGTTGTTGTCGAGACCGTTCTTGAGGCCTTTGACATGGAAATCGAAGAAGCGGAGTTCTTCGTCGAACTGGTCGATCATGGCGTCTTTGCCAAAGTCGACATCGCCGTACTTTTGTGTTGGGCCGTGGCCCCAGGGGCCAATGATCATGCGGCTGTGTTTGCGGGCTGATTCGGTGGCGGCCTTCTGCTTCATCATCGTGTAGCCGTTGATGGTGCCGGCAAGGAAGATATCAAACCAGCCACCAGAAACTTCTGCGGGGACTTTCATTTTGTCCATGCGCTCTTCGTCGCTGATGGATTTCCAGTAAGCGTCGTAGGAGGGGTGAGCGAGCCAGTCGCGGTAGTGTTTTACTTCTGAGCCTGCGCTTTTGAGGTCG
Organism: Bryobacter sp.; assembly: GCA_022843625.1. Taxonomy (GTDB): domain Bacteria; phylum Acidobacteriota; class Terriglobia; order Bryobacterales; family Bryobacteraceae; genus Bryobacter. Next base: position 407,105 of record JALHNH010000001.1, on the reverse strand, counting down.
CCGGTGCCGAGGGGCAGATGGCGGAGGATGTTTTCGTATTTGAGTTCTTCCGGGGTGTAGGCTTCGGTGTGCCAGTATTGTGGCAGCATGATGCGGTTGGGCATGCGGACGACGCCCCAACCGTAATTGAAGCTGAGGCGGAAGGCGCCGCCGTGGGTGATCCAGTTGGCGTAGAGGTTGGTGGATGCAAGGGCAGGGAACATGGCAACGAGGCTGGGCGGTTGCTGACTGGCGGCGGCCCATTGGACATGGCCAAGATAGGAGCCTCCCTGCATTGCTACTTTGCCGTTAGAGAAGTTCTGTTTGGCAGCCCATTCGATGCAGTCGTAGCCGTCGGCGGCTTCAAAGCGGAAAGGGTCCCAATTACCGCCGGATTCGTAGCGGCCGCGGTTGTCGGTTACCACTACTGAGTAGCCGCGTTGGGCAAACTTGATCATGGTTTCGTGGATGCCATCGCGCTGGAGGCCGTAGGGAGTTCTGACGAGAATGGTTGGATAGCGGCCTTCTGCTGCGGGTCGATATACGTCTGCAAAGAGTGAAACGCCATCCCGCATGGGAACTGCCTTGTGGCGTTCGATACGAATTTCGTTCATGTAGGGTTTGCCTCCGGGCTCAGCTGCAAAGGTGAGCAGAGCGGTGAGGGCTAAAAATGAGAGTGTCTTCATCGAGCTTCTTTGGATTTTATAGAATCTAAACAGTCTCATGTTGAAATATTTCCTGTTTGTGTCGATTGGCTTTGCTGCGGATGGAAATTTGCCCGAGAAGGCAACTGCCATTTTGAGCAAGAACTGCTACTCCTGTCATGGGAGTGCGGCGATGGCAGGGTTGCGTCTGGACCAGGCAGGAGATCTTTCAGACGGGATTGTTGTGCCGGGGAAGCCAGAGGAGAGCCGGCTGCTTTTGATGATGACTGGCAAGGGCAGAGCTATGATGCCGCCGACAGGAAAGTTGAAAGATGCGGAGTTGGCTGTGATTCGCGAGTGGATCAAAAGCGGGGCGAAATGGCCGGAAACGGGTGGAGTTGCGAAGGCGGAAGGGACGAAGTGGTGGTCTTTTGAGAAGGTGAAGGCGGTGACGGTACCGCAGGCTGGCCAGAGCTGGGCCCGGAATGACATTGATCGCTTCGTTGCGGCCAAACATGTGGAGAAGGGTTTGAAGCCCGCCAAGGAAGCAGATCGACGTACGTTGGCGCGTAGGTTGAGCTACGACCTGACTGGCTTGCCTCCCACAGCAGAGGTTATCGCTGCATTTGAATCAGATTCAAATGCCGATGCTTACGAGCGGCTGGTGGATCGACTGCTTGCTTCAAAGCATTATGGTGAGAAGTGGGGTAAACACTGGCTGGATTTGGTTCGGTATGGAGATACGGCAGGATTTGAGCAGGATCCTTATACGCTCTATGCATGGCGATATCGGGATTACGTAATTGAGAGTTTTAATGCCGACAAGCCTTACAACGTGTTTGTGAAAGAGCAATTGGCGGGGGATGAACTGTACGAAGATCCGGCACAGCAGCAAGGCACTGGATACTATTCGGTCGGGCCGAATCGCGACATGCTTTACAAGGTAGAAGACATCAACCGTGTTGAGAGTTTGACCGACTTTACCGATACGACATCGAGCGTTTTTTTGGGACTGACGGTTGGTTGCGCTCGCTGCCATGACCATAAGTATGATCCGATCCCACAGAAAGATTATTTCCGGCTGCAGGCTGTCTTTGCTTCGTTTCAAAAGAACAATGTGTTCCTCCACTACAACAATGCTCGCGGCTACAACCTGAGCGAAGTGACACGCAACTTCAAGCTTTACGATATTGGCGCAGAGCTTGCGACGCTAAAGAAGCCTTACTTCGAGAGGATGAAGGCAGAGCGCTTGTCGAAGCTAAGCGCTGAAATTCAAGCAGCCTTTGCGGTGGAAGAAGAAAAGCGCAGCCCTGTTCAGAAGGCTTTGCACGATGAGCACATGAAGAGTGTGAATCCGAGCGATGACCAGATATGGCGAGTGCTGAATGATGGTGACAAAGACAAACTGGAGAAATTGAAGAACCGCTTGCTTGCCCTCTATGGGAATTACGGCCCGGGACCGCTGGCACCGGGTATGACCGATGTTGGCCGCGAAGCACCCAAAACCTTCGTCCCTGGCAAGGGCACTCCGTTTGGGGAAGAAGTGCAACCAGGCTTTTTGACTGCACTTGGTGGTGGAAGCATTCCAGCGCCGGGGCTCGATTCACTTACTACGAGGCGGCGCGCTGCCCTGGCAGAATGGATCGCAAGCCCTGAAAACCCATTGACGGCACGAGTGATCGTAAATCGAATCTGGCAGTTCCACTTTGGTCGTGGCCTGGTGGCAACCTCGAGCGATTACGGAAGCCGCGGGGCTGCTCCCAGTCATCCTGAACTACTGGATTATCTGGCGAAGAAATTTGTCGATGGCGGGTGGAGTATGAAGAAGCTGCACCGCGAGATCCTGCTGTCCGCCTCGTACCGGCAATCTGCATCGGGCACGGTGGAAGGCCGCGAGAAGGATCCTGAAAACCAATTTATTTCTTACTTCACACGCCGGAGGCTTGAAGCAGAAGAGATTCGGGATGCTGTGCTGGCGGCAACGGGCACGCTGAACACAAAGATGTTTGGACGGCCTGTGGTGCCGGCGCTGGCAAAAGAAGAACTCTATGGAATGAGCCAGCCACCCGGCAATGCGTGGCCTGTTACATCAGACTTGTCAGAGCATACCCGCAGGTCCATCTATATGCTGGTGCGTCGCACCTACCGCATGCCAATGCTGGAAGTGTTCGATCAGCCGGAAGGGGTGCTCAGTTGTTCCAGACGCGAGAGTTCGACAACATCGACGCAAAGCCTGAGTTTGCTCAACAGCCAGTTTACGGTGGAACAATCGGCTGCTCTTGCCAGGAATGCCGACATTAAAGCAATTTGGCAGAGAGTTCTTCAGAGATTGCCCGATGCCAATGAGGTCGCTATGGCTGGTGAGTTCCTGGAACGCCAGGGTAAGTTGCTAGGCAGTGATGAGGCAGCGCGTCGCGAATTGGTGCGCGGCCTGCTAAATACAAATGAGTTTCTGTACATTGATTGAGGACTTTACGATGACTTACGAAAAATCACGGCGGCAATTCTTTCTGGATGCGGGCAAGGGGTTCGGCTCTGTTGCTCTGGCGAGTATGGTTTCGCAAGCGGCAGAACAAGCCAAAGCAAAGCGCGTCATTTTCCTCTTCATGCATGGTGGCGTCAGTCATGTCGATACATTTGACCCGAAGCCGTCACTCGCAAAGTACGATGGGCAGCCGCTTCCCGGCAGCTTTGGGCAGGGCCTGATTACAAGCCGAATCGACTTCCGTAAAGCGCTGATGCGTGGTAGCCCCTGGAACTTTACCAAGGCTGGCAAGAGTGGACTTGAGATCAGCGATCTTTATCCGCATGTGCAGAAACACGCCGACAAGCTTGCCGTGGTTCGCAGCTGTTTTGGTGATGCTTTCGATCACGCTCCTGCCATTTACTTGCGTGCCAGTGGCAGTCAATTTCCCGGCCGGCCTTCACTGGGGGCCTGGTCTGTTTATGGGCTTGGAAGTGAAAACAAGAATCTGCCTTCGTTTGTGGTGATGAGTGACGGGGCAATGAAAAGTGGCGCTGGCGCGTATGGTAGCGGCTATCTTCCGGCCGTTTACCAGGGCACGGTCTTTCGCGGGGGCCAGAGTCCGGTGTTGCATTTGGCGTCGCCTGAAGGCGTAACCAACGAAGCACAGAAAGAAACCCTTGGACTCATCAATCGCATGAATCGCAAGTATTCTTCGACGCGCGAGGAGGATTCAACACTGGATGCAAGAGTGGCCTCTTATGAGTTGGCTTACCGGATGCAGGCAGAAGCACCGGACGCCGTTGATCTAAGCAAAGAAAGTGAGCAAACCAAGAAGCTTTACGGAATTGGTGAAGCAATGACAGACGACTTCGGCCGCAAGTGCCTCCTTGCCCGGCGGTTGGTGGAACGGGGCGTTCGCTTTGTACAGCTCTACTCTGGAACCAATCTTGGCGATGACTGGGATGACGCACATAACGATCTTCTGGGCAGTCACAACAAAATGGCGAAGAAGAGCGACCAACCGATAGCGGGATTGCTGGCCGATCTTGAAGGTCGAGGGCTACTCGACTCGACGCTGGTGGTTTGGTCGACCGAATTTGGAAGAACGCCCCTGGCCGAAGGCAAGAACGGACGTGACCACCATCCTTACGGATTCTCGATGTGGATGGCTGGCGCGGGAATTCGTGGTGGCCGTGCGCTTGGTGCTACCGACGAATTTGGGCTAAGAGCCGTGGAAGAACGCAAGGATGTGCACGATATGCACGCTACTATTTTCCGTATGCTTGGCATGGATCACACCAAAGTCACGTATCGCTTTCAGGGGCGCGATCAGCGCCTGACCGATGTGCACGGAGAAGGGGAGTTTACTTCCTGGCTGACGGAGAAGGCTTGACCGTTTTTTTCTGAGTTGGAGTTGGCCTAGAGGAAGAGGGCCTGGCTGGGGCACGCCTGGTTGCAGTAGGCTTGGCTTTCGATTTGGTGACCCGGACCGGAGCCGAACGTACGGCTTTGCCCTTTACTGCCGGTGTGCGTGTGGGCTTTGGCTTGGCTACCATTTGCGGGACAACCGCGTAGCCTACGTTGCCGAACTTTGGGTTTGCTTGCTCCATAGACTGCATCCCCACGTGGTATTGACGGGCGACATTTTCCAGTGTGTCTCCATCCTGCAAGCGGTGCAGTCGCCAAGTATCTCGCTTGTCTGGCGGAACCAGATCAAACGCGGCGCTGACCTCGCCGCCGGAACTTTTTGGTACACGAAGGAAGTAGCCAGCAGGCACCACGTTGCGAAGAATAGCCGGGTTCAGATCCTGCATCGTGGTGACGGGTACCTGTGCTGCATCGGCCGCAAGCTGAAGACTGGTGCTTGAATAGACTTCAATCGTGTCGTATTCCAGTGGAGTCTCAAGTTCGAGATCGGCCAGCCCATAATCCACAGGATTCTTCATGATGATTGTCAGGGCCAGAATGATTGGCACGTAATTGGTGGTTTCGATCGGAACTGCATGACGGTTGCGCAGTTCCCAGTAGTCGGCGTAGGCAGTTTTTTGCACAGCCCGGTCTACGCAGCCTGGGCCGCAATTGTAAGCTGCGAGAGCCAGGTGCCAGTCGCCAAATTCTTCATATAGGTCACGAAGGTGCCTTGCGGCAGCTCTGGTGGATCGTTCCGGGTCGAGACGGTCGTCTGTCCAGGGGCCCTGGATGAGGCCATAGGTCTGGCCGGTGGCCTTAATGAATTGCCACATCCCGACTGCGGCTTTATACGACACTGCTCGCGGCAAGAAGCCAGATTCTGCCTGCGCGAGATAAATCAATTCCGCTGGGACACCCTCTTCAGCAAGGATTCGGAAAATCATGGGACGGTAGCGGCCAGATCGCTTAAGCGCGTATTCGAGAGTCTTGCGCCCCTTTCCGTTGGCGAAGTAATTGATGTAGCCGAGGACGGTGTCGTTGACGACAAGGGGAAGCTGAGAGGTGGTGCTCTGGATTTCTTTTTGCACCTTGGACTTCATTCGCGGATCGACGGGAAAGGTGAGTTCTCGAATATCGTCGAGCGGTGACTTGTCAAAACGCACATCGTCGAGGCTGCGGGCCGCCCCGAGTGACTCGAGATCTATCGTGTATATTTCCTCAGCAAGGTTCTGCGTGAAGCGATCAATCGCATCCCTATCCGGATCATTCTCCGGAGTTTCAAGAAGGTGATCGATGGCTCGGTCGAAGAGACGTCTGGCTTCGGTTGCGTCACCGGCGGTAATGGCCGCTCGGCCCTCGCTGACCAATGCTTCAGCCTGTTTGACGCGAGGATGATTGGCAATCGCTGCCAAGGGGTTGCGCTGGACAGAGAGTATAGAAGTTTGTTGGGCGTCAAGGGCAGGCAGCAAGAGCAGCGCAAGCCAGAGGGTGGATTGAATAGCCTTCATCAGATGGGACTCTTCCAGTTTACGGGACTTCTCTTCAGATAAGATTGAGGCAGACATGAAGCTTCTACTGACTCTAGTTTCTGCCCTAACGCTGGCGGCTGCCGATCGGGTCGATTTTCGACGCGATGTACGGCCGATCCTGAGCGATTCGTGCTTCCACTGCCATGGCCCCGCGCAGGATACGCGTATGGCCGGATTGCGGCTCGACGTCAAGGCCGACGCCTTTGCTGTTCGAAAGAACGGAGCGGCAATTGTTGCTGGAAGCCCCGACCAAAGTTTGATCCTCAAACGAATTCTGCACGAGAAGACTTCGCTACGCATGCCACCGCTTGCATCTCACAAGACCGTAAGCAAGGCTCAGGTAGAAACACTGAAACGATGGATTCAACAGGGTGCAGACTGGCAGGAGCATTGGGCCTTTACGGCACCGATCAAGGTGAAACTTCCTGAGGTGGCAGAGCCCCGATGGGCGTCCAATGCGATTGACCGTTTTTTGTATTCAAGATTAGCCAAAGAAGGGTTGACCCCGGCCGCCGAAGCCGATCGCAGAACGCTTGCCCGGCGCGTAGCGCTAGATGCCACAGGGCTTCCCCCGGAACCAGCCGAAGTAGAAGCATTTCTCAAAGACACCAGGCCAGACGCCTATGAGCAGTACGTCGATCGCATGCTTAGCTCCCAGCACTATGGTGAACATCGTGCCCGTTATTGGCTGGATGCGGCGCGCTATGCAGACACCCACGGTTTGCATATTGATAACTATCGTGAGATGTGGCTCTTCCGGGATTGGGTGATTCAGGCCTTCAACAAGAACTTGACCTTTGATGTTTTCACCCGGGATCAACTCGCCGGTGACCTCGTAGCCAAGCCGACCCGCGATCAACTGATTGCATCAGGCTTTCATCGTAATAACGTCACAACGAATGAAGGCGGCGTGATTGAAGATGAAGTGGCGGCGATGTACGCGAAGGATCGCGTCGACACTACATCCACGGTCTTCATGGGATTGACAGTAGGTTGTGCCACCTGTCACGACCATAAGTTTGATCCGATCACCCAGAAAGACTTCTACTCGATGGCGGCTTTCTTTCGCAACACGACGCAGAAGCCGCTCGATGGCAATATTAGCGATACGCCGCCCGTGATCTTTCAGGCGAGTCCTGCGGACCAGGCGCGTTGGACCAAAGTAGATTCAGAGCTGATTGAACTGCGAGGCAAGCGCGGACTGAGGGCGGATCTTCTGGCGGCCAAGGCCAAGCCTGCGATCGAATTGCCAAAACAATACAAGCCGGTTTGGAGTCTGGACAAGATCGAATTTCCGGCCGGGACTCCTGCGAAAGAAGAAGCTGGATTCAACAAGATTCAGGCCGACCAACCCTTTACCGTTTCGATGTGGGTTTATTATCCAAAGCCGGATGATAACTGGACGCTGATGTCTCAGATCAATGCCAGAGAAGAGGATGGCAGCAAAATTCGCGGCTGGAGTATTGAAATCCAGGGCAGATCACCGGTGATCCGGCTGATTGGAGAAGAGGCACAGCCCATTACGGCACGCGGCGGAAATGCCGCAAAGATGACGCCTGACAATTGGTATCACCTGGCCTTCACTTACGATGGGGCTCGACAGAAGAAAGATTCGCTCGAGCTTTATTTCAATGGATCCAAGCTTGCCCACGAGGGCAGGCAGGAATCTTCGCGGCCCACATTGATCGGCTCGATCCTCAATTCTGAGCCATTGCGCATAGGTGGCGATGGGAACAAACGGAAGTTTACCGGTGGCGCTCTCAAGGATGTCCGGATCTACAACCGGGTTCTTTCGAGCGAAGAGATTAGTGTCCTTGAAATGCTTCCGCGTGCAATGGACGGCAAGCCTGTGGAATTGTCGCGTGTGTGGTCAGCGACTCAGGACGGTCAAACGCGCAAGCTGATGGCGAAGATTGCTCAAGTGGAACAGGAGCGAAAGCAGATCCTGCGTCGAGGGGCAGTCACGCATGTGATGGTGGAACGCGACGATCAGAAGCCGATGGCCAACATTCTCTTCCGGGGCATGTACGATCAACCTCGCGACAAGGTGGAAGCCGATGTGCCTGGAGTGCTGGGTGGGCTTGGTGCCGGCGTTGAGAAGAACCGTCTTGGACTTGCGCAGTGGTTGTTGAAGCCCGAGAATCCCCTGTTCGCCCGTGTTGCTGTGAACCGGTTCTGGCAGGAAGTATTTGGCACTGGCCTTGTGAAGACCAGTGACGATCTGGGCAGCCAGGGAGAGGCGCCGAGTCATCCTGAGTTGCTCGATTGGCTGGCTGTGGATTTTCGTGAGAACGGTTGGGACGTTCGTCGATTGATGCGCCAGATGTTGACCTCGGCTGCTTACAAACAGCAAGCCATCGCAACCGAAGAGAAACTGAAGAAGGATGGCGACAATCGCCTGTTGAGCCGTGGCCCGCGCTTTCGCATGGATGCCGAGGCAGTGCGTGACTATGCTCTCACAGCCAGCGGTTTGCTGGTTCGTACGGTGGGTGGGCCTAGCGTAAGGCCCTATCAGCCAGAACGGATTTGGGAAACGGTAGCAATGGATGGATCCGATACTCGCTTCTATACGCAGGATCACGGCGACAGCCTTTACCGGCGCAGCCTCTACACCTTCTGGAAGCGAAGCGCCCCGCCTCCTTCGATGGATATCTTCAATGCTCCGTCCCGCGAGAATTGTACGGTTCGACGGGAGCGTACGAATACTCCTTTGCAGGCTCTGCTCACGATGAACGATGTGCAGTTTGTCGAAGCCGCGCGTGTACTCGCCCAACGGGCAATTGAAGTTCACAAGAATAACTTTGATGAGCAACTCGACTATTTGACAGACCGCCTGACCAGCCGTCGCTTCGAGGGCCGCGAACGGGAAATCGTCAGGGCCTCTTACCGCGATTTTCTTCGTCACTACGATAGCCGGCTTGAGGATGCCAAAAAGCTGATTGCTGTTGGGGAGAGCAAGGGCAACGCGAAGTTGAATGCTCCGGAATTTGCCGCGCTCACCATGGTCGCCAATGAACTGATGAATCTCGATGAGGTACTGAACAAGTGAAGCAGGAACAAGATGCAGTAATGCTTGAGACGCGCCGCCAATTGATTGGCCGCGGCGCTCGTGGTTTTGGAGCTTTGGCGCTGAGCAGCCTGATGGCTCAAGGCAAAGAATTGCCTCATTTTGCTCCCAAGGCCAAACGTGCAATCTACCTTCACATGGTGGGTGCTCCGCCGCAGATGGACCTTTTCGACTACAAGCCCGGCATGAAGGATTGGTTCGATAAAGACCTTCCGGCCAGCATTCGTCAGGGGCAGCGCCTCACCACGATGACCAGCGGGCAGAGTCGCTTTCCGATTGCGCCGAGCGTTTTCAAATTTGCACAACACGGCAAGAGCGGAGCCTGGATTAGCGAGTTGATGCCCAACGTTGCGAAGATGGCTGACGACATCACGATCATTCGTTCGATGAATACCGAGGCGATCAACCACGAGCCCGCCATCACCTTTATCCAAACGGGCAATCAGGTAGCGGGGCGGCCTTGTATCGGGAGCTGGATCGCCTATGGTCTGGGCAGTATGAACCAGGATCTGCCCACCTTTGTTGTCCTGAATGCGAATCATACGCACCCGAAGGCCAACGTGCAAGCGATCTCCGCCCGGCTCTGGAGCGCTGGCTTTCTAAGCGCTCAGTACTCAGGAGTGTCACTGCGCAGCGCCGGTGACCCCGTGCTCTACGTTAAGAACCCCGATGGCGTGCCGGTTGAGATGCGCCGCCGGATGCTGGACGCTTTGGGTGAACTCAATCAGATCACCTACGAGAAGTATGCCGATGCCGAGACCAAGAGCCGGATTGCCCAGTACGAGATGGCTTTCCGCATGCAATCGAGTGTGCCAGATTTAACTGACCTCTCGAAGGAACCGGAGAGCACCTATAAGCTTTATGGTGAGGAAGCGAAAAAGCCAGGCACCTTTGCCAATCAGGCACTCATGGCCCGCCGCCTGGTAGAGCGTGGCGTGCGCTTTGTGCAACTCTATATGCGCGGCTGGGATGTCCACGGGCTCTTGCCTGAAGTACTGCCATCGCAGTGCAAGGATGTCGATCAAGCGCTCTATGGCCTGGTGCAGGACTTGAAGCAGCGAGGAATGCTCGACGACACGCTGGTGGTTTGGGGTGGGGAATTTGGCCGCACCATCTATTCCCAGGGCAAACTCACTGCAACCGATTACGGCCGCGATCACCACCCGAGATGCTTTTCGTTGTGGATGGCCGGTGGTGGTACAAAGCCGGGTATTGTTCATGGTGAGACCGATGAATTCAGCTACAACATTGTGCGAGACCCGGTCCACGTCAGAGATTTTCAGGCCACCATGCTGCATCTGTTTGGCGTTGATCACGAACGGTTCACCTACAAATATCAGGGGCTCGATCAGAAGCTTACTGGTGTCGAGAAAGCACGCGTGGTGAAAGGGATAATCGCCTGAGTACGCCTCAGGGATGGCTCTCCATTGTTGACACGGTAGAGAAGCTCACTCACGAAGTAGACCGCAATGCCCTGCGAATCTGGTTTGCAACCTGGCCGCTAATGGTTCATGAAGTGGTACAGGGCGAAGACATTGGCTCCAAGAGACTGCTCTTCTTTCAGATGAATGGCGAGTTTCGACTGGAGAATCTGGCAGACCAGTCGCATCAGTTTTTCTATGGCCACCGCTATTGGTCCGCGATCAAGAAGGCCGTCGATACCAGCGGCGCCGGTGACTTGTATCCGAGAATTGAAGCTACGGCCAAGAAGAGTGGAGCGCCACTAGACTTCGCACTGGCTATGTCCGCCGTGGCATACATGACGCTTGAGCAGTGTGGCAGCAGCTTCCTTTTGAGTTCTTACATCCCTGCAGTAGAGAAAGAAAAGCCCGAGGATTGGTTGCGACGCAGAGCCACGGCGCTTCGTCCTTCTCTGATGGAACGGCTCAAGGGCAAGAGCAGTTGCGAGCGTGTGATCTTCGACGAGCAGAATGCCGATGGGTGGTTTGCGATTCAGGCTACACAGGACATCACCACTGCTGCTGAGCTCGACAAGCGCCCCTTTCATGAAAGCGACAAGCGTTGCTATGAGGGCATGGGGCCGATCCCGGTGGATTGCCGTTCAGGATCTTGCGGCACTTGCTGGGTTGGCATTCTTGGCGGTAACGAAAACCTCGACCCGGTAGAAGATTTCGAGCGCAAGCGTATGGACTACTTCGGTTACTGGGATAGCGGCTTTGTTGATTCCCAGGTGGAACGACCTCTGATTCGCTTGTCTTGTCAGACGAAGGCCAATGGCAGTGTCAGTATCGTCATCCCACCTTGGAATGCGGTCTTTGGCCGCTCTCGACGGGAAAAAGAATCAGGGGGCTGAGTACTGCCTTCGGCCGATTGCTTTGGCGCCCGGGTACTTTTCTTTCCCCGAGGCTGAAAGCGTAGCTACTACTTTCCGTATCTTTGCCTGTCCGTCAGGCGCATCGTAATAGAGCGTGTATCGAGAACGGATGCGCTCGAGAATCTCGACTAGCGGGGCTGGCGAAGCGTTGATGCTCATGAGCTCGCCAGAACTTTTGTTCACCAAATCGGAGACGCTGGCATCGATTGCGCTGGCATAGGGCGCGACGACTTTGTGGTAGATGCCGAGCCCACGAGCCAACTTTGAGGGATTCAAAATCAGTGCGTTCATCGTGATGTCGCCCTCCCAAAGTTCGTGCAGGACTTTGGCCGAACGCGTGCCTTTTTGACCCTGTCCATCGGTGAGCATCAGAATTGCTCTTCGGCGTTCGTTGGCAGAATCTGCTCTGAGCATTTTGGCTGCTTCATAAATGGGCGTGTTGATCACGGTGCCGCCGCCAAAATTCTTCTTTTGAGCAAGCTCCTGAATTTGAGCTTCCACTTTAGCAAAATCGGAGCTTAGGCCAAGTCGCACCTTGTTCTTTAAATTGAAGCTCATCAGCGCCACACGATCCTGGGGCTTGAGTGCCTTTAGCGCCTGACTGGCAGTTTGTACGATTCGGGAAATGTTGGCGTGCATACTCCCGGAAACATCGACAATCAGGAAAAGATCCAGCGGCACCTCGTCGCGTTCGAGCGAGCGGATTGTCTGCTTCGCTTCGTTCTCGCTCACTTCAAGGTCATCCGCCAGTAAATTCAGGAGCGGCTTGCCGAGTTGATCGATGGCACGCACCTCAATGCGCGCCAATTTCACGGTGGTTGAAAAGTCCTGCCAGGCGAGCAGGCTAAGCAAAAGCGTGGAAAACAGAAGTGGCTCCTAGCGCCAGTCCACTACCGCCTTAAGAATTCCGTTGGATGGATCCGTCCATCCTGCAAAGCGGTCCGTCATCTGGTCTACCGGGCAGAGGTCGCTAACCCAGTGCTTGGTGTTGATGCGACCAGCTTCTGCTTCGGTGAGGATGAACTGGTGTTCTTCGGGCAGAGCGTTTCTGGAACTTAAAATTGTCAGTTCTCTCCGGTGAAACGGATCCGGGTCGTGGAAGGTTACATCACCCACAAATAGACCGACAAAAATCAGCTTGCCGCCCGCCCCCACATAGCTAAAGGCATCCTGCATCGAGTTCTTGTTGCCGGTGCAATCAAAGACCAGGGTGGGCAGTTCCGGCGTTTGATCGAGAACAGATTCATTGGTGGAATGAACTGCCGCAGCGCCCATGTGTTTTTCAGAAAAGCTTCGACGCTCACTGCTGAGATCGAGTACCTCAAAGCGGATACCTTTGAGTCGCAGAAATTCCATCACTGTGCAGCCGATGGGGCCGGCACCGATGACCAGAGCTCGCTCACCCGCTTTAGGCTGCGAGCGGTTCACCGCATGGCAGCCAATGCCAAGAGTTTCAACGAGGGCCAATTCTTCGAGTGAAAGCAATTTGGAAGGGTAAAGGTGAGCGGCGGGAAGAATCATTTCTTCGCGCATTCCGCCATCCGTGTGAACCCCCAGAACTTTCAGGCTGATACAGCAGTTGGATTTGCCGGCACGGCAAGAGATGCATTGGCCGCAGGCCATGTAGGGGTTTACGGCACAAAGATCGCCCGGTACCACATTGCTGACGCCGGGACCGGTCTTCAATACTTCGACACCCAGTTCGTGGCCAAGAATCCTGGGGTAAGAGAAAAAGGGTTGACGGCCTTTGAAGGCATGCAGGTCGGTGCCGCAGATTCCAACGGTACGAATCCGTACAAGGGCTTCGCCCACTTCAGGGTTGTTGGCGGAGGGGAGATTCGTCCATTGGAAGTCTCCAGGCTGATTCAGAGAAATTGCTCGCATCACTGGCAATTGTATGTGGATTGAGGAGTGATAAGTTGGTGTGTTCATGGTGTTGCGATTTTTTTTCCTATTTGCCGTGGTGCCGGGGCTGGTTTCAGCGTCCGATTTCGTTAATGAAATTCATCCGATACTGGCCAGCCGCTGCTTGAGTTGTCACAGTGGCGCCAAGCCCCAGGCTGGGCTCGATCTGTCCAGCAAGGAGGGGGCAAACAAAGTACTCGATGTTTTGATCGCCAGAGTGGAAGGCCGGGCAGGGCGCGTCATGCCTCCCGTTGGAAAGCCTCTTGAGGCGAGGCAGATTGAGCTTTTGAAGACCTGGGTGGCAGAAGGGGCGCCGTGGGTGGATGTCCAGAAAAACAAGATTCCTGATTGGGTAGCGCCGCTTGCCCCCAGGATCGTGAGTGTGCCGGCCGGGGCAGGGAACCCGATCGACCGCTTTCTCGGCAAGCCCTCCAAAGGCTTAGCCGGGGATTCCACCTTTGCCCGGAGGGCGTTTCTCGACCTTTGGGGAATTGCTCCCAGCCCGCAGGATCTCGACCGCTTTGAAGCGGACGTAAGCCCCACCAAGCGTATGCAGCTGATTGAGCGTTTGCTTGCTGATGATCGAAGGTATACCGGACACTGGATCAGTTGGTGGAACGATCTGTTACGCAACGATATTGGGGTTGTTTACCATGGTGACCGAAAGTCGATTACTCCCTGGCTCGAACGGTCGCTCAGGACAAATATGCCTTATGACGAGATGGTGCGCGAACTCCTGAATCCGATAGGCAACGAGTCGGCTGAAGGCTTTCTGATTGGCGTGAACTGGAGAGGGGAAGTCAACGCAAGCCAGACTCCTTACATGCAGGCTTCACAGAATACGGCTCAAATTTTTCTTGGCATCAATCTGAAGTGTGCGAGTTGCCATGACAGCTTTATCAACAAATACAAACTCAAGGAAGCTTACGGATTGGCTGCCATGTTCTCGCAAGACAGCAAGCTGGAATTGGTGCGCTGCGACAACAAGACAGGCGTATATCAGGAGCCGGAATTTCTCTGGCCGGAACTGGGTAAAATACCGAGCGGCGCGAGTACCAGCGAGAGACGGCTTTATGCATCCAGGCTTTTTACCCATCCCCAGAATGGCCGCCTGGCCCGCACGATTGTCAATCGCTTTTGGCAGCGATTGATGGGTAAAGGATTGGTGGAGCCAGTAGATGACATGGACGCCAAGCCCTCGAACCCCGATTTGCTGGACTGGCTGGCGGCCGATTTCTCCGCACATGGGTATGACCTCAAATATCTGTTGAAATTACTGATGAGTTCTGAAGCCTACCAACGTCTCGATGCCTCGCCCAGAAGAATTAGCGCGGAGCAGTTCAGCGATACGCTGAGTGCGATCACCGGCGAGTGGAGATTCCTGCAGACGAACAATTCTGATCGCGCTCTTCTGGGCCGTGACTGGCAATTCAAGAGCAATCCGCTGGGAAGAGCTTTGGGCCGTCCGATTCGCGACCAGGTTTACACGACAAGAAATGAAGATGCCACCACCTTTCAGGCCCTCGAGCTTGCCAACGGTTCGACGCTGGCGAAGATGATCCACCGCGGGGTGATGCGGTTGATGGATGAATTGCCTCCAGCGCCTGCCAGCCTCTTCGATTCCCTGGCGATGCGCAACGGCGAGAAGAGTGTTGAGATCCCGGTGAAAGGTCTCAAACAGGTCTTTCTGCTCACCGAGGATGCCGGGACCTATGATCTTGATAAAGCTGAGGTTGGCTGGGCCGAACTTACTTTGAGCGGGCCCGCAGGTACGAAGATTCTTGAAGCGGGACGTTTGCGCACTCGGATTGGCTCTCGCCGTGTTTACGAAGTGGATTCGGGATATGAAAAGCTCACGGCCAAGGTGTGGATCAGCGACGCCTCCAAGGCGAGCGACATCAATACTTCCGTACGCTTCTTTGTGTTCGGAGCGGAACCAGACCCGACAAGATTGGTAAAAGTGGCAGGCGAGAGTCCGTGGCCTGTGGCGCCGAAACTGACGAGCGTGGATCAGGCGGTTGATTATTTGTGGCGGGGCTTGCTGAGCAGGCGTCCAACAGATGAAGAGCGGCTGACAGCTCGCAGGCTTTTCCCGAACGGCACGCTGCAGCGTGAAGGCACAGAAGACTTATTGTGGAGTTTGTTGATGCATCCGGAGTTTCAGTTCACATGGTAAATCGTCGCGATTGGATGAAAGCGGCCACAATGGCTGCATTGGGCGCTGGTGAAGCTAGGCTGATTGCTGCTCCACAAAACCCGGCGGCCAAGGCTGATTCGGTAATCCTCCTTTGGATGGCCGGAGGAATGGCTCAAACCGAAACCTTCGATCCAAAGCGCTACACGCCTTATGAAGCGGGTCTGCGTAGCGACAAAGTGCTGTCCACCTTCCCGTCGATTCCTACAGTTCTCGATGGGGTGTCCTTATCCAAGGGCCTCGAGCGAACGGCAAAGGTACTCAATCGCGGCACCCTGCTGCGATCGCATCGTGTGGGCGACCTTGGCTTCATTCTGCATTCCCGCCACCAGTTTCATTGGCACACCGGATACGAGCCACCACAAAGCGTCGCGGTTCCGCATATGGGTTCCTTCATCAGCCGCACCCTCGGACCTAAGAACCCGGATATTCCTGCCTTTATCGATATTGGTCAAAATCTTGAGATCGGTGGCGAAAGCGACAGCTTGAAGGCCTTTCATACGGCTGGCTTTCTCGGAAGTGAGCATTCGCCTTTTCTGATTACCGATCCGAAAGACGCGGTTGCTTCTACGCAGCCGAGCGAATTTTTGGGTTTGAGCCGCTTTCAGAACCGCTATCAGGTGTATCGTGATTTGATTGCCAAGTCGCCCCTGCGCGAACATGGTAGCGCTTTCCACAAGGAGAGTCTCGCCCGGAGCCTGGAGAATGGCCACCGGTTGCTGACTTCGCCTGCGGCAAAAGCATTTGATCTAAACCTTGAAAAGCCAGAAGTGGCAGCAAAGTACGGTGACAGCAAGTTTGGACAGGGCTGCCTGCTGGCGCGACGCTTGGTTGAGGCCGGCGCTCGCTTTATTGAAGTGACTACCGAATACATTCCGTTTCGCTTTTGGGACACTCACGAGAATGGGCATTCCAGGGCCGAAGGGATGAAGGCAATGATCGACGGGCCCATCGCGCAATTGGTACTCGACCTCGAAGAGCGCGGACTGCTCGACCGCACTCTTATTGTGCTGGCAACCGAGTTTGGCCGCGACATGATGATGGAAGGCAAGCCTGAGAATCCTGTCAAGAATCAGGTAACTGTGCCGGATGTGATGACCGAGTCGAAGCACTACGGAATGCACAGGCATTTCACTGAAGCTTCGAGCGTGCTGCTCTTTGGTGGTGGAATCGCGAAAGGTAAAGTGCATGGTGAGACAGCTCCGGAGCGGCCGTGCCGCATTTTAAAGGACGCAGTCACCATTTCCGACTTGCACGCCACGATTTACAGCCTGATGGGGATTGCCCCGGACACAGCGTACGAAATTGAGCGCCGCCCGGTATATGCAACCAAAGACGGCAAGGGCAAACCCGTGGCCGGACTGATGGCCTAACCAAGCGGTACCGTAACAAAATAGCCATAATATATGGATGCGAGCGTTGTCTCTTTTTTGCTTATCGGCCTTATTTCTCTTCGGCCAAACCACTAAACAGAGCCCTGCGGATAAATTCCGCCAACTGGAAGAAATTCTTCCTACACCCAATGAATACCGGGCTGCCTCGGGCGCTCCTGGCCATCGATACTGGCAACAAAAAGTCGACTATAACATCAAGGTTGAGATCGATGACTTGAATCAGCGTTGCATAGGTTCAGAAACTATTACCTACAAGAACAACTCTCCGGATACGTTGACCTATCTGTGGCTCCAGCTGGACCAGAACATTTTTGAGCCGGGCAGTGATTCCAACCTCACCATGACTGCGCCGGATATGACGAAGCTCTCCTACGCTCAGGCGCTCTCGCTCATGCGGGATCCCTTTCCTGGTGGATATCGCGTTTCCAGCGTTAAGGACGCGCTTGGTGCAGCCCTGCCTTTCACAGTCGTCAAAACGATGATGCGAATTGATCTGAAGAAGCCCCTTGCCACTGGCGAATCCACCACTTTTTCTGTGGACTGGAGCTTCAACATCGTAAATGCGAAGAAGCTGCGTGCCCGCAGCGGTTATGAATACTTTCCCGAAGACAAAAACTACATCTATGAGATGGCTCAATGGTTCCCACGACTCGCTGCCTACTACGACGTTTATGGATGGCAGCACAAACAGTTTCTGGGCTCTGGCGAATTTACGCTTGAATTTGGAGACTACAAGGTAGCGATCACCGTACCCGATGACCATATCGTCGCCTCATCCGGTGTCCTGCAAAATCCGGCGCAGGTTCTGACGCAAGCCCAGCGGGCTCGTCTGGTACAGGCGGCAACCGCCAAGAAGCCGCTCAAGATTGTCACTGAAGCCGAAGCCACCGCCAATGAGAAGAATCAGCCCAAGGGAAAGAAGACCTGGATCTATCACGCTGATAACGTCCGCGACTTTGCCTTCGCCGCATCGCGCAAGTTTATCTGGGATGCGCAAGGCCACACCTCAGGTACGCAGAAGGTGCTGGCGATGAGCTATTACCCCAAGGAAGGGAATCCGCTTTGGGAGCGTTACTCGACAGCCGCTGTGATCCATACGTTGAACGTGTATTCAAAGTATTCCTTCAACTACCCTTATCCCATCGCCATCTCGGTGAATGGGCCGATCGGTGGGATGGAATACCCGATGATCTGCTTCAACGGGCCGCGCCCGCAGAAAGACAAAACCTATTCATCGCGCACCAAGTACGGCCTGATCAGCGTCGTGATCCATGAAGTGGGCCACAATTACTTCCCGATGATTGTTAACACTGACGAGCGGCAGTGGACCTGGATTGATGAGGGCATCAATACCTTCTTGCAGTCTCTGGCTGAAGCTGAGTGGGAAGAGAACTATCCGTCCACCCGGGGTGAGCCGAAATTCATTACCGGCTATATGAGCAGCGACACTCACGACTCGATCATGACGAACTCTGAGAGCGTGATTAACCTTGGTGCCAATGCTTATGCCAAGACGGCCACCGGTTTGAACATCCTGCGCGAGACAATCCTTGGTCGTGAGCTTTTCGACTTTGCCTTCCGCGAGTACTCGCGCCGCTGGAAGTTCAAGCGTCCAACGCCGTCCGATCTCTTCCGCACGATGGAAGACGCCTCAGGCATTGACCTCGACTGGTTCTGGCGTGGCTGGTTCTACTCGGTAGATCATACCGATATTGCGATTGAGAAAGTACGGCAGTTTTCGCTCGACACCAAGAACCCTGAGGTAGAGAAGCAGATCAGCCGGGCCAAGAAGGCTGAAGAGCCAGCGACACTTTCTTCGTTGAGAAACAAGCCGCTGCCCAAGCTGGTGGATGCCGACCCTGATTTGAAAGACTTCTACAACAGCTACGACCCTTTAAACGTCACCGAAAAGGACAAGCAGGATTATCAGAAGATGCTGGAAGGCCTTGAAGAGGACGAGAAGCTCGCTCTGCGAGGTGGATCGAACTTCTATCTGGTCGATCTCAAGAATATCGGTGGTCTGGTGATGCCGGTGATTCTGGAAATTGAATACGCGGATGGCAAAAAGGAAGAAATGCGTATTCCTGCCGAGATCTGGCGTCGCAATAACGTCAAGGTTTCAAAGCTATTGGTGACGCCTCGCGAGATCAAGAGCATCACGCTCGATCCCCACCTTGAGACGGCAGATACGGATCTATCGAACAATTCGTGGCCGGCCAAAGCAGTGAAGACTCCCTTCCAGCTCTTCAAGGAAAAGGACCCTCCCAACCCAATGCAACTCGAGAAGAAGGGCGCAGCCAAAAC
Organism: Bryobacter sp.; assembly: GCA_022843625.1. Lineage (GTDB taxonomy): Bacteria > Acidobacteriota > Terriglobia > Bryobacterales > Bryobacteraceae > Bryobacter. Next base: position 387,877 of record JALHNH010000001.1, on the reverse strand, counting down.
TACTTCCGATCAGGGGCAACCCTAAGGTGTTGCTTCTTGCGCTCGGCCTCGCCTTTTTCTGGCATGGCGTGCACATGTGCACTGCTACGGTGGATTACCAGGCGAAGTCGAAGTCTCTTGAGATCATGATCGCCATGTCTGCGGATCATCTCGAAGAGATTCTGCGCAAGAACTCCGGCCGGGAGATTGAACTCGATCGCACACCCGATGCTCCAAGCTTGGCCCAGGCGTATGTTCTGGGCCGATTTGACATCAAGGATTCAAACGACAAATCTTTGAAGCTGAAATGGGTGGGGTGGGAGATCAAGGGCGGAAACGTGAACTGCTATGTCGAAACCCCGGTCCCGGGGCCAGAAGGGCTAAAGCTGCGTGACGACCTTCTCATCGACTGGCAACGCGATCAAGTGAATCGCGTTCTACCCAAGCGGGATGGTAAGGGCAAGCCACCGCAATTGCTGTTTTGGGTGGGAACTCTGGGACAGTATTTGCCGCTGGTGTTTTAGTAGTGGTAAACTTTAAGTTTGTGCCATCTGGTACATAATTTTGCCAAGAGAGGAGGTGAATCGAGATGGCTGAAATTCTCCTGCAAGACGGTGAGACCCTGGAAGCGGCATTACGCCGTTTTAAACGTAAAGTGCAACAGGAAGACATCATCAAGGAAATCAAGAAGCACTCCTTCTACCTCAAACCTGGCGAAAGAAAGCGCGTAAAGCAAGCTCTCGCCCGGAAACGCAACCGCAAAAAGCGGCGCGGAGACATGGAATAGTTTTCGAATGATTTCTAGTGAAAGCCACCAGATTACGGTCTGGTGGCTTTTGCTTTTGGGGCGGGGAATCTAGAATGGAAGAGTGAGCCAAGTACTTCAGGTTGTTCTGGAAGGTTTGATGCGCCGCTATTCTGAGCGTGTGCCGGACGTCGGAAGGATTCTCGGTGCGATGGAAGCCCAGGGTCTGGTCTCCAATCGCCGTGAAATTGAGAATGATCACATCGCGTTTCGCACGATGGGGGTGCCGCAGCTGGGCATCAAGAGTTTCGAAAAGATCTTTAGCCATTATGGTTATCAGAAGCGAGAGCCGTATCATTTTGAGTCGAAGAAGCTGGATGCGTTCTGGTACGCGCCCCCTGAGCCCAGCTACCCACGCATCTTTGTTTCCGAATTGCGGGTAGGAGATCTGAGCTTAGAAGCGCAGCGCATCATCCACTCCTACACGGATGAGGTAAAGGCAGACCCCGTAGATTCGCTCAATCTTGCGGATGGTGCAGCGGTAGATCAGTTCTTACATTCCGGTTTGTGGAGGCTTCCCAGTTGGGAAGACTACAGCCGCCTGCTCGAAGAGAGTGAATATGCAGCCTGGGTCATCTACAATCGCTACTATCTGAACCATTTCACGGTGAGTGTTCACAATCTTCCTGAGCCATACGACACGGTTGCTGGCTTTAATTCATTTGTTGAGAGGTTAGGGGTTAAGCTCAACAATTCAGGTGGGAAAATCAAAATCAGTCCAGACGGGATGCTCCTGCAAAGTTCAACGGTTGCTGAGATGGTGGATGCTGATTTTGCTGATGGAGATCGCCATCCCATTTCAGGCAGCTATGTGGAATTTGCAGAGCGCCAGGTACTCCCGGAGTATCGGGGGCTGTCAAAGTCTGTCATTGAGCGGCAGCATCGAAGAGAAGGATTTGAAGCCGGTAATGCCGATAAAATCTTCGAAAGCACCTTCATCAGCCAGACGTCTCAAGGATTGGCCACATAATATATGTTATCAGAATCTACTCACGCATCCATCCTTACACGAAGAGGCCTCATAGGAAGCCTTCCAATCATCCTGGCGGGACAAACAAAGCGGCCTAACATATTGATTCTCTACAGTGATGATCAACGAGCTGACACAATTGGTGCCTGGGGCAACCGCTACATTGACACACCAAATCTCGATCTACTGGTGAAGCGAGGAATCTCTTTCCGAAATTGCTACAACCAGGGTGGACATCAACCGGCAGTTTGCGTAGCCAGCAGGGCGATGCTAATGAGTGGCAAGAGCCTGTGGCGTGCAACCGCGAAAGACGGCCTCAACGGCCCACTTATGCCGGAGCGATTTGCTGAAGCGGGCTACCGGACTTTTTTCACAGGCAAATGGCACAATGGTGCGGAAACGCTAAATCGATCCTTTCAGGCCGGAGGACTGGTTCACCTTGGTGGTATGGGCCCTCAGATCCAACCCAAACTGCAGAATTTCGGATCAGCCCAAAACGAATCAAGAAACGGACGAGCAACTCCTTTATTTGCAGATTCTTTGATAACTTATTTGAAATCTTCTATTAAGGATCAGAAACCATTTTTTGCTTATTGTGCGTTCACAGCTCCGCATGATCCTCGGCAAGCTAAGCCTGAAGATTCTAAGCGATACCAAAGCAGGGAAGTCCCGCTTCCCCGCCCTTGGTTCTCTGCTCCAAAGGCTGACAATGGTGAGTTGTTGATTCGCGACGAAATGGTGGTGCCGGCACCTCGCACACGCGAACAGTGCCAAAAGGAATTGGCAGATTACTACGGGTTGATCTCTGAACTCGATGAAAACATTGGCCGTATTCTAAAAACACTGGAAGACCAATCTCAGCTGGAAAACACAATCGTTGTCTTTGCTGCGGACAACGGCCTTGCCATGGGTGCTCACGGGTTGATGGGAAAACAGTCAATGTACGAGCACTCCATCAAGGTGCCTCTGATCATGGCCGGCCCAGTATTGAGAGTTCACACCGAAACCAAACCGGCTTACCTGTATGAAGTCTATTCCAGGCTTTGTCGGGCTGTAGGTTTATCTGTGCCGCCTGCAGTTGAAGCCCCCGGGGCTCCCATGTATTTTGGATATCGAGACTTTCAGCGGGCTGTCCGAATGGGATCCAGGAAAATGACATGGAGCGGTAAAACTATTGAGCAGTATGAGTTAGCGAAAGATCCTTATGAAGAACATAATCTTTGGGGCACTTCAAACGCTTGGCCAGAGGCACCCTTTGTGGCTCTCAAGGCGCAGGCCGCAAAACGCTTTGGAGATTCTAAAGTCTAAATGGAATCGCCCCAGTTTCTAATTGCCAGCGAGGCGGCAATCCTTGTGGAATTCGGCACTAGTCAGCCGAATGACTTGCGTCCCGAGATTGTGCAGCGGATCCATCGCCTGGTTTCCCTCCTCGATCTGTCGCCGCTCGCAGGAATGGAAGAATATACCCCTGCCTATTCCAGCTTGCTGGTGGAATTTGATCCGCTTCAACTCAAGGCGCAAGACGTAATCGATCACATTCACTTTTGTATGGAACAGATTGGTCAAATTGAACTTCCAGCACCACAACAGTTGGAGATCCCCGTATTTTACGGCGGAGAATATGGCCCTGACCTCTCCTTTTGTGCGGACCGATTTGGAATGAGCCTCTCCCAATTGGTAGAATCTCACTGCAATCAAACCTATTCCGTGGCGTTTTTCGGTTTTTTGCCCGGTTTCGCCTATCTCTTCGGATGGCCCTCAAAGTGGAGTATGCCCCGGTTGGATTCTCCCCGGCCCAAAGTGCCAGCAGGAAGTGTTGCCCTCGCAGGATCTCAATGTGGAATCTACCCCAGCGAATCGCCTGGGGGGTGGCGAATTGTTGGCCGGACACCCGCCAAAATTATTGATACTCAACGCAGTCAGTTTTCACTGTTTACGATCGGAGCCCAGGTTCGATTTTATCCGTCGAATCCATCTGCATGGTAAAAGTGATCGACGCCGGATTCCTTACGACGATCCAAGACCAACCCCGGCGCGGCCTGGCCAGGTTCGGATTGAGCGAAGCGGGCCCGATGGCCCCGTTAAGCTTCCTCGAGGCCAACTATCTGGCGGGAAATTCAACTTCCATGCCTTCGCTTGAAGTGACGATGAAGCCACTCCGGCTGCTTTTTCGCAGTGCAGCCCTTATTGGAATCGCTGGCGCTGATTTCGGCTGGAAACTGGACAACCGTCCCGTCTCGATCGGACGAAGTGTCGAAGTCCGTCCCGGCTCCACTCTACAGGGAGATTACTGTCGAAGTGGTCTTCGAGGCTATATCGCGTTTCAAGGTGGCTTAGCCGTTTCCAGTTGGAATGGAAGTGCCGCCACCCATGTGCAGGCCAAACTGGGGGGAATGGTAATTCAGCGAGGGGATGAGATTGGCTTGAATGCTCCTGTGCGTGCTCAGCCTCGTCAGCTTAGGGAGCATGCTCATTCCCCGCTCTATAACGGACCCTGCAAAGTCTTACGAGTGGTGGATGGCCCGCACCTCAAACTCTTTGCTCCCGAGGCCATTTCTTTGTTGACGGGCACAGTATATCGAGTGACGGAGCATTCCAGCCGCACAGCACTACGGCTCGATGGCCTTGCCTTGCCCAGTCCGAAAGATCCTCTGCTTAGTTGCGGAGCATGGCATGGAGCGATCCAGATTCCGCCATCTGGCATACCACAGGTTTTGGGTGTGGACCATCCCGCAACGGGTGGCTATCCGATTCTGGCATCGGTGATCCGGGCCGACTTCGAAACTCTTGGCCAACTACGACCGAGAGAAGAGATTCGCTTTGGCCGGGTGAGTATTGAAACGGCTCGACAGCTGCTCAAACGTCAGGTTGAGTGGTGGGATCTTCAGGGTTAGTGAATAGCAATGCTCATCAATTGCGATTTGGGTGAAAGCGAGTTGATGGCCGCCGATGGCAGGCAGCAAAAGATACTCACCATGATTCAGTTGGCCAATGTCTGTTGCGGAGCACATGCTGGAACTGTGGATCTGACCAGACTCACAATGCGCCAGTGCTATGAGGCCAAAGTCAGGGCGGGAGCTCATCCTGGCTATCCGGATCCGAATCATTTTGGCCGACGGCCGCTCTTCGGCAGCGAATATGATGCGCAGCAGATTCGCGAACTTGTTTCAGAGCAGGTTGCCTTTGCAAAAGAGGCTGCTGAAGCGGCCGGATTGGCACTTTATCATGTCAAACCGCACGGTGCCCTCTATAATGAAGCCGCCGAAAATGGCGAAGTCGCCGAGGCAATCGCAATTGGTGTGCGGAAGGTTCTCAGAGATGTATTCCTGATTGGCCTGGCAAAGAGTGTGATGATAGGGGTCTTTCGGCGACAGGGCTTTGTCGTACTTCGAGAGGCATTTGCCGATCGAAGATATACTGCCGAAGGGCTGCTTGTTCCGCGCACATCGACTGGTGCCTTAATTCACGATCCGGAACAAGCCCACCGCCAATTGCTGCAGTTAAAACAATTCAGTGACACGATTTGTGTGCACAGCGACTCTCCGAATTCTCTTCAGATCCTCCGCGCTCTCAACTAGACCGGATTTAAATCCACCACTTTGGCATCCGGCCCGAACTTCATGCAAGAGACAATGCCATTACGGCAACCTTTCTTGCTTTTGTACATCTCGCTCTTGCCGATAATTTCACCGTTCTTGGCAAGCAGAACAAAATAGGGTTCCTTCTTTTTTGAGGCACGGGTTTCATATTGCCGCTCGGCCCCGGCATTTCTTTGAACACTCGCGACGCCGTCCAATGCGGCCTTCTTCTCTTCGTAAATCTCACTACTCAGGATGTATTTTCCATTTGGAGCTTTGAGGTTGAAGACGAATCCACTTTTCGTTTTTTTGACTTCAAATTTGGCGGCCATGCGGCTGAGTATACAGGATGTCGCATTACGAATCCATGACTGACAAGCGGCCGGAATCAGGCTAGCCTAAGACCCATGCGACACTGGCGCACAAAGATTTTTGCGGCTTCATGGTTGCTGTACGCTGCCTATTATTTCTGCCGCAAAAACTTCAGTGTTGTGATGCCGGCTATGGCCGAAGTCAGTGGCCTGAACGCCTTCGATCTGGCCCATCTTGTTTTTGCCTATAGTCTGCTCTACTCACTTGGACAGTTTCTTGCGGGTATTCTAACGGATCGCTTTGGCGGCAGAAGGGTTGCTGTTGGCGGAGCGTTGATCTCTGTTGGGGCCAATCTGCTCATGACCTGGACCACAGGCTACTGGGGTTTGATCGTCTTGCAGATTTTGAATGGCCTGGGCCAGGGCTGCGGATGGTCGGCTATCCTTAAGTTGATCGGCACCTGGTTTCGGCGCAGTGAGCGAGGAGTGATCTTGTCCTGGTGGGGCACCAGCTATGTGTTGGGAGGTTTTTTGGCCACCGGCTTCGCCACCTATGTCGCGACTTCACTGCCGGTCTTCGACAGTTTGGGATATCGCAAAGCTTTTCTGATTCCTGCTTTGGTTCTTGCTTGTATTACGTTGCTCTTTCTGTCCATCACAAGAGAACGTGTTGCCGGATCGAATGACGACTCTCAAGCGCATTCAGAGCGATTTCGTTTCAGCGAAGTATTTGCAGCCCTTCGCTATCGGGATGTACAGGTTATCTCCACCTCGTACTTTCTCCTCAAAACCACCAGATATTCATTGCTGTATTGGCTTCCGTTTTACCTGGTGCAGGGGCTTGGATACACGAAGGAACTGGCGGGCTACAGTGCATCGGTATTTGAATTGGCTGGTGCCCTGGGACCACTACTTGCCGGCTACTGCTCGGACCGGTTTTTCCGAAGCCGAAGACATCCGGTGGGGGTTGTCATGCTAGTGCTGCTTGCGGTGGCCTTCTTCGCACACCCGTATCTTAGCCAGCAGGGACGAAACGGCGTCCTCTTGAGCATCTCTTTGATGGGCATCTTCATTTATGGCACTGACTTGCTGATTGGCGGGGCGGCCGCGATGGAAGCAGTGCCGGCTCATCTGATGGCGAGAGCAATGGGTACGGTGAACTGCATCGGTTCTATGGGACAACTGGTCTCCAGCTATGTAGTTGCCGTGTTTGTGCAGTGGTTTGGTTGGGACAAACTATTCCTGTTCTTTGTTGCATGCGCTTTAACCGCAGCAGCATTACTTGCTACACGCATGCCACCGGCTACAGCAAAAACCAAGAATCTTGCACAAAGTGCCGAAGTAGCATTCTAGGCTCCGATCGGCCAGTACTTCTCAATTGCCAGTTTCAGGGCGGACCACTCACCGCGATCATATCTCCCTTTCATCTCGGCAAGAATAACCATCACGGCGATAACAATGATTGAGAGAACCATCGTTTGGCCCAGCGAAAGTGTTTCTTTCCAATACCCCAGCCATCTGCCGTAAACCAGTTCAATGTGCAGCCAGTAGACCGGCAAACTGTGCTGACCGAGGGTGGCAATCCAGCTCCATTGGCCATTCTGAAAAGTCATCCATAGATAACCGAAGCCAGCCAAAATCAGAACAATGCCTGTCTTGATGAGTATCAACCCTGGCCCGTCCAACCAGAAGTCGCTTTTTTGATAAAGCGAATAAGGAATGTTTGAGAAATAGTTGGAAACAAGGATCAGTGCAAGACCGGCCAAGACCGACCACTGCATCATCTTCCCGTAATCTTCTGAAGGAACAATGCGGATAACGCTTCCGGCCGAAATTCCAAAGGCAAGAAAAGCCCCCCAGGGAAAGAAACTGAAGAAAACCGCATCCGGGGCAAGATAGTGCTTGAGTAACAGAGGTAGGCCAGACCAATCGGCATTGGAGACAAGCGGCGAAGCGCAGGCAATCAGGAGGCCAACAACCGCTGCGTAGATGACGCGTTGACGGGTGTCAAAAAAAACGAGCCAGGCCAAAGCTGCAACAGTGAAGCCCATACAGTTCAACACGTCGACGCGAAGAACATCACTGAACGGTGCGTAAGGCCAGGCAAAGGCCCACATTTGCAATCGAAAAAGGAAAGCGATGACAAACAGATAGCGCGCCCGGTACAGCGCTGCCTTGACACGCTTCCAGAGTGAAGGCTCCTTTTTCGATAGGCTATCCATCAAAAATCCAAGCGTCACACCGGTAAGGAAAAGGAAGAAAGCGGGAGGCATTCCTCCAATAAACTGCGAAAGTACGAACGCCGAGCCATCGCGTTGATCTTTGGCAAGGAAGCTATGCATGACATGGCCCTGAAGCATAATCAGGGCTCCAAGACCACGAGTCCAATCAAGAAAACCCAGGCGGCCTTGGGAGGCGTGGATCCGCTCGGCAGCCATTCCTATTTGCCGGGGAATTCTTTCTTAACGTTTTTGGGCAAGTTCAGCCGGACGTCAGATTCCTGCATCGGAGGATTGATTTTGAGCTCCGAATAGGTAGCCTGATTGTAGTCCCCTGCTCCCTGATATAGCTTTTGGCGAACGGGATAGCCGTCGCTTTCGGCAAGCCAGACTTCAATCTTTCTCACCTTCATGAGCGGCGAGTCTGCCCTGGGAATTAGTTCCAATTTCGTGGCCAGTTTGGAATTGATCGATTCTTCACCTATTACCCGAATCGAATACGTCTTCTGCAGTTCTTTTGAGGTGGTGCCAAATCCGATCAGGACACCCTGACTGATCAAATTGTCGATCTTGCCCACATCCACGATTTGGACGGTATTGATCTTGGGAAGATAACTCTGCACCTTCTTATCGGCGTAGCTGATTTGTTTCGTGTCCGGGCTGCTGAAATCGATACGCATTTCAACTGCTCCGGCCTTTTTTTTGAGCATCAGGATGGATCCGGACTCTTTGCTCGCGTCTTTGATTACAGCGGTGTAATCTACCCGCTCCAGCTTCGCACTCATGGAACGAAAGGTGATCGCATTCTGATCGAGTTTGGCGAAAATCTCAGTCAAGCTCAACGGTGCGGCATAGCCTGTGAGCGCACAGGCCAGGATGAGACTAACGCTTCGCGTAAGCAAGGTACCCTTTCACCTCGTTCTCGGCATCGAACAGAGTCTCCAACCGGACAACATCCCACTTTTCCTTATACTTTTGGGCAATCAGTTGTGTAGCCTCTGCAGTTCGCCGTTCTTCACTCACTTGACCCAGTGCATGGGGGTCGATATAAAAGACGGATCCGCCATCGGATGCGGGTACCATGACAACGTTAGATGCGCGAGGTTGATCGCGAAAAAACTCCCTTGGTGTAAAGAAGATGAACGCAAGAAGCAGAGCTACGACAAGGTCGTACTGCCAACTGGCGCGAGCGAATTCCCAAAATATCCAGCGACGCATAGCCACCTTAATTCTAACCGCTTCAAGCCAGCCGCAAACCAGCAAAGTCATCGATTACTGCAAATGGCCTTGAAAGAGAACTGATGGTTTCCCCGCGCTGCTCGATCTGAGCCTCTTCGACCGCTCCCAAACCAGGAATCCGCAACGCGGCAGAATTCTTAAGGTACGCGATCTTGAGCGGGTCCAGTTTCATCAAGCGCGCACAAGTGGAATCGACCGCCGCGACGTCTTTTCCCATCACCACGACACCTGCACTGACGGGGGTTCCCTGGATCGGACCGTTACCTTCCATTGCTACGATGCCGTCCACAATTGCAAAAGTATGCCGGACAATGCGGTTCAACTCAACAATGGACTTGTCAATTCCCTGGTAATGCAACAGGTTCTTGGGCCAACCGTAAATGGAACCGGGAACAATTCCAAAGAAGTTTTTCATGCTCAGCGTTGCGGCCGCCCAGTGGTGCGTTTTCATCTTGGCCACACTTACAACAAGGTCGGCATCGAGGATGGATTTTGGGAGAAACAGGTCCATCGAGTCTCCATAAGCTCGAACGCTCTTGACATCATCGAGATTCAAATCGACAAAGCTGCCGTCGAAATCGGAAATGATTTTCCGGTAGCCCGCCTGATCGGCCAAATCCCAAGTGTCTCGCCGATGACCCGGGCCTTCGGCGATGAGCACCGATTTTGCGCCCAGCTTCAGGAAAAGCTCGCGGCAAGCCAGTACCAGTCTCGGATCCGTGTTGATGCAGGTATTTTGATCAAACTCGACCAGATTCGGCTTGAGAACTACAGTCTTGTCCCGGACAAACGCCGGTGCGTCCGGCCAAGCTTCGCGCATTCCTTCTTCCAGCTTGCTGAGCAGCTCGGATTCATAGCTCGAGGCTTTGATAACAGCGACATTTGATTTTTCCAAGACAACCCTCGCTTCAACATCACTTTTGCTGCACGATAATCCAGATAGCGCAGCGCCAACCAGCAGATCGCGGCGATTCACGGCAGAAAGGCCTCATTGCCTGCCTTAGAAGCAAGAACTTCGATCGATGCCAGCATCAGATTTTGGCTCGGATGACCCATTGCGTGCTCTGCTTGGTATTCGATCTTTTCGCCATGAAGTCGCAAGGCTAAACTGAGCAGCGCACAAGCGTAACTTCCCTTTGCCCCTGCCAGATGTGACTTCGCCCTCTCAATGCTCGCTTTTAAATCGTGACCGCTGGCGGCCAGCCCAAGCAGGGCAAGTGCTGTCGTTTCAGGATACGACGGCAAAGTTTCCCCAAGTACTTTCTTGTTGCCATAGTTCCAGCCACCATCCGAGCAACGCCGGTCCAGCAACATGCTGGTTGCAATTTCCCGTCGATAACGGAGACCAGCCTCTGGAGCATGACCCTTCATCCAGTGCAACGCCAGCAAACCGTGGGCCGTTGGTTCCACCCAACTGTTGTTGTCCGGTCTCCAGGGCCAACCCTTCAACCGTGGGTCCTGCTCAACTTTCGACTTGCCCATGGCGTAAAGGAGTCGTTGCAGAATTCCTCCTTCGGCACCCTCCGAATTCAGAATCCAGTTTGCCGCCGCCTCCAGTGTCCTGCCATCACTGCCAGCTTGTTTGAGCAGTGGAAAAGCGAGTTGCGTAACCCATGTGGCTCCTGGAACTCCTGGACCAGGATTCAGCCCGCCAGATTTCTCCTGGCAACTGCCGAGAAATCGAATCCCTTTTGCCCAGACAACATCACTTGGCCCAAAAGCACGGAGTGCATAACAGGAGGGCTCTACACGGCTCAACTTGCCGGGAAAGTATCCCCAGCCTCCATCGGTGTTCTGGTGTTTGCGTAAGAGATCGAGTCTCAACTCGACTGATTCCATAAAGGCGAATATCGTCATCATAAGGCGAAAGCTTTAATAGACTAGGTGTCTATGGATCGTCGAGAATTTCTGCAAAACTCCGCTGCCGCCTCACTTTTGGCTCAAAGCAACTCCGGTAAACCCATGAATTTCGTCTTTTTGATATCAGACGACCATACTGCCGCTGATCTGGGTTCTTACGGGAATCGCGCCGTCACCTCGCCAAATCTTGACAAATTGGCACGCGAAGGAATGCGATTCGAACGTTGTTTCGTTACCAGTCCTCAATGCAGTCCGAATCGATCCAGTCTCTTTACAGGTTGTACGCCACACACAACCTCCACAAGCCGCCTCCATGTCCCCTTACCTGATTGGGAACCCACAATCATTGATTCGTTGAAGCAGAAGGGGTATCACACGGGTATCTTTCGCAAGCATCATCAGGGCGCTGGTTTTCAGAAGCGGCTAGATTTCTATGGTGATGCCAAGGCGTCATTCAAGAGCTTTTTCGACTCCAAACCCAAAGAGAAGCCCTTCTGGCTGCAGGTTGGCTTTACCGATCCGCACCGCCCCTATATGCCGGGAGCATTCCAGCCTCCGCACGATCCGAAAAATGTTCAGGTTCCCAAGTGGCTTCCCGATTGGCCAGCCGTCCGACAGGACCTCGCCCACTATTACGACTTCATCGCCCGCATGGATGCAGAAGTAGGCCAAATCATGGATCTGCTCGCATCTCAGGGCAATTCCAACGACACGATGGTGATCTTTACTGGCGACAACGGAATGCCCTTTCCGAGGGCGAAAGGTACACTCTACGAAGCAGGAATCCACGTACCCCTGATTGCCTGGATGCCTGGCAAAATCGCTGCTTCTTCAGTCAAACGCGAGATAATTGCTCATGTAGATTTGGCCTCCACCTGGCTCAACGCCGCGGGTATCCAGCAAACACCAAAAATGCAGGGGCGCTCATTCCTACCGCTCTTACTCAACCAGCCTTATCAAGCCCGCACCGAAGTCTTTTCTGAGAGAAACTGGCACGATACTTTTGACCCGATGCGTTGCATTCGCACAGAGCGCCACAAGTTCATTTTCAACGCCGCTCCCCACTTTCCCTACCGTCCGCCATCGGATCTTGAAGGCAGCCCAACCTGGCAGGCGATGCTGGCGCGACGCAGGTCAGAGACACCAGTACACCTGCGTCAATTGTTCAGTCCCTCACGCCCTGTTATTCAACTTTTTGACCTTGCCGAAGATCCGCTGGAATTGAACAATCTGGTCGAATCCCAGGCACACAGCGAGACGAGACTGGATCTGGAACGCCGACTCTCCAACTGGATGAACGATACCTATGACTTCCTGCCAGCAGGTTTGGGGGCTGCCAACGATCCACTTAGCCGATCCTGGCCCTTCACGCTCTAGGCGTGCTAATCTTCAGCTTCAATGAATCAGACAGCAACTGACCTTCGCAACCTGATTGATTTAGTGCAGCGGCTGGCAAAAGATATCGCATGGCAGGAGCCCTATGCTACGGGCAAATGGCGTCGGGTGCAGGTGCTGGGGCATCTTGTAGATTCTGCCTCCAACAACCATCAGAGATTCGTTCGGGCGATGCTGCAGCCGTCATTGGAATTTCCTGCCTACGATGCCGGTGGCTGGGTCGCGGTGCAATCCTACGAATCGTTCCCTGCCGCTGCGCTGCTGGAATTGTGGACCACCTACAACACTTTACTGGCACATGTGATCGAACGAATTCCAGTGCAATCGCTGCAGGTGGAGTGCCGTATTGGTGACAACGAGCCAGTAAGTTTGGAATTCCTCGCAATCGACTATGTGCGACATCTGGTTCATCATTTAAAACAAATTCTGCCGGAGAACGCACTTTAGCGGCTTGTCCTCGCATATGCTTTATAGACCTTAGTGTCCTCTCCTATTCGAGTTGCTTTCTTCACCGATGCCTATCTTGAGCCAAATGGCGTTGCAAGTCTAAGCAGGGAGTTTTGTGCTTATGCAGAGCGTCACGCTCTCCCATTCTTATGCGTACACAGCGGAAGCCAGACGATCGTGTCGAAAAGTGGCAGCGTAACGAATTTGAGCCTCAAGCGTGGCTTTGCATCCTTCCGCCTCGACGAAGATCTCTACTGCGACCCCTTACTCACCCGCTACACAAAACAAGTAAGCGAAGAAATTCTCGCCTTCCAACCAGACCTCATCCACATTACTGGCCCTGGGGATATCGGTATTCTGGGTGCCCACATCGCGCACCGCAACAAGATCCCGCTGATTGGCTCCTGGCACACCAACCTTCACGAGTATGCGGCCCGTCGTGTCGCAAAAGGTCTGGCATTCCTACCGGCGGGCATGGTTAACACTTTAAGCGAGAAGGCCGAGAAATGGAGCCTCATGGCGCTAGCTCGCTTCTATCACATCCCATGCTACAACATGGCTCCGAATTCAGAGCTTGTGGAGCTACTCGAAGAACGAACCGGCAAACCTTGTTCTCTCATGCTGCATGGAGTAGATCTGCAACGCTTCTGTCCAGAGCGGAAACGGTCTTCGGGCAATCCTTTTGTGATTGGCTATGTAGGACGCTTGACCCCTGAGAAGAACGTCAGATTCTTTGCTCGAATTCAAGAAGCTCTTAAGGCATCGGGTGTAACTGATTACCGTTTGGTGATGGTAGGCGAAGGAAGCGAGAGAAAGTGGCTTGAGGCAAACCTGAATCGTGCAGAGCTGCCTGGCGTCCTGCGCGGCGATGATCTGGCTAATGCCTTTGCCGATATGGACGCATTTGTGTTTCCTTCAGAGACAGATACCTTTGGGCTGGTGATCTTGGAAGCAATGGCTTCGGGTGTACCAGTGATCGTGGCCAGAGGGGGTGGCCCTCAGCATCAGGTTCAGGAAGGCGAGAACGGATTTATCTGTGAAGGTGCCGCCAACTTTGCCAACGTGTTGAAGCAGCTTATGGCTGATCCAGCACTACGCTCCAGAATGGGGCAGGCCGCCCGCCGGCATGCACACGAGAATTCCTGGAATCGCGTCTTCGACCAGGTGTACCAAGCCTACGCTCAATCCCCTGCCCTGCACTAGCGGATGCGAACGACTCGTCCACTGCGGACGCTCTCCCGTGCGGCGACAAGAATTTCTGTAGCAATCAAGTTGTTCTCCAGGCTGGAAAGCCCACCGGGCTTGATCTTGCCTCGGGCGACAGCCTTCAGGTAGGAGATGGAATCCGCTTCGTCGGTAGGCAAGTCTGCCGGTGCAATCACTTCTTCGGCGCTAGCCCCACTGCGTCGCCGACGAACACTATTGCCGCCATAGGCATGAGCATAAGCCTTCTCGCCATAGATCTCGAAGTCCTTGCGGCTGAAGGGCCAGTTCCAACTGCCTTCGATGATGCCCTGCGCGTCCGGATAGTCCACAATCACAGTTGCTTCGTCATCCACTTTGGAGTAGATCTCCGGCTTGTTTCGCTTAACGCTTGCCAGCACGCTTAGCGGCCGCTGGTTGTCCATCATCCAGGTCATCAGATTGGCGCCATAACAGCCGAAATCGAAGAGCGCACCGGCTCCGTTGCGCACCGGATCAGTGAGCCACGAAAGAAATTCAGGGCCTACGCCGATTTCCTTGGGGCCGGCATGTCCATCCATGGCCACCATCTTGCGAATCCGCCCTGCCGCCTTCTCCTGCTTGAAGAACCTCCATAACTCGGCATGGCTCTTATACCAAGTGGTTTCGTAGTTTACGAAGATGGGAATCCCTGCCTTGGCCGACAATCTCGACATCTCCTGAGCGTCGGCATTGGTGGTGGCCAAAGGCTTTTCCATCATCATGGGCAGCTTGAGCGAAGCACAAAGTTTGGCTACTTCGAGGTGCCGGTCGGTAGAGGAGAAGCAGGCGACGGCTTCCACTTTTTCACCGCGCAATTTCTCGCGGTCTTCAAAAGAGATCGGCCCAACAACTTCTACATCGCTTCGCTTTTTTGCCGCATTGAGAAAACCATTGACATGACCATGTTCGGTTCCCAGGACAGCCACACGAAACTTCGATTCCTGGGCGGCCAACAATATAGGGGCGGCGAGCAAAGATCGACGTAGATTCATGGGTTTATTCTACAGAACTCTCTCGACTCAGCCGATAGATTCGTTGAGTAACCATGTTTTCAAAACGCTTTCTCTTCACAATTGCCATTTCGACCCTCATTCTGCAGGCTGAAACGGATTTCCGCTTTGCATTCCCCCAGTCTGAAATCCTTTTGGGCGTCGACGTCAAATGGATGTTGAAGAGCACTTTAGGGCTCTCCATGAAGAAAGAGCTGAAAGGCAATCTGGGAGACCTAAAAGCACTGGAACCACTGATGGATCAGATTGATTCTATTCATCTTTCGGCTGTGTCAAAGAACAACAAGGGCAGCGATTTGCTGATGCTGGTTCAGGGCCGGTTTGAGGCAGACAAACTCATTGAACTCGGAGCTCGCAACGGCCTTCGGATGGAGCAATGGGGTAAGACCAAAGTTTTGCTTCCAACCAAAGGTAAAGTCGCTCCAGCCAAAAAGCCAGGTTTCCAAAAGGTGCAGTTCGGCATGGAGATGCCGGCAGGAAAACCAGCCTTTGCCCTCTACGACAACAAGAATATTCTGATTGGCGAAGAAGGTCCTCTGCGTGTTGCCATTGAAAGAATGGAAACCGGCCTGACTCCTCAGGCCAACCCGCTTTTTGAAAGAGCAAGAGATCTCGAGGCCGCAAACGACGTCTGGTTCGTTGGAAACACCGCACCTTTAAACCTGAATGCTGGAGCTTCCAAACAGACAGACCCGATGACTCAAATGGCCAGTCAGGTCAGAAATTTCTCGCTCGGGATGGCCATTCGAAGAAATGTCACCATGGATATTCAGGTACAAACAGTGAACGCGAAGGCGGCAGCTCAGATGCTGGATTTGCTAAAGGGTGCCATGGCCATGGCAAAATTGAATACCAATGCAGCAGAAGCTTTCCCGGTAGACATAGACAAAATGGTAGAACTTAGCTCTTCAGGCAACCTGGTGCGTGCGGCAATCTCGATGGAGCAATCCGACATCGACAAAATCATGGCGAGCAGCTTGATTCCTGGTGCAGACAAGCCCAAACCAGTTGCAGAAGCCAGCACTGCTGCTGCCCTTGCGCCCCCTCCACCACCAGTTATTGTGAAAGCCGCCGAGCCCGCTCGCAAAACCGTAATGATCTACGGATTGCCGGGTGGGCCTAAAGAAGTGCCTGTAAATTAAACGCCCGGGCCGCTCTCGCGAGCCCGCATTTTCTCTTCTCGCTCGCGTTCCATCTTCTCGAATTCAGACAGCTGTTCCGCTCTCAGAAACTTTTTGATTTTGTCTACCTGCACTTGATGGATTTTTTCCATCTCAGGTTTGTAGCGTTGACGAAGGAGACGGTATTCCACACGAGTCTCATCCAGAGTTTCATTGAGCTCTTTGAGTTGATCGTCGCCCATTTTCAATCGGGTGCGCATACTCTCTACATAGCGCTGCCGCCAGTCGTCATTGTTGTTGGTGGGAACTGCCTTGGCGCTGACGGTTTCAGTGGAATAAAGCATATGACCGAAAGCGCCAGCGGTAATTCCGGCACCAAAGATCAATCCCAGATAAAGTGCAACTTTCCCCCCAGAAATTTGCATTTAGCGGTTGCTCCAGGATTTTACAGGCTTGGAGCTTGCGACGTATGAGGTGTCGAGGAAATGATCCTCGCTGATTTCGTCAGTCAACTTCTCGATATAGGCACGTTGCGGCAAAGGCTTCGGATTCTGATACAAAAGGAAACCCAAGCCCATTACAACCAACGCGGCAGCGGTAGCAAAAGAATTCACCCAGCGTACGAGCCAAAGATCGGATTTCTTGCGTGCCTCGATGCGAGCCCAGACGGCGGGCATGAAATTCGCACTGGCTTCGGTTTCTGGACAAGCTGCCCGGTAATTGAGCAGGAGTTGATCCAGTTGTTCATCGTGATTCGCCATCGTTTCCCTTCACTTCTTTTGACTTCTCAAAAGCCTTCAGAACCCGTTGCCGGGCCCGAAACAATCTCACCTTCAAAGCGCTTTCGTTGGCCCCATAGACCTCTTCCAGCTCCTTGATCGATAAACCCTCTACTTCCTTTAAAAGTAGCAGGATTCGATCTTCCTCACTGACTCCACTGAGGAGCCAATGCACAAAATCCCTTAAGGTGGACTGCCTCTCATCGGACTTGCCTTGCAGCTCACCCGCAGAAGCATCTGCCATCACCATTTGGGCTTCGCTCAGATCGGCCATGCGGCTTTCCTTGCGACGCTTCGTTTTTCTCATATAGTCGTAGGCTGCATTCACCGTGAGGCGGTACAACCAGCGATCGAAGAGCTCAACGTTGGACAATTGACTCAACGAAAAGTACAAACGCAAAAACACGTCCTGGGCCACGTCTTCAACGTCTTCCGGTTTGCCAATCAAACGACCGACAATGGAAAGCACGCGCTTACGGCAACCCGCAACCAACTCATTAAACGCTACTTCGTCTCCCGACTGAGCACGAGCAACGAGTTGTGGATCTGCGTTCATTGATATAGGCGCATCATCAAGAGGGTGCGTTACTCGACGAACCTAAATTCGGCCATCCCATCTTAATCCGACGCGATACAGCTGAGGTCCACCAGTTTGCGGAAAGGGAGTGAATCCGGTAAGGATGCGTCGATCCGCAATGTTTTCAATAGCAAGCGTTGCCTTCAAACCCCTCCATAGGTCCTGGCGCGCAGACAGTTGAAAAAGTGCAAAGCCAGGAAGCAGTTGACTGTTGCGGTCGTCCTCAAACTGCAGGGCTGAGCTTCTCATGCTTGCGGTTAGCAGCGTCTTACGGCCATACCAGGTAATTTGAGCCGTTCCCTGATGCTTGGGAACCTGTGGCAATCGTTCCCGGGTGACAAACCGCGAATCCGCCATCAGGTAAGAGCTCTCAAAGCGGAACTGTTTGTAGCGTTTTTCGAGTTCCAGCTCTACGCCGCGAACCGTGGCTGCCGCAGCATTGCGCCGTTGACGAACCACCGCCGCAGCGCTGCTAGACAAGGTAACGTTGGTGATCAAGTCGCCTATTTCTTTGTAGAAGCCTCCGATTCGGGCATTAAACAGCTCTCCCCGATAATCGAGGCCAGACTCCACAGCCCAGAGCTTCTCTGCACTCAAGTTGGGGTTGGCTTGTGTTGTGGTGTTTCCAGCCCTGAATTCCCGATAGAGTTCGTTGAGGGTGGGTGCACGAAAACTGCGGTAAGCACTGGCGCGCCAACGGAATGGCCCTGTCCCATATGCCAAACCACCCGAGGGTTGATAGAAGTTTCCCGCATTGCCGGCATACTGTCCGCGGGAACCAAAAAAGAGCTGCAAATTGCCAAACTTGGCATCTCCTTGTCCAAACACTCCAGTTTGTGTTTGACTGCCTCCACCCACGCGCAGCCCCACCGGAAGCACCGTTTCGGTACTTGTACCTTCCACTCGCTGCAGATCTGTACCTATCGTCCAATTGAATCGACCGGGTTTCGCTTTTAGATAACCACCCCCACCAACGGCTTCTGAAGGCACACTCTGATAGCTGCTCAGGCGTTCACTGTTGCGGTCGGCAGCCAATACCGAGAACTTCTGATGATATTGCTGCCGTGAGTGGTACCCAATGACTCCAAGGCTGGCGGCCCCAAAATCGCGAGAGTAATTCGCTCCCAAGGTTCCGAGACTGGTAGAGTTCGTCTGGAAGGGAGTGCCGTTAGCGCGTTCTTCAGCCAATACATCGACCTTCAAGCTGATACGATCCTTTGCGGTGGAGTAGTCGGCTTTAAAAGCCCCTGCTGCGAAACGAACTCCAGCGGGTGTATCGATGCGACCGGCGCGTTCCTTGGGGACGATCAGATATCCATCTGTGTCAAAAGCACGAAAGAAGCCGCTGATTCCAATTTTGCGGATTACGTGCGAGAATCCGGCACTGGGCTGAAGCGTTCCAAGATTGCCCCCTTCCATCCCAAAGCTCAGCCTCATCGGCTCCGCCGGCCGGGTAAACAATGCGACGCTTCCCGACATCGTGCGATCGCCAAAGACACTCGTGGTCGCCCCTCGAATCACTTCGGCCCGCTCGATTTCCTCAGAAGGAACACGAGTCCAGTAGATCCAGCCACCAAAAGGGTCGTTTAAAGGTACACCGTCCCACAGCACAAGCGTACGGCTTGCCCCGGTAGATCCCACACCACGCAAGCTGACGCCTTGCGTGGTTGGATTGGCAACAAGGCTTGAGTTGCGACGGAAAAGCGTAAAGCCTGGAACCATCCTCAATCGATCGTCGATATTAACGCCTGGCACCTTGGCAACATCCAATTTGTCCAGTGTGGAGATTGCCGCAGGGCTCTCCTGCTCAATTCGCTCAAAGACGGTGACGCTAGTGCGTACCGGCGCGGGCTTCTCCTGGGACAAGCAAATACCCAGGGCGAAAACTAAGAATGTAAAGATTTTGATCATGATTTGGGACGGGCGCTGGCGAGGAAGCGATTTCTGCCAGCATTCTTAAAATTGTATAAGCTTCCCTGCGCTCGAACACTTCTATTTCAAAATCGGGCGATGCAAAATCAAATTTAGTATTCGTGAACTGCAATTCCCAGACAACGTAGGCAGCCAGATCTACCAGCAATTCAAAATGGGAAGAACCAGGATCCAGCCAGATTTTCAACCTGCCTTCCCCTCCAGACTTTACCTCTTTGACAATCCAGTTGTCCCCTCTCGCACTTTGTCGCCAGGCAATTCTGCGCCAATCGTCTCCAGCAGCGTATTCGCGAAGGTGGCTGAACTCTGCCTCGGATGAACTGAGCAGGCCCTGAGCTTGACCTCGGATTTCTCCAAAAATATCGGCAAATCCGGCTTTCCCTCGAATTGAGGGATACAAACCCCGATTCACCCGAACAGCTACCCGGGTCTTCCTCATACTGAATCCAAAAGGAAATCTGGTTGCAAGTACAAGTACTACCGGTTGCGGCATGCCTCGCTTGGCCCAGAACAAATCCAGCTTCACAGCAGCTTTCTTGCCGCCTTCAATGCATGGGACATAAAACCTGCGCCCATCTGGCCCCACAATCTCAAGGGCAAAACTGGCGAGCCAGCGCTTCTGATTCTCGATCACCAGTGTCGCCTCAACCGGTTCTCCAGCCATGGAATGCTCAGGCAACTCAATCTTCATATCCAGGCCAGCAAGCATGAGCCGGTTCACAAAACTTGAAATCAGAATCGACGACATCAGGAGGCTGAAGAGAAGAAAAAACACATTCTGCGAGGTAGCGAATGCAAGCAAACCGCTCACCAACAGCAGCACTACCAGCATGGCACCCAGCGGCGTCACCGTATGGCGTATGCCTTCGTGCCAACGCTCTTTGATGCGTTGGAGCCATTTGTTAGCTTGCATTTTGTCCAGAGGGGCCAGTCGCGGTATATCCTTGAACCCAGTATCCACTATGGCTGCTTCAGAACTCCGCCGCACTCTCACACTTCCCGCACTGATCTTTACTGGAATCATTATGATCCAGCCAACGGCTCCTATGCCGCTCTTCGGAGTGGTGCATGACACAGCGAAAGGTCACGTCGTCACCGCCATCCTTATTGCCATGTTTGGCATGATGTTGACCGCTTTCTCATACGGGCGCATGGCCGCAATTCATCCCAACTCTGGCTCAGCCTACACCTACGTAGGACAGGAATTGCATCCGACCCTCGGCTTCATGGCCGGCTGGTCTATGTTGATGGACTACATCCTCAATCCTGTCATCTGCACGATCTGGTGCGCCCGCGCCATGACCAACGTATTCTCGGGCATCCCCGAAGAACTTTATCGGATTGCCTTCGCAGGCTTGTTCACCTGGTTCAATCTACGCAACATTCAGGCAACCGCCCGTACCAACAAGATCCTCACCTTCGCAATGGGCCTCGTAATCCTTGCCATGCTCTACTTCTCGGCCCGCTATTTCCTTGCGCAGCCCGCAACCTCACTCGCCGATCTCACCAGGCCCTTCTACGACCCCAAAACATTTTCACTCACCGCCGTTTCGGCCGGAACCAGCCTTGCGGTGCTCACCTATATCGGATTCGATGGCATTTCAACCTTAGGTGAAGAAGTAATCGATGCGCGTAAGAACATCCTCCGGGGCACGGTGCTGGTCTGTCTGATCATTGGTATTTTGAGCGCGGTGGAATCCTATGCGGCGCAGATTGTCTGGCCTTATGGTGAAACTCTTCCTGACATCGACACGGCTTACGTTCACATTGCTGGACGCGCTGGCGGCCCCTGGTTCTTCCAGATCGTCAACCTCACGCTCATCCTTGCTACCGTTGGCTCTGGTTCCGGTGGGGTTCTCGCCGGTGCCCGTCTGATGTACGGCATGGGCCGTGAGGGCACGCTGCCCAGAACGTTCTTCTCCTACATCCACCCTGCTTCCGGAATCCCTGCAAGAAACGTGGCCTTGATCGGCTGCTCAGCTCTGGTGGGAAGCTTTCTGCTCAGCTATCAGAGTGGAGCCGAATTGTTGAACTTCGGTGCCTTCATCGGCTTCATGGGCGTCAATCTGGCAGCGCTCAAACGCGGCGCATCGCTGCCAGCCAAGGCTATGGCTGCCACTGGCTTTCTCATTTGCGGATTCTTGTGGTGGAATCTCTCTACCAGCTCGAAGCTCTACGGCGCAGCCTGGCTCACGGTTGGCCTCATCTGGCATTACTGGGAAATCCAGCAACGCAAACGCATCGAGTAGTACGATACGCAGTGTCTATGGAAACTGGCTTTCTGAATCGCAACTCAGGCATACCCTACTCGGTGTACGTTCCTTCAAACTACACACCGCAGTGGAAGTGGCCTGTCATTCTCTTTCTGCACGGAGCCGGTGAGTCTGGCACCGACGGCATCAAGCAAACAGCCATCGGCCTTCCGCAGGCAATACGACTACGGCCAGAGCGCTTCCCCGCCCTGGTGGTAATGCCCCAATCTGTTCCCGAACGGCCCTGGATCGACCCCAAGTGGCAGGCCCTTTCACTGGCAGCCCTCGATGCGACGATGGCAGAGTTTTCAATCGACCCGGATCGCCAATACCTGACCGGACTTTCGAAAGGTGCAGCCGGCGCCTGGTATCTGGCAATGAGTGCTCAGTCCCGCTTTGCTGCCCTCGCAGCCGTCTGTGGGCGAATCGAGCCCTCCAAAACCAGTTCGGCGTCCTGGGAAGGAATTCCCACTGTGAGTTTCGAAGAGGCAGCCGCCAAAATCGGCCCGACACTTCCCATCTCGGTCTATCACGGTGACGCAGACCCCACTGTCCCGGTGGAGCAATCCAGGCAAATGGTCGCAGCCCTCCAGAAAATTGGCAGTTCTGTGCGCTACTCAGAGTTTGCCGGCGTCAACCACAACTCATGGGACCGGGCCTATCAGGACCCCGCATTCCCTCAATGGCTCTTTGCCCAAAATCGCAAGAATAGACCTTAATGTTGAATCGACCGTAACCAAAAGGCCTTCGGCCGCGAAGTGTCTCTCGTACAGGCAAACGATTGACACACACTGAACCACGACCGAAGCATCCTCTGGCCATCCGCTGGTTTCACTGGCTGAATTTCCCCATCCTCAGCTTGATGATCTGGAGCGGAATGATCATCTATTGGGCCAACGATGAGTATTTCCAGTTCCCCGAGTGGTTCTATGAAAAAGCCCATCTCACCTTCCGGCTTGCCGAGGGGATGAGCTACCACTTCCTGCTGATGTGGTTCTTTGCGATCAACGGCATTTTTTACGTCAGCTACACCATCTTTAGCGGTGAGTGGAGAGAACTGGTGCCAGGGCGTGACGCCCTCAAGCAGGCCTTTCAAGTGGTGCTTCATGATCTGGGAATCAGAAAAGAACCGCTGCCACCTGCGAAGTTTAACGCAGCCCAGCAGATTGCTTACACCGGAGTGGTGCTGATGGGGGTTGGCTCACTACTGAGTGGGCTGGCCATCTACCGGCCGGTTCAGCTCTCCTTCCTGACTCAACTCTTTGGCGGCTACCCAAATGCCAGGCTGATTCACTTTCTTCTGACAGTTGGCTACGTCGGTTTCTTTGGAATGCACGTCGCACAGGTAATTCGTGCAGGCTGGAAAAACTTCAAGGCAATGGTGACTGGCAATGAATAACGATCGAAGAGCGTTCCTGAAGTTTGGACTTGCCGGCGCAGCCGTCGCAGGTGGATTAAGTCAGCTGCTCAAGGTATCCCCACATGAATTCAACGAAGGGCTGACCAGAAAACTGCTCGGTGCCCGCCGCGAAGCTCCAACGTTTCCGCGTGACCGTGCCCGCGAACCTAGAGCCAATGGTGATGTTGGCCTCGATGAAGAAGTTGCAGATTGGTCTTTAAAGATTGAGGCTCCTGGTCTACCGGCCAGATCGATGTCTCTCGAAGAGGTGAAGTCCTTGCCTCGGGTGGAGATGACGACCGAGCTGATGTGCGTAGAAGGTTGGAGCGAAGTGGTCCATTGGTCAGGTACACCACTCCGCCACATCGCTCCTCCCCAAGCGCCCGAATATGTGAGTTTGACCACCCCCGACAAGTCGTACTTCGTGGGCTTGGATCTGGAAAGCGCCCTGCACCCGCAGACGCTATTGGCCTGGGAGATGAACGGACAACCGCTCACTTCCGAACATGGTGCACCCCTGAGGTTAGTGATTCCCGTCAAGTACGGGATCAAGAACATCAAACGCATCGGAACAATTGAATTTACAGCTCAGCGGCCGGCCGATTATTGGGCCAACAAAGGCTATGACTGGTACGCGGCTCTCTAAAGAAACGAAAGGTATTTATCAAAATGATCAAAACAATCGCATTGCTCTCAGTATTGGCTCTCTCGGCCGCTTCCTTCGCGCAGGACAAGATGGAGAAGAAGGACAAAATGGACAAGATGGAAAAGATGGACAAGATGGAGAAGAAGGGCAAGAAGAAAGATAAGATGGACAAAATGGATAAGATGGACAAAATGGACAAGATGGAAAAGAAGCCTGCTTCTAACTAGTCTTTGCTCACTTACTCTAAAACGGGCTGGCTAAGGATTCGTTCTGGCCAGCCCGTTTTCCTTTTATGAATCGTGTTAGCCTTCCATTCGATGCGCTACCTGCCAATCCTGATTCTTGCCCTCCTCGCTACAGCTGCCATCGTTGTGATGCAGCCAGGCCTCCAGCCAGACGGCAGCTATCTCATCCCTACCGGGCAGATACTCACTCCAGCAGGCACCTCAATCGAAGTGAACGACCGGCCACTAGGGATGACCCTCAGCCCGGACGGGCGCTGGCTGGCCGCCGTAACCGGTTCCAACTTCGCGCCGCGAGCCCTCCATCTGATCGAGATGTCGTCACAAAAGCTGATCCAGACCCTTACTCTCGGCGATAGTTTTGTTGGTGTAGCCTTCTCAAGTGACGGCAATCGCCTCTATGTCGGTGGAGGCCAAAACCAAAACCTGAAGCGCTTCCGTTTTCAGGATAGGTCTTTCGTCGAAGAGCCAGCCATTCCTTTGCAAGGCGCTCCCTCAGGCCTTGCGCTGTCTGGCGATTTAGTTCTCGTGGCCTTGAATCAAAGCCACGAATTGGCAATCGTGAATCTGAACGATCAGAGTGTGAGCAAAATTCCCGTAGGCAGCTATCCGTATACGGTTGTGGCAGACAAAACCCGGGCCTGGGTCTCGAATTGGGGTGGCCGCAGGCCAGGGCCTAACGACAAAACCGATGGCGTTTTTCCAGTTGTAGTAGATTCGCGAACCGGCATTCCATCAACTGGCACCGTCTCTGTGATCGATCTCCAGTCACGCAAGGTGACAGCAGAGATTGCTACAGGCCTTCATCCCAGCGCAATGGCGCTCAGTGCGGATGCCAGCGTCCTTTATGTTGCCAATGCCAACAGCGATTCCATATCCGTGGTTGACACAGCAGCCAACCGCGTCACTGCTTCAATCAATGCACGTATCACACCGAAAGCCCCTCTCGGCAGTGCCCCCAACGCGTTGGCTTTGAGCCCCGATGGCAAGACACTTTATGCCGCAAATGGCGCAGATAATGCCGTTGCGGTGATCGATATCAACAAGCGGCAAACCCGTGGCTTTATCCCTGTTGGCTGGTTTCCCACCGCCGTTACCACTTCAAAAGATGCCAGCACCCTGATCGTTGCCAGCGGCTATGGCTTCGGTTCGCTTGCACCTGCCGCTGCTGCTACCGGGCGCTCTTACAAAGACCGTAAAGGCATTCTCTCTTTCATCCCCATCCCCAGCGAAAAACAATTGGCCAACTACACAGCCGCAGCCCGCAAGAACGACGGAGGTCTGTTGAATCGTGGCGTGAAGGGCAGAATCGCGCCTGTCAAGCATGTCTTTTATGTCATCAAAGAGAATCGCACCTATGATCAGATCTTTGGGGACATGTCTCAAGGCAATGGCGATCCGAAGCTTGCCCTCTTCGGGCGCGAAACAACCCCCAACCATCACAAACTGGCAGAGGAGTTCGTACTGCTCGACAATTTTTACACGCCAGCCGATCAGTCTGCTCTCGGCCATCGTTGGTGCACACAAGGCTATGCGAGCGACTGGGTTCACAAGTACAGCAACGGGAGGAACGACCAAAACCCGATGCTCTTTGCCCCCAACGACTTCTTGTGGGATGCGGCCAAAGTACATGGCGTCAGTGTGCGCTCTTACGGAGAGCGGGGGCTGAACACGGTCAGTCCAGCAAAGGCAACATGGACTGACATCTACAACGATTGGAAAAACGGCACGAGAAAAGTATCGATTACGCCGCGTGCCCAGATTGTCGGCCTCCGTGATGTCTATTCAGAAAAAGTGCCCGCCTATGGCCTTCAGGTCAACGACCAGTATCGGCTCGATAAGTTTCTTGAGGAATTCCGTGACTATGAAAAAAGCGGAAATCTTCCACGCTTGAACGTGATCCTGCTCCCGCAAGACCACACCAGCGGAACCTCACCCGGCTTCCCTACCCCGCGAGCCATGGTGGCCGACAACGACCTCGCGCTTGGCCGTCTGGTGGAAGCCATCTCGAAGAGCAAGTACTGGAAGGATTCAGTGATATTTGTTACTGAAGATGATGCCCAGAGTGGTCTCGACCATGTCGACGGTCACCGCACGATTGGGATGGTAATTGGCCCGCACGTAAGACGTAAAGCCGTAGATTCCACCTTCTACACCACCATTCACATGTACAGAACGATTCAGCATCTGCTGGGTCTCCCTCCCCAGAATCAATTCGATCTTGCGGCAGAGCCTATGTTTACAGTGTTTACATCGAAGCCGGATCTGACACCCTACCAAGCCGAGAAGAATCGTATCCCACTGGATGAAATGAATCCTGCCCTGGACAAAACGAGCGGCGAAGAAAAAGAAATGGCCCAAGCCTCACTGCGCATGGATTTTTCCGAACCAGACGAAGCGCCGGCCGAATTGCTCGATCGCATCGTCTGGCATTCCGTTAAGGGCTGGACCAGATCCTATCCCACTATCGTGCGGAGGCCATCCTCCAGCGAAACTTCACCCCGTCGCCCTGCTGCCAGTCAGACCACTCGCTGACGTCCTGAACAGGACCAGTCTTCGATATCGGAAAAGTCTGGAGCTTTCCTTGCCGCGAGAAAAGGCCAAGTCGGCGGGAAGGATTGTCCGACATCTGCATGTCCCCTTGCAGGTAGTAGACTTCCCCTTCCTGTCTGCAATTGTAGAACTCATAATCCGCTTTTCCTTCTAGCGCTTCGCCCTGATATCCCCACTTCAACTGATTCAGTCGATCTGCCTCTTTGGCGCCAACCTCAAACTGCATTTCCAGATTGACTTTTGATCTCGCCGCTTTCTCGCTTTGGTTCATCACCACAGGCAACATCAATGCAACCAACCCAATCGCGAAGACGATTCCGCCGCCCCAAAACAGGCCCTTGCTCAGTCCACCAGCTGACCCGCCGTAATTCAGCACTAGTGCCGCACCCAACAGAAGGCCTGCAATCAGGCCGAATGGCCCGACATAGAAGAATCCAGCCATGGCAGGGCCTCCGTTCCTGGCTCCTCCAATAGCTGTGTATATTTCTGCAGCGGCCAACCCCATACCAAAACCCAGAGCGGCACCCAGGAGCAGCCCACAAATTACAGCGACTACATAGATCATTTCTGTTGCCTCAATTCATACACTTCGAGTTCTGCCCTGAGTGGATTCCAGGCTCTCCGCAGTTCCTGGTTGTCCTCTACTCCAAATCCAAGAAAGTATGGGCGTTGCTCCCAATCAAAGGCAACTCGAGCCTTGCCCATGAGAAAGTACAACATGGCAACCATATGAACACGCACCGTAGAGTCTCCGCTGCGCGCCATATCGAGCACTGCTCTTCGTACTGCGGCAGTATTGCACTGCTCCGTCATCCGAAGCGCAGCATCGAGCCCGTCCATCGCTTTTGCACTCTCAATCGCCCGGATTACGTCTGATTCCGAAATGGGTCCTAAACGAACCGCAAAATTTCGAACGTTTGTAATCTGGTGTTTCCGAGCCGAGAGCACAGCGGCCCGAGCCGAATCGGTATCGATAGCGGCCAATGCCTCCACGTCTCTCCAGTCACCGTCTCGCTTGAGTCGATCCACGAGCAGGGCTTCAACCTCATTTGATTCGATTTGGGACATCTCCCGCATCAAAGCGAGGTCGTAGCTCTCACCCTCGCGCCATTTGGCATAGTCTATTTCCATGCTTTCCAGGAATCGCTCAATCGGTGTTTTCATGGTCGCCACTCGATGGGTAAAGCGAGAGCCTGCCCTCTATTCGATCAAATGAACTAAAATTTGTTTGGATTACAGGATTCATCGAATTGTAACCTAATAGTAATCTGACTTCTACCTTCTTCAGGCAGAATCGTCACATAGGCTTAGCATGAAAAAAATTGTTTTGATCGAAGATGACGCAGACCTCTTCTCTCTCCTCAAGTACAACCTGGAGAAGGAAGGCTTTGCCCTTGTTGGCTCGCAAACGGGAAAAGGTGCAATAGACCTCTGCCGCAGAGAGAAACCGGATCTGATCCTCCTCGACATCATGCTTCCCGATTCCGATGGCCTCGACATCTGTAAAGGCATCCGCAACCATCCCGAACTCGTGGGAATCCCGATTATTTTCCTCACGGCCCGGGCTAGCGAAACAGACCGCATTCTCGGCCTGGAACTTGGCGCCAACGACTATATCGTCAAGCCATTCTTCGTCCGCGAACTGATTGCCCGTGTCAAAGTCCACTTCCGGGGACAACAGTCCGGCGCAAAACTCCTGAAGGCGGGCGAACTGGAACTTGACCGCACCGCCTGCAGAGTAAAACTCCAGAACGAAGACCTTCAACTCACCGCAACCGAGTTTCGTTTGCTCGAGTTTTTGATGACACGTCCGGGGGTTGTGTTCAGCCGCGAGCAACTGCTTGATGCCGTGTGGGGCCATGATCGAGCGGTAACCGATCGGACCGTCGATGTCTACATTCTTCGCCTGCGCCAGAAGATCGAAGCAGATGCTACCGCCCCCATCTTTATCCGCAGCGTGCGTGGATTCGGCTACAGCTTCAACGAAAGCGTCCTTACAACAATGGCTGCAACAGCCTAAACTTTTTCGATCACAGTGGCCCTAATCCACCACCAACGGTCTGTATCAGCCACTTTTTTCGATGACGTAGTCTTTTATTTTCAAACGGTTGCGTTTGGCTTTTGATTTGCAGCGGATTCTTTATCCGAAAGGTAAATCAATGTCACAACTACATCTAAAAATACTGATTGGCGCTTGCCTGGCTCTCCCTGGATTCGCACAACAACAACTCAGCCTGCCTGCTGGCACCTGGGTCTCGGTTCGACTGGATCAAATTCTTTCCAGCAACCGGAACCAAGTGGGAGATTCTTTTACGGCGACCCTGGCCCAACCTCTCATCGCTAATGGAATAGTAGTAGCGCGAAGGGGACAAACCGTAGCCGGCAGAGTCGCCGAAGCCACTAAGGGCGGAAGAGTCAAAGGCACGTCCCGCCTTGGAATCGAGATCATTGAGCTGAGTCTTGTAGACGGCTCTCAATTGCCCGTTCGTACACAACTGATGAGTTCCACCGCTGGCACCACCAAAGGGCGTGACGCAGCCGCTGTGGCCACGACGACCGGTGTCGGCGCAGCGATCGGAGCAGCCGCTGCTGGTGGTTCCGGGGCAGGCTTGGGAGCGGTCGCCGGCCTGGGAGCCGCCGCCATCGGTGTCCTTGCCTCAAGAGGAAGAGCCACAGAACTCTACCCTGAAGACCTCGTCACATTCAGGACTCTCACCGCCATCCAGATCTCAACGCAACAGGCCGAACACGCCTTTCAGCCCATCCGTCAGGAAGACTACCCAGCCGATCAACTGCAGGACCGCAGCCACAGACAAAATGTTCAAGTGGCACCATTGCGAAACTTCTTTGATCCATTCTGGGGCCCAACCTTCGGTTACGGCTGGGGTCCTGGCTGGAGTTACTACGGTGGCCCCAGGGGGTTCATTGGCGGAGGTCGTGGGTTCCGTAGACTCCGCTAGCTATTGGTAGTTGCCCAACAGATAAACGTCGCTACCGGAATGATCCAGTTGCGACCATATCAGCCGCTTTTCATCAGCACTTACCGTGAGGCCTCCATCAAATTGAATTGGGGGCCTCCGGAAAGTAGTGACATCAGTCACCTTTCGAGTCTCTAAATCCAGCCGCCGGATCACTTTGTCGCCGGCCGCAGGAAAAACAGCATAGAACAACGCTTTTGAAGAAACCGCCCAGTGACCCCACAACTTCCGGGACAGTTCAGCCACAAGTAGCTCTGCATTCCCACCCTGGACTGGAACTCGGTACACTCCCCCCACCTCTTGCCCCTGTCTTGTGTAGTAAACCCATTTTCCGTCTTGCGATTCTAAACCTGCAAAGGCACCTGCACCAGCAACCAGTTCAGAAGTATTTGTCTTCAACTTGAACCGCATCAATTCCCAGACCCCGTTTTGATTAGTCGAATAGTAAACAGATGTTCCGTCCTTCGAGTAGCTTGGAACTGCCGCAGACGCCTTTGCCTTGAGCAGAATACTTGGCTCGCCGCCCTCGCTCGAAATGGAAATAATTTGTGATGCCCCGCCCACACTGGCTTCAAACACCAGCTTCATGCCGTCGCTAGACCAGCTCGCAGGCCCGAGAACTGCCCCCTTCAAACTGCTTAACATTCGAGGATTCGAACCATCGTTGCTGGCAATCCAAAGCTCGTTTTCTCCACTGGCACCGCTTCTCCAGGCAACCAGGCGCCCATCGGGAGAGAGCTTTGGCCCACTATCCATCTCGAGCGAACTGGTCAATCTGGTTGCCTCACCTTTGGCACCAGGATCCATCCCCCAGAGATTGCTATCGGACTCGCGAATCACATACGCCAAACCTATGCCTTGGGCAGGCATCGAAGGATTTACTGGAGAGCCTTTGATTGAATCAACAATTTGAGCGAGGTTACTATCTACGGAATAGCGCCACAACGCACGCCTGGAATTTTCATCCTCAAGCGACATCACAATTGCTTTGGAATCTGGCGTCCAGCAAAGACCTCCAACTCGGCGACTACGTGTGGAAATCCTCCTGGGGGGGCCACCACTGATAGCCACCAGGTAGACATCTTCCCTGACGTTGGACTCGCTGCGCACAAATGCAAGCCAGCGTCCATCGGGGCTTAGCCTTGGGGAACTGTCCCCGGCAATGTTTAAAGGAGGTGTTGTAATTTTGGTCTTGTTGCCCCCGCGAATTTCAATTCGAACAATCGCCATCGGCAGTGCCGCAGAACTTCTGTCGGCAGCCAGAATCGCTCCACCATCTTTGGTCCAATCCAGTACACTGCGGCTCGTCAAGTCTGCAACTGCGGTTTCAGACGACGTCTGAGCTCCAACGTCCTTCAGCATTAGGCTAAAGCCGCCCCGAGCCCGTTGCCGGACAAACGCGATACGTTTTCCATCAGCAGACCAGGCTGGCTCATAATCCATTGCATCACCAAATGTAAGGAGCCGGGCAGCCCCTCCATCAACAGCTTGCAGGTAGATGTTTGAATGGACACCATCGAGATCCCTCGAGAATGCGATCCATTCGCCATTCGGAGAAAACGCAGGGGAACGGCTATTGCCTTTTTGATCGGTGAACAAACCAGTCGGCTTTAACACCAGGGAACGCCCATCCAATTGCGAGATCCAATACGCCGAAGCTGCCATCATTAGCAGAAAAGCGGCGACCGTCGCCGGAACCTTAAATTGGAATGACAGTTTACCTTTTTTCGCCGGTTCAGCAAAGGATCGGAAGACCGGCGTGTAGCTTCCGGCTCCCAGCTCAATCAGAATCGGATCATCAATTCCTGAGCCTTCGTAGTATTTGAGGAGATTGTCCCGCAGGTTCATCGCCTCAATCCGGACAATGCTGTCTACTCTCGGGTTGTAGCCTGGCTGACGCCGAAAAACAGTTTCGCCAATCGTACCTTCCTGCAAGTCCCCGCCATTGCCAGCCAACGTTTGTTCCACAATGAAACGCAAAAACGACTCGGAATTGGAACTGTTATCCCATTCTGGGCTGGAAACCACTCGTTCCAACGCTTTTTGAACTTCAGATGCTTCAGGCCTCATGCTGGCCGTAATTCAATGCATCTCTGATGCCAAACCCGATTCAACTTGAAAGTTGAGTCTGGAGATAGTCCACCACTCGTTCAAAAGGATCAAATCCAAACGCCTCGCCAATTGGCTTTCGCAAGTTGGAATTTGCATTCACGTCATAAAAAATTAACCTGCCGTCGGCAGCTTCAAGATACTCAATCCCACAGACATCCAGTTTGCCGGCCATGGCAATTCGCTCTCCCATCTCCAGGGCTGTTGCAGGAAGTTCCGGGTAAGGGTAAAACTCCACTGGCTTCGCCGGCTTCACATCTGGAACCTCGCAAATCCCTTCCCCGCCCCCTTCGGGATTACAGGCCTCGGATGGACAAAGGTTAAAGGCCCCATGAGAAACAACCCGCATGGCATAGAGCAACTTGCCCCCGAGAAATTCCATCCGCACAATTCCCCGGCTAGCATCCACAGGAAAATACTCTTGCAGCATCAACAGATTGTCGGGTAGCCACAATTCAGGCTGGTCCCGCAGCAAGCGCAATAATTCCTCTGGGGAGTTCAGCAGGAACATCCGCGCACCACTTCCACCCTGTTCCGGTTTCACCAATGCAGGCCAGGAACCTTGCCAGCTAGCAATAGCCGCTTCAGGATCGTTAAAAGCCAAGCTTCGCGGGTGAGCGATTCCCAAACCTGCCATCAGCGCGCATTGTTCTGTCTTGCGAAGCTCTAGTGAAAACGCAGTCGAGCCATTTAATACGCGAGCCCCACGCAATTCCAGTGATCGCATCATCGACAGTACAAATGGCACCGCTCTGGTATTGCCTCTTACGTAAGCACTTGGGCTGGCCTGATTGAAATAGAGTTTTGCCTCGGGGAGCGAATCGGGGTCGAACGAAGCCTTTTTCAAATCGAAAGCCTTGTAATTCAAACCACGTTTGTCGAGCGCCGCCCAAAGCGGCTTCTGCCATTCCGGATGTTCAAAGAAAACAACGAGATCATGCCCCATAAATCCATTCTAGATCGAGGGCTGAAAATTCCTTCTTCGCAGCTTCGACTTTGCTGCTTCAGCATCGCGATTCTTCGGCGCAGCTTGTGTTTCAAGAGCAGACAAGAATCGAGCTGCGGCATTACTTACATCTGCAACGGCTGCCTGGAATGCAGCTTCGTTTGTTTTTGAGGGCCGCTGGAAGCCGCTAATCTTTCGCACAAACTGCAAGGATGCCGCCTGAATCTCCGCCTCGGTTACGGGAGGATCAAAGTTGAACAGCGGCTTGATGCTTCTGCACATGCCAGCTACTTCTTCAACTTCTGATAAG
Source organism: Bryobacter sp. (assembly GCA_022843625.1). Taxonomy (GTDB): domain Bacteria; phylum Acidobacteriota; class Terriglobia; order Bryobacterales; family Bryobacteraceae; genus Bryobacter. The sequence goes on along the minus strand of JALHNH010000001.1, from coordinate 354,996 downwards.
GCCTCGCATCCGGGATGAAGCCATCCCGATTCGGCATCTTCACCTGCGGCAGCGTCTTCTCATTCAGCTCAAAGGTCTCCGTGATGATGCCGTTCCAGTGCAGCAGCAATGCGGTCACGGCATAGACCTCATCGGGCTTCAGTGTGCGCGGAGTTTCATAGGGCATCGCCCGGAAAATGGTGTCCCAAACCGTTGTGGCATGCGGCCAGTAAGAGCCTACCGTCTTGATGGGCTTTGGCGTTGTTAGACTTCCCACTCCACCCACCAGGCGGGGATATTGCTGATCTCGTCCTTCGCCCTTTTCGTTGTGACACTCGGCGCATTTTGCCTTATAGATTTCTTTGCCATCCGCAGCAGTGCCCTTTCCTGCGGGAAGACCCTTCCCGTTGGGAAAAACTGTAATGTCAAACTTGCGAATCTCTTCGGCACTGGCCGGCCGTCCTGTCACCGCCTGCGACAGCAAACTGGAAAGCAACAACACTTCAAACATTCTTTACGCTCCCATCGGCTTCCACGCGCCAGCTCTTGATCCCGTTGTAATGGTAGTTGCTGCTGGGGCCACGATCGGCCAGAATCTGATCCCGCGTTGGCTGCACATAGCCTGTCTCATCTATGCATCTGGAAGAAATCACCGTAGCCTGGCCATCCCACTGCCAGGGCATCCGGAACCGCACTACCGCCTTGGTCATCACAGGTTCATCCAGCACGGCCGCCTGCCAAATCTTCCCGCCATCGGTAGATACTTCAACCTTGGCTACCTTACCTCTGCCAGACCAGGCAAGGCCTGAAATCTCATGAAAGCCACTTCCTGCCAGCTTTTGCGATCCCGAGGGCCTCGTAATCACCGAGCTTGCTTCCATCTCAAACGAGAAGATCGTTGCCTTGCCCGTTGGATGAAGATCGGTGTAGTGAGCAGTTTCCTGATTCGACATCGCAGGCTCACTGGCCACGTGCAATCGATGCAGCCACTTGATACTGGCATTGCCTTCCCAACCAGGCAATAGCAATCGCAACGGATAACCCTGTTCCGGCCGGATCGCCTCCCCGTTCTGTGCATAAACAACCAGCGCATCATCCATCGCCTTGGTGATCGGAATGCTGCGAGCCATACGGCAGGCATCGGCGCCTTCGGCAATCACCCACGAAGCTCCAGACTGCATCTTGGCTGCACTCAAGAGTGTGGATAGCTTAATGCCGGTCCATTCCGAATTCGAAAGCAGCCCATGAGACCTGCTGGCGTCAGCTCCGGCATTTCCAGCCAGCTCTCCTCCGCCATTTCCAGAACACTCGATAAAGTATGGCCTCGTAATGGAAGGCAGCCGTCGCAGATCCTCCATAGAGAAGCTCACCGGCGCATCCACCATGCCGTGAATCAAAAGACGATGTTGTGCAGGATCGATAACTGGAACTCCCGCGTGGTGCCGCTCAAAGTGCAGCGACGAAGGCGTAATCGTGCCGTAAAGCTCGTGCAAAGGAGTGCGGCTAGAGCCCACGCCAATTGACTTGGTCGACTCTCTGGCGCCCCTCAATGTTTTCTCAAAAGGACTACGATCTCCATACGGGCGCATGGACAAACCAGCACCCGGGCTCTTGGGAGCAGTGCTTTCCTGCTTTGCGCAGGAAGCCAGTCCAAAGCTGGCGCACAGCGCGAGTAAACGTCGCCTTTTGTTCGAGGTCATGGGTTTGAAGCTACGCGATTCTGCCCGACGCTGTCAAGTCTTCAAACCAAGAAGCCGTGTCGAGAATAGCTGCCAAATTTGATCTGCGTTCTCTTCTCCTCCGCAGCAACCCGCCTCGCGGCAAACTGTAATCAAGCCTGCCCGCTCAATGAAAGTCTGAAAAGCGGGGAAGCTGGGGCCAAATTCACTGTCAAAAACACTTTCATCCCACGCTATCACTCGGTCACGGTAAGCGTAAGCAAAACAATCGAGATCGATGTCTAGCAGGATCGGAGATTCGGTCCAGTCCAACACCTCTCGAGCCCGTACGCCCAGTCCCCCGATCTTGCCAGGCATCTCGAAGCGTCCGAAGATGCCGTACTCACCAACAGCCTTGGGTAGGTCCCCCATCCGGTCATCAACCCCAAAGATAAACACATCGGCCAGCAAACCCATGCGGATTCCGGCCACAATCCAGTCATCGTCGTGGTGACTCAACTCCCGCTTGCAGGAATCGATTACTCCTGCAACACTCATGTCACAGCTGATTTCTCCAGGCTCTGCTGCATCGGTGTGCCTGTCGAAAAGTACAACACGTACCGGCCGTGGAAGCACGCCTCGCTCTTGAGCATCTGCCACCATGGGGAGAACCCAGCGGTGGTCTTCATGAAGAAGAACTTCCTTGTCCTGACAACGATATTGTTTCAATCCATCCAGCGCTACGAGTTCATCAATGCCCATCGATACTATTCATAGCGCAACGCTTCGATCGGTTCGATCTTCATCGCTTTTCTGGCTGGCAGATAACCGGCGAGAAAGGATACTGCGCTAATCAGGATGACCCCAGAAACAAATACAGTCACGTCGTTACCCTTGATCTCGAAGAGAAGTGACTCTGCGTATTGAGTCAATACATAGGCGGCTGGCAGGCCGAGTATAATACCGATGCCAACCATCCAGGCAACTTCTTTCATCACCATATTGCGAATCTTGCCGGCGTCCGCACCAATTGCCAAACGAATCCCGATCTCCCGTGTGCGTCGAGCCACAGTAAAGGCCAATACTCCATAGAGTCCAACAGCAGCAAGCAGAGTTGCCAGTGCGGCAAATGCTCCCGAAAGAGTTGAGATCATGCGATCCAGCCCGATGTTTTCTCTCACCTGCCCCTCCATGGTCTTAACATCCTCCATCGGGAGGTTAGGGTCCAGTTCCGAAACCAGACGACGGACTGCCGGCAAGACCTGCTCAACGGGAATGCCTGTAGCGATATAAACATTCGCCGACCCAATCTTGGGGTCTTGGCGGTAGGGAGTATAGAACAAGGCAGGGATTGCGTCCTTGACTTCGCTGTATTTCACATCCTTGGCAACTCCGATGATTTCAATATCGTTCTTTCCGCCGCCACCCTCCTGCATTCGCTGTCCCAGTAAGCTTCTGCCGTTGCCAAACTTACGCTCGAAGGCTTCATTTACGATCGCAACCTTAGGTGCGTTGAGTGTGTCTCTCGCTTCGAATTCGCGCCCTTTCAACATTGGAACGTTCATCATTTTGAGAAATCCAGGGCCAATCCGATTGAACATGGAATGCGTGTCTGTATCTGGTCCTGCTGCGAAGCCATCCACGGTTACACTTGAGCCCCAGTTGTTGCCGGAAATCAATGGCACCAATGAGACACCTGCAGATTGAACACCGGCAATGGCACCTGCTTTTGTCTCCAACTGTTCAAACAATGCTCGGGAGCGCTCAGGCGAATAGCGGTTCAAGTCAGGCGACAATCCAAATACAATCACGTTCTCCGTACGGATTCCAACATCCACCCTTAATATGTTGACCAGGCTTCGCAGAAACATTCCAGCAGAGATCAGTAGAAGCAGTGAAAGTCCGATCTGGGCGGTAACCAGAATCCTTCGAAATCTGGAGGCGGAGGTAGTGGATGACACATTCCCCGCCTGATCCTTCATCGCACTCGCGAGATCCATTTTGGTGGCATGAACAGCAGGAAAGAGCCCAAACAGAAAGCCAGCAACTAACGAAAGAGCCAATGAGAATACTACTGTCGTCGGCCTCACCCCAGGCTCGAAGATCTTGTCCGATCCAGGGGGAAGAAAAGTCAGGATTGCCATTCCGGTGGCGTAAGCCACAAATACGCCAGCAATGCCCGCCAGTAAAGCCAATACAAGCGACTCGATCAGTAGTTGAGTCATGACCTGGGCCCGGCTGGCCCCGAGGGACAATCGTATGGAGAATTCTTTGGCGCGATTTGCTGAGCGGGCCAATAAGAGATTTGCAATATTGGCGCAGGCAATCAGGAGTACGAATGCGGCGATGCAGGTAAGAATCACCATCGGAGCTCTTCCCGTATTCAAGAATCCGCTTTGACCCTTTTCACCCGGGCTGAGCTTCATCTGTTGTTCAAGAAACTGTTTCTTGGTTCTCTCGCTCATTCCCTTCTGCAACTGCAACTCGACATCACGGATGATGGCGATGTAAGTCCCATGAATCGAGGATTGCGCCTGTTCGACGCTTATTCCTGGCTTGCGACGAGCAAACAGATAAGCCCAATAGCTCTTGCGCTCGGCTAGCCCTTTCCAACCGGGCGTCAGGGCCTCTCGCATGCTGATTGGAACAAAGATTGCAGCAGGTGATCCTAAAGTAGTTCCTTGAAAGCCGGAAGGGCCGACTCCGATGATTGTCATCACAGCACCATTGATCACCATGGACTTGCCCACAACATCCGGGTTCTCATTGAACTTCTCTTTCCAATACGAGTGGGCCAAGACAGTGACCGGGTGAGAGCCGACATTCTTGTCATCCTCAACGGTGAAGAGACGGCCAATGGTGGGCTTGAGCCCCAGGATTGGGAAATAAGATCCTGATACGAACATTCCACTGGTGCTGCTAGTCTGGCCCTGATATGCAAGATTGGCTCCGAAGCTGCGGTGGGCTGCAATTCCGGTTAAAACGGTTTGGCTCTTCTCCAAATCACGAAACATGGGATAACTGAAGATCGATTGCTGGTTGCCCGCATTGTTTGTAGAATTGCTGCCGCTACGAGGCCCGTTGGCAGAGAGATTCACCAGTTCACCGGGCGCAGCAACCGGCAGTTTCCTGAGCAATGTCTGCTCAAACAGCGAAAAGATGGCAGTGTTTGCACCGATGCCCAACGCAAGCGACAGAATGGCGACGATCGAGACAATGGGGCTCTTGGCGAGGGTCCTCAATGCAAAGTGGAAATTTCGCATATTGTCTCTATACGCCTGAGCGCAGCTTTTGTTTCGCTAAAATCAAATTCCGCATGAATAGTTTTCGTTTGATCGAACTCGATTGGCCCAGCACGCCTGAACTGGAAGCTCCTCCCACCCTGCCTTCAGAAACCTTTCGGCACCGTCTTGCCAGCCTTAGAGACCGCATGGCTCAAGCCTCGATCGACATTGCATTGATCTATGCCGACCGCGAACACTTCGCCAATCTTCACTACTTCACAAACTTCGATCCACGATTTGAAGAAACGCTCCTCATTGTTTCTGCTAATTCGAAGCCCCTCATCCTGGTTGGAAATGAATGCCAATCCTATTTGCCGATCAGCCCACTCTGGCGGTCTGGTGAACTCCGGATGGAGCTCTTCCGGCAATTCTCACTCGAAGATCAAACCCGAACTACTCCTCGAACCCTTGCAGAGATCCTGCGCGAAGAAGGCTGCACCGACACTTCCCGCGTTGCACTGATTGGCTCTAAAACCTACACCAGCCCCACGCAAAGCGACATCCCTTCCTACATCGTCGACGCAGCTCGCGAAATTGCGGGCTGGCAGAACTGCACCAATCAATCTGGCTGGCTGGTGGATTCTGATACCGGCCTCAGAGCCACACTCTCCGCCGCCGACATCGCCATCTTTGAGATCAACAACGTCAAGGCCTCTGAAGCAATCCGTCGCATGCATTTTGCGCTGCGCCCTGGCATCACAGACCACCAACTCATGGCCGAAGCCGTTCAATATGACGGCACCCCGCTCAGTTGTCATATGACCTGCAAAACGGGCCCCAACCGTATCAGTCTGGCCAGTGCCTCAGGAAATCTAATCGAAGTGGGCCATACCTGGTCGGCCAATGTTGCCTACTGGGGTTCTAACGTTTGCCGCGCCAACTGGATCGCTCGCGACAAACGTGATCTTCCGCTGCCTGCTCAAGACTATCTGGAGGTCTTCGCCGGCCCTTACTTCCTGGCAGTATCCAGTTGGCTGGAATCCCTCGACCTCGGTGCCGATTGCGGCCAGATCCACGATCAGACTCTCGCCCAGCTTCCACACGAAATATTTCATGTGGAATTGAATCCAGGCCATCACATCGGCTACGACGAATGGCCCGGTTCTTCTTTCTACCCAGCTTCAACAGTAAAACTGCGCTCGGGAATGATTCTCCAGTCCGATATCATTCCAGGCAACCCTGTGTACTTTTCGACAAGGATGGAGGACGGCTATGCTCTGGCCGATGCATCGTTGAGAAATGAAATTGCGGAACGTTTCCCCAATACCTGGAAGAGGATCGAAGGCCGAAGAGCATTTATGTCCAACCGACTGGGCATCGATCTGAGTGAATGCGTTTTGCCGCTCTCAAACACTGCCGGAATGATTACGCCTTGGGGGCTTTCCCCCAGAAGCATAATTGCTAAAGGCTAGCGGCAACGGCTGAAGTAGGCATTTCGTCTTCGACCTTAGCTTTTACTGCTGCCGCTGATTCGGGCAAGTGGTGCCGCCACCAGTCCTTTGCCGCATCTTCACACCATTTCGGCAAGTCTTTTAAATTCCGGATTTGCCGGTGTAATTCTTCGGCACTCGCAATACGATCATTGGGATCCTTTGCCAAAAGCTGCATCACAATCGCTTCCAGCCCGGCCGGAACTTTGAACCCCAGTTCACTCGGTGGGATCGGAGCTTTCTGGACGTGAGCCAGCGCCATTGCTGTGTGGGTGGGCTCATCAAAAACAAGTCGTCCTGTAAGCAGAAAGTATGCAACACAACCGAGAGAATAAAGATCCGCTCGGCCATCCACAGTCTTGCTACCCATTGCAATTTCTGGAGGCATGTAAGCCGGTGTCCCTGTTGCAGAGCCTTCCATCGTGAGCAGCTGCGATTCTTCTCCCACCAGCTTTGACTTCACAAGTCCAAAGTCCAATACCTTAATGAAGTCATATTCGAGTCCTAGCTTCGCCAGAACCAGGTTTTTGGGCTTAATGTCACGGTGAATCATCCCCGCTTTGTGGGCTTCGTTTAGAGAGGCGGCAATGCCCAACATCAGCTTCGCGACGCGTCCTGCGTGCATGGGCCCATACTGATCCACCATTGTCTGCAGGTCAATACCATCGAGCAACTCCATGACGTAGTAGAAGGTATTGTCTCCAGTGCGGCCAAAATCGTAAAGAGCTACCGTATGTGGGCTCCTTAAACTTGCAGTCGCTCTTGCCTCACGTTCAAAGCGTTGACGAATCAGCGTCTCTTGTCTGCCTGTTGCTCCGGCAAGAACATCGCCGCGAATCAGCTTTACAGCTGCATCCCGAGCCAGCATCGTGTGACGTGCCCGCCACACTTCACCCATGCCGCCTTTGCCAATCAGGTAATCCAATCGATAACTTCCAAGCTCTTCTGCTTTGAGTTGCTTCCATTGCATCGCAAATATGCGTGCATTCAAGACATACATCCAGACGGCAACCAGCAGCAATGGGCCGATCCAAATCAGCAGACGATTCCAGGGCAATGGCGTGAATCCATGCAAGTAAAGGTTCAAGCCGTAAGCTGCGGGCCATGCCAACACACTCAAAATTGCCGCTAAGGCAGCTTTTAGTGGCGCATTCGGCAAGAGAAGTCCGCAAAGCGCAAGCCAGATTGCAACACCGCTGTGCCCCAGAACAGGCAGATTCGGATTCCAGTTAAATGTGGTTTCAAACATCGCAATCGAGAAGGCTATCGAAACCTGAAATGCGATTCCAAGGTCGAGCAGTACTTCTTTGCGAACCAGTCCAAAGTGTTGGATGGCGATGAAGCTCGTTGTAAGAAAAAGGATGCCGGCTATGGTCCATTGAATCGAAGCCAGTTGAAAAGCCGTCTCAAATTCTGGCTGTAGAAAACCTTCCATTGCAAGCAAAGCTACAGTGGTAACCCCGCAAAGAATTGAAATCCAGCACAATCTGTCAGCGTTTTTTTCAATCAGTGCCTGAGGTAATCTGAATCCGGCCGGACTCGGCGTTTGCTGACTCGGATTCGTAGCGGCGCGCACAACTTGCATAAAGTACCTCCTTTTGGATTGCAGCAACTACGATTTGGTCGCAAACAACTTAAATGCGACGCCCGACATGACCGGCCTTAAGTATGCGTTGGCTGGTGCGATAGGCCAATGCCTGAAGTGTTAGTGATGGATTGAATCCTCCGTTGGTAACGTGAACACTCCCATCGGCGATGTAGAGATTTTCTACGCCAAAAACCCGGCAGTCCTTGTCAACTACCCCAAGTTTTGAATCTTTCGCCATGCGGGCAGTTCCAGCCTGATGCTGCCCACCGGACACCCCGCTTCCTGGCGTAGTTAAAAAAACTTCAAGTGCTCCCGCTGCTCTCAACCATTCGGCGGCTTTCGTGGCAATGAATCTTCCCGTTTTAAGATCTGATTCATGCCTCTTGCCACTGATTCGCAAAGCAGGGATCCCCCAATGATCTTTTTGGACCGGATCGATCTCAACCCGGTTCTCCCACCGGGGTACTTCCTGCACGGGCCCCTTAATTCCCATGGATCTCTTGTACCAGGATCGCTGCCAATCCTTGTGTACCTTGCCCCATCGTGGTGCGCCCGGCGGCCTTACACTGCGTGCAAACAAATACGGCATTCGAATGAATTCGTTAGCAAGCATCGAACCACCAACGATGCCCTCGTTACCATGATTAAAGTCACAAGCGGCAATTCTGGCAGCTGGGCCGACACCATCCCAAACCTCGCCTTCAAACAGCCCAAAGGCGCCGGAGTAAGCATGGCCCTGCAGATTCCGGCCCACCCAGTCGTAACGGTTTCCCAAACCATTCGGATGAAGCTTTGTTTTGGAATTCAGAAGCAGCCGTGCTGTCTCCGTGGCACTCGCCGCCACAACCACCACTTTTGCCCCCTGCTCTACCAGTTTTCCATCGCGATCAAAATACTCGACACCCCGCGCCTGGCCCTTGGCATCTGTGAGAACCGTTTTCACCACACATTCGGTACGAACTTCGCAATACCCGGTAGCAAGTGCCCGCGGAATGACTGTTACGGCAGTAGAACTCTTGGCGTCCACCTCGCAGCGAAAACCGACACAGTGCGGGCACTGTATACAGGCCCCACGCCCTTGATAGGGCTTGGAATTGATCGCCATCGGAATCGGAAACGGATGCATCCCGATCTTCCTTCCAGCGGGAGCCAGAATGCTGGCCTCCTTATTAAAAGGCAGGGGAGGCATTGGATAGTCTTTTCCTCTTGGGCCGTCAAAAGGATTTGAACCGGACTTGCCACTCACACCCAGATCCCATTCGGCCTGCTCATAATAAGGAGCCAGATCCGGGTAGGAAATCGGCCAGTCCTCAAGCGTAGATCCCGCCGGTGCCCCATAGGTGCTTCGCATTTGAAAGTCTTTAGGCAAGAACCGCCATGCCATTGCACCATAGCTCAGAGTCCCACCACCCACTACCGCCGCGATATTGTTGTAAGCACCCTCACTCGGCAGTACTTTCACCCATTCACCACGTTCGTTCTGCCTCACTCGCACGTGCCTGGCATCATCAGGGCCAAAGGCATTTCCCAGCACCGTCGTTCTCTGAGATCGCAGTTCATAATGCCCAGTCTCGGCAAAGGCCTGCTGCCTGCCTCGTTCCAGCAACACTACCCGCCATCCGGCTTGCGCAAGTTCCTGAGCGACAATGCCCCCGCCACCACCGGCACCCACAATCACAACTTCGACAGGATCAAGCGCCATGCCAATGCCCTCCCCCCATATACTTTTCAATCCCCATCATTTTCCAACTCGCCTCATCATGGTTTCCGCCATGCTCAGGGCTCCCGTAAAAGCCCTGCATCGTATGGTCCACAAGCATTTCAAAGAATGGATCCCGGTCCATCTTCTTCAGTGCCTCAATTTGCTGGGACGAACTCATCTGCAGAAACTTTGGTTCTTGCATCTGAAATGCCTTAAGCCCACTTCGATAGGGAATCACAAATCGCTCCAGCGCCGAACCCAATTGTCGATCCAGGTATTGAAGGCATCCAGCTTCTACAGCACCAGGGCGATCGTCTCTGGGGATGATCTGATTTTGGATCGCTGAGATCCACTGAGCATCTTCTGCTGAAAAGAACTTTAACTCTGCCGAAATTCCAGGCGCGATGGCGGCAATTGCGACGAAAGTCCTGCGGTCTAAGGATTCCATAAGTCAAGAATACACAAAGCACCAGTAGACATCTGAACCACCATTGTTGCTGAATTTATTGGTGATACACTAAACCAAAATGAAAACCAAGTTTTCAGCTTTATTCCTCGTTGCTTCGGCCCTGACCTTTGCCCAAACCGGCACTATTCAAGGCATATTTGTTGACCCCTCGGGCGCTTCAATCAAGGGCGCCAAAATTGGTGCGACAGACCAGCGCAAATCCGTCCTGGTTCGCGAAGTTCTGAGCGGAGATGATGGAGCCTTCCAGATCTCAAACATTCAACCGGGCCTTTACACGCTAAAAATTCAGGCCTCCGGATTCAAAGCCCTCACACAAACAGATCTCCAACTCGACCAGAACCAGATCATGAATCTCGGCAAACTTGCCCTTCAGATCGGTTCCACCACAGACTCGATTACGGTCGAAGCGGAAGTACCAGTCGTTGAAACCACAACCGCCAACAAAAGCTTCACCATTACCGGAAAGCAGGTCACGGATCTCTCGCTCAACGGGCGCGATTTCCAATCGCTCATGCGCACCCTCCCAGGTGTAGTTTCAAACGACCGTACCGACTTCCGCCTCGCCTTCAACAACACCGATGCATTCAATGTCAACGGCCTCCGTGGCTCCGCCAATAACGTCTTCCTTGATGGAGCCATCAACACTGACGTTGGCGCCAACGACGGACAATACACTCAGGTTTCACTTGATGCGGTTGGAGAGTTCAAAGTCCAAACCTCCACCTTCAACGCAGAGTTTGGACGCAATCCAGGAATCATGATTTCGGTCAACACCAAGTCGGGCGGCAAAGATTATCACGGTACACTTTATGAATTCCTGCGCAATAACGCTCTTGATGCGCGGCAGCCATTTGATCGCAGTGGCACAACTCAAAAATTGCGTTTTAACCAGTTTGGCGGCAACATCGGTGGCCCCCTTGTAATTCCCAAAATCTCTTCTCGCAAAGATCCCAAGCTCTTCTTCTTCTTCAATTATGAAAAGACACTGGCCACCCGCCCCAGTGGTGGAACCTTCGTCGACCTGCCCCATCCGGACATCCTCAACGGCGACCTATCGCGTCTCTATCGTACCGGCAATATCATCACTGCTGGCGGTGTAGATACCGGCTTTCGTATTGGTCAGGTCTTTCAACCCAACTCGGTTGTTCGCGAAGCAGGCGGACGCATCATCGGTGGCAACCCCTATCCTGGAAATATAGTTCCACGCAGCCAGTGGGCCCAAAACGCCGGCGGCTTCCTGAAAGTCTTGCAAGGTGCCAATTATGCCGGCACAATCCCAACTCCAAACGTCCCCGAAACTGTTCGATCCTTCTTCCAGGACACCTACCAGTTCAACAAAGAAGGCAAGGTCCTGCGACTCGATTACACTATCAGCGATCGTGCCAACTTCTTCTTCCGCTGGGCAGACGATGCCAACCACGAAGAACAGGGTCTGGGGATCTTTGCGTCAACTCCCTATCCTGTGTTCCCACAATTCCGCCGGAAGCCCGGCAGTTCCTGGAGTTACAACCTGATCAATGTGATCTCGCCCTCCACTACCAACGAGTTCATCTTCAGCTACAACCGGTTGACTCAGTTGGTCGACGTTCAGGAAGACGCAAACAAAGCCTTATATGACCGCAGGGATCTCGGCTTCACCTTCCCAGAATTCTTCCCTGAATCCAACCTCCGCAACCGCTTTCCACGCTTCAATTGCGGCGTTGGCAGTTGCAATTATCCCGGCTTTGCCGCCGGCTGGCTGTCGGAAGCCAAGCAGTTTACATGGACCGACAACATGACCAAGAACGTAGGTAAGCACACGCTCAAGTTCGGTGCGTTCTTCAACATGAACCTGAACGGTCAGCAACCAAGCTGGATCGATGCCATGAACTTTAACTTCGGAGATTCAGCCGACAATCCGCTCTCCACCGGTAACACCTTCGCCAACATGCTCCTCGGCAACTACACTTCGGTCAACCAGGCAAATGGCCGCTTTTATGGGACATTCCGCTTCTTCGGTGTAGAAGGTTATGCCCAGGATTCCTGGCGTGTCAATCGCAAGCTCACCCTGGAATACGGCATGCGTTGGGCATATCTGGGACCAACCTACACTTACGGCAAACTCCTCCAAAACTACTTCGACCCGCGCCGCTATGATCCCTCTACTGCGGCCCGAATCGACCTGAACCCGGGCCTTACCCTCGGCACCCTGGTTCCAAACGTCGGCAATCCGTTTAACGGCATGGTCGAAGAAGGCCAGCCGAATTGGCCCAGGGGCGGAGTCAAGAATCGCTGGAACAATTTCGGACCCCGCTTGGGGTTCGCCTATGATCCCTTCGGCGATGGCAAGACTTCAATCCGCGGTGGCGGTGGCATGTTTTACGAACGCATCCGTCAAAATGCCAACAATTTCGATGGCCTGGGCAATCCGCCTCTTACCTTCCTGCCCACCGTCTATGCGGGCAACGTGGATCGCCTCAACCCCTCCCTAATTGCAGGTGGCCGCCGTGCTCCGGTTGGCATTGTTGCCATGGATTCTGAAGGTCAGATCCCGACGATCTACTCATGGAGCTTTGGTGTTCAACGGCAGCTTGGTGTGAAAACAAGCCTCGATGTCAGCTACATTGGCAACCGAGGGCGATATCTGCAATACCGTCGCGACCTCAACCAGCTCCCTCTCGGCACCACACTCCAGCCTGGCGTACTTACCCGCGTGAATGGCGTCGCCAACGCGCTCCGCCCCTACCAGGGTTACGTTGGAGTTGCATACACCGAGTTCGGTTCCACCTCCAACTACAATGGGCTTCAGGCCCGCGTCAGCCGCCGCTTCGCAAAGAGCTTCACAGGTAACTTCAATTACACCTGGTCGAAAGCTCAAGGCGTAAACGAAGGCGACACCAACTCTTTGGCCTACACCTTCGATCGTCAACGCGAGTACGGCTTGCTCAACTTTGACCGCAAGCAGATCGTCACTGTTGATTTCATCTATGAACTACCCCAGTTTGCCAATCAGAATGCCTTCGCTAAGGGCGTCCTGAACGGTTGGCAAGTCAACGGCATCGCCCGCTTCTGGGGCGGAACGCCGCTCACCGTCGCCTCCAACGGAAATCCCGGCACGCTCGGCGGTGGCCCTCGCGCAAACTATAACGGCAGCGGCCCTGTTACCAACGACAACCCAAGCGAACTCGATTACTTTAATGTCTTCGCCTTCAGTAGGCCTCTCGAAGGCACTCTTGGCAACACAGGCGAAGGAATCTTCCGTGGCCCGGGGATCAATCAATGGGATATTTCAATGCTCAAGACCACAACGTTCTTTGAACGTGTAAGGGTTCAGTTTCGCTTTGAAACCTTTAACTCCTTCAACCGCACGCAATGGGCTGGCGTGAACACCGGCCTCAGCGTACCCAATCCAAATACCGCTCCGACAGCCGCCACCCGTGGCACTTTCGGTCAGGTGAACTCCACCCGCGATCCCCGCACCATTCAGATGGGCATCAAGGTGTTGTTCTAATCTGGTTTTGATGAAGTCTTTACTCTTGGCCCTGATCCTGTATCAGGGCCAATCTATTTCTACAGAGCAAATCTTTCAACAGGCATCTCGTTCTATCGCAACTGGTGCGTTCACTGAAGCCGAGTCTGGTTTTCTCGAAGTGCTGCGTAGAGAGCCGAACAATCTCGGCGCACTTGGCAACTTGGGCGTAGTTTACAGCCGGATGAACCTGCCTGTGAAGGCAGTAAAGATCTACCAAAAAGCTCTAAAGCTGGCACCCAATCAACCCGGTCTCCTTCTCAATCTCGGCCTCGCACTTCTCAAGATGGACGACTATAAAAAAGCCAAACAAGTATTCAGCCAGCTCTCCGTCATAGGTTCGGCCCGTCAACTGCAAGCTCGTGAACTTCTGGCTATTTGCCAGCTTCAGACGGGTCAAATCTCAGAGGCCACCAGTTCTCTCGAAGCTCTCTTCCACCTACCCGACCCTTCGCCTGGCGTTTATCATTTTTTGGCTTTGGCTTACGTCAAACAGAAAGACAACACGCGGGCGCAACAAGTATTGGATCAACTTCTCTCCCGGCTTCCAGCAGCCCAAGCCCACTATCTAGAAGGCCGTGTCTGGTATGACGCAGCCATCTTTGACCGGGCTCTGGCTAGCTTTGAAAAAGCCTACGCCGCAGACAAAACAATTGAAGGCCTCGCTCTTCAAACCGGAAAAACCCAGCTCAGTCTGCGAAACTTTGAGCAGGCCGAAGCCAGTTTTCGCGCCGCTCTCACAGAAAGTCCTTCTGACATCGAAGCCAAATATTTCCTCGGCGCACTACTGGTGCAACAGAACCGAAACGAAGAATCCCTAAGTCTCCTGACTGACGTGAGGTCTTCCCGTCCAGACCTCTGGGGAACTTCATACTATCTGGGTAAAGCTCAGTTAGCCTTGGGCAAAGCAGCCCTCGCCCTACCCCTGTTGTTGGAAGCCGCGCGCAGAGCGACCAATGAATCGCCAGTGCAATACCAACTGGCCCGGGCCTACCAGGCCCTGGGCAGAAAAACCGAAGCCGCTCAGGCCTTTGCCAGCGTGGCGCGGCTGAAGGCTCAGGCTAACTCCGAAACCATCCTTATGCGTTAAGAAGCTAAGCACTCTTACCTAGACCAGGCTAAAGTTACCCCTAACCTCTTCGATCTACTCTACAGGATGCGCTACATTCAGGGAACGGTATCTATGCGAATCCAACTTCTCGTCCTCGCAATGCTGCCCGGCACTGCAATTGCTACCCTTAGCAATCTTGAGGTCAATCGAAATGAGCCAGTCCTTGCCGGCAAGTCCTTTGGCTTGGCTGGCTCTTATCGAAAGCTCCGCGGCAAGGCTCATTTCACGCTCGACCCCAATGCAGCTTCCAATCAGTCCATCGTTGATCTGAAACTTGCACCCAGAAACAACGCTGGTCTCGTAGAATTCGATGCAGATTTCTTTTTGATCACTCCCAGCGATCCGAAGAAATCAAACGGCAAACTTCTCTATGAGGTAGGCAACCGTGGCACCAAAGCCGCACTCCGTGTCTTTCAAAAAGCAGAGGCTTCCTCTGACCCAGTGTCTCCCCAACACTTCGGCGATGGCTTCCTGATGGAGCAAGGCTATTCGATCCTCTGGATGGGTTGGCAATGGGATGTACCTGAAGGCCGAATGAGAATGAACTTGCCCGTTGCAACTGAAAATGGCTCCTCGATCACCGGCCTTGTCCGCGGCAACTTCATCCTCTACAAGCGCAGCTCCACTGCAGAGTTGGCAGATCGCAACCACCTCGCATACGAACCCTCCAGCATGGACAACCGGGAAGACTACATGACCATTCGCGACACCGCCACAGGTGCACCTCAGCGCATTCCGAGAGCCGACTGGCAAATGTTACCTGCGGGAAAAGTTTCGCTGAAAGGCGGTTTCGCCCCAGGCATGATCTACGATGTCGTTTACAAAGCAAAGGACCCCCGCGTACTCGGAGCCTCCTTCGCGGCTACCAGAGATCTGATCTCATTTTTCAAATCGGCATCAAACAAAGACCTGCCCCCCATCAGACTCGCTTACGGATGGGGAGTCTCTCAATCGGGCCGCTACCTCCGGCATTTTCTATACGAAGGGTTCAACGAAGCAGAAGCAGGCGGTAAAGTCTTTGATGCCGTTTTCGACGAAGTAGGCGGTGCCGGTCGTGGGTCCTTCAACAACCGCTTCGGCCAGGCCTCACGCGATGCAGAACAACACTTTAACTTCTTCTTCCCGGTAGACATTTTTCCCTTCACAGACAGCCCCACAACCGATCCCTTCACCAAACAAACAGACTCACTCCTGGCCAGAGCCGAAGCCAAAAGGGTAACGCCTCTCTTGTTTCACGTCTTGTCCAGTTCCGAATACTACAATCGCGCCGGATCTTTGATCCATACGGACCCCTCCGGCAGCACCGACATTGCACCCCCATCCACCTCCCGCATTTATCTCATCAGTTCAACGCCACATTTTCCGGGCACGTTTCCTCCCACCCGGCAAGGAGGCTCCGAACCCGAAACCGCAGCAGCCCTAAACCCGCTTTCCCGCACGCCCATCGTGCGGGCATTGTTTATGGCCCTCGACGCATGGACATGTCTCGGTATCCCTCCCCCGGATAGCCAATACCCAAAGCTGAGCAATCAAACTCTTGTCTCTCCCATGCGCGCCAACTGGCCCAGTATCCCCAATGTCACACTTCCTCCACCGGCTCTTAAGGTCTTCCAACTCGACTTTGCGACAGAACCTCCAAAAATCGGCCCCCAATACACAACGCTTGTACCTGCCCTCGATGCCAACGGCCACGACATTGCCGGAATTCACCATCCGGCAATTGCTGTCCCGCTGGCAACTTACACTGGCTGGAACTACCGCCACCAAAGTACGGGAGCGCCTGGCCAACTTGCAGGAGAAACCGGTTCGATCCTGCCCTTAGCCAAAACAAAAGCGACCCGCAATGTAGTTACCGATTCCCGGCCTTCGATCGCAGAACGATACCCCACAAAGGAACACTATCTCGGTCTCTACGCCACAGCCGCACAGTCTCTCGTAAGGAATCGTTTTCTTCTCGCCATCGATCTTCCAGACTTGCTCGATCAGGCAACCCTCTACTACGACACCTTCACAAAACCTGCAGTAGAACGCATACAATAGCGCCAGATGATTCTGACTGTTCTATTGGCATTGACGGCAGCAGCGCAAGACTGGCAACCTCTCAACGATTGGAAGCAGACTGCCTTTCCGAGGCAAGGCACCGCGCACATCGAAACCAGTGCGATCACTCTCGATCCCGGTGCCCCCATGACAGGAGTCACGGCCGGCGGTTTCAAGCCCACCATTAACTACGAAATCCGCTTTGAAGCTTCTCGCCTCAAAGGCAACGACTTCTTCGCTAGCCTCACCTTTCCCTTTAGCGACTCACACGCCACCTGGGTCAACGGCGGCTGGGGCGGCGACATCATCGGTATCTCTTCGATTGACAACTGGGACGCCAGCGAAAACGAAACCCGCGCCTACTTCAACTTCGAAAACGATCGCTTCTATCGCTTCCGCATCGAAGTCAAGCCAACCACCATCCGTGCCTGGATCGACGACAAACTCGTGGTGGATCTCAAGATCAACAACCGCACCATCTCATTAAGAAGGGGCATGGATGTCACCACGCCCCTCAGTCTTTTCAGCTACAACACGGCCTCTTCGATCCGTAAAATCGAATACCGTCTGCTACCTACCCGTTGAGCTTCCAATTCGGGCGGTAATCCCGACGCAGATAATCATTTGCTTCATTCGAATTCGTCACCCGGCCACTAGCCCCGTCATAGGTCAGCTTCTTGCCGGCCCGATGAGCGACAAGGCCCAGTAACATTTGCTCGATCATCGTTCCCGCGTAGTCAAAGTCGCAGTTGGTCTTCGTACTCGTCCCGTTCACGGCATTGTTCAAACGGCCCTTGCAAGCTTCCAGCCATTCCACCTGAAACACATCGGGTGCTGACTGCGGCTTCCCTGCCAAAATGCTCTCGACATTCGGATTGGGCAAGCCCAGCGCTGCCGGCAATCCATTCTCCAGCTTCTGAATGTCAGCCCAACCGGTCTTGCCGGGTGCCTGATTCGGCATTGCCGTAAAGCCCTTCGGCAAAGGTGGCGGAGGTCCAGCCGGCCTTCGTGGCGGAACACCCTGCGTTACTTGGCCGGTACCGCCAATCAGCGGAATCAAGTCCGACTTCGCTCTCTTCTTGTAGTAAGTAAAGTCTCCATCGTCATTGTTCGGAATGATCACTCGCGTCGTGAAGTCGGCAAAGATGCTGCCCTTGGTTCCTTCAAATATCGCCCCGTTTCCAACCCGTGACAAGTCGATGTAGCCCTTGGGTGCATCGGGCTTCAAGCCGCCCTGATACCAGACCACCTCAATCGGCCCACGCCACGAATTCGCCGGATGCTCAAAATGTGCCTTCAATTTTACCGGGCAAATTTCCGGATGATATTTATCGCTCACATCCGTATCGATATCAACCGAAGATGGTGCCCCGGCATCAATCACATTCCACACCAGATCCATCGTGTGCGCACCCATATCCCCCATCTGCCCCACACCAAAGTCGCGGTACATATTCCAGAATAAGCAATTCAACCCGTTCGATCCGCCAAAATACTGTGCGCTGTAGGGATGATAAGGCGACGGGCCAATCCACTGTTCGTAGTGCAACTCAGCAGGTGGATTTCCTTCTCCCTTGGGATAGCCAGGCCGTGGCAATTCACGCGCATCCCAGCTATGCACACGCTTCAATTCGCCGATCGCCCCATCGAGAACCAACTCCCGTAACCGTTCAAAATTCGGATAAGCATGGCGCTGCGTCCCATGCTGCGTTGCCAGCTTGGTACGCTGCTTCAGATAATTTGCCCTCACCGTCCGGGCTTCCTCAACCGTAATCCCGAGCGGCTTCTCGCAAAACACATGCATGCCACGATTCAGCGCCCAATTGGCGATAAACGCATGATGATGATCCGCCGTGCAAATTACCACCGCCTCAACATCTTTTTGATCCATCACCCGCCGCCAGTCATAATGCAGCTTGGCTTTTGGGAAGATCTGCGACGCCTCGCGAGTCCTCAAATCGTTGACGTCGCAAAGCGCCACCACATTCTCGTTCCGCAGAGAATTGTAGTGAGCCGTACCGCGCCCCCAAACCCCAATCAAAGCCACATTCAGTTTGTTGCTAGGCGCACTTTGCCCACGCAACATGCCGCTCTTCAGAATCGTCAGGCCAGCGGCCGCTCCAATCAATTCGCGTCGTTTCATGCCGCTATCCTATCCGATTCGTCACAACAAGGTAAATTAGATGTACAACCATGAAGCATTTTCTTCTCACAACCACGTTGATCCTTGCCACTGTCGGCCTTGCCACAGCCCAGCAAAAGAAAACCCCGGCCAGCCCACCCGCTGAAGCCGCAGCCGCTTTCGGAGGCAAGGCAGTCACCATCAAGTACGCTTCTCCTTCGGTCAAGGGCCGCAAAATTTTTGGCGGCCTCGTTCCCTTTGGCGAAGTCTGGCGCGCAGGTGCAAATTCCGCCACTGCTCTCCACACAGAAACAGATCTCCAGATCGGCACTCTTTCAGTACCCAAGGGCGACTACACCATCTACGCCATCCCAACAGCCACCGAATGGACTCTCATCATCAACAAGCAGACCGGCCAGTGGGGAACCGAATACAGCCAGGCCAACGACCTCGGCCGCGCCAAGATGACCGTAAAGGCCGCCCCGGCCCCCGTGGAATCTTTCAAGATATCACTCTCTGCCTCAGTTCTTACTATGGAATGGGAGAACACCATCGCCACAATCCCAGTTAAGGCGAAGTAACAATCCCGGGCTGTCAGCCGTGGCTGACAGCCCTACTTTTGTCTGTGTTAAGCTTCGGGTCAACTAAAGGAAATACTTGATGAAACCATTGTTTGTTGTCTTCGCGATCTGCGCTTGTGCTGCTTTGGCAGAAACCGGCTCTGGATTAAATACGAAAAAGCTCGAACTTGGCACTGCCGGCCCGATTGCTTTCGGCCCTCCAGGCATCCTCTTCGTGGGAGACTCCTTCAACGCAAGCCTCATCGCGATTGATACGGGCGACAGGAAACTCAATAAAGGCGCTGGCACCATTGAACTGAAGGGCATCAATCAGAAGATGGCCTCAGCTTTAGGCACCTCTCCCGATCAGATCACCATTCAGGACCTCGCAGTAAATCCCGTATCCCGTAACATCTATTTTTCGATTACCCGCGGCAAGACCCCGCTGCTTGTTAAGCTCGACGTCGCAGGCAATCTCACCGAACTTTCTCTCGACAGTATTTCTCATGCCCGCGTAAGCCTTCCCGATGCACCCGCAGATGTAAAGGACGCCCGCGGCAACTCCAAGCGAATGGAGACCATCACCGACCTCGGCTTTGTCGACGGCCGCGTCTTCATCGCTGGCCTGTCGAACGAAGAGTTCTCTTCGAGCCTTCGGTCCATCCCCTACCCCTTCACCACAGCAGCAAAGGCCGCAAGCATCGAAATCTTCCACGGTGCCCATGGCCGCTTTGAAACCAACGCTCCGGTTCGCACCTTTACCAGCTACACGGTTGCCAACAAACCCCACCTGCTGGCAGCCTATACCTGCACTCCGCTGGTCACGATCCCTGTATCGGAACTCACTCCCGGCAATAAAGTTAAAGGCAAGACAATTGCTGAACTCGGCAATCGCAATCGCCCCCTCGACATGATCGTGTACACCAAGGACGGCGAGGATTACATCCTGTTGGCCAACTCAAGCCGCGGCGTTATGAAGCTCCCTGCGGCTAAGCTCGAATCCTACGAAGGCATTACGGCGCAGACAGAGAAGCAGGGTGTCCCTTATGAAACGCTCGAAGCCCTCAAGGGTGTGCAGCAGTTGGATCGCTACGACGACAAGAACGCCGTCATGCTGATGTCAGAAGGTGGTTCGATCGATTTGCGCACTATTCTCCTCCCCTAACTTGTGCTCCCTATCATTGCAGTCCTCTTGTGCTTGGCGGCGGACATCACGGTCCGTCGCGAGGCCAGTGGTTTTCTTATTTCGGGCTCTACCCAAGCCCAAGAAGTTGCAGTCTACGTGGGAGACGGCGATGTACCTCCCGTGCTCGGCACCTTCTCAACTCAAGCGAACTCTGTTTACTTCGAGCCTCGCTTTGAAATCTCCAGGACAATTCCAGTAAGAGTTGTTGTCAAGGGTCAAGTCTTTCATTTCGCAGCTGAAGCTTTGCAGCTCAAACCTTCGACCTTCGTCGAGCAAATCTTTCCCACCGGCAATCAGCTTCCCGCAAATCAACTTAAGTTCTACATCCATTTTTCAGCCCCCATGCTCAACGGCGAAGCCTGGCAAAACATCCAGCTTCTCGATCAGAACAACAAACCCGTTGATCTCGCGTTTCTCGAGATTGACCAGGAACTCTGGGATCGCGAAAACCGCCGCCTTACGATTCTTTTCGATCCTGGCCGCATCAAGCGCGGTGTTACTCCAAGAGATGAAATTGGTTCCTCACTGGAAGCGGGCAAAACTTACACCCTGCAAATCAACCCCGCCTGGCGCGACGAAAACCGCATTCCTCTCCTCAAGCCTTGCACCAAAACGTTTACTGTAATCGCCGAAGACCGAGCCGCGATTGACCCAGCCAAATGGTCTCTTTCCCTGCCGAAACCCAACACCCTTGCGCCCCTCGCAATCGACTTCAAAGAACCTCTCGATGCCGCCCTAGCCCTCCGATTGATCCGCTTCCCAATGAAGGGCGAAGCGACACTCGGCCCAAACGAATCGTCGTTGGTCTTTACGCCCGCCAAACCGTGGAAGCAAGGCCAATTTGAGATAGAGATAGACACCGCTCTCGAAGACCTTGCCGGCAATAAGGTGGGCCGCCCATTTGACGTAGACACCTTCGATCCCATCACGGTTCGCTCCAACCGAGGCATAGTCACCCGTACTATCTCAATCCGCTAACCAAGTAACGCAAGCAGTGCCCAGGCGGTAGTGGAGATGTGCTGGGCATAACTTTGTGCACCCGGCGGTCGAGTTGTTTCGGGCCAGCCACCTTCCTCCTGTTGTTTCGATACAAGCCATGCTCTACCACGAGCTACTTCCTTTTCCGCCCCACGCAAGGCAATCACCGCAACTGCTGTATCGAAAACCTGAGCCGGCATCCCTTGATACTCTCCCCAACCTCCATCGGAGTTCTGCGCCTGCAGCAGGTAGGAGCGTGCATCGTTTCGATTACTGTCCGCCATCAGCAGCGCCGCACTATCCAGCACACTCTTGGGCTTTTGCGCAGCTAGCCACTTGACTGTAAGGCTCGTATCCATTCCACAAGCCATCAAAACGTTGCGAGCGAAAACTGTGGCCAGCACCGTTCCATAAGTTGCGGGCGACCCGTCATCTACTTTCCAAGCCCCGTTCGTCCCGCGCTCCGCTACAATCAACCCCGCAGCACTGCAAACCGCCGTCTTGTTTCCCAGTGCAAGCAATGCCACCCCAAACTGTATTTTTGCCAGCTTCTTGTCGCTTACCGCCGGGTTACCTCGATTGGATTCCCACAACTCTGGTTTCTCCAGCCACGCACTCGTCTCAGCCAGAACAATACCGCGAGCGTCCACTCCCGCCCGGTACAAAGCTCTCGCCCCATCCCCATTGTTATGACAGGAAAAGCAACCGTTCGCACCACGCCATTTCGGCACTTCTTGAGACAGGTACGCCACCGCTCTCTCCTGGGGAGTGAGAGCCAGGCTCAACAGAATCAGATTCACAATCACTTCCCATTGGATAACATACTCAAATAAAGCAAAGCAGCTGATGACTATCCAACCTGAAGCCTTCATCGATCTCTCCACCCCAACCGGCCCGATGCGCACGTACTTTTTCGCGCCAGCCACGCCAGGCCAGTATCCCGCCCTCATCTTCTACTCAGAAATCTTCCAGCTCACTGGACCCATCCGCCGCACCGCCGCCCTCCTCGCCGGCCATGGATACATCGTCGCGGTCCCAGAGGTTTATCACGAACTCGAATCGCCCGGCACCGTCCTCGCCTATGACCAAGCTGGTGCAGACAAAGGCAACTTCAACAAGTTCGAAAAGCAAGTCTCCGCCTACGACAGCGATGCGCGAACTCTCATCAACCACCTCACCTCCCTCTCCAACTGCAACGGCAAACTCGGCGTCATCGGAATCTGTCTCGGCGGCCACCTCGCCTTCCGTGCCGCAATGAACCTCGAAGTCTCGTCCACCGCCTGCTTCTACCCAACCGATATCCACTCCAGCACCCTCGGCAACGGCCGCAACGACAACTCCCTTCTCCGCGCCCCTGAAATCCAGGGCGAACTACTCATGATCTTTGGCCGTCAGGACCCACACATCCCACTCGATGGCCGCAACAAAATCCGAGCCCGCCTCGAAGAAGCCAATCTCAACTACACGTGGCATGAGGTCAACGCCGCCCACGCCTTCATCCGCGACGAAGGGCCCCGCTACGATCCAGTCCTGGCTTTACAGTGCCTGAATCTCGCCCTCGAACTCTTCCAACGCAAACTTTAGCTCTGGCGATCAGGCATTCAAATCAATTCGACCTGTGCTGTCCCCAAACGCCTCTCGCTCAACCCCAACTCGATCAAGCATACTCAGAAACAGATTGGTTGCCGGAGACTTCAGTGGTGCCATCACCCGCCGCCCACCACGCAACCCGCCAGCATGTCCGGCCAGCAGTAAAGGCAGATCATGCACAGAGTGCCCGTTCCCCTCACTCAAAGCTCCACCATAAAGCACCAGCGAGTGATCGAGCAGACTTCCGTCCCCATCCTGCGTACTCTTCAGTTTGGCTACAAAATGGCTGAACAGCTCCGCATGGAAGCAATTGATCTTGGCCACCTTCTCAATGAAATCCGGGTGCCCACGATGGTGAGTCAATGGATGATGCGGATCGGGCACTCCAATTTCCGGATAGGTTCTGACGCTCCCCTCACGCCCGAGCATCATCGTTGAAACCCTTGTCAAATCGGCCTGAAACGCAATCGTCTGCAAATCAAACATCAACTTCACATATTCGGCATAGGAGAACGGAATCCCACTCGGTTTCTCACCGGTGGCAACCTGCGGATCATTCTCTGCCTTTGCAATGCCTGTCTCAACCTCACGGATCGCTGTGAGGTATTCATCCAGTTTTCGCTTATCAAGCGAGCCTAAACTCTTTACCAGCGCTTGTGTGCTCTCACGGGTCAGATCGAGAATACTGTTCTTGTAAAGAGCTCGCCTTGCCCGTGTCGCCTCATCGAGACTCGGGTCCATCGTCCCAAATAAACGCTCAAACACAGACCGCGGATTCACTTCCACCGCCATCGGCGTATCCGGATTTTTCCACGACAGCGTGTTCGTATAGGCGCAACTGGAACCCGTATCGCAATTGCCGATCATCCGCGAATCCTCACACCCCAATTGCAAAGAAGCCACCCGCGTCTCGGCTGCAAACTTTTGCGCCGCAAGCTGGTCAAATGTCGTACCCGCATGTACATCAGCGCCAGCCGTATACTTCGGAATCGCCCCCGACAAAAAGCTCCCGCTAGCCTTTGCATGAGCCCCGCCCTTGGCCTTGTCAGACACCAGATTCGACAGCCCTGAAACCAGCGTAATGTCCTCGCGAAACTTCTTAAGCGGCTTCAGAATCCGGTTGAACTCAAGGCCCTCGCCTTGCGGCGTCCAGTCCTTCATCGTCATCCCATTCGGTACATAAACAACAGCCAGGCGCCGAGCCTGTTTACTCGCCTTCGGTGCCGCCAGCGCCGGATGCATCGCATCGAGAAACGGCAACCCAATCGCCACTCCAGCCCCACGCAACAACGTCCGTCGCGAAACACTCTTGCCAGTCACGAAATTCATGATGCATCTCCTGCCCGCCGCATCTGAAACGGCAAGCTCTTCACAATCTCTTCAATCAGGGCGCTCAATCGATACTGCCCCGCAGGCACCTTGGCCGCAATCGCATTCACTGCTGGCTTGTCTGCTCTCTCAAGGCCCCGCCCCAGCGCATAGGTCAGCAACTTTTCGCTAAGCCCCTTTACATAAGCTTCTTTATCCAGCGCAAGTAAACCCTTCAGCTCTATCGGCCCGGCGAACTTGCGATTCCCGGGCAGCGTACCAGTAGGATCAATCGTAACCTTCCCATCGGCATCGCGCCATTTTCCGATGGCGTCAAAGTTTTCAAGGCCAAACCCAAGAGGATCCATCCGCGCATGACAACCCGCGCACGATGGGTTCTTGCGGTGCTCTTCCATCTGCTGCCGCAAACTCAAACTTCCATCACCCTTAGCCTCATCAAGGCCTGGAACAGCAGGAGGCGGAGGCGGAGGCGGTGCATGCAGCAAATTCTCCAAAATCCACTTGCCACGCAACACAGGCGAAGTTCGCGTCGAATAAGACGAAGTTGTCAACACACTGGCCTGCGCAAGAATCCCCCCGCCACGTTTAGTGCCGCTCATATCCACACGGCGAAATTCATGCCCCACCACACCAGGCACTCCATAAAACTTTCCCAGACGCTCATTAAGATAAGAATGCTTCGCATCCAGCACATCCAGAACGCTGCCATTCTGCCGGATCAGATTCTCAAGAAACAGCGTAGTCTCCTGCTTCATGGAATAGCGCAGACTCTCATCAAAGTCTGGAAACTTCTCGACATCAGGCTTCATCACTTCGATGTTTTTGTACTGCAGCCACTGCCCGGCGAAATTCTCAACCAGGGCCCGCGCCTTCTCAGCGCGCAACATCCGCGCCACTTGCGCTTTCAGCACCAGCGGTTGCCGCAAAGCCTTTTGCCCGGCCAACTGCAATAGCGTCTCATCCGGCATGCTGCTCCACAGAAAGTAACTCAACCTGGAAGCCAGCTCATACTCGCTCACCGGAGCATAATTCTTGCCAGCAATCGCCGGCCGGTCCTGCTCCACCCGAAACAGAAAGTGCGGCGACACCAACACTCCCTGCAAAGCCGTGGCGACGCCTTCCTTGAAGCTATCGCCAGACTTACGCGCCAGCCCGTAAAGCCTCAAATAAGGAGCCACCTCTGCAGCACCCACCGGTCGTCGATACGCCCTGCGAACAAAACTTCGGACAATCGTTCCCGCACAGGCGTCGGTCTGCAACCCGCAAACAAAGATCCGCTGTGTACTCGCAACGCTCGGCCCCATCTTTTGCGTAAACGGCCCACCCACATCAATAGACTCATAGCGGTTATCGACACGAACCTCCGCCCTGTCTGTCTTGAGCTTAGTGCCATACTTGCGCAACAACTCGATATCCTTAGCCGTCAACTCACCCTTGGGCGACGACAGCGTCGGCACGTCCTTCGGATTCGATGGCTTCGGCCCGCCATACTGCGGCGGCAGACCCTCATAGAGATTCAGATAGGACGCTGACACCAGATGCTCCCCAGCCTTCACCTGCGTCCGCACCTCACAGATCCGGCCTTCCAGATCTTCTCCCTCCTCCGTCCAGCTCTTCACCAGCTTCCCGTCCAGAAACAGAGCAGGAGTCACCGGGTCTGAACCCTGAGGCCTGTGCCCATTCAGCACCAGTCGAAAACTGTATTCCCCATCTACCTGAAAGCGGTGCATCACATGAGCCGCATGATGCGTGCTCAAGCCGGTCTTGTCGTAATTCAAAAGATCCTTGGGTAATACCGGAATGCGCACTGCCGACGGATAGTGTACTCCTGCCGGCTTCAGCTTCTCCGGCCCAAACACAGCCGTCCTCACCGCCCGCTCCGCTGCGTACAAGTACTTCTCCAGCAGCACAGGCGACAAACTCAACGCATCCGCAATGTTGTCAAACCCATAAGCCGCCTCATCGTTTGGAAAACTCTCGGCTGGCTGAATATCAACACCCAGCAGGTCCCGCAGCGTATTCGTGTACTCGGCCTTGTTCAATCGCCGGGCCGTCACCTTCCCCGGATCGGGCTTAGCTGTCCGGTCCTGCCGGGCAAACTCCGCTTCAAGATATTTGGTAACAGCGTCACGATCGGAAACCGCAGGCCGTGGCAGTGGCGCCGGGGGCATCTCCCCGTTTTTGATCTTCGACACCACCCGCTCCCACACCTCGCGATGCTCGTCGAAATCCGTCTCCCGCTTCATCGAAGCCAAATCCACATCCCCTGATGGATTCGCTTTGCTATGGCACCCGTAACAATTCTTCTTCGCAAATCCAAACACCGGGTTCGTCGTCTGGGCCAAACCAAGCCCGGCCACGAATCCCAACGCTATCAAAACTTTACGCACGATTATGAAACTATTCTAACCGACTTGACACAGGGTTACCCAAGGTAAGAGACTTCCTATGCAATGGTCAAAATATTTGTAATCGCCGCCCTGCTTGCGACGGCCCTGTCTGCAGAAGAACCACACTTCAACATTCCTCTCTGGCCTGCCGGCAAAGTCCCTCTCGCCGTCGGCACCGGCCCCCTCGATGCGCCATTCCTCACTGCCTTCTTGCCACCCAAAGAGAAGCGCAACGGCTCTGCCGTCATCATCGCCCCCGGCGGGGCAAACATCATGCTCATGTACGGTGTCGAAGGAATCGAGCTCGCCGAGCGCTTCAACGATTGGGGCACCGCCGCCTTCGTCCTCACCTACCGCCTCGATCCCAAGTACAACAAAGACGCCCGCATCCTCGACGGCAACCGGGCCATCCGTCTCCTGAAATCCCGAGCTAAAGAATTTGGTATTGACCCAAACCGCATCCTTTTCTCCGGCTATTCTGCCGGCTCCGAAATGGGGCGCTACGTGATCGCAGCCTCTGGCCCCGGGGACCCCAATGCCCCAGACCCCATCGACCGCCTCGATTCCAAAGCGCACTCCCTTGTGATGGTCTACAGCGCGGGCAAAACCTCTCCCAATGAGGACTTCAAGAACTTCCCACCCACCTTCCTGCTAGCAGCCGCCTGGGATCGTGGCGCTGCCAACGGCTCTGCTCAGCTCTTCCTCGACATGAACAAAGGCGGAGGCGTCGCAGAACTCCATCTCTTCCAGCGCGGCCGCCACGGCTTCGGTTCCGCCTACACCAGTCCGGAATACGGCCACTGGATGGACATCCTCAAACACTTCCTCAACTTGAATCAATTCTTCGGGAGCAAAAAGTAAATGCTGCCACTCATCCTCTTGCTCACCCTGGCCCAGGCCAACAGCACCAATGACGGCTTCGGCGAAATGATTCTCATTCCGGCCGGTGCCTTCAAGATGGGCGACAACTTCGGCGACGGAGAAGCTCGCGAACGCCCCGTCCATACCGTCCACCTCGACG
Source organism: Bryobacter sp. (assembly GCA_022843625.1). Taxonomy (GTDB): domain Bacteria; phylum Acidobacteriota; class Terriglobia; order Bryobacterales; family Bryobacteraceae; genus Bryobacter. The sequence continues at coordinate 327,051 of JALHNH010000001.1, read as the reverse complement.
CCTACTACATCGCCAAGTTCGAAGTCACCAATGCCGAATGGCGCAAGTTTCGCGACGACCCCGGCTACAACGACCCCAAGTTCTGGCCCGAAGGCCGCGTCATGCCCAAAGACCAGATCCCCTACTGGACCCAGGCCAACAATCACGGCGGCGCAACTCCAGGCTCAGACAAGTTTCCGGTAATCGGTGTCAACTGGGACGCGGCCACAGCCTACTGCAACTGGCTCAGTGCCAAATCCGGCAAGAAGTACCGCCTCCCTACCGAAGCAGAATGGGAAAAAGCAGCCCGTGGCACCAAACAAACACGCTTCCCCTGGGGCAATGAGATCACCCACGAATACGCAAACTACGTTGGCAAACAGCAGTTCGACACCGTCATGGAAGTCGGCTCCTTCCCCAAAGGTGCCAGCCCTTACGGCGTCATGGATATGGCCGGCAATGTTATGGAATGGTGCAGCGATTGGTACAGCCGCGATTACTACCAGCAAAGCCCAAAGAATAACCCCAAAGGCCCCGCGACTGGCGCATACCGTGTACTGCGTGGCCCAGGCTTCTTTTTTGAACCGCTCGACAACCGCAGCTACGCTCGCTCCGGCGCATGGCCCAGCTTCCAGGCTTATCGCATGGTCGGCTTCCGCATCGCCCGTGATCTGAATTAGTAATCCAATCGCAACCCAAGATCGATAAACTTCAATTCATGTACAAGAAGGCCGCCCTCTTGATTGCCGCTACGCTCCTGATCGCGCAGCAGGCGATGAAGTATTCCGATCAACTCAATCACGCACCCAAGCCCATCCCGGACCGGGTCATTCTCACCTGGTCCGGCGACCCCACCACAACTCAGTCCATCACCTGGCGTACCGATACTTCCGTCTCCACTCCGCAAGTCCAGCTCGCCATCACCCAGGACGGCCCCAACTTCCAGAAGATCGCTTCCACCCACACCGCAACCAGCCAGCCCTTCACCTCAGACCTCTCCACAGCCTACTACCACTCAGTAACTCTTACCAATCTAACCCCGGCCACCAAGTACAATTACCGCGTCGGCGACGGTGTCAACTTTGGCGAATGGAGCCGCTTCCAAACTGCCGCAACCACTCAAGCCCCCTTCGAGTTCATCTACTTCGGTGACGCCCAGAACAACATCGCAGAACATTGCGCCCACGTGTTTCAAACCGCCCTCCGTCACGCTCCCGACGCCCGCTTCCTGGTCCATGCTGGCGACCTCATCAACAACTGGAACAACGATGCTCAGTGGGGCGAGTGGCACAGAGCCATGTCCTTCATCAGCCGCTCACTTCCCAGCCTCCCCACCCCCGGCAACCACGAATACGGCCGCATCGACGGCATGCCCACCCTCACCAAGCACTGGCAGACCACTTTCACGCTTCCCAACAACGGCCCTCAGGGATACGAAGAAGCAGCCTACTTTACCGACTACCAGGGCCTCCGTCTGATTTCCCTCGACTCCAATCGAGTCACGCCAGAACAAACCGCCTGGCTTGAACAGACCCTCAGCAACAATCCAAACCGCTGGACCATTCTCACCTTCCATCACCCGGTCCTGAGCGCCGCCAGAGGCCGCGACAACGAGAAGGTTCGAGAATTCTGGAAGCCCCTCATCGAAAAGTACAAGGTGGACATGGTGCTCAACGGCCACGACCACACCTACGCGAGGTCCGGTCTTGAGAACACCACCGTCTACGCTGTCAGCGTTCTGGGGCCCAAGCAATACGATCTTGAGAAGAAACCCTGGATGATCCGCACCGCCGAAGATACTCAGCTATTTCAGATCATCCGCATCAATAACAACAAACTCACCTACGAAAGCCGCACCGCCTCCGGTGCTCTCTACGATGCCTTTGACCTCCACAAACAAAAGGGACTAGCAAACAAAATCACCAACCGAATCCCCAACGACAAGGCCGAGAACCACCGGACAAAACTAACTCCGGCAAAGTAGAACACACGAGTTCATCGCAGTCATAGCCCTGCTCATTTCACAGGCAAATCTACACCACTGCTCCCCATTGCGCCAACAAACACCCGCAGAAGTTTTCGCCCGCTCACCGTCGGAACCCTGAGATTCACCTGATTCAATCCCCAGTACCCTGGTGCCAGACCCGCGAAATACACCTCCGCCATCTGCCCGTCAATGGTCGCAGTCACAACGCCTTCAACAGTGGCCAGAGGTGCCGCCCTTGCTGGCTGCCCATACTCCGGAGCGTTCTGCACTTTACCCAATCCCGTCCCGAAAACGGCAATCCATTCCCCGGGCATCGCGGGCCTGAGTTCATCTACCAGACTTCCATCGCTGTGTAATGCCGCAACAATCTCTTTTCCACCCGAAGTCCTGGCGAAGAGTGCTGGTGCCGCTGCCTTCGGCTGAAAAACAGCACTGGATTCCCCCAAACTCGTTTTCGCCACAATCCTGGCCGCGCCACCCGTGTCATAGGGCAACAACGCATTCACCTGTGTGGGCGAGGAATAAAGCAGGGCGAGTTCCCTGCCTGCCAGACTCAACTTCGTCCCACCCAATTCCACAGGCGGTGCCGGGCCTTCTGGCCTGGTTTCTCCTGCAGACAGATTCCAGCCAAACAGCGACACAAGACCGCCTCCCGCATAAGCGTCGCTGAATGTTGCTGCATTGAACAATGCAGGTTCCACCAGCATTGGCTCAGACGATAGCGTCCAGCTATCTTTCACCACCCCGGCGGCGTCCACCGTTTCGATCTTCAACTTCAAGCGGTCCACATCCACTCTCAAATAGTGCGAGCCGCCGGTAGAGGCGCTTACAAACGATGCCACACCCGGAGGATAGAACTGCGATCCTCCACCGCCCGTAGTCACATATACCGTTCCAGCCGGATCAGCCACAAAGCTCTGCCTCCGTCTCGACTTGGTTCTTTGATAAATATGCTCGTGTCCCGCCAGCAACAACTGAACGCCATTCTGTTCGAGAATTGGTGTTACATATTGCGAGACCATTGCACACAAGGCATCCGCCAGCTTCTCCGGCGTTGTCGGAAACGGCGGATGATGGATCATGGCAATTCTCCAGGGCTGCCGCGTTCGTTTCAGATCCTGATCCAGCCATCGCAACATCTCCCCTCTGCCGGCCACAGCCTCTTTAAGCGAAGTGTTGCTGTCAATGACACTAAAGTGCACCGGGCCCCAGTCAAACGAATAATAACGGCCCTTCCCAGCTTCATCTACGTTGGCAGTCGGCACGTTGAAGTAGGTCCGGTAAGCCAGTGCATCCCTGAACTCATAATCATGATTTCCAGGCACTGGGAAAACCGCCATTTTGCCCAGCATCTGCGGATACACCCAGAAAAACGTTTCCGCAAACTGTGTGAAATTTCCCTCCCAGTAAGCGATATCTCCAACGTGCGCGACGAATTGTGCGTCCTCAGCCACTAGTCGCTTCGCCAGATCTCTCTGCGGTTCCCCTCCATCACCGCTATCTCCAAATACCAGAAACCGAAAGGCTCCGTCTCCGGCACTGTGAAACGAAAATGCCTTGGCAGGCAGTGGATTCAAACCGTCCAGTCTGATCTCGTATTGATAACGAACCCCAGCTTCCAAACCAATCAATTCCGCCCTGTGTAGATAAATCGTAACTGGCAGGCGGCTCCTCTCTGGCAATACTTCCTCTACCGTCGATACAACCATCCGTTGAGCCCCGTCACCTTTTCCAAATCTCACCTCTCCCATTCCACCGCTGCCTACGGTCACCCACCTCACCACCGCTCGGCTTTTGCTCACATCCTGCACGTAAGGCTCAATCCATATCTGAGCCCCACGTGCGCACATAGCAAACAGAAAGAATAAGATCATGAAACGTAACATATATCCTCCTTACTGGACAGGCATCAGCATTGGCAGACCCGCCTCGCCTTCATACAGAATCTGAAGAACCCGGCTTCCCGCACCAACGCCCTGCGATGGCACTTGAAAATTGATCTGCTCTAACCCGATCCAGCCTGGTGCCATTCCCGCCCACAAAACAGGTGCTTCTGCCCCGTCCACTCTGACTCCCAAGCTGCCCTTCGGGCCCGAATCTCCGGGCCAGGCTCCAATCACAAACGCGACCAGAACTTCCCCGGCACGAGCCGCCGCTCCTACCTTAACCTCCGTCCAATTGCTGTGCAGAACACTAACAATCGTAGCTGCGGTGGGGCTCACCCGCACCATAATGGAATTACTCCACTTACCACCACTTCCAACACGGATGCTACGGCTGCCCAGTTTCCACTGCGAGGGCACCATAAAAACGATGCCCGCCGGATCCAGCCGGAACAATTCCGCTGTGCCTTCATTCGTTTCAAGTGAAACTCCAGCCAGACTCCGGGGCAATGGTAAAGCCGTTGCTGTCCCACTTAGAGTCCAAGGCATCTTTCCAGCAAGATATCCAATCGATCCAGGCACCAGCGTCCCTGCCCCATCAAAGCCTAGTGAGACACTTCCAGGCGCGAGCCACAATCCATCTCCAGCCGCGCCAATTTCCGCCCTAACCTTTGCCGCCCGATGCTGAGCGAAAACTCGCAAATTCACAACGCTCTCTTCAAACATCTCAACCGTGCAGGCGCCAATTCCGCCTTCTGCTCCTTCTACCCGGCACAACCTCACCGGGTCCTCGTATACCGAGGAACGGATCTGCCTGTAGATCTTCTCTACCTCTTGGTCCATCCATCCGCCCTCTTCCCCCAATACTTCGACACTCTGACGCACAGCATCCAGATACCGCTGCCTCAGCTCAGGAATCTTCATACTGCGCCGAAAAAGCACGTTGGCTTCCGTCTCGTTCCACACAGACCAGTTCACATCCGAAAACGCGCCGTCCTGATCCCACACCAGCGGCATCGCCTTGGTTCCATCGGCCCAGCGGTACAGATACAGATTGTTAAGCCCGCTCCCCCCAAGCAAGCCATCCCACTCAGCCAGCACCTGCTCGGCTGCCGCATGAGCCAGAAACATAGGAAGGTCCACAACTTTTCCTACCTGTTCCACAAATAATGAATCTGGTGCCTCATTGATGAGGCGCACGATTTCGACGATCCCTGCACTCGTGTTTGGATCAGTCGTCCGCGTCTTGGGATCAAAAATCGATGGCACGTACGATGCCGCATTCGGCCCTCGGTACTCAAACTTGAAGGCGGGTTGGGTATCATTCACTTCATACAGATAACCGGTATCTTCACCAAATCGCGTCTTCACAAATCGTTCGTCAATCGGCTCTACTAGCAAATAAACGCCAACATATTCACCGTTTACATAAAGCCTTGCATGAGCTTCGCGAGAATAGGGCAATCCAGACCTGCGAAACAGAGCTTCCGCGAGTCTTTCCCTCATCATCGACGCATCCTGATTCAGGTTGCGCATCACCAACGTCTTCAGCCCCAGAAACCGCTGAGTACTGGTATATCTGCTGAAATCGAGCCCAATGCTCGGCTTGATAGCAGACCGGCTCTGGCTCCCCCTCGACCGCATCCCAATGCCGGCAACAGTCTTCCCTTTCCACTCGAAGTCGCAACGGTAATAACCGTTCTCCATAAACTTCTCGTGGATCGTTACCCAGTCTTGCGGAGCCATCCGGATTCGGATCTCCTGCATCTGGTTACCGTCAAAAAACTCATCCAGACTCTGACCCGCCGCAACTCGTGCGGCACAGAGAATCGCGATAAGGAAATAACTCGGTCGCATAAATGCCTCCCGAGCCGGTTACCTCAACACTGAACGAACTACTGAGGTAGTTGCGGCTTCTCGATATAAGCCTTTGGGATTTCTCCCGTCAATGTTTTTAGCCACGCCACAATATCAGCCACCTGCGCTTCGCTCAACTGCAGGTTCAACTGATGCTTGCCCATCATCTTCACAGCGTCTTCTAGCCGGCCTGTCATTCCATCATGAAAGTAAGGTCCGGTCTTCTCGATATTGCGAAGCGATGGCACCTTGAACATCATCTTGTCTTTATCCTGATGTGTTAAAGCAGAACGCCCGGAGTCGGTCTGTGACGGCCAGGGATTCATGACCCCCGCCTTCTGATAAGAAGCCCCACCGAGGTACGGCCCATTGTGACAACTGGCGCACCCGTTATGCATGAACTCGTGGTGCCCGCTCATCTCCTGAGCACTTAGCCCGCCTCCGCCCTTCAGAAAGCGGTCCCAGCGCGACGGCGTCACCAATCCCCGCTCAAAGGCTCCGATCGCCAGAGCCATGTTGTGAAACGTCACCGGTTTCGCCTCACCGGGAAAGGCTTCACGAAAAGCCGTCACATACCCTGGAATCCTCTCCAGACGCCACTCCACTTCCGCCTTCGATGGCATTGCCATTTCTATCGGATTGAGTACCGGCCCCTTAGCCTGCTCTTCCACATCGGCCGCCCTGCCATCCCAAAACTGCGCCAGATGTCCAGCAGCATGGTAAACCGTCGGTGAATTGCGGCCACCGATCTGCCCCTTATGGCCCGTAGAAGTTGACTTCCCGTCCACACCATAATTGGCAAGATCATGGCATGAATTACAAGACACATCATTGGCCAAGGACAGTCTAGGTTCGTAAAAGAGCATCCTCCCCAGTTTCACCTTTGCTTCAGTAGTGGGGTTGTGGCCAGACGCCATATTGGCAGGCAACTCTCCCATCATCCTGCCCATCATGCCGCCCCTCATGTTCTGACCAGGTTGAGCTGTTGCCAATCCTGCCATTACCAACCAAACAAACAATTGCGTTTTCATAATTCGTCCTTGCCGCATTCCCCAGGTTGCGTATCTCATCCGAAAGCATCCTTCACAAAGAAAGACTCAATTCCTGCCAGAAAGTGACAAAAATCCTTCCACTTCCAATCGTTTCCTCATCAACCCCCGCGCCCGTTTCAGCCTAGTTTTCACAACACTTTCTGTGACTCCCAGAATTCCCGCTGTTTCGTCAATCGACATTTCCTCCAAATCCCGCATCACCACCACAGACCGGTACTTCTCCGGCAACCCATGTATCACCCGCGCCAAAACCCTTCTCAACTCATGCTGGTAGGTGAGATCCTCCGGCAAATACCCCTTATCGGCCAACCCGCCCTGCCACTCTGTTGGCACTTTCTCAATCGACATTTCTTCACAAGGGGCAAACTCGCTCCGTCTCCTCCTTGTTAAACAAACGTTGCGTGCAATCCGGAATACCCACGACTTTATATGCTCCGGCTCCCTCAACTCATCAAAGTGCTCCCACACCTTCAATAAGGTTTCCTGGGCAACCTCCTCCGCATCTTCCCTCTGCCCGCAACTCAAATAGCTGTACTGAAACACCTTTTTTTGAAAGGTTTCGATAAAACGTTCCCGTGCTGTTTCATCCCCTGCGATCAGTCTTCGCGCCAGTTCTACCTCCTCTCCCAATTCAACTCGCGCTCCGGACATGAAAATGCTCATTCAACTTACAACGTATCATTTCATACCCCACCAATACCCGCTGCTGCACCACCTCTTCCGTCATTTCCAGAATCGCTGCAACCTCATGCCATCCCAAACTTTGCCAGTCGCGCAAAAACACCGCCGCCCGATACGCATCCGGCAACTCCCAGATTGCCTTTCCCGACAGCCTGCGGGTCTCATGCTGATGAGCCTCGTCATCGGGCAGCACGTGCCGGTCCACCATCTCCCGGTGCCAGTGCGACGGCAAATATTCCAGAGAAAGCTGTTCGCACTGAACAGACTCACCCTCCCCTCATAGCGTGCGCAAACACTCTGCGCAATGCCTAACAACTAGGCTCGCGCATTCTTCGCCTCAGTCAAGGCCCCAACTTCCTTACACAGCTTCAGCGCAATCTCCTGTGCGGCCTCCTCGGCATCCTCCCGGTGCCCACAGTGCAATTGACAATAGTCGAAAATCCTTGCCCGGAACACCTCCGCAAAACTCTCCAGTGCCGCCACTTCGCCAGCCATCAGGCGCTGCGCCACCTCAATTTCAAGCGTACGTTTATCGTTGATGCCCGCATCCTAACAGGCCCCAGCTCCAATCACCAGCCCAATTCAACCCTTCGGCAACAGCGAGACATGAGCCGACACAATCCGCCAACCCTCACTCATGCGAACCCAAACCTGGCTCTGGCGTCCCAAAACCGCTCCTCGTTGAAACTCAAGCGTAATGCTGGCATAGTCCCGGCCAAAACTGACGATCTCAAGCCGCTTCACCTCACGAGCCAAATTCACCGCGGGCCGGCTCTTCCGAAAAGCCTCCAGTTCCTCCACCCCATAGAGGTTCTCCGCAACGCCAAACCGCATCACATTGGGCGAAGCCCAAAACATTGCGACCAGCGTCTCGACATCATTGGAAACAAGGGCTTCCTCATAGCGCGGATAAAGCTCTCGCAACTCGGAAAGCACATCCGGAAGATTCACTTCGTGAGATTCGATGGGCATACTGAAAACAAACTCCTCAAAACAATTCGATCTTCGGCAGGATCTGCTTGCTGATAGCCCCACTCACGGTGTAAACAGGTTCATTCACTACCTGGCTCAGCCGCAACTTCAGCGCCACACTACAAAGCACATAAGCCTGCACTTCTTCCATACCCCAACGGCTCACCAGCAAGTCCACCATTCTGTGAGTTGCATTCCGTGCCGCAGCCACCAGATCATCACCGCATTCCACCACCACCCACGAATCGGAAACAACTTCTTCGCGAGCCTCTACCATAGGCCCGGCCAGGGGCCGCTGCTTGTGCAATTGAAACCGCAGCGTAGCATCCAGCGGACATTCAATCCCATTGATGCAAACCTCTCCATCACCTTGCGCCGCATGGCCATCGCCGCAGCTGAACAGCGCACCCTTGTTGTAAACCGGCAAGTACAGCGTAGATCCCGCGCACAGCTCACGCACATCCAGATTTCCGCCAAAGCTCCCGGGAGGCCTCGTCCGAAACTGCCCATCATCAGCGCGAGCAACACCCATCACCCCCAGAAAGGGCCGCAACGGCAGAACCACTGGCGCAAGCGATCGAGTCTCACCACCCTCCAGCTTCCAGTTGAAAAAGTAAGGCGTCGAGAACCGCTCCCTAAGAAAGCCCAGGCCCGGAATCACACTCGACCAGCCCCAGCCATGATGCTCAATGTCGAGCACATCCACCTGCAAAACATCCCCAGCTTCCGCGCCTTCAATCCAGATGGGACCTGTCAGCGAATGAATCCGATTCCGGTCAATCTTTTGAAACTCCTCAACCGTCATCCCCGGGTATACTTGCCCCCCACTGGCATCCTTGCACTCGATTCGAACTTCGTCACCAGGAGAAATCCGCAAGCGCGGCTCCAGACTTCGATCCCAAACCGAATGTGCCGGCTCTGCACTCAACTTGAATTGACTCATGACTTTGTCCTGACCATCATCTGCACTTCCACAATTGCATTCCGCGGCAAACCGCAAACTCCAACAGCAGCCCGCACATGCTTGCCTGCCTCACCAAAAACTTCTACCAGTAAATCGGAAGCCCCGTTGATCACTGCTGGAGATTGATCAAACCCGGCAACACAATTGACATAACCATTGAGCGAAACAATTTCTTCAATGGCGTCAAGCGACCCCAACTCCCGCTTCAGCACCGCAAGTTGTGTCAGCGCACAAGCCTTGGCTGCAGCATAACCATCAGCCACGCTTCGATCTTGTCCCACCGTTCCGGTAATGCCGATCGACACCACACCCGCCAGATAGACCATGTTCCCCACCAGCTTGGACGATAGATAATTACCGCCCGGCCCCGGCAATTCCGGCAGCTCTAAACCCAATTCCGCAAGACGTTCTTCCCTTGTCATTTCAGATGAATGTAGCACAAGCTCTAAGGAAGAAACTTGGTCGTATGGGCAGTAGCTGGATCAATCCGTTTTCTCACCACACCCAAACTCAGCAGTTGTTCGTTGAGAGCCGTCCATCGTTCCGCCGTCATCCTGCCTGCGCCCTCAAGGAAGGCGCCATCCTTAAGCGCCTGCAACGTAAACTGAATCTGCGCCGCGTTCTGTGCGGGATTGAGTTTCGTGATCAGCGCATTGGCAGGAGCCGGATCCTTTAGATATTCCTGCCAGCCCTGAATCGAAGCCCGCACAAACTTCGCAGTTGCCTCGGGCTGCTTCTCCATGTACTCCTTATGGACAAAGAAAACTCGATACGGATCGTAGCCCGAATCGCTGATCAACATAGTTCGATACTCAACCCCGGCGTTCTTCACAAAGAATGGTTCACTCGTAATAAAGATCTGCTGGATGTAATTCGGATCAGCAAGGAAATTCGCAATCGAGTGCGTTGCCGGTGTCTCGCGCACATCCTTCAACTTGTATTTGCTGACAATGTACTTGAACCAGGTCGATCCTGGTTGAGCGGCAATCGACTTGCCCTCCAACCCTGCAAAATCCTTTACCGGAGAATCCTTATGCAGCATGATGGCTTGCGGGTCGTGCTGCATCGTTGCACCCACCGCCACCACCGGCAATCCATTCGAAACGGCCTCCAGAATCTGGTCGCTTGAGGCAAGCCCAAACTCGGCCCCTCCACTGGCAACCACCTTCAATGCACTCGAGTATTGCCCCAGCGGGAAGATCGTCACATCCAGGCCCGCCGCCTGATAATAGCCCTTTGCTAAAGCTGTATAAAAGCCTCCCTGCTCCGGCTGCGGAAACCAGTCCGCCTGCAGCCGGATCGGAATCAATCCGTTAGCACTCTTGGGCGCAGTACTTCCACCACAACCCACAAGCAGCAAAACACTAAACACAATCAGCTTCATCCTTGGACTCCTTTCTCCATCTGTATCCCAGCAGCCAAAGCGAGCAAACGGGCATCGTCCTCCCGCGCCGCAACCAACTGCATGCCCAAATCCGGAATTGTAACTGCTGGCATCCCTGCCAAACTCACCGGAGTTGTGTACCGCAACAAGCGCGGCCGCATCTGGCTATGATCCGCTCCAGCCTCAAGTCGACGGACAGGAACGGAAGGCAACAACAACAACTCATGCGCAGTAAGCAGACCGTCCATCCTCTCGCGAAACGCCACATGCCTGCGTCGAAGCGCATCAACTTCCGCCACAGACAAGGCAGCACCCCACTCCAGACGCTGCCGGATCGCAGCTTCAAAATGCAGATAATGCCCCCGATGGATCGCTGCCGCTTCAGACGCTTGAATTCCTGCAAAAACCTCGCGAGATTCGCTCCACCAGTCCACAGCCACAGTTCTGCAACATAACCCCAAACCTTGCAAAGCAGATTGGCAATGTCTGAGTCGCTCAACGATCTCGGGCTCACAATCATGCAAGAACGCATCCTCCACGACTGCAAAAGAAGTAGGCATCTTCAAGCCAGCCACATCAGTCGGTCCGAAGATCGATCCCAACAGAGGGCCATCCCGCAGATCTCGAAACAACCAACCAAACGTATCGAAAGACTCTGCCAGATGCACACCCCCGCGCCAGTCTCCACGCCCCAGCGACGCCCTGTATCCAGCCAGACCACACAGTGCTGCCGGTACACGGATCGAACCTCCAGTATCCGTCCCAATAGCAGCCCAGGCCGACCCTTCCAACACACTGGCAGCCGCCCCACTGGAAGACCCACCCGTCAAAACCCCCGCATCCCCAGGTTGCAGACAATCCCCGAACTCCTGATTCTCACCAGTAATCCCATAAGCCAATGGCTGCAGGTGCGTCTTGCCCACAATCACCGCACCGGAACTCCTCAGTTTCTCTACAATCCAAGAATCCCTCGCTGCTACCCCATGCAGGTCACGATAGAAGGAAGTGCCGCAACTGGTAGGCGCGCCTTCCAAGTCAAAGCAGTCCTTAACCGATACAGTCTTACCCGAAAAAGGACCGGCAGTGCCCTCCTCACCTAGCGTCCATTCTCGATCCGTCCATAGGTAAGTGTTCCCATTCGCCCGCGACAATGCATCTTCAACGGCCCCCAGATTTGTCATGCGATCCATAGATGAATCCAATCAGTATAGTCCCCAACTTGCATGCTACTTTCCAATATGGCCGTAAATCCAAAACAGCGGAAAGCAATCGACGAAGAACGCATGGCCTCTCTCGTGGCCTTCACCGCACGCTCTCTCAAGACCAAAGCGCCCGTACCCTTCGGTGCATCCATTTACAACACCACCGACGGCACCATGCTCCTGCAGGCACTCAACGCAGTATCCAAAGAATTCGACCCCTCCTCCCACGCTGAAGTCCGGGCTATCCGTCTCGCTACAAAGAAACTGAAGAAGCTCTCGCTAAAGGGCTACACCCTTTACACCACCTGCGAGCCATGTCCCATGTGTATGAGCACCGCCCTCTGGGCTGGCCTCGATCGCGTTGTTTACGGTGCCACAATCGAGGACGCAGACAAGCATTGCCAGCAGATTTATATCCCGGCAACAGAGATCGTCACCCGCAGTGATATGCGCTGCAAAGTCGAAGGGCCCGTCCTCCGGGCTGAGTGTTACACTCTTTTCACTGACCCCACAATGCTTCGCGCATTTGGGCCCAGAGCTAAGAGAAAACTGAAGTAGCATGACTGAATCTTTGATCCTTGGACTGACTAACCTCATAGCCGACGCAGCCCGCGTACTTACCGCGCCCGCAGTAGTTCAGAAGCTCTCAAAAGACTTTTTCTGGTACTCGCCGATCCTCAAGAAGCAACTGGAATCCAAAGTTGGCGATATCGTTGTGCAGCCCGTTAATGTAGACGAAGTACTCGCCGTCGCCCGCTTCGCAATTCTAAACAAAATACCCATCACCCTCCGGGGCGCAGGCACTGGCAACTATGGCCAATGCATCCCCCTCCAGGGCGGAATCATTCTGGATCTTTCGTTGATGGACAAACTCGAATCCATCACCCCTGACGGTGTTGCCATCTGCCAGCCAGGCCTCCGCCTTGCCGCCCTCGAAACAGAAGCCGTCCAACAAGGCTGGGAACTCCGAATGTACCCATCCACTCTGGCCAAGGCCAGCGTCGGCGGCTTTCTCGGCGGCGGCTCCGGCGGCATCGGTTCAGTCACTCATGGCACTTTGCGCGATTTCGATACCGTTCGCGCCTTCGAAGTAGTAACCCTCGAAGCCGAACCCCGCGTGGTCCTCCATGAAGGCCCTGCCGTGCACGAGATCCTCCACGCCTGGGGCACCAACGGAATCATCACACGCATCTGGTTCGCACTAACTCCCGCAAAGCAATGGAGCCAGTTCACTGCCGCCTTCGATACCTTTGATCATGCCTTCCTTTTCTCGCAGCAAATCGCAGAATCCGCCGATTGGTCAAAGCGTCTCGTAACAGTGTTTGAGTGGCCCATCCCCACCTTCTTCACTCCGGTGAAGCAGATCGTCGCCAAGGACAAATCGCTCGCACTGATCATGATCGAGTCATCCCAACTGCAACGCCTCACGGAATCGGCAAAGGCAGCTGGAGGCGAAGTTACCTTTTCCGGTCCTTACACCGGCCCGCGCACCCAACCCCTCCTCAGCGATTACACCTGGAATCACACCACCCTTTGGGCCATCAAAGCAGACCCGCAGTGGACCTACATCCAGGCAGGCTTCTCCCCGACAGATTGCATGAATCAGTTCCGACTCCTTCGGGCCCGCTTCGGCGACAAAATCCTCTTCCACATCGAATTCATGCGCAACGCCGATGGCCTCACCATCCCGGGTGCCATCCCCTTGGTCTACTACAACGGCGAAGAACACATGAATGAATTAATCACCTACTGCCGTGAGATCGGCGTATTCATCGCCAATCCTCATGTAAACTACCTCGAAGACGCTGGCCGTTTCCGTGCCGATAACATCCAGCTCAAGGCCAAACACAAATACGATCCCCTGGGCCTTCTCAACCCGGGCAAGATGATCAGCTTTCACCCGGAGCCACAAGCATAGTGAAAACCTGGATTCCAGATTCCCGCAACTTCGCCTACCTCACCTGGAACCAGGTGGACGCCCTCCCACGCGAATCTACTTTGTTGATTCTCCCCACCGCTGCCATAGAACAACACGGTCATCACCTGCCCCTCGCCACAGACACCCTCATTAACAATCTGCTACTCGGCAAAGCTCTTGAACTCATCCCGCCAGAGCTCCCCATCTACGCACTGCCCCCAATCTGTTACGGCAAGAGTAATGAACACATTGGCTATCCCGGAACGCTGTCCGTTTCCGCCACCACATTCATGGCCGTCATTCGCGACCTCGGCGCCAGCATCTCCGCAGGGGGCTTCAAAAAGCTGACGCTCTTCAACTCTCACGGTGGCAACACTTCTTTGGTCGATGTCATGGCTCGCGACCTTCGTGCCGAATTCGGCCTGCGAACCTTCTCGCTCTTCGGCTCACCAGGAGCCAGTTTCGACGGTGTCAGCCCCCAGGAACTGACATACGGCTTCCATGCTGGCGAGATCGAAACAGCTTACCTCCTCTACGGCACGCCAGACCTTGTTCACACCGATAAGTACACCTCAAACTACATAGCCCGAGTCGACACGCCTGAGTTACTCAAGCCCGAGGGATCTCACGCCAACTTCGCCTGGCTGACCCGCGACATTGCTCCCAGCGGAGTCATGGGAGACCCCGCACTCGCCACTGCCGAAAACGGCGACAAATGGGTGAACGAAGCCGCCCGCGGCATCGCAGAGATCATCATCGCCATGTATCACTTCACTCCTCGTCATGATGCCTGACAAGATCCAGTGCGGCAACGGAGTAAGTCTCGAGCGGGGTCTGCGTTGTACCCTCTCCGATCGAACTACGCTTGTCTCAGACCACTACTATCCTGAAGGCCAGGGCCCCTGGCCAACGCTGTTGATGCGGCAGCCCTACGGCCGCGATATCGCCTCCACTGTCGTCTACGCACACCCCGTATGGTTCGCCCGGCACGGCTACCACGTAGTCATCCAGGATGTCCGGGGACGTGGCGGTTCCGAAGGCAGTTTCTATCCCTTTCGAAACGAAGCCCGCGACGGAGCAGAAACAATCGCCTGGCTTCTCGAGCAGCCGGCATGCAATGGCAGCATTGGCATGTACGGCTTCTCCTACCAGGGCGCAACCCAGCTCCTGGCTGCAGCGGAGAAGCCCAAAGGCCTCGTCTGCATCGCCCCACACATGACTGCCACCGATCTCTATCACGGCTGGTTCTACCACCAGGGAGCTCTCCGACTCGCCTCCTCTCTCGGTTGGGGCATCCAGATGCTCCGCGAAGACTCACGCCGCCTGGGCCTGCGCAACGCAAGCGATCGCTTGGAATCCGCATGGTCGAACCTGCGCGCTCAGACACACATCGTACCCTACGGAGATCACCCAGCCATCGCAGATCCGGATCTCCCCTCGTATGTCCGTGACTGGTTCGGCCACCCAAACCCCAACGATCCCTACTGGAATGAAATCAGCACCGACGTCCAGCAGATTGAGATTCCTGCACTTCACATTTCAGGTTGGTACGACACATACCTTGAAGGCTCCATCTCCGGCTATCTTGCCCTACGCAATAACGCCGCCACAACATTCGCACGCGACAACCAATACCTGCTAGCAGGCCCTTGGGTGCACATTCCCTGGATTCCTGCTGGCGGATTCGATACAGACCTTCACTTACTCCGCTGGTTCAATCACTGGCTTAAAAGCACGGAAGACTTCAAAGATGAACCACGAATCAGACACTTCGCGCTGGGCGAAAACAACTGGCACGCAGCGGATGAATGGCCAACGGCAAAACCATTAACCTTGTATCTTCATAGCTCTGGCAATGGCGTGGGCAGCATTACTCCGAATCCCCCAACATTCGAAGAGCCCCGAGACGTCTTCGTCTACGACCCGGAAGTTCCTGTATTGGACCAGCCCGCATCCGAACACGGCAACAACCTGCTTGTCTACACAACACCCGCTCTAAAGACTCGAGCCCACCTCTTCGGTCAACCCACCGTCACTCTATACGCCGCCACCTCCGCTCCCAATGCCGACCTCACAGCCAGGCTCCTTCGCATCACCCCCTCTGGCAAAGCTGAGTTCATTTGCATTGGCATCGCCCGTGCGTCCTGGCTCTTCTCCAAAACTACTTACCAACC
This sequence comes from Bryobacter sp., assembly GCA_022843625.1. Taxonomy (GTDB): domain Bacteria; phylum Acidobacteriota; class Terriglobia; order Bryobacterales; family Bryobacteraceae; genus Bryobacter. The sequence continues at coordinate 310,998 of JALHNH010000001.1, read as the reverse complement.
GGACACAATCCACTCCTGGCAATTCACCCTCGAACCAACCTCAATCGTCCTGTCTCCAGGTGAATCTCTTCGTCTCGAAATCGCCTCTTCCGCTTTCCCGCTCTACGATCGCAACCCCTCGAGCAGCGTCCCGCCCGCGCAAGCCGACAATTGGAATTGGCAACGCTCTACCCAGCAAATTGCCCACTCCCCGGAACATCCCTCTGCGATCCACCTGCCAATCGAAGGCGCAAATCCATGGTGAATCCAGAAATCACAATCGACGCGGTTGTGAAGCAGTTTCGCACTGGCGCACTTGCCCTCCAGGACATAACTCTTAACGTAGACAAAGGTGAATTCGTATCCCTTCTTGGCCCCTCCGGTTGCGGAAAGTCCACCTTGCTCCGCATTGTCTCAGGCCTCACCGCTCCCAGTTCCGGCACCGTCACCGTCAACGGCATCACCCCAATGGATGCGCGAGATCTCATCAGCTTCATCTTTCAGGACGCCACACTTCTGCCTTGGCGAACGGTCGAAGAAAACGTCGGCCTCGGTCTTGAACTCGAGCACGTCCCCCTTGCAGCAAGACAAAAAACAGTTTCCAAAATGCTCGAGCTAGTGGGACTCATTCACGTCGCGCAGCGATACCCAAGACAACTCTCCGGCGGCATGAAAATGCGAGTCTCCATCGCCCGAGCACTCGTCAGTCGTCCCAGGATCCTCTTGCTCGACGAACCCTTCGCCGCCCTCGACGAGATGAGCCGCGACCGACTCAACGAAGAACTCCTCCGCCTCTACATCGAACAACTATGGACAGTTCTCTTCGTAACCCACTCCGTAGCCGAAGCCGTATTCCTATCGACACGCATAGTCATCCTCGCTCCACATCCCGGGCGTATCTCCCACATCGTACCGATTGATTTACCCTGGCCCAGAACCGCAGAAACCCGCACCTCAAAAGCCTATGAAGACCAAGTAGCCAGCGTATCCCGGCTCCTCCGGTCGGTTCAAACTTCCACAGGCGAAATCGAATGAAGCTAGCTATCAACAATCTCCTTGTTCTTGCCGGCTTTCTGGCGATCTGGCAGATGGCCGTCTCACTTTTCCACGTACCGCCCTACATGCTGCCCGGCCCGCTCATCGTTGGCAATGCCGTAATCCATCGTTTCGACACCCTCGTACACTCCCTCTGGCTCACCACTCAGGCCGCAGCACTCGGCCTCGCCGCCAGCATCTTCGCCGGCGTTGCAATCTCTCTCGTCTTCGCTCAGTGGCGAGGGCTCCGCCGCCTCCTCTTTCCCTACACCATCCTTCTTCAAACCGTACCAATCGTCGCCATCGCCCCGCTAATCCTGATGTGGGCAGGCAGCGGTGTCACCTCGGTGGCACTCGTCGCCTTCATCATCTGCCTGCCACCCATCATTGCCAACACCACCCAGGGCCTGATCAGCGTCGAAGAGAACCTCCTGCATCTATTCCTGATGCATAACGCCACCGCCTCGCAAATCCTTTTCAAACTCCGCCTGCCAAATGCGCTTCCCAACCTCTTCGTAGGTGTTAGAATTTCGGCCGGAATCTCTGTCATCGGAGCAATCACCGGAGAACTCTTTGCCGGCTCAAGCCGCGTTGGAGAAGGCGGTCTCGGCTATTCCATCCTCTATGCCAGTGGCCAGCTCGAAACAGACTATCTCTTCGCCCTCGTCCTCGCCGCCTCTTCGCTCGGCTTCTTATTCTTCTTCATTGGAATGTTTCTCGAGTGGTACTTTCTTCACAACTGGCACGAGTCAAACCGGTCAGAGATCCCCGAATAAAATGAGGTCTTTATGCTGCGAATGAAATCAGAAACCGGCTGGTGGCTCATCACCCATAGAGATCATGCTCGCCTTGCCGGCGCCTTCGCCACAAGCTGGGGCAACGCCCAATTCCGCAAGCCCGAACCCCGGGCACGCGTCCTTCACGGCATCGCATCTCACGATGATGGCTGGGTTAAACGGGATGCCCATCCCAGCATCACTAGAGAAGGAAAACCCTCTGCCTTCTCAACCGAGCTGGTCGGTAAGTACTCTGCCTTCGAAGAAATCGACCTCGCTGAATACCTGGCCGTCCGCGAACGTGCAGTCCGCATCATCGCAGAAGAAGACCCCTACGCGGGCCTCCTCATCGCCAAACACACATACAATCTGCTCACAGCACACGCCGATCGCTCTACCATCGCGCCAGATCAACTCCCCCTCCTCGATTCATTTCTCGACAACCAAAGAAACTACCAGGAAGAACTCATTCTCTATATCCAGGGGGACAACACGCTCACCCCAACAGAAAAAGACCCCGTAACGATTGAGGAGCATTTCCGCCTCCTCCAGGCTTGCGACTATCTCTCGCTGCTGGCCTGCGTCGCATTCGATTCCCCCGCCCCCCTACTCCACCCTCTTCCCCTCAATGACGGATCCACAGCCACCGTACAAGCCTATCCAGTCGGTCCGCGTCAATTTCGCCTCAGTCCCTGGCCCTTCGAAGAATCCACCCTTAGCTTCCAGTTCCCCGCCCGCCACGTCGAAGGAAATCTCTTCTCGTCCTCATCGGATCTTGAGAAAAAGTTCAGCGCAGCTTCGGTCGAGTATCTCGACCTGAAGCTTGTTCACTAACATTGCGAATTCGCTCTGCGCGGATTAGAAGTTCTTTGCACTCACTTGGTTCACATCCCCGTTCGCAATGTGTTCTCAGGCCTACCCCCTTGCGACGCTATTTGGTCGGTGACGCTATAACGCCCGTCACCGTCTTCCTCAACTATTTGAAAATACAATACTTGCAACATTTTAGGCACGGCTTCCAAATTGCTTCTATTGTCCGTAGGTTCTAACTATGCTCAAAACTCAATTAGCTTTTGCGGCCCTTTTGATTGCTCCTCTCACCGTGCAGGGTGCGCTGATAGATCTTGCCTCGAGCGGCGCTTTTGCAGTACTCGCTGGCACAACGATTACTAACACAGGCCTCACTTCCATCTGGGGCGACATCGGAGTCTCCGCCGGAACTGCCATAACCGGGTTTCCTCCGGGACTTCTGCTTACAGGCACCTTTCACTCCAACGATGCCATGGCACAACTCGCACAAACTGACCTTACTAACGCTTACAATAATGCAATAGGCCTACCTTGCAATACCTCTTTAACAGGTCAGGACCTTGGGGGGCTAATCCTTCTTCCTGGCGTTTATTGTTTCTCATCTTCCGCCCAGCTGACGGGTATTCTTACGCTCGACAATCTCGCTGATCCTACCGGTTCCTATGTCTTCCAGATTGGCAGTACCCTCACTACTGCTAGTGCGTCATCTGTCCAATATACAGGGGCAAACAGCGGCAACTCAGTCTTTTGGCAAATTGGCAGTTCAGCAACTCTTGGAACTACAACCAACTTTTCAGGCAACATCCTTGCTTCTGCCAGTATCACCATGAACACTGGAGCGGTCATCGATTGTGGACGGGCACTTGCGCAAACTGGAGCCGTCACCTTGGATACCAACACAATTTCAATTTCGGCTTGTGCTGCGGATCCTGTCGGTGTGCCAGAACCTGCTTCACTTGCGCTTGTTTTCACGTCTCTTGCAGTTTTTGCTTTCCGAAGATTTCGTTAAGATTTGTCTATAAGAAGGCCACCAGTGAATCTGTTAAGAGATTCCTAGATTTCCACAATCTGAAGAAGAATCGACCACCAGACGTCATTTTGACCTCTGGTGGTCATTCTTTGCTCGCAGCAATCCAAGAATATAGCTTTCGACGCGATTTGGGCCAAAAAATGCTTGTGGAGGGCAGGCTCAATTTCATGATTCACAATAAACTATTTTATATCCCACTGTTGCTTGCACCCCTAACGGTTCAGGCTGCCCTCATCGACCTGCGGACAAGTTCCGCTTTTGCTGTCCTCGCTGGATCCACTATCACCAACACTGGTTCCTCCATCATCACAGGCAATATCGGCGTCTACCCCGGCCTTTCAATCACCGGCTTTCCTCCAGGAATCGTGCAAGGTGGCACAATCCATCTGAACGACGCTGTCAGCCAAATCGCTCAACTGGACCTCACGACTGCCTATAACGTAGCCGCGGACGAGCCTTGTAACAGCAATCTTTCCGGCCAGGATCTTGGCGGACTCACACTCATCCCTGGCGTCTATTGTTTCGACTCCTCCGCGCAACTCACCGGAACCCTGATTCTAAACAATACGATTAATCCAGTCGCCCCCTTCGTCTTTAAGATCAACAGCACCCTCACCACCGCCAGTGCTTCAAAAGTCGAATTCCTCGCTGCCAACGGCGGAAATATGGTGTTCTGGCAAGTCGGCAGTTCCGCCACTCTGGGCACATCCAGCGTCTTTTCCGGCAACATCCTCGCATCCACCAGCATTACCGTAAACACGGGTGCCGTGATCGATTGCGGACGGGCCCTCGCGCAAACTGGCGCTGTAACGCTCGACAACAACACCATCTCCGCCTGCGCTGCTGAAAATCCAGTCGGTGTCCCAGAGCCTGCCTCGCTCGCCCTCGTGTTTATTTCCCTTGCAGTTTTTTCATACAAACGGCGTAGTTAAACATCCGTCCAACCCTGGCAATTGGCAGCCTGATAGACTCCACTTTGAATGATCACGCGTCGCGTCTTGCTCGCTGCCATCCCAGCCACTGCCCTGGCTAAGTCCCAAACCTTTCACGCGGGCCCCACCAACACCTTCGCTATCCATCGCAATGACAGGAACCTTGTCATTTACGGCGACCCGCTCCGCCGGATCGCCAAAGCCGACCAAGTCCTGCTAACCCACGCCCGTCGCGACATCTCCTGGTCTGCCCATCACCTCATCGAAGGAGGTGCCACGCCGGTAATCCCAGCAGCAGAAGCCAACCTCTTCACAAACCCGCAGTCAACCTGGCAAACGCTCTATGCGAGAACTCGCCTCCACGACTACGCCAATCAGTCCACCCACTTCCCTACTCTGCCAATCCGGAATCCCAGGACGGTTGGCGAAAATGACAAGATAACCTGGCAGGACCTTTCGATCGATGTCATCGCCACACCCGGTTTCACTCGCGGCGCAGTCTCCTATTCATTCCTTCTCGACGGCAAACGAACGATAGCTACCGGTGACCTCATCTACCCAGGAAGCAAACTCCTCGACATCTATAGCCTTCAAGACGCCATCCCCGAGCTCAAAGTCCGCGGCTATCATGGCTTCGCTTCCCGCATGGCCGAGCTCATGACCAGCCTCCGCCGGATCGCAGCTCTCAGTCCTCACCAGCTCATCCCCGCTCGCGGCCCTATCATCGACAACCCGCAACAACAAATCGCTCTTCTCCTCGATCGTCTTGCCGCCCTTTACGCCAACTACATGCAGACCGACGCCTTCCGTTGGTATTTCGGCGCCGACAACTACAATGCCCGCGCAAGCCGCATCCTTGGCAACACCAAAGCAAATGGACTCCCCTATGCCGAAACGATCCAGAAAGACCTCCCTTCCTGGATGCGCAAAGTCGAGAATGCCCGTCTCGTAATCTCACAATCAGGCGAAGCAATCCTGATCGATTGCGGCAGCCAGCGAATCATAAACCAGGTCCGCGCATGGCAAGCAGAAGGCGTATTCAAGAAACTCCGCGCCGTCTACATAACGCACTATCACGACGACCATACAGACTTCGCCCAGACCGCAGCCAATCAGTTCGGCGCCGAGCTCTGGTCCAGCTATGAACAACGCGACATCCTCATGAACCCATCGCGATATCGCATGCCCTGTCTCACCCCAAACCCGATTCCAGGCCTTGCGCCCTGGCAGGATAAAGAATCACGAGACTGGCATGAGTTCCGCATCCAGAACTTCCATTTCCCTGGCCAGACCCTCTATCACGGCGCGCTCCTGGTTGAGCCCAAAGCACCCAACTCGCAACGAGTTCTCTTCGTGGGCGACAGCTTCACCCCCAGCGGCGTCGACGATTACTGCCTCCTCAACCGAAACCTGCTCCATCCCCAAAAGGGACTTCTATACTGCCTGAGCGTCCTCGCAACGATGCCTGACGCCTACCTTGTAAACCAGCACGTCGAGCCCCTCTTCCGCTTCTCCGCAAGCCAACTGGTGCAACTCAGAAAATCCCTCGAAACTCGCATCCCGATCCTCAAAGACCTCTCCCCATTTGACGACGCCAACTACAGCATCGACGAGCAATGGTTCCGACTCTCCCCTTATGTTCAAAAGAGGTCTGCGGACAAGCCCCTGACAATCGAAGCAACCATCCTCAACCACTCCCCGCTGGCGAAAGTTTTCCACGTCCAAATCCATCCACCTGCGGGTTGGCCCACGCCCAAGCCGTCAAAACTTCGAGTCCCCAGTGGTCAGGAAACAACTGCAACCTTTACCCTTAATCCGCCTTCCGCAACCAGCGGCTTGCAAACGATTACCGCCAGCATCGCCTTCGACAAGCACGACCTCCGCCACTGGACCGAAGCACTCATCGAATTTGCGTAGAATAAAGCCATGAGAACAGCAGCCCTGATCCTCGGCACGTCTCTCCTGCTCAGTGCGCAAGGTTCTAACCAGACTCTGCCGCTGCCCAACCCTTATGGCCCAGGCCTTCGGCCCAATTCCTCCACACAAAACACCGTGCAGAGAATCCAGCGCAACAGACGCTTTCGTGGTGCCGGCGTCATATTGGGCGGCAACACTCGTGAAGTCATTGTTGAGACTGCTGCACCAATCAAAGAAGATCCCCTCAAAGACCTGGTCATCAGCCCCGTTTACCAGCGTGACAAGATGACTCCGAAAATGATTGAGATCCCCTAGCTCACTTCAAATCTGTCTCCTCGGGAAGGAATCACAACCTCAACATCGTAGGTTGCTTCCACCACTACCTTGAGCGCCTCCTGTTGCCGGGACTCACCATGCACAAGAAAGATCTTCTTCAGCCCTCCAGCAATAGGCTTCAGCCAGGTCAACAACTCACGCTGGTCAGCATGGCCCGACAACTCATTAATCTTTGCTACTTCAGCCCTCAACCGGAATGGTTCGCCAAAAATCGGCACTTCCGGCCACTTGTCAAGGATCTTTCTGCCCAAAGTGTTTTCTGCCTGAAATCCAGTAATCAGAATCGTATTTCTCGGGTCCCCTACTGAATTCTTTAGATGATGCACTACCCGTCCCGCCTCACACATCCCGCTAGCAGAAATAATCACCATCGGCCCCCGAAGTCCATTCAGAGCCTTGGAATCCTCAACATCCCGGATATACCGCAACCGCGAAAATCCAAACACATCCCCCTCTGCATCATCCGATAACATCGCGGCAGTCTCTGCATCAAACAAGTTACTGTACTTGCGAAACGTCTCAGTGACGTTCACAGCCAGCGGCGAATCTACAAACACAGGAATCCCTGGAATCCGCTTCGCGCTCACCAGCTGATTCAGCAAAAGCACCAACTGTTGCGTCCGTCCAACCGCAAACGAAGGCACGATAATCTTGCCCCCGCGAGCAGCAGTCCGGTTCACCACGTCAGCCAGCTTGTCGAGCACAGTTCCCTCGTCCTGGTGCAGCCGGTCCCCGTAGGTCGATTCCATAATCAGGTAGTCACAAGGCAGCATTGTTTGAGGATCGCGAATGATCGGTAAATTCTTCCTGCCCACATCTCCGCTAAACCCTATCCGGACCTTGCCATCGGTCAACACCATCGACACGCTACCCAGCATGTGCCCGGCTTCAACCGTGGACACACTCAATCCCTCACCCAGATCCATCGTTCCGTTCATCGGCAACGGGGCAAACAGCGGAAACGTTTTCTGCGCATCCTCTTGCCTGTAAAGCGGCTCCACCACCGGTTCCTCATAACCATCCATCACCCGCTTGCGACGCGTCCGCCGCCGCATCAGATATTCGGCATCCTTCTCCTGCAAAAACGCACTGTCCATCAACATCGCCCGGCACAAATCCTGCGTAGCATCAGTCGCATGAATGGGCCCGTCAAAGCCTTGCTTCACCAGATTCGGCAAATTGCCGGAATGATCGATATGCGCATGGCTCATCACCACACGGTCCACTGTCCCGGCAGGAAACGGAAAGCAACAATTTCGATCCCGCGCTTCACTTCGCCGCCCTTGAAAAAGTCCACAGTCCAGCAGAATCCTTCGATTGCCATGACGCACCTCGTGCATCGATCCAGTAACAGTGCGTGTGGCGCCCCAAAAGTTGATTTCCATGTTCAATGCCAAACTATATGTTATCGATGACTCTTCGACACAGCTTTCTTCTCAGCCTCACACTGGCCTCTTCCCTGCTAGCGCAAAAGAAACCAATCACGCTTGAAACCCTCAAACAACGTTCCATGGGCGACGCCCCGCTTGGCACTCTCTGGGCACCAGATGGCTACCACTTCGCCTACTCAAGAAACGGCGCGCTCCACCTTTACGATTGCCGTGCCAAGTCCAACAGGATTATCTTCCCCAAAATCTCAGACCTGACCGCCCTCGCGGTGAAAGACTCTAACCCGGACGCTGCCTTCGCCTGGCAGAACCGCCGCGTCTCCGAACAACGCATCCAGTGGGCTCCAGACTCCAGCGCCCTCCTCCTCTCTGAAGCGGGCGACCTCTTCTGGGTCACTGTAGAAAAAGGCGAAGCAAAACAGCTCACCAAAACCGAAGTCACCGAATCTGACCCCAAGCTCAGCCCGGACGGAAAGAAGGTTTCCTACCGAATCCACAATGATCTCTACGTCCAGGACATTGCATCTAGCAAAGTCACCCGTCTCACCCGCGACGGTTCAGAAACCCTCCTCAACGCCAAGCTCGATTGGGTTTACCCTGAAGAACTCGATCTCTCCACCGCCTATTGGTGGAGCCCCGACAGCGCTCGCATTGCCTATCTCCAGTTCGACGTCTCAAAGGAAATGATCTACCCACAAGTAGACCTTCTAAAAACTCCAGCCGTCCCCGAGCCAGAACGCTACCCACAAGCCGGCACCCCCAACGCTGACGTCCGCCTCGGAGTCGTCGATCTGGAAACGACCAGAACCCGTTGGATGGATCTAGGGGAAACCCGAGATTCTCTTCTTGCCCGTGTCGCCTGGATGAACCCATCAGAAGTCAGCGTCCAGCGCATGTCCCGCATCCAGGACAAGCTGGAATTCTTCGCCGGAAATTGGGAAACCCGCCAGATCCGCAAAGTCTTCGGCGAATCAGACCCCTACTGGATCAACGTCCACTCCCTCACCAAAATCGATAGTGGTCGCAAGCAGATCGTCTGGGCCAGCGAACGCTCTGGCACCCGCCACCTCTACCTCGTCGGCTTCGATGGCAAAGACCTTGGCCAGATCACCAAAGGCGATTGGGAGGTAAACGATGTAGCAGCCGTCAACTTTGACAAGAAGCTCGTCTATTACACCTCAACTGAAGTCAGCCCCCTCGAGCGCCACCTCTATGTCATCGGCTTCGACGGCAAGAACAAGCGCAAGCTCACTATAGAAGCTGGCACGCACTCCATCTCCATGAGCCCCACGGCCGAGTTCTACACCGACAACTACTCCGCCATCGATAGCCCCACCCGGCAAACCCTCCACAGCTCAGACGGTAAACAGATCGAACAACTGAAAGCCCCAGACCGCCGCGCACTCGATGAAAACGACATTCTTCCCACCGAATTCACAAGCTTCAAAGTTAAAGACGGTGCCACCCTCTACGCACGCCTCATCAAGCCCAAAGGCTTCAACCCCTCAAAGAAATACCCGGCCGTAGTCATGGTTTACGGCGGTCCTCACGCCCAGAACATTCGCAATATGTGGAATGGTGGCATGAATCTCGACCAGGTCCTCGCCCACAAAGGCTTCGTGATCTGGCAGGTGGACAATCGCGGCTCCGGCGGTCGCGGCCATCTCTGGGAATCGAAGCTCTATCGCAAATTCGGTGAGATCGAAGTCCAGGATCAGAAGGCCGGCGTTGAACACCTCGTCTCTCTCGGCTTCGTCGACCCCGCCCGCATCGGTATGTCCGGCTGGAGCTACGGTGGCTACATGACCCTCAACACCATGCTCAGCGAGCCCAAATTGATCAAGGCCGGCATCAGTGGGGCCCCCGTCACCAATTGGCTCCTTTACGACACCATCTATACCGAGCGCTACCTCGGCACCCCGCAGGAAAACGAAAAAGGTTACCGCGACTCCTCACCGGTACACAAAGCCAAAAACCTTGAAGGCAACCTCATGCTCGTCCACAACATCGGAGACGATAATGTTTTATTCCAGAACATGCTCCAGATGACAGACGCCCTCCAAAGAGCCGGCAAGCACTTCGAGCTGCAAATCTACCCTCAGAAATCACACGGCGTCAGCGGCCCGGCCCGCTTTCACTTAAACGAAGAAATGGTCCACTTCTTCGAGCGTCATCTTGGTCAATAAATACAAATACTTGATCCTCGCAATCTGGTCGCTCCTGGTAGTTCTCTACCTCCGCTACAAAGCGCCCATCATCTGGCAGGCTGACTGGACACACGACGATCTGATGAATTGCTATCGTGCCATGGAGACCCCCTGGCGCAGCATGCTCCTCGATACCATGATGTTTTGGAAGCCATCAGACCTCTTCCGCCCCTTGGGAGAAATCTTCTACAAGTTATTCTGGGAACAATTCGGCTTCTCTCCCCAGCCCTGGCGTTATGCCATCAGTGCCCTCCTCCTGGCCAATGCCTTCATTCTGGGCCATCTTGCCAACCGCCTCAGTGGCAGTTTGGCCGTAGGTCTGGCTGCCACTGCCATCGCCAGCTTTCACTCGCTCTGGTCTCATCTCTACCTCAACACCGGCACCATCTTCGAAATCCTCGCCTTCACCTTCGTCTATGGCGCCCTCGCTTATTACGTAGAATTCCGCGACCCCTACCTCACCACCATCCTCCTGATTCTGGGCCTCAATTCCAAGGAGAGCGCAATCATCCTTCCGGTCCTCGTCGTCCTCTACGAATGGATTTGGCACAGGCGCACCCCCTGGCTCTTCTGTGGCCTCGCAGGCACTGTTTGCGCAGCCTTCATCTTCGGGCGCATCTACGGCCCCGGGGGCCTCACTACCATCGGCAGCTATCAACCCGTCTACTCCATCACAACCTACACGGAAAGATTCCGGGGCTACTTCGGGCCCCTCATTCTTTGGAAACAGATCCCTTACTGGGCTTTGCCTTTGGCAATTTCGCCCCTGCTTCTCCGCAACAAACAGGCAGTGTTTTCGGTCTGTTTGTTCCCTCTCGCTATCCTTCCGCTAGCCTTTGTCCCAGACCGCGGCCTTGAAGGTGTCTACATCGCATGCGCCGCTCTACCCCTGGCACTATCCTCCGCCTTGCTTCTGATCCCCAAAGCAAACTGGCGCCTCCCTGGTGCTGCATTACTCTTCCTCGCAACTGCATTGTGGATGCCCGGCACCTATTTGATGGACGGATGGGACCGCGAACAGGGCGAAATCCGCGCCTTCCACGAAAGCCTTCAGCAGCTTGCCCCAACCATGCCCAAAGCCGCTCAAGTCCGCTTCTTCAACGAGCCCTTTGGAGGAGACGTACCCTGGGCCAGCACCTTCGCCACGCGACTTCTCTACAAGGACCCTTCGATACAGATCGTCAGCCCAAACAATCCAGCCACCAAAGACTTTCCAGAAGAGAAAGACACTGCCGCTTTCGGCTGGCGCGACAACAAGCTTTACCGCATCAAGTGATAGGCCGAATGCCAGAACTGGTATTCATGTTCAGCCCCAACGGCAAAGATCGAAACCAGCTTTTTGCCCTCAACCCCACGGCCCGCTTCATTCATCATGGCCAGAACCTGCGTTACTTGCGACCCATACCCCGGATCCGAGTAGTAATCGATCCAGCGCTGATAGCGGGCATCCTTGCTACCCCGCTGCTTGAGCGTCTTGCCCACTTCCCAGTAAATCCAGTAACACGGCAGTACCGCTGCCAGCCCCTCGGCAAAACTACCCTTCGAAACATGGTCACGCAAGAACTTCAGGTAAGCCGCATTCGCAACCGAAGGTGTCTTTTCCTTCGCCTTCCCGCCCAGATACGTCTTGTGAATGTGCTGAACTTCTGTGTCGCACCCAGCCGCGCCCTTCAGCAAAAACGCTTTCCATTCCGCCTTCGGAGCCTTGGCAGCCAGAGCCGTCAACACCTCACCATAAACTCTTAGGTAAGCGATGTCCTCAACGAGATAACGGTCAAACCGATCCTTGGATAAAGATCCATCCGCAAGCTCTTTCAGGAAGGGATGCTCGATCGTACGCTGGTAAATCGGCTTGGCCGTCTCCCACATCGAGTCCGTCAGACTCACCATCAACAGAAATGCAATCACTAGCTGTAAACCTTCGCAATCGGTGTTCCGCCAAAGTCCGTCAGCTTCTCATGACGCCCATTGTGCAGATACCAGAGTTTGTGTTGATCGAGGCCCAGCAAATGCAGAATCGTCGCATGGAAGTCACGCATGTGATAACGATCCCCAACGGCACGCAACCCAAACTCATCGGTCTCGCCCAGAGACTGCCCGCCCTTCACACCGCCACCGGCAAACCACATCGTGTAACCGTGCATATTGTGATCGCGCCCGTTGCCACTCTCTGAAGTCGGCAGACGTCCAAACTCACTACCCCAGATCACCAGCGTCGTATCAAGCAACCCACGCTGCTTCAAATCCTTCAGCAATGCCGCCACCGGCTGATCCGTAAGCCCGCACATCTTCTCATGGTTAGCCTTCAGATGGCTATGCGCATCCCACTGCATGCTCACCGGCCCGCCACCAGAATAGATCTGCACAAAACGAACCCCGCGCTCCACCATCCGGCGAGCAAGCAAACAACGAGTCCCAAAGTCCTGCGTCCGCTTCTCATCAAGACCATACATCTTGCGAATGTGCGCGGGCTCCTTGGTCAGATCCACAGCCTCAGGCGCAGCACTCTGCATCTTGAAAGCCAGCTCATAACTCGCGATCCGCGCCGACATCTCGTTGTCTTCAGGCGCAGTATCGAGCTTGTTCATCTGCTGAATCAGGTCAATTGTCCGCCGCTGCCGCTCCGCGCTAACTCCCGCAGGAGGCCGCAAGTGCAGAATCGGGCTCGGCCCCGGCCGCAACAAAGTCCCCTGATTCACTGCCGGCAAAAACGCAGAATTCCAGCACGGCGTACCACCCTCGGGTGTCCCTTCCGGCTGAGGCATCACAACATAAGCGGGCAAGTTATCAGTCGCACTACCAAGCCCATAAGTCACCCAAGAGCCCATGCTCGGATAACCCATCAGGATCCGCCCCGTATGCACCTGGTACATAGCCGGTGCATGCACAACACTCTCCGTGTAGAAGCTCTTCACAAAGCAAATATCATCCACACACTCAGCCAAATGCGGCATCAAACCCGACACCGGCAAGCCACTCTTGCCATACCGCTTGAATTCCCACGGCGAAGCAAGCAACGGGTTCGAGCCATCCGTAAACTGCCCGCCCACCTTGCCAAAACTCGCGGGCAAAGGCTGCCCCTCATACTTCTTGAGCGCGGGCTTCGGGTCAAACAAATCCATACTCGAAGGGGCACCGACCATGAAGAGGAAAATGACACTCTTCGCTTTAGGCGCAATCGCCGCCGTCGCTTCGCGCTGCAGTAACCATTCCGCCGCCACAGCACCAAAACCATTCGCTGCCGTACGCAGCACATTCCTACGGGAGGTAAATGAAGTCATTGCGATTAAACATGGCCAGGGCAAAGTCCTCAGCCGTGCCTCCTTTCGAGAAAAAGTCTTTAGCCTGCAAGCGCTCTTGAGCACTCGGCACCCGGCCCAACGCCAACTGATAGAACTGATCTACCGACCCCTTGGCCCTCACCGCAAACGCCTTCGCCTGCTCCTGCATGAAGTCGCTATTCAACATCGTCAGCCCCTGCAAAGCATGCACCGACGTTGGCCGCTCCGGGCAACTGGACATCGTATCCGGCTGATCGAAATTCATAAGCAGCGGCAACCGAATCGTACGCCGGTTCAATATATACACAGTCCGGCGATACATCTCAGACCGGTCCTTCGGTAGCGGCCACAAGTTATCCGGCTCGCCTTCGGTAAAGATGATGTCGTAGATCTCAGGCTCGATCGGCGTCTTCACCGGCTTGCCGTACATCTTCAGATTCAGCATTCCGCTAACAGCCAGAATCGAATCCCGAATGGAATCTGCATCCATTCTCCGCCTCTGCTGTGCCTGCTGCTGATAAGCCTTGCTGGTAAGGATCAAACGGTCAATATGTTTGATGTCCCACCCACTCTGCACAAACTCGGTAGCCAGCCAGTCGAGCAACTTCAAATTGCTCGGGCGCGCACCCAGCGCCCCAAAATCATTCATCGTCGAGACAATTCCTTTACCCATCCGGAACTGCCAGATCCGGTTCACCATCACGCGAGCCGTGAGCGGATGGCTCGGGTTCACCAGCCAATTCGCTAGAGCCGCACGACGCCCATGCGGGTCTAGCGACAGATCCCCAAGATCCGGAGCCAGCACCAGGGGCAACCCGGCCTCCACCGCTTGCTGCTTCATCCGTGGGTCACCGATCTTCAACACATGAGTCGGCTGCGCCTTGTCCACCGTAAACACGGAATAAGCGTGTTCCGCCGGATCAGGCTCATCAAGGTCAATCACATGCATCTTCTGCCGCAGCGCCGCACGCTTCGCCTTAAGCTCCGGAGGAATCAGCGCCACCACTTCATCCCACGTCGGTGACAACTGCCGCTCGGCCTCCTTGGCCAACCGCTTCTGCTCCTCAGTTCGCTTCTCTTTATCGATCTTCAAAGCATCCCGGAAACTAGGATCAAGAGTCGGCAGTTTCTCAACCCGAAACTGTTCCCGAAACGGCTTCTCGATTTCCTTGATCTGATCCTTCAACGGCTTCTTCAAAGCTTCATGCCGCGCCTCCCGCGCATCGGCAGATAGCATCGAGTCCCCATCGACAAGTTGCACTTCACGAAACTCAGTAGAGGCCAATATGGCCTGCAACCGGTAATAATCAGCCTGCAGAATCGGATCAAACTTATGGTTGTGGCACCGGGCACAATTCATCGTCATGCCCATAAACGTGGCCGAGATCGCATGAGTCATCTCGATCAGGTCTTCCTGCCGGTTCTGCTCCTCATCCTGATTCCCACCCACAACGTGCCGAGGCCCAGCCCGCAAGAATCCCGTAGCAATCAACGATTCTGCATTGCCAGGAAACAACTCATCCCCAGCCAATTGCTCACGAACAAACTGATTGTAGGGCTTGTTCGAGTTAAACGAACGAATCACATAATCGCGATACCGCCACGCATGAGGCCGTTCCGCATCCAGCTCAAACCCGTTCGTATCCGCATAACGCACCACATCCAGCCACTTCTGCCCCCAACGCTCCCCATAGCGTGGGCTCGCCATCAACTTGTCCAGCACCTGCTCGTAATTTCCCTCAAGACTCGTAGGAGGCAGCCCAGTCAAGTCCAGCGTCAATCGACGCAACAAACTCCGCTTCTCGAGCAATGGCCGTTTGGCCGGCTCAAGATGATCGATGGGATGAACTCCGGCAGGAATCGCAACCCGCTCAGGAGCTCGAAAAGCCCAGTAATTCCGGCGTTTCGCAACAAGCGCCTCTTCTTTTGGATCCACCCGAGGAGCCGCTGGCAAGAGGCTAAAACATAGGATTAGAACTAAAAAAGGCTTCATCTTGACTTGTTGTCCAAGTTAACACAATCGATAAACATGGCCGAAGCGTTTCAGGTCCACCCGGGTCCCATGAACCACCACCCCCTCAGCCTCCAGACGCTGCACCTGCTCCACCCCATTCGCTCCCCGCAACAAAATCTTCCCACCCTGCCCGATCACCCTCTGCCACGGCAACGTCGGATCAAACGTCTTCAGCGCCCAAGCCACCTGCCTCGCCCCACGAGGAAAACCCGCCGCAATCGCCACCTGCCCATAAGTAGCAACCTTGCCCTTAGGGATCTTCTTCACAAATTTGCGAATCTCAACGAACACGCGTAATTTCTACCTGATAAATCTTGGGCCAAAGCTTGCCCGTAACAAAGAGCCGCTTGCCAACCGCATCATAAGCAATCCCGTTCAACACGTCAGCCCCCTGCGGCGAATCCAGCAAGCCCCGCATATCGATAATGCCCAGCAACTGCCCCGTCGCAGGCGAGATCCTCAGAATGTAATCCGTCTGCCAGACATTGGCATAAATCTCCCCCTCGACAAATTCAATCTCGTTGATTTGGTCAATCGGGTTCTTCCCGTTCCGTACCGTAATCCGACGCACCTCCTTCAGCGTCACCGCATCCCACACTCGAATCTCACTGGTGCCATCACTCATAAAAATTTGTTTGCCGTCATTGGTAAGGCCCCAGCCTTCACCCGGATACTTGAACTGTCCAATCTGCTTGAACGTCTTCCGGTCATAAATTAACCCAACGCCAGACTGCCAGGTCAATTGCAAAATGCGGTCCTTAAGCACCGTGATGCCCTCACCAAAGAACTGCCCCGGCATATCCACCTTCTGCAACACCTGCCCCGTCTCCAGCTTCACCCGCCGCAAGCTCGACTGCCCCTTCAACCCCGTACCTTCAATCAGCACACCATCCCGGTACTCAAGACCCTGCGTAAAAGCCCCCGCATCATGAGCAAAACTCTTCACCACCTTATAGCCATAGCGAACAGGAGGCTGAGTTGTCACAAATTGTGCAGCGAGTACAACGAACAAAAAAAGATACATGCTTCCCTCTAGGGTAATAGAATCGAGGATGATGATTGATGGCCAGCCCGTTCTGGATGCTTTAGAAAAGATAAGTTCCCGCCCTCCCATTGCCTCTGCAGAATCTCTTCGAAACCTCCTCACCTACCTCGTGAAACAAAGCGTTGAGAATACCGGCGAACCCATCCGGGAAGCCCAAATCGCCGCCGCAGTTTTTAACAAAACCGAAGGCTTCGACCCCCGCCAGGATTCCACCGTCCGTGTCCAAACCTCCCGCCTCCGCTCCAAGCTCACCGAATACTACCAGGGCGAAGGAGCCAAAGACATCTGGATCCTAGAAGTCCCCAAAGGCAGCTATTTTGTAACTGCAAGACAACGCGAAATCGAACCCATAATAGAAGTTCCGCAACCAGTCGAGCGAAAGCCTATCTCTCCGTGGCTCTACGCCGTAGGCGGTTTCGTCGTGGGCGTCTTACTCACCTGGATCCTCTTGCGAGCCTGAAGAAACACATCCTCCAGCATCTCCATCGTCAGCCTGCCCGTCTGCGTGTTCTGTTGGCTGGGATGATAAGAGCAAAGAATCGGCACCGGCGCTTCAATCCAACGCCCATGCCCAAACTCCCGCACCTTCAACCTCGTAGCTTTGGCATAAGCCTCCAGCGCAATCCGTCCCAAACAAACAACAACCTTTATGTTTTGGAGCAACCCAGTCTCTCGAATCAAAAAGGGCCGGCAACGATCCAGTTCCTCAGGCAACGGCTTATTGTCAGGAGGAGCACAACGCCCCGCCCCGGTCATATAAGCATCAATCAACTGCAACCCATCCCCACGATCCACACACCGTGCCTGATTGGCAAACCCACACGCATGCAGTGCTGCAAATAGAAAATCACCACTCTTGTCCCCGGTAAACATTCGCCCCGTGCGATTCGCCCCATGCGCACCCGGAGCAAGCCCAACAATCAGCAACCTCGCCGCAGGGTCTCCAAAGCCCGGCACTGGCTTACCCCAATACTCCTGATCCCGATAAGCCCGCCGCTTGACCATCGCGACATTCCGGCAATGCTCCACCAGCCGCGGACAAGCCGTACAGCCAACAATTTCTTTATGAAGGCTTTGTAATTGCCTGGACACCAATCAGATACTCTCGTTCCGCAGAATTCCGGCTCAGTTCAATCGCAGTTTCAAAGGCCACACGAGCCTCCGCAGTCTTCCCTGCCCTCAACATCATTTGAGCACGAGCCGCATGCAAGGGCTGGTACTCATCAAGATCTGAAATCGAATCCAGCAACTGAAGCCCCACCTCCCACGAGCAGGCATAACCAACCGCAATCGCATGATTCAATCGAACCACCGGCCCGGAATCAAAGCGTAGCAATTCCTCATAAAGACTGGCAACCTGCACCCAATCCGTCCCCTCGCAATGCACCGCCGCAATCGCCGCCTGCAGTTGATAAGGCCCAAGACTCTTACGCTTCAAAGCCTGTTCCACCAACCCTACCCCTTCCGCAATCTCAGCAGAATGCCACCGCCCGCGATCCTGCTCATCAAGCATCACCAACTTCCTCGCATCATTCAAACGGGCATCCCGGCGAGCATGAGTCAGAATCATCAACGCCAGCGCCCCCTCCACCTCAGCCTGTCCCGGCAACCACTCATTCAGCAGACGCCCCAACCGGATTGCCTCAAATGACAAATCCTGCCGCATCTGCGAATACCCTTCGTTGAATATCAGATAAATCACCTTGAGCACACTCTCAACTCGCTCAGGCAGATCCTCCGCACGAGGCAGCCGGTAAGGCACACCCGCATCCAAAATCTTTGCCTTAGCCCGAACGATCCTCTGCGCCATCGTCGCCTCCGGCACCAGAAACGCCCGCGCAATCTCCGGCGTAGCCAGCCCGCCCACCGTACGCAGCGTAAGCGCAATCTGCGCCTCAGGCGACATCACAGGATGGCAACAGGTAAAGAACAATCGCAGGATGTCATCAGCCAGCACCTCAGGCTCACTGCGATCCACAACCAGCGCAGTCGGATGATGCTGCGCCAGCAACTCCCTCCTCCGCACCTCAACCCGCCTGCAATCAATCAACCGGTTCCTGGCCGTCTCCAGTATCCACGCCCCCGGCTTCGCAGGAATGCCTTCGCCCGCCCACTTTACGCTGGCCGCAGCGAAGGCATCATGCAATACTTCCTCCGCGTCATCAATACTGCGAGACCAGCGTATGAGCGTCGCCAGTATTCGGCTACGCTCATCCCGGTACACAGACTCGATAACTCGAGCAACCACTAAGCCTCGATCACCATAACTGGCCGCACCTCAAGAATTGCGTGATTCCACGTATGCAGCCGGCAGATCCGTTCTGCGATGGCGGTCGCCTCTTCGATGTCCTTCACATCCACGATGTAGTAGCCGCCAAGCTGCTCCTTCGATTCTGCATAAGGCCCGTCGGTAGACACCCGCTTCCCCTCCTTCAACCGAACCGTGGTGGCCTTGAAGCTAGGCTCCAGCGCATCACCACCAAGCATCTTGCCTTCCTTGTGCAGGTCGTTGGTAAAGCTGATGTAGCGCTGAAACAACGCTCCCTGCTCTTCCTGGCTCGCCGAAGCATAAGGCGCCTGGTCTTCATAAATCATCAGCATGTATTTCATAGGGATTGTGTGTCCCTCCTTTCATGAAGACGACGAGTCACCTCGTCGGAAATCGACAACTCATCGAACTAAAATTTTGATCGACCCAACTCCACCCTGTACACTCAGCCGAATCTTCGGCCCTGCCTGCGAGAATGCCGCATTCTCGTAGTAAGACCCCTTCTTCTCCAAACCATCCACATCGATACTCCCCAGCCCACCACTCGCCTCAGCATGAATCCCGGCAGATTTCGGCAGCGTTACTTCGCACTCCCCAACCCCACCCTGAATCTTGATCTCATAATCGCGCTTGGGCTCACCCACAAAATCGGCCACCACTTTACCCGCTCCTATATTCAGGGCCACCTTGCGTAGATCGAGGCTACCCAACTTCAGCCGGGCCTCTCCAGCCCCCATATTCACATCGATGTCTGTAGCCAATCCATCCGGCAACTGAATACGCCACTTGTCTTCCTCAAACTGCAAATTCGCACTTTGGTTCTTCGGCTGATCCACAACTAGACGCCCGCGAAAACTAGTATCGTCATAACGAAAATTCGGAACAAGGCCCCCGCTGCTATAACGCAAATCCGCACTCACTTCCCCTTTTCCACCACCATCAATACTCAGCTCACCCGCCGCCATATTGATCTCCGCCTGCAGCATTTCAGCCTTGGCCGTGCTCGCCTTCTTCGTCATGCTCACTGGCGGCCCTGCCTCCCTGCGGTCTCCACAAGAAAACAACAACGACAAGCTAGCTAGCAGGATGGTGTATTTCATGGCTGACAATATAACGTGTTCGCAGGCTCGAAAGTTCAGGATCGTTTATTCTAATAAGTTCATGATCAAAGTCGATCCGGCCATCACGCCGTCAACACTAATCCCCGCAATAGACCGCATGTGGCAGGCCTCTGCCCAAAAGATCCTCAGCCTCGAATCCGGCTGGACCCCGGAAAAAGGCTCCCCTGTCTTCACCATCGAGGGCAAGTACACCTCCCGTGGCTGGACAGAATGGACTCAGGGCTTCCAGTTCGGTGCTGCCATCCTTCAGTTCGACGCAACCGGAGATCACGAGTTCCTCGAGATGGGTCGCAAGCGCACCCTCGAACTCATGGCCACCCACGTCACCCACATCGGCGTCCACGATCACGGCTTCAACAACGTCAGCACCTACGGCAATCTACTCCGCCTCATGGTTGAAGGCCGCACTGCCTTCAACGAGTGGGAGAAGAACTTCTACGAATTCGCTCTCAAAGCCTCCGGCGCTGTCCAGGCCTCACGCTGGTCCACAATAGCTGGCGGTGGCGGCTATATCTATTCCTTCAACGGCCCCCACTCCCTTTTTGTTGACACCATCCGTTCCCTGCGCGCACTCGCCGTAGGCCACCGCCTCGGCCACGTCCTCACCGCAGAAAACGACAAACGTATCTCACTCCTCGGCCGCCTCATCGAACACGCCGAAGCCACAGCAAAGTACAGCGTTTACTACGGTGAAGGTCGCGATTCTTACGACATCCGCGGTCGCGCCGTCCACGAAGCCATCTTCAACCGCAACGATGGCAACTTCCGCTGCCCCAGCAGCCAGCAGGGCTACTCCCCCTTCTCTACTTGGACCCGCGGCCTCGCCTGGGCCATGTGTGGCTTTGCCGAACAACTCGAGTTTTTCGAAACCCTCTCCGAGCCCAATCTCGATTCCGTTAAGGCCACCATGCGCAAAGCCGCGCAAGCCACCTGCGACTTCTACCTCGAACATACTCCCACCTGCGGCGTCCCCTATTGGGACACCGGCGCCCCCAATCTCCACCGTCTCGGCAACTACCTCGAACGCCCCGCCGAGCCCTTCAACGACTGGGAACCCGTAGACTCATCTGCGGCAGCCATCGGCGCACAAGGCCTCATCCGGCTGGGTAATTTCCTCAAAGAAGACCGCTATACCCAAGCTGGCCTGACCGTGCTCAAAACCCTACTGGATGACCCCTACCTCTCCGCAGATCCAGCACACGAAGGTCTCCTGCTTCACTCCGTCTATCACCGACCCAATGGTTGGGATCACATTCCTGCCGGTCGCAAAGTCCCTTGCAGCGAAAGCTGCATGTGGGGCGACTACCACCTCCGCGAACTCGCTCTACTGGTCGAACGCATGGCCACGGGCAAGCCATATCTCACCTTCTGGTCCTAAATATGATCGCCAGACTACTTCGCGCCATCCTTACGGTCGTCGCGCTCGGCGCCGCAGCAACCTACTTCCATACTCATCACGAAGAAATCGAGACACTGCAGTTCCGTATCACCGCTGCCACCATTCTTCTGGGCCTCGTCTTCGTGCTCTGCGCATTGAAAGCAGCCATGCTTTCACTCTCGCCGCAATACTTGATGGCTGAAATTGCGAATGGCAACGAGATGGCCAAGGTGGTCATTCGCTTTCGCAAAAACGCATCCCACTTCATCCTCGTCGTCGGATTCATGATCACCCTCTCTACGCTCATGCTGGGAGACCTCACGGAAGCCGCTATGCCCTCCCTCGCAGCCAAAGTAGGCATGGCTCTGATCATCGCTCTTGTCGCTGAAGTCATCGCAGACTACATCGGTATCAAGTACAAACTCAAGCTCGCTTTTCTCCTCTCCCCGCTCACCCAGCTCCTCTTCGACCTCATGATTTTCGTCCAGCCGGTTAGCTGGCTGATTACCAAAACGCTCGGACACGAAGAAGACGAGGCTCTGCGCGAGGGCATGCTCACCTACATGCTTGAACAGGAAATGCTCAAAGGTGGTGGTGATCTCGATCCAGTAGAAGTAAAACTAGCCCTCAATGCCCTCAAAACCGATCACTTGCCGATGAAACATGTCTCTCATCCCGTGAAGCATGAAAGCATTATTGAGTGGCATCGCTTCGAGGGCGGATTGCCCGTCCTGCCTGACAGCGGATCGGAAGCCTATCAATCCCTTCTGACTTCGCTCGGAGCTGCCTCGGAACTCAATCGCTGGGTCATTTTCTCAAACCCGTCCAAAAATGAAAAAGCGGTGCTGGATTCGCGACGCTTCGGTGCAGAATTGGGATATCGTGGCAGAAACGCCGCCCCCTTCTATCACTTCCTACGCCCCGCAACTGTCGTGAGTGGGGACATAGAATTAGGGAATGCACTCTTGAGTTTTGAGTTGGAATCTGACGAGGCCGACAAGAACATTGTCAAATTTGATGTTTTGCTGGTTCAGGCTGAACACGGTTTGCGCATCTTTACTGCCGCAGACTATTTCGGCGATTTGGTTACCGGAGTAGTTAAGGTCCGCGGCTCGATCACCTAGCTTTCGTTCACCACACCAGCAATCGCTCGAAGATTCCTCGACATCTTCGATTCATCGTCTTCGTTCTCAAGCATGTTCACGAACAGCGGAACCAACTCGGGATCGCGCCATCCCGCCTTCGCTTCTTTTTCCAGTTGGCGGCAAGCCTGATCCATCGTGAGTGCTTTCTTGTAAGATCGTTCACTGCTCAACGCATCAAACACATCCGCAATCTGAAGAATCCTCGCCAGCAGCGGAATCTCCTCACCCTTAAGGCGATCCGGATATCCTGTCCCATCCCACTTTTCATGATGATGCCGAACAATTGGCAACACATGCTCTAAGCTCTTCATCGGCCGGCAAATCTCTTCGCCACGAATCACATGGCTTCGCATGATCCGCCATTCATCGTCTGTCAACTCTCCCGCCTTATTCAGAATCGAATCGGGAATCCCTATTTTGCCAATGTCATGCAGGTATCCACCGCGATGTAGTGCCAACAAATCATTACGCCCCAAGCCCAAACGTATGCCTAGTTCTACGCTGAAGTAAGACAGCCGCCGGCAGTGATCCGAGGTGCACTTGTCGCGCTCCTCCACCGCCTGAGCCAGGGTAAACAGGATACCTTCAACTTCATCGAGTGAATCCAGAGCCGCTTTATGGCGAAGCATCGACAATACACGGGCCTTGAGCACACTCGGATGGGCCGGTTGCAACAGATATTCATCCGCTCCACTCGTCAACCCCTCTACTTCGTGTTCGCTGCCCTGTACACTCGTCAACATCAACACAGGCAGCAACTGGGTCGCCCGATTCGCTTTCAGTACCCGGCAGAATTCCATTCCGTTTTGTTCCGGAAGAAACATATCGCAGATCACCAGATCTATGCGTTCGTTCTTGAGGATTTGATACGCTTCGCTCGGACGCATCGCCTCGATAAACTGCGCTCCAATTGCATTGAGCGTAGCCTTCACCACCCGGCGATTCAACTCTACTCCATCCACCAAAAGAATGCGAGGTTCCATTTCGAGCACGGTGAATAGTTCAACGTGTTCGCCGATTGCCGCTAGCGGTGCTGCAGTGGTAAGACTCGCCATTACTAAATCTGAATCGGCCAATCTGAAGCGGTTCATTAGGAAATCTAAGTGGAAAAAGTACTAGGATGAAGGAGATATGATCAGGAATACTGCCATCTTCGTATTGATTTCATTGGTTTTACAGGCTGCGCCACTCACTCAGGGGGAGCGCGATCGCGCCATGAGCGAACTTCACGCCTCCCGTAAGATCGTGATCGACGCCGCAACAGGCCTAACCGAAAAGCAACTCAACTGGAAGGCCTCCCCTGACAAATGGTCCATTGCAGAGGTTGTCGAACACTTGGCGATGACCGAAACCTTTCTCTTCGGTTTCTACAAACAAGTCGCAGCAGGCCCAGCCGACCCGGCTGCCAAGGCCGCTCAAAAAGACGAAGACTTCCTTAAATCCATCCGCAGCCGCGATCAAAAGGTAAAAGCCCCAGACCAGGCCACCCCAAAGAAATCCTTCGCAAACACCACAGCAGCCCTGGCCGCATTCAAAGAACGGCGCGACAAGACAATAGCCTACGTCGAAAAAAACCAGGACCAGGACCTTCGCCTCAAGATCGTCCCCGACTTCAAAATGGATGCTTACCAGATGTTTTTGCTGCTAGCTGCCCACGCTCAACGCCATACCGACCAGATCAACGAAGTGAAAGCGACTTCAGGCTTCCCCCACAAATAACATGGCCAACCCTCGTTCGAGAATCCTGGCAGTTCCCTATTTTGCGCAACCAACAGGGACATCATGCCAGGGAACTGTCCTCAAAATGATGGCCAACTGGCTCGAAAGAAAACTGGGCCAAAATGTAAACGCTTCGATGCTTGCTCCTACCGACATCAAACAGACAGTAAACAGCGACCCCAATCGCCCAAACACAACCCTGGTCAATTCACACGAGAATCTGAGATGGTGGCTCGAAAAAACATTTCCACAGATCAAAACGATTAAGCTTTCAACGCCTGTCGTTCATGAAGCTAAAGACTTTTTTGTTCGCCAGATCGATGGAGGCCAACCCATCCTTTGCAGCGTCACCCACGCCAATAACAATTCAGGTCACATCATCCTGGTAGTGGGCTTCGAAAATGAACGCGAATCCATGTCCAGTATCGACTTCACACTCGTCGCTCATGACCCATATGGGGCCTACGATCCTAACCTGAACTCAACCCTCTACGGTGAGAACAGATGGAAGGGGGGCTCTTCCTTGATAAGCGGAGGAGAGTCAGCGCCAGGCCGCAATGTGCGCGTTCCCTTATCGGCCCCCAGCCGACAGCATCAGTCTGCTCATAGCTACGGCCAGTGGCTCTTGTCGTCAATCCAGCTTTAGTCGGTTAAAGAAACAGCGGAGCTGCCACCAGCGTGATGGTGCTTAGCAGTTTGATCAGCACGTGGATCGACGGTCCAGCTGTATCCTTGAACGGATCACCAACCGTATCGCCCACTACTGAGGCTTTGTGCGCATCAGAACCCTTGCCGCCATGGTGACCGAGCTCAATATACTTCTTCGCGTTATCCCACGCTCCGCCGCCATTGTTCATGAACGTAGCCATCAGAATACCGGTAATGGTCCCAACCATCAGCATGGCGGCCACAGCACAGGCACCCATTGGCGTCCCGTCAGCAGCCGGCGGAAGATTCTTAAACAGCATCCCAACGGCAACAGGAGCAAGCACAGGCAACAACCCTGGAAGAATCATAGCCTTGAGTGCACCCGCAGTTACGATATCAACGCACTGCCCGTAGTCGGGGTCACTGGTACCCTTCATAATCCCGGGATTGGCCTTGAACTGTCGGCGCACTTCCATGATCACCGTCTGCGCTACCTTACCCACAGCCTGAATCGCCAGCGAACTGAACAGAAACACCAGCATGCCACCCAGCAAAGCCCCAATAAATACGGGCACCTGGCCAATATCGACGCTGAACGGAATTTCCTCAAAAGGCTTCGACAATCGTTTTGCCAGCACCATCTTTACTTCGTCAATATAAGCACTGAAAAGCAGGAAGGCCGCCAGCGCAGCGCTACCAATCGCGTAACCCTTGGTCAGAGCTTTTGTTGTGTTGCCAGCGGCATCCAGTAAGTCCGTGCGATGGCGCACTTCAGGTGGCTGCTTGGACATCTCTACGATGCCACCGGCATTATCAGTGATCGGGCCAAACGTATCCATGGCAAGAACGTAGGCTGCCGTCGAGAGAACTCCCATGGTCGCAATGGCCGTGCCATAAAGCCCACTCGAAAGAGAGCTGACACCAGGAAGCGCCGCTTGGATTCCCATCCAGTAAGAGCTGAAGATCGCCAGAGAGATTGTCAACACAACCAGACCAGTGCATTCCATCCCGATCGCAAGTCCTGAAATCATCGTCGTGGCAGGGCCCGTGGTGCACGATTCCGCAATAAAGCGCACAGGCCGGTACCGGTGATCCGTATAGTATTGCGTCAGAAACACAAAAAAGAAGCTGGTAACAATGCCGATGACCCCGGCCCCAAAGAGCCACATATTACCACCCAGCAATTGCTGAATTGCGATGTAAAACCCGCCAATCGAGATAAAGCTCGCCACATAGAAGCCACGGTTCAAAGCCCGCATCGGGTCTTCATCGCCCTTGAGCTTCACTGTAAATACACCAATAATGCTAGCCAGCAATCCCAGCGCACAAGTGTACAAAGGAAAGAGAATACCGGACAGTCCGAACACCTTGTAAAGCGTGACGCCAAGAATCATGGCACCAATATTTTCAGCAGCCGTGGATTCAAAGATATCGGCACCACGGCCGGCGCAGTCGCCTACATTGTCTCCCACAAGATCGGCAATCACGGCCGGGTTGCGAGGATCGTCTTCCGGGATGCCTGCTTCCACCTTGCCCACAAGATCGGCACCCACGTCTGCCGCCTTGGTATAGATTCCACCGCCAAGCTGGGCAAACAGGGCCACGAAGCTGGCCCCAAAACCAAACGCAACAATTTGTCCCGGCACATCCTGAGGCTGATTCAACCCGTCAAAGAAAGCAAAGAGAAGCCCAACGCCAAACATCGACAGAGCAGTCACCGCAATGCCCGTAACTGCACCTCCACGAAGAGCAATCTGCATCGCCTCCCCAAGGCTCGACCGGGCGGCGGCAGCAACGCGAATATTGGCCCGAATCGAAACCCACATCCCACTAAAACCAGCGGCAAGTGAGCAAACGGCCCCAAAAAGAAAGCTGACAGTCATGCGCACGGCAAGCTGGGCATCGTCTTTACCAAGCAGGTAAGCAAAATAGATAATGAGGGCGAGCACGACTGCCAAGCCCGCAATGGTACGGTTTTGGCGGTTCATATAGGCCTCAGCGCCGCTCTTGATAGCATTTGAGATTTTTTGCATCTCCGGCGTACCAGTGTCCTTGGCAAGAACATATCTGGCAAGATAACCAGCGGCGAGCATGCCGAATGCGCTGATGGCCAGAATGCTGAGAAGCGTGTTTTGCCCAGTGGCATCACCCGGCACAGCCTGGAGCCACAGCGCGAACGGAGCGTTGAGGTAATAATTCACTTTGTAAAAGACCTTTCGAAAATACGAAAACGTCTGCTAGCTTAACTGATTTGACATGGTGGGAGCAAACGAAACTTCGTATCAAAAAATCTTCCTTGAATTTTGTCTTTCAATCTGTGTGAAACGAAAACCCTATACCAGGGCCATGTGAGGAATCGTTAACGCAGAAGGGGACACAAAAACCACGTGCACTACGTGTTATTCCACTGTCAGTCCATCGAGTGTTTGAAATCCAACCGATAAGCCTAAAAACGGCATTTGAGCGCTACCTGAGACCCTGTCGAGGGTCTGACTGGAACGCGAACCTTCCAAAGTCCTCGAAGATCCTACGCAGCATGAGGCCCCAACTATGCTCGTCCGGCAACCGCTCTGCAGGCGTGACAAACAACTTCAGACACTGGCTGATCCGGCCTACTGAGTTGGCTGCCTGCTTGGCTTTGGCGTGCAATCTGGAGATGCTCAAACGCGCCTGGTTGGCGTGTTTGGTTTTCTGCGCAATCGCATGTTCCAACAACGCCCGCGCCGGAATCGCCTCGCCCCGTGCCAATCCGCGTAAAGATGCTCCACCAGTTGTGGATCTGCGCCACCATGCGCGCCATCAACTGGTTGAGCCTGAGATCTTGCGTCGAGAACCCGGTCCAGCCCCATTGGTTCTTCCGCTTATCGAACAGGTTCTGGGTGCCAGCCCGGTCGCGGTACATCTGCGCCTCGGCCAGAAACTCCCGCTCATCCCGTTGAGTATCCATCAGTTGCGTGTAGAGGGGTGAGGGACAACTGTCGTTCTCAGGATAATAGGCCGGTTCGGTTTCCGACTTGAGTGCGGCGATCACATATATCAGGACACCAAAAATGGCCTTCGCCACGATGTCTGAAATGGGGTAACCAACTTGCACCGCCGTAGTAGCGGCACTGCCTGTGAATCCAATCATCGGGAATAGAAACACAATCGGATAGAACAGCCATGAAACTACGACAACGTAGCGTGCGGCACTTACACGCCCACGCGCAGTTTAGAAAACTGAAAGGAGCTTCCCACGATGAGAAGATCCGCAAGTAATGGTAAATAGGCAATGCACCTAACCAAGCCTGTGATTGTTATTGCCGTTCGATATACAGGAGCCACCTGCGAAGGGTTCAAGAAGATGAATGCAGTCGCGGCTCCCATGACTGCAATGGCGAACGAGAAGGCGTTGTATACAATATCGTATTGACCTAGAGAAATTGCCTCCAACTGAAATCTCCTTCACTATGCCTGCAGATTTAGGAAAGTGAACTGAGATTCATTTTCTAGACAAATACAGCCACCGCAAATTGATATGATTCCGCCCATGCGGTTCATTGCGATTTTGATTTTAGTTGGTTTGGCTTTTGCCCAGCCAAGGCCAGTAGTGGGCCTTGGGGGCATCGTTCACGAAACAAATACCTTCAACCCTCAGAAAACAACACTGAGAGACTTCGAAACAGGAATCGGAGGCGCCGACGGCATTCTTCGTGGTCAGGATCTGATTTCAAAATCAGTCAAAGCTAACAATACAATTGCAGGCTTCATCGAAGGCGCTGGCCTTGCCCAATACGATTTGTATCCAACCATGGTTGCTGGGCCTCAAACCATTGGCCTGGTTCTCGATTCTGCTTTCGAGACTTTGACCAACGAGCTAATAACGAGATTGAAGCAGGCACCAAAGCTCGACGGAATCCTCCTCTTCCTGCACGGAACCATGGTCTCGGAATCATTTCAGGACGCAGACGCAGAAGTCGTAAGGCGCGTCCGAAAGGAATTTGGAAACAAAATACCGCTGGTAGTGGTTCATGACTTTCATGCCAACATCACCGAAGACATCGTTCGAAACACCACAGCTCTTCTCACCTACAAAGAATGTCCACATCTGGATGCTCGCGAATCCGGAGTGCTTGGGGCAAAGATCATGGGCGATATCCTCTCTGGCAAAGTGAAACCAGTGCAGGCATTGGTAAAGCCACCGATGGTTCTCAACATCCTCTTCCACAACACCTACGCCGCCCCGCTCAAGGCCATCACCGACGCGAGCAAAGTTCTTGAGAAGAGCCCTGGGGTACTCGCCGCCAGCGTTGCCGGTGGCTATCAGTATGCCGATATTGAGTCTATGGGGCCGGCAGTTGTTGTCGTAACCAACAATGACCCCGCTCTCGCCAAGCGCGAAGCGGAGCGCCTCGCAGCAATGATGTGGGAAATGCGCGAAGAACTCAAACTCCAGGCGCCAAATCCGGCCGAGGCAGTGAAGCTTGCCATGAATAATGGCAAATGGCCCGTTTCGCTGATGGATGCCGGAGACAACATTGGGGGTGGCTCCGCAGGCGATAGCACCTTCATCCTTGCTGAATTGCTCAAACAGAAGGCTGAAGCATGGTCAGTCGTGATTTCAGACCCAGCCGCCGTGCAGACTGCCATTCGAGCGGGTGTCGGCGGTCTCGTGGACATGCCCGTAGGCGGCAAGACCGACAACATGCATGGAGATTCCGTTCGCGTTAGGGGCCGGGTGAAAGGAATTCACGACGGCCGCTTCATTGAAACAGAAGCCCGCCACGGAGGCGGCCGCTACTGGGATATGGGAATATCGGTCGTGATCGAAGTGGAGGGCTCAACACCTGACATGCCCAACTACATCCTGATCACGCCGAAAAGAACCTTGCCCTTCAGCCTGAACCAGCTGATTAGTGTTGGCATCTATCCGGAGCGAATGAAAATACTGGTTGCCAAGGGAACCATAGCACCCCAGGCGGCCTATGCTCCGGTCTCAGCCAAAATCATCATTGTCGATTCAGGTGGAGTCACAGCGGTAAATCCAGCGAGATTTGAATACAAAAGGATTCGCAAGAATCTATTTGGTGTGAAGTGAAAGAATCGTGTAGGATGATAGAGCAATGGCTCTGGCCCACTCCTATCGATTCTGGTATTGGTACGTCGCTTCCCGCGACCGAGTGGATCTGCATGCCATGAAGAACTAATCCCAATTTTTCTGGTTTCGCAAGAAGGCCCGCTCGGTATCCCCGAGTGGGCCTTTTGCATTTCCAGACAGGAGTATTGTTGTGAATTTACTGGTAAGTCGAGACGTTCAGCCCGAGAACAGTGTCGTTCGAGTAGGTGACGTGGCGTTTGGCGATGGCGGCTTCGTTGTCATGGCCGGCCCCTGTAGCGTCGAAAATGAAGAGCAACTCATGGCATGTGCCGAGGTGATCGCAGATTGTGGCGGCCAGTTGCTGCGTGGAGGTGCCTTCAAACCACGTACCTCGCCTTACGAGTTCCAGGGCCTTGGAGAACCGGGCTTAAAGCTTCTCGAACTTGCCCGCGAGCGCTATGGTCTGGGAATCGTTACCGAGGTCGTCACCGAAGCGGACGTCGATCTGGTGGCAAATTACGCTGACCTTATGCAGGTGGGCGCACGCAACATGCAAAACTTCGCCCTTCTCAAAGCACTTGGCCGCTGCGGAAAACCAGTGTTGTTGAAACGCGGCCCTTCAGCGACGTTGAAAGAATGGTTGATGGCAGCGGAATACGTCCTCGCAAACGGTAATCCGGATGTGGTCCTCTGTGAGCGCGGCATAAGAAGTTTTGATTCTCACACGCGAAACGTTTGTGACATCACTGCAGTCCCAGCAATGAAGGAGATGACCCACCTCCCGGTTATCCTCGATCCATCTCACGCCACCGGGCGGCGAAGTCTGGTAGCCCCTCTGGCCCGTGCAGCCGTCGCCGTCGGAGCAGATGGATTGCTGGTGGAATGTCACCCGAATCCAGACGCCGCGCTCAGCGACGGCGCACAGAGTCTGGACCTCACTCAATTTCGACAGCTGATGATGACCCTTCCGTGCCGTATCCTGAAGGCGTGAAAGCTTGGGTTTGGGTAGTAGGGTTATTAGCACTTGGCGCTCTGTATTTTTGGAGTCAGAACAGAGGCATGAGTTTGGCTGAGCAGGTTTCCCATCTGCCCAGTGGCGATGGCATTTTTGTCATCGCAGATGCTGCCGTCATCAAGAAAATCGCCGGCGATGCAGCCAGCGAGGAAGCCGAATACAAAGACTTCGTTACCAAGACCGGCTTTGATTATCGTCGCGATATGGATCGTTTGGTCGCCGTCATCGGTGAGCCAACCAGCTATTACGTCATTACGGGTCGTTTCGACTGGCCCAAGATCTCGGCCTATGTTGGAAGCTGCGTCAAAGGCCTTTGCTCGATGCCAGCAAGTCAGGAAG
The DNA here is from genome assembly GCA_022843625.1 of Bryobacter sp. Classification (GTDB taxonomy): domain Bacteria; phylum Acidobacteriota; class Terriglobia; order Bryobacterales; family Bryobacteraceae; genus Bryobacter. The sequence continues at coordinate 279,537 of JALHNH010000001.1, read as the reverse complement.
GCAAATGGATATCGCTCATGCAGCTTGGCAGCGGTGCCGTTGCCATTTCGGTCTCTCCAAAGCAACTCGCAGTAGGAGAAATGGAAGCAGTGCGCAAGCCACTTGTGGAGTGGAGCGAAGTTCCTTTCCTGATCAAGGGACGTGGCCGCCACTTTTCACGTTGGGGCTTGAGTGGCGAAGAACTGGTGGAAGTCAAGCTCGCTGGGGACGCCCTTGAATTAAAGGCAGGCTCAGTCACTAAGCGGCTGCCATTGGGAAAGATTTTTGAATGAAGATTTTAGTTGCAGGAAATCTGGTTCTGGACTTGCTGGCTTGGCCAGTTGAAGAAATCCGTTGGGACGGCACCGTGTGGGTTGAGCAGTTCACGCGCAGTGTCGGAGGAAACGGGGCCAACACCAGCTACACATTGGCCAGGCTGGGTGTCGATGTCTCTCTTGTTGGTGCAGTCGGCAAGGACCCTGAGGGCGAAGAGTTGCTCTCGATCCTCAAGGGAGTCGACCTTACCCGTGTCAAGAAGCTGGCACTCCCAACTCCAACCACCATGGCCCTCGTCAAGAGGACAGGCCAACGCGCATTCGTTCACCGGCCAGGCGCGAGCAAGGCGGCACTGAAGTCAGTCCCGGACATGAAGGGCTTTCAGCACTTCCACCTAGCCAATCCTTTTGCGGTCCCTGCCTTGCGCACTCTTGCCCCCCAAATGCTGGAACGAGCCAGATACGAGGGCCTCACTACTTCAATGGATACTGGCTGGGACTCGCGTGGCGAATGGGGCAAAGTAGTACTTCCCTGCCTCGAGCACGTCGATGTGTTGTTCGTCAACGAAGAAGAGGCACGCCTGATCACAGGAGCAAGAACCTGGCAGGCAGCTCTCAAGCTCCTGCCCGCAACCCACGTTGTCATGAAGCGGGGCAAACTGGGAGCGGTAGTAGATGGCGATTTGGTTCCCGCCTATCCGGTTGAGGCCATCGACTCCACCGGCGCAGGAGACGTCTTTGCAGGAGCCTTCCTGGCCGCCTGGACTCGCGGCTATTCTCTAACCGAGGCTGTAGACTTTGCCAACGCCGCCGCTGCCATGAGCGTCCTCGAACTTGGCTCTGTTGCCGGCGTCAGGAACTTTGCTCAAACCCTAAAATGGAAGAAGGCTAGGCAAGCAGCGATTTGATGACATGGCCGTGTACGTCGGTCAGCCGGCGATTCAGGCCATTGTGATACCAGGTGAGTTTTTCGTGGTCGAGGCCGAGCAAGTAAAGCACGGTTGCCCAGAAGTCATAAACAGTAGTTGGGTTTTCAGCCACTCGCCGGCCAAAGTCATCCGTAACGCCCCATGAGGCCGCCTTCTTGACGCCGGCACCAAGCATCCACACTGTGTAGGCATCCGGATTGTGATCGCGACCTAGAGTCCCTTCCTGGTGAGTAGGCATGCGGCCAAACTCAGTCGTCCAGAGCACCAGGGTGTCCTTGAGCAATCCTCTCGACGCAAGGTCAGAAATGAGCCCCGCCGTGGGTTGATCGAGGATCGGCAAGTGCCTCTCATAATCCGCCTTTAGCGTCTTGTGTGCATCCCAATTTAGAAGGCCATCCACCCCAGAAGCTCGAGAGGCGCAATAGAGCTGAACATAGCGAACACCACGTTCCACCAACCTCCGGGCGAGAAGGCAGTTCTTTGCATAAGCAGCTACCAGTGGGTTGCTACTGTTGGCTCCATAAAGATCGAGAGTAGCTTTCGATTCTGCATTGAGGTTCGACACCTCAGGTGCCGACAGTTGCATGCGAGCCGCCAGCGAGTAAGAAGCAATTCGGGCCTGAAGGTCAGTATCCCCCGCGTGGCGGGCAGCGTGTTCAGTGTTGAGAAACTGGGCAAAATCCCGAGTGGCCGAGTCCGTATTGGCAGTGATGCCAGGAGGCCTGTCCAGATTGCGAATAGGGTCGGCGGCATTAAAGGCAACGCCCTGATGTTCGGCCGGTAGGAAGCCCGAAGTCCAATTCGCCGGGCCCGAAGGAGGGATGCCCCGAATATCCGGGATGGCAACATAGGCCGGGAGGTTCTCGTTCTCGGAGCCAAGGGCAAAACTAAGCCAGGCTCCGGCTGAAGGGAAGCCTTCAAAGACAAAGCCGGTATTCATGGCAACACAAGCAGGGCCATGAGTATTTGATCGCGAGCTCATCGAATGGATAAAGGCCATATCATCGACGTGCTTTGCCAGATAGGGCAGTTTTGCAGTGATAGGTTTACCCGATTGGCCAGCAGGCTTAAAATCCCAGGGACTGCGCATCAGGTTGCCGTTGGCCCCCTGAAAAGTAACGTCCTTGTCCCCGCCCGGCATCGGCTGCCCACTTCGCTTTTCGAGTTCAGGCTTGTAGTCGAAGGTATCGATGTGGGAAGCACCACCCGGGCAGAAGATCTGGATGACGCGCTTGGCCTTGGGAGTAAAGTGCGGATTCTTCGAAGCACCGGTCAACAGGTCCGCAAATGCGATTGCACTCAGGCCTGAGACGAAGCGGCGGCGGTTAGTAAACATAGAGGAACTCGTTGGCGTTGAATAGTGCGCGGACAAATGCAGTAAAGCCATGCTCGCGAATCAGCGTATTTGCCGCAGCGAGCTCTTTAGCTTCCGGAGGTCGACCGAATACTCGCAAAAAAGTAGATTCGACGCTTTGCTTCCCAAAAGCTTCAGCCATGTCGGTGGTAAAGCTATGGTTGAGGAGCGATAGCGCCTGCAGGGGCGAAACCGTTGAGACTCGACGTGGCTCTGGGAGCGAAGAGTCAGGACAATCAAAGACGCTCAACAACTCTGTCCGGATCGAGCGGGCCGATTCAGCATAGACAGACCGGCGATAGGTCTCAGGCCCAAACTTATCCATCGGAAAGTAGGTAGCAACGTTGTCCACCGTGTACTTGTAGAGACGAAAGCTCGGTCCACCCACTTGTGGATTGAGCACACCAGCCACAAAGAGCATCGAGTCTCGAAGCGATTCCGCATTGAGGCGCTGGGGCGGGAAACGCCAGAGGAGACGGGAGTCGGCGTCGATTTTGGCGGCCTCGGGGATGTGGGCGCTCGATTGCCGGTAAGCCTTCGAAAGCAGAATCTCACGGTGCAGCGGTTTCATCTTCCAGCCGTTCGAGATGAGGCGTTGGGCAAGATAATCGAGGAGTTCCGGGTGGGTGGGTCTTTCACCGTTATAGCCAAAGTCAGAAGGCGTCGCAACGATTCCCCGGCCGAAATGGTAATGCCAGATGCGGTTGGCAATGACGCGAGGGGTCAGGGGATTCTTATCGTCAGCAAGCCACTGGGCAAACTTGAGCCTGCGTTCTTTCTCTGGCGCCTCCAGCGGAACAGTGAAAGGAGCGAGCGTCGAGTCAGCAAGGGTACTAAGACTAGCCGGTATGATCGCTTCTCCTCTCTGCATAACGCTGCCTCCCTTAAGCAAGTACACGGGCTCAGCGGGTTGCTTGAAGTTGCCGATGTAGGCCAGTTGCAGAGTTGGGATCTTCTTGAGAGCCGCTTCCAGTGTCTTGATTGTCTCTTCGTTAGATCGAAACTCGGCTCGATCTTGGGAAGAGAGCGCTTCGAGAGTTACCAGGCGGTCCAGGTCCAAGGGACGATGAGGCAGCCGGTTTTCGCCAGTGATCACAGTGGCTACTGGGGAGAACTCCAGCTTGTAGTTGGAGACCGAGTTCTGCTGGAATCTACCCATGAAAGCGCGAGCCCGATCGGTGGACCATGCCACCTTATGGATGGTAATTGGCTTGGGGAATTCAATCGTGATGAAGGCTGGCCCGCTGCCTTCGGGGAACCATCGCTTGTCAAAGCTGCCGTCATTTAGAAAGCGCTGGTGGTAGGCATCGGGGTTGCCATCGGCGATGCGAGTGGAACTGACTTTGATTGTTGAGCCCGGCGCCACGTTTACTCCGGCAGGAGTGAAGACCTCGATCTCATCGAGCCCCCCGGGAAAGCCAAGTGGAGCCGAGATTCGGATCTGTGTTGCTGTAATGGGCTCGAAAGTCTCTTCTGTTCCGTAGGGCGATACGGGCGGACGGTAGCGTGCTTTGAGAGCTGCTTCGGCTTCGGATCGCCGATCCTTCGTTTGTGCTGTCAGAACTTCCAGCCTTTGCTTTGCGGTCTTGATCTGTTCTTCGAGTGGGCCAGCCAGTGCTTCCCTGCGGGCCTTCTCGGCAGGTGTGGCAATGCTTCGTTCGCCGTGGTTGACGCCGTTCATGATTGCGGCAATGCGGTAATAGTCGGCTTGCTGGATTGGGTCGAACTTGTGGTCATGGCAGCGAGCGCAGTTTACGGTCAGACCCAGGAAGGATGAGGCGGTCGCGTTGACGATGTCATCCAGATCATCGGCACGCTGCTGGCGCATAGCGGCGAGGTTTGAATTGCCCACCGTATCGTGGGGGCCGGCGACAAGGAAGCCTGTTGCGACATCCACTGCCGGGACGAGGGCGTCTCCAGCAATCTGCTCCATCATGAAGCGGTTGAAAGGTAGATCCCGATTGAATGCTCCAATGACGTAGTCGCGGAAGTGCCAGGCATTGGGGCGCACGTGATTCTGTTCGTAGCCATGAGACTCTCCATAGCGGATGACGTCCAGCCAGTGACGGCCCCAGCGCTCACCATAAGCAGGAGAGGCAAGAAGCCGGTCGATCAGCTTTTCATAGGCATCCTGAGCCGGATCTGCCAGAAAGGCATCGATCGCTTCCGGTGTTGGGGGCAAGCCGGTGATGTCGAATGTAACGCGACGAATGAGGGTGCGGCGGTCCGCGGGGGGAGAAAGCTTGAGGCCTTTGGCTGAGAGCGCGGCTTCAATGTGTTGGTCAATCGAGGTGCCCTTGGACTGGATGGGTTGCAGCGACCACCATTTGCGGTTACTCGACAAAGTACCCTGCCACGGAGCTCCGGCGGCGAGCCAGGTTTTGAGCTCAGTAATTTCTGCAGCAGGAAGACCACCGCCGGGAGGCATCTGGCCCCTCTCGATTCGGTCGAGCAGGCGGCCGGAGAGGACTCGCTCTGCCTCCGGGCGTGAGGACAGACTAAGGTTGCCCATCTTTGCAGATGGGTTGTGGCAGGAGATACAGCGTTTGGTGAGGATCTGAGCCGGGTCAGCCCAGGCAAGGGTTGTGGTAAAGCATAGGATGACAAGGCGCATACTGCCTCTATTTCTCTGACTCCATCATACGAGCAACAGGTTTGGCAAAACAGGCGAAGACGAGGGCCACGACGATACAAAAGGCCCCGATGCCGCCGAAGAGTTGCGGCAGCGGCAGCTTCTCATAGAGACTGGCCAGGCGACCACCGATGTAGTTGCCGCTGGCAATCGACATGAAGAAAACGCCCATGATGAAGCCAGCCATACGGGCGGGTGCCAGCTTGGTCATTGCGCTCAGGCCAACCGGAGAGAGGCAAAGCTCACCCACGGTATGCAGGAAGTAAGTGCCGATCAGCCAGATGGGAGAAACCTTTGCACCACCTGTTGTCAGCTGGGAGCCAAACATGAGCCATATGTAACCCAGGCCAACAAATATGAGGGCAATGGTGAACTTGATCGGTACACTGGGCTGGCGGTCCCCCATGCGGATCCAGAGTGCAGCGAAGAGGGGTGCAAGAGGGATCAGAAAGGCCGAGTTGAAACTCTGGTACCAGGTAGATGGGAAGAGGTCGACTGTGTTCTGTTCGGCGAAGAGGTTTAGGGTAGAGCCAGCCTGTTCAAAGCTCGACCAGAAGAGGGTCGAAATGAAGAAGAGGATGCAGACCACAGCGAGGCGTCTTCGTTCATACGCGTTGGGGCTGCCCTTGAAAAGCAGGAAGCCAAGCACGGCAATAACGATGGTCAGCAGCACCGCGCCAAAAGAATCAGCCAGGCCTTCAGCCGTTGGCGAGATCAGAAAGATGGCAGCCGCAATAGCAATCATCGCTGCAATACCATACTGCAGCCACTTCTTGTTGGATTGCTGCTCGAATATGTCAGAAGGCGGCACAGCCTTGAAGACTCGCTCAGGGAAGTTCTTCGAGCCGAGATAGAACTGGACGATGCCTATGATCATGAATAGTGAAGCAACGGGGAAGCCGTAGCGCCAGTTCACTCGCTGGGCGAGGTAGCCGACTACCAGTGGCGACACCAGCGCACCAATGTTGATGCCCATGTAATAGATGGAGAATCCCGAGTCCCGCCGGTTGTCATTCTCGCGATACAGAGTGCCCACCATTGTGGAGGCATTCGTCTTCAGCAGGCCTGTCCCAAAGACGATACCAGCAAGGCCAAAGTAGAAGGTGACATGGCCGGGAAAGAACATCAGGCCGTTGCCGAATGCGATGAGCAAGCCACCAATGAGGACGCAGTTGCGGAGGCCCAGGAACTTGTCGGCCAACCAGCCGCCAGGCAGGGCGAGCAGATAGTTCATCGAAGCATAGAGACTATAAATGGCGCTAGCTTTGGCAATAGAAAAACCGAGGCCCCCGGTGGATGGATCCGCCACCATATAGAGCAGCAGGATGGCGCGAAGGCCGTAGTAGCTGAATCGCTCCCACATCTCGGTAAAGAAGAGAGTAGAGAGGCCTTTGGGGTGCCCAAAGAATGCGGTGTCGTTATTTACAGTAGCCAAGCTACTTATCGTAATGCAGTTGGGTTAGGGTATGTATCGCGATCTTCAGCCGAGTCGCGGACGGTGGTGCAGGACCAGTCTTTTTCGATCAGGATGTCGAGGTTGCTGGTCTTGGCTGAGCGACCGACTTCTTCGTCATTCGAAGCCCAATTTGCGGCCCAATCGCGAGGCACTTCGATGGTGAGAGTGTCCTCGTTGAATGTTGCTGTCAGATCCTCGACGTGGCTGGGATGCACGGCAAAATGAAAGGGCCGTGGAGTAGGCAGAGTCTCAACAATAGTGTGGCCCTGGGCAAGATGGTCTACCTCTCCTTTGAGGAGACGGAGACGGATGGTGTTGGCGCGAAGACGGAGTTTCATAGGTAATAAGTCCGGTAGAGGGTGTCGCGTTGTTTGGGGATAAAACCAGCATCGCGGATGAGGCGGCGCAGATCTTCTTCGCTGGCATGGTAGTTGGCACCAGCCTGTGAGACGACGTTTTCTTCGATCATGATGCTGCCGACGTCGTTGCCGCCAAAGCGGAGACCCATCTGGCAGATCTTCAGCCCCGGGGTAACCCAACTGGTCTGGATGTTGCAGACATTGTCCAGGTAAACCCGGCTCAGGGCCAGCATCTTGAGAAACTCGACGGCAGTAGCTTCTTCTTTGACGAAGCGGCCAAGCGAGGTGCCTTCACGTTGAAAGGCCCAGGGGATGAAGGCTGTGAAGCCGCCGGTTTCTTCCTGCAGGCGGTAGATCTGCTCCAGGTGATTGATGCGATGGTCGATGGTTTCTCCAGTGCCAAACATCATGGTGGCCGTGGTGCGAACGCCGAGCTTGTGGGCGGTACGGTGGACGTCGATCCACTCATCGGTATTGCACTTGAGTCGGGCAATCCGATGACGGACTTCGTCGTCGAGGATCTCCGCCCCCGCGCCTGGGATCGACTGAAGACCGGCGTCGCGAAGACGGGCGATCGTATCGTAGATGGTGATGCCGGAGATGGTTGCGATGTTCAGGATTTCGGGGGCACTGAGGAAATGGAGCCAGATGCGATCGCCAAATTTGTCTTTGATGGAGCGGCAGAGGTCTTCATACCATTCAATCTTGAGTTCGGAGTGCAGACCTCCTTGCATCAACACCCCGGTGCCGCCGAGGTCGATGGTTTCCTGGATCTTCTGGTAGATGGTTTCTTTGGGAAGGATGTAGCCTTCGGGGGAATTCATCGGCCGGTAAAAGTTGCAGAAGGTGCAGTATTCAGTGCAGAAGTTGGTGTAGTTGATGTTGCGGTCGATGATGTAGCTGGCAACGTTTTCGGGATGCCACTTTTTGCGCTCAGCATCCGCCTGCATGCCGAGGGCGATCAGGTCGTCCGATTGAAAAAAGTCGAGGGCCTGCTGTCTGGTCATACGGGGTATTTCTCTTCCATTTTCATGGCTTCTTCGATATATAGCTTCATGCCGCGTTTGTGGTTTTCGGTTAATTCGTACTGAATGATACTGTCCATATACTCGTAGGCCAGGCCGGGCCAGATATTCCTTTCTGCGGCTTCGGCCATTACGATGTCCGAAAGGTTCGCTTTGCCGTATTCATAGGAGGCTTCGAGAATCTTTGCCAGGTCTGGTTCCTGTTTGTGACCGGCCCAGATGGCAAAGACCATGGGCAGGGAGGTGAGTTTAAACCATTCTTCGCCGAGGTCGAGGGCGTGGAGGCCGTCTGCGTTGGGGTCGAGGCGCAGGGCCGGATCACCGATAATCAGGGCGGCGTCGGATTTGCCGAGCATGGCGGCGAGGTCTGGCGGCATCACGTTAGTTTCAGGAATTACTTTGTAACCCTGATCCAGGATGATGCGGGCGAGCATGACCGAGGATCTGGATGAGGAGTCGAGAGCAAGGGTGCGGATCTCAGGAATTGGCACCTTACTGATGAGCTGTATGCTTCGGACCGCACCCGTGCAGGCAATGCCGAGCCCGCCGATCTGTGTGAGGTGCTGGCGGGCAGCTTCTATGACGGGGACGAGACCAGCTTCGACTTCTTTGTTGGCCAATCGCTGCGCACAGACGGAAGGGAGGTCGAAATCGAGTTGAACCTGTCCACTTTGAGGGCCGGACATAAGACCCCAAACGAGGGGGCGAGTGTTGAGGTAGCTGACCGCTGAGAGATGCATCACTACTAATAGGATGCGAAAATTATGGTCGCGATGGTGAACCTTGTTGCCGGTCTTGGCGCGTCTATAGGATTGATGCGTAGTTTTCTCTTCTTTTTGCTGGTTTCGACGACGCTGCTGGCCGATGTTCGATACCAATTACGGTGTGAAATCGAGAGCAGTGACAAGGTTGTCAGCAAAAGTGGTGCACTAGCCGATGCAATGAGGGATTGCTCATCGGAGATCTTGCAGACGGCTGATCGACAGATGATTCGCAATGGCAAGTCGACACAGATCATCGAATTCGGAACCGAAACGACGATTTTGATCGATCATATCAAGCAAACCTGGACCAGGAACGGGGCTGGGCAGGCAGATCTGGCGGCTCAGGCAGCTATGGAGCAGCTGAAGCAGATGGGAGCCGTATTCAAGATGACCTCAAACCAATTGACTGAAAAGAAGCAAGTTGCTGGCTTTGAAGCCAAGGGTATGGCCAGTCTGCTTCAGATGAGCTTCAATTTCCCGGGGATGGATAAGGGTATGAGTTCCAATGCGTTGATGGAGTTTTGGGTGAGCGAGACGGCTCCGGGAGCCAAAGAGATTATGGCCTATGCGGCGAAGAACGGGCCTGGAGCGTCTCCGACTCTCCGGATGATGAGCCAGTTTCTGGCAACTGTTCCGGGTGGAAATCAGTTGCTGAAGGATGGCTCGGCACTCGTTGGACAGTTGATGGAGATGACGATGACGATTGAGACCACGGGGCTGGCCGATACATTGAAGCTGAAAATGACTCTGCGAGCGGAGGGCTTCGACGAGGCTCCGATTCCAGCGACAGAATTTGCGGTTCCGGCTGGATACAAGGAAGTGAAGTAGGTGAAGCTGCTTCTGGTTGGTTTGTTAGCCACAAGCTTGTGGGGCGATGCCCGATATAAGCTGGCTTACCGGGTTAAAGCAAATGTTCTGATCCAACTGGTGGCGAGCCTGGCTGGGTTGAGCAAGCTCAACAGCGATGGGGATGAAGTGATCCTTAAGGGAAGCAGGTTGATGGTTCGCGGGGAGAAGACATCGCTCATCCTCGATTATTCGACGGGGCGAATGGTGCTGATTGATCATTTGGATAAAACCTTTGAGCGACTGCGAATTGAGGATATGCAGAAGAGGATTGCGGCCGATATTCCGGGGCCGATGGTGGAGGGATTGAAGCGGATGTTTCCGGGAGGAGGCGGGGGGATTGCCCATGAGGTTAAGGTTGAGAAGGCTGGAGACAAGGCGGTGATGAAAAGTCTTGAGGCATTTCGGGCTAAACACGGCTTAAGTTATCTATTGCCGGCGATGGAGAGTATCGTTTCTCTGACGCCGACGGTGGCCAAGTCGATTGAGGCGGTCCGACAAAGCGGCGAACTGGTTGAGGCGCTGAGGACCCAGATTGGGGTGAACGGAAAGATCACAGATGCGCTGGTTGAGATTCGAGATTACCGGGAAGGGGCAGTGGGGGATAAGGAATTTCAGCCGCCTGCCGATTATACGGAAGTAAAGTGAACCATTTGGCGGATGTCGCGCCGCTATTCCTTTTGTTAGATTCTATTTGGAGGCCGTTGCCATGAAGATTGTTGCTATTTCATTGATGCTTGCTGGACTGCTGATGGCAGATTTCAGGTATGACCAGACGACACGGATCACCAAGGGAATGGTGACCAAGATGGCTTTCGGCAAGAAGCCGGAACCCACAACTACTTCACATTTCTTCAAAGGTTCGCGGATGGCGACAGTGTCGAAAGACAGCAAAACCATTGTTGACTTTGACAAGCAGATTTTCACGACAGTGAATATGGCCAAACAGCAGTATTGGCAAATGACCTTTGAAGAGATGCGTCAAATGATGGCGGACTTGCAAGCGGACATGAAGGATGCCGGCAAGGGCAAAGACGTGTCGATGAACATGAAGTTTGATGCAAAAGCGACGGGTGTTGAGAAGGAAGTTGGCGGCTTTAATGCCAAACAGGTGATCTTTACGGTCGAGACTGCCGCATCCGACGGGAAGCAGAGCGGGTCAATGATGAAAATGGTGAACGATAGTTGGCATAGCGAGTCTGTACCTGGCTATGGCGAGTACAAGGCGTTCTATGAACGGTTGAAGGATAAGGCGAATTGGCTGGGGATGGGTGGAAACCCGATGGCGCAGATGGGTGGGCAGCCGGGAATGGTTGAGGGCATGAAGAAGATGGCCGAAGAGATGCAGAAGACTCCGGGAATTGCGGTGCTGACGATTTCCCGGATGACTATGCCGGGCATGAATATGGATATGTCCGGTGGTGGAGGCAATGCAGATCAGGGTGTGCGCCCGACGATGGGCGGGCTGGTTGGCGGCGCTTTGGGTGGCAGACTTGGTGGTTTCGGCCGCAAGAAGAAAGAAGAAGTAGAGGCTGCCAAGCCGACTCCTGAGCCCGCAGCAGAAAACAAGTCTGGAGAGGGCATGCTGATGATGGAGTCTTTCTCGGATTCGAGCGGGTTTTCGACGGCCTCCATCGGGGAAGACGTATTTGCAGTTCCTGCCGGATTTGCAAGAGTGGAAGCGGAAATGTCGAAAAGACGCAAGCGCTAATCTTCAAGACAAATTTGAATCTGGGCCGCCCTAAAGGGCGGCCCAGATTCGTTTTGCAACCGGACACACTTCGAGTGCTAGTTGAATTTTGCGCAACCAGCGGGATGTCAAAGACCTAGCCCTGCGATATCTGGGACTGCCCGGCGTATGCCCCCTTCCGGGAGGCAGCGGGGAATAGAAAGGGTCGATGGGGGCATGTCAGAGCAATAGCGTAACCCGTTTGGAAAAGCCAGCTAATTGGGCCTCTGCGAGGAACGAAGCGCCCCCCGGTGTGGCACGCAGAATCTTACCGCTCCAATAACTTGATACGTCCACCAAGAAAGGCGAATTGGATAGTAAGCTCAGCGCCGTTCGGCCGGTGACTGCAGAACCAATCGAAACGCTCAAGAAGCTCTGAACTACCCGATTCGCTGGGTGTTGCAGGCGGTCGCAAAGCGAACGTGACATGTACTTTTTCGACGGCTTCCAGTCTCTTCATCAGCCCCCTCTAAATGGTACTTTTTCCAGCAAAACATGGGGTTTGGCCTAGTCTCCGGACTAGTACGTAACAGTACTTTTGGAGGTGCGTTTTTGCTTGCTTCTAGGGGACGAAGTTGCCATTCTCATATGGAGATCACAGACCCTGCAGCGTGGGTTTGACCCGCAAAACGTATAGATTCGCCCAGTTGCAGTAGGGAGGATCCTTAGTCTGTAATCGAGTTTTCAATTTTTATTTACTTAATTGCCCATTGCCAATCTCCATGGCTTTTTTGGCTCAACATATCGCTCTCAAACTCTCCAGGAAAGGTTATTTATGAAACTGAAACAACTTGCTCTCGCGGCCGCCTGCCTGTCTCTGACTTCCGGCCTGTTTGCCGCGCCAATCACGATCGAAGGCAACTTCGTTCGGGCCACATTCACCGATACGGGGGTGTTGAGCAATCTCTTCTACGATTCCACCGGAACGCGCAACTTCGGGGTAAACGACTACATTGCTCCCGGAACGCCTTTTGAAGGATTCGGAGTGAATGCCAACGGGTCACTCAACTCAAACTCGAACAGCGGTGGCGCGGACATTGCTGGCTCTTTGTCTGGCCCCGGCGGAGTTAACGGCGGCACCGTCACCTGGAGTGGAACGCTCGCGGGAGTCTATGACATTACCCACGTATTCTCATTCAGCCTACTGGATCAACGCGTTTCGATCAGCACCACGCTTACCGCACTCCAGAATCTCACCGGCGTTAGCGTCTCGCGCGCAGTTGACCCGGATCCTGACGTATTTGCGTTCGGAAATTTTGACACGATTAACCAGCGTGGTTTGGCGTCGCCGTCCATAGCCGCGTCGGATTTCGTGGGTTCCCTCGGTGCTGTATCTGGTCTGCCGCTCGGCTTGTTGTACACGGGCGCAGTTGCCCACAACACGGGCATCTCCGGCTTTTGCTGCGGCGTCACCGACCCGCTCTTCTACCTCGGTGGCGGCGACCTGGGCAACAATTCGACTGGCGACCACGGCATCGGCATTGGCTTCAACCTGGGCGACATGGCTCGTGGTACTTCGGTGACCTGGGACTATGCCTACGTAATGGGCACATCAATCGAAACGATCGACACCGGCGTCCCGGAACCTGCCACCATGGCTCTGGTCGGCTCGACCCTGCTGCTGGTTGCTCTGCGCCGCCGGCGCTCGCTCTAGTCGCTTGTCTTTCATTCGGTCCAAACGGGCTCAGCTTCGGCTGAGCCCGTTTTCTTTTGGAGCCCGGATCAGAGGCAGCAGAAATGATAGAGACTTCTTATAGAAAAACGAGACCGTAACATTTGTGGACTGATGTATCGAAGGGAGACGGGAGTGGAAAAACCGAAGGTCGAGCGTGGACAAGGTTCAGCCCGAAGTTTCGATGACGGCCTGAGATCCAGGGTGGAATCCTAATCCGCGCGCAGAGTGATGGCTGGATCAATCCTGGCCGCTCTTATGGCCGGGATTAAACCAGAGATGGCAGCGGTAGCGAGGAAGGCTGTGGTGATGCCCAGCAGGGTAAGAGGATCGTTGGGACTGACATCGAAAAGGAGTGCTGAAAGCGCACGCCAAATGATGAAGGAACCAACCAGGCCTCCGACGATGCCGGCGCTGACCAGCAGTAGAGCATGGCGGAGGATCATCCAGAGCACCTCGCCCGGTTGGGCGCCAATTGCCAGGCGGATGCCAATTTCGCGAGTACGCTGAGCCACGGTGTAGGAGAGGACGCCGCTGAGGCCAATGATGGCGAGAAGAAATGCCACACCGGCAAAAACGCCCATGAGAAACAGAGTGAATTTTTCGCGAGAGAGAGAATCGGAAATCGTAGTGGTCATGGTTTGAATTTCCCAGACCGGCTGTGTAGCATCAGCCTCAAGAATCTTTTGACGGACGGCTTGAGCAAGCATCGCAGGTTCGCCTTGCGTTCGGACAATCACGCTGAAGGTGGTGGCCTTAGACTGGATGATGCTAGGCGAATGAAAGTAGGGGGCGTAGACCTGAACGCGGACTTTCGAGTCGAGACCAAGAGTCTTTACGTCTTTGGCGACGCCTACAATCTCACGCCATTCCGGGGGCTCACCCAGGCCAATTTCCATGCGCCGGTTGATGCGGCCATCTGGAAAGTGCGTGCGAACGAAGGTCTCGTTTACGATTACAACCTGAGGGGCGTCAATCCCGTCTGACTCAGAAAAAGCACGGCCGGTGACGATCGGAATTTGCATGGTGTCGAAGTAGGCTGGAGTGACTGCGAAATAGTCGGTGATTGGTGCGGTTGAAGTTGTAACCGGTGGGCCGCCTTCGACGCGCATAATGTAGCGCGGGTTTTCCTGAAAGGGCAGACTCGTTGAGATTGCAGCAAATTTAAGACCGGGAATCGTGTTTATGTTGCGGATAATGGATTTTCCAAACTCAATCTGGCGCGGGATATCGTTATCGTATTTTGCCGGCAGCGGGCTCACGCGCATCGATAGCAAGTGGTCTGGTTTGAAGCCGAGATCGACCTGATTCAATTGACCCAGGCTTCGGATCAGGAGTCCTGCACCGGTCATGAGCATGAGCGCGGCCGCTACCTGGGCAACGACGAGAAGATTACGGAGATGGGTGCGAGCGGAACCGCCGCGGGACTTGTCTTTGAGTTTGGTGTGGAGGTCCACGCGGGACAGTTGGAGGGCAGGTACCAGACCGAAGAGTAAGCCGGTCAGTACTACAGCAGCAAGGTTGTAACCAATCACTCGCATGTCGATGACTACCTGATCGATGCGAGGGAGGTTCTGGGGTGCAAACAACTTGAAAGCGAAGAATGCACCAAACGCCAGAACCAGTCCGAGAAGCCCCCCCAGGAAGGAGAGCACCAGACTTTCGGTCAACAATTGAGTGATGAGGTTCCAGCGCGAAGCGCCGAGTGAAGCGCGTACAGCGAGTTCAGAGCTGCGAACGGCACCACGAGCCAAAATCAGGTTTGCCACATTGGCACATGCTATCGCGAGGACAAAGGCAACAGCACCTATTAGAGCTAGCAGCGCCGGCTTGATTTTACCTGTAAGATCTTCGGCTAAGGGAACCAGATAAAGAGTCTTTTTTCCATTAAATTCGGGATGTTGTTGAGCAAGATTGGAGAGGATGCTGGTGAATTCAGCGCGGGCCTGAGGAATGCTGAAGCCTGGCCTGAGGCGGCCCTGAGTGAAAAAGCGATGGAAGTTGCGAAGTGACTTTTCTGCGGCTGTAAGAGCGACAGGAGCGTAAATTTTGTGCCGGGCCGGGAATTCGAATTCAGCATCCACAATACCGACTACTTTTCTTGGGCGGCCGTTTAAGTTGATTTGGCGGCCGATGATGGAATTGTCGGAGGCGAAGCGCTCGGCCCAAAGTCCGCTGGAAAGGATCACCGCCTCGTCCTGTCCCACCTTATGGTCGTCAGCGTTAAAGTCGCGGCCGCGTATGATCGGAGCACCGTAGAATTTAAACCAACCCTCGGTTACAGCAACGCCTTTGTAGCGTTCCGGGTCGGCATTAGGCAGTAAGAGAGAAAAAGAACTGGGAAGGTAAGCGACGATGTCGGCCGACTTCGATTGCTCGCGATAGTCAAGGAGGTTGCCGGCAGAGAGGTAGTAAAGGGTTGGGCCTCCGCCTTTGACTACTTGTTCCCGAAGCGAAAACAGTTGGTCAGGCTCTTTAAAGGGGAGCGGTTTGAGCAGAATGCCGTCTACGACGGAAAACATGGCCGTATTGAGGCCAATAGCAACCGCAAGAGCCAGGATTGCAGCGGCGGCGAAACCTGGGTTGGAGCGGAGAGAGCGCCAGGCAAAACGTAGATTCTGCCAAAACATATTACGTCAGGTTATCAGGGTTTTGCTGTAATTGGCAGAAAAATCAGGGAACAATACGTGGTTTCTCTTGCGGCTCCCGCATGGTGGAAGGCAGGAGATAGACGTTCTTGTAGTCGTTATTGGTGTAGAAGATTTGATTGTCGATGGACCAAATTGCGGTTAAGTCCGGGTGGCTTGGTGTGGGATAGACAATCTGAAGCGATGCCCTAGCTGGGACTGCCATGAGGGAGGAAAGTTTTCGGCGGGAATCGTAAGCCTGGAGCATTTGGCCTTCTCGCCGGAGTGTGACCTTGGGAATGGTTTGGGGCGGAATTGAGACGGCGGAAGGGATGGGTTGCCTAACCCGAGAAGAGTCATGGAGGTACTGGGATGACATCTGACCCTCACTCGACTGGAAGAGGATGGTTGTCTGGCGGCTATAAAAATCATAGGACGCCGCCAGGATCTTGCCGGTGAAGCCCCTGGAGCGAATGGGCGCGAAGGCGACGAGAAAAGAGCGACGCAAAAGCACGACAGCTATAAACTAGCAGAACCGCTATGCAATTGACTATGCTCGATTGGATCTTTGTTGCCCTCTACTTTGTTCTTAATTTGGGGATTGGCTTCTACTACAAAAGCAGAGCCGGAAAGAGTGTGGATGAATTCTTTCTGGGTGGGAGGAATGTTCCGTGGTGGCTGGCGGGAACCAGTATGGTTGCGACGACCTTTGCGGCTGATACGCCGCTGGCAGTAACCGGCCTGGTGTTCAAGGGTGGAATCGCCGGGAACTGGCTGTGGTGGAACATGGTGGCCAGCGGAATGATGACGGTGTTTTTGTATGCACGGCTCTGGCGGCGGAGCGGGGTTACGACGGATATCGAGTTTTCGGAGATCCGGTACAGCGGGAAGCCGGCTGCTTTTCTGCGCGGGTTTCGAGCTTTGTACTTTGGGATCCCGATCAATTGCATTGTTCTAGGCTGGGTGAATCTGGCGATGGTGAAGATTTTGAGCATGGTGCTGGGCGTGGACAAGCTGACTGCGTTGGGTCTGGTGTTGGGATTGATTGCGATCACTGCGTTGATTTCTACGCTGAGCGGGCTGTGGGGTGTACTGGTGACCGATGCAGTGCAGTTCTTTATCAAGATGACGATGGTGATCATTCTGGCGTTCTCGGCGGTTGGGGCTGCGGGTGGTATGGATGCGTTGATTGTAAAGTTGAGGGCGCTGGATGCGTCGCGGGGGATCGCCGAAGGCGGGGCTGGCAGTGTGCTGAATTTTGTGCCGGATCTGGACAGTGTGTGGATGCCGATGATTACGTTTTTTGTCTATATCGGTGTGACG
Source organism: Bryobacter sp. (assembly GCA_022843625.1). Taxonomy (GTDB): domain Bacteria; phylum Acidobacteriota; class Terriglobia; order Bryobacterales; family Bryobacteraceae; genus Bryobacter. The sequence continues at coordinate 262,567 of JALHNH010000001.1, read as the reverse complement.
TGGTGGAGTACGTGGTACCCGGGGGCGGAGCCTGGCGGGGGCGGGTTTGTAGCGCAGCGAATGCTGAGTGCCAAGGACGAGAAACATAGCCTGATTGCGACGCTGTGGTTTCAGGTGGCGCATTATTCGTTGCGGCCCTGGCCGTGGGTTTTGACAGCACTTGCGGCACTGGTGCTGTATCCAGATTTACAGGACCCGGAAACGGGCTATATCCGGGTGATGATCGATCACCTGCCGCCCAGCTTTCGGGGATTGATGCTTGCTGGATTTCTTGCGGCTTACATGTCTACGATCGCCACGAATTTGAACTGGGGCGCAAGTTATCTGGTGAATGATTTCTATCGCCGGTTCTGGCGGCCTGAGGCAGGAGAAAAAGAACTGGTCCGAGTGTCGCAGTGGGCTACAGTGTTTTTGACATTGATGTCGGCAGTGGTGACCTTCAATATGGACTCGATTACCGGCGCCTGGAAGTTATTGATCGTGACGGGAGCAGGCACTGGCGGGGTGTTGTTGTTGCGTTGGTATTGGTGGCGGATCAATGCGTGGAGCGAGGTGAGTGCTATGGCTACAGCGTTTGTTGTGAGTGTGGCTTTGCAGACGGTATTCCAGATGGATACGGATCAACCGAAGGAATTCGCTTATGTGATGTTGATCACGGTTGGGATCACGACGGCAGTGTGGCTGGCAGTGACGATGATGACGCCGCCAGAGCCGGATGCAGTGCTGGAATCGTTCTACCGGAAGACGCATCCATCGCGGTTCGGTTGGGGGCCGGTGGCGGACCGGATGAAGGATGTCGTACCCGATACGGATGGATGGGCTAATATTGGGTGCTGGCTTACGGGTTGCGTATTGATTTACGGGACTTTGTTTGGGACGGGCAAATTGTTGCTTGGACACACGCTTGAGGGCGTTGGTTATCTGGCGCTTGGTGTGGTGAGTGGGTGGTGGATCTTCCGGGATTTGAACCGGCGTGGATGGTCGAGTTTGGCTAAGTAAGTTAGTGAGGATTGATGCAATATAGAACGCTCGGTAAGACCGGCCTTGAAGTAAGCGCGCTCAGCTTTGGCGGAGCCGTGATGGGTGGCAATTTCGGGCCGATGGATTTGGCTGAGGCGACGCGGGCTTTTCATGCGGCGCTCGATCATGGCGTCAATTACGTCGATGTGGCTCCGTATTATGGGGTGACTCGTGCAGAGACGATTCTGGGACAGGTGCTGAAGACGGTACCCCGTCACAAATACATCATCTCGACCAAGCTGGGGCGCTATGACGTTGCATCGTTTGATTTCTCGCCGGAGCGAGTCGTAAGCAGCGTCGATGAGAGCCTGGCTCGGCTGGGGCTGGATTATGTCGACATCATGATTTGTCACGATATCGAGTTTGTCGAGATTGAGCCTGTAATTGAAGAGACGCTGCCGGCGGTGGACAAGCTGAAGCAGGCGGGGAAGCTTCGGTTTCTGGGTGTGAGTGGCTTGCCGCTAAAGATCTTTGAGATGGTGATTCCGCGTTTTGAGCTGGATGTGATCTTGAGCTATTGCCATTACGGGTTGAATGATACGTCGCTGACACGTCTGTTGCCATGGATTGGCAAGCAGAAGATGGGGCTGATTCTGGGTGCACCCCTGGCGATGGGGTTGCTGACGCCGCAGGGGCCGCTCGCCTGGCATCCGGCCGATGATGAGCTGAAGCAGAAATGTGCTGAAGCGGCTTTGTTCTGCAGCTCAAAGGGTGTAGATATAGCTCAGTTGGCCGTGGCGTTCAGCTTGCAGGAGACGCGGATTCATAGCGTGCTTTGCGGGATGAAAAGCGAGGCAGAGGTGATGACCTGCCTTGGGTCACTGGACATGCAGATCGATCCGGAGGTATTGGCCGGAGTGCAGGAGATTCTTGCGCCGGTGAAAAATCGCACATGGCAGAGTGGACTCGAAGAGAACAATTAGGGCTGCTTTTGTTTTGGGCTCCGGAACCGGTGGTCCGCGATGTAATGGTCGCGGGACGTAAGGCTTATCTGGTTCGTCCGACCGGGCCGGTAAAGGCGGCAGTGCTGTTTGTTCACTGGTATGAGCCTGGGAGTGCGGACTCGAATCGTACTCAGTTTCTCGCGCAGGCGCTTGAGCTGGCTCGCGGGGGTGTGGTGAGTCTGTTGCCGGAGACGATGTGGAGTGATCCGGAGTGGTTTCGCAAGCGGGATCCGTCGAAGGACTATGAGGCGAGTCTTGAGACCGTTGTTGAGTTGCGGAAGGCGATTGATTATCTGCTGGAGCAGCCGGGGGTGGATGCTTCGCGGTTTGCCTACGTGGGTCATGACTTCGGGATGATGTATGGATTGTTATTGAGCCGGGATGAGAAGCGGCCGCGGGGCTGGGCGCTGCAGGCGGGGACTGCTGGGTTTGATGAGTGGTTTTTGTTGGGCCGGAAGGGGATCCCGGAGGCGGAGAAGCAGAAGGTTCGGGAGAGGCTGGCGCCGCTTGCGCCCGTGCGGTTTATTGGGGATTTGGGTGTACCGGTTTTGTTGCAGTTTGGGCGGATTGACCCCTATGTGCCGCAGGTGCAGGCGGAGTTGTTGGTGGAGCGGGCGAAGGCTCCGAAGCAGGTGATTTTTTATGAGGCGGGGCATGGGTTGAATGAGGAAGCGGTGCAGGACCGGATGAAGTGGTTGCGCGAATTGTTGATGAATGAAAGGTAATTGAGAGTCATGCCAATAGAATTGACCAGACGTGGATTGTTCTTTCTGGGAGTGCCGCTGATGGCGCAGGGATTGCCCCATGTGGATCCTGTTGCCGCTCAGGAAATGGTTGGGGTTTCACACAGTAACCTGAAGAGGGTGAAGGAGTTAGTAGAGAAAGATCCAGGCTTGGCGCGGGCTACGATTGACTGGGGATTTGGAGATTGGGAGACGGCGATTGGTGCGGCTTCGCACGTGGGGAACCGGGAAATCGCTGAGTTTTTGTTGGCGCATGGTGCGGTACCGACGATCTTTAGTGCGGCAATGTTGGGGCAGACAGATGTTTTGCGCGGGATGGTGGAGGCGATGCCCGGCGTGCAGCAGACGTATGGGCCGCATGGGATCACGTTGCTAGCGCATGCGAGGGCTGGAGGGGAGAAGGCTCGTGGGGTGTTTGAGTATTTGACGAGATTGGGGGATGCCGGGAAGCCGTTGCCTACCCAGCCGTTGGGGATTGCAGAGCGGGATTCCGTTGTGGGGAAGTATGCGTATGGTGCAGGAGAGAAAGAATACTTCGTGGTGGATCTGGCGAAGGAACAACTTGGGATCCTTCGTCCGGGTGCTCCGGCTCGAAGGAATCTGCTGCATAGCGGTGGATTGGTGTTCTTCCCGACTGGGGCACCCTGGGCGAAGATTCGTTTTGAGTCTGAAGCCGGAAAGGTGACCGGCTTCAAACTCGGGAGCCTGAGCGCTAAACGGGTTTAGGCTCGGAGGTATTTGTTGAAGTGCTCGAGGGTGCGCTGCCAGGCTAGCTTGGCAGCAGCTTCGTCGTAGCGGGGTGTTGTGTCGTTGTGGAAGCCGTGGTTGGTGCCTTCATAGATGTAGGCGGTGTAGGTGACGTTGTTCGCTTTGAGAGCTTCTTCGTAGGGAGGCCAGCCGGCGTTGACGCGGGCGTCGTTGCCAGCGTAGTGGAGCATAAGCGGGGCTTTGATCTTGGGGACGTCTTCGGCCTTGGGCTGACCGCCGTAGAAGGGGGAACCGGCGTTGAGGTCTGCGCCGAGACGGACGGCAAGGGTATTGGTGATGCCGCCGCCGAAGCAGAAGCCGACTGAGCCGAGTTTGCCGTTTCCGTGTTTGTGGGACTTGAGCCACTTGGCGACGGCGATGAAGTCTTCGGTCATCTTGGCGCGGTCGACGCCCTGGAAGAGTTTGCCGCCCTTTTCGTCATCACCGGGGTAGCCGCCAGCGCTGGTGAGGCCATCTGGAGCGAAAGCGATGAAGTTGGCTGCGGCGAAGCGGCGGGCGACGTCTTCGATGTAGGGGTTGAGGCCACGGTTTTCGTGAATGACGATCACGGTGGGAAGCTTGCCAACGGTCTTGGCCGGGCGGGCGAAGAGGCCTTTGATGTTGCCGTTGCCGAGGGGAGATTCCACGGTGACGACTTCAGCTTTGATGCGCGGATCGTCTTTGGGGACTTGCTGGGCCCAGGCGTAGTTGGGCTTGAGGCTTTCATAGAGGGCAGCAACGGTTACGCCGCCGACGGCGAAACGCTTTGCGCCTTCGAGGAAGTCGCGACGCTCAATGTCGCCATGTACATATTTGTCAAAGAGATTGAGGAGCTCTTGGGGGAAATCGCTTGCTTTTTTGCGTTCCATAAGGTTTAGATTGTACCTAGATTAACGCTTGCCGGCAGGGATTGGGTTACAGGGGGACTTCTGCGTCGGCGAGGATTTGGGCGATGACGCGTTTGGTGGATTCTGAGTGACGCTGGCCAAAGCTGGCCTGGGCGGTGAGACGAAGGCGGTGGGAGAAGACGGGGACGGCGAGTTGCTTGATGTCGTCGGGGATCAGGAAGTCGCGCCCGTCCAGCAGGGCGCTGGCCTGAGCTGCGCGGTAGAGCGCCTGGCCGCCGCGGGGGCTGACGCCTAGCGTGACGCCTTCGTGTGTGCGGGTAGCTTCTACGAGTTTGAGCAGGTAGGTGACGAGGTCTGGATCGACGTGGACGGATTCTACTTCTTTCTGGATTTGTTTGAGGTCGTCGCTGTGGAGGATGCTCGAAAGTTTGGCTGGTTTGAGACTGTCGCCCCGGAGCACGGCGCGCTCCTGTTCGTGACTGGGATACCCGATTTCGATGCGCATCAGGAAGCGGTCGAGCTGGCTTTCTGGAAGTGGGTAGGTGCCTTGTTGCTCGGTGGGGTTTTGAGTTGCGATCACCATGAAGGGGTCTGGGAGCGGCATGGTACGGCCGTCGACGGTGACCTGCCCTTCGCTCATGGCTTCAAGGAGGGCGGATTGGGTTTTGGGGGTAGCGCGGTTGATTTCGTCGGCGAGCAGGAAGTTAGCGAAGACGGGGCCGGGACGGAATTCGAAATCCTGAAACTGCGGGCGGTAGATAGAAACGCCGGTGATGTCGCCGGGGAGAAGGTCTGAGGTGCACTGCAAGCGGCGGAAGCTGGCGTCGACCAGACGGGCGAGGGATTCGGCGAGTGTGGTTTTACCAACGCCGGGAACGTCTTCGATCAAAAGGTGACCGCGGGCGATCAGGCAGACGATGGTGAGGCGAACGGCCTCGTCCTTACCGAGGAGGACTTGGGATAGAGCGCCTTTGAGGTCTGCGAGAGCTGGAGTCTTGGCAAATTGCTTCATGCCTGTAATCCGAGTTTAATGCATACGGCCTCAAGGAATGAGAGGATATGAATGCCACAAGGCAAATGAAGTTGGAGGAGAAAACTCATGGACATGCTTGAAGGACTCAAGTTGAAGTATCAGGATGCTATCGCAGTTGCGAAGGAAAAGGGCGTTGTTATTGCCAACCTTCACATGGAAGGCGAAAAGCTCTATTTGAAGGGTGCGGCACCCAACGAAGATGTCAAGAACGATGTCTGGAATGCGGTGAAGGCTGTTGGCGATAGTTGGCGCAACGAGATCACACTGGATCTGAGTGTCGATACTTCCCTGCCCCAGCCTGTGAAGCACTACACGGTGGTGGCTGGCGACAGCCTTTGGAAGATTGCCGCCCATTTCTACGGGAATGGTTCACAGTTCCCGAAGATCATTGCCGGGAATCCGGACAAGCTGAAGGATGAAAAGAGCGTCATTCATCCTGGCGATGTTCTCGTAATCCCTGACTAGTTAGTTGCAGCCTGCTGAAAGGCAGCTCGAACGGGAGAATCGTCGGCGTTTTTGAAGTTTGCTCGCTGAACCATGAGGATCAAGGCGAGGCCGGATTTAGGATCAATCCAAGCCTGTGTACCGTGTGCGCCACCGTGGCCGAAGGTGCCAGGCTTGGACATCGCAGTCTGGCCTTGAGGAACCTGGACAACGCCGACGGTTAGACCCCAAGCGTGGCCGGGAATGAAGCCGGCCTTTAGGTCGCCAGTCTGGTTTGTTGTCAGTTGTTCGAAGGCCTTTGGGGTTAGATAGCGTTTTCCGTCCAGTTCCCCGCCCCGCAGAAGCATGCGAGCGAATCGGGCGTAGTCTGGGGCGGTGGAGTAGAGGCCTCCGTTGGCGGCGGGGTAGCGGTTCTTGTCGATGGGCGATTTGGTTTGCAGGACTGGGTTTGGGGCGTCCGAAAGTTTGCCGTTGTCGAGGCGAGCGGGGGTGACGAGGCGCTTCATTTGTTTGTCTGTTGGATAGAAAGTGGTGTCTTTCATCTTGAGCGGAGAGAATAGTCGCTGCTGGAGGAAATCCGGGAGGGATTGACCGGAGACGACTTCAATGACGCGACCGAGAAGATTGATGCCCGACTGGCAGTAGCGCCACTGGGAACCGGGAGTGAAGAGCAGAGGCTTGTTGGCTGAGAAGGCTACGAGGTCGGCTAGTTTGGTGGCGGTGGCAAGTTGTTGTGGGGTGGCTTCCGGGAGACCCGAGGTATGGGTGAGCATGTGGCGGAGTGTTACTGGGGAATCAGCGAATTCCTTGATGTGTTTGCCGAGAGCGTCATCGATGGAAAGCTTGCCTTCGTCCTGCAGCATGAGGATCGAGACGCCGATGGTGGGCTTGGTCATTGAGGCGATCCAGAAGATCGAGCGCTTCTCCAGCTTCTGTGTTTTTGCGGCATTGCCGAAGCCGATGGCGGCGAGGTGGGTAATTCCGGTGGGAGTGGCGATGAGGGTGACTGCGCCGGGAACCTCGTTTTGATCGATCATTTTTTTCATGGCAGCTTCGATAGGTTTGTCGAGTTGGCCAGCTTGCAGAAGAAGCAACAACAGGGGGCAGATCATAGACGGTAGTTTACGTTAGGCTGAAGACTGGATGGCAATCAGCGTACAAATATTTGGTGTTAAGGCATCTTCCGCTACACGGGCGGCAGAGCGATTCTTTAAGGAGCGGCGGATCCAGATTCATTTTGTGGATCTGAAGCAAAAGCCCATGTCGGCTGGGGAGATCAAGCGGTTTGTGGACAAGTTTGGGGGCTTGATGGGGCTGATGGATAAGGAGTCGAAGGAGTTTGCCGAGTCTGGGCTGGCTTATCTGAAGGCGTCGGATGCGACGTTGATGCAGCGGATCGAGCGGGAGCCGAAGCTGTTGCGGCTGCCGCTGGTGCGAGGCAGCAACAAGCTGGCTGTAGGTTTGGATGAAGAGGGCTGGAAGGCGATGCTGGTTTAGGCTTCGCCAGCTTCTTCGGCGAGACGGGCGAGTTCTTCGTCGGAGATTTCGCTGGAGAGCAGGAGTTGTGCGGCTTCGAGATGTTCGGCGTGGGTGACGAGATCGATGGGGGCGTTAGGGTCGATCATGGCCATGCCGGGTTTAGTAGCGCCGGCGATCCAGACAGGGATTTCTTCCTGACGGAGAAGGGTTACGGCAAAGCGGGCTTCGGCGAAGGTTTGGAAGGTGGCGATGTGGACGAGGTCGCCATCGGCAGGATCGGGGAAGCCTGCGGCCACGATGCTTTCATCGGCAGTCTCGGTGGAAGGCCAGGTGAGGTTGCGAGAGGCGAGCTCTTCGTCATAGACGGCCTTGGCTTCCTCGGTGAGGTCGTCGGGATTGACTTCTAGAATGGCATCGTCTGTGAGGTGGGTGAGCTGTTTGCGGAGAGAGTCGAGATTGGTCATGACGGCCCTTTTATCTTAACTACTTCCAGTATTCGCGGTCGAGGCTGCGGTATTGGACGGCTTCGGCGATGTGCTTGGCGGCGACCTGGGATTGACCGGCGAGGTCTGCGATGGTGCGGGCTACTTTGAGGAGACGGTCGTGGGAGCGGGCGGAAAGGCTGAGTTTGCGGACGGCCATCTCAAGGGTGCGCTCGCCGGAATCGTCGAGCTGGCAGTGCTTGCGGAGTTGCGCTGAAGGGATGCGGGAGTTGAGGTGTCCTCGCTCGTCCTGAGTGGCTCGGGCGGCCTCTACACGCTCGCGCATTGCAGTGGATGAGACGCCGTCTCCCTGGCCACGGAGTTCTTTGTAATCTACCGCGGGCACTTCGATGTGAATGTCGATTCGGTCGAGGAGAGGGCCCGAGATCTTGCCGATGTAGCGCTGGATTTGAGAGCCTGTGCAGCGGCATTCTTTGGTGCGGTCGCCGTAATAGCCGCAGGGGCAGGGGTTCATAGCGCCCATGAGCATGATGTTTGCGGGAAAGGTGAGAGTCATGTTGGTGCGGGCAAGGGAGACGCTGCCTTCTTCTACAGGCTGGCGTAGGAGTTCGAGTACGTTGCGGTTGAACTCGGGGAGTTCGTCGAGAAAGAGGACGCCGTTGTGGGCGAGAGACACTTCGCCGGGCCTGGGAGTGCCGCTGCCGCCGCCAATCAGGCCGGCGTCGCTGACGGTGTGGTGTGGGGAGCGGAAGGGACGGTCGTTGAGGAGGCCTGCGCCCTTGGGCAAAACTCCGGCAACGCTGTGGATCTGGGTGGTTTCGAGAGCTTCGACGAAGTTGAGGGGTGGAAGGATACCGGCGAGGCGGCGCGCGAGCATGGTTTTGCCGGAGCCGGGAGGGCCAATCATAAGGAGGTTGTGGCCTCCGGCGGCTGCAACTTCGAGAGCTCGCTTGGCGATGGTTTGGCCGCGTACGTCGGCGAAGTCGAGGTGGTTTTGTTGAGGCAGATTGTAGACGGGCCGCGCTGGGGGCATCCGGTCTGGCTGGGTGAAGAGGTTGACAGCCTCTCCGAGATGGCGGACGCCGTATACGTTTACGCCCTCAACGACTGCGGCTTCGGCCGCGTTTTCCTCAGGCACGACGACGTTTGGGATACCCATTTTTCTGGCGCAAACAGCCATCGAAAGAGCTCCCCGCACGGGGCGGATCAGGCCGTCGAGGGAAAGTTCTCCTACCATTAGATGGTGTTCGCTCTTTTTGAAGATACCCATGGCACCAAGGATTCCCATGGCCATTGGAAGATCGAAGCCGGCACCTTCTTTGCGAATGTTTGCAGGAGCGAGGTTGATGGTGACGCTTCTGGTGGGGTAGCCAAAGCCGGAATTGAGAAGGGCGCTCTTGATGCGTTCGCGGCTTTCGCGAATGGCAGTGTCTGGCATGCCCACGGTTATGAAGTCTCGGGAACTGCCCCCCTGAGCCATATCAACTTCGACGTCGATGATGTGAGCATCGATTCCGTAGACTGCAGCGCTGCGGGTGCGGAAGAGGGCCATGTCTCTATGAAGTGAGTGAAGCAGGGAGATTTTCTCACTTGAATTTTATGAACCAAATTCAATGTGGTTGAATCAAGAAAGGAAAGTAGATATGTCGAAGGCCTTACTACAAAGCGAAGCTGCAGCTGAATATGGGCCGATGCACGCCATTTGCATTTTTGGCCAGGATAAAGCCAAAGTGGAAACTTGCCTTGCAGGGATGCTAAGTAAGGGGCTTGAGGATAGCTGGAATCCAGTACCCAAGGCAATGGAATATGCAGTAATGGGCCAGGCGCAGAGGGTTAGGCCAATCCTTGCTTTGAGGGTGGCTAGAATGCTGCGCGCTGAAACCGAAGATACTGTCCGGGCAGCCGCTTCTGTGGAAATGATTCACAGTGCCTCACTGATAATTGATGATTTGCCCTGTATGGATAACGAATCGATGCGAAGAGGCCGTCCGGCCGTGCATTTACAGTATGGTGAGCCCACCGCTATTCTGGCAGCGTTCTCGATGGTGGCAATGGCGGCCCGTGTCGTGGTTAGTGGTGTCGATAGCCCGGGATTGCGGAGATTCCAATTAGCCCTGCTCGCGACGCTCGATTCTAGTTCTTTGATTGGTGGGCAAAGTATGGATCTGGCATTGGTTGGGGATGAACGCAACGCACAGAGATCTGCTGTGAATGATATGAAGACCGTTCCGCTGTTCCAGTTGGCCGTTGAAGCGGGATGTGTTTCGCACCCCAACGGTGTGCCCTGTGAGCTGGAAGCGTTTGGCCGCCATTTTGGTGTTGCCTTTCAGCTGACAGACGACTTCCTTGACGGCGAACTTGAAGACCGAAAGATTCTTGACCAAACCTATGAGCAATGCCGCGCCAGCCTCCAGCATTACGGAGCGCACGCTGAAACCCTACTCGAACTTGTCCAATACCTTGAGCAAAGAACCCACGTATAAGGCTGTCGTGATTGGCAGTGGATTTGGTGGACTTGGATCTGCCATTCGCCTGGCCACACGTGGCTATGACGTAACGATGCTGGAAGCACGCGATCAGTTGGGTGGACGTGCCTATGTGTATCGCCAGGACGGATTTACTTTCGATGCCGGTCCTACGGTAATTACAGCTCCTTTCCTGATTGACGAGTTGTTTGAAGGTGCCGGACGCAAAACCGCCGACTACGTGAATATTGTTCCTATTGATCCTTTCTACAAGATCGAGTTCCATGACGGGACTAGTTTCGACTACAACGCCGATGAGGCAGCGACTATCGAAAAGATCCGTCAGATCGCACCTGATGACGTGGACGGCTACCAGCGAATGATTCGTGCGGCCAAGGCGATCTTTGCCAAGGGCTTTGTGGAACTTTCGGCCAAGCCATTCCTTAAGTTCATGGACATGATGAAGATCGCACCCGATCTGATCAAGCTGGAAAGCCATCTTACGGTTTATCAGTTCGCCTCCCGATACGTGAAGAATGACCGCTTGCGCAGGGTCTTCAGCTTTCATCCCTTGCTGGTTGGTGGAAACCCGTTCAGCACCACTTCAATCTATGCCCTGATTCACCATCTGGAGCGCGAATGGGGCGTGCATTATGCAATGGGTGGGACAGGTGCGGTAGTGAATGGGCTGGGTAAGTTATATGGGGAGCTTGGCGGAAAAACGCAGTTGAACACTGCGGTGAAGCGGATCCTTGTTGAAGGCGGCAAGGTGAAGGGCGTGGAGACCGAGAACGGCGAGAAAATCAGTGCCGACATCGTTGTCTCAAATGCCGATGTTGCCACCACTTACAGCAAGATGCTTGAGCCGAAGGATCGCAGACGCTGGACCGATCGCAAGCTCGCCGGGATGAAGTATTCGATGTCTCTGTTTGTGATTTACTTCGGAACAAAGAAGAAGTACGAGGATCTGGCGCATCACACGATCTTGCTTTGTGAGCGGTACAAAGAGTTGCTGGCCGACATCTTCGATCGCAAGAAACTGCCTGAGGACTTCTCGATGTATCTGCATCGGCCCTCCGCAACCGACCCCTCGATGGCGCCTGACGGTTGCGACTGCTTCTATGTTTTGATCCCGGTGCCGAATCAGTTGAGCGGAATTGACTGGAACACAGAAGCCAAGCCGTTTCGGGATCGCGCGATGAACTGGCTGGATGCAAATTACATGCCTGGCCTGAACGAGAATCTCGCTACAGAGCGGTACTTTACTCCTCTTGATTTTGAGACGACGCTACGAAGCCATGCCGGAGCCGCTTTCAGCTTTGAACCGATCTTTACCCAGAGCGCCTGGTTTCGCCCCCATAATGAAAGTGAAGACGTGCAGAACCTATACTTTGCAGGAGCGGGAACTCACCCGGGTGCGGGAATGCCGGGAGTATTGTGTTCGGCAAAAATTGTTGAGGACCTGGTGTGTCAACGGCTTCCCCTGCGTTGAGCCGTATTGACGCGCTGTATCTCGAAGCTCAAAAAGCTACCGAGGCCGGGTCCAAAAGTTTCTATTTTGCTACCCGGTTCTTTCCCAAAGAACTTGCTCGACGGGCTTATGCTGTCTATTGGTTTTGCCGGACGACGGATGACCTGGTAGACGAAGCGCCCACTCGCGAGATCGGTGAATCCGGGTTGAATCAGTGGGAAGCCGAGCTGCGGTTTGGATTGCAGGGTGGAAGTGTTTCGAACCCGATCCTGCGCTTGTTTCTGCATGTGGTGAAAGAGTGTTCGATTCCTTCGGAGTATCCACTTGAATTGATCGAAGGATGCCGGATGGATCTTGAGCAACACCGGTATGCCACCTATGAGGACCTGCGGCTTTTTTGTTACCGAGTGGCGAGTTGTGTCGGGTTGATGATGTGTCATGTGATCGGGTTTACGAGCCCGGCGCTTGAGGGCCGTGGAAAGCAGTATGCAGTTGAGTTAGGGATAGCCATGCAGTTGACGAATATTTTGCGGGATGTGGGGACAGATCTGGAGTTGGGGCGGATCTATTTTCCGAAAGAAGATATGGACCGGTTTGGAGTCAGCGAAGAAGAGCTTGTGGCGAGAAAACGCACGCTGGCGTTTCGCGATCTGATGAAGTTTGAGGCCGAGCGGGCTCGCAGCTATTATTCGAGTGCAATGCCGGGAGTACAGATGTTGAAGCCTGAAGGACGATTTGCCGTTGAAATTGCAGCAAAGGTTTACTCAGCGATTCTGAGAGAGATTGAGCGGTCCAATTACGACGTGTTTGAACGGCGGGCGGTAGTATCTTCAGCTGAGAAGTACTGGATTACAGGCAGAGCCATTGCCTCTGCGTGGTGGGCAAGATGAAGTGGAAACAGAGCATCTCGAAATCTTCGCTGGCGACGCTGATTGGCTTGATCGTTCATTTTGTTTTCAGCTATGCCCTCGGTTTTCAAGTGTTGACTGATGTGATCGCGGAGTGGATTATGGCGCGGACTCCTTCGGCCTGGGCCGTGCCCGTGCTGGAGGTTATGGGGACGTGGGCGAAGCCGTTTGCGGCAACTGGCGGACTAGCCACTTTGGGTTTTGTGATGTGGTTGCCGTTGATGCTTGGCTCGCCGTGGTTTGCCATTCTGTTTGTGGGTGTCTTGAGTTGGGCGCTTGATTATTCAAACGTCGTTGGGGTGTTAAGCTTCCTGATTCCGGGTGTGGCTGTGTTGCTCTGGAAGCCGGTTGAGCAGATTAGTGCGCGAAGAGAATTCCTGACTTCTGTTGCTATGTCGTCGGGAACGATTTTGGTTGCAGTTGAAGCTTGGTGGCGGAATGAACGGCTGGCAGCTAAAGCTGTTGAGCCAGTTCCCCTATTTCGCTGGAGCGTGCCCCCCGATCGAATCGAGTGGGGCAAGGGACTCGTGCGAAAGCCGGTGACGAGCGTTCGTGAGTTCTACGTAATGAGCAAGAACACGGTAGACCCGGTGGTGGACCCCAAGACCTGGCGCCTCAAGATTCGTATGGATGACCGGCTGATTCGCGAGTTTTCGTACGCGGAACTGCTGAGCCTGCCGAGGCAGGAGCGCTTCATGACGATGCGTTGCGTTAGCAATACATTGAAGAGCGATTTGATGGGCACGGCGGCGTGGTCTGGGATTCGATTGGAGCAACTGGTGAAGGCAACTGAGGTGTCCTCTCAGGCAATCGAGATGGCAGTGATTGGCCTGGACGGACATGGAGACAGCGTAAAGATTCCTTATGCCTTCTCGGGTGAGCCGCTCTTTGCTTTGGGGATGAACGGAGATACTTTGAACCGGAATCATGGTTTTCCAATTCGGATGCTGACGCCGCGCTATTACGGTTTCAAGAGCATCAAATGGATCGATGAGATTCGCTTTAGCAGTGTGCCTTATTTTGGAACATGGCCGAAGCTTGGATTCACGAAGGAGCCTCTGATTCACACCGCGAGCTATGTAGACAGGATCGTTCGGGATGGAGAACGGGCCAAGGTGGGCGGAGTGAGTTTTGCCGGAATGCGCGGAGTGCAGCGGGTTGAAATCAGAGCGAATAATGGTATTTGGGTCCCAGCGGAAACCGAGGCGCAATTCTCTCCTTACACACTGACCCGCTGGAAGGGCGAATTGACGATTCCTGCAGGGGCTGAGTTTGTCGAAGTGAGGGCACTCGATGGTGAGGGTAAGTGGCAGGCTACGGTTGAGAAGCCGCTGTTTCCGGATGGGGTTGCCGGACCAACCATCAAGAGGCTGCCGGGATGATTCAGTATCCGGTGCCGTGGGATCAGGTTTATAGTTTGTGGCCGCATGTTGTAAATGGCACACGGCGGAATGTGGATGACTTTTCAGGCAAGATTGTTGCGAAGATGGTACCTGGGCCGCAGTTGCTGGGCCTTGAGAATTTGCCAGAGAGTCCCCGGTTTGTGCTGGTTGCAAATCACTATCAGCGTAAGGGCCTCTGGATTATTCATGTGGCGAGTGCGCTGACTCAAATTGTGGCGGAGCGCTATGGGCGGCAAGTCGATCCGCCGGTGCACTGGATGGTGACTGCGAACTGGCCTCCGCTGAAGGTGGGCCCCTGGAAGTTCCCTTCCCCTGGTGACATTTTGTTGCCGCGAGTGGCACATGCGTTGAGTTGTTTTCCTGTCAGTTTTGCCGGGAACAATCCTGCATATACTGCGTCTACCTTGAAGGGCATCTTGAGGGCAGCAGACAAGCTGGAGCGGCCTATTGGTATTTTCCCGGAAGGTGTTGCCGGTAGTGCTGGAACCCTGACCGACCCCCTACCGGGAGTGGATCGATTTATGGCCCTGCTAGCCAAACGTGGATGGCCGGCGCTGCCAGCAGGAATTTCTGAGGAGGGTCGATTTGTGATCCGAATGGGAAAGCTGGTTGCTGTCGATGAGATGGTTGCGGCCCCGGATGCAGCGAAGTTGTTGATGGGCCGAGTGGCTGAGTTGATGAAATAAGGAGCTTTTGCTTGAAGATATTCACTATTGCGCTTGTTTTGGGTTCGGGGCTAATGTGCGCCGCGCCAAAGGGTGGCCCGACGTATTACGCAGAGGTGGAACCGATCCTGATGGAGCGCTGCCAAAACTGTCATCGCGCGGGAGAAATTGGTCCGATGCCACTGATGAATTTTGAGCAGGTGCGGCCATGGGCGAAGGCGATCAAGAACTCTGTATCTACTCGCAAGATGCCGCCGTGGTTTGCCGAGGCGGGAATTGGGCATTTTGGAAATGATCGTTCGATGTCACAAAAGGAAATCGAGACGATCAGTGCCTGGGTGGATGCGGGCGCTCCTGCCGGTGACAAGAAGGTGAAGAAGGCAGCGAAGGAATTTTTGGAAGGCTGGAATATTTCAACACCCGATGTGGTGGTGGGAATGCAGAAGCCGGTTTCTGTGCCTGCGGGCTCGAAGATCGACTATCAGTACATCGTTATCCCAACGGGTTTTACCGAAGACAAGTGGGTGAATATGGTGGAGGCACGCCCGACCGATCGCACGGTGGTGCATCATGCTGTGATTTTCATTCGCGACCCCAAATCAAAGTGGCTGCGGGAAGCCCAGCCTTATGTTCCTTATGTGCCGGATCGTAAGGGATCTGCCCGGCGGATAGACGTTGGTGGTGGTGGGAATGAAATTTTGCATACCTATACGCCTGGAAATTTGCCGGATATCTGGAAGCCAAATCAGGCGAAGCTGATCCCCGCCGGAGCTGATCTGGTGATGCAGATGCACTATACGTCAACCAAGAAGGATAGCGAGGACATGACCAAGATTGGGATGGTGTTTGCCAAACAAGCACCTGAACAACGAATCATGTCACTGATCGCAGGTGATGAAGCTTTCGTGATTCCACCCGGTGATCCAAATTATCGGGTGAGCGGGTCTTTGACGATACCGAATGACGCGACGCTGCTGAGCTTCTTCCCGCACATGCATCTGCGCGGTAAAGCCTTTGAGTATTATCTGGTGGACGGCGAGAAGCGGGAACCGATGCTTAAGGTGAACAAGTATGACTTTAACTGGCAATTGAGCTATCAGCTGGCAAAGCCGCTAGATCTCAAGCGCGGGATGAAGATTGAGGTGGTGGGGGTTTTCGATAACTCCCCAAACAATCCGTACAACCCGGATCCGAAGGCTGAAGTGCGTTGGGGCGAGCAGAGTTGGGAAGAGATGGTTTACGGCTTTTTTGATGTAGCTGTAGACGCACGCTATGACCGGCGGTCGTGGATTCAGCGCAAGCCTTTGCCTGGCAAAACGGAATAGCAAAAAGGGCTGAAGCCTTGGTATACTCAAGGTTTCGGCCTTTCCCCATTTAGGGCGCGTAGCTCAGCTGGTTAGAGCGCCTGCTTCACACGCAGGAGGTCCGGGGTTCGAGTCCCTGCGCGCCCACCATTAGAATCAAGCACTTAGCGGCATTCGCCGCCCTCCTCCCCGCCAAACTACCCACCCAGTCGAGTACTGGTACCCCGTCAAAAGCAGCTCCTCAAGCCTACTCGTTCCGACGGTAACTGCCTGTTTCACAATGGGTTAGCCACAGGCGGCGCATTGATTTAATTTCCCAAAACAGCCCACCCAACAGCCCACCCAACGCAATCTGTTGATTTCGTTGAACAATGTGGCCATTTTCGACTGATTCGCGCAGGAGGTCGAAGACAGGAGGTCAAACGTGGGTTGTCCCAGCCAAGAATCGCTACCTGGCGCGATTCGAGATCCGCGAAGCGCAACTTCGCCTTGGACCTGTCTAGACGTCATTTGAACAGTTCCGAGTAGCCGGACCGGGCGGGCCCGATTCAGTTGGTGGCGGCCAGTACTAGCCCTCCCTCCGAATCGTCAGACTTGGCTCCGGCTGTTGAAGATGACGAAGTGATTGAGGATATAGCCGAATTGAAGCTCCGGGTACGTATAGGTTGAGTTCAGCAGCCACGCCGGACAGCCCGGATGCCTATCAAGAGTCTTTCGCAGGGCTGGAGCAACGGCTTGCGGCTTTGTCTGATACCGACAAGACTGCCCTCGCAATCGAAACTGCGGTCACTCGGCGATTCAAGAAAACGGCGCGAAAGCGGCTGGCCTTCGGGTAACCCAATTTAATCTGCGTCGAACCGATCTTCCATTCTGATGCCTTGGCATCTGGCGCAATCCAGGCGGACGAGGATCAGTTCACGCTATTAGAGGGAGTCGTCGTTTCGACTGAAGCAGCGTACCTAACGTACCAGCGAATTATCGGCAATCCGACTTTGCCGAACGAGGACGTGTCAACGCTAGGGTACTCAATCCGATTTGACGGGGTGGTAGCCGGATCTGGAAGTCCGGATCGGAGAGAACTCCCGCTTTCAATCCGGTGTATGAAAGCAAGCGCTTCGGATTGTGCCCTTTTTCGGCGATCGCACGAAAAACGCACTGCGGATTAGTCATCCGCTGTGCGAGGTTTTCTTGGCTGGACTTCCAAAGATACATTCCGCAAAGCTCTTCAAGGCGTCATCGCGGTTCTGCGGGAGGTCTTGCACGCCAGCCAAGTCCCTCTTTACCCACCCATTCGCGCGCATTGTGAGTGCGCGGTCACCGGGTTGTCAGCGCAGCACAATCACACAGCCGTTTGGAGCGTGACGAAGTGCTGCCGAACTTCCCCAAGAGTGCTACTTCTTCTTCGGCGGAAAGTTCTTCAGCAGCTTTTGTGCTGCCTTGGCCGCGTTCTTCTCCCGTTGTTCGGGTTTGACCCCTTCGTCGATTGCCTTCGAGGCAACAGCGCGCCAAACAAGCTGCTTCTTTTTGGCATCGAACATGTCCAGAACGAGGGAACCGACTTGAATCGTGTTCGTTGTGGAGACCGTCGATCCGCTGCGGGCACCGTACCAACCCCGGCGCCATCCGGGACCGTAGCCCCATCCGGTGTCGAAAAACGTGATCTCCTTTTCGGTCCGGATAGCAATCTGGTAGACCAGCACAAGATCGGCATCCCCCGTACCCGCCTGGGTGAGGCCCTTTTTGGCCAATTCCGTGTTCAATGCCGCACTCAGCCTCGTTTTCGTCAGTTCGTCCAGTTCTTTGGTTCCGGGATGCGCCTCCCAGCGGTAAGTCCGATACTGCGTGAAGTCTATGTTTTGATCGAAGCTGTATTCCACGTTTTGGGCCATGGCCGCTACCGCAAACAGGAATGCCACTAAAACGTATCGATTGTTCATGTTTGTCTCCTTGGGTTTGTCGAGCCGATCGACCGACAGGACTCCACTACTTCTCTAGAGACCCGCCGGTGATCCGTGCTTCCATCGTGTGGAGCAGTGAATATCGATCACTGCTCCAGAAGTTCCAGCAATCGCCCAAGATCCGGCCAGGTCACCTGGATCGCGGTAGCGAAGTTGGGAAAGTTCATGGGGTCGAAAAAGGCACCGGCACGCACTTCAATACGCTCCGGCACAATTCCGGTGGGGATGAAAAGTTCAATGAAATTGTCGCCATCGCCCAGATCGTCGAAGGCGATGGGTGTATGGGCCCTGCCCTTGCGGTCGATGATGCGGATGGCATTTAGTTGATTGGGGCCAAGTTCGGCATTTTGGGGTCCGGTCACGCCGCCATTCCAGACCAATTGGATGGACAGCGGCGAAGTCCCAGCAGGACGCTCGGGTTTGATGAAGGCTTTCGCACGAACGAGGGAAGGTCCGGACTGGGGGCCGATCGTAACAGGCGGAGAAACCAGGCCGGTCAGAAGGTTGCCTTTCACATCCTTAACGGGACCCGTGATCAAAACATAAGCGGGGAAGTCCGCGGGATTGGGCATGGGATTGGCCATCCCGACGGCCAAGGGAACGAATGGACCAGTGAGCAGGATGGTTGTAAGTTCGTTAGGCTCGTTGGCGGGGCGGAGAGTGGCGCAGTTGGGCGTCGATATGCCTCCGGCGCGGTTGACGACCCGGAAATGCTCCGGACGTAACGAGGCTGCATCGATCTGTACATTCAAATCAATGGGCATGCCGTCGTCCGTCGGCGCCTGCGGACAGCCCGAGACGGACGCTAAGGATCCGGGAGGAATCGCTTCGCCCAATCCGCCGAGATAGGCGGATACGATGGCCGGCCGCTCGTTGTTACCGCGGTCGGGCCTGTTGATTTGGTGATCATCTGCAACTGCTTCCATCGAAACGGCCAAGGTGAAGCACAGGGCCGTCGCAAGCTTTTTTGCTATTGAAATCATTCTTTATACCTCTCTGTTGTGGGTTGGAAGAGGTGCTCCCAGCGGGGCCTCACTTTCTGCCGATAAGTTCCGCGCGCTGATCCAGCAAGGAGAATTCGACTACTTTTCTCGTTCTTTCGGGGAGATCCGTCGCAGTCCAACGAACCCAGCCTAAGGGTAAGAAGCGATTTTCGATGTCAGTAACTCTGAAGATTTGTCGGGCTTGGCCTCACCAAGGGAGCCGTCGGGCCGTGGTTCTCCATGGCCAAGGCGTTTCCGCAATGGTGTCGACCGGAGCGCGATGATAGGATCGATCTGCAGCCGCAAGGGGAACGACGAGTCTCAAGAATTTCCACGGAATCTTGTACCGCGATGACGAATCATGAGATTGCCGCCAGGTCCGTTGGCGGTACCATAGTGACGAATCCAATGGACCGTATCCTTGTCATCGATGACGACGTGCCTTTGACGGAGCTCCTCGAGGAGTGCCTGCGAGCGGATGGCTTCGAGGTGGACACGGTGCACGACGGCGAGGGGGGAGTAGCGAGAGCGTTGACGGGAGACTACGCGCTTGTCGTGCTGGACGTGATGCTGCCGCGCATGAGCGGTTTCGAAGTGCTGATGCGCATCCGACCACAGTCTCAGGTACCGGTATTGATGCTTACCGCTCGCGGCGACCCGGTAGATCGTGTGACCGGTTTGCAGATGGGGGCCGACGACTATCTTCCCAAGCCGTTTAATGAACGCGAGTTGGTCGCCCGCATCCAGGCCATTCTACGGCGCGCGAAACCCGTGCCGGTGGAATTGGCATCCGAGCCTTCTGGGGTGCTGGAGGTGGGGGATCTTCGTCTCGACCCTCACTCGCGTGAGGTGAAGGTTAAGGGCCAGCCTGTCGATCTCACCACCGTCGAGTTCGATGTGCTGCGGGTTCTTCTGACGTCGGCCGGGGAAACCGTGACACGCGAAGACCTCGTCCGCCACGCGCTCGGCCGGCCTTTCTCCGTTTTCGACCGTAGCATCGACAACCACATCAGTTCGCTGCGGCGAAAGCTCGGTCCCGATGCCACGAATACCGACCGCATCAAAACGATCCGTGGCGCAGGGTATATCTACGCCACTACCAGCCTTACTTCCCACAGATTGCGCGAGCGTTAGCAGTGACACGATTGAAATTGACGCGCATGACGCGTAGTCCTCTGTTCCTCAAGGTCTTCGTCTGGTTCTGGCTGACGTTGTTCGCGATGGTGTCTGTCCTGGTTGTCACCGTGCAGGTCTTCGATCCGGAGATCGTAGGACTCCGTTGGACGCCGGTGCTGGAAAACATCTCGCTGGAGCCGTATGGAGCCGGCGCAGCGGCGGCTTTTGAATTAGAAGGGCAGACCGGCCTTCGACGCTATGTAGAGCGCGTCGTTCGCCAGAAGGGTGTGCAGTTACACCTTTTCAACGCGTCGGGAAAGGACCTCAGCGGCTTCCCGCTTCCTCGCGGCGCGCAGCGGTTGGCGGGATATCCCGGCAATGGCAATGAGGTGGAGGTTCGGATCTCATTCGGACAAACGCTGGTTGCTACCTCTGTCATAGGACCCGGCGGAACCCCCTACCGAGTGGTGCTCGCAATCCCGCGCGGGGAGAGAAGTGTGATCCCGGTCTTTGGGCGGGGTTGGATCTGGGGCACGATAGCGGCATTGTTGGTGCTTTCCGTGGTCTGTTACTGCATCGCGCGGGCCTTAACTTCGCCGGTTATCAGTGTTTGCGAGGCGGCCCGAAGTCTTGCCGATGGCGATTTGAGCGCACGGGTGGAGAACCCCAAAATACTGGAGCGCCGCGACGAGTTCTCTGAGTTGGGCCGCGACTTCAACGCGATGGCGGCGCGTATCGAATCCCTGGTGCATGCCAAACAGCGTCTGCTCTGGGACATCTCTCACGAACTACGATCGCCGCTGACGCGCCTAAGCCTCGCCTTGGGTATAGCGCGTCGGAAGGCCAATCCAGAGGCAATGCCGGCAATGGACCGCATCGAGCGCGAAACCGAACAACTGAACCGGCTGATTGAGCAGTTGCTGACTCTGGCGCGCATCACCGGCGGGACTGGCCCTTCGCTCACCGAGGAAGTCGACCTCGTTACTTTGGTGACCAGCATTGCGGACGATGCGGACTTCGAAGCGGGTAGCGTCAACCGTTCGGTGCGGCTAGAAGTTAATGGCACCGCCACCGTAATCGGCACGAGTGAGTTATTGCGAAGCGCGATTGAGAACGTTGTTCGCAATGCGGTGCGCTACACCGCCGAAGGCACCGCGGTTTCGATTTTTGTGGAGAGTCAGCCAGACGGGAAAACAGTTCTGATTCGCGTGCGCGATCACGGTCCTGGGGTTCCGGCGCCAGAATTAAATCGGATGTTCGAGGTCTTCTACCGGGTTCCGGAAACGCGCGATTCCCACTCGGGATCAGGGCTCGGCCTCGCCATCACAAGCCAGGCAGTGCTGGCGCACGGCGGCTGGGTAAAGGCCTTTGACGCAGAAGGTGGCGGACTTGAGGTGCAGATCGGTCTGCCAGCGAAGCCCGCCGCCGAATAAATAAAGGGGGACGCTACTTCCTGCCCAGAAGGGCAATGGTAGCCTTACCCTTCAGAATGCCTTTGGTCTTTTACCACACGTCGACCCGCCGGACGCTCCGGCGGCCATTTCCCCTCAGATCGGTAGCGCGGGTTTCTCCGCCCTCCCGGATGAACTCGCGTACTTCCAGTTCCTCTGATGTGCCCGTGTCATAGGCGATCACCAGATGGTGAATCTGTAGGTCCGCCCCGGTGACCTGGAGTTTGACGCGCCGAAAATCGTCGAACGGGCCCCTTACGGTGATCGAGTCGTGGTCAGCGACAAGATCGGCGGTCCACGTCCCGATCCTGCGCCAGTCTCCCACGCCGCCAGCCCTTGGTCTAGGCACCTTCTGTGCAAGCGCGGGCGATACCGAGGTCGTCAGCGACCCTACCATGGCGGCGGCGATCCACAACCGACGGCTCCCGGATCCACTGCTCCTTGATAACGGCTGGCTGGAAATGCCCTGATTCACTTGGAGGGATCGGCTTTACATCCCTGACCAGATTGCCACGCTACTTGTCCCGGGTCCAAGTCACCTTCCTACTGGCGAGGCCAGCTGAAACCGTGATTTCTAGCGAGTCCTGAGTGCTTAGCTTGAGCTTCGCCGACATTGCATTGCCGCGCTTTGGGGCATACAGAGTGCCTCCGGTCCACGAGTTCGAGCCGGCATATTTGAAGCCCGTGAGCACTTGCACGCCAACCAGGGGACGGTTCCGCAATGAAGCGTTGGCATTGCGCTCGTCGTTCCGAGGAGTTTTCATCGACACGATCGAACCGCAGTAGTTATCGCCGCATTTGACGATCTCGATCTTGGAATCGCCATCGTCGGTATTCCAGATCCCGAGAATCTGATTCCCGTCTGGCTGGGCGAAGAGGATGCCTGCAAATGCCAAAACCAGTAGAAGTTTGGATTTCATGCCGCTCATTTTAGTTGCTCCTTGCATGTTGATTGCTCCTTGCATATCCGAGTGTTAGAGTTTCGAAGCATTTGTAGCGCCTCACCTTGGGTCGCCGCGCGTCCGGCCAGAGCGGACCGTTCGGCCGAGCCGCTTACTATTCTGGTTGGATCCGCAGCAGGTCGCCAATGGAACATCCCACCGCCTTTGTTTCGGTGACGGCGACCGGTCGGCCAGCGGCAAGCGCGACGAGGGCGTCGTGCAGCTCGTGAGTCGTGACAACCTGCCGCTTCTTTCCGATGGATGGATAACGGTCATCAATGCGACCGCGATACCGTACGGCCCGGTTCTTGTCGACGACCACCACTTCCGGCGTAACTTTCGGCGCGAGTTCGCGGATCAGTTCGCGCTCCCGGTCCACCGTGCGGCGCAGATGGCCTAAGCCATAGCGGACCGCGTGTTCGTCGACAGCTTGGTCGCTCAACGCTGGGTCGACGTAGACCAGTTCGCAGACTACGGGTTGATCGCTACAGATCCGCTTGATCTCCGGCGCATAGAAATTCGAAATTGGGCAGTCCGGCTGGATAAAAAAGTACACTGTGGCGAGGGGAGCCCAAGCAAGGCCAGCCTGTATGACGAGGAGGGAGGCCAGGAGGCAAAGCCCCCTGGCGACAACAGCCCGCGCGTTCATCGGTTGCCTCCCATGAAGGCACGCATGAGATGCCGCTGAACTGCGGTTTCCAATTGAGGCCTATCCGCTTCGTTCCGGGCCACAACCCGCAGCGCGATGCTCCCCATTTCATCTTTGGATTCTTCTCCCCACGTTACGCGCACTGGTGGGTTGGAGGGATTTCTCGGATTGGCGGAGGAATTGTCCCAACTCACCTCGGCTCGAATCTTAGTGCCACGGGGCAGCGACACGAGCTCCTTAAAGTAATACTGGTCCTGCCAGGCAAAGTCCCAATCCCCAATCGATAAGAGCGTCTCAACAACTCCATCGGGCCGAATGGCGGTCATTTTCATTGTTTTTCCAATGTAGTGAGCGTGAGGAGCGATGGAAACTCCTTCGACGTCAACCGGAAGCACGAATTCGTCCGATTTGCGGTAATCTGCTTCGCCCGGTGGAATGTCCAGACCGGAGAATCGTCCGAAGAGGGGCGGCAGTCGAATGCTGACCAACTCACGTTCCGGAGCACTGTCGGCAAAGTATAGGCCCACGACGGCTTTTTCAGTCATTTCAACGCCGACGGGGTGGAAGTGGCATTGCAGCACTAAGTCCGAGCCCTTGCGGAAGGGCATCGCCAGCCCGTCCCGCAGAAGATGAGGTTGTGCGCCCGCGGCCCAACCCCCGAGCGATCCACCACCGGAAACAAAAAATGCGCCCATGGTTCCGCTCCAACCGGGCAGTGGATCGGCCGCGTCGGCGCGCCGGGAGGCGTCGCTCGCGTCCGCCATGTAAAGCACATGGTGAAATATCGGCCTCGCCGAAGGCCGCAGCTCAATGGCTCGGATCCATTTATCTTCCGGCAGCGCGATCGGAATTACGAAGTTGCGGTAGATGTCGGGGCCGTCGGCTGGCACCGTAAAGCCCTCTGGCATCTCCACAATCAGATCGGGCTGACCCAACTGCCAGCCTGCGGGGAACTCCGGCAGCGAAGGCGTGTCCTCTGGGTTCCCTTCGGGCATGCCAACCTCTACCCAATTCCGGATGACTCCAATTTGCGCGTCCGTAAGACGCCGCTCATCTTGGAAGGCGTGGGTGCTGGCATCGGCCTTCCATGGCGGCATCTGCCGGTTCTCCACCACAGAACGAATCAATCGTCCGCGCTTGGCCGCATCCTCATAGCTAATCAGCGAAAACGGGGCTGCCTCACCAGGGCGGTGGCAGCCCGTGCAGTTCCGGTAAAGGATTGGGGCTACATCTTTGGAAAAAACCACATCGTTTGCGAGCAGGGAAGTCGCGAAAGCGGCCATGATGGGTAAAACTAGGTAGTGCCTCATGGCCATAGAGTGGCACGGCAAACCGCGTTGGAATTACTGGAA
This sequence comes from Bryobacter sp., assembly GCA_022843625.1. Classification (GTDB taxonomy): domain Bacteria; phylum Acidobacteriota; class Terriglobia; order Bryobacterales; family Bryobacteraceae; genus Bryobacter. Next base: position 238,200 of record JALHNH010000001.1, on the reverse strand, counting down.
TTGTCAAGAAGTGTCGGCCGTGCATTGGCGAATCCTGGAAGTGAAGAGAGGCGGCACTGTCGCCGGCACAACCGAACTGCTGCCCACCGCTATCGAGCGCGTGGTTCGCAATCCGGAGTGATTCCCCGCCTTTCCCTGCCGCCACTCTGACAAAACTTGAGATTTCTTGAGCCACACAAGAATCCCGTCCGGTTACGATCGAACGGTTGGACATTGAGAGGTTTGGGAAAGAATGAAAAGTTTTCCGGTATTCTTACGACTCCTTCTGTGGGCACTGGCCTGCGTAATCAGCAGCAGCTCTTCCATCGAGGCGCAAGCGCCTACTACCCAACAATTTGGTAAAGCGATGATGGAGAATGCAGCCCAACTTCGCCAGTACAGTTTCAAACAGCGAAGCGAAGTTCGCCTGAATGGCGACGTCAGGTCGGTCAAGCTGGACCAGGTGCGCTTCGACCTGGATGGCAAGCTCCAACGAACGCCTCTGACTCCCGTGGCAGCCGAGACGCCCAAGGCTCGCGGCTTGCGCGGCAAAGTGGCAGCGCAGAAGCGCGAGGAAATGGTCGACTACATCGAGCGCTTGATGAGTCTTGCGCAGCGCTATATGGCGCCGACTCCGGGCAACCTCGAGAAGCTCTCAGAGAAGGCGGAATTCTGGAAAGGCCAGGGCGGGAGCGGCAACCAGGTCCGCATTCAGGCCATGGATTTCGTCAAGGGCGGAGACTCTTTCATCTGGACGCTTGATGCTGTCGCGAAAGCGCCCGTGCGGATGGAAGCACGGACGGAACTCGATGGCGCTCCGGTGAGCATCACGGCTGACTACCGGAATCTGCCCGGCGGCCCCAACTATGTCGCCCGCGCGATTATCAAATCCGAGCGGAAAGGTCTGGAGATCAAGGTCGAGAGTTTCGACTACCAGCGAAATTGAGCGCCGGCTGCGATGACACCAATGACACCACGCGAACTCTGGCTGGCCACGGCGCTTTCCCTTGCGGCGCTCAGTACAACGGGCTGCAATAACAGCGGGCGGCCGGGGATGGACGCGCAGTCCGGCCCCCCACCGGCCGTGGTTGCGGCGAGGGTGATGCAGAAAACCGTGCCAATTTATGGCGAATTCGTGGGCCAGATTCAGCCGGCGGCATCGGTCGATATCGTTGCGCGCGTCGAAGGTGTCCTGAAAGAAATGAACTTCACGGACGGCCAACCGGTGCAGAAGGGTCAGGTCCTGTACGTGATCGACCAAGCCGAATACCAGGCTAAAGTGGACTCCGCCAAAGCAGCCTTGAACAAAGCCGAGAGCGCGTTGGACCAAGCGCGAGCGCAAGTTGGTGTCCGCATGGCGCAGGCGGAATTGGCACAGCAGAAAGCTCTTCTCACCAAGTCTCAACGGGACGTGGCTCGACTTAGACCTCTCGTCGAACAGCGAGCGGTGCCGCAGCAAGAGTTGGACGGTGCCCTGGCGTCCGTGAGCGTAAATCAGGCAAACGTTGAGGCCTCGGATGCCCGGCTCCAGAACCAGGTGGTCAACACCAAAGCGCAGGTCGAACTGGGCAAAGCGGACGTCGAATCAGCCAAGGCCGCACTGACGCAAGCGGAGTTGAATCTCTCTTACGGCGTCATAAGGGCCCCGATGAGCGGCTTGATTGGCAGGACCAAAGTCTACCCAGGAGCGCTGCTCAGCCGTGGCGGCGCGACAGTGCTGAACACGCTTTCGGCTATCAATCCGATTCAGGTTAGCTTCGGGATCCCGGAAACCGCTTACCTTACCGTCCGGCGGCGAAATCCCGGGGTCCAAAACCGGCTTCCGGCGGCACAACATCTGGAGGCGGAAATGATTCTCGCGGACAACACTGTTTACCCCTTCAAGGGCCAGTTCAAGATGGCGGACAGCGCGATCGATCAGAAGACGGGAACGCTTACGATCTTGATGAGCTTTCCCAATCCGGATGGGCTCCTGCGTCCAAACGGCTTCGGGCGGGTGCGTTTGATGGTCGGTAAGGCCGAGAACGCGCTGCTTATCCCGCAGAAGACGGTGATCGAGCAGCAAGGGGGAAGCGCCGTACTCGTGATCGGCGAGGACAATCTGGTCTCGCAGCGCACGGTGGTGCTGGGGCCGCAGTTCGAGAGCTCTGTCATTGTGACGCAGGGCCTCAAAGCCGGGGAGCGAATCGTCGTCGAAGGCCAGCAAAAAGCCCGGCCCGGAAAACCTGTGCAGCCTTCCGAAGCTGCAATTTCGGTCGAAGCAGAAAAGAAGTAAGCCAATGGCCCACTTCTTCATCCACCGCCCTGTATTCGCCGTTGTCGTTTCCCTGGTGATCCTGATCACCGGTATTGCGGCGCTCAGTGTCTTGCCCATTGCCCAATTTCCTCAAATCACCCCGCCCATGATTCAGGTGGAAGTGAATTTTCCGGGAGCCAGCGCGGAAACGGTGGAAAGCTCGATTGCCTCCAACATCGAACAGGTCATCAACGGCGCCGAACACATGATCTATATGAGTTCGAAGAGTTCGAGCGACGGCAGATATGTATTGCAGGTCGTTTTCGAAGTCGGTACCAACATCGATCTGGCCAACGTGGACATCAATAATCGCGTCCAGCAGGCGATCCCCAAGCTGCCAGCCGACGCGGTGAACGCGGGCGTCACGGTGACCAAGCAATCGCCTGACATGCTGATGGTGATCAGCGTGTATTCGCCCGACAATTCTTACGACGATATCTTCATCAGCAATTACGCGACGATCAATCTTGTCGATGCCATCGCGCGCACCACGGGCGTGGGGAGCACGATGATCGTCGGTCAGCGCGACTACGCCATGCGCTTCTGGCTTCGTCCCGACCGGCTGGCTCAGCTCGGCCTTTCCGCGACTGACATCTCGAGTGCGATTCAGGAGCAGAATGTGCTGACGCCGGCCGGTGCCGTGGGCCAACCACCCTCCCGCGCCGGCGTCTCCTTTCAATACACCATCGACGTCAAGGGCCGCCTGGCCAAGGAGCGGGAGTTCGGCGATATTGTGGTCCGCACGTTGCCGGATGGATCCATCCTGCGGGCACGCGATGTCGTCAGGACGGAGCTTGCGGCCAAGACCTATAGCAGTTTCGGACGCCGGGATGGTGCCCCCTCAGCGCTGATCAATGTCTACCAGCTTCCCGGGGCGAATGGCCTCGAAACAGTAACCCGGCTCAAGAAGTTGATGACGGAACTGGGCGCCGTCATGCCTCCGGGGCTCAAGTACGATGTTGCACTGGACACCACGAAGTTCGTTTCCGCCGCCATCGACGAAGTGATTCATGCCCTGCGGGACGCCATTCTGTTGGTTTTACTGGTGGTATTTCTGTTCCTCGGCAGCTTTCGCGCAACTCTCATCCCCATGCTGGCCGTGCCGGTTTCCCTGATCGGGACCTTCGCCGCCTTCGTGCCATTGGGCTTCTCGATCAACACTCTGACCCTGTTCGCCATCGTGTTGGCCGTGGGTATTGTGGTGGACGACGCAATCGTCGTTGTCGAAGCCGTTCAGCATCACATCGAGCACGGACTTTCGCCACTCGATGCAACCGAGCAGGCAATGAAAGAAGTTTCGGGTCCGGTGGTCGCGATAGCCCTCGTGCTGTGCGCGGTTTTTGTTCCGGTGGCCTTCATGGGGGGCATTACCGGCCAGTTGTACCGGCAGTTTGCGCTCACGCTTTCCGTTTCGGTGCTGCTCTCGGCCCTGGTCGCACTTTCGTTGACCCCCGCACTCTGCCGCCTGATTCTAAAACCGCAGCAAGAGGCGCGTGGGCCGCTCGGAGCATTGGTTCGTGGCTTCAATCGCGGTTTCGGAAGGCTATCGAACGGCTACGTTCGCATCGTTCAAGGACTCGTGCGGCGCCTTGCGATCGGTCTTTGTGGGCTGCTCCTGTTTAGCCTTGGAGCGGGCGGCCTGGCCAAGCTCCTGCCGTCGGGATTTGTCCTGGACGAGGACCTCGGCTATTTCTACACTGTCCTCTCGCTGCCCGATGGCGCTTCCCTGGAGCGGACCACCGAATTGGCCAAACGAGCCGAATCCGAGATCCTCCGCACAGAAGGAGTGCAGAACGTTCTTACGCTAGGCGGCTTCAATCAACTCACGGGTACTTACGCTTCGAATAACGTCAGCTTCATCGTCATCCTGAAACCCTGGGAGCAACGCAAGACCTCCGGCACCCAAGCGAAGAGCGTCATTGAGAAACTCCGCGCCCACTTTGCGAAATACCCCGAAGCGCTGTCGATTGTCGCCGTTCCGCCGCCCATTCCCGGTCTGGGCAGCGCCGGCGGACTGCAATTCGAAGTGCAGGACCGTGGAGGCCGCACGGCGGGCGAACTCTACGAAGTCTCGCAACAATTTCTGGCGGAAGTGGCCGCGGCACCAGAGGTCTCCTCGCCCTACAACAGCTTCCGGGCAAACATGCCGCAATTGAAATTGGATATGGACCGTGATAAAGCCAAGGAACTCGGCATCGCGGTGAGCGACATCTTTCAGGCCTTGCAAGTCTACCTGGGCGGATTGGAAGTGAACGACTTCAACTTGTATGGGCGCACTTACAAAGTGGTGATCCAGGCCGAGCCCCAGTTCCGCGCCACGCCGGACCAGATCGGGAACATCTTCGTACGAAACTCTGGTGGCGACATGGTGCCCTTAAGCGCGCTTGCGAGAATCGAACGCAAGATCGGCCCCGATGTCATTCAACGCTACAACATGTTTCGCAGCGCGGAGATCAACAGCTCGCCTGCTGGCGGATATAGCACCGGTCAAACCATTGCCGCGATGGAGCGTGCGGCCGCCAAAAGCCTGCCTCGGGGATACGGCTATGAGTGGACGGGCACGGCCTTCCAGGAAAAGCAGGCCGGCAGCTCTCAATTGCTGATCCTCGGCATGGGCCTCGGCTTCGTCTTCCTCTTCCTTGCCGCCCAATACGAGAGTTGGGCGATCCCCTTCGGTGTCATGCTGGGGCTGCCGTTGGGAATTTTCGGCGCCCTCGCTGGACTGGGGTTGCGCGGCCTCGTCAACGACGTCTACGCACAGATCGGCATTGTGATGTTGATGGGGCTGGCGGCCAAGAACGCCATCCTGATTGTTGAATTCGCGCGCAACAAGCAGGAACAGGAAGGCATGCCCGTGCGCGAAGCCGCGATTGAAGGAGCAAAGCTCCGGTTCCGTCCGATTCTGATGACCTCGTTCGCGTTCATCCTCGGCGTCGTTCCCCTGGTCATCGCCTCCGGCGCCGGCTCGGCCTCGCGCCGCACCATGGGAACCGCCGTGTTCGGTGGAATGACCGCCGCCACCAGCCTCGGCGTTTTTCTCATTCCGGTGCTCTATTGCTTCATTGAACGGATCGTCAGCCGCCGGCCGCGCCGTGGAGAAGCCTAGTCGTGGCCAGATTTTTCATCGACCGGCCGGTTTTCGCCATTGTCGTTTCGCTGGTCATTCTGGTCGCGGGCGGACTCTCGATGTTCAACCTTCCCGTGGCGCAATATCCGCCGATCGCTCCTCCCACGGTCTCCGTCCAGATCAATTACCCGGGTGCCAGCGCGGAAACGGTCGAGCAATCGATCGCCACGGCCATTGAGCAGGAGGTCAACGGCGCCGAGAACATGATTTACATGAGCTCCAAGAGCTCAAGCGACGGGCGCTACACGCTGCAAGTGACCTTTGCCGTGGGCACCAGCATTGACCTGGCCAATGTGGATGTCAACAACCGCGTCAAGAAGGCCTTGGCCAAGCTGCCCGCCGAAGCCGTGAACGCCGGAGTCACGGTCAGGAAGCAATCGCCCGACATGCTGATGATCATCAGCGTATACTCGCCGGACCGCTCCTACGACGATACGTACTTAAGCAACTACGCAACGATCAACCTGGTGGACGCCATCACCCGCACCCCCGGCGTTGGCCGCACCAACATCGGCGGCCAGCGCGATTACGCCATGCGCCTCTGGCTTCAGCCCGACAAGATCGCCCGCCTTGGCCTCACCGCGACCGACCTGGTGAAAGCGGTGAAAGACCAGAACGTGCTGGCCCCCGCAGGGACTCTGGGCGCCCCACCCGCTCCGCCAGGTCTGCCGTTTCAATACACACTGGACGTCAAGGGAAGGCTTTCCAAGACCCCGGAATTCGAAAACCTGATCGTGCGCACGCTTCCGGACGGCTCCATCGTCCGAATGCGAGATCTCTCCCGCGCGGAACTAGCCGCCGCGACGTACTCCAATTTCGGACGCCGCGACGGCGTTCCTTCGTCGTTGATCATTGTGTATCAGGTACCGGGTGCGAATTCGATTGAGACGGCGGACCGCTTGCGTCAAGTCATGGCGCAACTCGGCACCCAAATGCCGGCCGGAGTGAAGTATGACATCACTTACGACACCACCAAGTTTGTCCGGGCCGCCATCGACGGTGTGCTCGAGGCCTTGCGGGATGCGGTCCTGCTGGTGCTGCTGGTCGTCTTTTTGTTCCTGGGCAGTTTCCGCGCCACTCTGATTCCCATGCTGGCCGTGCCGATATCGCTCGTCGGTACCTTCGCGGCCTTCCTGCCGCTGGGCTTCTCCATCAATACCTTGAGCTTGTTCGCCATCGTACTGGCGGTCGGCATTGTGGTCGACGACGCCATTGTTGTCGTCGAGGCGGTGCAGCATCACATTGAACACGGGCTCTCGCCGTACGAGGCTACGGTGCGCGCCATGGAGGAGGTTTCAGGGCCTGTTGTGGCGATTGCGCTGGTCCTTTGCGCGGTGTTTGTCCCGGTTGCCTTCATGTCGGGAATCACGGGCCAGTTGTACCGCCAATTCGCCTTGACTCTGTCGGTGGCTGTCCTGTTATCGGCGCTGGTGGCTTTGTCGCTCACCCCGGCTCTCTGCTGTTTGATCCTGAAACCGCATCAGGAAATGGGCGGACCCATCGGCGCGCTGGTGCGGGGCTTCCGCAAAGTGCTCGACAGGGTGACCGGCGGATATGTCGGTGTGGTCTCGATTCTCGTGCGCCGTCTGGCCATCGGGATTGTGATTCTAGTGGCGCTTTCCGCCGCCTCCGGTGGCATCGCCAAGTTGCTCCCAACCGGTTTCGTGCCGTTTGAGGATCAAGGCGCCCTCTTCACCGTGCTGACGCTACCAGATGGCGCGTCGCTCGAACGTACCGACGCTCTGGCCCGCCGCACTGAAACTGACTTCCGGAAGATCCCTGGAGTTGCGCACGTTCTCACCTTTGGCGGTCTCAATTTGATCAGCGGCACTTACAGCTCCAACTGCGTCACCTTCATTGTCGTGCTCAAGCCCTGGGAAGAACGCAAGTCGAAGGAAACGCAGCTGCCCAGCTTGGTCGCCCAGGCCCGTCAACTTCTCGATAGCTATCCGGAAGCCCTACCAGTTGTCGCCGCTCCTCCGCCAATTCCAGGTCTCGGAGCGTCCGGAGGATTCCAGTTTGAAATCCAGGACCGGGGAAGTCACACCCCCCGCGAACTCTACGTCGTCTCCCAGCAGTTCCTGGACGAGCTCAGTTCCAGGCCCGAAGTAGTCAATACCTACAGCAACTACCGCACCGACGTTCCGCAGGTAAAGCTTGATATCGACCGCGACAAAGCAAAAGCTCTCGGCATTCGCATCGATTCTATCTTCCAGACGCTGCAAATCTACCTGGGTGGCTATCAGGTGAACGACTTCAATTTGTTCGGAAAGACCTACAAAGTTATGCTCCAGGCGGAAGAGCAATACCGCGAGAATCCGAACCAGATTCTCAACCTCTACACACGCAGCGGCGAGGGCAACATGGTACCGCTCAGCACGGTGGCCAGTATTGGGAAAAAGACGGGCCCGGATGTGATTCAGCGCTACAACATGTTCCGCACAGCGGAAATCGGCGGGGCCAACGCGCTGCGCTATAGTACAGGCCAAACGATTGAGACGCTGGAAGGCTTGGCCCGTAGGGTGCTCCCGGCCGGCTATGCGTACGAGTGGAGCGGCACCGCTTACCAGGAAAAAATAGCCGGCGGGTCCCAGGCGCTCATCCTGGCTTTGGGCATCGGCTTCGTGTTTCTTTTTCTCGCTGCCCAGTATGAAAGCTGGTCGATCCCTTTCTGTGTGCTGCTTGGCCTGCCGCTGGGCATCTTCGGCGCTTACGCCGCGCTGCTGCTGCGGCTGGTGGTGCAAAGGGTGCCCACCTTCAACGACGTGTATGCGCAAATCGGCATCGTGATGCTGATGGGGCTCGCCGCGAAAAATGCCATCTTGATCGTGGAGTTCGCGCGCACCAAACACGAGCAAGAAGGACGATCGGTCCGTGAGGCGGCTATAGAGGCGGCCCAACTGCGGTTCCGGCCGATCCTCATGACCTCCGCCGCTTTCATTCTGGGGGTGTTGCCGCTGCTGACCGCTTCCGGAGCCGGAGCGGCGGCGCGCCGCACCATGGGCACCGCAGTCTTTGGCGGCATGCTCGCCGCGACGGTGCTGGGCGTCTTTATTGTTCCGGTTCTCTACACCGCCATCGGTCTGCTGGTTGACAAACGGAGGCGCGATACGTTGCCCAGTCCAGCCTCAAAGGATATCCCTGCATGAAGCGTATTCTCGTTTTCACCTTCGCCTGCCTGATGTGCGGCTGCGCCGTGGGTCCAAAGTATCAGCGGCCCCAAGTCCAAATTCCGGCCCCAGCCGCCTCCAGTTCGCAAAGTTTCGGCGACCTTCGCTGGTTCGAGGTTTTTCAGGACGAAAGTCTGGCCGAATTGATCCGGACCGCAACGAGTGACAACTTCGAAGTTCTCATTGCCGCCAACCGAATGCTCCAGGCCCAGGAGCAGGTCCGTATTGCGCGCGGCCAATTGTTGCCGCAGGCCAACGTCGGATTCACTCCCCAACGGGGCATAAACAACCTCAACGTATTGATTCAGGGCGACAGAGCGACTGCCGCCACGATATACACACTCTCCGGCGGCGCCTCTTGGGAGATCGATCTATGGGGTAAGCTGCGCAGCCAGACGCGGGCGGCGCGCGCCAATTTCCTGGCCGCTAAAGAAAATCGCGATGTGGTCCTGCAATCCCTGGTGACGGCGCTGGCACAAAGTTACATCGGCCTGCGCGAACTCGATAACGAACTTGTGATTGCGAAGGCAAACTTGCTGACGGTCCAGGAGTCTTTTGACTTGACCCAAATCCGCGAGAAGGGGGGCGTTTCCACTCTGGTGGAGGTCAGGCAAGCCGAGACGCTGGTGCAGACCGCGAAGCGTGCAATTCCGCTCATCGAACAACAGATTGTCATCCAGGAGAACACCATCAACTTCCTGTTGGGCCGCAACCCGGGCAACGTGCCGAGAGGGCGCACTCTGCAGCAGCAAAACTTTCCGTCGCTGGTGCCGGAAGGTTTGCCTTCATCGCTGCTGGAGCGCCGGCCCGACATCCGCCTGGCGGAACAGCAGCTGATTGCGGCGAACGCCCAGATCGGCGTGGCGAAAGCGGCTTTGTTCCCCACGATGAGCCTAACCGCTTCTGGCGGCTCGATCAGCAACGCGCTCAAGGAACTGTTTGCGAGCGGAACGCAATTCTGGTCACTCGGCGGTTCCCTGGTTCAACCGATCTTCGCGGGCGGCATTTTGCGCGCCAACTATCGATTGACCAAATTGCAAAAGGAACAATTAGTGCTCCAGTATGCAAAGGCCTGCCAACAGGGATTCCGCGAGGTGGCCGACGCGCTTGTCAGCGTGGAGAAGACGCGCGAGGCGAGAATTCACCAGGAAGCCTTGACGAAGACACTCGCTGACCAGCAGCAGCTGTCCTGGGCGCGTTACCGGGGCGGAGTCACGGCGTTTCTTGAAGTCCTGGACACGCAGCGGCAATACTTTAGCGCCCAACAGTCGTTGTCCCAGGCACAACGAGACGAATTGCTAGCGGCTATCGCACTCTATAAGGCTTTGGGCGGCGGCTGGCAGCAATGAAGAAACGGCTATCCCAAAGACGCCTTCGAGTGGTGATTGCGAAATCGTGATCGAAGGACGGACTTTCATCTCGCCGGGCGCTGCGAATCGCCAAGGCAGTACGAACGCATGCGACGAATTTTAATCATTGACGACGACCGCGATCTCAGCGAGATGCTGATTGAATACCTTTCTCCTGAGGGTTTCGCCCCGGAATGTTCCTACACCGGAGAAGGCGGACTTCAGCGAGCGCTCTCCGAGAAATTCGACCTCGTGATCCTCGACGTCATGCTCCCTCGGATGAACGGCTTTGAAGTGTTGCGGAATTTGCGCTCGCAAAGCCAATGCCCGGTGATTATGTTGACCGCGAGGGGGATGGAAGTAGACCGCATTGTTGGGCTCGAGATCGGCTCCGATGATTACCTTGCCAAGCCCTTCAGCGCCCGCGAGCTGCTGGCGCGCATTCACGCGATTCTCCGGCGCAGCCGTCCCGCACATGTCGACCCGGAGCTGTTGAGCGTGGGGGACGTCACGCTCGATCGGCGGGCCCGCATGGTGCGCCGCGACGGAGCAGTGGTTGAGTTGACATCGGCGGAGTACGACACGCTGGAACTTCTTCTTCGTAGCGCCGGCCGTGTGGTGCCGCGGGAAGAGCTTTTCAAGAAGGTGCTGCAGCGCGAGTTCTCCGCGCTGGATCGCAGCATCGACAACCACGTGAGCAGCTTGCGCAAAAAGCTGGGGCCTCGTTTGAAGGACACGGAACGAATCAAGTCGGTGCGCAGCTCGGGTTATTTGTACGTGTACTCTGGCCAAGACGGCTGGGGTTGAGTTTTGGGGCAACTCTTCCTTCGGGTATTCCTCTCATTTTGGCTGGCAACCGTCTTGCTATTGCTAACCCTCGCGGCCGGGATTGTCTTGCTGCGCCCCGATGCGCTCGCCTCCTGGCGTACGGTGGGCCAACAGGGGATGGTCTTTGTAGGCGCGATGGCCGCGGACCAACTGGAGGCAGGCGGCGAGCGAGCGGGAACCACCACGCTGTCGGAATTTACGCGCAAGACCCGGATTCCCGCCTGGCTTTATTCCGTGGACGGCGAGCCGGTTTGTGGGCTAGGGCCGCCCGCCGGACAAGGTGCGCTAGTGAATCGCGCGGTGCATTCCTCCGGAGTTGAACACACGGCCTTGGAGATGGATGTGCTCCTGGCGCGGCCCATAAAGAGTTTGACCGGCAAGACCTTCGTGATCGTCTGGCGCGTGCCGCTGCTGCTCCCCTTATCAATGGTGCCGGTTCCGGCCAGGTCGTTCGGGGTGCGGTTGGTGCTGGTTATTGTGGTGGCGGGTCTAGTGTGCTGGTGGCTGACTCGGCGCTTCCTACTGCCTCTACGCCGGCTGCAGGTTGCGGCGCGCAGCTATTCGCAAGGCGATCTATCCCTCCGCTTGGCCAGCCACCAGGAATTCCGCCACCAGGATGAATTCAGCGAGCTGGCGCGCGACCTGGACGAGATGGCGGCCCGCATCGATGACTTACTACGTTCGCAGCAGCGATTCCTGGCCGATATCTCCCACGAGTTGCGCTCTCCCTTAGCAAGACTCTCTCTGGCGCTCGAACTGGCGAAGCGGAAGCGGGGCGACGGCCTAGTGGAACACGCGCGTATGGAACGCGAAATCCAACGGCTGGATAGCCTCGTTCAGCAGTTGCTCACCCTTGGCCGTTTGCAAGGGCAAGACCAACCCGCGAATCTCCAGCGGGTGGACCTTTGCAGCCTTTTGCAGGAGGTAGTAGAAGATGCGGACTTTGAGGCCCAAGCAGTAGACAAGCGAGTGGTCATAGCTCGAGAATGCTGCGCATTTGCCGAGGGCAATCCCGACCTGCTGCGTGGCGCTCTGGAAAATGTAATCCGCAACGCAGTCCGCTACACGCCTCCCGCCTCTGAAGTGACCGTTTCGTTGACCAAGAATGGGCGCACTGGAGAGGTTGCCATTACCGTTACTGACCGCGGACCAGGCGTTCCAACAGCGCTGATTGGCCGCATCTTTGACCCGTTTTTCCGTGTGGAAGAGGCACGCGATCGGGAGAGCGGCGGTGCGGGCCTGGGGCTGGCCATTGCTATGCAAGCCATGCGGGTGCACGGTGGGTCGGCTCACGCCGACAATTTGCCCGAAGGAGGATTGCGGGTGACGCTGGCCTTGCGCTCACCCGCATGATGCAGCTTCGGGAAATAAGGTGGCTGGCGGGCTAAATGCCCCCGCGGATGCGCTTGCGCATCGCTTCGCTCCGTTCCTGCTGAATTGTCTGGAAATCCTTGAGCTGTTGCGGAGTCAAAATGCCTTCTAGCCGTATCATCGTGTCCGCTTGCACCTTCTGCAGTTCGCCACGCATCTTGCGCCCATCCCGCATTCCCAGCTTGGGCATGGGGCTGTTTTCGGCGTCAAGATCGATGCCGTATTTCTTTAGCACCGTACGCTGCGCTTCACCTGCTTCCTGCAGCACCGGTCGCACCTGCTTCATTTGCTCCTCGCTTAGGTTCAGCCGGCTTCGCACTTCGGCGATCCGTTCTTCGCGGACGGACTTTTCATCCGAGTTTGCCCATGCCGCTTCCACGGTGGCCAGGTTCAACGCGCAAACGGCCGCCGCGAGTGCCAACTTCATCCAACGTCCCCCAAGACGTAGCGGCTGGCCAAAGCGGCCTTCCCGTAAGATTTCACGATTCTTCATATTGCTTTGTCTCCCTTCGATTGGGTTGTGCCGGGATATTACTTTCCTGGCTGGGTTGCTCAAAACCGCCGTTCGAGGCCGAAAGTCGGCCCGCCCGTGCGGATATTAAAGAATTGGTCGCTCGTGCGCGACGTGCTGGCCCCAAAACGGCGCAAGCCGAACACAGCACGAACTCCTTTGAGGCGCAAGGAACACAGAGCTTCACCGTTCCAGACGCGGCCACTATTGATGAACCCAAATCCCGATAAACGGCTATTGCATTCCAGGTTCTTCATCGGGCGCCAATCAAAGCCAATGCCAAAAGTGGGTACGAGGAGGGTCTTCGATTGCGACCTGCTGATTGGCGTTTCCAGGTCGAGAGTGCGGACCTCTCCGCCAACCCGTAGATACTGTAATTCCCAAAGCGTCTTGAAGCGGAAACGATTGTCCTTCGTTGCTCCTGCGGGCCAGGACAGATAGTCCCACGTGGCCCGGAAACTGCGGACATTGAACTTTGTTTCAAGAGCAGAATCGATGTCAAAGGACTGTCCGAAAAACTCGAACGACTCGTCAATCTCACCACTGCCTTTATACGAATTTGCAAAATATGAAAACACGAGGCGGTTCCCATCGCCGGTTGGAATGCCAACCACGTACTCACCCGAACGCCGTCTTCCGGCGTTGAAGCCCTCGCTGAAATCGAATCCGCCCTCGCCCAGCCGCGTGCTATTGCGGACCTCCGGAACAGAAGTAGAAAACCAAAAACGGGACTGAAAACTTGGCTGCACGGGATCGGGTTCACCCTGCGCAAGGACTGCGGAGGGGATGATGCCCAACAACAGCGCGAGAAGCCTACAACTCATGATTGCAGTGTGGCTGCTTTGACGGGGGAATCGAGGTCAGGAATTGTCCGGAAATGTCACCTCAGGAATGGCAAATCCTGAAATCCAAGAGCCAGTTCAGCAGTTGTTGCCCCAGTCCAGGGAGCAACAAGAGATTGGTCAAGCAAAGATTTCCAAGGAAGCGATGATACGCAGAAACTACCCACCCAACAGCCCACCCAGAGACGTACTTTAGTTGCGCAATCGTACTTTTCTTGCGTAAATATTCGTCCTGTAATCAACAACTTGCGAAAATCAGTCTGCTTCACACGCAGGAGGTCCGGGGTTCGAGTCCCTGCGCGCCCACCATTTCAATTCATTATTTGACCGTCAATGGAGTTTGTTTTCCAAACATCTTCTTCTATGACACTGAGTCGCATATCGGTCTCGTTTTAAAGTTGGCACAGTCGCTAGGACTTTAAGATCGGGACAAGCATTCGCTCTCAAAAACGATTCTTAAACTGTGCAATGCTGCTACACCAGACGTATCAAGGCGATTTCAGATTTAGTACCGAGCCGAGCCGGAATCCCTACTGTCCCGAGCCCACTTGTAACGTACATCGATGACTTTTCCTGACTGTACAAGCCATAGATGAATGGAGTATAAAAGAGAGCGGGATTCAGGCTTGGATGGAGAAACTCGAGATTTACCTGACCGCCGTGAGTATGCCCTGCGAGCGTGAGATCCCAGCGCTGGCTTGAGGCCTGTTGAAAAACGTCCGGGTTGTGAGAGAGCAGAACATTGAACTCGTCCTCCCGCATGAGCTGATTGGCTTGAGAAAGATAGGGACGGCCTTTCCGTTGATAATCAACGCCTGCGACGTTGATAGTTGCTTTTCCGAAATGAAGCCGCCGATTTTGCGAACGTAGAAACTCAATGCCTGCACGTTGCCCGAGATGTGTTGCTTCTTCCTCGGCCCCGGCCACTATTTCGTGGTTGCCGAGGCAACCCCAGATGCCCGAGCAGGCCCGTAGGCGAGAGATTTCCCGAATGGTTTCTTCGAGGGGGTCGCCGTAAGAAGTAATCAGGTCTCCTGTTATGAGGGCCAGGTCTGGATTCAGGGTGTTTGCCTGGTCTACTACACGGCGTAATCTTTCAATTGGGAAAAAACTACTGACGTGCAAATCACTGAGATGGAGGAGCTTCAAGCCTCGCAAATCTGCAGGCATGCCAGGAATTGGTATGTCTACCACTCTGACGGCTGCATCCTGATTTGCCTTGTGAATGGCGAAGCCAATTCCCGAAAGCGGAGTTAGCGCCAGAGCGGCTCCGGACTTCAGGATTTGACGCCGTTGAGGATCCATTGTGGGTTGGTCTGCCTGACGCCGGATCGCCCGAGCCATGCAGATGGGAATTGAGGCCAGAAACCAAAAGAAACCCAAGGACCTCACCCATTGAACTGCGGGGAGCCATTCAAAGAGCCGAATCGCGTCTGCAGCCAGGGCGGACAGACTGAGCGTGGTCCAGACCGTTAGCACAATCCCATACAAACGCGAAGCGCCAGTAACTCGAAGATTTAGCGCTGCAGCCAGACAGACCAGGATTAGTTCCAGAAGATGCATCAGGCAGCTTTCGCGCTAGCCAGAGATTCGCCGTACTGCTCTTTGTAGTAGTTCAAATACTGACAGCTGCGCACGGCCTTCACCCAATCCTGGTTTTCTTGATACCAACGGATGGTTTGACGGAGTCCATCCTGGAATGAAATCAATGGTCGCCAGTTCAGCTCTCGGGCGATTTTGTCGAAGTTGACTGCGTATCGGCGATCATGACCGAGACGGTCTTTGGTAGGTGCAAGGAGAGACTTGGGACGACCGAGGAGGGCGAGGATGCTTTCGAGCACGTATCGATTCGGGCGAGGAAAACCACCACCAATGTGGTAAGTCTGACCTGCACGACCGTCGCGAAGTGTTGCAATCAGAGCGCGGCAATTGTCTTCGACATGAATCCAGTCCCGAACCTGCATTCCGTCACCATAGACGGGTATTGGCTTATTCTCCATTGCATTGCAAATGGCCAAGGGAAGGAGCTTTTCAGGAAACTGGAAAGGCCCGTAGTTATTGCTGGTGCGTGTAACTACAAAGTCTGTGCCAAAAGTTTCTCCTGCAGCACGTACCAAATGTTCTGCAGCCGTCTTGGATGCGGCATAAGGGCTTCGCGGCTTCAATGGGGAATCTTCTTTGAGCCATTCCTCGGAGTTCATACTTCCTCCCACCTCATCGGTTGAAATATGCATGAAACGGGCTACCTTTCGGTGGCGAGATGCATCGAGGAGCACTTGTGTACCCAAGGCGTTGGTGCTCACGAATTCGGCTGCGCCGTGGATGCTGCGGTCGACATGGGATTCTGCGGCGAAGTGCACGACGGCGTCGGCACCGTGAGGGATTGCCTCAAGAAGTGCATCTGAGTCGCGGATATCACCACGAATAAAGCTGTAAGAATTGTTGAACTCGACAGAAGCCAGATTGGCAAGATTACCCGCGTATGTGAGTTTGTCGAAGTTGATGATCTGATCCTGGGGAAAGCGCTTCACCCAGTCGCGAATGAATTGAGAGCCAATGAATCCGGCACCACCGGTAACGAAAAGTTTCATGATTAGTCCTTTGGAATTTGGTTGTTTTACTTGTGTTGCGTTGCCCAGTCATAAGCAATGCTTGTGTGATCGTGCGGAATGCGGCCTTCATCGTCCGGGTTGTAGAAGCGGTTTGTGGCATAAACCAGAACGCCGGCAGAAGGGCTGACGATTTTGTATCCGTGGGCCACACCGGGCGGGATGATGATGCGCCATGGACGCTGCTCGCCAAGGTAGAGAGTGTTCTTGGCTCCAAAGGTGGGTGAGCCTCTTCGCAGGTCAACGAGAGCAACCTGGAAGGTGCCGGTCACAGGGGCCCAAAAGTCTGTTTGATGCTGGTGTAGGTGGAAGGCCTTGATGATGCCCGGGTAGCTGACTGCTGCTGCGACTTGAGTGCTGCAGGCCGGAAACATCTCAATGAGGCCTGTGCCGGTGCGAAAGAGTTCCTGAAACCAGCCGCGATCATCGGGCCAGAGCGTGCCTGCATCAATCTTCACACCTTCGATGAGTCTCGGAGAATGAACCGATGTGATGAGTGATCCAAGCCCAGGCTCGCAGACGGGGATTTCTGTGTAGGCGGGAGCATCCATAAGCCTGATCATGCGGCCACCGCCAGAGAAGAGTGCCTGGAAATTGTGTTGTTATCGGCATGGCGCTTCGCCATTTTCGAAGCTTCGAGCATCGAATCAAAAGTTCCAGCATCAATCCAGTCACCGCTCAGCATTTCGTAGCCGAGCTCGCCTGCCTCGAGATACCTCTTGTTCAAGTCTGTTACTTCCAGTTCGCCGCGGGCTGAAGGCTTCAGCGTACGAATCTTGTCGAAAACCGAACGATCGTAAAGATAGAGCCCTGTCACTGCCAGGTTTGATTTTGGGTGCCGGGGCTTTTCTTCTATCGAAAGAATGCGGTGCTCGCGAAGTTCAGCGATTCCGAAGCGCTCGGGATCAGCAACGGGCTGCAGGAATACCTTGGCACCCACCGGCTGAACCGCAAAGTTTCGAACGGTTTCGGCTGCATTGTGTCCGAAGATCAGGTTGTCACCAAGCATGACGAAGATCTCTTCGCCACCGGCAAAGGACTCGGCCAAAGACAAGGCCTGTGAGATACCGCCAGCCTTCTCCTGAACGGTGTAATAAAGGCTCTTTAGTCCGAATTGGCTGCCGTCGTTGAGAACCCGAATCATGTCGCCACAAGTTTTGCCTCCGGTGACAATCATCACTTCATCGATACCCGCTGCGGCCATCAGCTCCAGCGGATAATAAATCATTGGCCGGTCATAGACAGGCAACAGACTCTTGTTGGTGACATGTGTCAAAGGCATCAGCCGCGTTCCATTGCCGCCAGCCAGAATTACACCCTTCATAAAAGCTCCTCTTTGTTTGCGTTTGAGGGGCTGTTTCAGCCGCTCACTTGCTGAGCAACAGAAGCAAGTAGATCTCCAAAGCCCCTGGAAGGCCCGAAAACAGAGCCATTCCCCCGAATCTAAAGGAGTTTCCGTTAGCCGGCCGCTTAAGAGGCGGAACGGCAAAAGTGTTTCGCTCCGTGACAGTGGGTAGTTCCGTTGTTCCTTTCCATGAGCAGTGCTTCTGGAAAGACAGAATCGCCATCTCCGCCCCAACACTTGTAGATTGAATCATTTAGGTGTTTTCACCAGCTTTGGCACGTCAGATGCAAAATAGCGTGACATGAACGCAGACATCTTCTTCATCATCCGGACTGAATCACTCAAGGGGAAAGCGTTGTCCACTTTCCGCAAAGAACTGGCAACATTGATGGCCAAAGACCGTCGTGTGGTTCTCGATCTCTCTTCGGTAGAAGCGGTGGATTCTTTTGCTGCCAGTGTCCTGGCCGATATTGCTTCGAGATTGAGTGCGCAGGGGGGCAGCCTGAAGCTTGTCGGGCTTAAGAAACCGGTAGCTGCATTTTTCGAACTGCTCCGATTGAGCAGCATGATTGAATCGAGCCGTTTCCCCGTTCCTGTCGTTTCAATGCCGGTCGCCGCTTAATAAAGAAAAGAACTCACAATGTATTACGGCAGTCGCCATCGCTCACGAATCTTCGCATCAATCATGAAAATGGTCTGGTTGCTGAGCAACAAAACCCCAGAAACTATCAAGAGATCTATTGATGCGGTCGCATCCGGTCTGGCGCTTCTTGCTTTGTGCCCTGTATTTGCGATGATTTACCTCTGGATCAAATGTGAGGACGGTGGCCCCGCGTTGTTCTGGCAACTTCGCGTTGGAAAACACGGGCGCCCATTTGCTTTTCCCAAGTTTCGTTCGATGATTGTTAACGCCGAGGACAAACTGGCCCAGATTCGCAAACAGAATCAGCACGGCAACACAATCACCTTCAAGATGAAGGATGACCCACGCATCACCCGCGTCGGCAAGGTATTGCGGCGCCTGAGCCTCGATGAGGCTCCCCAACTGTGGTGTGTTCTGAAAGGCGATATGTCCCTGGTAGGGCCACGCCCGGCACTGCCCAGTGAAGTAGCTGAATATTCGCTTGAAGCCAGACGCCGTCTCGATGTGACGCCAGGTCTAACCTGCATCTGGCAGGTTAGCGGCCGCTCCAATCTGGCCTTTCCAATACAGTGCAAACTCGATGTGGACTATATCCAGCAACAAAGTATTGCTCTCGATCTTAAGCTGATAGCAAAGACGGTACCTGCCGTACTTAGCGGTAAGGGAGCCTACTAGCCATGACTCCCCTGCCCTGCCTCTTTCATAACACTCGACGCAAACATTTGACACGTCTGATGCAGTCGAAGTGGCTTGACAACTCCGCGAGTAGATGGACTGGTGGTATCGCTCTGCTGGCAGCGGCACCAATGATATGTCTGGCTGTGCTGATGGGTGGACGGCTGGAGCGCACCATTAAACTGGGCCGGTACGGGCGGCGTTTTGAATCGTTACGGTTGGTGAATTCAGCTGGCGAGGCTTTACCAATTCTGGGAGGCTTACCTGCTCTAATTCCGATTGTTAGGGGACAGATGATGTGGGTGGGACCAGAAGCAAGAGGCCTTAAGGCGCTTGATCTTCAGGATGAGCGTTCACGCCAAATCAGCTCCGTTCCTCCCGGGTTGGTGTCAACGTGGTGGCTTCGCAATCAGACTAATGTTGCTTTCGGCGGACAGATAGCAACCGACGTCGACTATGTCGCTACAAGGACGATACGCAATGATCTGGGAATTTTGATTCGTTCTTGCCTTGCTTGGTTCTATGGACAAAGGACGGAGCGTTTTGAAAAGGAAGCCGCGATTCTTGGAATTACCATCCACAACACAACAATGGATGAAGCTGTTACCGAGATACTGAAGCCACTACACCACGGGCGAGCAAGACAAGTTTCGTTTGTAAATGTAGATTGCATCAATCTGACATTTAAAGATCCAGACTACCGCCATGTGTTGCAAACGAGCGATTTGAGACTCGGAGACGGCATTGGCTTGAGGATTGCTGGCCGGCTGCTCGGCAGCGAAGTGCAACAGAATGTAAACGGGACAGATCTTTTTCCCAAGCTTTGCGCTGAGCTGGAGTTACGCGGAGAGAGCTTGTTCCTGATTGGTGCCCGGCCTGGAGTCGTCGATGACGTTGCAGCCTGGATTCACAAGAGTTATCCAAAGCTGCTCGTTGCTGGAACCCGTCACGGATATTTCTCCGGCACCGAAGAACCTCAAGTAATGGAACAAATTCGACACTCGCAGGCAACCGTCCTACTAGTGGCCTTCGGTGCACCGAGACAGGAAAAATGGATTCGAAGAAATCTTGAAAAGCTGCCGGTGGTGTCGGCGCTGGCTGTAGGAGGGCTCTTTGATTTTTACTCCGGTCGGATTCCACGGGCCCCGCAGTGGCTGCGGGAACTGGGCCTGGAATGGACTTACCGTTTGTATCAGGAACCGAAGCGCATGTGGCGCCGCTATCTGTTGGGGAACACGGTTTTTCTGGCGAGGGTGCTTTGGGAGCGATGGACGAGACCGAGAAACAACGCGAAGGAGATTCGAGCAATATGAGAGCCATTATTTGGGTAAGCGATAAAGAGACACGACTGATGACACAGGTCATGGACAGGCCCTACATTCAACATTTGCTGGAGCAACTGGTTCGGCGAGATATTGGGCAGGTGAGTCTCATAACGAGCTCGCCGGAACCAAAGCTGAAAGAGTTGTTGGGCGATGGAACCCGTTGGGGAATCGAAGTCAAACTTCACGAGTCCGGGTTAAGTCTTCAACAAGAACTTTGTGACGAAAACAATCGGGAACTCGCGCTTTTCTGTGACGCAACCTGGATTCCAGCCTTACCGCTCTTCAGGAATGAAGTAACCCGGATCCAATGGCCTAGCCTCTTCTTTCACGACAGGAATTCGACCAGTCAATGGACGGGTTGGGCGATGGTTCCAGAGAATCTGTTGGGCGCATTTGCCAGCCAGATCATGAGCGGGGTAGAGTGGCGCAAAGCGGCAGCCTCGATTTCTCTTTCGTTCCAAAAGGTTTTCCTTGAACAACCGAGCCTCAGCGCAAGTGGCGCAGCGCAGACGCTTGAGTCTAATCGTATGGCCTTGAGAGTATTGTTCCCGGGCTTGTCTTTCTACGGCGTTGAGCGTGAGCCTGGTATCTGGGTAGGACGCGGAGCCAGGATTCCAGCATCGGTCAAGCTGGAAGCGCCAGTGTTTATTGGTGAGAACGCATGGCTAGGAGAAGGCTGCCAGATTGGTCCTGATGCTGTTATAGGCCAGGACTGTGTCATCGAAAATGGTACAACCGTATGCTGCTCTGTCGTTGCAGCGGGCACATTTCTTGGACATGAACTCGATGTGAAGGACTCAGTCGTCGAGCACAATAAAATCGAAAACACCCGGTTTGGTGTAGAGCTGGAAATTGGCGAAGCCCATGTGGCTTCCAGCCTTACATCGGCCGAGAAATTTCCTTTCTGGATAAACCTCGCTTTGGGTGCAATGACTTTACTGACGATAACGCTGGTCTGGATCCGATAGCCTGATGTCTATTTTGGCAATTGCTCCGGCGCTGCTCGCCATGCTTTGGCTCGCACGTAGCTCCTGCCGCAAAGCCTATCTTGATATCTATCTCTTCACCTTGTTTGCTCTGCCCGGTTGGTGCCGATTCATTGCCCCAGGCACACCCGATCCAACTTTTCATGAAGCAGCCATCCTGCCCATATCGTTGATTTATCTTTGGAAATATCACCGGAGATGGCAATACTCGATCACCGATTTGCTGGTTGTCTTATATGCTTGTCAGGTCGGATATTCGGAGTACGAAAATGCTGGTTACAAAGAAGCTCAGAATCTGCTTTTTGATCTCATTGCCGCCGGACTACTTCCTTATCTTTTGGCCAAGGGCCTCCTCAATGAACATTCCCATCGTGTGGACTTCGTCAAACGGCTGGTTTGGCTGGTGGCCTGTCTGGTGTTTTTCTTTGCAATAGAAGCTCGCCTTGGCTTTAACCCGTATCGATTCATCTTTGACCGCTTCTTCCCTGGACAGGGCGATGGCTGGGTCACAACGTTTCGATACGGCCTGGCTCGCGCTGCTGGCCCTTATGGTCACGCAATTCTAGCCGGAATTGTCTTGATGATCGCTTTTCATTTGCACCGCTGGCTCAACAATGGCAACTATTGGGAAAGCCGATTCTCGCGTATCAACATACCCGGGATGACCAAGTCGAAAACCCTTACAATCATTCTCTTTGCCGGACTGGCACTCACGATGGTTCGAGGGCCCCAGATTGGAGCAGTAATCGCTGGCGCAGTCAGCTTTATTGGTGCAGGAACGAATCCACGACGGCGGGCTGGATGGGTAGCGCTGTCAATTCTGGCAGTGGGAATCCCGGCAGGAATCATTGGATATTCCTACGCCTCTGTGGGTCGAGCGTCGGCAACGACAACCTCTCAGGAATCAGCCGCCTATCGCAAGGAATTGATCGACAAGTATGTTGATATTGCCCTGGAGCGTAGCGTCCTGGGTTGGGGACGTAACGGATGGCCGAAGGTGTCAGGCATGCCTTCAATCGACAACTACTATTTGCTGCTTGCCCTCATGCATGGCGTGCCAGCAACTGCCCTGCTGCTGCTGCTGCTAATCGTAATGATTGCAAGGCTGCTGAGCAATGGCATGAAGGCGGGGATGCTCAAGCCCAAAGGCAGTTCATTAAGCTTTCGACTCGCCGGGATTTATGCCGGCTTTACGTTTTCCGTACTCACCGTCTACATGGGCGACAACGTAATTCCAATCTTTTTTACGATGCTCGGATTCGCCGATAACTATCTTTGCTCCGGCGGAGATCTGGCACTGCTTGAGCCTCAGGCTTCCAAGCCGGAAAGCGCTTCCAAGGCAGCACGCTTTGAAATTGTTCTCGCCTGAACAGCACGAAACGAAACAACTCCAAACCTATCTGTTCTAACCATCGCAACTCTCGCATGTGTTTTCAATCACTTGCCTTTGGCAGGCACCGTGCAATTCAAGTACTGCCATGTTGCGAATCGCATATCTCATTAGCCGATATCCGGCCCTCTCCCATACCTTCATCCTTCGGGAAATTCTTGAGCTCAGAAATCTTGGCATTGAAATCGAGACGGCTTCAGTAAACTCACCAGATCGCCCTCTAGATGAACTCGGCACCGAAGAACGTGCGGAGGCTTTGAGAACTTTTGTTCTGAAACAGCAGAGTCTTACCAAATTGATCGAAGCATTTTTGTTGACTGCCTTAGTTCGACCGCTGGGGCTAATGCGCGGGCTTTGGCTGGCCCTTCGGCTATCGGGTTTCCATCCGAAAATGATGCTGAAGCGGGTCTTCTATCTCCTCGAAGCAATCGTCGTGGGCCACTGGATGCGGTCGCGCGCACTCAGCCACTTGCATGTCCACTTTGCCACTCCGGCCTCAACAGTTGCTCTAATCGCAAAGGAAATCTTTGCGATCAACTTTTCCATGACCGTGCATGGGCCAGATGAGTTTTACGAGGTAAGCGAGTACCATCTGGCCGAGAAAATTGAAGCGGCAACATTCATTTGCACCATCGGACACTTTTGCCGAAGTCAGCTGATGAAACTGAGCGATCCATCGCACTGGAAAAAGATGGATGTTTCGCCTCTTGGCGTAGACCCGGAAACGTTTCGGCGGACGAAAGACAGAGCTCTATTTTCCAATGTCGAAATCCTTTGTGTTGGAAGGCTTGTACCAGCCAAAGGTCAGGCCATTCTCATCGAAGCGGCCGCATTACTGAAGAAAAGTGGACTTCCGGTTAAAGTCACCTTTGCTGGAGACGGACCCGACAAAGCACGTTTGCAAGCTGCCGCCTACTGCTTCGGAATCGAATCGGACTGCCGATTTTTAGGAGGCGTCAATCCGGAAAAGATTCGAGATCTTTACGAGGCAGCGGACTTGTTCGTTTTGCCCAGCTTTGCCGAAGGCATCCCGGTTGTACTGATGGAGGCGATGTCTATGGAAGTTCCTTGTATCACCACAAGAATTAACGGCATCCCAGAATTGATCGAATCGGGCGCTCAGGGTTTACTGGTAGCTCCTTCGGATGTAAACGGACTTGCGGAAGCGATTGAGACGCTATGGAATGGACCGGACTTTCGAAAAGAACTAGCTCTGGCGGGCCGTCGCAAGGTGGAGAGCGCCTTTAATCTGAAACCGAATGTAGCCAGGCTTGGGGCAATCTTTGAATCACGGATCAGGCAAGCCGTATGAAGTTGGTTTACTTCGTCCTGTTTGTTGTGATTGCTTTGCCGTCAGATGATTCCCCGGTTATTGAAGTTAACGTAGAGGCCCATCCAACTCTTACAAATCTTCCGAAAGTAGGAGTCAACCTGGGGCTATGGACCTCCTGGGGGGCAGAACAGTTATCTGCCAACATTCTGAAAAATCCCGGATTTGAAGGTAGTGTGGATGCCGGAATTGTGATCGCCAGTGAGGTGGGGGATCAAAGTTTTCTGGATGACACCGACTGGATCTCACGCCCGGAAGGTTTTTGGGACGGGGCCCGCTACGAAATTCTCAGTGGGGCTAGTGCCGGACAATCAGGAACGATCATTCATTCCAGCCTGCAGAAGGGCCGAACACACTACAAAACATCGGGCCAGACCCAGCAAATCAAGGCCGGCGACGCGATCTCCGTGACGATAGAGCGAGACGGGAAAGTGCCTACCCAGTGGTGGCTCGACCCGGCTAGTTCTTCAGGAGATCTCCGTGAGTTGGCCCCGGCTAGCCTGGGCCACCAATCGCTGCGACTCGAATCTCTGCGCAAAACGGCTTCGGTATTTTCTTATGTCGATGCGATTGGAGAAAGAGCGGGCAAGCTCCTTCCTATGAATGGGGATTGGGTTTTGTCCCTTTGGGCCAAGAGTAAGAATGCGAATCATAGGATTCGAGTTAGGTTACATCGATCCGGAAGTCCGGCGATGCTCGATAAAACGGTAAGTCTGGGTGAGGAATGGAAGGAATTGCGATGGCTTTTTCGAGCAACCGATTCCGGGCCCGCAGGCACAATTGAACTTCAAATTGAAGCCATCGACATGGGAAGCATGATTTGGCTGGATGATGCCTCGCTTCATTCAAGCAATAACGATGGCACAGGTTTTCGCGCAGAAGCGGTAGAAACGCTACGCACGCTTCGGCCTGGTTACCTTCGCGATTGGCAGGGACAGCTTGGCGATACATTCAAGAACCGTTTTGCGCCAGCAATGGCGCGTCGCACCGTAAGCTATCGTCCGGGCGGACAGGACTCAACGGACTTCTTCTATGGATTGGAAGAGTTTCTTCACCTTTCACACCAGGTCGAGGCGATGCCCTGGATTGTTTTGCCGCCTACCTGGTCTGAATCGGAATGGCACAAGGCGGGACAGTTGCTGCGAAAGACCCTGGAACGGTATCGGTTTCAAGAAGTTCTGGTGGAGTTTGGCAATGAGAACTGGAATGCGCTCTTCCGGCCGGCCGGGATTGTTGATGCACGAACTCTCACGAGAGTTGCTTCCCGAGCCTTTGCCGCCCTCTCAAAAGGAGCTGACGGAGACCCTCGAATCAAGCCTGTACTTGGCGGTCAATTTTACAATTCGGGCCAGATCGAGACACTTCGCCAGACAATCCCTCCTCAGACGATTCTTGCCGTGGCCCCATATTGGGCCTTCGAGCTCAACCATCAGAGAGACCTGTTTCCAGAGGGAATTCCTGCGTCGCTGCAGCAGATGCAGGATCGGCATCCAACCGCCGTCTACGAAGCAAATGCTCATTCTCTGGGGGGAAAGCTATCTCCTGAAGAGAGAAACCAGATCCTTGAGAGCAGTGATTCAGGGGGGGCGATGATTTGGAACACGATTGGCGCTCTCGCGGCGGGAATTCGTCAAATCTGTGTTTATAGCTTCGCGGGCTTCGATACACCTGGAGATCGTCCATGGACATTGATACGGCTCTTCGGAATCACAAGGGATCTTGCCCAACCGAACCAGTTTCGGCCCGCAGGAGAAGCCCTGGTTCAATTCAACAACGCGTCGAGCGGAGACCTGTACGCGAGCCATTCCTCATCGTCGAAGATTCGACTGGTCGCCATTCGAAACAGATACAGCTGGACTCTAGTGGCTGCCTCGCGATCGCCTCAGCCGGAAACACTTCGTGTCGCATTGCCTGGACACAGTGCCCGGGTAGTGGAGATGAGGCTTGAAGCGTTTGGATATTCAATTGCAAAGAGAGAACTAAAATCCCATGATCGATAACATTTCAGTCGCAACGGCGGGTCACATTCTAGCCGCAGCTTCTTTACCCGGCACCCTTGAGGTGAGCCTCCTTACAATGGGCAGCCTTCTGTATAAGACAAGGAATGCCGAGGAACCAAAGCGTGCCATGGCAAGACTTGCCATCGTTGTACCGGCCCACAATGAGAGCGCATCTATTGGGGACTGTATCCGGAGCCTGCAGCGCTGCGAAGGCTTTCAAAGTCTGGCAACTATTTTTGTGGTTGCCGATAACTGTAGCGATGATACGGCTCGAGTAGCAAGAGACGCTGGCGCACAAGTGCTCGAGCGAACAGACGCACGCCTGCGTGGCAAGGGCCATGCTCTGAACTTTGCCTTCGGTAAGTTGGTAAACCGATACTTCGACGGCTTTGTAGTTGTAGATGCCGATTCAGAAGTGGAACTGAATTTCATTCGTGAGTTTGCAGTTGCCTTTGCATCGGGTGCCGAGTCGCTACAGTGCCCGTACCTAGTGTCGAATCCGAAGTCTGCGCCTCTGGTCGACCTCGCGCTACGAGCATTTAATCTCGTTCGCCCCCGCGGGCGCGAGGCCTTTGGGCTCTCGGCCGGCATCCTCGGTAATGGCTTTGGGCTCTCCCGATCTGTTCTCCAACGTGTTCCGTACACTGCCGATTCCGTGGTGGAGGATTTGGAATATCACATTCAATTGGTAAAAGCTGGCGTTCGAGTCCAGCATTTGGGTGCGACTGTCGTCCGTGGCGCAATGCCCGATAGTGAAGTGGGGAAAGCTTCTCAACGCGCCCGGTGGGAAGGAGGCAGGCTGCGCATGATTCTCGAAAAGGGGCCCTGGCTGATGGGGCAGGTTGCTTTGGGAAGGATTCGTCACCTCGAACTCTTGCTTGAACTCCTCACACTCCCGCTTGCCTTCCACGCGATGTTGCTTCTGGCAGCCGTAGCGCTGGCAGGCAGTTGGGTGGCAATTGCGGGCTTTTTAACCTTAATGCTGCATGTTGTGGCCGCAATCCAGGCTGGCCCGTCCCTGAAAGCAGATCTTCAAACATTACTCCGAGTGCCACCATACATGGTTTGGAAAGTGATGCAAGTTCCTGGAATTCTGAAGGCATCAGGGCGTTCAACGGCCTGGGTGCGAACCGCTCGTTCGAGCGAAGGACAAGCCAATGCATAGGGATTCGGTCGATGTTTCGGTTGTGATTGTTTCGTTCAACACGAAAGATCTCCTGCGAGAGTGCCTTTCGACTGTCAAGTCGGAAACGGGCATGCGAGTAGAAGTGCTTGTTGTAGACAACGCGTCAAAAGATGGCTCTGCCGCAATGGTGGCAGAAGAATTCCCCGAGGTGCGCTTGACGGCTCTCGACACCAATCTGGGCTTTGCTGCGGCCAACAATGTCGCCTTTCGTCAGGCCAGCGGCCGATATGTAGTGTTGCTCAATTCGGATGCGTTTCTTGGAGAAGCTACGTTGTTTCGTGCTGTCCTCCTGATGGACTCCCGCCCTCAAGTTGGGCTTGCCGGCGCGCTGCTGGTAGGGCGCGACGGCCACTGGCAGCCCTCGGCTCGGCTCTTTCCCTCAATATGCAACGACCTGTTGGCCCTAACCGGGCTCTCATCGCGATTTCCACGCTCGAAGTTCTTCGGGCGGGCTGATAGGAGCTGGGCCGATCCGGAAGAAGCTTCAGAAACAGATTGGGTTCCAGGTGCGTTTTCGATCATCCGACGCTCCGTTCTCGAAGAAGTGGGCCACTTTGATGAACACTTTTTCTTGTACTACGAAGAGGTGGATCTTTGCCGCCGAATCAAGGCCGCCGGCTTTAGTGTTGCGTACTGGCCTGAATTGAAAGTAGTTCATATCGGCGGTGAGTCCTCAAAGACGATTAAACGCCTGTCGATGTCTTCCAGTGGCGCTCAGCTTAGCCTCTGGCGTATGCGTAGCGCTTTGCTTTACTACCGCAAGCATCATGCGCACAAAGCATGGTTCGCCATGCTGGGCGAAACGCTGTGGCATCGGTTACGCCGCTTCCGCAATGCCGGCAAAAGCAATTCAGAGGCTGTAGCAAAGGTTCAGGAATCGGAAGCCGTGCTGCAGCTCTATGCTCGCGCCTGGCAGGAAACCAATGGAGGAAGGGTCTGTCCGCCGAGACCCTGGTAAGTGCATGTTTGAAAACATTCGTGAAGACATCAGGATGCATGAGGGCAAATGGAGCAGCCAGGGGCTGTGGGTAATGCTGCCTTATCGTTTCGGCTGTTGGCGATACTCTGTAGGCCCTGCCTTATTGCGCAAGCCACTGTCGGTGGCATACCGAGTGATGAAAACCCTTTCGCAGATCTTAACCGGCATCGATCTACCTTGTGAAGTGAAGGTGGGACGACGCTTCCGCATCGAACACTTCGGCGGAATTATCATCAGCGGCGACGCGATCCTCGGTGACGATGTTGTAGTCCGCAACGGCGTCACCATCGGTTTGAAGCGGCGCGACGACCCCGGCTCCCCCGTTATCGGAAACCGTGTGGATATAGGCGCTGGAGCTAAACTCCTGGGCAAGATTCGCATCGGTGATGATGTGATTATCGGTGCCAACGCAGTTGTGATTACTGATGTGCCGTCAAACTCAATTGCGGTTGGAATCCCGGCCCGCATTATTCCGCGCAAAAAATGTGTTTCGAATCAAGAGGGTTGTCCTTCTGCGGTTGTCTTGAATCCGCATAGCCTCAACGCAGCGGATCTTGAACTGGCAGTTCTAAGTAATTGAAAACAGGTGGATTCGACTTTGGCAGACAGAGTGCAAACTTCTGGTTCATCATGCTCAGTTCAATCGCAATCTCAGACATCGCTCGCAATGTGCTGCTACGACCCGACTTTCGCCGACCTCTCTTTCAGCCCGTTTGGAATCGGGTTCACCGCTTAGCCCTTTGGGGCATGAACATTGGTCCAGCGGGCCGTCTTGCCGATAGCGGTGAAGAATGGGCTCTCAACTGGTGTGCAGGGCAAACCGACGCATCCCAGCCTTTCGTCCTCTTCGATGCCGGGGCAAACAATGGGCATTACGCCGTTGACGCACTTAGATTGCTGGGCTCCCGTCTTCAGCTCCACTGCTTTGAACCATCTTCGAAAACCTTCGCCAAGCTGAATGAAAATCTTGGCACCAAACCTCAAGCCCGCCTGCTTCCTTTCGGATTAAGTGACGATGCCTGTGAACTAAAACTTTATAGCCACCTAGGCGGAAGCGCTGAAGCGTCGCTGACCAAGCGTGATCTGTCCCACTGGGGTATTCAGCAAAACATCGTCGAAACGGTAGAACTGCGGCGTCTTGATGATTACTGTGCAGTACAAAACATTGAAAAGATAGACTTTCTCAAGCTCGACGTCGAAGGTCACGAACTGAAGGCGCTCAATGGAGCGAGCCGTATGATCTCTGAGAAGAAAATTCGCTTCATCCAGTTTGAATTTGGTGCGCCAGACATCGAATCGAGAACCTTCTTCAAAGACATCTTCCATCTGCTGAACAAGAACTTCAGCATTTGCCGGATCGTCTACCAGGGGCTCACCCCCATCGACACCTACAGCGAGTTTCACGAAACCTTTGCTACGGCCAACTTCCTCGCCATCGCACGGTAAAGCAAAATGTTCAGCAAAGCATACATTCTGTTCTTTGCCCTTGCCGCAGTCGGGCTGACACAGCCATTTGAACCGCTGCGGAAGGAGTCCGGCCACACCCCAATCGACCTTCTGCGTGAGTTTGAAGCACATGAAGAAACCGACTATGTCCTCGGCGAGGGTGACGAGATTCAACTTCAGGTCTGGGGCCGCCCTGAACTGAGTGGCAAGCACTTGATCGGGCCTGATGGCAAGGTAACTGTTCCCTATATTGGTGGCCTGAACTTTGCTGGCTTGACGCGTTCTGGAGCAGTGGAGGCGGCCCTCAAAGCCTGGTCTCCACTCTACGAAAACTTGAACATTACGGTTCAAATTCTGAAATACGATTCCAATCGCATCTATGTGCTGGGACGTGTGGCCAACCCTGGCGTCTTGCAGTTTGCCTATCAACCCACTTTGCTCGAGGCGGTTACCAGAGCGGGAGGTTTACCGATCGGCGGCATTGGCGCTGAGAAAGCGGCACTGGCGCGATGCATGGTGTTCCGGGGCCGGGACAAGCTGGTCTGGATCGAATTACGACACCTGCTCAACGGTACCAACCTTGCGCTCAATATTCGTCTGCAGCGAAATGACACACTCTACATCCCAGACTCGGACGACCAGCTCATTTACGTAATGGGAGAAGTGAAGCGCCCTGGAGCGATTCGCATGACACCAGACATGACTTTTCTCAACGCCCTGGCTCAGGCTGGCGGGCCGACGGATGATGCCAAAACAGGCAAGATCCGCATCGTTCGACCGTCTGCGCGGATTGAAAAAGAATTCGACCTCAACAAATTTTACCGGGCAGGCAAAGACGAGAACATCTCCGTACAAAACGGAGACGTGATCTATGTCTCCCGGACTGGTCTGGCCAAGGTTGGTTACGTGTTCCAAAAGTTGAGCCCGCTTACCGGCTGGATGCTTTTCTCTACAGGATTTGTGCAGTAGTCATGACGCTTCAATTCCCAACTCAAAAACCGCAAAGCGACCCTGAAAACAAGGGCTCCGGACGCAAATTGCATCCACTCCAAAGTCTGAAGCAACATGCAAATACTGCAATTCTTGTAGCTTTTGTGATGATGCTGGCTGGAGCACCGATTGCCTGGATCAAGGGTGCTGCTAAGTACAAAGCCGAAGGCGTACTCTTTGTGTCTCCCCGCTTCTTGCGCACCCTCGACAACGATCAGGAGCACGAGCTGCAATCCAACTCGCAATACCGCGAATTCGTGCAACAGCAGGTTCGAACGGTAAACCGCTACGACATCGTAGAAGCAGCGATTGGCGTGGGCGGCTTCTGGCAAAAGAAGGACGAATCCTTGCGACGAGCGACAGACCGTCTGCGTGGTGCTATTCAGATCCTGCCCGTTCCCGACACCTACCAGGTGACAGTCTCCCTCGAGGGCGATAAGCCGGAAGGCCTTTCTGAACTCGTAAACGCAGTGATGCAAAGCTATGTCAAAACAGCACATAAGGAATTGCTTTTCGATAGCGAAAAGAGACTGCAGGATCTTGCGGAAGAAAAGCAAAAACTGGAATCTGAGATCGATTCCCTGATTGAGGAACGTACCTCCATCGCAAGTGATCTCGGGACAACCGTGTTTAGTGGGGCTATGCTCAACAGCTATGATCGTCAGCTTGGCTCTAGCTCTGAGGCTGTTACCGAGGCACGCAGGCAGAGATTTGTCGCAGAAGCCGCGCTTGGCGGAAGCAATGGGACCAGGGCTTCGGCCCTACAGAATGCGCTGAGCGACAACTCGTTAAACGGCTTTAAATCTGCACTCAACACCCGCAAAGCCGAACTGATGGTAAGCATTAGCGGGCTCTCAAAACAACACGTGGCGCGTCTTGCGGCTGAGAAGGAAATCAAAGCGATTGATCTTGAAATTGAATCCGTAACAACCGCATTGCGAGACCGCCTGGCGGGCAACCTTGAGACGATCAACCGCGCGCGGCTCGAACAATCGGCAACGGTAGAAGCAAACCTCCAGAATGAAACTCAGAAGATCCGGGAAAATGCCGAAGCTTATTCCCGCAGCTACCAACGCAGCATCGAACTGGGTGAAGAAATCGTACGCGCTCGAAAGCGCCTGCACGCTACCGAAGACCGCATCAGCTATTTGCAACTCGAAACGCGCGCCCCGGGCTTCGTTCGAGTTTTCGCCCCTGCAATGACTCCTGATATGCCCATACAGGGTGGCCGCAAAAAGATCTTCCTGATGGTGATCGCCGCCGCTCTTGCGATTGCCCTCATTCTCCCGCTCGGAATTGACTATGTCGACCCCCGGCTGCGTGCCCCAAAAGAACTGGAAATGCATCTTGGCTTACCCATCAGCGGCTGGCTGCCAAATTCGGCAACCATGGATGCTCCTTCTCTACTTCGAACTGCCGTGTCGATTCGCCGGCATGTCCACGAACTCCGTCGGCGAGTTGTTGTCGCCACGGCGCTGGATCATGGAGGCGGCTCCTCCTCCGTCTCCATTGGTCTGGCAACCGCGCTCAACCGTCTTGGGGTTCGCACCCTGTTGATTGAAGCAAATCCCCTTACTCCCGATTCACGCTATCAATCCGCAGGCCCGGACGGTGGCCTCATCCCCTGGCTTAAGGGTAAATGCGCTGAGCTGCCAGTAACATACGCTTACGGCGAAATTCCAGATCACGTAGCTACTGGTTCGGGCACGATTGAAGACTTGCTTCCGGTCGAGCGTCTAGAATCGGGCCTGAACCAGCTCATCCATCAATGGGACCTCATCCTGATCGATGCGGCTCCCCTGCCCCGGAGTCTTGCCACCGAAGAACTCGTTCGCGTATTTGGCTCAGCCCTGCTGGTGGTAGATGCACAGCGCGACAAGAAGGAATCTGTCTCCCGCTGTCTCGAAATCCTCGAACGCCTCTCGCCTAACGCATTCGGGGCTGTTTTGAACAAAGTAGGTTTGGCCGCGCAATTGCACCAATCAAAGAAAGACAAACATGACACCACTTCTGTACTCGCTGCATAGCGGCAATCTGTATGGCACCGAGAGGATGGCTCTGGCCACCGCGATTGGGCTTCGAGATCAATACGACATTACGTTTGTGGCCCCGGCTGGGCCCTTTCACGAGGAGGCCGTCCGGCTGGGATTTGAAACACTGCTCTTTAAAACCCCGAGTCAATATTTCTCGGCCCTTCGGCCTTATTTCATAAAAGACAAGCAGGTGGCTGCCATTGGAACACGAGTCCTTCACACAATTGTTTGTGAAGCCTGGGCCCGCCTCTATGGTCGATATTGCGCCAATATCCAGGTGGTTCATGGGGGAGCCGACGAGAAATTGAGCTATGGCCGCAAACGATGGCTCAACTGTCTTGGAGCGAAACAGGTGGCTGTTTCGAATTACGTCAAGCAACGTATGACCGTGCACGGATCGGGTGAAGACCGGATCACAGTGATTGAAAACTTTCTTAGTCCGGATCGGGTGGAAGAGGCCATTCAACGTGCCCCCTTTCAAGATCGCGGACTGCGCAGGGTCGCTATAATATCGCGGCTGGACCCGATCAAGCGCATCGACATCCTCCTCGATGCTCTCGACCTCGACCCTTCTCTTCGCTCCATCGAATTCGATATCTTTGGCAGCGGTTCAGACGAAGCCGTTTTGAGAGAAAGGGCCCAGCGTAGCCATTCTAATGTTCGTTTCCATGGATTTTGCCCGGACGTAGCCGAGCGAGTTAGTCAAGCCGACCTGCTCCTTCATCTTTGCCCCGAAGAGCCATTTGGCTTGGCAATTCTCGAAGCAATGGCAGCCCGGCTGGTGGTTTTGGTGCCAAATGCCGGTGGTGCCGGCGCCATCGTCGAAGACAAGGTAAACGGCTTTCACTTCGTTGCCAACGACGCTGCTGATTTGGCCAGCAAACTGCACTCGATCGATCAAGCCCCGGCCGAACAATTGCGTGAGTTGGTAGCTGGTGGATTGCGCTCTTTGCAGAGCCGCTTCTCTGCCGCTCACGGGGTGGCCCAATACAGAAAGCTGATTGAAGAATGCTTCCAGTAAGTCCCAAAATCTCTATCGTCATCATCGGCCGGAACGAAGGAGTACGCCTTGAGCGATGCCTGGCTTCGGTCGCCGCGATGCTTCCTGTCGAAGGTGGTCATGAAACGATCTACGTCGACTCTGCCTCCACCGACAATAGCGTCTCGATTGCCCAATCCTTCCATGCCCGCGTGATTGCGCTTGACCCACAGCGCCCAACCGCAGCCAAGGCGCGCAATGCGGGATGGCAGGCTGCGCACGGTGATTGGATTCTATTTCTCGACGGAGATACAACTCTCGACCCGCATTTCTCACGGCTGGCCCTGGCGTCGGCAACTCCTGAAGTTGCTGTTGTCTGGGGCCACCGTCGAGAGATGTTTCCCGATGCCAATGTATTTCACCGCGTGCTCGATCTCGATTGGGTTTACGCACCTGGCTTGACAGAGTTTTGCGGCGGAGACGCTCTCATTCGCCGTGAGGCGCTGGTTGCTGTCAATGGCTTCGACGCATCGCTGATTGCTGGTGAAGAACCTGAAATGTGCGCCCGCCTTCGTGAGCTTGGCTACAAAATCCGCCACATTGACACCGCGATGACTCGACACGACCTGGCAATCACTCGCTGGAGTCAGTATTGGCGGCGGGCCTCTCGCGCCGGCTACGCTTACGCGCAAATGTCGTGGCGAACCCGGGATCGCACGGTTCAACTCTGGGCCACTGAAGCACAAGGCAATGCGATCCGAGCCATGGCGATTCTGATGCTTCTGGCTTCAGCCTATGTGGCACCCATTCTTGCTCTCGTCTTGCTAACTGCACTCACACTCCGCAGTGCTTACCGGTCTCGATGGAAAACTAACGACTGGTTCTCGCTGCTTTGCTACGGAGCCCATTCTCACTTGCAACAATTGCCTATCTTCGCAGGTCAGTTGGCTTTCTGGTGCGATCTGGCACAAGACCGCCGTCGCGGTTTGATCGAGTACAAATAGTAATGAAACGCCTACTCGCATTTCCTGCCGCAGCGATTCGCTTGTCTTTGCCGCTCTGGCGAAAACTGAATCAAGCCTGGGCCTACACAATGCTTTCGGTACATCTACAACACGCTGTTCCGTCTTCCGTTGTAGTCCTCGGCTCCCCCGAAATACATGGAAGCGCAAATGTTCAGCTAGGGGAATCGCTTTACCTCTACCCCGGCCTCTATCTCGAGACGCAAGAGCATGGAGCGATTCGAATCGGCGACAGTGTTGTTTTGTCGCGAGGGGTTCATGTGGTTGCGTTCTCAGAAATCACCATTGGCGCGGGCACGATGATTGGAGAGTACACAAGCATTCGCGATGCAAACCATCGATACGGTACTGATAGCAGTCTTCGAGAATCGGGTCATCGTGCCGCACCCATTTCTATTGGGCAAAACGTATGGATCGGTCGCGGCGTGACGATTCTACCCGGAGTCACGATTCATGACAACGCAGTTGTTGGCGCCAATGCCGTCGTTACACAGGATGTTTTGCCCCAGTGCGTCGTCGCTGGAGTACCTGCCAAACCGATTCAAGCCAGGAGAGCGGCATGAGGAAACCACGAGTCCTTTTGAGTTCATACCAGTGTGCGCCCGGTCAGGGGAGTGTTTCTCAGATTGGTTGGGAGTGGTATTCCCGCATGGCCAAACGTGGCCCGGTAACTTTAGTCACTCACGTGCGCAATCGTGCCTTCCTCGAAGCCGCGGGCGCACCGCTGGACGGCAGCGAAGTAATCTATATCGATACGGAATGGTTTGCCGGGCCGCTCTATTCCCTTTCGAAACGGCTCTTTCCGCGCAGCGAACATTCCGTATTTCTTTTCTCTTCGCTCGACTTCTATGTTTTCGATCATGAAGCTCTTCGTCAGCTGCGTCCCCGTCGCAACGAATGGGATCTTGTCCACATCGTTACGCCTGTTTCTCCGTCGGCGCACAGCCGGCTCTCACAGTTGGGATTGCCGATCGTTCGAGGCCCGCTCAATGGCGGTTTAAGAACACCTCAGAACTTTCCAGAATTTATGAAGGCCGATAGCGCCTGGCTTTATTCCGTCAGAGATTTGGCCAGGCCACTGCAATCGATCCTGACCAGAAAAATGCCAGCCCAAACCTTCTCTGCGAATCGATCTACCGACAAAGCTCTATCGAAGCGCGAACGGGGATCCATCCTTCGCATGCCTGAGATTGCTGTGGATCCAGACACATACAAGCCCGGCGCCTGGCCAGCCGCGCCATCGGCATCTAACCCGCTAAAGGTACTCTTTGTGGGGCGCCTGATCCCAGCCAAGGCTTTGCCCTTGCTCTTTGATGCCATGAAGGGTCTGTCGGCTGAGCTAACGGTAATCGGGGATGGCCCGATGCGAAGCGACTGGGAGGCTCAAGCGGCCGTTCGCAACTTGAACGTTTACTTTTTGGGAGCTTGTGGCTCAAAACGAATTGAAGCCGAGCTGGCTGCAACACATGTTTTTTGCCTGCCAAGTGTTCGGGAATCCGGTGGGGCCGTCCTGCTTGAGGCAATGAGCGCCGCACGACCAGTGATCGCCGTCAACTACGGCGGCCCGGCTGAGCTTGTAAACGAAGAGGTAGGATGCCTCGTCGATTCTCAAAATCCGGCCACTGTTTCAAATGGCATTGCAAATGCATTGAAAGAGGTTGTTGCCAATCCTGATAAATGGCGCGACAAGGGCCTTGCTGGCCGCCGCTACATTCTGGAGCAACACAGCTGGGAACGGCGCATTGATGTTGGGCTCGGGCTGTATTTCAAACTTTTGGGTGGTCAGACCCAACAGGAGGCTGCATGACGTACTTGCTTGTGACTCATATTCCGTTTACCCGCAATGCTGCGGGGGAAGCGGTGGTGGATGCACTCTGGGCTCGAGACCTGATCGGCCTGTCAAAATCCGTCGGCCCGATTCGTGTAGCCGCACCAGAGATGACCGGCACAGACACGCTCAAGACCTGGGGCCATAACTCTGAAACACTGACTGAAACCTCGGGCATCACCTTTTGTGGATTTCCCCCGATGAAATCCACGCGCTCATTCGTGACAAAGCTCAGGATTCGGAGCGTTCTACGTCAGGAGGTTGCTGCGGCGGACGTCGTCCATACGTCTCATTTCTTTCCGCCCTATCTCGACCTTGCCTACGCACATGACCTGGCAGTGCGTTTGGGTAAGAAGACCCTTTTTGTTGTTGCAGAAGACTTCCATGACATTCTCACCTGGGAATGGATCCGTCCCTTTCAGGGCTTGAAGCGCTGGCGACGGGAGCAGGCATTGAAGCAGATTGACCAACGCGTGCGCAAAAGCGCGGGTACGGCCTCGCTCACCCTGCTACACACACCGGCTGCCGTAGAGCGTTACCGGCTTTCGGCGAGACGTGCCGTCATGATCCGCCAACCTGGCCATGAATCAGGACAAGTCATCTCCGAACATCAACTTTCGATGAGGCTGGATTCACTGAGTCAAGATCGTCCACTGAAATTGTTTACCGCCTGTCGCCATACACCAGTGAAAGGCCTGGATCTGCTGCTTCGTTCCGTGGCGATTCTCAAGCGTCGCGGAATTCCGGTGGAGCTAACCATGTTTGGAAGCGGCCTCGAGACAGAATCGTTGCACTCACTCAGCAAGAGCCTTGGAATCGAAAATGAGGTTCTTATGCCTGGCAGTCTTGCTGCCGGTCAGGAACTGGACGAAGCTTTGCGCGAGGGCGACCTCTTTGTCATGCCTCACCGGACCACCGATTTTGGCCGGGCTTTTTTTGACGCGGTCGCAGCAGGTCTGCCTGTCTTGGCCTTCAGAACCCCAGCCAGCATCGATACCGTCTACGAAGGCCTGGACGGCTTTCTGACTCCTCTTGACGATGTGCAGGGCCTGGCCGAGAGAATCGCCTCTTTCCACCGCGATAGAAACATTCTCCGTGCCACCTCAAAACAAGCTCGCCAGCGCGCACTAGACAATACCCGAACACACTGGTTTCAAATGCGCGCCGAATGGACTCGATCCTTAATCGAAGAGGCCTCACTTGTCACTGCATAACCGGTTGCTTCGTAACGTTTCGGCCGAGGCCGGAGCCCGGCTTCTCTATCTAGCAACTCGCTTCTTCATTCCCCCATTTGTTTTAAGCCATATCGGGATGGAGGCCTACGGCTTTTATGGTGCAGTATTTGTCCTGGTTGCTTATTTTGGAATGTCCGCGATTGGCTTCTCCAGTGCCTACATCAAGTATCTGGCTGAGTTTGCTGCGAGCGGTGAGCATGGCAAGGCAAACCGGCTTTTGTCTTCGGGCTTCACGCTGATGACAGCTGTAAGTGCTTTTTGTTTTTGTGGCTTTGCGGTGAGTTGGCCCTGGCTTTCGATCTGGCTCAAGGTTCCGGTGGAATTGGCCACTCCTGCAAAAATACTCGCCTTTGAAATCGTAGGTATCTTCTTCGTATATCTCACGTTGTCGGTATTTCGAGACGCATTGACAAGCCAGCAGGACATCGCTGCCGTGCAGAAGATCTGGATCGCATCATTTCTTCTGGAGACAGTGTTGATCTTCGCTCTTGTCGGCAACGGATGTGGTTTGCCGGGACTTGGTGCCGCATTTGTCTTGCGCACGCTGCTCGATGTGGTTGCCCACTATTTGCTTGCCAGACGCCGGATTCCGTGGCTTCGCGTTGGTTTGGCAAAACCAGATCGCGAATCCATTCAACTCCTGATGCGCTTTGGCGGCATCGTCCAGCTAAATTGTCTCTTATCCATTTTCCTTAATTCCATTGAACGCGTTATCGCAACTCCACTACTTGGCCTGAGCGCCTCGGCGCTGCTCGATATCGGCAAGCGCTTGCCTTCCATGGGAACGTCGATTCCCAGCGCATTCGCTTCATCTGTCTATCCTGCTGCTGCAGAACTCCATGCAAACAGAAAGGGAGCAGAGCAGATTGCATCGCTTTATCTCTCGACAACTCGAATCATGAATGCAACTTCCGGACTACTTTTTGCCTTCCTCACTTTCGCAGCAGCTCCTTGCCTTTTCTTCTGGCTAGGTAAGGTGCCGGACGGAGCCGTAGCACTTACAATACTGTTTGCAATCTCCTCCCAAATGCATCTGCTCACCGGGCCGGGCACGTCGATCCTGAAAGCAATGGGAAACCCCCGTATGGAATTCCATTACAGTCTCACCAATCTGCTCGCACTCATCATATTGGTACCGCTGAGCAACTTCCTGGCTGGTTCCTGGCATGTCGTCGCCATAGCTTCTGCTTGTGCGGCCTCAACCGCCTTGTCTGCCACCTGGTTTCTCTTTCGGGCGCACAAACAACTCGAAATCTCTGCAGAGGTGTTTGCCAGAAGGGCATTTGCTCCTGGCCTCTTGCCCTACATCGTAGGGGCCATTTGTCTCGCTCCATTCATGCATCATGCAGTAGCCGGAAGCCGTTTGCATGCCATGGCTGTACTGGCTGGAGCGGGACTCTTCTTTTTGACTCTATCCAGCTTACTTTCTTTCGTGCTCTTGGCCACACAGGAAGAACGTGAAACCCTTAAACTGAAGCTCGCCTCATTGCAGGCGCGCTTCTTTGTCAACCGGTCAATCGTTGGCTTTCCACCTCACGTTTTCGAGCCAAAGCAATAGCTCTCCGGAAAGTTTCTGCGCGAGGAGAGAATCTCCAATCTTGATGGCCTCTTCAATTTGCTTGCCATACCTGGTTACAGCAGCAAATCCATAGAGGCCTCCCGTGCCCTTCCAGTTATGGCCAAGTTTGGCAACCTCAACATTTTGCCCATGGGCGAGTAATTCGGGAACTGAAGCAGACTGCTTTCGCAAACTCTCCAGAAATACAGGAATCAGATCCGCGAGGCTCGAATCAACCAGCACTGTCTCGTGCCTTTCTTGACTTGGTTCAGGCGTGGCGAGCGGCTCAGAAAATGTGCCAGAAGTCCATCTGTGGATGCAATCGAGCAGCGCCTGGGGACGCACTGGTTTGCTCAGATAATCATCCATTCCCGACGACAGCGCCTCCTGCCGGAACGTCTCGAGAGCATGAGCAGTAAGCGCAATCACCGGCGTACGGTTCCTTCGTTCACTGGACTCACTTTCCCGAATCTTCACAGTTGCCTCAAAACCAGAACAGTCGGGCAGCATCAAATCCATCAGTACCAAATCGAAATGCTGGCTTCGGGCCATTTGAACGGCATCTTTGCCCGTAGCGGCAATCCATACCTTATGACCTGCCTTTTCGAGTACCCGTCTGCCATATGCCTGTCCCGCCCAATTGTCCTCCACCAGTAACACTGATGCAGGCTGATGCACGACTTGAGGGGTATCTGATGCCGCCACTTCTGCTGCGGTCGAGATCTCGGCTACTCCAAGAAGACGGGTCAAGCGCCGATTGATGCGAATCGGAGTTAGTGGATAATCCAGGATTTCGCAAAGTCCCGGAAGACTCCACTGATTGCGCTCAGACTCCGCGTTGTGACGAATCCGCAGAATGCGAATCGGATTTCCCAACAGCGCCAATCGAATCAGTTCTCGAAGCTCCGCCTCAGTGACATTGCAGTAATCATCCACTGCAACAATCTGGAAAGGTTCGTGGAGATCAGCATAACTGCTGGCGTCTTTGGCTGTTTCGAAAGTGACCACCATCGACTGAGTTGATTCGATTGCTCTTCTCACCCGATCCTTTGAGGTGCTTCCAGTTAGCAGCAGAATCCGCGTTGGGGCTGACGATAGATCAGTCTTGGCCACAGAAGGAGCCTTGGAAAGAGGCAGTTCCAGGTTGAACCGGGTGCCAGTCCCGGTCGTTGATTCAAGCGAGAGATCTCCACCCATGGATTGGCTGATCAATCTCGAGATGCTCAGACCCAGTCCCACGCCACCTGCTTTTCGCCCTACTTCAGAGTCAATACGGAAGAACTTTTCGAAAACCTTATCGCACATTTCAGGCGCGATTCCGACGCCACTGTCTTCCACACAGTAGTGACAGAGGATCCTTCCATCAGCCGCAACGCTGCACTTTAATTTCAGCTGTACGTAACCGCTTTCTGTAAACTTGATGGCATTACCCAACAAGTTGATCAGGATTTGTCGCAGACGGTTAGCATCTCCCATCAGATGGGGTATCGCAGTGGGAGCAGACTTTGTGGCAGCAATGGGCTCCAATTCGAAGTACATCTCCAGACCCTTGTTGGCCGCTCTCAGGCGCAAAACTTCGATCGCTTGTTCGCCCAACTCGATGGGGTCAAATTCAGCCTGGTTCAAATCGATTTGGCCCGCTTCGATTTTAGATATGTCCAGCAGATCGTTGATCAAATGCAGCAAAGATTCTGAACTCGATCGAACGGTGTCCATCATCTCCTGCTGATCATGGTCCAGTTTGGTTCCGCACACCAGTTCTGTCAATCCGACGATGGCGTTCAGCGGCGTTCGAATTTCGTGGCTGACGTTGGCAAGAAAGTCGCTTTTGGCAAGGTTGGCTGCTTCAGCCTGCAGCATGGCTTGCTGCAATTCTGCCGAAGCCCGCTTACGTTGTGAGATGTCGCGAAGGATGACTGTAAAAATCGCTTCGCCTTGCAGGTGCGATTTGCCAGCCGTAGCTTCCAGTGGAACGACAGACCCATCTAGCCGCACCCCAGTTAACTCTATTCCAGTTTCTGGGATCTCACCACAATCACTGAACTTCTGGCCTTCAAACGATGCGAGACTGTAAAGTTCCTGCCCGGCAAGATCCATACTTGAGCAGCCAAAAAGCTTTCCAGCCGCGGCGTTGGCAAACAAGACCCGGTATTTTGAATCGGTTGTTAGAATCGCATCCGACGCTGTTTCGGCTACTACACGATAACGCTCTTCACTTTCCTTGAGCGCTTCTTCGGCTTTCCAACGCTCCGAGACGTCCCGGTAGCTCCATACCCTGCCGATTATCTTTTCACCTATTCTTTGCGGATGCGAATCTCGCTCATAAATACGTCCATCGACGAAATGAATCAGATCATGGCTTGACTCTTCCGGGTGCTGATAGAGCCAAAGAATTCTGGATTCGAACTCTTCAGGATCAGACATCTGGTTTGAGATCAAACTACGCAACTCCCCGGCCATCCTCTTGTCGCCGTCTTGCTTGGGAATCTGAAACAAGGAGAGAAATCTCTGGTTGAAAGAGATAATCTGCTGACTCAAGTCTGCTACGAGAATACCGTCCGTCGTTGCCTCAAGCGTTGCATTTAGGGTTGCCAGCAAACGTTCGCGTTCCCCCTGTGAATGGTAGGCTTCGGTGATGTTCCGGTAGGTCCACACGCGGCCTACTAATTGACTGCCCATCCGGTGAGGCGAGGATTGAATCTCGAGAATAGTGCCATTTTTCAGAATTGCGGTATCCAGTCGCGTTTCTTCCGGTTTTTCAAACAAGGATTGACGCGCCGCCTTCCGGTCCTCTTGATTGACAAACTGCGGATCAATCCAATCCAGCAGTGCTTGCTGATCTGTGAAATCTTGCAGGGCTTCGGGGATTCCGAAAAGTGCCATCCAGCGATGATTTGCCCGAAGCGCCGTACCTTGCATGTCCGTAACGAGGATGCCTTCGGCGGTGGATTCAATCGTGGAATCAAGAAGCGATAATGCTTGTGCGCGCTGCTCTTCTGCGTATTGCTTCTCGACGAATTGCTGGATTTGGCTGCCCAACCCAATCAGACTCTCCATCCATCCCTCTGAGAGTGGCTCGCTGGCAGAACCGAAAAGCTCAATGACGCCACAAACGGCTTCGCCGTTGTGAATTGGAAATGCAACTACACTTCTAATGCCAGACACCAATGCCTGTGAAGCGCAAATCGAATCCACTTCTTCAACGAGGTTTGCAATCCAGATGCAGCGGTTCCTGGCCCAGACCTGGCCAGCTATCCCATCGCCAATTCCAAGTCGCCTCCCAACACTGAGCAATTTCATGTCACCGTCAATCAAATCCGGTGGCATCGTAACGCTGGTCGCCTCAATCCGATTGAGGGATTCATTCACTTGCCAAAAACAACTCGCTTTGTATCCAAGCGCATTGCAAATGGAGGTCAGAATCCTTTCCAGTGCAAGATCAAGCCGAATCGACTCTGCCAGAACACGAGTAACTGAATACTCAAGACTCCGTCGTTTCTCCCATTCCTTCCGGGTGGTAATGTCACTCTCGATTGCCATGAAATTAGCAATCTCACCCGCATCGTCACGGATCGGCTGCACCTCGATAGAAACCCAATACTTTCGGCCACTCTTGCTGTAATTCAGAATCTCGGCATGAAATCCTTCCCCGGATTTCAGCTTTTCGCGCATCATCGCGATTACTGCAGGGTCAGACTCCGGGCCTTGAAGAAAGGACCCTGGCGCCTTCTCGATCGCCTCTTCCAGACTGTAGCCAGTCAAGCGCACAAAGCTTTCGTTGACCCACTGCACTTTTCCACTTGCGTTGGTAATGATGACCGAGTTATCGGTCCTCGCGGCAATCAGAGCCAGTCTTTTGGCATTCTTCTCGCTTTCCTGTAATTGCTGGTTTGACGCTTTAAGATCTCGCCCCTTGGTACGAAGTTTTTCCGTCAATTCCTTCATGTCCGCCATCGCCAGATTCTGCGCCTGGACGACTTGAACCAGTTCTGGCATCGGATCATGGATGGGAAAGTCTTCGAGCGTCAATCCTAATGATTTCAATGCACCAGCCTGGGGAAGCCAGGGCGAACAAAGATAAATCAGTTGGCCCTGCTCAGGCAACTGCATCAGCTGACCGCGAAGCCGGATCTTGCTACCAATCACTCCCATCAAAAAGAGTAGTTCAGTTTTAGATACCAACTGTTCAAACTCAAGCTTGATTCTGGGGCGCTCGAGTTCGAAGAAATCAGCCAGCTTAGTACTCAGTGCCAGTGTTGGACAAATCTTGCGTAAAGAGGGGCCGATGCCGGTGATCGACATGGATTGATCAAAAGCGACATAAAAAGGAAACAAGTTTCGAAGTTGTGCTGAGGTCAATACCGGCTCGGACGACTCGATCATGAAATCCTGATTCCTACCACTGAACGAAGAATTCGTCATGGTCGGCGCCAGATGCTTTCGCCACAGCTAGTTCTACCTGAACTGGAGTTTCAAACATTTTCCCCAATCCCATGATCAAGCCTTTCATAAAAGGAGTAAGGCCAGCCCGGTTGGACATATAGTGAAGCGTCAAAGAGTTTTCATTCACGTTGCTCACAGCGAATTCAGGAGGGGCCAGATGCGGGAAGATCATGCTCAATCGTGCATGAAAGTTTGGAAGATTCGAAAGAAATTCCTTCAGTGTAGACCCGCCGGAAGACATAAGGTCACTATATCCACGCTTGGTTGTTTCAAGGATCCAATACTCCCCAAACGCCTCCATAACCTTTTCGGCAGGAAGGCCAAGTACGTCGCTCGCCGCACCAATCAGTCCGTAAGTGATCTGGTCTGAGTATCCTTCAGAACTGACAAATACTTCGACGTCAACTCCGGCTTTATCCTTGATCTTTTCCCAAGCTTCCGCCCCAAAACCGGTAGTCACCATTTCTTCGATAGCTCGATTTACCATTCCGTACATTTCTTGTCTCCTTGCTTACTTGTTGCCAGACTGGCGAATCTCATCCATCTTGTCTTCAAACCCAAACTTCTTCAACATGCGATAAAAGCGCGTTCGGCCGATCTTCAACTCCCGCATGGCTGCGGACGCGTTTCCTTCATGCTTTTCAAGGGCGCTCATCAAAAGCCTTTTCGAAGCATCCTCAAGAGTCCCTCCCTGTTCGTCCACTTGCTCAAGTTGTGCCTTCAGTGAAGGTGTACTTTCACTGATACGCATTCTTTCCGGCAAATCCTCAGGCACAATCTCAACACCGTTTGCCACAACCAGAGCCCTCTGCATGACATTCTGCAATTCCCGGACGTTGCCCGGCCACTCGTGCTTGAGCAATATGCTCAATGCCGCCGCTGAGACACCCGTCACCCGGCTGCCGGCCATATCCTTGTTACCCTTGATGAACAATTGAGCGAGCACCGGAATGTCTTCTTTTCTTCTTCGAAGCGGAGGCAATTCCAGCTCAAAGACGGCCAACCGGAAAAACAGATCCTCGCGAAACTTACCTGCCTTGACGTCATCGCTCAAATTGCGATGTGTGGCGGTAATCAGGCGAAAATCGGAATGAATCAACGCCGAGCCACCAACCCGCTGAACTTTCCGCTCCTGCAATACCCGGAGAAGCTTGGCCTGCACTGAAGCTGACAATTCTCCAATTTCGTCCAGAAACAAAGTACCTTTATTTGCTTCTTCAAAACGCCCAATCCGCCGGT
This sequence comes from Bryobacter sp., assembly GCA_022843625.1. Classification (GTDB taxonomy): domain Bacteria; phylum Acidobacteriota; class Terriglobia; order Bryobacterales; family Bryobacteraceae; genus Bryobacter. The sequence goes on along the minus strand of JALHNH010000001.1, from coordinate 193,486 downwards.
TTGCCGCACCTGTAAAGGAACCCTTCTCGTGCCCGAAAAGCTCCGACTCAAGCAGACTCTCTGGAATCGCCGCCGAGTTGACCGCAACAAAGGGTCCCCTGCATCTGCTGCTGGACTGATGAATCGCCCTCGCGATCAGTTCCTTGCCGGAGCCACTTTCCCCATGAATCATCACCGAGACATCGCTCACTGCCAGTCTGTCGAGCTGACGGAAAACACCCTTCATTGCATTAGAGTTTCCCGCTATGCCCGGATAGCCTCGCCCTTCCACTTCTCGTTCGAGTTGCGTCACACGCATCGATAGGCGCCCATGAGCAATTGCATTCTTCAATGTGGTCAAGAGCTTGGTTGCATCTAGGGGCTTTGTTAAATAGTCGTGCGCCCCAAGCTTCATCGCACTCACTGCTGTCGTGGCAGTCTCATCAGCTGTCAGAATAATAACCGGCAAGGCCGGGTAACGCTCGCGAATGCGCTCGAGCGTTTCAATTCCGCTCAATCCCGGCATATTCATGTCCAGGCAAATGGCCTCGGGCTCTTCTTCTGTCAAAGCTTCCAGACAAGCATCTCCGCTTGAAAGGCAAGCGACATCGTAGCCGTCTTTACGCAACCATCGCTCGAAGACAGCGCGCAGGTTCTCGTCATCATCCACCAAAAAGATCAAACTTTCTAACTCTGTCCGCACTTGCACCTCAGATCCACAAGCAAGTCAATCGCCACAATACACACAACTTCTAAACCCTTGATTTTCTTCAGATAGTACTACTCCTTCATATTCCGCCGGGCCTATGAGTTTCGTTTTAAGCCGTTCCGTTTCGGAACAGGTACCTTCGCGGCACAGTCGAAGCGGTCGGCCAACCACTGTATTAAACCAAACTTTTAAGAGCTTAGTATGTGTGCTGGTTAATCTCACCAAAACATTGTGGAGTGATCGGTACGGAGCCGCGTCAACGCCAGAAAGTTCGGTTCAACGCAAAATTACCACGAGAGATCATGCACTCGCGGCAATCACTTTAACCGTCCCTGCGCTTCCTCTTGGGCTTCACTGGGGTCGTGGATACACCGGTTGTTCCAACCGGGTTGGTGGTCATCGTCAGGCCACCCACTGGCCGTACTCCCTTCACCACAGGGCGCGGTGCCCCCGGACGTGGAGTCAAAGCTGGGATAGGCCCCGGCTTCGATTTAGGATTCGATTTCCCTGGCGGAACCGCGTCAGAGGCGCCACTATCTGCCGCCGGTAGCGCCGGCATTGCCCCGGGAGCACCATCTTTGTCGTCTTTTCCGCATTCAGCGATGGGCGAGAACAAACAGCGGCATGGGTCAATCTCCCACTGCTTGTTTTTCCAGGTCACAAAACCGAGTGGCGCGTAGTGATGCTCGATTCCAAATGGCGTCAGCTCGACGGCGGTCCCAGCTGATTCTGGCCATTCAATGCCTCCAGTCGCAACGCGCGCCGGAATCAACCAATAGTCCCCAGTTCGATACTCGCCGCCCTTGGCGAAACGAACCTGGATGCCATCCTCGAGATCAATCCAATTCAATTCCGTTGCCGTCGATTCCTTCACCGGCGCGGCGCCCTCCTGCAGCACGATGTCGCCGACTTCCACCTGATCCCAGCGCCGCAGTTTCGGATTCACAAACATCTCACTCAACACCAGCGAGAGCCCGCTCGGCACAGTCGAGGGATCAATTGTGATCGTCTGTCCTTCCACTTTCGCAACCTTGACGAGATACCCTCGCATACCCAGCAACTCCATCGAGTCGTCGATCAGTTCAATCCAGCATCCGGCAGAGAACCCACGCCCGCTGGCAACCGTCAGATCAAAACCGTTCGAAGCAAGCCAGAAGGTTGCGACGCTTCCGTTATCCCGCGACCACTTGAACGTGGCCGCCTCACCATTGCCTCCCGTGTGGATCTCAACCCGGTAAAGATGATTTTCCGTACCGCGATATTTCGCCTCTGGGGAGAGTATGCAAGGGTCGTCACTCTGAAACCCGGGATCTACCCGTGCCGCAAGTGCCGCGTCGCTCAACCGCACGAGGCCTTCGAGTGGCTTTTCACAACCCATCTGCTCCTTAACGGGTTCAACCTCAGGCACAGGTCGCGTTGACGGCTGCCCGGACAACTCGCTGACCTTCTTCTCAATATCGGTCATCTCCGCGTTTATCTTCTCAAGCGTGTCCTCCAGCTCTTTTCGCTTCGCAGGGTCTGTCGTCTCGTCCAACTTAGCTTTCACTGACTTGGCATTGTTAACCAGTTTCTCGAGCATCTCCTTGAGGCGCGCAATCTCTTTCGCATTGGCCGGCGGTGCCGGCTGGGGTCCCGGTGCGGGTGCTGGCTTCGGAGATGCCGCCGCTTCGAGCGCCTTCACTTGCCAAACCACCTTGGAGCGTGTGCACGTGTCCGGTCCGCCCAGCGCAACTTCGCGAATGCGCGCATCTTCGAGGTGCGTGATGTGGCGCTCCCAGACGTCGAGATATATCCAGTAGCATTTGCCTGTCGGATCGTTCGTCTCCTTCAAAATCGGGTCATCCTCCAGCAGCGGATAGTCCGGCTGGGACGTGAAAGCGCAGTCTGCCTCGTTCTCGACGAGAATTCCGTCGACGTAGTAGCGGCCAGCGGAAATCACCAGATGCCCGTCAACAGAAGACAGCGTAAAGCCTCCACCAACCGCCGGAGCCGCGTGTGGGCCGATCAAATCCGTCGCCAGCATGCGCAGGTATCGCAACAGAATCTCGGTTTGCTCGTTTGGATCCGAATCAAGCGTCACTCGGCCTTGCTGCATCAGGACGCGGCTGAAGTGCTTAGCCGGATCGAATGTGTTTCTTGTGAAATCGCCCTTCATAGTTATCTCCTCTTTCTCTTACGTCCTTCGCTTTAAGTCTCGAAAACAATACCGGCTTCCATTCCCGCTGGGGTGAATTCGTCGAGTCGCGCAGCCAAATTCGCTTCCCGCTGCGGTTGGTAAAGATTGTGAAACACGCCCATCTCGCTCGTCGATTCAGCGCCACGCCGAATCTCCACGGCGCAATCAAGACCAAGCTGCCCGTAACCGGGCAGGCCGTAACGACGCGCTGTGAACTGTGGCGTCACACGCAACTTCTCGTTGGCGATTGCCGCCGCTCTCCTGGCCAGATCGCTGATCTCATCCTTCACAGCAGTAACGACGAGATCAGGCTGGCAGCGATAGCGTCTCGGTGTTCGGCACCCCGCTGGCACATAGCAGAATCGCATGCACCCAATCTGGCGACGAGCAACATGTACGCAGTCCATGAAGATCGAGTCCTCGGCAAGTGCCATCGCATGCACGCCAACGATGCCGAAGAATGCCGAACGGCGAATCGTCATGGTGGCGTGCGCAAAGGCGGAACCGGGCGAGCCGATAGCTTCCTTGTCCGGTGCCGAAGCATCCAGAATGCTGTCGCTCACGGTCACCGGGATCGGGTCCATGGTCACTTCATTCTGATGAATCTGAATCGAGCCAATGATGGAATGCTCAATCATCAGCCGCGCCTGGACGTTGTAGATCTCAAGGCTTGGCTCGGCAGGGCGCATGGGCTGGCAATCGCAATCAATGCCCCATCCGGGCACAAGAGTCGAGTGCCTAATGACGATGTCAGATGCACACACGCGCTCCGGGATCTCTTCGGCCACTCCAGGCACATCACGTTTCGTGAAGTGGACAGCGCGGCCCGTGATCAGCAATCCATCAATGGTCATGCGGCTGCCTCTAGACATCGAGATCGAAAGCGCGTCGGGAAGATCCGTCCGCCAGTCGAGCAACCGAATCGTGGGCCGCTTGCCGCTGGAGGCCCGCAACTGCATTGACTGGTTCTCGCCCAGTTCAATATAAATGGGCTCAACATACACGCCCGAGTCAGTAATCTCGATGACGGCATCGGCCGGCGCGTCCTGCTTCCATTGATCCAGCGCGTCAGCGATTCGATGGAGCTTCTCATTACGTCCAACACGATAGAAGTGCGGATCAACACTCAAGCCATCGATGATACGCGGCGACGGTTCGAGAATCGTCCGCGTGTATTCACCGCCACCCATATCGTCTGAAAACGCGTAGTGATAGGTAACGCGCACACCCTTGCGAGGCAACTGGCCAGGCGGAAACGCAAAACGACCCAACACTGGATCAACAGCAATGTGATCCCGTGGCGTGGTGTACTGCCAGTTCGACAAATCCGCCGGCAGAATCGCCGATGCTGGAACCGGTTGCACACTGTCGATGTTTGGCCAGCCTTCCGCCCAAATCACAATGCTCCGGTCCGGGCCGTAGTATCGCTCCTTGTACGCATCGAACGACAATCTCCGGATGGGTGCGGGCACATTCATCTCTTTCGCGATATGGGTCGGATCGGTCTCCGGCTCAGGATGGATGAACAGTGGTGCATCCTGGCCCAGGACGCTGAACGTGTAGCAATGTGGGCCCGCGCTCTCGGCGCAGTAAGCCGGCGCTTCGGTGATCGAGTACGGCTTGAGGCGCCACACAAAGACACCCACCGTTGGGATATTGTGGCGGCCCTTCGTGCGATGAGAATCAATGCGCCGAACGTCGACCGTGTGCGCCGTTCGATCGAAAGGCCCATCGATCAGGTCGAGCGAATCCATCTCGCGTACATCCACCAGCCGAGCCCGCTGTATGTGCGTATGGTTGATGTTTTGCGTCCAGCCAAGCAGCTTGAAAACTTCGACGGCGCGCGCAGGCCAGCCAGCAACGTCGTTCGCCAGGGTTTCGAGCAACGCGAGAGTGCCCTTACGGCGCCGGTAGCGAATCGTATTGGCTACCTCACGTCTCGGCACAAGCACTCGATTGAGTGCATCCCCTGTTGCCGTCTTGAGATTGCCGGGTGGTCCGGCCTCAGCCACCGGCCGGTAGCCGATCAAGTCCGCAACGTAAGGCACCGCCCAGTCCTGGCAAGTCTCGATAAACCAGTTCTCATACAGTTGGGATATGTCATCTTCAACAACATTCACCTGTTCACTGATGACGCGCAGTAGCGCCTGCAAAGGATACTTCTTCTCTGCGTCACGCATCCGGTAGATGGCCGGGAGCAGACGATAGAGCCGGTCGATCCTTGGGTCTGTAGTGTTCGGCATCGTTCCTCCCTACGAAATCTGATTCAAGATGAGCGTATCGGGCACCAAGGGCGAGAAAATCGCAAGTTGGGCCGGCAAAATCAATCCGCTTTTATCGACACGCGCCAGCTTCGCCTCCACGCCACCCGGGTCCTTCTTCAACTTCAAGCCGAGTGCGCTCACCGCCGGGCTGGCAATCGATCGAATGGCGGGTGACAACTCGTCCGGGGTCCGAAGGCGTCGGACAGGCAGTTGCGTCTCGCTGCATTTGGCAGTCACCTGATCCGCGACACCGCCAAACGAATCAATGTCGACGTACACTACGCCCTCGATCGCCTGCATCGTCGCAACCACTTCACAACGCAACGCGGGCTGACCCAGCCTACGCTTGCCAAAGCTGAACTTCTCAAGCAAGGCAGATCGAATCGCATCCGACACCGGCTCCCAAAGATAGTCGACGCCAATCCGGACATTGGCGCTCAGCACGAGTGCAACGAGTTCGCGCACTGCGATTTGCACCGGAAGTTCTGGATCACCATACCGCCGCAGGGCCGCACCAAGATTGCGATACAAATCCGAAGTCGTGTCGATCGGCACGTCGTCGGCACCGGCTATCGTCAGATGGAGAAACTCACGCCGTCCATCGGTCAGCTTCGCCACCTTCGCTTTGCCAATGCCTGCGAACGTCCGGGTGAAGTCTTCGTAGTCTTGCATCGACACGAGACGATCAAGCGCCATCACTGCCAGGGGCACGTTCTCGCGAGCCTGATCACGAGTCTCAGCATCGGCACCACCCGAAGCCCGCAGCGGATTGATCACCGACTTCGCCCCCAACGGCCCGGTCTGCACGAGGCTGACTTGGCCGGCAAGAACATTGCCCGCTTTGCCAATCCCATTTCGGTAGACGGCACGGATGTTCTCTACACCCGTCGGCAATCGGGCGCCTTCCCTTCCGTTGCCAAACTTGATGCTCGTGACAGCTCGATCATCCGTCTTCGTGATGAAGAAGCGATCCTGCGCATTGGTGTCCGCAAGCGTCGATTGCTCATGCCAGCGAACGTTGTTGACATAGACAGAGAGCGTACTGTTAATCCCCGTCATAGTGGCCGCGGAGACAAACGTTAGCGGCGGCTGCTTGAGCGTGAAGGTCTGCAACGCCTGCGCGCCATTGCCGCTGCCCAGAGTTTCATTGCGGGTTTCACCATGCGTCGCTTTCGCAACGTTGCCATAGATCGTCAGCGTGTCCCGCTTGTAGCGAAAGGCCATCGGCGTCGCGAGCAGCAAGGTCGTGTGCTGCTTATCACCGGGGATCTTCGGGTCCGCGACGTTGCGCAGTCCAGACACCATGTGCAACTCGACGCCAGGAACGCCCGATGTACCATCGATGTCGCTACGCTCGCCAGACAGGATGATCCAGCGGCCCGACATCAAGCCCTCGTACAACTGCGCGAGCTCAATATCCTGACCTTCCACATCACTGAGAATTGGCTCTTCCACTAACGTGAGCGCTTCGCTCTGCGCAAGGACTTGTGCCGATCGCAGCACCGACATATCCGTCTTCCCATTGGCATCCCACCACTCGTCGCTAAAAGTCAGTCGTGTGGATTTCCCGCTAAACCCGTACGCCGTGCGTGATCCGGTCGAAGTTGCGGCTACTTGAAGCACTCTGCGCCTGGTGTCCCCGAACGATCGAGTCTCAACCACAACATAGCTGCCGGGCAGGATCGCATCGTATGCCTGATCAAGGTAGGCTGCGTTCTTCGATTCCGTAGAGTCGAGTTGCCACTCGAGCCAATTCGAGGGCGGATCAAGGATATTGTTGCTGAACGTCGCCTGCTTCTGTACAGTCGCGCCAAAGAGCGTCGCCGAAGCCCGCAGCGCGTACACGCCCGTGAGCTGCGCAGCGGCTCCACCCAAGTTCGCATTCGCCCACGCGCCGAAATAGGTGCGCTTCAGCGCCGGAGCAAAACCAGTGAGCAACTGCACATTGTTGTCCGCTCCAGAGTCGAAAGCCGCAGAGAGCGATCGCGGCAACGACTGGCTGCTTCTCTTTTGCTCGTTCTGTGGCAACAGCAAGGATTCGATCAGTGCCACATCATCGGCACGCGCCGGAGCTGCCGCTGCCGCAAGAGCCGTCGCGATTCCCGTTTTCAAACTGTCAAGCAAGGTCTGTAATTCCGCGGGAACGATTCCGTCGGCGAACGACACCATCTGCTTCACCCAAGTTGCCGGATCAGAAGGTTGCGCGCTCACAACATCGGCACCGATTCGAATTGCGGTCCTTAACAGCACTTCCCCCTTGCCCGTCAGCTTGACGATGGGCGTCGCGTCGCGAACAAACTGGCTCAATGTCACGAGCGCCCGCGTCGTGCCGGGATAGGCGAAGAGGTGAACCGCAGTGCGCTGTGCCGTAAAGTCTGGTTTCACACGAGAAACACGACGTAACACACTGCTTTTGCCCTCAGCATAGGCGAAGAGCAGGAGGTCGCCAGTCTTGAGGTTCGTTGACGTTCCGGCAACCCAAACCGTCTCTACGGTCACCGCTCCACCAAACATCGTGGTCAAGTCGAGGTTTTGAGGCCGCTGCTTGCGCACCTTAAGGTTGTTCCACTCTCTCCGCGCCTCGATTTTCTCCGCAGTCTCGAAAAACTGTGGAAACTCTCCGGGCCCGGGGATGCTCTGCGATCGCGAGCCCGGTTCGACGGTGACGGGTTCGGCCTGATTGTCGTCGATCGTATAGGCCAGAAATGCCGTTGCCGCAACGCCCGGGCGCAACGTGTAGCCCGCGAGCCGCGCCAGTTCGAGTACGCTGCGCCGCTCAGTCGCGGTGCGCAGATAGCCTTCGTTGGCGGTGCGCTCCTGGTAGAACGTAAGCACATCGCCAACGCTCGCCCAGCCATCGAGCAATGCGATCGAAGGGTCAGTCACCAGCCGCGTAGTGAACCCTTCAAGAGGACGAAATGTCTCGATCGTTTGACCGTCAGCGCCTGGCGCATCCACTGTCATGGTCGACAAGCGCGCCTTCATCGATTTCAAAAAGTCGCCATGCCGGCCTGCCCGATAGACCAGTTGATCCAAACCTGGCTGATTCTCGATCTCAATTGGAGTCGCCTTTGCGATCCCTCCACAGCATCCACAAGACATCGTGCTGCAACCGCAATTGTGTCCACTCATCGCCCGCCTCCATATTCGGCAATTTCCAGACGCCCGCGCTCGGGACGATTCGGATGCCCGTCGAGCTCCGCAATCTCATGAGATCCAAGCGGCAGCAAGCCCTTTTCGAGTTCCTGATTGGGCGGCTCAAAGAGCCGTTGCAGCCTGGTCACCGTGGCGCACTCAACGCCAGCTACGGCGTGTGCGGCAGCCACCAGTTCGCTGAGATAGAGACTCTCGCCGAACGTTCGCCGGTCCGGATGAAAGAATCCCCTCTTTCCCCCAGGCAATACGCGGCTCGAGAAAACATCGAGCAATGCGGCACGAACATGCGCCGCCTGATACCCTTGCTTTGCGCAAACTTCAATCGCAAGGTCGATCGGTACATACACCGCCGCTTCAACGTGCAAGTCGTGACCCATGCGGCGATACGTCTCGAGGTGCGTCTCAACTTCTGTCAGCAGGTCCTCCTGAGGCCGCCCCCGGCCAACAGGGTCCACCGCGACATCCGCCTCATACCAACTGCCGGTCCAAACGAGTTCTGTCGAAGCCTGTTGAACCTTTGAATTACGCTCACAGATGACGTCATAGTCTTCGGCAACAATCGCCCTCTCAATCCACTTGCGAAACGCATGAGGTGCATACAGCTTCGCTTCGGCCATCGGCTCTGCGTCAATGCCGCCAGTAGCAGCCAGCGGATTGCGCACTCGAACATTTGTCCCACTCAACTGAAGTCCATTGACAACAAGCAGCGAAATCGAATCTGCCCCGACATTGCCGCGCATCCCGTTGCCGGTTCGATAGCGAGCCTGAAAGGACATACCAGCGGAAGGTTTCCGGCCCAGCTCACCATCACCAAAGCGGAGATGCAACACGCCATCGTTGTCCATCTCCCCGACGTAGTGCGCATCATAAGCCGACGAGGCGATCAGGTCATACCGTGGCTGCCAGTCAGCCGAAGGCTCCGAGGCCAACCAGATTTGCGGCAGCGCCTGACGCGGGTCCTGCCGCAACGATTTGCTTGCGGATTCATCCCCAGCCAGCGGTTGCCGAAACGTCAATGGACTTTTCGAGAGGTGCGGCGCAAACCGCCCGGAAATCTGTTGCACCTCTCCTGTTCGGCCCTCGCAAATGCACTGCGCTTCCGTCATCGCCTCAGGCACGACGCCAAGATCCTCAGGGCCCGTCGCACGCCCATGATCGACCAGGACCACATTGCCACGCGCGACACTAACGTGATCCATGAAGTGACAGCTCGGAGCAGCGCCGATGGCGGAAACACACAGAGAAAAAGGAAGGGCGTCCTCGGTGGACCACTTTACCCACAGATAGTCGATAGGCTTCCCATCATCGCCAACAACCGGATCTTGCGCCTTCGTGACAGACGTGAGTCGAACCACATGACGATGTGACGGATCGGCGTCGCCCGCCATTCCAGTCCTCGGCCCCCTCACCTCTTCTAAGATCAGCCAGTCGCCAACGGAAAGCGTCAAACCCGTATCGACCAGAGCCGCCGAGGTTGATCCCTTCTCAATACAACACTCACGATTGCCCCATGAGTGAAAATGAATCTCGTTGTGCGCTGGATTGATCTTGAGACGCGCATCGCGATCAAAGAGCTCGAACACTTCGTAGGCGGTTGTTGGCACTGCACGCAGATCGTCCCAGTTGACGATCGTTCGCTTGTCGACTGTGTTGTTGAGTCCTGTCAGGAATGAAAGCTGCGATGGATGCAAGTCCAGAGCCTTGTCCGAATCAATCGCAACAAACGCCCTCGCATTGCAGCCCTCATGGAGCCGATAATCAACCAAACGCGAATGGCGCCGCACAGAAATGCGCTGCCGCGCTGTGTTGAGATACGCTTCCGTCGCAACGGCATCCTGGTAGTAGCTCAGCGAGTCACCCTCATAGGCCAGCGCTTCGACAAGAGCAACTCCAAGATCAGGAACATGCCGCTCCGTCCATCCGGGCACGTTCAGCGCCATTCGATCCAGAATCAATTGACGAAAACTTGCGTAGTCTTTTGCCAGATAGTGAAGCTCCGGCTCAGCCGGTGCTTCAGGAGCGCACTCACAATGGGTGGCACAATCAAGATCCGACGGGCAATCCATCTTGAACGAGAAAAATGCCGACTCATAGCGAGGGTCCACCCTTTCGACGCCCTTGAGTCGCAGCGCATACGTCGAGAAGTCCCCAGCTCGATCCAGCGCAACGACAAGATAGTCATCCGTTTCAGGATCATCGGCAACGACAGGATCCACGTCCACGACACGGATATCGCGGATGCGCTCCCCACCTTCCACCGCGACGTATTGTTCGAGTCCCGGCTGGTTTGTCCGCAACTCCGGCGGCAGCTTACCAAGAAAGTAAACGGTGAGAGAACGCTGATCCGGCGAGACCTCGACAAAGTCGATGCCGTTCCAGCCTTCAAGCGCTCTCACCGCTTCGCGGCGCTTTTCGTGATTGCAAATGGTGCTCATCGCGGTTGCCCTTTCCTAAACTGTCCGCGTGAACGTGGCAGTCTGCTCTTCGTTCGTCCGCCGGATGGCGTACTTCATGTCGATACTTAAAGTCGAGTCAACCGCAGAGACGTTCAAATCACGCAACTCGATCAAATCGCTAAGCCAGCGTTGCACCGCAGCCTGGAGTGTGAATTGCAACGTTGCCGCAAGCTCCGGGCTATTCGGAGCAAAAATCAACTGCAGGATGCCACTGCCAAAGTCCGGCCGATTGACACGCTCCCCCGGAGAAGTGAAGATCAGCTGCTCAATGAGATCGCGTATATGATCCGCTTCTGAGGTCGAAGCCGTTCGTCCTCGGCTGTCGAACTGAAAGGGAAAGTTGAAGTGAACTGGCTCTGTCATGGCTAGCTCCCGACAACCCGCGTCTGTACCGTGGAGACCACCGGGGGCCCCTGTGGAATCTGTTCGGCGCTTTGACAAATCCCCGGCGCAGGCCCTGGTGCAGGGGTAAGGGCCACCGGCAGGCCGTTGACCAGAAATCGGGTCGATGGCATGAGCCACTTGATCAAGACGCAAGGTGACGGTTTGGTACCTGGCCCAACTGGAATCTGAAACGGACATCCGGCGACCGTCGTCGGAGCCGCGATATTGGCCACCGGCATTCCGTTCACCAACACGCGCGGCTGAGTCGGCGCAATCACCCCCGGCACTCCGTGCGTGCACTGCACTACAGCTCCAACATGTAATAGAAGTCCTGGCATAGTTACTTCAGCACTGTCAGTGCGCCTCCGTTCATATCAATTACAGGGCCAACCATCGTCAACATGGCCCCCTTGCCGTTTTGAATGTAGATACCGGTGTCGTTCACAATCAGAGTCGCGCCGGTTGTGCTTTTCAGCATGATGCCCCCCGTAGGGCCCGGCAGGTCGCTAATCACGATCGAATTCTGCCCCGCCGTTTGCAGACAGATGTTCGGCGATACCGGCAAGCCCGCCAGCGCAATCGGCGGCACGTCACCAGGCGAAACACGGCAGCCAACAAAAATCGGTTTTTCCGGTTCGCCGTTTTCAAATTCAATCCAAACACCCGCACCGATAGGAGGAACGAAATAAGTGCCCATTGGCAACCCCGTGGGTCCGGCCAGCGGCGTACAAGGCTCGCACCAATTCGACGGCACCGGTCCGAGCACGGCAGGCACTAGACAGATAATGCGTCCGCGAAACTCGGGATCCAGGTTCAATGTCACTACGCCCTTGTACTTACCCCAAAACTTTCGATCTGATTCTGGCTCTGGCATACTTTTCTCCAAACTCAATATACGGGGACCCTATCGCCGATAGCGATCAAGCCATCCCGACTCAACTGAAAACTCTGTTTGAACTCGCCGTGCTTAATCTTGGTAGTAACGCTGTTGACGTAGTAAAGCCCGTCGTAGGCGAGACCCGAGCCACGGACCCCTACGAGCATTCGATTTCGCAACGGCTGACCGTAGCGCATCACGTCCAGCGAGCCAGACACCGTGATCGCATGTGCGGATTCGGCGAGGATTCCGAGGGCACGATCAACGATTTTTGGTACCGTCTCCTCTGCCAACTGCAATGGAAACTCAACCTTGGCCGGCGGTGTCGGACGCGCGCCCAAAGGCGGTTTAAAGATGTTGATATTCGGTACCGGCACCGCGATTGGAATCTTCTGCGTAGCTGGGTCCCAAGTTGAAATCACAATGATCTTCTTAGCCAGGCCATCCAGACTGAACGTCAGTGATTCCACATTTGTGTGTGCGTCCATGTTGATGCTCAGCGCCGGCTGCGGTACTGGAATTCGAATGTCCGGCCCAAAGTACGCAATGCTCGTTGCAGGTGCGGGGCCGGGCTCGACATAAAACACATAGCCATGACTTGACGCCATCTTCTTCAGATACTGAAGATCCGTACCCTTGTGCGTCGGCAGCTTCGACGTCGGCACCGGCGGTACGTCGATGATCGGCGGAATTGCAATCGGAACGATGCCGAAAGCCAAATACTTCGAGAGGATCAGATACACCTGTGCAATATCGAGCATCGCCGGATAGCGCATGAAAGGCATTTCAACGATGTCCATCAGGATACTCAGATCTTCGCCGGTCACCGTGAGTGTCGACTGCCCCGGCTCATTCGACGGGGCCAATTCATGGCGCGTGATCATGCCATCCATCAACACATTCGGAAATCCATTCACCGTCGCAACAATGATGACGCGAGTAACAATCGGATCCAGGTAACCAGCCGGCAGCATGATCCGTAGCAACTGCGACTCTTTGCCGACACCGAACGTCAACTGAAAGCCTGACTTATCCTTGCCATTGGTGACCTGAACGCTGAGCAGCGAGTCCATAACAGACTTCGGCACAGGAACCGGCACAACCGGTCCAATCATCAGCGTCAGGTGAGCACCCTTAAGCATGAGGAAGTCCAGGCACTCCTTCCGGCAGAGTAATGCGAAGCCGACGTCCCACCGTCTCTGTCAACTCTCCGGGGCGCATGGCACGATTGGCATCCGCGATCCGCCAGAAAGCCTCGGGGTCCCCTTGATAGCGGCCTGAAATATTGTCAAGCCGCTCCCCTTCGGCAACAACATGCTCCTGCAAAGTAGCGAAGCGTTCCGGCGGCGGCACAAAGCGGCGTCTTAAATAGCTGACCACTCGCCCATCGGGCAGGGTCATCTCAGCCGTCTCGACGTTGAAGTATCTGCTGGTCATTGCAAAATTGAATGTTGCCATTTCACCTCCTAAATCCCACTGATCCCTAGCGCCGCCAAAGTACCGGGCGTCGCCTTCGAGGCCAATTGTTCCTTTTGTTGCAGGTATGTCATAAACAGCCCTCCGCCTTTGGATTCAAAGCCGAGATCGTCCACGGTGAGCACTCGCATGCCAAGGCTGATCTTGGCGCGAATTGGATTGAGATTGATATCAAACGCCTCTTCTGTAATTGACATTTCGGTGATCCGCACGGGAAGAATTCGTTTCGCACCAAAGATGAACACGGTAAGGGGTCCAGTCATGGGTGCGATCTCAATCGAACCGGCGCCAGCCTTCGTGTTGTTGGAAAACAGGCTGCTGCTCGTCGGATAGACGATCATTTCCAGCACCGCCAACTGCGCATGCAGACCGTCCTTACCCGTCGCTGGGTCCGCTGACTCCAACTGATCTGTCGCGTCAATTTCAGCTTCGAGCTTGATGGTTTCAATAGGCGGTCCTTTCAATCGCAACGCCTCCACGTGATCCCCACTATCCCCCGACACTCCCTTAATCTGCACCGATCGTGTTAGAGTCTCGGGATTGTACTGGAGCGCGATGAGGCGCTCAACGTGGCCAGTTTCGTTGTTAATGAGAGCGAGGCCGCCCTTTAGGATCTTCGGTGATTCGGGTGATGGTGAAGTGGGCATGCTCAGAACTTATTGACCTCAAACTTATCGTTGCCACTAGCCTTCTGCACCCCGAAATTAAGAACGTCCAGGATCGGCACTATCGGCGTACTCCACGAGTCAGGATAGGTGGCTTTGATCTCGAGGTCGCCAAGGTCCCACCAGTTGGGATTGTTGTACTGCAGATAGCCGCTCGTCGCAACGCCAATTGCAATGGGAAGCAGTTTCGGTCCATAGATCGACACGTAGCGATCGGCAAACGATTCGATGCTACCGGCCATCTCCGGATCCAGCGGCACACCATACAGCCCAAACTTGTTCTGGATGGCAAGCCAGTCAATGTTGTAGGCCGGGCCCAACGGTGGCAGCTCGGTGTAGGGCGCAGTGAAAATTGGCTGGTAAGGCAAAGAGATGCGCGGCGGGAACAATACGATTGGCGGCCGAACCTCTTGTTGACCGCTGGGGTCGAGCGACCAATCATCTTTTTTCTCAGCCTGCGTTGGCGGTGTAGGCAACGGCGTCACCTTAAGCCCGGCACGTCGATTCATCCCGGAAGGTCCAAAGGAATCCGTTTCCCCATGGGCCACCAGACGAACCGCTGACTCCTTGGGAAGCAGTCGCAGCAATTCAGCCTTCACCGAGGCTGCACGATGCGCTGAGAGATTGAAGTTGTATTCAGGCTCGCCCTCGGCACTGGCGTAACCATGGATCTCAAGTTGCACGGGGCCCGACTGCGCATCGGCAATCTTCTTAAGTGCAGCCAGAGCCGCAGTCGTCAGCGACGCATCGTTGAATTCAAACAAGACCGCCTCGGTTTCATCGCCCGGCTTGTCGGATCGGTCGAAAGATTCCGAAGGCGGAGTAGCACCGATTCCCTTGGCTCCGTCTTTAGGCTCCTTCTGAATTTGCATCTGACCGCTATCAGCCTGCTGCGCAACGTGCGTCAATTCATGAGCAAGCAAGGCCGGGTTCTCCTCAGGCGACTCCCCTTGAGCAAAACCGACATCGTTTCCTACCGTAAACGCCCGCGCACCCATCGCTTCCGCCTCTGGCACATTCGTGTGAACACGGACGTTTGAAAAATCACGTCCAAATCGTGGCTCCATGTCGGCACGCTCTGATCGGTTCAAATCGCGGCCTGCTTCTTCAAAGAAGTCGCTTTGAGGCTCACGAGATTCCGACGCTGCAAGGTTGGGGAGCGGCCGCCCCGTGGCATAAGCGCTCGCGTTGTCGCGTGCTGCGGCTTCACCAGCAGGCCGCGCGACGATGCCGCGCGACGACGATTCTGTAACCGGCGTTATTGAACGGATCATGGCTCGCCCTCCACCCCCTTCTTGTCAACCTCTGTAAGCGTCGGCGCGGAAATCTTCCCGAGTTCTCCGATATTGAGCATGTTCATATCGCCCAACTCGACATTTTCGATCTTGCCTTCCTTCACCTTGATGATCATCGTCACCACAACAGTCGACATACCGCGAATGATCACCTCAACATCGGCCCGCACTTGACCCGTCTTGCCGGCAAGCTTGCCGGTCGCCTTCTCTGCCGGGTCTTCTGAGATCAAGTCTGGAATATCGATGCCGCTGAAACGCAATTTCGGGATCTGCGAGATAACTTCTTTTCCAATGACTGAAGACGGCAGAATAATTGTGTTGTCGTTGGTGTAAAAGTCGTTGACGTTGATAATGACGTCGCCGGCCTTATCGATCACGCCGTTGCTATTAAGGTCGATGGCAACCCTCCCACTGCCAAGCTTGAGGCCCGACGATCGCGCCTCGACGCTGTCGAGATAGCTGAGATCTTTTGGCGGACTGGTGCTCGGAGGAGCGTTCAAAAAATCCTCCGCTTCGTTCCGAACATTCGCAAGTGGAACTGTTACCTGCACCGTGGAGCCCGGAGTTGGAGGAAAGCCAGTTGGAACTGGCACGTTCGTTACCGCAATGCCGTTCGTGATGTAGATGTCCTTCATCAGCGCGCCCGGCGAGCCGGCAACACCAGCCTGGACCAGCCCTTTCATCCCTCCCAACGGCTCCAAATAGATCGGAGCAGACGGATTCGTCAGTGCGTCGGCGACTTCCTCATCCGTGAGCGCCTTCCGCTCCTTGGTGATACGAAGCTCCAAGTCCTTAGTTTTCAGGTCACGCGCCTTCAGAGCCAGAAGCTTCAGACCCTCCTCGGTACCGAGGCCCTTGAGGCTGACGGCGAAACTCCACAAGTCCACTGTCGGGATATCAACTTCGATGTCTGCCAAGCTGGCACCCGGCTTGTACCGCTTCAGTTGCAGATTGCGCGCCTTAAGATCAGTCGCTTCTGCCTTCAGCGTGCCGTTGGCCAGCATGTCAACATCAATATTGCCGATCGTCACCCGCGGATCTGGACCGGCACCGGCGCCGAGGGTTAACTTTCCACCCTTGTCATCTGTCATCGTCAAATCGGGATTGAGCCAGCCAAGATCGGTCAGATGGAACTGGCCCGCCACCGTGGTTCGCTTGACTGCTTCGAACACCCCAGGGCTGACCTCTTTCTTCCCAAGCGTCACGCTGCCCACTTGGATGTTGTCGCCAGTAAAGAGCTTCGCCTGAATATTACCAGCGATCCGCTTCCTCGTTGTGTCCTTGCCAACCGTCTTGACAAGGCTCGCCGTAAGCCCGCTAACGCCAAATGCCTGCTTCGACGATTCACGATTGTCGGCGCGAACGTTGAGGTTGGTCAGTCCAGCGATCGCATCGTGATAGATACCCGTAAATCGCAAACGGTCAATAAAGGCCGCACCCGTGCGAACATCTTGCATGGACGTGACGTCGACACCCTTGTCGTCTTTGCCCTTAGCCGTGCCGTTGTACCCTATGGAGGACGCGCGAATGCCCGTAACTTCGATCTCGGGAATCATAATGTCGCGGATGACCGCCGTCTTCTCACCATCCTTCTCAGTCTTCTCGTAGGTCATCTTCAGGTACGGCATTGTCACCTGATCAATATGCGCCCCGTTCACGACCAGATCCCGATCCGGTGCATGGTATTCGGCCTTTGGGAGGTCGATGTCCTTCAGCTTGAAGCCGTCGAGCTGCACAAAATCAGGCCCAAGCGTCAGCGCCCCGAACAGCGCTCCCGTAGTAAATTGCGCGTCGACGCCTTTGTGCTTGAAAAATCCCGCCGTCTCATCCACCGCTCCCGGATCAAAAGTCGTATTTCCATCGCCCTTCATGGTGGCCTTGAGCCCAGCCCCTGATAGAGCCACGCCCGCTTCCATCTTCGTTTTCAGATCGGTGTACCGCGCCGACAGAGAATACTCGTCGATGCCGCCTTCCGCCGAAACAAGACCTTTGTCCTGGCTCCACTCCACCTTCTCCGCGTGCACGCCACCCAAATGCAATGGCGTGAATTTACGCATGGCCGCAGTGATAGCCGTGTCGGGCTTCGCCGGATCGCCTTCCCCAATTTCAACGCGCATGTCGCCATCTTCGTAGAGCAAATGCTCCGCGCTGATCGTATCGATCCGGAAGTCCGTCACAACAACACGATTCAATCCTGATGGCGCTTCAAGCGACACGCCCTTCGGCCTGGCCACTTCAGGATCTTCCTTCTTACCCGCAAGATCGGTCTCAATGCGGGCCGCAGCGCGCAAGTTGATAAGTTTCGCCGGCCGCTTCGCCTGGATGTGCTTAGTGCCGAAACGCCAATCCATCTCCGGTACGGTCAGGCTGCCGAGGTGAATCTCCTTCACCTGCAATTCACCGTCCTTGTATTCGACGTTGAGGCCAAGATCAGCCAACGACAGCCTGGCCCAGCCATCTGAACCACGCTTAACGAAAGCCGCCGCCGACAACGTCGCAAGCGAGGCCTTAAGCGTTCCGTCTTCGAGCGCCTCCACCGTAAAGTTTCTCGCGCTCAACTGCCCGGTCGCTTCAAAACCGCCTACCAGCGAGCGGCCTAGCGTCATCTGATCAATCGCTTCAATGCCGGCCTTACCCATAAGCACAGGCGGCTGATCTCCCGGCGGCAGGTCGATCGTTAAACCTTGCGCGTAAATGCCTTTGATCGCACCAGAGCTCAAATTGACCTCAAGTTTGTCGCCGAGACTCTTGAAGCCGAGCCCATTCGCATACACTTGCTCGATCCGGAAATCATCGATCTCCGCGCGTGCCACCGAAAAATCTTTCGTGTCGCGGCTACCGGCGACCCTTGAATCCAGCCTCACACGGCCTTTAAGGCGAATCCCGTCGATCCCACTTTGCCCGTTAGACCAAACCTGAAAACCGACGGCATTGTCGAGGCTGGTCAGGTCAAACCGCCTCAACAGGATCGAAGCAATGCTGAACTGTGGCACGTCAACCCATATCGAATCCCCCTCGCGCCGAATTGACGCATCGAGCTTGGTCTCGCCCACCTCAAAGGCTTCTCCTTGCGCAGTTGTGCCCTTTAGTTCGTCATCCTTAGTCCCCTGCACCCCTCCGATCGCGAATCTCTTAAACAATCGTTGATCCGGCCCCGTGCCGGCAAAAGTCATCTTCTTCTGATCTCCCGGCACCTTGCTGTCAAGCAACGCAAGAGGGTTAAATCCGTCCTCACTCATCAGCATGCTCAACACGTCACCCGCGCCGGTCATTTCGAGGCCAAATCCTTCAAGCTCGATGGATGCGGCAGAAACCTGCGCCAGCTTTTGGGTGATAAATCCATCCGCTTCATACACCGCTTGTGTTGCTGCAGATTTCTCTTCCTCAGTCCTGGCTTTTGAAACCATCGCCCATGCTGCGGCGCGCCTGCCAACGAGGACTTCCAGTCCAGCAATATCGCCTTCGATCTTTTCGATTTGCGCTTCGGTCTTCGGATCGGGCGACGTGGACTGGCGTCGCTTGAGGCCCTCCACATGCTGTTTCATCATTCCGATGCGAGGCGCGATGCCAAGACCGACAGCATGGATGGAAACCCCAATACGAACTTCATTGCCACGGCCCTTGATATCGATCTCAAGGTTTTCACCGGGGTCGCGACCGGTGATCATTACTTGATCCACGAGCGCACCGTGATAGTCACTACTCACCTTCGAAACTTGGATCGAATCGGCAGAGAGTCTTCCACTTTCGAGATTCTCCTTCGAGTCGAACCAGCCAGCAAGTCCCCCAGTGGCGCCAGCGGACGCCTCAATATTGAGAGCCTTCACCTCCGCGATGGACAGACCGCGCTCTGGCATGCGAATGTCTTTGAGCGTGGCCTCCTTCGCCCCGACTGACAGCCGTCCTGAAAGGTCAACCTTCAGTTGCGCCTCGATCAGATCGATGGATCCAAACACGAGATCCGGCTCTTTCGTCAACAGATCGCGTAGACTTCGAAAGTGAGCAAGCTGCGTTTCATCAAGCGCCGAGATCCCGACAGCCACGTACTGCTCATACTTCACGGCAGCAACTTGGAGCTCCTCAAGATGCTGATAAAGTGGTCCGAGTTCGTAGCTATTTTTCTTGGGCTCAAGATCCTTGAGTCGCGCGGCAATGTCCTTCGAAGAACGAATACCACCGCCAATCGCTAGCCGCCCCGTATGCACATTGTCCAGATTTACGGTGAGCTCACCACCCATTTCCGCCAAAGTCTTAAGGGGGGGACCCTTGGCAATCTGCTGCAAACGCTCGGGCGTGAGCAGTTGCAAGCCGAGCCCTGCGGAAAACGCTTCGGACTGCGCTTCTCCGTGCACTCCGTTGAAGACAATGGGTTCGTCCACTGTAACCATGCCAGAAATGCCCCGTGCGCTCATCGAGCCAACATCGAGATACATTTCTCCCGAAGACTCAAGCGCAGCCGTATTAAGGTCTTTCTGAAGTTCTGCCCGCTCTTCTTCGGACGGCGAACCGTTCATCAGAATCTGCTGAATGTCAAGAACCCGCGTCTCGGTGGCCGCGAGGCCCGCAAGTTGCTTTTCTGCTGCGACCCGCTGCTCATCAAGCGCCGCTGCTCTCTTGACGTCTCCATTGGAATGCAATCGTCGACTGCGCTGGTCGAGCGACGCAATCTTCGCTCGAAGAGCAGTTGTCTTGTTCAAACCGGCACGAAGCGCGAAATCAGCCACCTTCACCTCAGCGACATTTTGGCCGCCGCTGGTTTGCAAGCCTTCAACGATTAGACTGCTGAAGCCCATATCGAAAGCGCGCAGTTGGCCCAGTCCACGCCCTGCGGCATGCTTCGTCTCAGACGTGAAAGTCTCAGCGCCAAGCCATCCTGTAAGGCGAAAGATGTTGTATATCAGTCCGGCTAGCGGTCCCAGAATCGGGATCGGGATGTGATGGCCGCCGCGCGGTTCGGTTCTGGCAGGCTTCGTCGCGTCCGTCGTGCCCGCACCAATACGAGCTGAAGACAGAAAGAGGCGAGAAAGCGTAACCATGCTTTCTCGGCCCGCCACTAACATGTCGAGAAGATTCACACTACCAAGCGACAGCGATGCATTGGTCGGCTCTCGAAGTTCGTCGGTGTCGTAGCTGGCTGTAAGTTCGAGATTACTCAACCGGATGGTTCCTGTCTGGAAGGTCGTGTTCGCGAACTGCAAGTTCACGCTCTCAATACTCAGGTCAGAAATGCCGACGTAAAGCGCATGCGCCCCCGGATCAAAGTGAACGGTCAGTTTGTTCGTGTCCGGATTCACTTCGCCCATCTGGTCCAGTTGAGGTACTGCCAGGCGAACTCCTTCAATGTTGCCGCCCAACACGTCTTGCAGCTGATTCAGATCCAGCTTGTTGCCACCCAGCGCCCTGGTCGACAACATGAGATCGTTGTCGAGTAAAAACAGGAGTCCGTTCCAAATCATGCGAGCGGTGGCGGCAACGCCCTCCTCGTACCACTTCGTTCCCTGGAGTATCTTGGTAGAGTACGCAACGCGCGCAGGTGCAGCCTGCGGATCATATAGCGAGTATTTGTCGACAACCTTCTGCTTGAGCTTTGCGTCTTCGTTAGCCTTGAACTCCTTCGAACGCTCGAAGGCAAAGCGGTGCTCGGTCATGGCAATAGCCATGCGCACCAAACCATCGAGGCGAAGAACGTTGGCCGCGGTCCACGTCGACTTCTCGGCAAGTTGGCCGAGCACAGAGGCGCGGTCGGTGCCCTCCTTGTCGCCGATGTACATGTTCAGGTCGCTCGAACTGCGCGCGTCCTGAGACATCTCACCGAGGATATTGTTCCAGGCTTCGGAATCCTGCTCGATAAACGCAGCACGCTCTTCATCCGGCAGCGCCTTGACAACAAGATAGGCTAGATACGCCTCGCGGTCTGTCACCATCCAGTCTTCAAAGAAACGCCGTGTCGCAAGTTCGCGGGCGTGGTACTGCGCGCGAGCAGGATCGCGAGCCATCATGATCTTCACCGTGGCGATTCGGCTTGTCTCGGAGAAAAGAAATCGATCCGAGAGCTCGCTAAACATCTTCTCGATGAAGCCCTCCCGATCCAGTTCGTGCACAAGAACTTCGAGCGCCAGTTGATCAGCCGCATTGAATTTCTCGCCTTCGAGCCTGGCGCCACCGATTGCAGCAACTTGCGCATGCAACACCGCGTAGGCTTGCTGCTTGTTGTCCGCGCTCGCTGCCTGACGAAAATCGTTCTTGAGAATGAAGACGGTTGCGGACAGCCCAGTCTGGGCTAGCCTCCGGCGATGACGTTCAGTGACATCGTAGTAGAGTTCCTTCTCATCGATCTCATTCCGCTCTGGCCCGAAGCCCTGGCTCTTCAGCTCTTCAATCTCTTTCTTTGTCGCCTTGCGAACTTCAATGTCGCCCTGATAGGTCGCCGAGTTCTTGAAGTCGTCCGGCAGGTTCTGCACCAGCCGCATGAACCACTTGCCGTTGTCGCGCTGACGGAACCGATACTGCGCTGAGAGGGGCAGCAGCTTCAACAACAGATACGCAAACTTTGCTTCGTAGTCACGCACGGCCCAATCGAAGAAGCCATACGAAAGCAAGCTCTCGACGTAATCAAGATTCTTCGACGGCAGTCGCGCCTGCATCAGCCCCAACAGGGTTGGCGTTTGGGATCCCTTGCCAAAGAAGACCCACTCCGGGATGTGGGCAAAGAGGACGTCTAGCAATCCTTCCTGGTCCAACACCTCGGCAATCGCCTGGAGTGCAGGCCCCTGGTAGCTGGCAAGGCCCTCCACAGCTCGTTGCGCTGCCAGTTGCGGACTTAAATCGCGATTATTGAAAGCCTCACGAATTTGGTCAACAATGCCCTTTGTCTGCTCACTTTCGCGAAGACTGGCAATCTCTTCGCGCTGTACCGCGAGGTCTTGCTCATCCTTCAGCAATTGTGCAAGCGAGGCATCTTTCTCTTCCTTTTCCTTTTTGGTCAAAGGCCTCATGCCAGATGACAAAAATAGAGCGTTGATCGCAACTCCATTTTGGGAGCGCTTGAGATCGTTGAATTGCGACGCAGACAAATTAAGAAGCGTACGCTTCGCGGCGTCTCGAACATCGCCTTCCAATCCGGTTAACGGACCCTTAGCGAGAACGCTTGTGTCCACCGCGGTGAACTCGTTATCGGTTAACGCGTCATAACAGGCGAAGACCAGCTTTGCATTGCTTTGAATGTGCGACGTGTTGATGTTGTCGCAAAGCTCCCACCGGCCCTCTCGGCCGAGCGCGTGAACGACCGCACGCGCCACAGGAAACGGCATCGCTTCGAGAATTTTAAAAACCTTAAAGACATCTCCGTCAGAAATCCACAACCCGGAAATCAGACTGCGTATTGCGTCTATCTCGCGCGCCCGCCCCACGCTGACAGCCTCAGCAAGCTTATCCTGGTCAATATCTGCTGCTGCCGATGTGCGATCCAATGATTCCTGAACCTTAGGCAAGACGCTGCGAACCTCGAACGCTTGCGCAATACGGTCTGCCTCGCGTTCAGCCGCTTGCCTCGAATCACGTGTCTCGATGGGATTTCGCCGTGACACCGAGGTTTGCGCAATGTGAGCAATTTCGTGTGCCAGCAACGATCGGCCACTCGCATTTGCCGGGCGATAACGCGTCGGATTGAGGTACACCACTCCGTTCTCAGCCAGTCCGTTCGCCCCGCGCGCATCCGTCCTCGCTGCTGCCTCACCATTCACGTGAATCTGCAGCTTTGTAGCGTCGATGCCCAACGCGGGAGCAAGTTCCTGCAATAACCACCGCGTCAGAAATGCCCTCGCCTCGTCGCTATCGAGCACAACCGTGCGCGACGCCTGTGGGTTCAATAACGCAAAGTCCCGCGAGAGGCCTGCCGTTTGCTTTGTCGATTCCAGAAGCTGGAAGGCATCCAGAATGCCAACGGCTTCGGGTGCTGCAGTCGTAGCCGTCCCCACGCGTGCCGGAGCACTCGTTTGTGGAGATCGGGCTGAACTTCGTTCGCTCAACGTTTCTCCATCACAGCGGCATGTATGGCGCGCGCAATCTCGCGCCCCAGATCCACAGCACGACCAGTAACAGCCAGAGCGGGTCGGGCAACAACTCGTTCCCTGGCGGATTCATCAACAAGACCATGAGTTGGTACCGAAAACAACTGCGCAAGTTCGTCGTGCATCGCCGCTTCAATACGGGCAGCATCATGCGGACGCGCAAGCGGTGCATCAACAACAATCCGGTCGATGTGAATGGCTGCGTTCTTCGTGCGATCCATCATCGGAATTCCGCCTCATTAAAGGGGCGCTCTAGCTTTCGCAGTTCCATGCGGGCAGAGGCTACGATGGTGGACATGGTGATCTTTTGCCCGTTCTGTGCGGCTGCAAAGGCAGCATTGAGCGCAATCGAATGAATGTTGCCACCAGAAAGATTCATGCGCGCCAGGCGATCATAGTCTAGACCCTCGCGTGGGACCTGCGGTGGCCACGCCCGCTCCCAAATGGCACGACGCTCTTTCGCGCTCGGGAATGGGAAGTTGACAACAAAGCGCAGCCGGCGCAAGAACGCGGTATCAAGTGCACTCCGCATGTTGGTGGCAAGGATCGAAAGACCATTGAACGACTCGATACGCTGCAGCAGATAGTTGATTTCAATGTTGGCGTAACGATCATGAGAGTCCCGCACTTCGCTTCGTTTGCCAAACAAAGCATCGGCTTCGTCAAAGAATAAAATCGCTCCGCCTTGTTCGGCAGCGTCGAAAAGCCGCCGCAAATTCTTTTCTGTCTCGCCAATGTACTTGCTGACTACAGCAGATAGATCAATTCGATAGAGGTTTAGGTCAAGATCATTCGCCAACACCTCTGCACCCATCGTCTTGCCGGTACCGCTTTCGCCGGCAAACAATGCGTTAATGCCAAAGCCGCGATTCATTGACTTCGCAAAACCCCAATCCGTGTATACGCGATGCCGCGCACGAACCTGCCCGGCGATCTGCAGCATCAGCTTCATCTGCTCGTCGGGAAGAACCAGGTTGTCCCAGGTAGCCTTCGCCGCAAGCCGTTGAGCCAGTTGATCCAGTCGAGGGCGCGACATATCGCGGCAGACGCGCCACAGTCTCTGCGTCAGCAGGTCATCCGAGATGCTTCGCACCGCCTCGCGAATCTCGGCGAGGTTCAAGCTGAACTGCCCCGCCAGCAGTGAAGCCGTCTTATTACGCTCCAGTTCCGGCCCTTCAATGGAGGAGACCCATTCCGCGTGCTGCTCGGCGGGTGTCGGCTTGGCGACATCGAAAGGCACAGTCAAACGCGGCAGGCTCATTGGCGTTTCTCCAACCCCAAGAAAAATGAAACCGGCTTCTCGCTCAAGAAAACGCGCGAGCGCAGTCGCCGTCTCGCCCGATTCTGCGCGATCACCATCGATGTAGAGCGCGACAGGCAACATGACTGTCTCGCGTTGCCAGAGTCGTGCGGTTTGTTCGATGTCTGCCGCCGTCGTGGGCAGAACACTTGCGTCCAGGCGGTAAAGCTTGCGGCCAATTGCCTCTGCCACCTCTTGCGCGATGCCCATTCGGCAAGCGTCGTCAACTCCGACCAGCTGCACGATCGGCAAAGCAGCCGATTCCGCGGATCTCTTCAATTGAGCGACTACGCTCGCGCTCACAGCGCTCTGCGTCTGTGATAACGCAAGAGGCGCTCCGGCGGGCCGAATGAGTGCGGTTAAACGATCATCAATCGCATTGACACCCTTCAAGAAATTGACAATGCGCTCGTCGGCTCGCAGTGCCGCTGCTGTCAGCGCCGTGCCTGGCGGCATATTGATGTCAATCATGCGCGCGAATCGCAGTGGCCTGTGCGGCGACAACGCATCCCATGCCGGTTCGTCGAGCATTGAGAGTGCCAGCCCAAACGTCGGATAGGTGCGAGACGGTGAGCCAAGAGCACGAGCGCAGAGCGAAGCCACGTTCGGGTCGAGATCCAGCGCAGCACAGAGCATCAGCGTGTCGCGCTCAAACTCAGAGAGGCCAAAACGCTGTGCGAGGAGCGTCAACGCAACCGGGCCACCCGCCCGTTCCGCTTCTTCCCGCGCTTTCGCCGTCTGGCCGACAGTATCACTTGGAACGGGCCGGGAATCTTTGCCGAGCCACCGCTCCAATGGACTGATCTCGACCAATCCACCGCGAGAGGACTCCGAAGCGAACTGTTCGAGCTTGGCCCGCAGCCACTCAAGTGTGGCAGCCAAGTAGCGGTTATTGTGCTCGAACCAGTCCGCGCTCATGCCACAGTTACCTTCTGGAGCGGGTCGAAATCGAACTTTGGTGGTGAGCCGCCGAGAATGACCGGAATGCTGTCGATCCCTTCAACTCGCAGTCGTACCAGGTGCTGGCCCGCCTCGATCGAAGTCAGGTCAAATTCAAGCGTCGTTGGCTCCAAAAGGTCAGCTGGATTCGCGACGGATGAGGGTGCGACTGTCGTCGTGCCAAAGATCAACAGTGCACGGCTTAGCTGCTGCACGCCCAGCCGGGGCGTCGAGCGAATTGAGATTGCGAAGTCGCCGGGCGCGGCGGCCAATGGCGCAATCTCGATCAACGGCGAGAGTGCGATTGGCACGCTGTTTGTCACGTAGTTTGGAGTGTTAGGCCGCTGGATGCGCAGCGAAATACTGTAAAGGCCAGACTGCCAGAGGTTCATCGAATTTGGTTCCTCAATTAGGCTCGGAATCGTCACCAGCAGCTCACTCGCGCTCACCGGCGAAGCTGGCAGCAGTTCGTTCACCGCGCCGGTCGCCACATGTTCGAAGACGACGATCGTCGTTCCGTCGCCATTCAGGTTGGATCCGCGCAAGCGAATCTGCTCGCCAATGCGAATAGCCGGAATCAGATCCGACACCGCCGGCCTCGCCGAGATAAGCGAGGCGAACGGCGTTGCCAGCGCCATTGGCCCGCGGTCGCCAGCTCCTCGCTGTAACACAGGTGGTGCAGAGCGCGTTGTGGCCGTCGACTGGATCAGCACTACCGACGCCATATAGGCCATCGATGGACGATAGCGCGCCTGCATCGAGGTCCACAGCTTGGAAAGATCTTCCGTATTTAAAAAGACGGGCGTAATTTTGATCAACTCAATTTGATCAGCCAGATCCTCGGCGGACAGGTTCCCGAATGGCGACGGCAAAATCGTCCCGTCGACGGGATCGACGCCGGCCAGCACAGTTCGCAATTGTTGACGTGTCAATACCGGAGTGTCGTGCAGCAACTGCATGGCGTAACCCAACAACACTTCGGCATTCAAATCTTCGGCGCCGTAAGCCGTCACAAGGTAATGCAAATCAAGCGCAAGGGGCGGGTTGCTGAGGCGCGAGCCGCCGGAATCACGCGACGGCAACATCGAGTTGCGCCAGCCACTGTTCGGCGTCACCTGATACAAAAACACGTTCAATTGATTTGGCTCGGTTTGTCCCGTCGAGATGCGATCGGGCGGCAGCGACGTCACAGTGAAACTGCCAATCGACGACAAATCATTGTTCAGCAGCCCGTCGTTCAGCAGATCTTTGATGGCGGCCGTTACGGCAGCGATAGCCAGTGGGCTACTCATTGCCCACCTCTACCGCGGCTTGACAGATAGTCGTCAAGGCTCAATTGCGGCGCAAACGCTTTGCCCGATCGCGATGCCGGTCGCGCCGGCTCGCCCGCGCGAACGTCCACGCGCCCAATGGTCACCGTCACGGTGGGTGCTGGCACCTCTGTCGACGGGATCGGTTGTAGAGAGCGCTCTCTCGCCGATTTGCGAGTTTTGGGTGAGACCGCCGCCTTGCCGGCGGACGGCACGCGTGGCGTCGCAATCTCTCGAGCGATGACCGTCGAAGCGGTCTTCGGCGTTGCGATGGTAAGGTCTGATCGCAGCGGCGCAACAGCGAGGGCTCTTCCCTCTGCCTTCTCCACGCGAGTCGTGCTGTGTTCGATATGCGGCTCGCGGATGATCTCGCGCGTTTCAATGGCCCGAGTCTCAGATCGCTCGACAACGGTTTCGATCTCTTTCGTTTGCATCTCGCGTCGCTCAACGATCCGCTGTGTAACGCCACCCTGCGCGACGGGCGGTATGGCCTGCGTCACCGCTTGCCCGCCTGGACGAGCCGATTCTGCGGCAATCGATTCGTGCCGTTCGGGTGGCCGCGTCGAGTCCTCCAAAGGCTCAACCCGGCCCACTGAGGGCGCGCTGGTTACAGCGTTCTGAGATGCAGCTGAAGGTCGAAATGCTTCACGCTCAACAATCGGGGGCTCTTCGTAGATGCCTTCCGTCGAAAAGTGCGCCGGCTCGAAGATCGAAGGTTTGCGACGCTCAAGCAGCGGTGCCCGTTCCATGGCGCGATCCAGCAGCCGTGACAGGAAGTCGCTCATGCTTCGCTCCCGAGCATTTGAAGGTACATCCGTCGCCGAAACGCAGTCATGGCCAGAATATCTGCCTCGCTCCAGCCATACGCCGCAGCGAGAGTGTGCACATCGGCCAGGATACGCCTCGCCCAGTCTGTTAAGTCCGACCAGAAATACGAAACAATGTCGAACGCAAGCTTGTTGGCGGCAACACATGACGGGCAGTTCACTTCAATGTGGATGTCGGCTTGTGGGTCTTCAGCCTCCATCGCCTGGATCACCGCCTTTATGTCCCGATCCTCCAACGTGCCGGCCAATTCGACACAACGCTCGATCAAACAACGGTGCGGGTCGCTGGATGCAATTGCGGCCACAACATCGGCTTCTGTAGGGACGCGGAACCGAAGAGTTTTGCCGTTCACTTCGCGCTCCAAAGTTCCAGGGGGAGCAAAGCGGTCTGTCAAATCTGAGGTTTGGAACTGCGCTTCCATGGATTCACCGCAGACGCTGCAGCGTGCTACCGTTTCAATTGTCCCGCCGAAAAGCGTTTCACGAAGGCGTAGCAGCGCGTGGTCGCGCTCGCCAAGTGGGCAGGTTGCCCAGTCTGTGCTGGAGCGTTCCGGATGAGTCACCGACAAGAGCACGGCGGCGCGGCGCGACATGGGAACAGCCGCTGCCGATTCCCAGGCAGACAATAACCGAGCGGCATTGATGGTTCGAACCATGGTAAATACTCGCCAGGCTGACCCCGATCACGACGGCACAACCCGGACGCGGATCCTCTCTTAACTTGCGTTTCGATTAGGCAGGCTCAGCGAAGCTGAGTTCGGCTGGCTCGACAACCGATGTGTCGCGCACCCAGCCCTCGTTCTCGAGCTTGAGATGTTGAATCGCGACTGCATTCGCGTTGGCATCTAAATCGGGCAGGGCCTGAAATTCGCTTACCCAACAGCGAAATAACGTATAGGCGATGGCAAGTTGGCCAGCTTCGTTGTACACCTCGATAATGATGTCCTTGCGGAAATCCTGCAGCGACGTCTCCGCGCCAAGTCCGGCACCGAAGTTCCACACTTTGTTAGCCCATTGTTCAAAGCGCTTGTCGTGCGTGACGCCGCGCTCGAGCGTAACGGCCTCAAACTCCGTGCGGCCTGGCGATTTGCGGCTCGAGGATGGGTCTCCTCCTTCGCGGTGTTTGACCACCTCTGTGGTGCGCTTCAGTGCGCTCACCTTGCTAACGCCTGCGACGTAATCTCCGTCCCACTTTACGCGGAACTTGAAGTTCTTGTAAGGGTCGAATCGTTGTGCGTTGACTGTGAATTGTGCCATGGTGATGGGTCCTCTCTTCTCTCGTCACCGGTCCCTAAACTTCGATCTGTCCCGCAATCTGCTGCAGCTGAATGACCACAAATTCTGCCGGCTTCAGCGGTGCAAATCCAACCAGCACGTTCACGATGCCAAGGTTGATATCAGCTTGCGTCGTCGTTTCCTTGTCGCATTTGACAAAGTACGCGTCCTTGGGAGAAGCACCCTGGAAAGCCCCCTGGCGGAACATGTTACGCATGAAGGCCCCGACATTGAGGCGAATCTGGGCCCACAACGGTTCGTCATTCGGCTCAAAGACCACCCACTTCAGCCCGCGATAAAGACTTTCTTCGATGAACAGCGCAGTACGGCGAACGGGGATGTACTTATACTCATCACTCAACTGATCGGCGCCACGGGTCGTGCGTGCGCCCCAGACCACGCGTCCACTTGCGGGGAATGATCGCAGGCAGTTGATCGCCAGTGGATTCAGCTCACCATTCTCTGCATCCGTAAGTGGCACCGAAAGTGCGGGCACGCCAACAAGGGTTGCATCCAGGCCAGCAGGTGCTTTCCAAATGCCACGCTGCGTATCGGTTCGCGCGAAGATTCCGGCGATCGCGCCGCAGGCAGCAAATGTCTCCGTCTGATTGTCGCGCAGCGGATTCTGTTGACGAAGACGCGGAAAAAACAGCGCTGCATTGCGGCTCTTCGTTCCGATGTTGGCAACCCCGGACTTCGCCGCATCCTTCTTCTTCCAGCTCGAAGGCGAATCGAGGATCAACATCGCACGACGCCTTTCGCAGTATGCTGCCGCCGCCGATACGAGGTTCTCGTCGACGTCGAGGTCTTCGCCAGATCCCTTGTAGGGAGGCAAGCACAAAAGATTGAAGATTTCAGCCTGCTCGAGTGCGTACAAGCCCAATTTGTCTGTTTCGCCATTCGCTGGCAGGAAGTCGAGCACCGAGAGCGCCAAGCCGTCCGAAACTGCCGCCAATGAATTCGTGAGTGCGGTGTTGAGTGCAGTTTGTGCGGTCGCCAACGCACTTTGCGCGGTCGTAATGTCATTGGCAGGCGCGCCAGAATTTTGCTTGTCGGTCAGGTCTTTCTTTTTCGCGACTACGTCCGCTTCGGCCTTACTCAGCGCGTCAGAGTCGTTAGCCACCTCCGGAGCCGGATTCGGCACACTGCAGCGCACAAGCATCGATTCTCCCACCAGCACCTTATCGATGCGGCGCGGGCCGTCAACCGCCGTCAAGTTGAGGAACTTCTCCGTCACGCCGGTGCCCGTATCGGTAACCGTCAGATTGAAGGCCGTTGCTGGGGCTGCCGGCAGGTTAGTGCGATCAATCGTCGCTCGCAAGCCCACTCCCCACTTGCCTTCGTTGGCCGCAATCAACGTCAATACGCCGACAGCGATCGAGGCGCTGGTTCCCGGCGCAGGTACCGCTGGATTCGCATTCGGGTTCCCTGGATCGGCATGATACAACCGAACAACGATCGCTTGTGCGCCGCCGTTCAAGAAGAAGTCGCGCACGGCGAAACTCAGGGAGCTTTCGATCCAAAGGCCACCGAAGAGCTTCTCGAAATCGCCAAAGCTGTTGATTGTGATTGCTTGATTGACGGGGCCTCGCCGGGCTCGGCCAGCGAACGCCGTGACGGAAGTGGCTACTCCGGTGATCGTTCGAACACCGCTCGGAATCTCCTCTACGTACACGCCTGGATATGTAAGGGTGCTGGGCATACGGGACGTCACTCCTAGTGTGCTTTAACGGGTTTTACGCTCGTACGACAAACCCGACAAGAGAAGCATACACCGAATTTCGAATAATGCGACCCCTTAAAATCTGCCAAATTTTACTTGAGTTTTGATGATTCTTTCAACCTTGCTAGACCAATCCACAGCTCGCGAACAGCATCGACTAGCGCGAGGTGAGCCCATGACGCAGTGGATGATTTCGCTTCTATCATTTGGCCAATTTCGATAGTGCGATTTGGCCCGGTCCGCTTGTTGCGATCAAAGCCAGCAGAATCGGGCATTACATTTACGACAGCAGCGGAATGGCCTGCCCAACACAAACTGAACCCCCAAAACTTTGATCGGCCCTTGGATTGGCTATACCTGATGTAGATATGACTGGCCTTTCTACATTAGGGGCGAAGCTCCACAGTCGCCTTCAACGCCCTGCATGGCCTGGCCCACCTGGTCGACGAGCGCTCGCCAAGCTTGTTTCAGTTCTGCATCCGCCCCACCACTTAATGCCTGCGAAATCGACCAAACCATCGCATCGCAAACCAGGTCATAGTGAGCCGGTTGAACGCCATAACCAGTATGCCGGTGGCCCATTTCTCGCAGCGCCGGCTTTAGGGCAGCCCAATTGTCCATGCCCTGGACTGCGGCAGCGAGCATCTCCATGAGCTTCTTTCCCTGGGCGGCCATGTCTTCAGAAAACATGCGTCGTAAGCCAGGCTCCACGCCAAAGAGACGTCCATAAAAGAGCAACGACAGGGGTCCGGAGACTTCCTGCAACTCCACAAAAGACTCGCGCACCAACTGCTTATCCCTTGCCGTCATGGCAATTCCTCCAACGCTTTTTGAAGCACAACAACTTCATTGCGGTTTGTATTTGAAAACGTCGGGAGCTTGGATAGTTCCCGGTAGCGCGCAAGGCTCTGACTGAGCCAACGTCTGGCCTCTTTCGCGTCCTGCGCATTACGTGAGGAGGAGCGCGCAAGGGCCGCGTGCGCCAATCCCATCGCTGAAAAACCTCTCACGGTAAAAAACCGTTGAAAATCAACCGGCCGCTTCCGGGCCAATTCAGTCTCTGGATTAGTAAGCTCAAGAACAGCTCTCGCATGACGTAAAGCTAAGTCGCGCTCACCCCTTTTTCCGTGAAGAATGCCGAGTTTGCGGTGAATCAATGCAGTGGTCGCCAGGAGAGTGGACTGCGTCCCCGGAAGCATGGTTTCCGCAATCTTGATCCCCTGCTCGTAGGTCTTCTGCGCCAAATCCACTTGGCCTGAAGCATCGAGTGCATCTCCCAAAAAGTTGTGGTTGTAAACCAGGTCCGCGCGATTGAGAAGGTTGTCCGGGGTCACACTTTCCACGTCGCGCTGCAGTTGAATGGACTGTCGCAGTGTGCGGATTCTTTCGTCGTAGGCGTTGTCAGGCAAAACAGCCGATACTCGCGACAAGGCGATTGCATAATCGCTGCGAGCGCGCTGATCCTTCGGATCTGCTTCGTGCAGTTGCCTGGCGATGTCGATCATCTTGCGGTAAGCCTCAACCGCTCCGGGGCGATCCCCGAGGTTCGATAAATTGGGATTGCCAAGCAAATCACCCTTATGGGAATACTCGAACATCAGATTTCGCTTCACGCTGCCGCTATTCGGGTTCAGCTCGACTTGACGTTCGCGCCAGGCGACTCCTTTATTGAATGCTTCAAGGGCTTCCCGCAGGCGCCCCAGGTGCACGTCACACATGGCACGGCCGTTAATCAATGTCACCAGATTGCCATCGAATTCGGGGTCTCCCCGATATTTGTCCTCTACTTTTTCCATCTCGGCAAGACCGGCCGAGTAGGTGTCTCTCGCAATCTTGTAATCCCCCTCTCGCTGCAATTGCATCCCTTCGATCACATGAAGCCCCCCCCACAGCGCAATCGCTCGAACACCATCCGGAAAATCGATTTTTAAAAGTGTTGCCAGCCGCTTGGCTTCAAGAATCTGTGCCCGTGCCTTTTTCGGTTCTTTTGTGTATTCCATCAATGTCGACATTTTTTTGTGAAGGCGAACTTCTTCAAATCGCGCTCGAGAGACTTTCGGTTGAGCATTCGCTGCCGCCCTCCACAAATTAAGAGCCTTGTTGTAGCTGATCATGGCCTCACCGGTCTTGCCGAGATTTGCCAACATTACATTGCCCTGTACATCCCCAATCCGTGAATAGGCTTCGGCCAGTTCTTTTTGCAGTTCGATATCACTGCCGGCATTGCGCGACAGATTATCCAGATATTCAAGACCTGTTTTGACGATCAGTTGCCGGGCTGCTGTGGAACCCGGCAATTCCTTCACCGAGTCATAAACATCGAATACGAAGGTGTTGGACAGCTTGCGAACCAGCCCCAGGTTTTCGTTGGCAATTCTCGCCGAGCGCCAGGAGACCGCAACACCAGCAGCCATAGTCAAGGCAATGGCCGCCGCAGCGGCCACCAGACCGCTACGACGCTGCACGAATTTTTTCAAGCGGTAGCCCATCGTGCTGGGTCTTGCCCTGACGGGTTCATCAGAGAGGTAGCGTTCGATGTCGTCGGCAAATTGGTCTACTGTTTCGTAGCGCCGCGTAGGTTCCTTCTCAAGGGCATGCAGCAGGATATTGTCGAGATCGCCAATAAGTTGTTTTACCCAGGGCTGTTCTGACGCCGCCACACTTGGCTTCACGATCTCCTCTTCGCAAATGGCCCGCTCAATTCCCCTCGGTGTGTAGTCAGTAATCCGGTGTGGCAAGACTCCGGTGAGCAATTCATAGAGCACAGCCGCAGCCGAATACACATCCGATGTAACGTTAATCGGTTCTGCCCGAATCTGCTCAGGACTGGCGTAATCCGGAGTATAGGCAGGTGTCAATCCAATCGTTGCCGTTGCCGACGGCTCAGAATTCTGAAGTAGTTTGCAAATCCCAAAATCCAGAAGCTTCACCACGCCGGCGTTATCAACAAGAATATTGCCTGGTTTCAAATCCCGATGGACGACAAAATTTCGGTGCGCATACTGTACCGCCTTGCAAACATCAAGGAATAGCCCCAGGCGCTGTCTCGCATTCAGACCGTGTTGCTTGCAATAGTCTGTGATTCTAGTTCCCTGCACATACTCCATGACGATGTATGGCTCGCCGTCTGCGGTTGTGCCTCCGTCGAGCAAGCGCGCGATGTTGGGATGCTGCAGACGGGCCAGGGTTTGCCGCTCGCGGTAGAAGCGGTGCAGAATCATTTCGGTGTCCATTCCGGCCCGAACTAACTTGATTGCTACCTGGGTGTGATACTCATCGTCGTCTCTCTCGGCGAGATAAACCGTTCCCATCCCACCCCTGCCCAGTTCACTGACCACGCGGTAAGAACCAACTCTTCTGGGGCCGGAAAGCTGTGCGCGGTCTTCCAGCAGATTCGCTACTGCTGGTTGGATTTGCCGCAATACAAAGCCATCCCCTGCAGCCTGGTCGCATTCAAGCAGCGACTCCACTTCGGCCAACAATTCGGTGTCCTCCCCGCACGCCGCCTTCACCCACGCCTGGCGCTCTGCCGGGTCCACCTCGACTGCCTCATAGAATAGATCTTCAGCGCGTTTCCATCTATCGGGAGTCATCTGCCACCTCCTTCGCACTTCCCGCATTTAATTCCCGGTAAAGCCAAGCCTGAGCCATTCTCTGCTCCCGCGTCACTGTGGCAATAGAGATGTCTAGAAGCTGAGCCACCTCTTCCAGCTTCAGCCCTCCAAAGTACCGCAACTCAATGATGCGGCTCTTGCGTGGATCGAGCTTTGACAATGCCTCCAGCGCAAGGTCAAGATTCAAGACCTGGGAGCTTTGCTCAGGAGCAAAAGTAAGTGACTCATCCAATGACAACTTGACGGCACCGCTACCGCGCTTTTGTGAGTTAGACCGGCGAGCGTGTTCCACTAGTAATTGCCGCATGAGGTGAGCGGCAACCCCAAAGAAATGAGCCCGGCTTTCCCAATCCGGTAGCTGTCCTTGCACCAGCCGCATATAGGCCTCGTTGACCAATGCAGTGGCTTGAAGAGTATGCCCTGCCGCCTCCCGGCGCATGTAGCCTTCAGCCATACGGTGAAGTTCAGAATAAAGAAGCGGCACAAGCCGCTCTAAAGCGGCACCATCGCCCGCTTTCCATTCCGAGAGCAGACGAGTAATTTCACCAGCGGATTTATCAGGGGCTGACATTTGCTTTGAATGCTTAGAATCATAACCGAAGCGGGCCACGGGAAGGCGGCCCACTTCGGATGACGCGGATTTAATCGATGGGGTCATTGTATGCGTACTGATACATAGAAGATCCCCAACCTCCAAGCACCTGAACGCCGAGTGGGCTTATCAGAGGCAAGTCTCGGGAACCGTATCGTTCCACTAGCGCAATGTATCGTTTCAGAGCTTCCTGCATGCCAGCCTGATCTCTTGCTTTGGCTCGGGTTTCTGCTTCAGTTAAGAGAGCGAGCAGTGTTCTCTGCGCAATCGGATCGATTACGTAAGCAACCGTGTACACTCTCATCAACCCAAAAGTCATGGGAGCCGTAGTGCCTGGGGCTGAGCCGTCGACCTCGGCAAACGAGACACCAGGAAGCTGCCGCCACTTCTCTCCGTAGACACCAAGTTCCATCGAGTTGGCGATCTGCTCGGACATTGATTTCCAGATGAACTTGACGGAACCGTCGCCCATCATAATCATGCCTCCACCTGAAACGGCAGATTCAAGATCCACTCGGCCGTCCGCACCAGCGAGATTTTGGAATGCTTCTCTTGACGCTTTCTGCAGCGAAATTTGATAAGGAATCTCTCCCCGGACAGTCTGACGATCTTTGCTAGAAGGTGCCAGGGCAATGAAATCCTCAATCGCAACGGCGGCGGCTACTCGCACCGCATTAAACATGGCCTGGCGGCCTTCCGAGGCTCCAGGCGTCGGTTGCCATTGAATTGAAAGCGCTCCACCCCTGGTTCCGCGTGCAATGGCATTTTCTGATCCGGTTACACCTGGCTTTGGATTCATCGCCAATGTCCAGCCATTGGGGTTGGCTGCGTAGGACGATGCCTTGTATCCATCGACTTCGCCGCTTTCAGGGAAACCGGCGATCTTCATCGCTTCTGCCAGAGTGGCGGGGAACTGCCGTGTTCTTTCGTTGTAGGTGTGCACCGCGAGCCCAATCTGCTTGAGATTGTTTTGGCAACTGATTTTTGCAGCTGCCTCGCGGACCTTTTGTACCGCAGGAAGCAATAAACCAATCAGCATTGCCGTTGTGGAAATTACTACCAATAATTCGATCAGGGTGAAGCCTCGTACACCCTTTCGCTTGAATTCAATATTTGTCATTTTGTTCCTCCTGAGGGATGCGCGGCTCAAAGTTGTCCGCTTGCCTCACTCAGTCAGGGTGCAAAATGCCTGCAATATTGATCAGGTTTCTGAGATTTTTTTTGCCAGAGCTAAAGATCCATTTGCGTGCCGATTTCAACGACGTAGCGATGGGGCAATCCGAAGTAGCGATCTGCTGCCACTGCATTCTTTTGGAGTAACGAGAAGATGGTTTCGGCGACAGCACCCATGCGGCCTTTGGATGAAGCGATAAAGTTCTCGCGGCCGAGGTAGTAGGTAACGTCACGCTCTCCAAACGGTATCCCGTTCTCCTGAACAGCGCGTTCGAGAATTGGTAGAACGTTTGGTTCTTCCATGAAACCGAACTTGACGATGATCCTGTGAAATCCGTCTTCGAGATGCGTGACCGAATACCGGACATCTTCTTCCAGTACTGGAGAACCTAAGATTTGAATCGTCAGCAGCACAACCGTTTGCTGCAGAGCCCTGCTTCTCTCCACATGGTGCACGAGCACTGGTGGCAGCATATCGGCGTTTGAAGCCATGAAAACGGCAGTGCCTGGAACACGTGCTGCAAGACGGGCATCTACGCGGTCTTGCGCTGATTTTTTGTTCGGGAAACGGAGCCGGTATTGGTGTGCGATCAGAGTGCGGCCCCGGTTCCAGATCACCATGATGGTGAGAACCCCAGCACCGATCAAGACCGGCACCCAGCCGCCATCCATGAATTTGCCGAGGTTCGACCACAGGAAAGGCAAATCTACAGCAAGGAACAGCAACAGCAAAGGAAGTGCCCGGGATAACGCCCAACCCCAGGACTGGCGAACCACTAGGAAATACATGACCGAGGTAATGACCATGGTTCCCGTGACTGCGATGCCGTAGGCGGCGGCCAACCGGGACGATGCGCCAAAGGCGATCACCAGAGCGAGGCAGCCTGCTCCAATGAAGTAATTCACTTGTGGGATATAGATCTGGCCTTCCATATGATGGGCGGTGTGATTAACCTGAACGCGGGGAAAATAGCCGAGTTGCATCGCCTGCCGTGTCAGAGAAAATGCGCCGGAGATCAAGGCTTGAGAAGCAATCACGGCGGCCATACTGGACAGGATCACCAGCGCGTAAGTTGCCCAGCCGGCCGGCACCATGTCGAAAAACGGATTGTCCATCGAACGAGGATCACGGAGCGCGTGTGCGCCCTGCCCGAAGTAGGCAAGTAGAAGAGCGGGCATCACAAAGCCCAGCCAGACGAAGCGGATCGGCTTGATGCCAAAGTGGCCCATGTCGGCATAGAGAGCCTCGCCGCCAGTTACCGCAAGGACGACCGAGGCGAGGATATGCATGCCGGAAAAGCCATGGGTCACAAAATACTGGATCGCATGATGAGGCATTACCGCACCGAGAATTTCAGGATTGTGAGAGATGTGATAAATGCCCAGCGCGCCCAGTGTAGAAAACCATACGACCATCACAGGCCCGAAGAGTTTACCGACAAGGCCGGTACCACGGCTCTGTATCGAGAATAAGCCAATGAGGATGAGGCAACTGATCGGGACTACGGCGACACCAAAGCGGGCGTCAGCTACCACCAAACCCTCAACCGCACCAAGGACGGAGATGGCCGGAGTGATGATTCCATCCCCGTAGAGGAGCGCTGCGCCGACGATGGCGAAAATCGCCACGGCAGAAATGCGGCCACGTTTGGCACTGCGTAGATGTTCGGGTACCAGCGCCAGAAGGGCAAAGATGCCGCCTTCGCCCTTGTTGTCAGCCTTCATGATGAAGGTCAGATACTTTAGCGTGACAACCAGCGTGAGCGCCCAAAAGATCAAAGACAGGATGCCGTAAAGATCAGCCTCGGTGGCCTTGTGATGTCCCGCCGCATGAAGGCATTCTTTCAAGGTGTAAAGGGGGCTGGTTCCGATGTCTCCGAAGACGACACCCAGAGCACCCAGGGCCAGTCCTTTAAAGCTTGCTTTGTGCGTTTGATTTTCTGACACGAGCCTAAATTATAGCGGTCTCAACTTCAATAGGAAGGGCCTATATGAGCCATAGGTGAATGTTTGTCAATCTATCACTAAACTAAGGTTGTCGCGGATTATCCGCTGAACGAAGGAGAAGTAGATGAATCAAAGTTCCAGGAAGTGGTTCGCCACCTTTGCTATGGCTGCACTTCCGCTAGTGTTTACAAATTTAGCTGCCGCGCAGCAGGCCAAGCCGAACCAGTTCTGGTGGCCTGAAAAGTTGGACCTCTCGCCGTTGAGGCAGAATTCAGCCGAATCCAATCCTTTGGGCAAAGATTTTAACTATGCCAAGGCCTTTGCCACCCTCGACCTGAAGGCCGTGAAGAGCGACATCGCAAAGGTGCTCACAACCTCTCAGGATTGGTGGCCAGCAGACTATGGCAACTATGGCCCCTTCTTTATCCGTATGGCCTGGCATAGTGCAGGTACATATCGTACGGCCGACGGCCGTGGTGGAGCCGATGGCGGCCAGCAGCGCTTCGACCCGCTCAATAGCTGGCCCGATAACGCCAATCTCGACAAGGCTCGCCGTTTGCTTTGGCCTGTGAAGGCAAAGTATGGGCAGAAGCTCTCCTGGGGCGACCTGATGGTGCTGGCCGGCAACGTCGCTCTTGAAAACATGGGCTTTAAGACCTTTGGCTTCGCCGGTGGCCGAGCTGACGACTGGGAACCGGAGCTCGTTTACTGGGGACCGGAAAAGAAATTCCTCGACGATCAGCGCTACAGCGGCAACCGCAATTTGCAAAAGCCTCTCGCTGCGGTCCAGATGGGATTGATTTATGTGAACCCCCAGGGACCTAACGGCAATCCCGATCCGCTTGCTGCCGCAAAGGACATTCGTGAAACCTTTGGCCGTATGGCGATGAATGATGAAGAGACCCTGGCGCTAATTGCCGGTGGTCACACCTTCGGCAAGGCACATGGCGCAAAGCCGGAAAACTGCTTAGGCCCTGAACCTGCAGCCAGTGGTGTTGAGAAGCAAGGCCTTGGTTGGGAGAACAAGTGCGGCAGCGGCAAAGGCGTCGATACGATGACCAGCGGCCTCGAAGGCGCATGGACTGCTACTCCGATCAAGTGGTCCACACAGTATCTCGACAACCTCTTCAACTTTGAATGGGTTCAGACCAAGAGCCCGGCTGGAGCAACCCAGTGGATCCCTGCCAACAACCAGGCCGCTAACGCTGTTCCCGATGCACACGACCCCTCCAGGCGTCACGCACCGATGATGTTTACAACTGACCTCGCATTGAAGGTCGACCCCAGCTACCGCAAGATTGCCATGCGCTTCCGTGAGAATCCTGAAGAATTCCGCCTGGCATATGCCAAGGCGTGGTTCAAGCTCACCCATCGCGACATGGGCCCCCGTGCTCGCTATATCGGTGCGGAAGTTCCCAGCGAGGAATTAATCTGGCAGGATCCCGTCCCGCGCGTGAATCACAAACTGGTAGACGCTAAAGACATTGCAGCATTGAAGACAAAGGTTCTTGCCTCGGGTTTGACGGTGCCAGAACTCGTGCGTACGGCCTGGGCTTCAGCTTCTTCCTTCCGTGGTACCGACCTGCGCGGTGGTGCCAACGGCGCTCGTGTTCGCCTGGCTCCGCAGAAGGATTGGGCAGTCAACAATCCGGGCGAGCTCGCAAAGGTGTTGCAACGTCTGGAGGCAATTCAGAAGGAATTCAACACTTCCGCACCGGGCGGCAAGAAGATCTCCCTGGCTGATCTGATCGTTCTCAGCGGTAACGCAGCCATTGAGCAAGCGGCAAAGACCGCCGGCAATCCTGTGCAGGTTCCTTTCAGTGCCGGACGCACTGACGCCTCTCAGGCACAGACCGACGCGGCCAGCTTCGCCGCACTCGAACCCTCGGCAGACGGCTTCCGCAACTACTATCCTCAAGGGCAAAACACTCCTCCGGCAGAGATGCTGGTGGATCGTGCAAAGCTGCTGACACTCACAGTTCCTGAAATGACGGTGCTGATCGGTGGCATGAGAACTCTCAATGCCAATTCTGGACAGGCTGCTCACGGGGTTCTTACAGGACAACCTGGCACATTGAGCAACGACTTCTTCGTCAACCTGCTCGATATGTCCACCAAATGGAACAAGTCCTCATCTGAGGGTTTGTACGAAGGCGCCGATCGCAAGACAGGAAAAGTAAAGTGGACAGCCACGACGGTAGACCTGCTCTTCGGATCCAATTCCGAGCTCCGCACCCTATCGGAGGTGTATGCCTCCACAGACGGCAAAGCAAAGTTCGTTCAGGATTTTGCCAAGGCCTGGACTAAGGTGATGAATCTGGATCGCTTCGACCTGAAGTAGTCAGAAGTTCAGCGAGAAAAGAGGCAACCCGCAACAGGTTGCCTCTTTTTTTTGGAAAAAAAGGGATTCAGGTCTGCATTTGTAGTCGTGGATCTGAAAGTTTTTCGTGAAAGTGCCGATAAGCCCCGTAGGTAAATTCGTCATGTTCAATACAGTTGCCATCCACGCTGGCTCCAGTCGTGCACATCGATTGCGCTACCTCATGGCTGCAACCAGCTGGCTTGAACTCTCGAGAGATCTCAACAACTACCCCAGCGAGCACGAACTGAAGCGAGTTTGTGGTGGCCTGAGTCCCGAAGTGGTCATCATCGATCTGGAAGCCCCTGAATCAGTCGAACTGGCGGCAATCGTGAGAGCAGAACTTCCAAGTGCAGCCATTGTTGGTTACGGGCCCAGCCGGGAAGCAGAAGTTATGGCGACGAAAGTTGGATTCGACGCAACCGTGCCAGCCGAGGCATCCGTTGATGACCTACGCTTTGCGCTGCAGGAATCACTGCGCAAAAGGCAAGGCGGGGTGGAAAAATCACTCTTCTGTTTTCTTCCTTCAAAAGCAGGATCAGGCTGTTCGACAATTGTCTTGAATACAGCGGCGGCTCTGGTTCGCGACCAGGGTAAGCGCGTTCTGGTGCTTGACACCGACCTGCGAAGCGGCATCATGGCAGTGATGCTCGCTGTGAAACCAAAGGTATCCATCCAAACTTTGCTGGCATCCGTGCAGGAAATGGATCATCGTAGATTCAGTGAATTTGTGGTTACGTCCCAAGGGGTAGATTACTTGGTCTCGTCTCGAGCACTTGATATTCCTCCTCCTGAATGGATGGATTACTTTCACTTACTGTCCATAACGCTTCGTCAATACGACGCCATCCTCGTAGATATGCCCGAATTGATTAATCCAGCAACAGTAGAGTTGGTGCGCAGGGCTGCAGAAGTTTTCGTAGTGTCAACACCTGAAATTCCGTCCATGACGCTTGCCAGCCAACGCTTTGAAGAGCTTGAGCGACTCAATGTTCCGAAAACTCGCATCGGGTTGCTGGTGAACCGGTTGCATCGCAGTGACGCTAGTTCAGATCAGATCGCTGAAATGGCGGGACATCCAGTGACGAAAACCTTCCCAAATGACTATGTCGGCCTTCGCTCAGCTATTCTCGCCGGACGGCCCATTACCGAGCGATCCCGGCTAGGTGTTGCCTACTCAGAATTTGCAGCCGAACTTTGCGGCAAAACTGTCCTTCACGATACGTCTCTCACAGGAAGACTAAAATCCTTGTGGGGAATTCGAGAAACAAGTTCGGTCGCGTAACTTCGCGAAAATAGTTTATGGCGCAAGTACTCGTTGTTGAAGATAATTTGGTGAACCAAAAGATCAGCAGTCTCATGCTGAGGAAACTTGGCTTTGCTGTGGACCTTGCCAACAACGGCGAGGAAGGTGTCGCGATGTGGGCCGAAGGCAATTATGATGCCATCATCATGGATTGCCAGATGCCGGTTCTGGACGGGTATTCTGCGACAGCCAGGATTCGAGAGCAGGAACAAGCCACGGGCCGGGCATCCAACCACAGAATGCCCATCATTGCTTTGACCGCACATGCGATGCCACATGACAGGCAGAGATGCCTCGATTCCGGGATGGACGATTATTTGACAAAACCTGTTGCTTCAAGCGATCTTGGCGCTGCTCTCAACCGCTGGCTCAAACGGGAATCGGCCTAAACTATTTGTTTGGTTTGGGTCTGGTCTGCTGCATCCGAGCACGTCCGCAACGAGGACAACGCCACTTGCGCTGTTTGTGGAATACGTGCCCTTTTACTTCTTCCATCGATACTTTGCACTTCTTGCAGGTCACGACTTAAGGAGCGGTTGGTGTGCCGCTGGGCGGCAATTCCATAATCTTCATGTTGCGAAAGTGGATTTTTGCACCTTCTGATTCCATGCAGAGATAACCCTTACGCTTGGTGGACTTGCTGATGCCGTTGACAAATTTCCCGTTCACGCTGAGCTTGATGGTTCCATCGACGGCAACCACATCGTAGGTATTCCATTCGCCTCTGGGCTTGCAGAGGTTTTCGATAGACTTGCTGCGCTCGCCTCGCGGCGTATCGGGAATCGTTTTTACTCCTCCAACGCCGAAGAGTTCGCCGTGCACATAGGCAACTGGCGGAACAACGCCGTCTTTGGTGTGGAGTTTGGGCCAATCGAGTTCGAGCATCTGAACTTCAACTCCGTCTGGCAGCCTTGATTTTTCATTCGGCACAGCACTGGACCAGACGAAGACGCCAGAGTTGCCACCCGGCTCCAGATGCATCCACTCGATATGCAGGAGGAAGTTCTCATATTCCTTTTCACTACGCATGACGCCAATCGGCTGGCCTGAGCAGACGAGCATGCCGTTTTTGACGCTCCATGTATCGGCATTGGTGTTCACATTCACCCAGCCCTTGAGGTTCTTGCCATTAAAGATGGGCTTGTATTCAGGGATGGCAGCACCGATTGACAGAAGAGCGGCAGCCAAAACAACAGAGGCGAGCAAAGCAGATTTCATTCGTACGATCCTACCTTAGATTTACGACTGATGAGTTTCGCAAAAAGCAAAAGAGTTGAATGCCGGAGGCGTTAGCCAGCTCTGCAGCTAGCGATGAGGCCGCGCCCATAGTGGCCAGGACGGGGATGCCAGCCATGGCCGTTTTTTGCACGATGTCAAAGCTCGCTCGAGATGACATGAGAAGGATTTTGTTTTTGAGAGGAAGCTGGCCGCGCCGAAAGGCCTTGCCCACGAGCTTGTCGAGCGCATTGTGGCGACCTACATCTTCTTCGATCGAAAGAAGATCACCGGTTATATCAAAAAGCGCTGCGGCATGTACTCCGCCCGTAACTGGAAACTGCTGCTGCCCTTGAGCAAAGCTGGTTTGCAAGCTGAGGAGAAACTCAGGATCAACCGCGAGCGGGAGTATCGGGTCGAGGCGGCTGGTGAGTTCGTCGATACTGCTACGGCCACAGACCCCACAACTAGAGCTGAGATAGATGCTTCTTGGGGCTGTCTCAGAGGGATGACAGTGAGCTGCCAACTCGACATGGATCTCTTGCGAGGTCTCGTGCTGGCGGGTTTCGATGCCGGCCAGATCCGAAGGTTGCGCGATGATGCCTTCAGAGAACAGAAACCCTTCGGTGAGTGCAACATCTTCACCCGGGGTTCGCATCAGTGTGGCAAAGGGTTTGCCGTTCACCACCACAAGAAGCGGCTCTTCTACGCTCAACTGGTCTGTAGTTAGAGAGCTTTGGCCGTTACTGTAGCGTTCGATCTGGAATTTGCGGGTCATTTGCGGATCAGCTGGTAGGAGCCGTTGGTATTGCGACCGATGTCAGCCAGCCTCTGCAGCCGTTTCGGTGAAATTGCCTTATTGAAAACAGCAACCCCTCCGATCGCCCCAACAAATCCAACACTACGAGAGGAATGGATCACTCGACCAATGGTGAACGGGCCACCACGATCCGCACCCGCAGGTGTGAAGAGATCATGAGGAAACCAGAAGGGATTTGCTTTGAGGGAGATCAGTTCTTTCCTGGATCCGGTGACACGAACTTTGGTGAACTCATAGGTCAGTACTTCCACACCGGCTGAAATCACTTGCCGGGACATGGGCTTTTTTTCAGGCGGAGTATAAGTTCCCTCCCGCCATCCTTTGGCCGGCCACTGAAAGAAAGGGTGCTTATCTGGATTTTCAATCCAGTATTCGGTCTCTTTACCGTCGAGGGAAGAACTCACCGTATTGGCCTGATTGTCGAAGCGAAGACCAACCATGCACCATTGGCCGTTTGGTATCAACTCCGGGGTTACCGACAAATTGCGAGCGTACTTGTCCCCAAACGAAGAACCGCCATTCTCAGAGACATGAGCGGCAGATGCACCGGAATTAGCGGCCAGTCCGGCAAAGAGCGCGTACTGACGCATGCCTTGTTCAACTCGGGTGGCCTGCTTGGAATTGGCCGCAAGGTCTGTACCCTCATGCCAGATGCCAGCAATGGCGTGGTTGCCCTCCTGACGCTGAATCCAGGCCACCAGTGTTACCGATTGCTTGCTGCCTTTCACGTCGATGCCGGAATTTTGGAGGCGAGCGCGAGGCACCATCAGCACGGGGCGGAAGTTGCGGTCCGTCTCGGCTTGAAACTTCACTGCCTGCCCAAATGGACCTTCTCCCAGCAGCGGAAAGT
Source organism: Bryobacter sp. (assembly GCA_022843625.1). Classification (GTDB taxonomy): domain Bacteria; phylum Acidobacteriota; class Terriglobia; order Bryobacterales; family Bryobacteraceae; genus Bryobacter. Next base: position 148,730 of record JALHNH010000001.1, on the reverse strand, counting down.
CTGCCATGGTCGCTGCCCTGCCCTCGCCCCAGAAATCGAGTACGTAATTGACGGGGTCGAGCGTAAGGTTTGCCTTCTCGTTCGGTGCCTGGTGAGGAGCGAAGCGATCTCCATCGCGCTTGACGAAGTCCCAAAACGCAACAAAGCCCGGAGTCTTCCGCACTGCGGAGATCCGGGCTTCATAACTTTGTTGGGCTTCAAGACTCATCACAAGAAGCAGACTGGAGATCAGACGCATCATCCGATGCTAACCAATCCTATTTGTTGCGAGCAACAGCCAGACGGGCTTGAGCGCGTTTTGCTGCATTGAGCGCCCTCGCAAGATCGAGATCCTGTTTGGGCGACAAGAGGCGTTCGTTGGCACGCTTGAGCGCAATTTCGGCACGGGAGAGATCGATCTGATCTGGAGCTTCACAAGAGTCCACGAGAACGCGAACCTTGTTTGCCGTCACTTCAACCCAGCCTTTGGCGATCGCCAACACATGGCGGGTGCCGTTCATCGTATATGTGAGTTCGCCGGCTTCGATCTCGCTGATCAGCGGAGCATGCCCCGGCAGAATGCCGAGCATCCCCTCTGAGCCAGGAATCTGAGCCTCGCTTGCATCGTTGCGGACAACGAGCTTTTCGGGTGTGGCGACTTCGAGCAAAAAGGTAGTCACAGCTTAAGCCTTCTTCAGCTTCTCCGCCTTCTCGAGAGCTTCTTCGATGGTGCCAACCATGTAGAAAGCCTGTTCGGGAAGATCGTCGTACTTGCCATCACAAATCTCGTTGAACCCCTTGATGGTGTCTTCGAGCTTCACATACTTACCCTTGAGGCCGGTGAACTGTTCACCGACGAAGAAGGGCTGCGACAGGAAGCGCTGAATCTTGCGGGCGCGAGACACAGTCAGGCGGTCATCTTCACCAAGTTCGTCAATACCGAGAATGGCGATGATGTCCTGAAGGTCCTTGTAGCGCTGCAGGATCTGCTTGACGCGCTGTGCGGTGCCATAGTGAAGGTCGCCCACAACGCGGGGATCGAGAATACGTGAGGTAGAAGCAAGCGGATCGACGGCCGGGTAGATACCCATTGCGGCGATGTCACGGGAGAGGTTTGTTGTCGCGTCCAAGTGGGTAAACGCAGTTGCCGGAGCAGGGTCGGTATAGTCGTCAGCGGGCACATAGATGGCCTGTACCGAGGTGATCGAACCCTTGCTGGTGGAGGTGATGCGTTCCTGCAACTGGCCCATTTCGCTGGCAAGGTTGGGCTGATAACCGACGGCGCTGGGCATGCGGCCAAGAAGAGCCGATACTTCAGATCCAGCCTGCGTAAATCGGAAGATGTTGTCGATGAAGAGCAGCACGTCGGCATTTTCTTCGTCACGGAAGTACTCGGCAACGGTGAGGCCTGTGAGGGCGACTCGAAGACGCGCACCTGGAGGCTCAGTCATCTGCCCGTAGATCAAAGCGGCTTTGGACTTGGTGTAGTCATTCGGGTCGATAACGCCCGATTCCTGGAATTCGAGCCACAAGTCGTTGCCTTCACGAGTACGTTCACCGACACCGGCAAACACCGAGAAGCCGCCGTGCTTCATAGCAAGGTTGTTGATCAATTCCATGATGATGACCGTCTTGCCGACGCCAGCGCCGCCGAAGAGCCCGATCTTGCCACCGCGCAAGTAAGGCTCGATCAGGTCGATCACCTTAATTCCGGTTTCGAACATCTGCAGTTCAGTCGACTGCTCATCAAAGGCGGGAGCTTCACGATGGATCGAAGAGAACTTGGTAGCGTTTACCGGGCCCATCTCGTCCACCGGCTGGCCAATTACATTCAAAACGCGGCCCAGTACTTCACGGCCGACAGGAACGGTGACAGGCATACCGAGAGATTCGGCCTTCATGCCACGCACCAGACCTTCAGTGGGCTGAAGCGCGATGCAGCGCACACGGCCTTCGCCAATGTGCTGAGCCACTTCCGCGATGATGTCGATCGGGGTTGGAGCGTCGAAGCCTTCCGAAGTGATTCGGATGGCAGTGTAGATAAGCGGGATCTGCGCTTCAGGAAACTGGACGTCTACGGCGGGACCAGCGACCTGAATGATTTTGCCTACAACGTTTGTAGCGGTAGTGGACATAAGTTGAATAACTCCGATTTAACCCAAAGCGGCGGCGCCGCTTACGATTTCAATAATTTCCTTGGTAATACTGGCCTGGCGGACGCGATTGAGATGAAGCGTCAAGCCTTCAATTACGTCTGCCGCATTGGTGCTGGCAGAGTCCATGGCGGTCATGCGCGCAGCATGTTCACTGGCGGCACTCTCAAGCATGGCCCGGTAGATCCCGGTCTCGACGTATTTGGGCAACAGTGTGCCGAGCAACTGCACGGGCGATTGCTCGTAAATATAATCCTTCGGTTCTTCACTGCCGGTTACTGCAACAGGAAGCAACTGAGTCAGGGTCAGCTTCTGAGTCATGACACTCTTGAACTCGTTGTAAATGAGGTAGACGGCATCTACCGCCTCGTCGGCGTAGAGTGCAGTCACCTTGCGAGCGATCGCGGCAGCGTCGGCAAATCGAGCTTTGTCAACAATGCCAACATGTTCACCAGACAACTTCATTTCACGACGGAAGAAGAAATCGCGGCCCTTGCGGCCAATCGCTTCCACCTGAAATTCTGCCTTGGGGTGTTCCTGAATAAATACCTGAGCGGCCTTGGTGAGGTTGGAATTGAAGGCACCAGCCAGGCCACGGTCACTGGTAACCAATACAATGAGGATGCGCTTTTCTTCGCGAGTGGCAAGCAAAGGGTGACTAACTTCGGCACCGGCTGAAGCGGCAGCCCCGGCAACGTCAGCCAGCATATTCGCGTAGATTTCAGAATAGGGTCGCGCCGCCGTCACGCGTTCCTGCGCACGGCGCAGCTTCGCCGCAGCCACCATCTTCATGGCCTTGGTGATCTGTTGCGTGTTTTTAACCGACCGAATCCGGCGGCGTAAGTCAATTAGGCTAGGCATGGCCGTGTAGCTTCCCTACTACTTCTTCACGTGCTCGGCGACGAAGCGATCCTTGAATTCCTTCAGGGCCGAGTTCAGTGTTTTCTTGAGGTCGTCTCCCATTTCCTTCTTCTCCCGAATCTCTGTGCAAATGGAAGGGTGAGCGTTATCGAGGTAGCGATAGAGTTCGGTTTCAAAGGTGCGAATCTTGTCGAGCGGCAAATCGTCGAGTACGCCACTGGTTCCGCAATAAACGATCACAACCTGCTTCTCCACAGGCAATGGTGAATATTGCGGCTGCTTCAAAATTTCAACAAGCCGGGCACCACGAGTCAGCTGCTGCTGTGAAGCTTTGTCGAGATCGGATCCGAACTGTGCGAAGGCGGCCAGCGCGCGATACTGTGCCAGTTCCAGACGAAGCGAACCCGAGACCTGACGCATTGCCTTGATCTGTGCGCTGCCACCGACGCGCGATACCGAGATACCGACGTTTACAGCGGGGCGAATGTTGGAGTTGAACAAATCCGACTCAAGAAAGATCTGCCCGTCGGTGATTGAAATCACGTTGGTAGGAATGTAGGCCGAAACGTCGCCAGCTTGAGTTTCGATGAAGGGCAGCGAAGTCAGGGAACCGCCACCCAGCTTGGCGCTCAGCTTGGCTGCACGCTCCAGAAGGCGCGAGTGCAGGTAGAATACGTCGCCGGGGTAAGCTTCGCGGCCGGGAGGACGGCGGAGCAAAAGTGAAATTTCGCGATAGGCGGCAGCGTGCTTCGACAAATCGTCGTAAATGCAAAGTGCGTGGCCGGAGTTGTCGCGGAAGTATTCGCCGATGGCGCAGCCAGTGAAGGGTGCGAGGTATTGCATCGGGGCCGGATCGGATGCCGTTGCGGCAACCACGATCGAGTATTCCATGGCGCCTTGATCCTCAAGCGTCTTCACAACCTGAGCAACCGTAGAACGCTTTTGACCGATCGCGACATAGACGCAAATCATGTCGCCGCCCTTTTGGTTGATGATCGCATCCAGAGCGATGGCGGTCTTACCGGTCTGACGGTCGCCGATGATCAATTCGCGCTGGCCACGGCCAATCGGAATCATCGCGTCGATACTCTTGACACCTGTCTGCATCGGCTGCTTCACAGGCTGACGGTCGATAACGCCAGGAGCAAGCCGCTCAATGGCATTAAAGGATTCGGTAGCGATCGGGCCCTTGCCGTCGATCGGCTGACCAAGCGCATTCACAACACGGCCAATCATCGCCTTGCCCACAGGCACTGACATGATGCGGCCGGTACGACGCACTTCGTCGCCTTCTTTGATGCCCTGAAATTCACCCAGCAACACAACGCCTACCTGGTCTTCTTCAAGGTTCAGTGCAAGGCCGGATACACCGGCACCGGGGAACTCCACGAGTTCGCCGGCCATGACCTTCTCAAGACCATAGATGCGGGCGATACCGTCGCCCACGCTGATGACTGAGCCAGTCTCTTCGACATTGACTGCCTGATCGTAATTCTCGATTTCCTGACGCAGTACACGCGAGATTTCGTCTGCCCGGATTTGAGCCATAGTTCTTATCGTTTCCTAAAAGTTATGCCGTAAGCCGGCTCTTGAGCGCGGTGAGTTTGCCGCGAACCGAGCCATCGTATACCGTCGAGCCAATGCGGGCGACTACGCCGCCAAGCAGGGCTGGATCCCAATGAAATTCACACTGCACCTGCTTGCCCGTCACGCGGGAAAGCTCAGCAGAAATAGATGCCTTCTGCTCATCGCTCAAAGCGGCGGCAGTGGCGACAACCGCACGGGCAATCCCGCGACGGGCATCGATAAACGTTTCTACTTTTTCGCGCAAGACCGGCAGCAGCGAAGTGCGACCGCGATCAATGACGACATAGAGAAAATTGCGCACCGTTGTGCTCAAGCCCGACTGTTCGGCCAGTTTGGCCACCACGCCACGCTTACGAACACGCGATACAGCCGGCGAGTTCAAAATGTGATGTAGGTCGGGTGCCGATTCCACCATCGAATCGAAGGCACGCAGTTCAGTAACTGCTTGCTCGGGGCTCAAGGGTGGATTGGGAGAAAACAGGATTTCAACGAAGGCGCTGGCGTAGCGTCCGGCAAGTGCTTCAGACATGCTCTAGCGGGCCTCCTGTCGTTTGAGATCGTTCACGAATGATGTAACTAGCGCACCTTGTGTGGCCGGGTCTGTCATGGTGGCAAGGCGTGCTTGCGCGATTGCAATTGCCTGCTCTACCGTGAAGGCGCGGAGTTGCGATTGGGCGGCCTGTGTCAGGTTGCCAATCTCGGTTTCACGCATCGACGCTACCTTGGCCAACAGGTTTTGCGTTTGCTCGGCAATGCGCTTGGCTTCAATCTCACGTTCGGCCATGGCTTTTTCGCGGATCGATCGGATCTCGCTGTCGAAATTGCTTAGCTTCGAAGTCAACTCGGCAACCTTTGCCTCGGCGGCCTTGACAGTTGCCTTGGACTGGCCAATGTCGTTTGAGATTGAAGTTGAACGAGCTTTCAAGACAGGGATCAGGAACTTGGCGATCAGATAGATGAGAGCAACGGCAAGGATGCCGAAATTGATCCATTTATAAGTGATGCTCGGTTCGGCGTGTGTCTCAGCTTCTTCAGCAGCACGGGCCAGAAGCGCGAACAACGGCAGAAGGGAGGCAAGACGAAACATGACTAGTTGGTCCTCCCTTTAAGAATTCCAGAAACTACCTGGTCGGCAAGGCCTTCGGCCTCACGCGTCAGGGTATTGCGAGCCTCTTCGACTTGCGCGAGGATATCAGCCTTGGCAGCCACGATCTGAGAGTGGGTCTCTTCACGAGCCTTGCTTACGGCATTAGTCTGCTCTTCGAGCAATTGCTTGCGCCAGGCATCTTGCTCCTGATAAATCTCAGTGCGTGCAGCACGCAGCTTCAAATCATATTCGGCTACTTTTGTTTCGGCAGACTGGAGAGCGGCAGCGGCCTGTTCCCTTGCGCCTTTGGTTTCCGCATAGCGGTCAGCCAGCACCTTTTCAAGGGGCTGAAATAGGGTCGTCTTCAAATACCAGTGAAGGAGTACGACGACAAAGAATGTAGGCAGTGCCTGGATTAGCAGGGCCCCTGCGCTGTGGAGCATCTGTTCCATTTATTTTATTGAGCGATTCGAACAGGGAAAGGCTTTTGGTGGGCCTAACCAGAACTTATAAGGGTATCAAAAACACTGCAAAACTGCAAGATTTCTTGTCAGACCAGAATTTTTGCTCACTCATCTCAAATACAGTCCAGCGAGATCCCATTTTTCGATAACTTCGCGGCCAAGTCCTCCAATCTTGTCTGAGCAACTATTGAAGTATTCCTTCGCCTTCGCTTCGTCAAACTTCACGTAACCTTGCTTCGGCTGATAGAGAATGATCGAACTCGGAAACGGAAAAGCCGTCCAGCTTCCGGGCGTAGCACGAGGCGTCGCAAGCTTGTCGCTATAAAGTTCCTTGCGCACCAGTTGCGGATGGGTCGCCTGCACCATAGCCGTTTCGTTCCAACCCGCATGGCCTCCATCTTCACCAAAAACTTTAAGCGTCAGGTCACCGCAGAAAGTCCACCAGTTCACCACCAAAGTCCGCACCTTTTCGCTCCTGCCCACTTCCTCCGCCATCGCGTTCAAAACCGCGGAATTGCCACCATGACCATTGACGATGATCAGATTCTTCATTCCGTGGCGGGCAAAACCGCGCAGAATATCGCGAACGAAAAGTCGATAGGCTTCGTCTGAAATCGTGATCCCGCCTGCGAAAGCTTCGAGGCTCCCGGTAATTCCGTAATTCAGAGTCGGCGCTACCAGCGCGTTCAGCGACGGAGCGATCCTCCGGGCAATTGCTGTAGGAATCGTATTGTCAGTACCGTTATGCGTCACCCCATGAGCCTCAACAGTCCCCACCGGAATCAAGACCGTCGTGATCTTGGACGGCACAAGATCCTTAAACTCCATCCAGTTCAATTCATCTACTTCGCGGCTGCGTGGTGATTGCGCAAAAAGATTGAAAGCCAAAAGCAGTGCGAGGGAAAGTGTCTTCATGTAGGATTTACGATAACCGATGCCAAGCGCAAAACCCAATCTTCTCTTTCTCATTGCCGACGATCATGCCGGATACGTCCTAGGTGCCGCAGGAAACAAGATGGCCAGCACACCCAATCTCGACCGTCTGGCAGCCGAAGGCACGCGCTTTGCCGCCAACACCTGCAACTCTCCCGTTTGCACTCCGTCTCGGCAATCAATCCTCACTGGCCTTTACCCACACGCTGCCGGAGTCACCACACTCAAGACCGCCCTGTCAGAGGACAAGACCACGATTGCAGACCTGCTGACGGCCGACGGCTACCAAACCGCCACCTTTGGCAAGATGCACTTCAACTCGCCTGGCAAAGACGGCATGCACGGCTTCTCCACAGCCTTTACAGAAGACCGCGTCAATCAAGGCTGGCAGAAATCCGTGGGCCGCCCCCGTCCACCCTGGCGACCCTTTCGCGATCCTGCCCGCACCTGGCTTAACTCAGACAAAGCCGCCCTGCCCTTTCGTGACGAAGAAATGAAGTCCACCTGGCAGCTCGAACAGGCCAAAACCTGGCTCACCCAGCACCACAAAGATGCTCCCTTCGCCATGTGGTTCAGCATCCAGGAACCCCACTCCCCCTTCGACTTCCCCTCAGAGGACGCCCAGCGCTTTCAGCCAGAACGCTTCCCAGTGCCGAAAGTAGGACCTGAAGATTCCTGGCAGATACCCATCATCTTTAAAGACTTATCCCCACAGGAGAAGCAAGGAATCATTGCGGCTTACTACTCCAGCACCACCTTTCTCGACCGCAACATGGGCCGGATGCTCAAGCATCTCGACCAGCTCGGCCTGCGTGAAAACACGCTCGTAGTCTACATGGCAGACCACGGTTACTCCCTCGGCCAGCACGGCCGCTTCGAGAAACACTGCTTCTACCAACCCGCCATGCACGTCCCCCTGGTCTTTCGGATGCCGGGCAAGATCGCCAGCGGAAAGACAATCAACCGGCCAACGGAATCGGTAGACGTCGCAACCACCATCACCCGTCTTCTTGGCCTCAAGAACCAGCTCCCAAAAACACATGGCCGAGACCTGTTTACAGGGCCGGCGCGAGAAGACATTTTCAGTGTCTATCTCGAAAACGAAGAAGCCTGTCTGATCTGGGAGCAGTGGAAGTTGATCTACACCACCGGAAAACGCAAGAGAACCGATGGCTATGAAACCGAAAACCCCACCCCGGGCCAAATCGTCAGACTCTACGACCGCCGCCACGACCCTGGCGAATTCACAAATGTCGCGAAAAAATATCCGGCATTGGTTCTGACCCTGACCCGGCGTCTCGAGGAAAAGTTCCTCAGCACTCATCCCGAAACGGGCCTCTCCCTCGACGATTACCTAAGGCCCCGCGATGTATCGTAAAAAGTACACAGCTTCGCGCAACCTATGCCGATCATGCGGGTTATGGACATTGTGACCTCCGTAGCCAGCCTCGAGCGCGACGCAGAGCTAATGCTGCGCGTGCGCGATGGCGACGAAACTTCTTTTGCACTGTTGCTCGAGAAGCACCGGAATTCAGTCATCCATTTCTTGTACCGCATGGTTCAAAACCAGGCCATCGCCGAAGAATTAGCCCAAGAAGTTTTTTTACGCGTCTATCGAAGCCGAGAAACTTACGAGCCTACAGCCAAGTTCACCACCTGGCTCTTCCGCATCACAACCCATCTTGCACTCAATCATGTCAGAGATCGTCGCAATGACAAGCTGAACGATTCGATCGACGAGAAGATCGAAGACGGTGCTCCCCGCCAGTTGCCTGCCCGCGAGGCCAATGTCGAGGAGCGACTTCTTCGCGATGCCCGCCTGGGCGAAGTACGCAAGGCAATCGAAGAATTGCCAGACAAACAACGAGGCGCTGTCTTGATGCACAAGTATCAGGAAATGGAGTACTCGCAAATCGCAGCGGTCCTCGGATGTTCCGAGTCGGCTGTGAAGAGTCTTCTGTTTCGGGCCTACGAGTCGCTACGCACGAGCCTGCGGCAATTCAGCCCCGGCGGAACTGGTCAAAAAATTGGTTAATGAGGAGCAAACAATGAACTGCATACTGAACACCCACGAACAAGAAGAACTGCTCCTCGGCTACTGCGCCTCCACGCTAGACCCCGACGTCGCCCGCACCTACGAGCGCCATCTCGCCACCTGCGAACACTGCGCCGCCATGGTGGAAATGCAAAAGCTGGTAGACGAATCGCTCGAAGCCTGGGCCCCGCCCGAGCTAAGTCCAAATTTTGACCAGAAGCTTTTTGCCCGCATCCGTGCCGAACAGGAAGCCGCAAAGCCATGGTGGCAACTCTTCTTCGGATGGAAGCCTCTTGCCCTCGCAGCACTCGTTTTGATCTGTGTGCTGGTCTGGACTCCTGCTGACACCGAATTGGCTCAGCAAAACGACTCCATCAAAGCAGACGAAATCGAACAAGTCGAAAAAGCTCTCGATGTAATGGAAGGCCTTCAGGCGCTTCACACCCCGGATACAGTTGCTACAACAAGGGAGTCCTTATGAAGTATCTCCTTTTAGTTCTTGCTCTCACACTTCCGGTCTTCGCACAAGACCCCGGCGGCCCAGGCCTCCAACTGATTGAGCGCCTCAACCGCATGTCCCCTGCAGAACGCCGCAAGCTTCTGAATCGCATGCCCTCAGACCGCCGCATGATGCTCGAAAAGCGCATCAACAACCTCAACAGCATCAAGCCCGAAGCTCGCGAGAAGGCACGCAAAGACTACGAATACTTCCAGCAACTTCCACCCGAGAAACAAAAGGAAGCACGTAGAATCTTGAAGCAAATCGCCGATCTCCCAGAAGACCGACGCAAGCTCGTCCGCGGCGGCATCCACAACCTGCGCCAGCAAAGCCCTGAAATCGTCCAGCGCAGAATGTCGTCCAAAACCTTCAACGAACGCTTCAACGAAGACGAACGTAAGCTAATCCGCGAAGCCCTCGACGCCCTCCCGTCCCAAACTGAAGTTAAGGCACAATAAACCCCTGCTTTTCTGTTGGTATGGCAATGCCTGCCGATGAGCTTTTGAGAGCGGGAAATCATTCCCCCAAATAAATCATCGTGCAGAAGCCCCGATTCCTCATCCCATTGGACGCGATCTCACAAGCTTGCCTGGTTCTTAAAAACGATCAGGGCAAACTTGTTGTCTCGAATTTTAATGATGCAACGCTTCAGATCTGGCCGAATTTACAACCGGGTCTATCCTTTGAATCTCAATTACCAACAGCGGAATGGCCTGCCTGGAAGGCAGCCATCTTGGCGGGACAGCCATCAACGTTCGAATCCCGCCTATCCGGCTTCACGCAGATATTTACTTTTTCTTCGCATACTATTGAAAACCAAATCGTTATTCAACTGCAAAGTTGCTCTACGAAAAAGCCGCAGGATCCAACCGAGGAGTGCGCCGCCTTTTTCAACCAGTCCAGCGCGATGCATTTGCTAACCAACACCAAGGGCCAATTCATCAACTTGAACCAAGCCTTTGAATCGTTTCTTGGGTTCACCAAATCTGAGCTAAATTCCCGACATTTTTTGGAATTCATACATCCAGACGATGTATCCGGAACTTCTGCCGAATTCCAACAAGTTCTGGAGGGTAAGACTTCCACTGAGTTCGAGAACCGCTATCTGCGCGCAGACGGCTCTTACCGGTGGCTGAAGTGGACCACCCCTCCACCAACCCAGGGCACCAATTTCATCTATGCCACCGCGATGGATGTAACAGAAACCAGACAGATTCAGCAGGATAAGCAACTTCTCGCGGCAATCGCACAACGCACGCATAACGCTGTAATCGTCACCGATGCAACAGGCCAAATTGAATGGGTGAATGAAGGCTTCACCCGTGTCACTGGGTACCTGCTCGAAGAGGTTGTCGGCAAACGCCCCGGATCTTTTCTCCAAGGCCCCGAGTCTGACCCGGCGACGATTGCGCTCATGCAGGACCGCCTTCGCGCAGGCCAGGGTTTCCACGTAGAAATCGTCAATTACGATAAATCCGGCAAGAAACACTGGCTCGACATTGAAGTCCAGCCCATCCACGACTCCAGCGGCAAGCTCACCCACTACATGGCCATCGAGTCCGACATCACAAACCGCAAAGAGAACGAACGGAAACTTCACGATAGCCAGCGCCTGCTTAGAGACGCCGCCGCCATGACCAAAGTAGGCGGCTGGGAAGTCGACCTGGTCCGAAATCTAGCGCTCTGGAGCGAAGAGGTTTACCGCATCCACGAAGTACCCTTCGACTATCAGCCCACGCTGGAAGAGGCGATCGCCTTCTACCCCCCTGGCGCTCGCGAAACAATATCGACCCTGGTTGCCAGATCGATCGCAACGGGCTCTCCCTGGGACGTTGAAATGCCGCTCATTACCGCCAGGGGGCGAGAACTATGGGTAAGGTCAGTTGGCCGGCCGGAATTCAAAGACGGCAAATGCACCCGTCTGGTTGGATCGTTTCAAGACATCTCAGAGCGACGCAAGCGCGACGAGCAACTCCGGCGCAGCGAGGCCCGCAACCGTGCGCTCATTGCCGCCTTGCCAGACTACCTCCTCCACGCCAACGAAGACTTCGAAATCATCAGCTTCTATGACGCCGAAGGCGGCAGTCCTGATTTCCCGCTCCGCGATTCTATCGGCTTGAATCTCCAAGATGTATTCCCCAACGAAGTATGGGAGCGCATCGCACAGGCTTGCGAGATGATCGGCATTGAGGGCTCCAGCGAAATTGTTGACTACGAGCTCTTTCTGGACCACAAACTGCACTATTTCGAAGCCCGAATCTCAAGAACGCAGCTCGGAGACATCCTGCTCCTGATCCGCGACGTCACCGATCACCATGAAGCCGAAGCATCCAGCTACAGCTATGTCGAAAGTCTGGAAGCAGCCAGCCTCGAACTCGAATTTGCCAAGCAGCGTGCCGAAGACGCAAGCCAGGCCAAGAGCCAGTTCCTGGCCGTCATGAGCCACGAAATCCGCACGCCCATGAATGCCATCATCGGCATGTCCCGTTTGATGCTCGACACCAAACTCGACCCAGACCAGCTCGAAATGGGCGAAACCATCATGCGTTCGGGCGAAGCCCTGCTCGAAATCATCAACGACATCCTCGACTTCTCCAAGATCGAAGCCGGCAAGACCGACCTTGAAACCATTGAATTCGATCTCGACAGAACCCTCGAAGACGTAGTCGATCTGATGCAGGCCAAAGCCCAGGAGCGCGGCATTGAACTGCTCTACTGGTTCGATCCAGACACCCCAAGACAAGTAGAAGGGGATTCAGCCAGAATCCGCCAGATGGCGCTCAACTTTGTCAGCAACGCAATCAAGTTCACCAAAGAGGGCTACGTTATGCTCAGAGTCCTCCCTGCGGGCACCAATCGCATTCGCGTCGAAGTAGAAGACACAGGCATCGGCATTCCCGACGACAAGGTAAATCTCCTCTTCCAACGCTTTTCGCAAACCGATTCCTCTACCACCCGTCGCTTCGGCGGCACTGGCCTCGGCCTCGCCATCGTCCGGGAGCTGGCCGAGTTGATGAACGGCAAAGTAGGCGTAGAGAGCAAGGCCGGCCAGGGCAGTGTCTTTTACTTTGAAATCGAGCTTCCAGGCCAGGCACCAGCCCCCAAACCAGTGCTCGAAATCCCCCAACTCAAGCTCGAAGGTACAGCAGAGTCCCTGCGAGCTTTTGTCAGAATCCACAAGGAATTTGCCCGGCATTACCCCGCCAACACACACCGGATTCTCACGATCGATTCCACCCGGCTGCCACACCCGCTGACAGGGCGCGCTCTCGCCGAAAAGATCGCCGGCGAGTCCATCCGCAAGGCAGGCACTGACTCGAAGAAGGCCGTACTGCCCACTTTCCCGGGCTCACGCATCCTGCTCGTAGAAGACAACCTCATCAACCAGAAGGTCGGCACCCGTCTGCTCGAAAAGCTCGGTTGTCGCGTAGACCTCGCCGCCAACGGTTTCGAGGCGGTCCAGATGGCCGGTCAACTCCCCTATGACCTCATCTTCATGGATTGCCAGATGCCCGATATGGATGGCTTTCAGGCCACGCGCCAGATCCGGAGCCTCGGCGGCGCACTCAAACGCGTCGGCATTGTCGCACTCACCGCCGCAGCAACACCTGAAGACCGCGACAAGTGCCTCGCCTCTGGTATGAATCACTATCTCAGCAAACCGGTCAGCGTAGAATCTCTCGCCGCCGCGATCGAGCGCTGGGCCAGCCTGCCCAAACTTGTGTCATGATCCAAGACACAGGATATGATGAACCGCCGCTCAGCACTTTTCGCCACAATGGGAGCCACAATGCGAGCAATGCCCGCCTCCGCTCAGGACAAAAAACCTGAATTCATCCTCGACACCAAAAACTTCCCCCTCATCGGCAAGGTCCACCGCTACGATCCCGCCCTTGACCAGCTCCTCCCCCAGGACGCCAAACTCGAAGTCATCGCCTCGGGCTTCGATTGGACAGAAGGTCCCGTCTGGGTCAAAGACGGCGCCTACTTGCTCTTCAGCGATATCCCCAGAAACTCCGTCATGAAGTGGGAAGAAGGCAAAGGCACCAGTGTCTTTCTCAAACCCTCCGGCTACTCCGGCAACACCGATTACGGCAAAGAACCCGGCTGCAACGGCCTCACCCTCGATTCCCAGGGCCAGCTCGTCAGTTGCGAACACGGCGACCGCCGCATCAGCGTACTCACCAAATCCGGCGGCAAGCGCACCCTCGTCGACAACTACCAGGGCAAGCGCCTCAACAGCCCCAACGATTGTTGCTACAAATCAAACGGCGATCTCTACTTCACCGATCCGCCCTACGGCCTGCCCGGCAACTTCGCAGACCCTCGCCGCGAACTCGATTTCTGCGGCGTCTACCGTCTCGCAAAAGACGGCACCCTCACCCTGCTCACCAAAGAACTCTCCCGCCCCAACGGCATCGCCTTCTCGCACGATGAAAAGACTCTGTATGTCGCCAACTCCGATCCCGCCCGCGCCATCTGGATGGCCTACCCCGTCAAGGAAGACGGCAGTCTCGGCACCGGCAAAGTCTTCTACGACATCGCCGCCAACGTCGGCAAGATGCCCGGCAATCCCGACGGCATGAAGGTAGACCTCAAAGGCAACCTCTTCGCCACCGGCCCCGGAGGCGTCTATGTCTTCAGCCCCGCCGGCACCCTCCTCGGCCGCATCGAAACCGGCGAAAAAACCGCCAACTGCGCCTGGGGCAACGATGGCAGCACCCTCTACATTTGTGCTGACATGTATATGTGCCGTATTCAAACCTCTACACGCGGACAATTGCTCTAGCCTGCCTCCTCACCGCAGCCGCCTCCGCACAAGACTTCGCCACGCGCTTTGCCGAGATCCGAGACCGCGCCACACCCGCGCAGCTTTACGCCTTCCTCCAAACCCTCCCCAAGGGCGGAGACCTCCACCACCACGCCACCCTCAGCTTCTACGCCCACCACGTCCTCGAAGCCGCCGTCAATATCCAGAAACTCGGCTACCGCTACCACACCCGCACCAGCTTTCATCCCTGCCCCGATACCGAAAACGGCCCCGTAGTCATCTTCCAAAACATCAGCACCCCCGCCCTCAACAAACTCTCCCCCTGCCGCCAAACCGACTACACGCCCCTCGACGCCCTCACTCCCGAACAAAAGCAAGCCTGGCTCTCCGCCCACATCCTCGACGAGCCCGGTGAGAACCGCAACGAGTTCTTCGAAGAAATCGTCGCCCGCCTCACCCCCCTCGCCCGCAACCCCCACCTCTTCGCCGAACTCTTCGCCCAAAATCTCAAGCTCTTCAGTGCCGAAGGCCTCCGCTACGTCGAAGGCCAATGGGGACCCTTCCTCAACGAAAAAGCCGACGGCAGCCCCTACACCCCCGACGAAGCCATCGCCATCGTCCAGGCCCGCCTCAAACAACCCGACGTCGCCTCCACCGGAATCGCCTATCGTTTTCAGGTCACCATCATCCGCTTCCGCACCGACGTCGAGCAGCAGATCCTCAACCTCCACGAATTCGTATCCCGCCACCGAGACCTCTTCGTAGGCATCAACGCCGCCGGCCGCGAAGACAACGACAAAGGCCACGCCCTGCGCATGCTCAAGGCCTTCCGCGAAGCCCGCCGCCGCCACGGCAACATCCCTCTCAGCATCCACGCCGGCGAAAAAGATTCCCCCGGCCCCGAAGTCCGCAACACCCTCCTCCTTGGGGCCACCCGCATCGGCCACGGCATCAATCTCATCGACGACCCCGACACCATGCTCCTCATGCGCCACAATCGTTACCTCGTCGAGATCAACCTCGTCTCCAACCGCCTCCTCGACTACACACCAGACCTCCTCCAGCACCCCTTCATCGAATACCTCCGCTTCGGCATCCCCGTCTGTCTCAACACCGACGATCGCGGCAGTTGGGATTCCAACATCACCGACGAATACATGCACGCCGTCAAGCTCTTCCGCCTCAGTTGGGACGAAGTCAAAACCCTCGGCCGCAACAGCCTCACCCACGCCTTTGCCGAGCCACAGCTCAAGCAAGCCATGCTCGCCACCTACGAGCGCGATCTGGCAGCCTTCGAGAAGCGCTTCGATACAGCCACCTGGGACAAAGTCCTCGATGCAATCCAGCCCGCCATCAGCGGTTACGCCAAACGCAATCTCCTCAAATAAATGGCAACGCCGGAAACAACGCCGCGTCTCGAAATGAAGATCCGCAGCCCCTGGCCGAAATCCTCCGCCTGGGCCCGCATCACAACCAACGGCAGCCTGGAGCTCGAGCTCTACGACTTCAGCTCTGAAGCCGAGTCCAGCCTCGGCGGCGACGTAGCCTGGATCTGGACAGTCGATGCCGCCGACTTGCCGCACCTCCTAAGCCACCTCCCAGCCCAGGCTAGCGACGGCGATCAAGCCCTCCTAACCATGCTCATCCTCAGCTTCGCCGACGTACACGCCATCCGCGACTGGATCCGCAAGAAACAAATCCCCCTCCGCGAAGACTTCGATTCAAGCGCCTAGTGCTTCGACCGCGTGAATTGTTGGCTTCCCGCCGCCGAGCCCCATGCGTAAGCATGGAGATTCCAAATGTCACCGGACCAAAGCGTCACCCCAGTCGTTGGGCTAAAGTGTTACCCACGTCGTTGGGCTAAAGTGTTACCCATGTCCCCGGGCTGCAGGCCCCCCCCCGACCAACCCCACGCGTAAGCGTGGGGATTCCAAACGACCCCGCCTCCAGCGCCCAACCCCATGCGTAAGCGTGGAGATTCCAAATGTCAACGAACCAAAGCGTCACCCACGTCGTTGGGCTAAAGTGTTACCCATGTCCCCGGGCTGTAGGCCTCCCCCGTCCAACCCCACGCGTAAGCTTGGGGACCCCAAACGACCCCGCCTCCAGCGCCAACCCCACACGCAAGCGTGAGGATTCCAAACGGATTCAGCAGGTCAAAGCACTAATCCACAGCCAGCTTCAACCCTTCCCGAATCAAAATCTCCCCCGTCTTCTCACCCAGCGAGACGCGCGAGATATAGCGGTAAGCCGCAAAACTCTGGTAATCCACCTCAGTCAAGATATACCCAAAAGCATCATTGGTAAGGCCAAACAAAAACTGGTGCTCGCCCTTCAGCTTGCGCTTCAAATAAAACCCGATATTCGGCAACGCCTCCCCGGGAATCGTCAGCATCCGCGCATTCCCCAGCCGCAGAAAATTGATCTGCGTAACAATCGTCCGGTCCGCCCCATGCGGATAACGCAGAGGCGAATGCTGCACCACCTGCCATAGCTCTTCACTCTCCACCGGAAACTTCACCCGTGCCGCCCGGCAAACCAGCTCCGGGTTCGTCTGCCACTTGGCGACTCCAAGCAACCGCAACGATTCCTCTGCCAGCAACCCGCCAATCCGTTCACACTCAGCCCAGGTCCGCGAATCCTTCCACTTCGCCTTCACGGCATCCCGAGGCGCTTGCTCGAGATCGCGATTATCTGCCGTCACCATCCCCCCCTGCGCGCCGTTCATAAACACCGCAACGCCCCCCTGCCGCTTCTCAATCGTGTCGCACAGCGGACCCACCAGATCCGGGCTCAGAATTCCCTGCCCGCTCCCAATCACCTCCGGATGAATCGCATAATTCACAAGCGTCGCAATAGAAGCCCCACCCGGCCTGCGAACCTCAAACGCACTCACCCGCCGGTCATAGAGATCCGGTGCGTAGTAGTTGTAAGCGATTTTACCTTTGGCCTCGCCCGACGCCACCCTCAGTTCAGCCGCTTGCAACTGATCGATTGCTTGATTGAGTGAGGCAGCAACCTGTTTGACGACAAAGTCCATGTATTCGAGCGAACCCGTGTGGCCGCCTTTACCGTCTGGGAAGGCGTAGGAATCGGGGGCGCTGTGGGTATGTGTTGCACCAATCAGAATTCGGTCTGGAGCGATGCGCGGAACAAGAGCTCTGACGCGGTCCCCAAGCACTGCCGGGAAGCCAATGAGGTCGACGCTGGCAATGCCAACAATTTCAGCGCCTGAGCGCATCACCAGCGCCCTGGCCATCAGCTCTCCCTGCTTGGACTTCACAGGAGACGGCGCACCCATTCCGCCACTCACCGGCAGCAGTGGGTCTGGAGTGATGCTGCGCTTGGCTGCGCCAGCCTCAAAGCCGCCTTCAGCCTTCGCAGTGGCTGCAAGCAAAAGAGGCCATAAATCGCGTCTGGTCATCCTCGAATCATAGCCGAACTCATCCGCAAAAAGGATGCTTCGCCAAGTGGCGCACTTCACCGATACGAGCAAACCCACGACCCACTCAGAGGGCGGGCCAGCACTCAGGCTGGGGTGTCAGACTTCTGCCAAATCAGGAATTCCCCCGACGCCGGCTTGGAAGAGCCCGCAGATCCGCCGGTTTCGTCCGCTAAGCTAAAACGAAATGCCAAGAGCCATCTGGGAAGAAACCGTGCTGGCCGACAGCGATTCCTGTGTCGTAGTGGAAGGGAACCAATACTTCCCCCTCGACTCAGTGCGCAAAGAATATCTCCAGCCTGTCGACAAAACCACCACGTGCAGTTGGAAAGGTACTGCCAGCTATTACGACATCGTAGTCAACGGCAAACGCAACGCCGGAGCCGCCTGGTACTACGCCGATCCCAAGCCCGCCGCCGATGAAATCAAAGGCCGCATCGCATTCTGGAAAGGCGTCCGCGTCGAATAACTGCTTCGTCTGATTGTGTGATGTGAGTTGCAGCCCGTAATTCGAAACCATTGAACTCCACATAACCCCACACCAGTACCCCCGAGGCGGCCAAGAGCCGCAAGCTTCCCAGATCGGGACTTCGCGGGCCTTGAAGCTCCCTCCGAGTAGCGCGTCCTCCGTCCCAAGCCTTCAGCAGTAGGCGATTTTGGGACCGGCAACCTCTTTCCTCGGCTATCACCATTGGAGAATCAATCAAGTACTCCCGCTGCCTTCAAATCGGGCAGCAGGGCCGAAACGTCTATGCCCTCGTTTCGAAAAAAAGACCGCTTACTCCCAGGTTCGCGCAGCATACCGCCACTATGATGCAAGGCAACTACTTTCCAGTTCTCGTCGAAGACCGGTGATCCTGAGGAGCCCGGCAGTGTATCGGTCAAATATTGGACTTTTCCATTGCCGACATAAGCTACTGTATTGTGGAACAGCGCGATTTGCTTTGGCCCACCTCCCGGATGCTGAATGATACTTACGAAGGCGTTAACGGACGTTTGGCCGGCCTCAACGCGGATCGCCCCCCACTCTTTTTCCGCGCTCTCATCGATTCCTATTGCAGTCCAGTCGTTCTCTATGCTTGTTTTGAAGCGTTCCGCCTGAAGCGGATATCTTTTAACCGGAGCCGATAGCCCTTCTAGGGAATCTTGATAGTTGAACTCCCCGACTGCACCGTACGCTGACTCTTGGGAAGGCAAGACATGGTTGTTGGTCAGGAGCCACCCACCGCCGATCAGGAAGGCGGTGCCACTGTTCTGGTCAGCACGTACCAGTCGTGCGACGGCGCGCGCCCGCTGCATACCTATCTCAAGGAAAGTAATGGGCAGCAATGTGCTCTGCGTTCCGATGATCTTCTCGAAGTGCGCCCCAGCTTCTGGAGCCATCCAGTTAAGGTCTGGACCCTTAACCGCTGCCGGTTCGCCGCGCTTAAGCGCTATCAGAATCTGGTGGTCGGGATAGTCGGAAAGTGCGCAATCCAACAGGGCATTTGATCGACCTCCTTGCTTGTCGGCCTGATCGAGAATATTGAACCAGTTGTTCAGTGCGACGGCGTTGAAACTGACTAGCGCCGACCTCATCCCAGAACAACGCACAATACGATTCGACGCCTCAATCGTCGGATAAAGATCGGCAAGCACGTCATTCAGGCTCGCCATCCACGGTGACCAATTCATTCCTAAGCCTCCAAGAGATGAGAATTTACGGACGCAATGGCATCAATCAATGCAGGAAGCTTTTCGGTCGTAACGCAGCTGAGGAAATTGGCACTGACCTTGGCGAGCGAACCCGCGTTCGACCATTGGCTGGGAGAGATTCCAATGTCCGCTGAAAATCGCCTCATCAGACCCACGTCAGTCTTAGCAAGAACGCGCAAGAGATGCTCTGTGGTTTCTTCGCCTCCCATGGATTCTTCGATGCGTCGTTGTAGCAAACGCAGATGTGATACCGAGTTTGGGTCGGCGCTACGCAAATGATCCGGGGAAGTAAAGTCGGAATCCCAAAGTGGCTGCGCGACATCGGCGGCAATCAGATATCGCCCATTGCGCCCCTCAGCTCTCCTGTAAAGGTCGAAGAATCGTTCTATATCTTTGCGAAAGTGACGATCAGCCGTGAAGGCTGTTGCGAAGACAAAATCAAACAACTCGACGTCGTCTGAAGCGTACTCCATGATTGAAAAGGGATGGATCTCAGTTGCTACTAATTCGGCTAGAGGATCCACCGCCTGTGGGTTGTTTAGGTGCAAGTAGCCCCGCGGAATGCCGCGCGTAGATGGGAAACGGGAAGCCCAGGACTCATCCATCCCCTCCCATGTTGCGCCCCGAAACACTACCACGCTGCCTTCTTGCAATTTGCAGCCTCGCCATACCTCGTCGGTTATTAGGGCTGGAATGCCAGCAGAGACATTTCCGCTTGTTGCAATCGTTGCAAGACGATCTCCCCGTGAAGAGGGAGGTAAGCGCATCGTCCCTACTCCTCCACTAACGAGTTGGGATTTTCCAAAGGGCTTCAACGTTTTCGAGCGATATTCGAGACTCTCTACGTATCGTTCTCCTTCGGTACGCAGTTTCTTCGAAGCGCCCGTCCAGAAGAGCCCAGGTACTCGCGCAACCCATTCGGAAACCGCAGCGCCTTGAGGAAAATTAACCGTTGTCCCGAAGGGCAGGTGCTGTCCGAAGACGCAACTCCAAAAGTTGCTATCACGGTCGAAATTTATCTGATCCACGAATTCCATGGGCGAGCCTGCCTTCACTTCGGCCAGGGAATAGTTCTCCACTGCTTCGAGAGCCCGAGAAGTTGTCGCTGCACGGAACGCATTCATAGTTAACAGCTTAATCGAAGCCAGCCAAACATGCCGATTAGGGTTTGACCACCTCAGTTACCGCGCGCCGAAATGATTCGGCGTTCGCCAAGTGCATCGTCGGCCACCCGGACATTGGTCGTGGACGCCGTGAATAAGTTCTAGGCATTTAACAAGACCGAACTGCCGCTTCATCTATTGGGCTTATGGCGTCCCGCGACTTCTGGGCCATGTCAAGCCAAGCGCTTCTGTTATGCGGACACCAGGAATTAGGACCGAGCATGGCCAAGCGGCGCACCCGTAGGCTCATCCGAAACTGCATACCTCGAACGATTCGGAGGCTAACATGGTCCCAGAATTTCTTAGCGTGCAAGTTGAACTAGATCATAGTTTTCGATTGCTAACGCGTGCTGCAGGCGCAGTAGCGTCGGTAGGGTCGGATTTTTGACCCGATGCGGAATTGCATCGTGTGTGCGGCCGCGCAACATCCGACCCGTTACTTTCTTGCGCACGCCGCCCCATTGCTTAAAAAAGAACGCCACGCCCGCAGCCTCACATTGCTCGCGGATAGACAGAACCCAATCCTCTTGCATGCGGCGCGCACCGGGACCGCTTTCACCGCCAACGATGACCCATGAAATTCCTTCCAGCGGAAGCTCGCCGACGTCCTCAAGCAAGGGCTCTACCGACAGGAAGCGGACGGCTGCGGGCGCTGCTTGAAGATCCGCAATCCTCGGAATGCCATAGGTGCGATCTTCCACTGAGACTCCCCACCATACATGGGGTTCGCCCGCAACTTCGAGGAGTGGCCCACTCAACATGTCCCGCAGACGCTCTGATCGCTTCGTCAGAACCTGGTAGGTATGCCAGTTCGCCAGTTGCATCGTCGTGGCGACCCGGGAAATATAAGACGCGGGTACTTGGTCGTGGAACAGGTCGCTCATGGAGTTTACGAAGATCATCCGAGGCTCGCTCCATCGGAGGGGCTCACCCAGCTTATGAGGCACCAGCCGGAGGTCGAAACCCAGTTCAAAAGGATGCCCTGGAACACCACGAAAACGTTCAGCGAATCGCTCCGCGTAGCAATGCTTGCAGCCCGGACTGATTTTGGTGCAGCCCCGCACGGGGTTCCAGGTTGCGTCGGTCCACTCGATTTTCGAAAGCAAAGACATTTACAAACTCCAAAGACTCGTTTGGTCTGTGCTGTACTTCAGGACGTCGTCCCAAAACTTGTAGGCTGTCCGATTGCGTGAGAAGAGTGCAACATAATAAAGGGACAAGTTTTTCTCCGTAGATCGGACCAGCTTCATGCGGTCTAGCGGCTGTTCGAGATACCCAAGAGATTGCATGCTTATCGAGAATTCCTGTGCGAGAAACCTTCTGAAGTCTGATCGGCGGGTGCCAGCCGCCCTCCAGCGGTCCCGCCACGCCGTGTTGCCGAGGGCTTCATCAATCTTGGGCGAGGCACCGTCTACGTAGTGGTCATAGTTTCGGTTCGCGTCCATACCGATTGCGAGCAACACTATGAAATCGACATAGAAAGCGGAGAGCTTTTTGAGAGTCTCAAACTTCAGGCCGAAGTCGAACGGGTCCACGAGACAGAGGCTCAGTACTTTGTTGTTTGGTGATCCCTTGGGAATTTCTTCGCAGATCTGGGCGATTTTGGTGTCACACCTTCCTGGAATAAAGGCCACCTGCGCCTGCGGAGCGATACGGGCCACGCGGACCTTGAGCGCCTCCAGCAGGTCGGTGCTTTCCTCACAGAATACATACTTGTCGAACGGATGCGTGACGCCAAGGGCGAGTACGGGCGAACCTTTGAGAATCTTCTTTGTTCCCCTTATGCGCCCATACCCGGCACTTGCGTAGAGGTCGATGTAGACACGCTGGTCCCACTTATACTTCATGCCGGTCGAAAATAGCTCATCGTATAGAGCCAGAAGTCGGTATTTTGTTTCGGCCCATGAGCCGACATCCGGGCAGATGAGTCCATCATCCTCGGCGTTCATGTTTTGGGGGCGTGCCACTGTTTACAGCATATACAACATTTCACTCCTGAAATGGTTTGGTGCGACAAGGCCGAGTAGCATGTAGGGCGCGCGCCTCACGATGGACGCGGGCAGTCTTCCGGCTGAAGTCACGAAGCATTCTGTCCGAATCGTCGGCAACTCCTACAAGGCCTTGGATCGATCCCTCCGCATCCGGCAATCCGTGGCCGCTCCCGAGAAACGGTGTTTTGGGAAGTCGAAACACACATGGATGCAAAACGCCCTAAACAGTTAAAGACGCTAGGCTTTTCTGACAGCTTGGCCAATAGCTCCACCATGACGGCACACCGTAAAGTTTCTTGGTAATGCCATGACCACCTACACCCGCCCAAAGTGAGCGGTAGACAAGGCTAACCAACTCAAGTAAAGCCACCCTCCTTTACACTCCTTCTTCGCTCCCAATCCAAGTTCCAACCCCCATAACTCGCAGCACGAGTCTTCGCCGTAGCAAATGCACGTTCCAATCGGCTGCGCGGGAGCAAGCACCCCTTTGCAGCTCATCACCGCAGCCTGTCCGGCCGATGCGAACTTTATTCACGCTGGAGTCAGAAATATTTCTCCTTTATTTCCAACACTTAGCCCGGCACCCTCCCAAGTGCGGAAAATCGAATGATAGTTTCAAACCGGATCTTTGTCCGGCAATCGAGACCAAAGCAGTCATGCTTTTGACCGCGAGGACGATACGAATTCTAACCCGGCAGTTTTGATTGCCAGGCTTCGATTCGAGAACCTCGCTGTTCCTTGTGCCTCATCCAGATTGCCGTTCGGGAGGGGTCTGTGACCTTCAACCATTTCAAGCAGTTTTCTGGCTTGTGTTTCCTCGCACTTGTGAACACGAGCATGGCCGCCGGCCAATTGACATACTCATCGGGAACACCGATGACAGTTTCGGGGCGAATAGAAGCATCTGAAGGCTCAGACTTGAGCCGCCTTCGGGTTCAAGTACTGCCCATCGGCAGCCAGAATGTAGTTTACGAAACGAACCCAAATCACTTTGGATCCTTTGAAGTAGGTACCTCAGCCAGCGGAACCTATGAGTTGCGATTCGTCAATTTGCAGGGTACAGTCGTACACTCACAATCGCTTCACTTTCCTTATGGCCAGACTCTAGTCGTAAAGATTGGCCAGGCTGCGAGCCCAGGCGCCGAACTCACGCCAATCTCTCTGAGCCGTTTGCAACATAAGGTGCCCAAGCAGGCAGTCAGGGAATATATTGCCGCTCATGAAGCCTCAAAAAGAGGCGAACGAAACAAAGCCATTTTGCATCTGCAGAAGGCCATTGAGATCGATCCCGCTTACTTCGAGGCGCACAACAATCTCGGCGTGCAATGGATGAGAGAAGGCAAAGCCGCCGAGGCGCTTCACGCCTTCGAGCGCGCGATAGCCATTGATGCGTCAGATCCCCTGGCAGAGACCAATCTCTCAGTGGCGTTGTTGACGTTGGGTCGATTTGCCGAAGCAGAAGAGGCGGCGAGAGCCGGCTTACGTGGCGATGGGCTCTCCGCTCGTGCCCGCCTCTATCTGGCACTGAGCCTGCTGGAACAAAACAAAGCCAGAAAGGAAGCCCTCTTCCATTTGTCCAAGGCCAGTTCCCAACTGGAACCGGCCCGCAAGCTGCTCGAACAACTCGAACGAGAAGGGCAGAAATAACTATTTCACTGCCAAACGAAGCCAAAGTTTCCGAGCCGGTTCAAACTGGTCTTTCGCTTTGGCGAGATGAAACATCGCTTCTTTTGGCAGTTTCTTCTGTTCGAGCAAACTGACGGCCAGCAAGAAACGGGCTTGACTCGATAGCGAGTCCGCACGAACGCTGGACCGGGCTGCTTCCTCTGCTTCCGGAAACCGCTTGAGTGCCAGCAGAACAAATGCCAGATTAGCCTCAGCCTGAGCGTCACCCGGATCGATCGTGGTGGCTCGTTGAAACATTTCGTAAGCCTCGCTGAATCTGCCCTCCTGCAGATAAAGCACACCAAGATCGTTGGCGGCTTCAAAGTACTGAGGGTCGAGGCGAAGAGCAGCTTCAAGCTCGATACGAGCAGGCTCGCGCTGACCGTTGGTCAAAGCTTCGCGGCCATGCCTGTATGCATTCAAAGCCTTCTTGGGAACGTTGTGCTGCAAGCGGGAAAGGGACACGGGCATCCGTGCTGGAACAAACGAACCCGATCCGACTTTCAGACGAAGGATGTTGCTGTAAGGAAGGGTCACCGATTGGCTAAGGATTGTGTCTCCCTGCCAGTTGAGGACCCGAATTTCAAAGATTCCGGTGGGGGAGTTCGAGAATTCAAACGAACCCACCGGATTCACCTGAGCTTCGGAAATAGAATTTCGGTTGCCCATGTCCCGGAGCTGGACACGCAAGCGGGAATATTCACCAGACGATTGGCCTTCGAGTTGACCGGATAAAGGAATCTGCCCGAGGTATTGTCCACAAAAGACAACGGGGCTCAAAAGCAGTGCCATGAGGCACCGAATTGGTAAGGAGTGCATGATTGCCTCGCATTTCAAATGGATTGAAAATCGAGAACGGCAGGGTTCAATAAGACGGGGGGATTTGCAGAAGGAAATACGTGTTCCGCTACTTCAGGTTAAGGCGCTGCCATGCTTGAGGCAAATCAGAAAATTGAATCGGCTGGATGGAGCTGGAGGAGAGATGGTGCGCCCGACAGGATTCGAACATTCGCCGGATCGCCAGTTGGCCAAGAACAATTTATTTCGTCAACCTCGTAACAAACAAGAGCGTGCTTTGTCTCCAACTGGACGACTAGGAGAGTCATATAAGTACTATGCCCATCAACCCAGATCATCGGGTCACTTTGAGAAAAAGAAGAAAGCAATTCAGCGGATATGTGGAATGTCCGCACTGCTGGCTAAAACACCACCGAGAATCCTTAGCTACCCCACTAAGTATAAGATTCCATGGACTCTTTTACAATTTAGCAAAGGTTGTCAAAGCGGGACAGCTGGCTGTGGGTCGATCGGCTCTATTCATTCCTGTAAAGAATTTCGGAGCTTCCGCCCGAGTGTGCTGCAGCGGGCCCTTCATTAATTTAGGTATAGTACTAAGGCTATTTGGTAATAATTATCATTCCCCGATCTGCCGATCTTTCTGCATCGGAGGGATTCCCGCATGAGAAATCACCAGTTGCCAAGTCTGCGTAGAATTTTCGTCCATCTCTTCTTGCTAAATGTCCTCTCTATCGTGGCATCCAGTCAAACCGCCAGCTTCCTAAGTCTCGACACCGCTACGCAGGGCAGTTGGAAAGGAAAATACGGGGCGGATGGCTACATCATCGCGGGAGATGGGGCCAAGAACCCGACGTATGTAACTCCGACAATCCCCTCCAATAATTGGACATGGACCACGAACACTTCCGAAACACGTGCGCTTGAAAAAGCGAATGGAACAGGGCGGATCGCTTCCACCTGGTATGGGTACCCGACCACGATCATCGACCTGAATTTCACTGACGCCCTGACGCACCAGGTTGCTATTTATTGCCTGGACTGGGATAACAATGGGCCTCGAACCCAATCCGTCGAAATTCTGGATTCCAATAACAACGTACTGGACAAGCGTACGATCAGCAGCTTCTACAATGGCCAGTATCTGGTCTGGAATCTGAGCGGCAGGGTCAAGATCCGTGCCACGGGGCTCACCACCAATTCGGTCATTGAAGGAATCTTTTTTGGAGGGGTCGTCGGGACGGGCGCAACGGCCGCGTTTGTGAAGGTCGATTCGACCACGCAGGGAAATTGGAAGTCGGCCTATGGGCAAGATGGTTACCGCCTGGCAGGCGATGGCGTAAAGAACCCGGCGTATGTAACTCCGACAGTCCCCTCAAATACTTGGACATGGACCACGAACACTTCTGAAACACGTGCGCTTGAAAAAGCGAGTGGAACAGGCCGGATCGCTTCCACCTGGTATGGATACCCGACCACGATCATCGACCTGAATTTCACTGACGCCCTGACGCACCAGGTTGCGATTTATTGCCTGGATTGGGATAACAATGGGCCTCGAACGCAATCCGTCGAAATTCTGGATTCCAATAACAACGTACTGGACAAGCGTACGATCAGTAGCTTTTACAATGGCCAGTATCTGGTTTGGAATCTGAGCGGCAGGGTCAGTATCCGTGCCACGGGGCTCACTACCAATTCCGTCATTGAAGGAATCTTTTTTGGAGGGGTTCCTGCGGCGGGCGCAACGGCCACGTTTGTGAAGGTCGATGCGACCACGCAGGGAAATTGGAAGTCGGCCTATGGGCAAGATGGTTACCGCCTGGCAGGCGATGGCGCAAAGAACCCGACGTATGTAACTCCGACAGTTCCCTCCAATAATTGGACATGGACCACCAACACTTCTGAAACACGTGCGCTTGAAAAAGCGAATGGAACAGGCCGGATCGCTTCCACCTGGTACGGATACCCGACCACGATCATCGACCTGAATTTCACCGACACTCTGACGCACCAGGTTGCTATTTATTGCCTGGATTGGGATAACAATGGGCCTCGAACCCAATCCGTCGAAATTCTGGATTCCAATAACAACGTACTGGACAAGCGTACGATCAGCAGCTTTTACAATGGCCAGTATCTGGTTTGGAATCTGAGCGGCAAAGTCAGAATCCGTGCCACGGGGCTCACTACCAATTCCGTCATTGAAGGAATCTTTTTTGGGAGTGGAGACGTGCCAATTATTCCGGTCGCTCCGTTGCCGATTCCTCAACTTAAGACTTGGGAGAGCAACATGACTGCGAATGCCACACGGTTTTGCAGTGAATCAGAGATCAATAGCGCAATAGGAGCTGGGGGAGTCACGACAGAGGGTAACGTCTGGTACTACGACGGTGCGCATGTATATTCGCAAATCGCCGAATATACGAAAAATCCGTCCTGGCTCACCTGTGCCGGTTATTCTAATCAAGCCTATCGAAACTGGGTGCTGACTGTTACCGCAGGAGCCAGTTGGCCCGTGGGCGCGTTGAATCCATGGAGGATCTTTCCTCACGGTCTCTTGGCTGATTATCGGAGGTCTGGCAACAGCTTGTCCAAGACGGCCATACAGAAATTGGCTTACAATTCTGCCGCTGCCGCTGTCGGGGGCGGTACAGACTGTATCACCAGCCGTGAAACGGCCTACATGATGACCACTTATCTTGCTGCTGAGGCGATCGGAGAGCCGCGCAATCCCCTTCTGGCCGCCTCTGTAAACTTCGCGCTCGGACACATCGATCAATGGTTTGTATCAAAAACCTGCCCCACTCTGGCTCCCTTCATGGTTGGTTTAACAATGGAGGCTCTAATCGAATACTATGCGGCAACGGCCGATCCTCGAATTCCACCGGCCATTGCACTTGCAGCAGAAGAGTTATGGAACCGGGCGTGGCTTCCTAACGGCAATGCCTTTTATCTCGACTCCTATTATTCCACTGTGGCCGGATCGGATCTAAGCCTTCTCATTGCTCCGGCCTACGCCTGGCTTTGGCAGCGAACCGGAGAAGCCAAATACCAGGAGCGCGGCGATCAAATATTCGCCGGGGGCGTCCTGCAGGCAATCTTCTGGTCTGGCAAACAATTCTCTCAGAATTACCGCTCGAGTTTTAACTATGTTCGGTGGAGAAGCGCACCCGCACGCACGCTTCCGTTAACTTCGTCTCCCTAGGACAAGCAAAAGCGCCTTGATTGCTTGCCGCTCATCACTTGCACGAGAACCCTCGGCAATCTGAATTAGCGGCAATGTCAACTCAAGCACCTTCCCGCATCCCCTAGCAGGAGGACATTCCGGCAAATGATGGCCGTTTTCTCTCAGTACGACAAGACCATGATCGTTCTGAAATTGAAGGACGCTGGGTGCGTAAGAAGGCCAAATAAAGGGTTTAAGTGGTGCGCCCGACATGATTCGAACATGTGGCCTTTTGCTTCGGAGGCAAACGCTCTATCCGGGCTGAGCTACGGGCGCGCTAACTTCTTTACTTTACCATTACACCCACTGCTCCGGCTCCAAGTACAATCCAGATCGTACTCAAACGGGAGCGCAAAAGAAGCACTGCAGCGAGGATCGCAAGCACAACCCACCACCAGGCGGTCAGGGCCGATTCACCCATCTTGAATAGCGTAAACGCGCTCAGAGCCGAGCCGCCAACAATCACATAGCGCACGGCATTCTTCACGCGCGGATCGTCCACACGATTGCCCAAAAGCCGCAGCAGCAAAAGAATCAGTAGAGCCGGAGTCGCCATGGCAAGCATGCCAACCGCAGCGCCGGAATATCCTGCGACAAAGTAGCCAACACAGACGACATAGACGCCCATCGGGCCAGGCGTCGAACGGCCGATCATCACCGCAGCGTTCAGTTGGCTATCGTCAATCCAGTGGCGCTCTTCCACCAGTTCATGTCGAATCACTGGAAGACTCGAAAGGCCGGAGAAAGAACTCAGCATCGATTGCAGCAGCGTCCAGTACAGCAGGAGGAGCTTGGCAATCATGACTTGGCCCCATGCAGAAAGAATCCCGCCACACCTAAACCAATGAAAATCGGGAAGGGGCTGAAGCCATAGAACGAAAGCACCAGCACCACGGCGAACACAACCAGCGTACTCGATAATTGCTCAGTCTTTAGATAAGGCTGCAACATGCGCCAGATGCTTGCGCCAATCAGTCCACAGACAGCAGCAGCGGTGCCGGCAAGAAATCGCCTCGCCATCTCGTTCTCATAGAGTTGAACATAGACAGCGGCAAGCATAGCAGCAACAATACTGCCGGGGATCGCGCTCAGAGACAGTGCCAGAAGCGCGCCCGGCCAGCGATAGAAATCCCAGCCAATACCGGTAACTAGAGCAAGGATGCTGGTGCCAGGGGTGATGCGGGCGATGCCATAGATGGTTCGAAAGCGATCGAGAGACATCCACCTGGTGGACTCGACGAAGTCCCGCTCCATAGCGACTACAGTTACACTTCCGCCTCCAACCGTGAAGGAAGCGTGTTTAAGAACAAGGCGGCAGAGTTCTCCAAGAGCCGGCCGCCCGGACATCAGGACTTCTTGGTTTCCTTAGCCAGCATCTCCACCAGATTGCGAAGGTTGGCTTCTTCCATATTGAAGAAAGCATCTCCACCCGGGTAGCGGCCACGCACCTTGCCAGTGCGGTCAAAGACCATCAAGGCCGGGACATAGAGCTGTTCGGGCTTGAGGTCCAGGAACTTGCAAATGTCATCGATCGAAGCCCAGCCAAGGGGGAAGCTGATCTTGTAGTTCTTAGCGAAGTCGCGCACCAGCGGCTCGGGATTCTGGTCAACCGCAACGGCTACTGCACGAAAGCCCTTAGCGGAAAACTCCTTCATCACCTTCTCCATGATCGGGAGCGACTTCTGGCAATGAGGGCAAGTAGTCTTGAAGATCGTTACGGCAAAGGGACCGCCCACCATCTGGCTGGTCTTCATAGACTTGCCACCAGGAAGACCGATGGTCAGTGATGGGCCTGCGGGCTTTTTTGTGGTTTGCGCGGCGAGAGCCGTTGCGCTCAGGATCAGTCCTCTACGGGTCATGACTATTCGCTCGCTTTCTTGGTAGCGGTGGTCTTCTTGGCGGGTGCAGCGGAAGCGCCGGGCTTCTTCAATGTGTCTTCGATCAGCTTGCGCAAATTCCTCTCACGCTCGGCGAGGTCTTTACCGAAAATCAAATCGCCGCCCATGTGCTGCGAGATGATCTGGCCCTTGCGGTCGATCATGAGAAGGGCAGGCATGTAGAGCTGCAGCAAGGTTGGATGCTGCAGGTACTCGTAGGCGGAATCTCTCGCTCCATAACCGATCGGAAAAGTCGCGCCCTGTTCGCGAATGAAATCAGGGGTCAACATCTTGGCCATGTCGTTGATGCAAACACCCAGAGGTTGAAAACCCTGAGCCCCATACTGCTTGTAAAGTTTCTCGATGATCTTGACGGTGTCTTTGCAGTGCGAACAAGTGGTCAGGTAGAAGCCCATCATGATCACTTTGCCCTTATGCTGGCTGAGCAGCACCTGCTTTCCGCCGGGAACTTCAAATCCGTATTCGGGAGATTGTCTCGGGATTGTTGCCCCAAGCATCAGCCCAGCACTCAATAAGGAAAGGACCAGTATTTTGGTCATGGGTACTCGCATCGCATTTACCTCGAACATATTTTCTAGTGTACCGGAAGCCCTTCCTCGGCGAAGACCGAACGGCCATCGCGTCGCAGGCGAAAGCCCCCACGGTCCCCCAGTCCTTCCAGACTTCGGGGCCCACGCTGTTGAACTTCAAACTTCTTCCACTTGGACGCGAGCAAAGAACCATAAGCCTCGAGCCAAATCTGAGCCGATGCTTCGTCTTTCCAGATCGACGAATGGGACAGCAAAAGGTTGCGAGTTTTCCGATTTTCGTAGAGCTCGTAGGAACCGCCACGAAAATCTTCAACGATGCCCTCCGCCTTCTTGCCAAAAGTTCTCAGAAGGATACTCATGTCGATCTCGCCAAGCGTGCCTTCGGCTCGTGAGCGCCATCGAGCGCCTTTGGGTGGATCAGGAACCGAAACTTTTTCTGGCATTAGTCCTGCAAAATATTGCTCAGGATGCATCACTTGCGCGCTTGAAGCAGGCGGCTTTTCAAATACACGGCTCATGCAATCCGGTTCCTTTTCACATACAGCGGCCTGGAATCGGAATCCGTAAGAGTAGGGAAAGAGAAGACTCTCTTTCAGATACAACGGGACACGCTTCATCACGGGAAAACTGTGCTCATTACTGTCGTTAGCCTGACTGAGCCGTTTCACCAGCTCAGGAGAACTCTTCAAGCTCTGGCCGGATTCCCGCGCAGCATGCTCCCCCATCAACCACATCGCCTGGCCTTCCATTACGGCCATGCGCGCCAAGGCGGCATCATCATCACCTTTGGCGGCCTTGAGAAACTTGCTCAAACCATAACGCTGATCGGCAAGGGCATGGCCAAGTTCATGAATCAACAATTCGGGGCCCAAACCTTCCTGAACGTGATCGAGGACATAGAGCTTCTTGGCCTTGAAGTCGTAGAAAGCTGCGGCCTGTTCCTGCAGCAGATCGAGAGTTGTTTGCTGGAGCTTGAAATCGGGAGCCGCAAAGCCGAACATCTGCAGCACAAGCTCTTCGGTATCTACCTTGCTGGAATTCACCTCGGCCTTCATTTTGTCTTTGAGGTAGCGCTCGAGTTCGGCGGAACTCATCATTGCGGCTGGAACCTTACGCTCGACACGAAAGCCCGTCATCTCCGAAGCTTCCTTGAGATAGAGGTTCACCTTGAGAAGGAGCGCAGAGTCTGCTCCAAAGGCTGGCATTAGGAAGAGCGCAAGGGCACCGTACCTGCGCAATCCACGACCAAGCCACGCAGCGGAGACCAGGCAAAGCAAGCCAGCACTGATAGCGGCAGTGCGCACGCCCGTCGCGCGCGATAGTGCGCCGAAGAGGGTTGCGCCAATCGGGGCCATGCCCACAACGGCGGTTCCGAACAGCGAAACGACGCGCCCTCGCAGGAGTTCTGGAGCAGAGGACTGCAAAGTGGAATTGGTTGCTGCGTTTTGTCTCATCAGGGATCCTCCAGCGATTGCCATCAACACGAGTGAGAGCCAATAGTTAGGGCTTGCTCCATAAGCCATGAGCGCCAACCCTAAGCCAAGCCCACTCACTACACTGATGCGCGGCATGCTTGCTGCGTCTCGGGAAGATGCAAGTAAATATGTACCGAGTACGGCACCGCACCCCATAGAGGCCGTCAAACAGCCTAATCCCCAGGCCCCACGGCCAAAGAGATCTTCGGCAAAGAAGGGATTGAGAACAAATACTCCGCTGAAGCCAATATTCATCAATCCGCACAACAGTAGCAGACGCCAGGCAAGCGGATTGTCCCTTACGTACTCGAAGCCTTGGCGCAGAGTAGCGGCAGGCCCACTGCCTGAGGCTTTAGCCGGCATGCGCATCGAAGTCAGAACGAACAAGACGGCAAGGAAGGTAACCGCATTGAAAGAGAAACACCAGGCCTCACCAACAGCGGCAAGCGCCAGGCCTCCCATGGCCGGACCTGCAATTCGAGCCAGATTGAAAATCAGGGAGTTCAGACTTACGGCGCTGATCAAGTCTTCCCGGCTCGACATGTCGAGCATCATCGCCTGGCGGGCTGGGATGTCAAAGGCATTAGCCAAGCCAAAGAGCAAGCCCAGAGAATAGACCTGCCAGACGGCAATCCAACCGGTGAAGGTCAGAATCGCAAGTGCTGCTGCCTGAACCAGGAAGATCGTCTGAGTTGTCAACACAATATGCTTTCGGGTGAATCGGTCGGCAGCAAGGCCGCCAACAACGCCGAGGAGCAACATGGGCAGGTTGGTGAAGAGGCTCATCAGCCCAAGCTTCCACTCAGAGTGTGTAAGCCGGTACACCAGCCAACTGAGGGCGGTGTTGTGGACCCAAGAGCCGGTGAGAGAAACCAGCTGCCCTGCGGCATAGAGTTGAAAATTGCGGTGGCGCAAGGCTCGCAAAGCGGAGTTGCTACCAGATGAGACTTCTTTCAATCTTCTATTTCAGCGCATTCGGTGGGCTGAAAGGGACTTGAGGCTTCCTCTCGACATTAACTTTTGGCATACTGACAAAGCTATGACTCCAGAATTCACCAAGGCCGTAGCGGGCGTTTTCCTTCAAGGGCTCCAAGCGGAGTTCCCTGTAACCAGCAAAGTACTTGCTGCGGTTCCTGATCAAAACCAGGATTATCGACCAGACGCAAAATCGAAAACAGCAATGGAATTGGCATGGCACCTTGCATCGGTCGACATCTGGTTTATCGACTGCATCGTTGGCCACAGCTTTCATTTGGCTCAACGCGAAATGCCTGCCGATGCCAAAACCGGGGCAGATTTGGCTGCATGGTATGACAAGGAAATTGCTGCAGCCGTTCCCCGTATCGAAGCTATGACTCCAGAACAACTGGCAACGCCACTCGACTTTTATGGCATGTACAATATGCCAGCGGCCATGTATCTGCAGTTCATGAACAACCACATGATTCACCATCGTGGACAGCTATCCACTTATCTGCGAGCCATGGGTGGCAAGTGCCCGTCGATCTATGGCGGCAGTGCCGATGAACCGATGGGCGCCTAGCGTCGTCCGCGGACCCGGTAGTCTTCCACAGCCGGCATCTGCACCACTTTGCACATCTCGTTGAGTCGGCTCCATGCCCGCACTCCAATGCGATCGCTCAGCGAATCTTTCGCTTTGTTGGTCTCATTGCCTGGTGCGGGCAAATTTGTTGTAACGATCACCGGTTTGCGGTGGTTGCAGCGGTGGGTAATGATCGAAGCGACGGTGTCTTCCACCCAATCGGTGACGCGGTGTGCGCCCAGATCGTCGAGTAGTAGAATTTCGCAGTCGAGGGCGAGGCGGTAGGCTTCTTTGTCCATCGATCCGCTGCTTCGGTCGTAACCACTCCGGATCCGGTCGAGCAGAGTCTGGTAGTCGAAGAAGACCCCTTCAAAACCCCGCTGGATCAGGGCGTTCAAGGCGGCTACGGCAAGGTGGGTTTTACCGACTCCTGTTTCTCCAATGAAGAGCAGGCCGGCCTTATCTACTACTGGATATTCGCGAACGAAGGTTCGCACAGTGAGCATGACACTGGCAAGGCCACGATGCGCGATCGGGTTGTCTTTGGGCAGCGAGAAGTTCTCGGTAGACGCGTTGGCGTAGAGCGGCGGGATTCCGCTACGGGACGCAAATCGTTCGGCGCGGGTTTCTTCGTCGCAAGTACAGCGATTGACAACTTCGACTTCATCGACGGTCTTAAAGATCCAACCGGTGCCACCGCAGCGCAGGCAATTCTCAACTGGCATCGGATTCCACCACTACCAGAACCTGATTGGCGTTTACGGTAGCACCTTCAACCGCCTGCACCTGCTTGACGGCTCCTGCAATCGGGCTCTTCAATTCATTCTGCATTTTCATTGCTTCCACGACTACCAGGCCCTGACCTGATTCCACTCGATCGCCAACAGCGACAAGAACACGGATCACCTTGCCGGGCATTGGAGTGGCAACTTTGGCGACGCCGCTACCTGCCTTCCCTGCCCCTGCCCCGCTCCAGGCTCTTGGATCCTCAATCTTGACCTTCGTCTGGCGGCCACGCAGAGTCACAGTAAAGCCGTCGGAATCGCTTTCGACCCGCAACTCGCGTTGGCGCTGGCCGTCGAGATGGCTCCAGACGGATGGCTCTACCTTGACGATACTCATTGCTTCCACTTCGATCTGGCTGCTGGCTCCACTCTTTCTATTTTCCTACCCTTTGCCTCGAGTTCGGCGGCCTTTCTTGCAGCTGCCAAATCTTCATCACTGAACACATGCTTCGTGCG
The DNA here is from genome assembly GCA_022843625.1 of Bryobacter sp. Classification (GTDB taxonomy): domain Bacteria; phylum Acidobacteriota; class Terriglobia; order Bryobacterales; family Bryobacteraceae; genus Bryobacter. The sequence goes on along the minus strand of JALHNH010000001.1, from coordinate 113,694 downwards.
ACGGAGAAACCACTCGTCAAGAAAGCCGGTGTGAATGTCGCCAGCCTGGAATGAAGCGTCGCCAAGAACATCGAGGAAGAACTCGATATTGGTGCGGATGCCGCCGATGTGTGTTTCCTCAAGCGCTCGCTCAAGTCTTGCGATGGCGTCGGGGCGCGTCTCTGCCCAGGCAATCAGTTTGATCAGAAGTGGATCGTACTCAAGCGGAACTCGCCAGCCCTGATAGACGCCGCTATCCAGCCGGACACCCGGCCCGCCTGGCAATGTAAGTGAGGTGATTTCACCGGGGCTGGGAAGGAAGCCCTGATCGGGATCTTCGGCGTAGAGCCGGCATTCCATAGCCCAGCCGCGAATGGATACTTCGTCCTGCTGAATTGTGAGATGCTCGCCGGCGGCAATTCGCAGTTGCCACTTCACCAGATCAACACCTGTGATGCACTCGGTTACGGGATGCTCTACCTGTAACCTTGTGTTCATCTCAAGGAAGTAAAAGCGACCAGTTTCGTCGGCAAGAAACTCAACGGTACCGGCGTTGACATAGCCGGCAGCAAGAGCTGCAGCTACCGCGGCTTCGCCCATCTTCTGGCGGAGCTCCGGGTGTTTCGCGATGAAAGGCGATGGGGCTTCTTCGATCACCTTCTGGTGGCGGCGCTGAACGGAGCACTCACGTTCTCCGAGATAAATCATGTGGCCGAATTGATCGCCAAGAACCTGGATTTCAATGTGGCGCGGACGAACGATGAACTTTTCGATGTAGACATCGGCATTGCGGAAAGAACGCTCTGCTTCGCTGGAGGCGTCACGGAAAGCGGCTTCGATGTCTTCTTCGCGCTCAACGCGGCGCATACCTTTGCCACCGCCTCCGGCTGCTGCTTTCAGGATGACGGGGTAGCCGATTTCGCGGGCAATGCACCTGGCTTCTTCTGCATTGAGCAGCGCCTCTTCCGTGCCGGGAGGGATAGGCGTGCCAGCCTTCTTGGCCAAATCGCGGGCGGATGTCTTGGAGCCCAGTTTTTCGATGGCAGAAGCCGGTGGCCCGATAAACACGAGACCCGATTCCACGCAGAGAGCAGCGAAGCTCGCATTCTCGCTGAGAAAGCCATAGCCGGGGTGGATCGCTTCAGCACCGCAGGCGAGAGCGGCGGCTATGATCTTGTCTGCCCTGAGATAACTTTCACTCGACGCTGCGCCACCAATGGCAATAGCCTCGTCGGCCATACGTACATGCAATGCGTTGCGGTCTACATCGCTGTAGACCGCAACACTGCCAATTTTCATTTCGCGGAGCGCCCGCATTACTCGAACCGCAATCTCGCCGCGATTCGCTACCAAAACCTTACGGAACACGCTCCCTAATGTAGCAAGCCTCTCACTGTAGTTCTTCCACTCGAAGAACTTGTTCGAGTTTTCTAAGGTCCCCCAGTTTTCCAGCTTCGATAGTTCCATTCAAGAATCTTGCTCCTACTGCGGCCGGATCGGCAATGAAGCCAAGGTCTTTCAGCTTCTGAAACACTGCTGCTGAAGCTTCACGCAACATCACGCGGATTCGAATGCGAGCCTGCAGCACCTTAAGCTCCTGCCTTGCTGCCAGGTGTAATTCTCGAACCATTGGAGCAGCTGGAGCCATGCGGACCATGTTCTTCGCAGCTGAATCTGAAACGCGATCCAAGGCTTCATGGCTCATGCCCTCAGGCAGTTCAACTGGAACCTCGACTCGTCTGGACTGACCGCCTTCGTTGACGATTCGCTCTTCTACAGCGTAATAGCTGGTGAAACTGGTCATGAGACCGTAGCTGAGACCGAGCTGGGTAATTGCCTCTCGGTTTTCATTTTCGTTCACGCCCAATCCGTCAATTTTGCGTCGCGCCCAGATGGCAGGGATCGCTGAGTTCTCCTTTTGCTGGCCAGCAAGTTTAACTTCGATTTCACGTTCATGGCGGCGAGCACCAATGCGGCCGCGAATGCGAAGCTTGCCGGTGGCAGCGGCGTCGAAGCGTCCAGTCACAATGATGGGTTTGGCGCTGAAAAGATCGGGGATTCTGGACGGAACAACATCGTGTACAGGCAATCCATTCCAATCGATCTCGATATCGGTAAGAAGAGGATTGCGGACGCGTTCGTGGAAGCGTTTGGCGGCTGCGCTGCCATCGCTATTGAGAGATACATACTCGACTTCGCCACGGCCAGCTTCTGCCATCTTGTCGAGCAGGAAACGATTGACGCTGCTGCCGATACCAAAGCTGAAGACACGGGCGTTGGAGTGCTTTCGGATTTCAGAGATGATCTCGTTGTCGTTGCCAACGAAACCATCCGTCATGAAACAAACGATTCGCACGTGTTCCTGGCTGTCGGTACCGTCGAGGGCTGCGCGGATGGCCTTCATCATTTCGGTGCCACCACCACTGTTCTTGAATCTGAGAAATTGCTTCGCTTTTTCAACGTTTTCTGGTGCTGCTGCGACGGGTTGGGGCCATAGGATTTCGGTGTCGCCGCTGAAGGTGATCAGGTTGAAGGTGTCTTTCGGATTGAGTCCATCGATGGCTTGCAGCATGGCCTCTTTGGCTTTATCGAGGGGGAAGCCGTGCATGGATCCTGAGGTGTCAATGACAAAGACGAGTTCTTTGGGTGCGATGTTGTGAGGTTCTGTTCTCACCGCAGGTGGATCGATTACGAAGCTGAAATAGCCGTCTTTGCCGTTCTTGTGGGTGAGAAGGGAGGGAGCAATTTCCCGCGATGCCACGCGGTACTTCAAGAGAAAGTCTTTGTTGGGAATCTCGCGGGCCTGACTGAGATTCACCTCTTCAAACCACTGGTTGAAGCGCTTCTGCGTGATGGCATGGCTTTCACTGGTGACAGTGCCGAGTGGGGTACCCATTCCGAGCTTTACCTGGATGCTGATGTCGTGGCCAGCGCGTGTCCCTTTGGCAGCAAGCGGCGGATTGATTGTGCCCTGCTGGCCTGCCATCGATTTCGGAAAGTAGCGGGGGCCGACCACCATGGGAAAGACAAACTCGTAGGTGCCAGCCTCGTAAGGCACCAGCTCCACATAGTGGATCTCAACCATCACCTTGGCACCTGGGGTGATGTTGGCAAGAGACTGCTGGAAGACGTTGGGCCGTTGTTGATTGAGCAGGGCGGCAGTCTGGCCGCGGCGCCGCGCTTCGTCGTATGCTTTTTGGGCGTCCTCTCGACGGGCGATTTTTCCCTTAACGACACGTTCGTTTACGTGCATCGTGTAGCCGTTGACGGCGGCCATTACCGGCAACGGGAAGTTATAGATTGCTTCGATTGTTTCTGCGGATTCGTTGGTGAATTCCTGCCGCACCACGACTGTTGCCAGTGGGCCACTTACTTCAGCCTTTACGTCAGTATGTTTCAATGGGCATTCGATGATTCGCCCATCGGGAAGCCTGCGGGTTAATACCCCCGACCCGCTTTCAGTATGCGTAGCGGCAGCAGCCGACACCACGCCAAACGCCATCAAAAGATTCAAGAGTTTCATACACTCTCCTTTCATGAGGAGAATGCCGTGACATGAAAAACCCTTTCAAAATATTTCTTTTGAGATAGGCTGGTGCGGATGAATGTTTTCGTTCTTTTGCTGATGGCCCAAAATTTTGAGCCAACCACTCTCGCGACCGATCTTCGCGGAGGCTACCAGGTGCTGGCTGTAGACCTAAACAAGGACGGACGTCCTGATCTGATCGGCCTGGCCCAGGGAATGACCCATCTCGACTGGTTTGAGAATCCGGGCTCTGCTGGCAAAGAATGGAAGCGTCACGTGTTGGCATCAGGTCTGAACCAGCCGATCAATGTTGCGGCGATGGATATTGACGCGGACGGGATCCCGGAATTGCTACTGGTTCATGAGTTTTCGAGCACACCTGCGAAATCGAAAGGTACCGTTTCATTGCTGACGCATAACGGCGATCCTGCTCAGCCCTGGAGCAGAAAAGACATCGATGCGATCCCGACTTCGCACCGCATCAAGATTGCCAATGGGGCCTTTATCAATGCACCCCTTTCAGACCCGAAGACAGCACCACCGGAATATCTGGGCAAGATTCCGCTTACAGCCTACCCGGGCAAGACGTTGAAGCCGACCCTGCTGAACGACGAAGATTCCGGAGTGATGCACGGGCTTCACGTCGATGACTTTAATGGCGACGGACGGATGGATATCCTTACCGCCAGCTTTAAGGGCATCGCACTTCTGGAGGCGCAGAAGGATGGCAGCTACAAGCGGCGTTTGCTGCATGCTGGCAATGAGCAGCCCTGGCCGAAGTCTGGATCAAGCGATGTGACTGTTGCGAGGGCTGACGGCAAGAAGTTTCTGGCGACGATTGATCCCTGGCATGGGCATGAGTTTGTGATCTATACACCGAAGGGGAAAAGCTACGAGCGCAAAGTGATGGAATCGAAGCTGGATCAAGGGCACACAGTGCTGGCGGTGGATCTGGATGGGGATGGGAATGATGAGGTGGTGTATGGCTCTCGCATGGGGCAGGTGACATTGCGCTATGTGCGCTATGACAAGAGGGCGAAGGAGTGGAAGATCATTCCGATTCTTGATGGAAAAATTGCAACTAGTTCGTGCGTCACTGCGGACTTCAATGCGGATCGCCGGGCGGATCTTGCCTGCATCGGGGGAACAACGCAGAACCTGATGATTTTCGAGAATCGCCCTTAACTATTGCTGCTGTTGTTGCTGCTGCTGGGCCAGTGCGTCGTCGAGGGTGGCAATGCGTTCGCCGAAGACCGGCGGGTTGGCGTTAAAGAGAAGCTCCTTTGCAGGATCTTCCATTGTCGGGGCTTCTGACTTTGTGACGCGCACCAGAACGTCGAGATCGCTTTGCGCGCCGCCCCGAAAGGTACCTCGCGTTGGAGGGACGTCGGTATAGTCACGACCCAGGGCAGTGCGGATATGACGCTCGCCAGCAATCAAATTGTTGGTTGGGTCTACTCCAACCCAGCCCAGTCCAGGGAGCATAGCTTCAACCCAGGCGTGGGACGAGCCATCAGCAGATCGATCCTGGTTTTTCTTACCGTGGAAGAGATAACCAGAAACGTAGCGGGCTGGAATCCTGAGGCCTCTCAAGAGGGCGATCATGATGTGTGCAAAATCCTGACAAACACCCTTGCGGTCCTGAAGAGCGTGATCAATTGGTGAGTTCACCTGTGTGTGCTTGGGGACGTAATCGAAGGTTTTAAATATAGCTTGATTCAATTCAAGAAGCAGTGAGAGTGGATCTTCACGGCGGTGGACATTCAAATCTTTTGCCAGCGCATTCAGCAGATCGGTGGGCTCTGTGAAATCGCTCGGCATCAGGAATTCCCAATAATCTTCAAAGGAAAGAATGCGGTCAAGCTCGTCCCAGGCATGAACCGGAAGAAAACCAGGCAATTGATTAGGTTCAAAGGTTTCGACCGTAGCCTCAGTGGTGATCAGCAGCTGGGTGTGTTTGGGGGCAACGCTGAAGTGGTGAACGTAGTTGCCAAGGTGATCGCGGTACTGTAGGACCCTTGCCTTCGGGTTGACCTTGACGAAGTAACTCAAGCAACGCTGACTACCTTCGCTGCGGGGCTGCATGCGCAATTCCATAATGCTTTCACTGACGGGCGAATCATAGCGAAAGCGAGTTTGGTGTTGGATCGAATAGTACATTAGGCGCTCAGTGAAGTCTCGATTGGATAGTCGATATAGGCTTGGTGGATTGCCGAATGCATTTGGGCGCATTGGCGGATCACGTTGTCGAGGGAAAGGTGCAGGCCGCTAGAGAGAATTTCTTCGACGCTTGAATAAAGCAGGGTGGCGACGAGGCGGCCGGCGAGGCGTTCAACTTTACCTCGTTCGCCGCGCGAGGACATTTCAGGCAAAGCCGAAATGGATTCCTCAAGACGTCTCACGCTGAAAAGAATCGAATGCGGATGCTGCGGATTGAGAAGGAGAAACTCGACGATATTGTCGGCTGAAAATTCAGCTGTATTTTTCTTAAGATAAGCTTCAAAGGCATTACAGCTACGCAGAAGTGCAAGCAGTTCGAGGTGCTCGATGTCGGCTTCGCCGCAGAGTTCAGCCGCATGAACCTTCAGCAGCGTTGCGGTGTTGGCGGCCCGCTCGATATGACGGCCAATTTGCAGGAACCACCACTCTTCACCGTGAGACATCGTGGAATCGGTTTCGCCCTTGAAGAGGCTGATATTGCGCCGCACTTCATTGAGAAATTCTAGCGGCAACTCCTGTTCGAGATCATCGGCGTCGTATCGTTTGACGAAGTGATAGAGGGCGTTGAGTTCGCTCCACATCTCGCTTGAAATTTGCTCGCGAACCTGACGGGCATTCTCACGTGCGTTCATGACACAGCTGATGATGGAGGTCTTGACGCGAGGATCAAAGATGAGCGCATGTTCCAAAGCCGGCACGCTGAGCTTGCCATCCAGCTTCAAAGGCTCACCCAGGCTCAAGTTGATACGGCGAAGCTGGCGCTCTACCGCCTGAGGCTTCTGTTCGAGCATCAACTGGATATTGGCATCAAGCAAACGCGTGGTGTGCTCGGCACGCTCCAGGTAGCGCGCCATCCAGTACAAACTATCGGCAACTCGAGATAACATACCGGTTCCCCTAAGCTTCGTCGACGACCCAAGTGTCCTTGCTGCCGCCTCCCTGTGAACTATTGACGACCAGCGAGCCCTTGCGGAGAGCTACACGGGTGAGACCGCCCGGCACAATGGTGATCTTGTCGCCGTACAAAATGTAAGGCCTGAGATCGACGTGTCGAGAGTCGAAGTCTCCCTCCACAAAGCATGGAGCTCGAGAGAGCATCAGCGTGGGCTGGCCAATATAATTGCGCGGATCGGCCAGGATCTTCAAGCGGAACTCTTCGATCTCCGCCTTGGACGCATGGGGCCCGATCAACATACCGTAGCCACCGCTCTCGCCTACGGCTTTCACGACCATCTTTTCGAGATTGTCGAGGACATATTGACGAGGGCCTTCCTCGGCAAGGATGTAGGTTTCGACGTTGGGGAGGATTGCGTCCTGACCCAGGTAATACTTGATGATTTTAGGGACGTAGGCGTAAAGAGCCTTGTCGTCGGCGATGCCGGTGCCGATGGCATTTGCCAGGGTCACGTTGCCGGCGCGATAAGCATTGAAGAGGCCTGGTACCCCGAGGATCGAATCGTGGCGGAAGGCGAGGGGATCGATGAAGTCGTCGTCGATGCGGCGGTAGATGACGTCGACACGCGTAAGGCCAGAGGTGGTGCGCATGTAGACGATGTTGTCGTGGACGACGAGATCACGGCCTTCGACAAGTTCAATGCCCATCTGGCGGGCAAGAAAGGTGTGCTCAAAGTAAGCACTGTTAAAGACTCCGGGAGTGAGCAAAACGATGGTGGGTTCATCGCGGCCTTCTGGCGCAAGGGCGTTCAGGCTTTGCAGCAAGGCCTGCGGATAACCCTCAATCGGCATCACTCCGCTCTGACGAAATACCTTCGGAAAGATGCGCTTCATCACCTGGCGGCCGGTCAGCATGTAGCTGACTCCAGAGGGAACACGCAGGTTGTCTTCAAGAACCATGAAGTTGCCATCGAGATCGCGAATCAGGTCAGTCCCTGTAACGGCGATATAAACCCCTTTAGGGACCTTGAGGCCGCGCATCTGACGACGGAAGTATTTGCAGGTGTAGACGAGTTCGCGGGGGACGACACCGTCGTTGAGGATTCGCCCACCGTGGTAAATATCCTGCAAAAAAAGGTTCAGAGCGGTGATTCGCTGGGTGAGACCTGCTTCTACGTGTTCCCACTCTTTGCGAGTGACAATACGCGGAAGAAGGTCATGAGGAAATATACGCTCGGTGCCTTCTTCTTTGCCATAAACCGTGAAAGTGATCCCCTGATTGAGGAAAATCAGATCACTTTCCTGCTTGGCTCGTTTGAGCTCGGCAGCAGGCGATTCCTGGAGCATGTCAAAAAGAGGAGCGTAATGCGACCGTACAGTGCCATTCGCATCGAACATCTCATCGAAGGCACCGTCCAGTTCATAGTTTTCGAAAGGGGAACTGAGTTGTGACAAGATTTTATCTCATGGAAGCGGAGACTTTTTCGACTTCTGAAAACACGCGAATCAAATTCCCGTGATAGATCTTGGTGATCATCTGAGGAGTGTACCCTCTTTCGAGCAAAGCGCGCGTCAGATTGGGAAATTTACTGGTGTCATCGAGGCCTTCCGGCGTGCAACCAATGCCATCGAAATCACTGCCAATGGCAACATGGTCTACGCCGACCAGCTTGACGACGTGATCGATATGATCGACGACATCTTTAAGCGTGGCTCGCGGGGTTTCACCGCGGTATTTTGCCATCATGGCGCGAAACTGCTTCATGGCTTCCTGCTGGTCTTTCACTTCAGCCATGATACGTTCCCGTTCCTTTACAACTTCTGGACGGTTCATGGGGTTGGCGTCTTTGGCCTTCTGGCTCAGGAAGTCACAGGAGAAATTGATGCCCATGATACCGCCCTTTTTGGCCAGCGCCTTGATCATGTCATCAGTAAGGTTGCGTCCAGCGTCGCAAAGGATGCGGCAACTGGAGTGGCTGGCGATGATGGGTGCTTTGCTGGTTTCGATGACAGCCCAGAAGGCTCCGTCGGAGATGTGAGAAACGTCGACCATCATCCCGATGCGGTTCATCTCGAGAACGATCGATTTACCGAGATCGTTGAGGCCGCCCCAGTGCTTGACCTTCGGGTTGTTGATGTCGCCGGAGGAATCGCACCAATTGTTGGTATTGGCCCAGGTGAGGGTCATGTAGCGGGTGCCGAGTTCATAGAAGCGTCGCAAGAGGCGCACGTCGTCTTCAATGGCATGGCCGCCCTCAATACCGATCAGGGCGCTCATTTTGCCGGCCTTTTTGTTGGCAAGAATATCAGCGGGGCTGGCAGCCCAATTAAACTGGGCAGCGTTCTTTTTCCAGATGTCTTCTTTGATCGAATCGATCAGACGCAGCGCCTGGTGGGCACTGGCGTTGGTGGCGACGTAGTTGGTTGGAACGAATGCGGCAAACATTTGTCCACCCATGCCGCCTTCCTTCATCCGGATAGCGTCGGTGTGTTGACCTGCGCCACGAAGTGAGAAGTCTTTGCCGGTGACGGTGATCATGGGCACGTCGTTGTGAAGATCGACAAGGTAAGCTTCCTTGTGAATTTTCATGACTTCAGCATCGGTCCAGGTCTTCTTGGTTTGAGCCTGCGAAAAGCAAAAGGAGCCCGCCAGCGCAAAGGCTGACAGGCTCCTCGTTAGAGTTGTAAGGTTCATTCGATTGGTTACCAGATAAGCTTGAGAGCCAACTGAACGTTGCGGGGTTCGCCCTGGCCGAGGCCGGGAGCGCCAGAACCGTTACGAGTGTTGGTGATGAGGCCAAAACTGGTTGCGGCGTTGAAGTTTGTACCAGGATTGGCGAAGTTCGCACGATTGAAGAGGTTGAACACTTCAACGCGGAATTCGGTCTTGATGCGTTCGGTGATGGCAGTACGCTTCAGGATCGAGAAGTCGGTTGCGTTAAAGCCGGGGCCTCGCAGAGCGTTACGCCCGATGTTGCCAAAGGTGCCAACTGCAGGCAATGCGAAGTTAGCAGCGCTGAAGTAGCGGCGTGCGCCTCCTGGAATGGTGGGATCCTGAACGCCCACAGTGGGAGAACCGATGACATCTACGCGGTCGCGATTGTCGAAAGAGTTCGAGCGGTTTACGCCAGCGGTGATGTCGATCGGAGTACCAGTGGTGGCCTGGAAGAGGCTGCCAAACTGCCAGCCCTGAGTCAACGGCTTCATGCGCTGAGTGAATTGCGGCATGTCGTATGCCACGTAACCGGTGAAGATGTGGGCGAGGTCGATCGCACCAGGACCGTATTCACGACGCAGGTTGTAGCTATTGGCAGGCAGCACGTTGCGAACGTCTGTGCCGTTGTCCATCTGACGGCTCCAAGTGTAATTGCCGTTCACCATCAAACCTTTCCAGCGGGTAACGCGGATCGAAGACTGCCAGGAGTGGTACTGGGAATTAGCAATCGATTCGAGCATGTTGATGGCCGCGATCGTGGGATAGGCGGAGTTGAAGGGCCGACGCGATTGCAGATCGCCCGTTGTGCCGGGGATCGGAGCGTTGATGTTTCGCAAAAGGCTGAGCTTACGTCCGGTTGAAGCAACATAGCCAGTCTGGAAGATGGTTCCATTGCCAAGCTGCTGCTGGATGTTGAGGTTGTAATTCTGCACGTAAGGCATGCGGAAGTCCTGGTTGATGCCATAAGCACCAAAGGGAGGACGGGGTGCAGCAGTACCGAAGATGGCCTGGCCAGGAACGATCTGAGTAGGAGCACCAGTCAGGTTGATGTTGAAGACAGGCTCAGGACCACCAGGATTGGCATGGACGCCAGCGGCGCTTCCATTACCGGGGCTGGTGTTGGCCACGATGAAGTTAAGAGGAGGAGTGTCGTAGAACAAGCCCCAGCTGCCGCGAACCACAGTCTTGCCAGAGCCGAAAGGCTGGTAGGCGAAACCGAAGCGCGGAGCAAAGTTATTGAAGTCGTTCGGGAAGAGACGCTCGATGTCCTTACCGGGAGTCACAAATCCACGACCTGGAATAAAGTTGGTAATGGTCTTGTCAACGTCGTGAAGAATGCCGTTGAAGGTGTAGCGTACGCCGAAGTTCAAGTTCAACCGGCGGTTGACCTGGAAGTTGTCGTGTACCCAACCGTCGATGCTGTTCTGGCGGTAGTCGCGTTGCAACTGACCACGGGTGATGGAAGCACCATTATTTGAGGTGGTCAACATGGCGAGAAAATCGGCCATGCTGCGGTCTTGAGCGGGAACGGAAGTATCGCCGCGCCAAGGACCTGCTGAACCATCCCAGGTGAAGCTACCACGCTTGTTGGTGTCATAGAAGACATCGAGGACAGCGCGGCGGTATTCGCCACCGAACTTCATCTGGTGACGGCCAACGGTATAGCTGAGATTATCGGTGATGTGACCGGTGGTGTCGATACGACCCAGCGGCTGGGTGTAACCGGCACCGGCGAAATTCGTGATTCGGAGGGTTGGTGTTCCGATCAGGCTAGCTTCGGTAACGCCGGTATTAAAACCAAGACCGACCGGATTGAAGCTCGTGTCCTTGTCATTGAAGACCTGAAGGAAGTAGTTTGTACCGAGGATCAGATTGTTGAACAGGCGGGGAGAAAGAGTTGAGTTGGCGACAACACTGACGTTGTGCATGCGGCTGGGGGCAACCTGGAAGTATTCCTGATAGACGCCGCCAGAAGATGCAGATTGCTTACCGGTGCCACCGTAATAGCGGGTTGCAATCGAATGTTTTTCGTTGATGTTGTAGTCGACCTTAACGATGCCGTTGTAGCTGTCGTAATCGTTCTGATCGCCGGCAACGAGGTTGTTGGGGGTAGCAGGAAGATTATTGAAACGGCTGGGCCATGCGGTGAGAACACGCGTGGCTAGTGGGCTTTCCGGAATGCTGTATCGGCGCAGAAGAGCGCGGCCCTGCTCGACGAAGGCAGTCGAAGGATGGGTGTCACGAAGGCTGATGGCCGCGATGGCTTTTTGCGCTTCGCCAGTCATGAAGAAGAAGAGTTTGTTCTTGATCACGGGGCCACCAAGGCTGAATCCGTACTGATCGTTGCGCACGACGCGCTTCTTTGAGCCGGGAGCCTGGAAAGGGCTCAACACAGAGAGTGCTTCGCGGCGATTGAAGTAGTAGGCGCTGCCATGCAGTTCATTGGTGCCACTCTTGATTACAAGGTTCACATTGGAACCGCCGTTGCGGCCCTGTTCGGCGCTGGCATTGGTTGCAATGGCGAACTGGTCAATTGCTTCGACAGGAAGCAATGTGCCGGCGATACCTGCAACACCACCCTGATTTACGGCAGAAGTATTGTGGAATGCATCGTTGTTGTCGGCGCCATCAATCTGGTAGTTGTTGCCAGAGGTGCGCATGCCGTTGACGCTGTTGTTGAGCGGATTCACGCCAGGCGCCATCTTGAGCATCTGGCGGAAGTCGCGGCCGTTCATGGGCATTTCCTGCACCATTTGCGGATTTACAACGTTGGCCAAAGTGGTTGAGGTAGTTTCGATCGTAGCGGCAGTGGCGCTGATCTCAACCGTGGTGGCCTGGCTGGAAACGGCCAGCTTGACGGGAAGATTGGTTACGCGGCTTACAGCCACTTCGACTTTGTCAACCTTGGTTGTCTGGAATCCAGACTTGCTGAAGGTGAGGGTGTAGAAGCCGAGCGGGAGATCAGGAAAATTGAAGTCTCCACTAGCAGAGGTTACACCTTCACGGGCATAGCCAGTGGAGTCATTGATCAATTTGACAGTGGTATCGGGCACAGCAGCACCCGAAGCATCCACGACATTACCGGCGACAGAACCGCGGAATGTTTGTCCAAAAACACTTGTTGCCAGCAGAAGCAACAAGGAAAGAAAAAGCGAAGACCTTTGAGGTGCTTTCACGTAATACCCCTTGAAACAGTAAATTTTGTTGATTTTGTCAGAGCAGAACGGGGCTCTTGAGCGAACTTGGATTACGAAAAGGTTAACACTTCTGGAGAAAAGACTCAAATTGAGTCTTTTGATAAGTCTAATCATCTCTTTGATTTGGGCCTCCCGAATCCCTTTCAGCTTTTGTCTGATCCGATAGCGTTTTTCCGTGCCGCAGCAGATGCGCAAGGGCCTGTTGCGCGCATTCAATTCGGCGATCGTGAGTTCGTGCTGCTCAACGATCCGGCGATTATCGAAGAGCTGTTGATTCACCATCCTTCGAGTTTTGAAAAGTTTCCGAGGATCAGCCGCACTCGGGGTCTCTTTGGCGAAGGCTTGCTTACCAGCGAAGAACCCCTTCATCTAAAGCAGCGCCGCTTAGCTCAGCCCGCTTTTCATAGGGATCGTCTCTCTGCCTATGCCGACGAAATGGTGGCAGCAACCACGAGATTGACTCATCGATGGAAGGATGGTGAAAACTTCAATGCGGCCCACGACATGGGAAATCTGGCGCTGGACATCGTCTCTCGAACTCTCTTTTCCCAACAAACGGATTCGCAGGCCGAGCAAATTGGAACTGCCCTGGATGAAGTGGTTCGAACACTGAACCACCTGGTCACGCCTTGGGGAAATCTGTTGCTTAGCATTCCTTCTCCTTTGAGAACTCGCTATCGGAAGGCACTGAAGGAATTGGATGAGATCATCTATGGATTCATCGCCGAGCGCAGGAAGTCCACAAGCGAGCACGCAGACCTTCTTTCGATGCTCATGAACGCCCGAGACCCGGATAGCGGGAGCGGGATGCCCGATCTGCAACTGCGAGACGAATTGATGACCATTTTTGTGGCGGGACACGACACTACCGCCAATGCCCTGGCCTGGACGCTCTATCTGCTGTCGCAACATCCGCAAGAGCGAAAACGGATGGAAGAAGAAATTGACGATGTACTTCAGGGCAGACCGGCCAACATGAATGACGCGGCCAGGCTACCGCACACCTTGGCTGTTTTTCGGGAATCTTTGCGACTATACCCACCGGTCTGGATCCTGGGCCGGAGAGCGTTAAAGCCGATCGATACGCCGTTGATTCAATTGCGGCGTGGGGCGATCGTTTTGGTTTCGATGGCTGTGCTGCACCGGCGTCGGGAACTTTTCGAAGATGCAGATCGTTTTGTGCCGGGGCGGAATGAGCCAAAAGACAGATATTCGTTTCTTCCCTTTGGAGCTGGATCGAGGCTGTGTATTGGAGAGCGGTTTGCCTGGCTAGAAGGAGTACTGTGCCTTGCCACGATATGTCAAAAATGGCGGCTTGAGCTAGCGCCAGAAGCCAGGATAGAGCCTCAGCCACTGCTGACTCTGCGACCGCGCTATGGGTTGCCAATGATTCCCACATTAAGATAGTGGGCAAAAAGCTTCGATTCCTTCCAGCTTCACCTTACTGGTTCTGACCAGCGGCGCCGGCTACCCAAGCGCGCTTGTACTTTTCTATGTGCAGTAAAAAGACCGCGACATTCAAAAAGAAACTGTGTTCTATCTGACATGAAGTCAATCCTCTTAATCACAATTACCTTGGCCGGGGCCCTGTTGGCGCAAGAAGCAACCCCGAGAGTGACCAAGCGTCAGGCCAATCAACAGAAGCGCATTGCTGGCGGAGTAGCCGACGGTAGCCTCAACAAGAGAGAAACGGTACGGCTTGAAAAGCAGCAGAGAGAGCTGCAGAAAGAAAAGCGTGAGGCAAAGGCCGATGGCGTTGTGACGGCTGAAGAACGCAAAGACCTGCATCAGGATCAGAACAAAATGAGCCGTCGCATCAGGAAGCAAAAGAACGACGCTCAGACGCAAAAGCCGTAAATCGCTTTTTGGTCTTGAGGAGCGTAGCGAAAGAACCAATACCGTTTCTTTCGCTACACTCTTCCCTATGCGGAGTTCCTTCCTCTTTCTTTTAGTTGCAGTGCTGGGTGCACAGTCCCCGCAACTGGACTTGATTATTACCAACGCAAGAATCGTTGATGGGTCGGGTGCGCCCTGGTACTACGGCGATCTGGCAGTGAGCAGGGACAGGATCGCCCGGATCTCACCACGTGGGATGTTGGCATCGACACCTGCCACAAAGAAGATCGATGGGCGTGGGACGCTAGTGCTCTCACCGGGATTTATCGACATTCAATCCCATTCCCGGGAATCACTCCTGAATGGTGACGGACGCGTGATCAGCAAGGTCTCTCAAGGCATCACCACAGAGATTATGGGCGAGGGCACTTCTAACGCGCCAGCGAGTGCAAAGTCTGAGACGGAAGCAGACCGGCAGTTTATTGGCCCGCATGGGTTTGCCCGCTGGCTTGAGGCTATGAAGAAACATGGCTCCAGCGTGAACTTCGGCTCCTACGTGGGACAGGGTACGATACGCGCCTTCGCCAAAGGTATGGCAGCAGGTAAGGCAACTCCAGCTGAACTCGAAAGCATGAAGGCCGCGATGAAGGAATCCATGGAAGACGGAGCCTTTGGCCTGGCCAGTGCATTGATCTACCCACCCGGTTCCTATTCGGATACTGAAGAGATTGTAGAAGTAGCCAAGGTGATGGCGCCTTTCGGCGGAACTTACATCACTCACATGCGGTCGGAAGCAGATGACATCTTCCCTGCACTAGAAGAAGCAATCCGGATTGGCAAGGAAGCCAAGGTTCCGGTGGAGCTCTACCATCTGAAGGTGGCTGGACGTAAGAACTGGCCGAAGTCGACGGAGTTTCTCGCCACGATCAATAATGCGCGCGCGCAGGGAGTTGACCTGCAGGCGAACATGTATCCGTACACTGCGGGATCCACCGGATTGACCTCTTGCCTTCCCCCTTGGGCGGCTGAGAATGGCAAGCTCTACGAAAATATTGCGAACCCAACGATTCGCGAAAAGATGCGTGCCGAGATGTTGTCGGATCGTACCAATTGGGAGAACCTGTGCGGAGCGGGAACCCCCGAAGGGGTGCTGGTGCTAGGCCTTCTCAAACCAGAGAACAAGATCTATGCTGGCAAATACCTGAGCGAAATTTCTGCGATGAAAAAGAAGCCCTGGACCGAAACTGTCTTTGAGCTACTGGAATCGGAACGGCAGCGCATCGGGACTGTCTACTTCATGATGAGCGACGAAAACGTCGAAGCAAAAATGAAGCAGCCCTGGATGAAATTTGGAACAGACGCAGGTGCGGCCGATCCCGATAAAGCAACTAGCCTGGTGCACCCACGAAGCTACGGCACAGCTACACAAATTCTTGGCCATTATGTTCGAGAGCGCAAAGTGATTACGCTCGAAGATGCTGTCCGCAAAATGAGTTCAGCAACTGCACTTCGATTGGGAATCATGGACCGGGGGCTTCTGAAACCAGGTCTCAAAGCGGACATGGTTCTCTTTGATGCGGCAACTGTGGGTAGCCCTGCAACATACACTCAGCCACATCAGGTTTCCACCGGCATTCACTCGGTATTTGTGAACGGTGCCGTTGTCTGGCAGGACGGGAAACATACGGGCGCGATGCCGGGTGAAATCGTGCGCGGCCCGGGCTATGGCAAGTATGCAACGACCGCCTATGACCTTATTTATAGGAATGCCAAAATCATCGACGGGACTGGTGCAGGCTGGTACTCTGGCGATCTTGCGGTGAGAGATGGCAAGATTGCAGCCATTACTCCTGCTGGCTTGCTGCGGGCTGCTGCGGCTAAACAGTCATTTGACCTGAAAGGACAGGCACTCACCCCAGGCTTCATTGATATCCAGTCGCATTCGCGAGATGCATTGACCAACGGTGATGGACGTCTGATCTCGAAGATCACTCAGGGGATCACAAGCGAGATTATGGGAGAGGGTTGGTCCAATGCTCCGGCAAATGAGAAGACTGGAGATCAGGCCGACAAGAACTTTACCGGGCCCCACTCCTTTGACCGCTGGCTCAAGGCGATGCTGGCGCGCGGGTCGTCTGCAAATTTCGGGTCCTTCGCGGGAGCGGGCACGATCCGTGCCTTTGGTAAGGGATTCGCGATGGGCGATGCAACAGCGGCCGAACTTAATGTGATGCGGGGAGCTTTGAAGGAATCGATGCAGGACGGGGCATTTGGCCTGGCGTCCGCCCTGATCTACCCTCCGGGATCTTATGCAACCACGCCGGAATTAACTGAACTTGCTAAAACAATATCCGGCTTTGGAGGCACCTACATTTCGCACATTCGCTCTGAGGCAGACAAGCTGCTGGAAGCGCTGAATGAAGCCGCTTCAATTGGCAAGAATGGCTCTGTACCTGTGGAGGTGTATCACCTTAAGGCAGTGGGCCGGAACAATTGGAAGCTGCTCGATCCAGCTCTGCAATTGATCCAGAAAGCGCGCGTGGACGGCATCGATATTCAGGCCAACATGTATCCCTATGTGGCATCCGGCACCGCGCTGACCGCGTTGCTGCCGGACTGGGCTGCCGCCGACGGCAAACTCTTTGCGAACCTCGATAACCCAGAGACGCGCACCCGGATTATCGCCGACATGCTGAAGGACAACAAGGGTCGCGACGCCGACCTGGTGCAGCCAATCGGATTGCGTAAACCCGAGAACAAGAAATACATCGGTCAGCGCCTGAACAAGATCGCAGAGCAGATGGGACAACCGTGGCCAGAAGCGGCGATCGCTCTACTGAGGTCAGAGCGGCATGGAATCTCGACGATTTACTACATCATCAATGAAACCAATATCGAAAAACAGTTGAAGATGCCGTGGATCAAGATTTCTACAGATGCCGGTGGTACCAATCCCGCTACATCAAACGGCCCAACACACCCACGCACGTACGGGACCTATCCGCGTGTGCTTGGACTATACGCAAGAGAACTGAAAACGATTCCTCTGGAAGATGCGGTGTTCAAGATGACTGCGGCAGTGGCGACTCGTCTGTCTCTTCACAATCGCGGTATTCTTCGACCGGGAATGGCGGCGGATCTAGTGATCTTCGATCCGGCAACCATTCGTGACCAGGCCAACTTTGAAAACCCTCACCAACTTTCCACCGGTATCAAGCAGGTGGTCGTGAATGGTGTGGTGGTTGTGAACGAGGGAGTCCATACCGGTGCCAAGCCTGGAGTGATCCTTAGAGGGCCGGGCTACCAGCAACCTGGCAATTGAAATTCAACTGACATTCAATCTCAATCAACAATTCACACTATTGCAATGGCATGTTTATTTGGAGTGGATAACCTCTCGTAAGTACTAGAGAGAGGTATTCCATGCAACCAGAAAACACAAATTTAAAAGCTCCCTGGCTGGACAAAGAAGCCGAGAATGCCGAAACAGTCTACGGTGCCAATACGGAACCAGACTTCAAGGCAGTAGTTGAAGAAGGATTGAATCGCCGCGACCTGATCAAGGGTGTCTTCACCGGGGCAGCCATTGCCGCCACTGGTGGGCTGGCCGCACAGCCTGCTGCCGCCGCCACCACAGGATTAACTTTCAAGCCAATTCAATTGACCAAGAAGGCCGATTTTATTGACGTGCCCGAAGGCTACGACGCTGGATTGGTAATTGCCTGGGGTAACCCGGTAACGGCCAACGCTCCGGAATTTGACCCGATGCGGCAAAACGGCGCAACCCAATCGCAGCAGTTTGGTTACAACTGCGACATGGTAACCTATCATTCCCTCCCTAGCTGGAACTCCACCAACTCCCGCCGTGGCCTCCTTTGTGTGAATCACGAATACACAGACCCGGTTGCCATGTTTCCAAGCTATGGAACACCCACCAAAGACCAGGTAGACGCAGAGCTTGCCGCACACGGCGTGAGCGTCATCGAAATCGAAGAATTCTACGGTGTATGGCAGTACAACGCCAACTCCGGCTACAACCGCCGCATCACCGGCGAAACCGAAATGCTGATCACTGGTCCCGCTGCGGGCGACCCGCTCATGCAAACCTCGGCAGACCGCACCGGCACCCGCGTCAAGGGCACTCTCAACAACTGCGCGGGCGGCCAGACGCCCTGGGGTACCTTCCTGACTTCCGAAGAAAACTTCAACCAGTATTTTGCCAACCGCAACAGCATGGCTGCCGGTGTGAACCGCGACAACATGGCTCGTCTAGGAACCACAGGTGGCGCATCGGCACGTCGCTGGGAAAGCTTTTACGACCGTTTCGATCAGGCCAAGGAACCGAACGAAGCCAACCGCTTCGGTTGGACGGTTGAAATCGATCCCTACGACCCGAACTCGATGCCCAAAAAGCGCACCTCAATGGGCCGCTGCAAGCACGAATGCGCAAGCACCACGATTGCCCAGAACGGTCAGGTTGTCGTGTACTCCGGCGACGACGAGCGCTTCGACTATGTGTACAAATTTGTTACTGCTGGTGTCTTTAATCGTGACAATCGCGCAGCCAACATGGATTTGCTCGACAACGGCGTTCTTTATGTAGCCAAATTCAACGCAGACGGAAGTGGCGTCTGGTTGCCAGTTGTCCACGGTCAGGGTCCGCTCACGATGGCCAATGGATGGCGCAATCAGGCAGACGTGCTAATCCGTCTACGCCAGGCAGGAGACGCGCTGGGTGCTACCCGCATGGATCGTCCGGAGGATGTTGAAGTAAACCCGGTTACCGGCATCGTCTACATCGCCTGCACAAACAACACGCAGCGGGGAGTAGGCGCAGCCCTTGGACCGGATGCAGCCAACCCTCGTGCAAACAACCGTTCCGGACACATCATCGAAATCAAAGAAGCCGGCAACGATCATACCCGAACAACATTTAACTGGGGTATCTTCATGCTCTGCGGCGACCCCGATGACAAAGCGCAGGGTACTTACTTTGCGGGTGCTCCCCGTGAAAAGGTTTCACCCATTGGTGCGCCCGACATGCTCGCTTTTGACAATCAGGGCAACCTCTGGATCGGCACCGACGGCATGCAATCCGCAATCGGCTGGCAAGACGCTCTCTACGCCTGCGTTACTGAAGGCCCTGAACGCGGCACCTTGATGCCCTTTATGAATATGCCAATCGGCGCAGAGACTTGTGGCCCGGCCTTTACACCGGACAACGAAACTCTCTTTGTCGCGGTACAGCATCCCGGTGAAGGCGGCACCTTCGCAGCGCCCACTTCAAATTGGCCTTACGGTACCGGAATTCCTCGTCCGGGTATCGTATTCGTCAAGAAGAGCTGGGGCCGCGGCCCGATCGGAAGCTAGGCACTCTGTGCATATTTAGGGGGGGAGGGTCTGGCATTCCAGACCCTCCCCCCTTCTCTATTTGAATGAAGCACGGGGCTGTCCAGCACCTGCCCTGCGTTATACTCGCAGGGCCATGAGGATGATCAAGACCCTTTCTGTGGTGATCTTGAGTTCAGTATTGCTGACCTCTTGTGCAGAGCCTCGTGATGCCTTTTCGATTTTAATAATTCGACAAAAAACCAGTGCCGGGAAAAATCTCGGGGCCCAGGAAACGGTTCCCCCGGGCACTTCTTTTCGTAAGAACGAACTTGTAGCGATTCAGGTTCAAATTCCAAAGACTGGTTTCTTCTATGCCTTCCAGGCCGATGATCAGGGGACCTTCGATGTGCTCTATCCTCCTGCCTCGGGGGGCCCTGCGGTGCAAGCAGGCAAAACTTTGAGACTGCCTGTGGAAGATGAACTGTGGCTTGGCTTCATCAGCTCGAATGTGACTCTTGCCTGGAGCCCGCAACGGATCGAGAGCCTCGAGCTTGCTGTCGACCGTAGCGAGGTAGAAAAAGATAGCATTCGCGCCATCCGCGACCCCGAGGATGCGAGGAAACTGGATGAAGATCTCACCCGCCTGCTCAAAAGCAACTTAAGCATCAAGCGTATTGAGTTGAATGTAGATTAGTCCCGTGCTCGATCCAGCACCGACAGCCGCCACTTGCCGTCTCTCAAGGCAAATTGCCCTCTGGCCATCAACGGACTTCGCACCACACTGGACTGCACATAGCCACGGACTCCTTTGGCCGTCTCGACCATCACCCAATCAAAGCTACCGCTCGCCCGCCTGGGTTCCAGGCGCTTCACGATGTCGAAAGCAAGAGTGGCAACCGTAGCCCCATCGCGATCAGGAGTCTTCCGTAGAGGTAACGCATCGCGCAGCACGACCAGATAATCTGCCGGGTCCAGTTCGCCGGGGAACTTCCAGGCCACGTAAGGTGAGACATAAATGGAAGGAGCCTCGCGAAAGAATCCAAGCTCAATCAAGTCGGCGAGAACATCCCAAACCGCTCCGTCCTTTTGATCAACCTCCCAGCGGGCAGAAAATTTCGCCCAACCCTTTTCGTCCTTGTCTCCAAAGCCACCAGCAATCACGTCTTCATCGGTAAGCTTCCTGAGAGCCTTTGCATCCCGCTTTGCCACTGCAGCCTTCAACCGGGAAACAAAAGCAGAGAAGCCTGGCTCACGCTTTTCTTCGCTGACGGGCGCGAGCTGCCCCGCCTGTGCGGCAAAGAAAATCGCCATAAGCATGTGCATGCAAACCAGTGTCCCACCTGGGGGAATAGAATAAATTCAATGCCGAAAAGTCTCATATGGATCATCGCGCTGAGTACTGCGTCCTGGGGTTTCTCACCCGGCGATGAATTCTTTGAGAAGAAAATTCGCCCCGTACTCACAACGCAATGTTTGGGTTGTCACAACGCCAAGTTGAAGGCACCCTTTGGTGGGCTTCGCCTCGATACCAGGGCCGCAACACTCAAGGGAGGCGATTCAGGGCCAATCTTCGTGTCTGGCAAGCCGGAGGAAAGTTTGATCCTTAAGGCGCTCAGCTACGAGAATCGTAAGCTTCAGATGCCACCAAACGGCAAGCTTGGCGATTCCGTAATCGAGGACTTTCGACAGTGGATCGCAATGGGCGCACCAGATCCTCGCATAGATTCGGCTCCCCTGGTTTCGAAACAGGAAACGAAACCGAATTGGGCCTTTGAGTTGCCAGCCAGAGTACCCGTGCCTTTGGTGGCAGACCAATCCTGGCCGCGAACCAATGTGGATCTTTTTCTGCTGGCGAAGCTCGAGTCAAAACAACTGCGCCCCGCGGCTGCAATCGGGCGCCGCGAGTTCTTGCGGCGTATCAGCTTCGACCTTACCGGACTGCCGCCCACTCCAACCGAAATCAAGGCTTATCTTGCCGACACGTCCGCAAACGCAGATCAGAAGCTGGTGGATCGCTTGCTCGCCTCCCCGCATTATGGCGAACGTTGGGCACGTCATTGGCTCGACCTCGTGCGTTTTTCTGAAACCAACGGTCATGAGTTCGACAACGAAAAGCTGGATGCCTGGCGCTATCGCGACTACGTCATTCGGGCACTCAACCAGGATCTCCCCTACGATCAATTCATTCGTGAGCATTTCGCCGGAGATCTGCTATCGAGACCCCGTTTGAGCAAAGATGGCTCTTTCGTCGAGTCTCCAATTGCGACGGGCTTCTTCTGGTTTGGAGAGGTTCTGAACAGCGCGACCGACTCTGTGAAGACGCGCGCCGATCGTGTAGACAATCAACTCGATGTGCTGAGCAAAACGTTTACCGGCCTTACGCTATCGTGCGCCCGCTGCCACGACCACAAGTTCGACCCGCTTCCCACCAAAGACTATTACGCCATGGCCGGCATCATGCACAGCAGCTACTCGCGGGAAGCTGTTATAGATAGCCCGCAGCGCATCAGTCAGATCGAGACTGCCAGAGCGTCCATCAAACAGCAACACAAAGAGCCAGCCATGGATGGAGGCAGCGTGAAGCTTCGCCCTGGAGATGAACTGGTGGAGTTTAACGATTGGCGGATGGAAGGCCAGGCTTTTGCTGCAACGCTTCGAGGGCCAGTAGCCAGTTCTAGAGGCGAAGGTTCTATGGCCCTAACAGGATCCTTGACCTCCGAAAAGTTCCGCATGCCCAAGATGTACATGCACGTCCGGGTTCTGGGCTCAACGCCTGACAAAAAGGTCTTTAACGGGGGAGATCTTCGAGTCACCGTGGTGGCTGACGACCATAAGACAGCCCACTTCTATCCGCTTCCAGAATGGCAATGGAAGACCATTCGCATGACCAAAGAAATTGGCCGCGAGTGCTATATCGAGATCGTGGATCGCAGCCGTAGCGGTTACCTCGCGCTCGCTCAAATTGTGCTTTCCGATGACGAGAAGCCGCCTGCAGTCGAAGGGGGTGCGGTGCCTGCTGCCTTTGTAGACCCGGCAGTGGAAATCCCTGAAACCACCTTTGCCCTCGTGAGCATGGACGAGGCGCCGAATGATACAAAACTTCACATCCGCGGCAGCCATGAAAACCTGGGGCCACCTGTTCCACGGGGCTTCCTGAATGCCGTCTGGAAAACGGACGCTCCAATCCAGCGGGATCATAGCGGACGACGAGAACTTGCCGAGTGGGTGGCAAATGCGAAGAATCCGCTCACGGCGCGCGTGATCGTCAATCGTGTCTGGCAGCATCACTTCGGCCAGGGCCTCGTGCGCTCGGTCGATAACTTTGGCCGCATGGGAGAAGAACCGAGCAACCAGGATTTGCTCGATACGCTTGCCGTCGAATTCATGGAAAGTGGTTGGAGCCTCAAAGCTCTACACCGCAAGATTGTGCTCTCCGCTGCTTTCCATATGTCGAACGAAGCTAGTCCAGCAGCAGCAAAACTGGATCCCCGCAACGATCTCTTGTCCCGGATGCCTCCGCGCCGGCTGGATGCAGAGTCCCTGCGCGATTCGATGCTTGCGGTTTCCGGCTCGCTCGATCAGACGCTTTATGGCCCCTCCGTGATGCCACATGTGAGTCATTATCAGGACGGAAGAGGCAAACCCTTAAGCGGCCCGCTCGACGGCAAGAACCGCCGCTCGATCTACATTCAGGTTCGAAGGAACTTTCTCTCACCGCTCTTTCTCACCTTCGATTACCCGCTTCCGATCTCGACCTTCGGCGCCCGTGGGTCATCCACCGTGCCAGCCCAGGCGTTGCTGATGATGAACAATGAATTCGTGCTTCTGCAGGCCGAGCGTTGGGCAAAGGCTTCTGCGGCGCAACAAGATCGTTTGAATTGGCTCTACGAAACGGCGTTTGCAAGAGAAGTGTTGCCTCAAGAACGCGCGCTGGCTGAAGACTATCTGAAGACTCACGACTGGACCAGCTTCTGCCATGTCTTGCTGAATACTGCGGAGTTTCTCTATGTCCAATAAGCCAACACGTCGCGATGCGCTTTGCCGTGGGGCCAACGGTTTCGGTGGCCTGGCGCTGCTGCACATGCTTGCGGAAGAGTCGCGAGCGGCTTCCCGGCAACCTCACTTTGCAGCCAAGGCGAAATCCGTCATCTTCCTTTACATGGATGGCGGGCCTTCGCAGATGGATAGCTTCGACCCCAAGCCGAGGCTCAACAAAGAGAACGGCCAGAAGCTTCCCTTCAAGCCACCAACCACCGTCTTCAATATCACCGACAAAATCTACGGCTCGCCCTTCAAGTTTCAACAACACGGGCAATCCGGTACGGCAGTAAGTGAACTCTTTCCGCACATTGCCACTTGCGTGGACGACATGGCGATTATCCGGTCTATGGTTGCCGACCACAGCGAACATACTGCGGCCAACTATTTCCTGCACTCCGGCTCTGGCTTTCAAGGCCGCCCCAGCATGGGTGCCTGGGCAAACTTTGGCCTGGGCAGCGAGAGCGAGAACCTTCCCGGCTTCATCGTTCTCGACAACGGTTTGGTGCCGCCCGGTGGTATCGATTGTTTCGGTGCCGGCTTTCTGCCCGCTTCCTATCAGGCAACACTCTTTCGTCGCGGGGAACATCCAATCGCCGATCTCAAGCCCATCGATAAGACACCCCAGGAGCAGCAGGACAAACTTGGCCTGCTCGCTAAACTCAATCAGGGAGTGCTGGCCCGTTTCGGCGCAGTAAGCGAGATCGAAGCGACGATCCAGAATTATGATCTTGCCTTTCGTATGCAGAGCGCGGTGCCTGAGCTTCTGGACATCTCGAAGGAATCCGAAGCCACACGTAAACTTTATGGGCTCGACGAAGAGATCACTGCCGAGTTCGGCAAGAGTTGTCTGACTGCGCGGCGCCTGGTGGAGAAGGGTGTCCGGTTCATTGAACTTCTCACGCCTGCACGCAAGGGGCTGGATCGTTGGGACCAACATTCGAATCTCGAGAAGGGCCACAGGATCAACGCACAATCCACCGATAAACCAATCGCCGGGCTGCTCAAGGATTTGAAGTCGAGAGGTCTGCTCAAGGACACGCTCGTCATCTGGGGCGGCGAATTCGGCCGCACGCCCTGTGCCCAGTTTCCCGACAACGGCGATACGACTCAGATTGGGCGCGACCACAACCCCTACGGCTACACGATGTGGATGGCTGGTGGTGGATCGAGGCCCGGCTATGTTCATGGGGCGACAGACGAATTCGGATACTTCGCGGTTGAAAACAAGGTGCACCTTCATGACCTGCACGCCACGATGCTGCACCTGCTGGGCTTGGACCATCTGAAGCTCACCTTCCGCTACAGTGGCCGCGATATGCGCCTCACCGACGTATTTGGCAATGTCGTCAAAGAGCTGCTCGCCTAGCCAAAGCCATGTTAGGTTGAGAGTTTGTCATGAGCACACACGTCGAATCCATCCGCTACTTTATCGATGCCTGGAAGTTGATGGCCGGCAGGCTTCCCGGTTCTGCTATCACGCACGAAAATGGCCTTGCCAATTGCTTTGGCAACTCTCCACTGTCCTTCTTGAATGTCTCGATTTTTGACCACCCACTCACAGATTTAGCGGCGCTGGATCAAGGGCTTGGCAGGGCAATCAGGGAAGCAGAATCCTGCCCTTATGCCTGGTTGCACGCTTTGTGCACAGACGAGTTGCCTGCAGGTTGGGAAGAAACGCTTTCGGCTCATTCCATGGTCTCGATCATGAATTTAACAGGCATGGAGGCAGACAAGCTACTTGAGCCCATTCGACCGCTGCCTGATCTCGACTGGCGCCGCGTAACGGACATCCAGACTGCAACGGATATGGCCCATCTCAATGCTCATGCCTACGGCATGCCTTATGAGCTTTTTGACCCCGTTTGCAATCTGCACATCTGGCAGGATGATTGCGTTGGCCTGGTGGGCTATCTGGATGGCCAACCCGTAACATCCTCCGCAGCCTTGCCCGTTGCTGGCACAATTTACATTGCCCTGGTAGCCAGCCATTCCGATCATCGCGGCAAAGGCTACGCTGAAGCCTGTATTCGTCAAGTTGTAGAAGAGGCCAAGCCGATCATGAGTAGTGAAAAAATCACCCTGCATGCCTCTGACGCAGGCCGGCCCCTCTACGCACAAATGGGCTTTGTAGCCTCTACAACCTTTGCGCTCCTCACGGTGACTACGCCAGGTTCAGAAGCTCACTAGCAAACATCACTAGCGTCGCCACAAACATCAGCCCCGCGCAGAGCCAACCCAAGAAGCGCAGGGTGAAGCCGTTTCGATGTTCTCCCATGACATCTTCGCGACTGGTTAAAAGCACAACAAGCACCAACAGCGGCGGGGCCAATACTCCATTGAGAACCGCAGCCCAGAACAACATTTTCACTGCATCGAGTTGGGCAAAATCAAGACCAAGCCCGATGGACATGGCAAGGCCAATCACCAGATAAAAGCCCACGGCGTGCTTGGGCTTGGCATCGAGGGATCCAGCCCATCCTGCCGCTTCAGATATAGCATAAGCACAAGAACCAGCCAGGACGGGAACGCCCAACATTCCCGCACCAATCAGCCCGAAACTGAAGAGCAGGAAAGCACCATCACCAGCCAGCGGACGCAACGCCTCAGCTGCCTCGCGTGCAGTCGCAATACTTGTGCCGCCACTCGTGTGCAAAGTGGCTGCTGAGGTGAGAATGATAAAGAACATTACGAGATTGGAGAAGAACATGCCCGTGGCAACGTCGTTTTTCAAAGCACGCAATTCTTCAGAAGTCGCACCGCGGCGATCTTCCAGATTCACCCGTCCCTTGGAAATATCAACCTCAACTTCCTGCGCTGCACCCCAGAAGAACAAGTAAGGCGAAATGGTTGTCCCCAAGATTCCAACGAGAGTGGCCCAGTATTGAGGGGTCCAGGAAAAGGTTGGAACCAGGGTGGCCTTTGCCACAACAAGCCAATCCGGGTTAGCCAGAAAGGCCGACACAACATAGGCCAGCAATGCCAGGGTCAACCATTTAAAGATACGCACAATGGTCCGATAGGTTGTGAAGATCAGCAAGGCCAGAATGAAGATGGTGTAAAAAGGTGTCCAGATCGAGGAAGATACACCAGTGAGCAGTTCTGTGACGTCGGCCATGCCCCCAAGGTCAGCGGCAATGTTTACTACGTTCGCCGAGATCAGGAGAACACAGGCCAACCAGAGCACCTTGCGGGAATAGTATGTGCGAATCGCTCCCGCAAGCCCCAGTCCAGTCACCAGGCCCAAACGGCCACACATCAACTGAACCGCCGTCATCAAGGGAAAGGAAAAAACCGCAGTCCACAACATCTGATACCCAAACATCGCTCCGGCGATCGAATAAGTGGAGATGCCAGAGGGGTCATCGTCGGCCGCGCCGGTAATCAGGCCGGGGCCGAGGTTGGAGAATATCCGATGCACCCTGCTGGTCAAAGCGGTCTTCATGGAACCTGCTTTAGTCTAGCCTGCACGCTAAAGCACGAAGTAGTCTTTGGTTTTCTTCAACTCAATGGCAAGCAGAGCACGATGTTGAATGAGAAGTTCACCTGACGTGGCTTCGAGCGCAAGGTTGCGTGATTCGCCGGGATCGATTTCAAGATCAAAGAGCTGCTCACGATTCTTGCCCTTTGAAAAGCAGTTGTACTTGTAGCGCTGGGTGCGCAGCATCCGCCCTTCTTTGTCTTCGGTGCCAAGTCGAAGGTGAGAGGTGATGTAATCGCGCGGCTGAGCTTTGGCTTCAAGAGATGGCCGGAGGGATAGCCCGCGGAAATTCGGGTCAGCGGGAATGCCTGCATAGTCGCAAATGGTGGGAAGCAGGTCGAGCAGCGAAGTAAGATCTCGCGAGCGATGGCCGGCGGCAATTCCCGGGCCACTAAACATCAAGGGCACACGCACGGTTTCTTCCCAGAAAGCAGCCTTTTGCACCCAGCGGTGGGCACCCATCCCTTCCCCATGGTCAGAAGTGAAGGCGATGACGGTATTGTCCATAGCACCTGAGTTTCGCAGGGCAGCGAGTACACGGCCAATTTGCTTGTCCACCGTTTCCACCATCCGATAGTAGTCGTGAAGGTAGTGCCTGAAATCGTCTCGCTGCCATTTTGAGGCGATACCAACAGCTTGAGACATAAGGTCGTAGCCGGCAGTGCGGTGATATTGCAATAGCTCAGGTTCGTTCGGGTCCACGTTCAAATGCTGTGGTGCGGGTGGAAACTGAGCGCGGTTGGGATGATTGCGGGTGTCGGGGTGTTGGCGGATCCAGTCGCAAATATCATGCGGGTTCATGAATGAGGCAACCAGCAGGAAAGGATCAGAGTTGCTTCTGGTGAGATACGCAGAGCAGGCATCTGCCACTGGCTCATCCATCTTTGCCCCGAGGGCGTGACCTCCGGCAATCTTTTCAAATGCCGTCATGCCATCAAAGGATTTTGGCAAATGCCACTTGCCAGCATAGGCGGTGCGATAGCCCGCAGCGCGGAAGATCTCGCCCATCGTTGGGATCTCCGGATGAATACCTTTGCCGTTGGTCATGACGCCGGTTTCGTGGGGCAATCGAGAAGAAAAGATGCTTCCTCTTGAAGGCGAGCAAACCGGATAGTTGCAGTAAGCCTCTTCAAAAACAGTTCCACGAGAAGCAATCGAATCCATTGCCGGTGTCGAAAGCCAGGGATTACGAGCGCCAGACCAGGCATGATGCGTCTGCTGATCGGTGAGGATCACCAGGACGTTTGGGCGGCGAGATTGAGCTTGCGCCGCAACTGCCGATAGCTGAAGGAAGTCGCGGCGCTGCATGAAATTTAGCTCTGTTTGACAGGTTGCCAATTGCGTTCGCGTGCGCTCTTGAGCACAGCGTCGGTGACGTAATCGGTCTGAAGCGCTTCACGGAATGTGGGGCTCGGCGTAGTTCCCTCCCCTAGACCGGTAACGAAATCAGCGACCTGATGAACGAAGCTGTGCTCATAACCGATCTGAAGGCCGGGGACCCACCAGTTCTTCATGTAGGGCTGATCGCCATCGGAGACGTGAATGTTGCGCCACGCACGGAGCTTGCCTTCATCGCCATGATCAAAGTACTGCAGGCGATGCAGATCATGGAGATCCCAGAAAAGAGATGCCTTTTCGCCGTTCATCTCAAGCGTGTAGAGTGCCTTATGTCCTCTGGCGTAGCGAGTGGCTTCAAAGGTAGCAAGCGAGCCATTGGCGAAGCGAGCCATGAAAATGCTCGCATCATCAATGCCGACCTTTTCCACCTTGCCCGTCAGGTTGTGCATGCGTTCTTTGACAAAGGTTTCAGTCATTGCCGAGACTTCAACGATGGGCCCGTTGAGCCACATCGCTGTGTCGATGCAGTGAGCGAGAAGATCGCCAGTAACTCCGCTGCCAGCCACATCTACGTCCAGACGCCAGAGCGCAGCCCCGCCCTGAGGCAGGTCGGCATTGATGGTCCAGTCTTGTAGAAACTTGGCGCGGTAATGGAAAATTCTGCCCAGGCGGCCTTCCTCTACCAGTTGCTTCGCCATCGTGACGGCGGGTACACGGCGGTAGTTGTACCAAACCATGTTCTTGACACCAGCTGCTTCAACGGCAGAAACCATCTCTTCCGATTCTGTTGCGTTGCGGCCAAGCGGCTTCTCGCACAGGATCATCTTGCCGGCGGCAGCGGCGGCGAGGGCGATTTCTTTGTGTGTGTCATTGGGGCTGGCGATATCGACTACATCGATATCCTTACGCTCGATCAGCTTGCGCCAATCGGTTTCGATCGATTCATAGCCCCAGTTGTCGGCAAAGGCTTGGGCCTTGTCTGCGCTGCGGGCACAGGCAGCCTTAAGGACGATGTCGTAGTCGAGAGGGAAGAAGTTTCCAGCCTTGCGGAAGGCATTGGAGTGGGCGCGGCCCATAAAGCCATAACCCACCATACCGATATTGAGTTGTTTCTTTGCCATGATGATTTACTCGTTCCAGCCGTGGGCTTCGCGCACTGTGATCATGGTGGCGAGGATGCTGTTCCACGTCTCTTGCTTCATGAGGGTCTCATTGGTGAACATACAGCCGTCCCAGCAGATGTGACGTGCTGCCTTGGTGAGATTCCCTCCACCGTCACGCAGCCAGTAGCCTGCGTCGTGGGCAACATGCAGTTTGCCGTTGGGATCGGTAGGCAGGCAGTGGCGGCCAGTCTTGTCGTGCGAGCCGGCACCCTTCACCGTTGCATCGTTTTGCGCAACGTGAAAATCGAAAGTCCAGGGGCGCAAGGCATTTGTCATCTGAGTGAGCGCGTCTTCCAGCGGCTTGCGGTCAGACCAGTCGTAGTTCTCGGGAAGCAAACGATGTTCGGGAGCGTTGTAGCCCATCGTGTAGAGCAGTGTGTGCGCCATGTCGGCCTGAAAGCCAACGGTCTCTGGCTCACCAGTCAACTCAAGCAGCTCGTGCATGTACTTCCAGCTATGCATGCCACCCCAACAGATCTCGCCCTCGGCGGCGAGACGTTCGCCATAACCCTTCGCGATAGCTGCAGCTTCTCTAAATGTCTGTGCGATTTTCTTCTGATTGCCGGCCGGATCCTGGGCCCAGTCATGAGGTGAGCAGGCGGAATCGATGCGGACAATTCCCGTGGGGCGGATCCCAATCTGGCGAAGCCGAGAAGCAATCTCACAGGCCTTGCGCACGCTACTCAAAAACGACTGGCGCTCGTCATCGCTGCCCATCGCGGAGCCGCCCCCCGTGGGTGGCCACACAGGCGCAACAACGCTGCCAATAGCGAGCCCTTTGCTGGCAATCTTGTCAGCAAGAGCCTGAACGGCAGAGTCGTCAGAATCAATGCTCGTGTGAGGTTCAAAAAGGAAGAGATCAACACCGTCAAAACGGGTGCCGTTTACTTCGGCTTTGGCCGTCATATCGAGCATGGTGTCTAGATCGATGGGTGGTTCGGAGTCTGGGCCCTTGCCAACGAGGCCTGGCCACATGGCGTTGTGGAGCTTGGGAAATGCGTTCGACATTGCCCATACAGCATATCAATCAGGGCTCTCGCTGGACCAGGAAATGGGCTAGCATTTAAGCATGCGTTGGGACCAAGGACATCAAAGCGACGACGTCGAAGATCGCAGAGACGACGGCGGCAGTGCCCCGATGGGAATCGGTGGCGGCGGATTTGGAGGTATGCGAATCGGCTTCGGCGGACTTGTCGTTCTCGGAATTCTGAGCTTCGTCTTCAAGATTGATTTGATCAGCCCGTTCCTGGGCGGGGGCGGCGGCGGAATTGCGCCTGTGGCCTCCCGGCGGGAACCAAGGGTGAAGACAGCCGAAGAAGAAACTCTCAAGCAATTTGTGAGCTTTGTGCTGGATGATGCTCAAAACACTTGGACAAAGGTGCTGCCAGAGCAACAGGGCGTGTCTTATCGCCGAGCCAAGCTGGTGTTGTTTCGTGACTTCGTGAGAAGCGGCTGCGGAGACGCTGAAGGTGCCATGGGTCCCTTCTATTGCCCGGCAGACGAGAAAGTTTACATCGATCTGAATTTCTACGACGAGCTAAAACGCAAGTTCGGAGCACCTGGCGATTTTGCCCAGGCATACGTGATTGCGCACGAACTCGGGCACCATTTGCAGAACATCCTGGGGATCGAACGCAAGGTGCGTATGGCTCAGGAACGCAATCCCAGAGCGCAAAAACAATTGAGTGTGTTGATGGAATTGCAGGCGGATTGCTTCGCCGGAATTTGGGCCCATGAGACGGCGCAAAGAAAATTGCTGGAAGCTGGCGACGTGGATGAAGCCCTCGGCGCGGCCTCAGCTGTAGGCGACGATCACATCCAGCAAATGTCCACCGGTCGCGTCAGGCCTGAGAGCTTTACGCATGGATCGTCGGCGCAACGCAAGGAATGGTTTGGCCGTGGATTCCAGACTGGTAAGGTTACTGAGTGCAACACGTTCGCGGAAAATTGAAGTCTGAATTCAACCAATGCCTCAGATTGACAGTTGAATATGATGGCGGCAAATACAGTGGCTGGGCGGAGCAACGCAACGCACGCACTGTGATGGGAGAACTTCGTACCGCACTCGAACAGGTGCTGGGCGGAAAAGTAGAGTTGGTTGGGGCGGGCAGGACAGATGCCGGAGTGCATGCAAGAGGCCAGGTTGCGCACGTCAAGTATTCCGCAGCCAAGCCCGCCGTCGAAGCCTTTGTTCTCACCCAAGTGAATCAGAAGCTGCCCGCAGAAATCAGCATCAGGAAGCTTCATAAAGCCCCTCTGGCATTCCACGCCCGGCATGACGCCTCTGAGCGCGAATACGTTTACCAAATTGCTACCCGCAAAACTGCGTTTGAAAAGCGTTACGTTTGGTGGATCAAAGAACCGCTGAACGTGGCGGCAATGCAGGCAGCAGCGGCCTTGATCGTAGGGCGGCACGACTTCAAGTGCTTTCAGGCGCAAGACCCGGGCAGGCCCAATGAATCTTCCATCGTCGTGGTGGCTCGAGCGGAGATCGAAGTTCTGGAAGACCGGTTGTTGTTTCGAATCGCGGCTTCACACTTCGTGTGGCGGATGGTTCGCAGGCTGGCAGGAGTGCTCGTAAAGCTGGGACTTGGTGAGATCACGCAAGCGGACTTCGAGAAACTTCTTGAGGCCCAGGAAGACCCACGCCTCGATGTAGCCGCGTGGACCGCGCCCTCATCCGGACTCTTCTTCGAAAAAGTCCGTTACAGCTAGTTCATCTTTTCGTGACAAAAGGTGCAGTCGTTAGAGACTTTCTTCTGGCGATGACAATCCATGCAGGAGCCCATAGAAAGGTCTTTGGTCTTCGCCATCACACTTAAAGTTTTCACTTCACCATGACAGTCCGTGCACTGGGCTTCTGCATCCACGTGAGTCTTGTGGCTCCAGTAAACGAAGGTCGGAACCTGATACACACGCACCCACGGAACGCGCTTCTTATCGGTGAAGAACTTCGCCAGTTTCTGGATGTCTTCTGAATCCTTCTTGATCACCTGATGGCAGCCCATGCACTTGGCCTCGGCTGGAAAGGTCATCATTTCCCCGGGGGCCGGGTTTACGTGGCAGGTCTCACATTTGAGATCGAGCTTGCCTGCATGTTGTTCGTGACTGAAGGCAATGGGCTGTTTCGGTGGATCGGCAGCCCACAATAGCAAGGATGCCGCAATGAAAATCAAGAACCTCACAGATTGCCTTTCTTCGATTCGCTGAAGAGATACTCACTCGCCCTGAGTGTGAGCGCAAGGATGGTGAGCGTTGGATTCTGAGAACCACCACTGACAAAGGCACTACCGTCTACAACGAAAAGGTTCTTGATGTCATGGGTTTGATTCCACTGATTGAGAACGCTCTTCTTCGGGTCACTGCCCATCCGGCAGGTGCCCAGTTCATGGATGCTCTCGCCGGGCGGGACCATCTCCCAATGCTTGGCCAGAATCTCGAAACCGGCATCTTTGCAAAGTTCTGCCGCCGTATCCATCGAATCCTTGGCCATGGCAAATTCGTTGGCAGTGTACTTCTGGTTGATGTGCAGCACTGGGATGCCCCAGGCATCGGTCTTGAGCTTGTTGATCCGGACTGCACTTTCATAACGAGGTAACACTTCGCCCATAGTGGTCAGTGAGAAGCCCGTACCCTGAGCGTCGGCCATCTGCTGCCACAGCTTTTCGCCGTAAGCGGGAAAGTAGCTGGGGCCAGGGGTGTTGCCACTTCCGAAATCGTAAGCATAGCCGCGAATAAAGTCTTTTGACTTGGTCTTCAAGTTGCGGAAGCGGGGGATGTATCCGCCACCGCCCATCAGGTTCCGCGGGGCCTTGCCACCACGGGCTTCAGGCACAATAGCTTGCACCACGTTCTTCACATAGAACTGATCAAAAAGGTAGTGTCCCAGCATGCCACTTGAGTTCGCAATGTTGCTATTGAGCAGGATGCGGGTGGATTCGAGAGCTGATGCGCCAAGCACCACAGCCTTCGCACTCACGTGAAACTCACGTTTTGAAATACGATCAACAAAGTGGGCGCCATTGGCCTTGCCCGTCTTCTTGTCGATTGTGATCTCGCGCACAACCGCATTCGGCACCAGATTCAGATTCCCCGTTTCAAGGGCTGCCGGCAGGAGCAGGTTCAGACTACTGGCGAGGGTGCCTGTACTGCGTCGTTGCTTGGTAGTGGGCACCTCCTTCTTGCGGCAGGCCTCAAGAAATCTCTGAACACAAAGACTATCTCGAGACTCGTCGGCAAGGAAGTTGCCGTCCGGAATTTGGGGAAAGCCTTCTTTGCGTCCGCTGACACGAAAGAGCGGTTCAACGCGATCGTAGAAGGGGGCTAGATCTTTATACTCGATGGGCCAGTTCTCTCCAAAACCGTCGTGATCTTTGCATTTGAACTCGTAATCGCTCAAACGCCATGAGGCACGGCCCCAGGCTAAAGTCTTGCCACCAACCAGCCGGATGCGTACCCAGTAGTAGGGATTTTCGGGATCGTAAGTGTAGGGATTCTGTTTCTCATCGGCCCACATGTTGGCGCTGAATTCGCTGGCCTGAGTGACATGCGGGAAGCGGCCGGGTTTGCCGAAGCCGCGATAAGGCAGGTCGGAAACAGCTTTGAGAACGCGCTGTTTGTCCGGGTCAATCAAAGGGCCAGCGTCGAGCATGACGCATTTCGCACCCAGTTTGGTCAATGTATGAGCGGCCATTCCGCCGCTGGCGCCACTGCCGATGATAAGGACGTCGTATTCAGTTTTCATGTTGGATCCTTATTCGATGGGAAGCCAGTAGCTGCCAACTCCGGCAGCAGAACGGCTGCGCCCGGACATCGCCTCAGCCCACTGGCGTGAATTTACTGTGGCCTGATAGAAAGCCTGTTTGGCGGCTTGCAGAAATTTGCCATAAGCATTCGCCGGGCCCGCGTGCGTCCAGGGCTCATTCAGTTCTTTAAGAGCTGCGTCAAGGCCAGCCTTGCGTCGAAGCTTGTAGGTCGCCAGGCCTTGCTTATACAGAGTTTGAATATCTGACGGGCTCTGCCCAATCAGGAAATCGAGGAACTCTGCCGCCTCGGCTTCTTTGGCTCCGGGGCGTCCGTCGAAGGCTGGAATCAGGGTTTGGCCGAGTTCCGCAAAAGCCGCAAGATCGGCTTGCGAATAAAAGCGGGGCAAGCCCATGGATACAGCTTCGGCGGCGGTGGCCGGAATGGCCGCGGCAGACTCCTGAAAGGCTTGTGCGGCAGGGGCCAGGCCCAGCAGCGCATAAAAAACAGAACGGCGTTGCATATAGTCTTTCCTTACTTGACGAAGCGAATGCAGACGGGGCTACCCACTTTTACCGAAGAACCTGAAGGAATCAGTTTCCCTTCAGCAAGATCCACCTTAAAAGCTGAAAGGAGATCGGAATTTTGAGCTCCCGCAATCAGATACTTTGCATCGGGCGACAGCACAAAGCCACGCGGAACCTTACCGCCAATCGGCTGCTGGCCGAGCAATTTGGTCTCGCCGGTAGCGGGCTCGGTTCGATAGATGGAAATGCTGTCGTGTCCACGATTGGAGCTGAAAAGCAGCGTGCGCTTGGGATGAAGCACGACTTCAGCTCCCGAGGTATTGGCCTTGTAGTCGGGCGGAATTGCGGAAACCGTCGTCAGGATCTGGCCCTTGGCTTCCCCCGTCCAACGGAACACACTAACGCTGCTTGCCATCTCGTTAAGCACATAGACCAGACCACCATCACCGAGCGCAAGATGACGCGGGCCGGCACCTTTGGGCGTATCAAGCTGTGCTTTTTCGGTGATTGCTCCTGTCTTGGCATCGAAGCTGTAAATCTTTACCTGGTCAAGACCAAGGTCCGCTACGTAGAGGTATTTGTTGTCCGCAGAGAAGTTCACCGAATGAGCATGAGGGCCTTCCTGGCGACGTGGATCCACGCTCTTGCCTTTGTGCTGAACGGTGGCGACAGCCTCGCCCAACTGGCCATCTTTCCCAATCGGAAGCACGGCAGCCGTGCCGCTGGAATAGTTGGCAACGGCGAGCCATTTGCCGGTGCTGTCGATGTTGAGATGACAGGGAGCGTCTCCCTTGGATTTCACCTTATTCAAGGGGCTGAGCTTGCCGTTGGGCAGAATGGCGAAAGCGCTCACATCCCCGTTGTTGACCTCATTGGCGGCATAAAGAAACTTGCCTCCTTTGCTGATAGCAAGAAAAGAAGGATTAGGGCTTTCGGCCGCAAGTTCAGGAGCGGAAAGCTGCCCGGTGGCGTCATTGAGACGCACCATATAGATGCCCTTGCTACCTTCGGGCTTGGTGTAGGTACCGATATAGGCGGTGCGGTCGGCTGCAAGAAGACTCATAGTCATAAGCGTTGTGGTTGCGAGTAAAATTTTCATTCAGTTAAACTTTCAATTTCTGTGTGTGCACCTAAGAGGTTGCTGTATTGGCGCAGCAGTTTGATCACTGCGATGGCCAGAGAAAAGACGATCGGGCCCGCAAAGAGGCCTACCAGACCAAAGGCTTCCATTCCCCCGAGCAGTGCAAAAAACATCACAGCCGTGTTCATTCGAGCACGTTCGCTCAGAACAATAGGGCGAATTACGTTGTCGGCCATGCTCACAACCACCAGGCTCCAAACAAGTAGGATCCCTGCCTGAGACATGTTACCAATGCTTGCCAGATACAGCACACCCGGCAGCCAGACAATGCCTGCCCCCACCAGAGGAAGAATGCTGAAGATTGCAGCGACGGCACCCCAGAATGCTGCTGAAGGCAAGCCGCTAAACCAGAAGCCCAGACCTGTGAGCAGGCCCTGTGCCAAAGCAACAGTGATCACACCGTAAACGTTGGCAAACATCAGGACACGGGTTTCGGCGAAAAGGGAATCCATTACCTGTTCGGGCAGCGGAACCCAGCCTTTGCTTTCTTCCAGCAAAGCCCTGCCGCCTCGAAAGAGAAAAAACATGGTGACCAGTGTAATGATGCTCGAAAAGATCCAGGACCCGAATCCCTGAATGCTACGGAGTGCATTGGATAGAATGCTCGAACTCACCGCAGCAAGGCGGCTTTGCAGGAAGTCTTTCGTTTGCTGAACTTCCCAGCCCAACAGGTTCCCCAAATAAGCAATACCGCGATCAAACCACTCCACATTGCCCGATGGGCCAATGGCCGCACTAAAGGCGTCCATTGCGTGCTTCATCTCCCTGCTGATCACAACACCAAGCATCGTCAGTGGAAGAAGGAAGAGGAAGGCAGTAGCAATCGTGCAGATCCACGCAGAGAGTGTCGGGCGCCCGGTCTTCTGGACGAGCCAACTGTAGCCGGGATAAAAAACAATAGAAAGCACAACGGCGAGGAATACTTCGCTAAAAAATGGACGCATCACCAGGTAGCAACCATAGGCCAAAAGCAGGCCGAGTAAAGCGAGGGCTGTCCAGGTGATGTGACGGGAATTCAAAGCTAGCTCTCCAGCTTCCGTGCCTGCCTGATGTAGTCAGGATCAAACTCAACACCTAGGCCATGCCCGTTAGGCACTGGCAACTTACCATTGGAAATGCGCAGATTCGGCGTGTACCAGGATGCAGCTTTGGGCTGACTGCGATGAGGGAATTCCATGTAGGCACCGATGTTCGGCGTGGCTGCAGCGAAGTTGAGCATTTTCACGCCGGCGGCATCAATTTGCGTGTTGTGCGGAGTGATTTTCATCCCTGCTTTTGCAGCCATGCGGGCCACACGGGAGGCCCTGATAATACCGCCACAGTAGTTCAAATCCGGCTGGATAATGTCGACAACTTTCCGCTCAATCATGTCGTTGAACTTCCAAAGCGTACTGTCACACTCTCCACCTGCGACAGGCATATCCAGTGCGTCGGCCACCTTCTTGGTTTCGCTTACTTCTTCCCAGGGGCAGGGCTCTTCAAAGAATGCGATCTTGAGGCCAGTCATCCACTTCCCCATATCGATAGCAGCGGCAGCATCGTAGCCGCCATTGGCATCCACATAAATCGTGATCTGGTCACCCATTCGCTTCCGGGCCAGTTCCAGCATCTTGCGGGTACGGCCAGGATACTCGTCAATGTTTCGGCCCATTCGGCCACCAATCTTGAATTTCACCGCCTTAGCCTGTGTTTCAGCCAAGCCACGAACGTAGACCTCTACTTCTTCTTCTGCAGTGGTTTCACGACCAGAGCCGGAAAGATAAACGGGAATTTCTGTACGAAGAGCACCGCCCATCAACGACGCCACAGACTTCTTGCCGATACGGCCCAAAAGATCCCAGGTCGCCTGCTCAACTGCTGCGACCGGACTCCAGAATGGCTGACCAGCCCATTTATAATTCTTGATGTAAACCTCATCGATAATCGACTCGAGGTCGCGGGCATCCCGGCCAACGAATGCGGGAATCACCTTATGCATCAGGATAGGCAGGAAGTCGTCGATATCTTTGGTTCGTACAATCCCGACTGCACCTTCAGCGCTATGAACACGTACGAAAGTCGCCTTGTCCCGCTCCAGCACCTCAATGCCCTTAATGCGAACAGCTGTGGAGAACTGTTTGTGAAGATGAAAGAGCGGGGCCTCATAGGTGGGCGCTCGCCTTGGATAGTCCTGGCACCAAAGCGAAAGAGCAGGACTTGCAATTGAAGCTAAAAACGTTCTACGTTGCATACTTGCACTCCGTATTCTTTCACGTTCTCATGGCTTTGAACCTCCTGCAGGGTGAGGAATCGAAGAGCACGATCCGCGTTCCTCCCAGGAAGGCGGGAAATTGGTTCTTCTCCACAGTAACCGTAGACGGATTCAAGGAGCCCCTGCAAATTGCTTCAGTTCCAGGCTTATCCGGCACACCTGGGCCAAAACCACCATATCTGGTGATCTATTGCCAGAGCGGATCGGCAAGCAACTGGAATGTTTTCGTTGACTGGCGGGAGGAGGTGTCTTTCGCTGGAAAGAGCCACCTCCGAATCAATGGGCTTCCTGCTGCCGCCTTTGAGGCGCTACCGTTGGTTGCAGGAGATCACCGCCGAATGAAACTGCCTGCACAATCAAGCGCATTGTTCAAAGAAGCACTTGAAGTCGAAGTGTCCAACGATGATCGTAAAGCAACTTTTCTTTTACTTCACTGGAATGAAATTCAAGTCCGGTTACTGAAAAGCTGTAGTAAAAATTAGCGTCGACCTCCACTGACGGGGGTACTGTTGCCACGGGCATTCGATAGTGTTACCTGAACCGAGCTGATATTGTTGAAATCTCCTTCAAGCGTATAGGGCAGCGTGAGCTTAAAGCCACCTCCCTCGGTCCTGCCCTGAGCGGATTGAAACCAGGACGAAGAAACAGCCGCAAGGTTGTCAATCGCAAACGTTGCTGAACCGCTATTGGTTATGCCACTGGCAATGCTAAAGGTAACCGTACCGCCGGTAAGACTTCTCTGTGTGGAAAGAGCGGTAATCTCAACGTTGAAACCGGTAGCAGTTCGAACCATTACAACACTGCCAGGAAGGATGAGCGGCGCGGCGGCATCGATGACGAGTGTTTGTGTTATGCGCTGACCATTGAGCACGTCGACGCCATTCAGACTAAGGCTTGTCAATGTTACAGTAGCCGTGCCGGCCACAGAGCCCTGGTCGATTGGGGCACGAAACTCAGTCGCGGTCGCCGCAAGATTAAAGTTGATTCGCCGTGTAGAGACCGATGTAAATCGAGGGAAATCGTTGGCTCCGTTGTTGGGGCCGTTATCCGCAGCGGGCACAAACGTGATCTCGAGGATTCCAGTCAACGGCTGGCCAGGAGCTTGCGCAAGTCGCACAATCGCGGTGGATTGATCGGTGACCAATGCTGGCTTGTCGACCGAAACACTGGGGGTGACTGTGACAGCGCTAACAACATTGATACGCGA
Source organism: Bryobacter sp. (assembly GCA_022843625.1). Classification (GTDB taxonomy): domain Bacteria; phylum Acidobacteriota; class Terriglobia; order Bryobacterales; family Bryobacteraceae; genus Bryobacter. The sequence continues at coordinate 74,106 of JALHNH010000001.1, read as the reverse complement.
ATCGAGGCCAATGCCGTTCGGGTTATCAAGACGAGCGGTGATAACACCCGGTTGCGTGAGCAAACTAGCCGGCACCGTGGCCTGCAACTGCTGAGAACTGATGCGGGAAAGTGTTGTTCTGGTGCCATTCAGACTCAGCGTGATAGCCGGAAAGAAACCATCGCCGTTGATCGAAATCTGGGTGGCCGTGCCCGTTGCGGATAGCGAAGTAGGATTGATCGATGAAATCGAGAGCGGGTTAAGGACCTCAAAATCAACCTCAGCACTTTGAACTGTGCTTGTGTTGCGGATGCGGACCTTCGCGATTCCAGCCGCACCAAGCAAGTTCGCTGGAATACTGGCCGTTAGAGAACTTGCACTTACGAATGTGGTGCGAAGGTCAAAGCCGTTCCAGACCAGAATGGAGGTGGAAGCGAAATTCGAACCAGCGACGCTAAGCGTAAAGGCGGGCGAAGCCACTACCGCCTGCGAAGGGTTCAAAGTTGTGATGGCCGGCACCGGGATAACAACAGCCGTTACCTGAATCGAGCAATTCACAACAACACTAACGTTTGCTGCATCTGTGATTGTGGTTGCAAATGGGTAGTTACCGGATGCTGTCGATGCAATGCTGCCACTAATCGCTCCGGCGGAATTCAGTGCGAGCCCCGGCGGTAAAGAACCACCCGAGAGCGTAAACCTATATTGACCAGCACCCCCATTTGCAGTGATGGCTCCAGAATAGATCGAGCCCGCAGTCCCTGCAGGCGTACTGCAAGTGCCGGTAAGCGGGGTAGCGGTCCCGACTACGTTAATCGAACAACGAACAAGTCCAAACTGGACCGGCGAAGTTGAGAAGTCATCGACACGGACTGTATATGTAAAATTTCCTGGAGCCGAGGGAGTTCCGGTCATTGCACCATCGCGTGCAAAGGCAAGCCCTGCGGGAACACCTGCAGGAGCCGTGAAGACATAGGGCGGTATGCCACCAGAGGCGCTTGCTCGTCCCGAGAGGGAGAATCCCACGCGGCCGTCCTTCGGCAGTGTGCCGCAATCGGCCGCGACGCCACAGTTGCGAATCGCTTTGGTGTCGGACGCGGTACGCGCAGGTTGATCGAATGTCCCGGGAATCGTGATGGTCAGCCCAATGTTGCTGTTTGTTGCAACACCGTTGTCCGAAACTGTGGGGTTACTCCGAAAGCTAACTCGGAAGTCATAGGTGCCAGGGCTTGCGTTGGGAACTTGAGTAGCGACAAAGTTGGTGATCGGGCGGGCCTGACCATTTTCGGTGAGCACAGGTTGGAACCGTGGGGTAACGAAAGCGGAGCCAGCACTATAGCCGCTGCCTCGAGCAACAATAGTCATCTCCGGGCACTGGTAGATTGTGTCCGTCGGCTGAAGCAGCAGCGTGGTATTGTTGACTTCGCCATTCCTAACCTCAAAAACCAGACGTCCCAACACTCCACCGCTGTTTCGAGTTTGGCGAACCAGCGCGAAGGGTCCACTATTGAGAAAGGCTCCCATCGTAAGAGATCCTGGTAGTTCAAAAGCAGAGTTCTGGCTCCCCCCAAGCCCATTGGAGTAGCCAACAGATGCATAGGCGCGCCCGATCCGCGTATCGTCGCCAATGTCCCAAGCGATCGAATCGTAATTAAATTCGATATCGAAATTTCCAGCACCAGTGTCAAGCCGCTCAATAAGCACAACCTGGAAGCTGTTTAGCTTATCGGATTTGGCATTAAAATATCCAACACCCAGGTAATTGACACCAAATGCCCGGCGGCCATCAATTGTGTCGGTGCCGTAGGTAACTTGAGCCGTCCGGGTTGTATCGACATCGGCATAAAACGGGGCGATGATCGGGATACTCAAAGTGCGTAGCGAAGAAGGAACCCACGCAGCTGCGCCACCAATAGTATTGATTGACCCAAATGTAATATTTCCGTTGTTCGTTACGAAAGTACTTCCGTATCGTTGACCGAAGAAATTAGCGACGAAGCCGAGGTTGGCAGAAACAAAATTGTCATCGCCGTTGTCGAGCTTGTTTGCATCGAAGCCGGCATTGCTGCGGCTGGCTTGTCCGAAAGCAATCGAGGCAAGAACCAGTAAGGTTAGAATACTCTTTCTCATTGGCGCACCTCCGGTGCGGGAACGGTGTAAAGTTTCTGGCTTGAACTAAACGCGAACAGCATCATTGGTGTTTCACCCTCAGCCAAATAGAAACCTGGCTGGTGAAGGGCCCGGAGTCGATCCACTCCAGCCGTTGACAAATTCTCTGAACTGCCCGAGGCGGGCGACCATCGGGTGAGCTGACCTTCTTTACCCACTGCGAGGACGAAGTCGGGTGATTCAATTTCAAGCTGTTTGAAGCCGGGTATCCCGTCGTATTCATGCCGCGAAGTCTGTTGCCAGTCTTTGCCGTTTTGCTCAAATACGGTAAAGGATCTGGGCGCAGCAACAACGAGCCTGCTAGCGGCCAGAGCGAAAGTAGCCTCAGCGCCAAAATTCCCAAGCCAGGTTCCCCTTGCCGTCTGAAGCAAACCCTCAGAATCGAGAATAATCGCATCGCCATCATTCAGGATCTGAATGGATTTGACATTCAACTCTCGAGGAGTATCGCCCCAGTTTGCAAATCGTTGTTCCGATTTCCACCAAAGAGCGGCACTACGGCCATCTGGAGAAAAGAGAACTTCATCCGGTTGCTTCGCCGGGATCTCTTCCGATTCTCCGGACTTCAGATTCACACGCCGCACGAGCTCACCGGGTAAAGCGATAACCAGTTGCGTTGCATCCGGAGAAACCCAGGCCGCGAGGGTCTCAGCCGGAAGAGCTGGACCGGCCTCATTTCTTACCGATCCAGGCAAACCAACCAGGCGGCGCATCGATTTCGTGGGGGCATCCCAGAGCAAGCCAGGCGATGGACTATCCACCTCACTGGCAGCAAATGCCGAAGCGGCGAACAGTATCAAAGGTAAGCGATTCATGACTATCTCAATCTCCCTGCTGAAACCATGGAACGGGGTCCAAAAACCGGAGTACCGCCACCGATAATCCTGATACTTGGTGGTGTCGGAGAAACGATCGCGGGCGAGGACGGTGCGGCAGAGTTGCTTCCTCCGCCAAGGCCAACACCGATTCCCACAGCGGCTGCGGCCGCGACACCGGCGATAATTCCGATTGTGGTGCCACTCATACCGGCAGCTGCTCCAGCGGCGACTGCAAGATTGGCCTGAGAGATGGTAGTTGTAGCTACCTGAATTCCATTGACCTGAGCATTGACGGTTACGTTAAACATGCCTGCAATCTGATTCGGCGTGTAGCTGGCAACTGCCTGTCCGGCAGCGTTGGAGGTGACGGTCAGGCTTTGCGCGCCTCCGGCAAAGGTACCGCCAGGCCCGGAATTTGGTAGGAGGAACAGCAGTGCAACACCCGCAACCGGCTTGTTGTTGCGGTCTCTAACTTCGACAACTGCTTTGGTAGCTCTGCCTTTTTTCAAATTGTTTTGAGGTTCACTCTTGAGGACGTTAATCCTGTATCCTTCCGGCGGTGGAGCAGGGGCTGGCCCCTGACTCATGAATGCCGCCAGTCGTTCTGTGCTGAATGGAATATTACGAAAAATGCTCTCATCCGCTCCGCAAAGCATCAGCAAGCTCATGCTTGCCGCGCAGAATATTCTAATTGTGCTGTTCAAGTCCATTCTCCGGTTTGCATTTTATCCTCTACTTCTTTTGGCGTAAATTCCGCCAGGTTCGCGTCAACCTTTTTCAGCCTGAGTGAGATGCCGTCGTTCATGGGCAATCCAAAGGTCGAAAGAAAAATCCAGCGGATACTTCATCCAGGAAACGAATGGAGAGGCGATTTTAATCCCGCCAATGTCTCCGATGTACATTTCATTAGCAAGCTGCTTTACAATCTTGCGTTCCTTTAGGTACAACGCAAGTTCATGCTCAAGATGCAGCGCGGAGCTCGGCACAAATGCGCCTGGAGTGCTTGAACGCATCTTGGAAGGATCGTTGATTCCTGCAAAAAGCCAACGCCACCAGAAGGGGTATGGTGCACCGAAACTGTGGTCCGTTAAGGTGCAGGCCCGGGCCCAAACCGGAATGAAGGCTTGAGCGGTAATAGTCAGGTGCTTTATGCATTCCGCCACGCTCCATGCGCCTTCAAAGTGTCTTTGAGAACCCTGATCGCCAGGGAACCTGCTTGCAAGAGAAAGCAGCCGGGCACTATTTGCGGCAAACTCAGATTCCCAACGTTCTAACTCGAATCGCCCCGGAACTTCCATTTAGCGCACCACCGCCTTAAATTCGCGAATCATCGTGAGTTGGCGTTTAGCTTCATTCGCAAATTCGAAATCCGGATTGAGCCGCAGCGCTGTCTGTAGTTTATCCTCGGCCTTTAGGAGGCTCTCTCTTGAGTTGCGTTGATCAAACCATTCGGTATAGGTTTTACCCAACAGAAAATAAGTGCCTGCGTCCTTACCATCAAAGCGCAGAGCTCGCTCGCATGCCGAGATAGCCTTGGCATACTCATCCATCCCACGAGCAGAGTCGCAGATACCGAACCAGGCGCTCCATTGCTGGATTTCATGAACGCGTTTCTGCCCAGCGTTTCGTTTGCTCAATCCGCTTCCAATCAGATAATAGCCAAGCACTTCAGCCACGGGCGGCCGAAAGTCGTTGATTCGCAGATAAGTCAGGTAGTCTCCCATTGCTTCCGCATAACGCTGGGTAAATCTGCGGGCATCGGCGCGAAAGAGATAAGCTCTGGCGTCCTTCGGGTTCAGCTCCAGTGCCCGTGAAGCAGCCTCCTCGCTCTTTTGAAATTCACCCGCAAACAGGAAAGCGTCAGCCAGCATGACGTTCGCTTCAGATGAATTCGGTTCGCGCTCAAGAGCGCTGGTCAATTGTCGAATTGCTTCACTGGAATCACCCATTTCTGTCAACACAGACGCGTAATAGGTGCGGAATTCAACCCCATCAGGAGTGAGAGACACCGCTTTTTTGCATGCCTTTACCGCATCCATCGTTTTTCCGAGAATCTGATAAGTCAGGCAAAGATATTCAGCCGCTTCCGAATATTTGTCTTCTAGCTTGAGCGCTCGTTTGAAGTTCTCGGCCGCGCGATCCAATTCTGCGGTCGACTTGCGCCGCGCATAAATAGCCTGCCCCTTCTTGAATTCTTCCTTCGCGGCCTCCACGATTCGACGCTGAAACTGGATCCGCAGTTCGACATGAATTTCCTGGCCGGGACGCACAGTTACCAAACGCAAGGCCGGGTCATAGCCCTGACGCTCGCCTCTGACTTCGTGCTCGCCGCTCGAAAGACCCGGTACAACCAACCGCTTCCCTGCCCCAATCTTGCCAATCCGGTTCCCGTCTACGTAAACCTCAACCTCATCGAGATTACTAGTAACGACGATAGTGCCTTCAAGAATTGGTTTTGCATTTGCCTTCACCTTTTCCCGGCGCAACGGAAGAAAACCAAGAGTCATGTCAGCCGGAAAACTACCGCTCTCTTGAGGATTCTGGCTGACCCCGCGAGCCTTGGCATATTGGCGAACCTGGCTCCTCACGTATTGAACGAGTTCATCAGCCGTGACAATTCCGTCCTCAGGATCCACATCAGCTTGCCCCTTCCATCCCTGCACCAGAAAGTAGGCAAACACGCCAGAACCAGAAGCCAGATTGGGATCTTCAAAACTCGATTCCGCTTCGCGGCTCGAGGCCAGAGTGAAAAAGGTACCCGGTAAATTCTTGAACTGGTCGTTGATTTGCTTTGAGCCCAGACCTGGGAGAATCTTCGCTGAATGGCAGGCGTCGGTCAATAGAATCTTGTTTCGAGCCTTTACCTTGTTGGCAAGTGTATCGCCCAGCCGGGCCATGTCGTAGCCCGTCTGGGCCGTCTTATCCAGGGAAAAATCGTGCGGGGCCAGATAGCCCTTGCCCTCGTAAACAAATCCATGACCGGCGAAGAAAACAATGACTCTGTCTTCTTCTTTAGCAACGCCAGGTAGCCACTCTTCCAGAAGCTTTGCGATATTTGCTCGCGTTGCCTGAGAACCAAATAGCGTTCTCACATTCTCCGGTTCTATCTGACCGCCTTCACGGGAAATCACCGTCTGGTAGACAGAACGGGCGTCGGACTCTGCATACTTCAGTTGTGCATCTGAGGGGAGATTCGCGTAGCCGCTTACTCCAATGATTACGGCGTAGCCGCGTGCAACCTTTACCTCGCTCTGGTAGTCGACTTCGTTCGGAGCAAGGATCAGATCGCGCTTCACCACAGATTCGCGACGTTGCCCACAGAGAACAACCGCCGTCACAAGCAGGAAAACAATTCGCTTCATGTTCGCTTTGAATGATACGCCCATCAATCAATAAGCGCTAGCGGAAGCTGAAAAAGGTCATCCCGCCCTGAATGCGATAGGATGAGGTTCAAAATGGCGAAAGAAGTTTACGATGTCGTAATTGTCGGCTCGGGTGCTTGCGGTGGAACGGTCGCGGCGCATCTGGCCAGGGCCGGCGTAAATGTGTGTGTAGTCGAGGGAGGTCCCAAAATTGAAACCCGCACAGACTTCAACACTCACGCGATGCCTTTTGAGTTTCCAAACCGCGGCATCCCCAAGATGCGCAACAACAAACCTGGTTTCGACACAGAACGTTCCCGTGGGTTGGGCGGGAAGTCGATGCTTTGGAACGCTGTGGCGTGGCGGTTCGGTCCTCGTGATTTTGAAGGTTATACCCGGGATGGTGTCGGCTACGACTGGCCAATCAGCTACAAAGAACTCGCCCCCTACTACGACCGCATTGAGCGAGAAGTAGGTGTGTGCGGAAACCTTGATGGTCTGGAAGATCTTCCAGATGGAATCTTTCTGCCACCTGCGCCCATGAAGTGCTCCGACCTCTTGATCCAGCGCGGTGCAGCAAAGCTGGGTCGAAAAGTGATCCATGTTCGCAAATCTACGTTGACTCGTCCGAAATTTGGCCGCCCGGCTTGCCACTATTGCGGCAACTGCATGGCGGGATGCGACGTTGCGGCCAAGTACAACTCGTGGGATGGCCATATGCGGCCTCTGATGAAGACAGGCAAGATCACTTTGCAATTGGACAGCGTCGTCTATGACATTCCTGTCAACGCTGAAAACCGCGCAACGGGCGTCAAGTTTTTAAATCGCACGACACTGGCTCAAGGCGAAGTCCAGGGCAAGATCGTAATCCTCGCTGCAGCCTGTGTTCAGAATGTCGCATTGTTATTGCAGTCAAAATCCAACCGCTACCCCAAAGGCCTTGCGAATTCTTCCGGCCGTGTGGGCAAGGATTTCATGCCTCACTTCACAGGTGGCGTAGAAGCATTCCTGAAGCCACTGATCGGCAAAGCCCTCACCAACGACGAGGGCTTCCTCGATCACGCCTACCTGCCCAGCTTCATGCACAATCAGAAGCGAGATTATGCGCGAAGCTGGGGTGCTCAATTCAACTATCAGAACCGCCGTAGCGTTGGCTGGGCCCGGTCCTTGCCAGGCATGGGCGACGCATTCAAACAATCCGTGAAGGATCGCTATCCTTCATACTTCGTTTTTTCTCCCTACGGCGAAAAAACCCCCGACGAAAAGAGCTACGTGGATCTCGATCCAGAAAAGAAAGATAAATTCGGTTTACCCGAGGTCCGTCGCTATCTCTACTGGAATGAAAACGACATGAAAATCTTCCGGGACATGCAAACGAAGTCGCGAGAAATTCTCGAAGCCGCTGGATCTGAAATCCATCAGGTCTATCAGGAACCCAGACCCAATCATGAAATCGGCGGCACCATTATGGGTAAGGACCCGAAGCGGTCTGTTACAGACAGCTTTGGACGCACCCACGATGTGCCAAATCTCTATACACTCGGCGGGAACATCCTGCCAGCAGGATCAGAGAAGAACCCAACCCACACCTTTATGGCTGTTTCAGCAAGGACTGCAGAACATCTCATAGACCGTCTCAAAAAGGGAGAAGCCTAGATGTCAGAAAATGCTTATGATGACGGGCGCCGCGAAACTATAAAAATTATTGGTGCAATCGGCATCCAGTGCGCTTTCCCATTTGCTGGCGATGAGCTCTACGGCCAGCACCAGCATCCCGCCCCAGGCAAGAGTGCAGACCCGGGGCCGCCCAAATTCTTCAATCCGGATCAATTCTCGATTCTGTCGAAAATGACTGAACTGATCATTCCCGGAGCAACAAAAGCCCAGGTGCCAAACTATATTGATCTGGTAGTTCGCAATAACGAGATGCACAAGAAGACTTTTACCGATGGCATCGGTTGGTTGGCATCGAAGAACTTTCTCACCCTCAGCCAAAAGGAACAACTCGCCATTCTCGAACCGCTCTGCGCAGAAGTGGATCGGGGTGAGGTAAATACGATGGAGCAGAAGTTCTTTCGGGTGGCGAAAAACATGTCCGCGGATGGTTACTACACCTCGCGCGCGGGCTTGCTAGAAGACTTGGGCTATCTGGGCAACCAGGTACTTGCTGAATTTCCGGAGTGCAAATTAGATGAACACTAAATACTTGATACTGACCCTGGCGCTGACAGCTATCCTTCAAGGAGACCGTCGTCCGGCCGACTTGAATTTCACCAAGACGATGCTCGACGGAGGTGCCGCAGAAACCGCAGCCCTTGTCGACATCAATGGAGACGGAAAGCTCGACATCGTCTCTGGAGAATACTGGTATGCCAATCCTGGATGGAAGAAGACTCAATTTCGAGAGTTGAACTTTGACAACAACTATGTCGATGCCTTTTCAGATCTCGCGCTGGATGTCGATGGTGATGGGAAAATGGACATCATTACCGCCACCTATTTTCAGAAGAAATTGAGCTGGTACAAGAACCCGGGCAGGGGTGTTGGCAAATGGGTTGAAACAGTCATTGATACGGCCGGCCCGATCGAATTTGCCTTCCTGGTAGATCTCGATAACGATGGCAAGGCCAATGAAATATTGCCTCAGTATGGCGGCAAAACAGCCACCGTCTGGTACAAATTCGCCAACGGCAAGTGGGAGAAGCACACAGCCAGTCCTCTCAATCTTGGGCATGGCATAGGTGCCGGTGACATCAACAAAGATGGGCGCACCGATATCCTGACCCCCGCTGGCTGGTTAGAGGCGCCCTCCAACCCGATGCAGGACAATTGGCAATTTCATGCCGACTTCCCAACGCTCAAGAGCCTTAGCTTCATGTACGTTCTCGATGTCAACGGTGACGGTCGCAACGACATAGTTACGGGAAACGCCCACGACTATGGCGTATTCTGGCTCGAACAAAACACTGGAGGCACCTTTGAGATTCGTATGATCGATGACTCCTGGTCACAGCCCCATGCCATTACTATGGTCGACCTGAACAAAGACGGCAAGCCTGATTTTCTGACCGGCAAGCGCTTTATGGCCCACAATGGCAAGGACCCCGGCGAACGCGAAGCATTGGGAATTTACTGGTACGAATTTAAGAAGGAAGCCAGCGGCAAATTGCAGTGGATCAAGCACGTGATTGATTACTCAACTCGCACCGGCGGCGGCATGCAGTTACCCGTAGCAGACCTTAATGGCGATGGCCGGCTGGACTTCGTAGCCCCGGGAAAGTCGGGGCTTTTTCTGTTCCTTGGCGCGCCTACTTTGTAATTCCGTGGCGCACAAGCCACTTAGCTAGCAGATCCCCCCAGGAGCTCAGAACCCAGTCTCCAGGAGCCAGGCCAACGCCGTGCCGGCCATGCTCAAAGATGTGCAGCTCGGCCTCAACACCGTTCTTTCGCAAAGCGCTATAGTAGGCCAGTGCATTCTCTACTGGCACCGACGCATCGTCGGTTGTGTGAAAGATGAAGGTGGGCGGCGTGTCGCGGGTAACCTGTTTTTCACTACTCAGAAATTCTGCCAATTTGGGATCGGGCGTTTCGCTTCCCAATAGATTCCTGCAACTGCCCTTGTGCTTCCATTCCTCGGTGCAGGTGATCACGGGATAGCTAAGGATGGAAAAGTCCGGCCGCGTCTCAGGGGTGAAATGAGTAGAGATACTGGAAGCCAAATGGCCGCCTGCGCTAAAGCCCCACACGCCAACTCTTTTGGAATCGACACCCCACTGACTGGCTCGCCCACGCACAATGCGGAAGGCCTCACTGACGTCGTCGTGCATTGCCGGATGCTTGTGACGCGGCCCCAGCCGATACTTCAGGACGAAGGCGTGCACCCCCATGGAATTCAGCCAACGAGCGATTTGCAGGCCTTCATGATCCATCGCCAGCGCCCCGTATCCACCTCCAGGGCACACCACAACCGCAGCGCCCGAGGCCTTACTCTTATCTGCCAGGTACGGAGTGATCTCAGGGCGGTCCCGCTCGTCTTCAAACACTCCCTTGGCAGGGTAGAGGCTCACTGGAGTCTGGGCAAGGGTTAAAAGCAGAAATAAACTGGTTAACACACTCCCAAGCTATTGCATCCTGTAGGTTGAAGGCAACTGTTGACGCGCTCTGATTTTGCGAACCATTACGATCGCTATGCGAAATACGTCCATGCCATCCTGATTTCGAGGCTACCTTCGGGGCAGGCTGAAGATGGGACGCAAGAAGTGTTTCTGGAGGCCTGGCGCAAGATCGACCAGCTGCAGGACGACAAACATTTCCCGGCTTGGATAGCAGCAATTGCACGCAACAAGGCGGCTGATTTCTTCAGGCGGCGCAAAGTTCAGGAACCCCTGCTGGACATACACCCGGCAAAGAACGAAGCCCCGGATCCGATTCTCGACGCCTTGCAGAATTTGCCCGAAGTCTATCGTGAAACCTTGTCTCTGCGCTTCATCGAGGGGTTGACCGGCCCCGAAATTGCCGACCTGACGGGCATGACGCACGGTAGTGTTCGTGTCAACCTGAGCCGCGGCATGTCGTTATTGAGGCAATCGTTAGGAGTAAAAGTAAATGCCTGAAGACTATCTTTGGGATCGCAGTGGAGAGGGCGACGCTGAAGAAAAGGCTCTGGAGGATCATCTCGGAAAATACCGCCACATTAAAAAACCGCTACAGCCTGTAAAGCCTGCCCGATGGTTCTACGCGTTTGCTGCAGCCCTAACGCTCGGCTGCTTGCTGACATGGAGAATTTGGCCAGATGCAGATTCTGACTGGACAATGAACGGCAAGCTAGTAACGATGAATCGAGTCATTAGCCTCTCTGAAAAAACCGAAGTCGAAGTTGGAAAGATTGGGCGCGTTCGCTTTGAGGCTGGTTCCCGGTTTCGCATCCTCGCTTCCAGCTCTGAACGCCAACTGATGGAATTGCTCGAAGGGAAATTCGATGCCTTCATCATCGCCGATCCATATGTATTTCAGGTTCAAACTCCTCCCGCAAAGCTCGATGACCTCGGCTGCGCTTACGAAGTCAGCGTGGACGGTTCGGGCAACGGAAAAGTAGCGGTGACTTCCGGATGGGTTAGAGTCAATGCCCAAAAGCAGGACTCTCTTGTTCGTCAGGGCTATGAGGTAGACCTGGTCAAGGGACAGGCTCCCTCCATTCCCCGTCGAACCCTGATCGCCTCGACAAACGATCCACTCCAACTGCTGCATCGCCTCTGGCGTGAGTCCAACCCTCAAAAACGAGCTGAGGCATTCGATCGGTTAGCATCACTTTATCCGCCACCAGCCGGAGTCAACAGAGATAGAGCTTTGAGGGGAGACCCGCGAATTGTAAGCGACTACTGGCCTGCGCTCGACTTGGGCCCTGCTATCAAGCTGCCCCGTGTATTCTATGGAGAATGAATCGTCGCCATATAATTTCGCTTCTTGCCACGGTAGCGCTTAAGGGCGAGCCAACTCCAATCAGACGTCTCACCAACCAGCCCGGCTTCCACTGGTTTGGTTACTATGACAAATTGCAGTTCGATCCGAGCGGACGATTTATCCTCGGCCAGCAGGTCTCCTTCGAGCATCGCTCCCCTACGGCCGAGGACGAGATTCGCATTGGCATAATCGATACGCAGGAGAAGGACCGCTGGCGTGAAATTGGCCGAACCCGAGCCTGGAACTGGCAACAGGGCTCGATGCTGCAGTGGTTGCCTAACTCTAAAACCAAGCTGATGTGGAACGATCGGGTGGGCAATCAATTTGTCTGCCGCGTCTACGACATCGCAAACAGCAAAACCCAGACCATTCCTGCACCGGTTTATAACCTGAGTCCGGATGGCAAATACGGAATAGCACCAGACTTCAGACGCCTGAACGATTGTCGGCCCGGTTATGGTTATGCGGGCATCGCCGATCCGAATGCCAATAACTTGGTGCCCGACGACGCCGGTCTCTGGCGGATAGACATGAAAAGCGGAAAACAGAAACTCCTGATCCCGTTCTCAACCGCCGTGGCAATTCCCAATCGCGAACCCTATTCGAAGGGCGCAAAGCACTGGTTCAATCACTTGCTCTTTTCACCAAACGGCGAGCGATTCATCTTCCTCCATCGCTGGAGAGGAGACAAAGAAGGTAAAAGCTTTTCCACCCGTATGTTCACCGCCAACAAGGACGGCCAGGACCTCTACAACCTCGATCCCTACGGTAAAACCTCGCACTTCATCTGGCGCGATCCGCAAAGTGTTCTTGCCTGGGCCTGGCACCCGATCGAAGGCAGAGACAGATTCTTCCTCTACCAGGACAAGTCTGAAAAGGTGGAGGTAGTGGGACCTGACGTCATGACCGTCAATGGACATTGCGCCTATCTCCCCGGCAACCGCTGGATCCTCAATGACACGTATCCCGACAAGGATCGTCTCCAGCACTTGTACCTGTACGAAGTATCCAGCGGCAAGCGGGTCCCGATTGCCGATCTCCTATCCCCGGCCGAATATGCCGGCGAATGGCGCACCGATCTGCATCCCCGCTTCTCGCCCGATGGTAAGAAAGTCTGCATAGACTCCACCCACGAACGACTCGGACGGCAGCTCTATCTGCTCGATATCGGCGCACTCGTTTAGAGCTTGTGGATTCTCAGCCCCTTGTATTCGATCCAGCTTCCCTTTTGGTGGGCCTGCACGAGAATTGTTCCCGGGGTAGTGCGATCCAGCTTCTGACAATTCACAACCGTTTCGCCGTTGATACGGACAACACACTGCTTGCCTTGCACGTAGAGCTGAAAGAGGAACCACTCTTCGGGCTGGATTCGCGGATAGGGCTTCGCACGTTCTAGGCCATAAAGCGAACCAGTTGGATAGACCGCACCTTCCACATCATGCACCTGGATCTCATAGCGAGGCTCGCGTGCATCATCGCCTCCTCGAAACAAAATGCCACCATTGGAAAACTTGCTGGCCCGCACATAGCACTCAAATGCAAAATCCTGGTACCGTTGCTTCGATACCAGATACCCCAATCCATCGGCACGCAAGACTTCGCCCAAAGTTTCCCAACTCGCCTTCTCGGTGACAAACCATTTGTCCATGTCGGCCGGGCCACCGTAAAGCGTCTCCCAGGATTCCTTACCCGGCAAGCGGTTGATCTTGAAATTCCGATACCGTAACGGATAGCTCAAGCTCTCAATTCCAAGATGGCCACGTCGAAGCCGGTAACGGAGTTCTTCATTCTGATCGAGGTTGAGATCCTGAATCAAATTGCCGTTCCACCACACCTTCAGCGAAGGCCAATCGAGGCGAATCCGGAACTGATTCCACTCCCCCTTGCCTTTGACATGAACGGACGAAGGCGCGACAACGGGGAAGATGGCACCAACACTCTCTTTCAGAGCAGGCTGATCGAACTTGTGAAAAATATTAAGCTTGAAGCCGCACTCGGTGGGAGGCCCGTGCTGAGGCGCACAAAAATAAAGGCCGCCATTGGCCCAATCTTTGAGAAAAACTTCCCCGGACCAATCGAAATTCTCATAAGATTCCGGGCTGCGAAGCCACGCCGGAAAATTCGCGCCTGGATGCACAGTTACGGCACCATCACTCATGTAGAACGCCGTTTGGGGGCCCTGCTCCACGGTCCAACCGCTGAGCGTCTTACCGTCAAAAAGTTCCCTTTCCTGGGCATAGCTTGAGGCAAGCGGCGCCGTTGCCAGTACAATAAACTGACGGCGAGTCTTTTGACCAGAAATGACAGTCGATCCCATGACTAGTGATTGTATAAAAACCGGACCCCGTGGAACCAGTAATCCAAGATCTGCACACGTATTTTCTGTTCTCCTTTGCGGTGGACAGAAGCGAAGTGCTGCAACATCACGGCGACATCTGGAATGGCCGCTACTGGATTGACGGTCTCGACGACTGGATCAACGGCAACCACGTATCCGATTCTCCGATTGTTGCAAATTTAGGCCGCTGGCAGCGTGCATCCTATACGCAGTTCGATCTCGAATCGCCTGCTTATCAGGACATGATCTTCTTCCATCCCTTTGTGCGCCGTATCTTCTTTGACACGGCCGGAGTGGGAGCCTCCGATAACGAAGTAGAAGCGCTGCTGCGCTGTTATCAAATCCCCCTGTCGCCGGAGAACAAACTTTTCTTCATGGCAGAAGACCTTCGCGAGCGCGAAGCCGAACTCGAAGTCACAGACCTCCGGCTCTTCCTCTTCGCCAATGGCATCGGTATCCTGGCCATCGGGGTCGAAGCCTCGGACATCCCTGTTAACAAGGCTCTGTGGATCAACGAGATGATGCGCAAAGTTTACCCGAGTTCGGGCAGGCAGTTGCGGGAAGGCCGCTGCCCTTCGAGGGTCACTCTGTCTGTTGAAACCCCATATGGCCGCACGCAGGTTGTGGAAGCGACCTTCGAAAATAGCGCCATGATTGGCTTCCTTCCGCCAGTTTCAGAACTCATCACTTCCCTGCTCTACTTCGCCGATTACCGGCGCGGAGAATATGAACCAGTGCTCGACGAACGAGCAATTGTTTACTCTTACATGGCGATTGACCCTGAGAGCGTGCCCGAAAACTTTCACAAAACGGAGGAATATGACATTCTTTTCTCCCGCGCACTTTATGTCGACCACATAGGTGACGACTATCGTTACGCCCGTGGCTTTACCAAGCGCCTGATGGAACAGCAGGTGTACCGCCGCTGGTCGCACCAGGGCACTCTTTACGGCTTTACAAGCTACTCCAACGTAACCATGTGTTTTGGCACTTTTGACTGCGACGATCACCAGTTGAGCGAGGGCTTCCTGATTCATCGCATGTTCGACTCCCGCTACTACCTGATGGCCATCATTGCTTTGTTTTACCGTGCCACCTTGCTGGACTTCGCCGAACGCGTGGCTCTGGTCTCACGCCGGCTTTATGTCGATTTTCAGGACGCAAGGCTGTCGGAGCAAAACATCGAACGCACAAACCTGCTGCGCTACGAGTTCCTGGTTTTCTCCAACTACTGGCACTTCGATGAACTGGCCAACAAGGACGAAGAGTCGGAGCATTTCCGTATGCTCAGCGCCGTCTACGACATCACCAGCATGAAGGTGGAAGTGGAGCGCGAAATCGACAAGCTCAATAACAGCCTGCATGAATACTACACGGCGAGAAATACCCAGGCCGTGAACCGTTTGGCCTTTGTGTCCACCATTCTCGGTGCAGGTGCAGTCGTCACAGGTTTCTTCGGTATGAACTTCTCAAGCCATTTTGAGAAAATGTTTTTCCAACCAACAGCGGGAACGGCCTGGCTCTACTGGCTCGCAATCATTGGCGTTCTCGGCTTCTGCCTATTCGCTCTGGGCATTACGTTCTTCCTCTTCTCAAGAAACTGGCAGGACTACCGGAGTGTTCTCCGCGGAGGTCAGGACGTGGCGCCCGGCGTTTCGCGGCATGTTTCGGCTCGTAAACAGGCCAGATCATAAAGCTTGCGCCAGACGTGTCCGTAAGGGCGCTCCCACAGAACGTGAACGGTAATCCCGATGGCCACGCAAAGTGCGGTGGTAATGAGTGCGTAAGGAATTCCGCTCACGCGCTCGACATAGGCACCTGCGTACACAAGCCCAATCTGCTGGCAAATGTAAATCGGATACGAAGCATCACCAAGAAAAACCAGGATGCTGGGCATTCGCGCATAACGCCAGACGGGCATCACCGTGCCGGCCACAACGAGCAAGGCAGGGATGCCATAACGCTCTACCCGCCAACGGTGATTGCCAAAGGCTGCCTCCCAGTTGAAGTTGCTCGGGTAAAACGACCCTTGCCATGACAGCAACATCCACCACACAATGCCCGAACCGAGAATTAGAACCCCGGCCCAGCGCGGCAAGGTTACTTTTTTAGCAAGCTCACCAATCGCGCATCCACCGGCAAAAAGCAGCAGCAGGGGCCACTGATAAAGGCCCATCGCAACCATTGCGGCACAACCCCACCAGCCAATGTGCCTTAACCCAAACAGCAAGAGCAGCGTAAGCACGCCATAAAACCACATTTCATAGACAAGCGTCCAACCGTGAATCAGCACCGGGCCCCCGGGCTGGCGCAGAAACAACATGCTCCTCCACACTTGATCCCACGATGGTTGGATGCCGTCCGAGGTCTTCCACCAATACTCGATCATCGAAACTGCGTAGTAAAGAGGAACCACCTTCCAGATCCGCTTCACCAGAAAGCGGCTAGCACTGGTCTCTCGCTCAGCGACAGTCGAGACAATAAAGCCGCTGATGACGAAGAAAACATCGACCCCAAAAATCATGCTCTTGCGCCAACTCTCGTTCTGGCAGAGCCAGCAGCTGTCGCCGTGGCTAACCAGGGAATAGAAGGTGTGATAAAAAACCACCGCAATGGCCGCCAGGGCACGTAGCACCTGAAGGCTTTCGAGCCGCTGCATCATCCTAGGATATGAAAGTGTTGACTTGGTTTGAGCTTGGGGCCACGAATCGGTTAAACTATTGGTTTATGGCAAAAGCAGAACTCTACAGCGCCGAATACATCGGCAGCGGCACATTCATCATTTCCAAGCCCGGTCGCAAGAAAAAGAAATTGCGTCAGAGCCGAGTGAAGTCCCCTCAACGCGGCGCACGCAAGTAGTCCACCCCTCAAATCAATGACGATCAAGGAACTGCGCCTACACCCGCAGGCGATCGCGGATGGCCCATTACGCAGTTCCTATGGCCTCCACGCTCCCTACGCGCTTCGTACGATTGTTGAAGTCATCACCACCGACGGAATCACTGGCATCAGCGAAACTTACGGTGGCGACCGTCCTATTGCCGCGCTCGAAGCGATTCGATCCCGAGTTGTCGGCATGGATCCGTTTGACCTCACCCGCTTCTGGCAAGACCTTCACGGCGAGACTGACCGCAAGGTGGACCCAAGCGGCGCCCGGTCGCAAACAATGCTCGTGCCGGGAGAGAACCCTCTCGACGAATCCACCCGTACTTTCGCAGCAATCGAAGTTGCCTGCCTGGACGCAATCGGGCAGGCCGTCAACAAACCTCTCTGCGATCTCGCTGGCGGCCGTGCTCGCGACGCGGCACCTTTCTCTGCATATCTTTTCTACAAACACGGCGGTGGCGGTGGTATGGGCGCTGACGCCCGCGAAGACAAATACGGCGAGTGCTTGAGCCCCGAAACCATCGTCGAGCAGTGCCGTCAGTTCATCGCTGAATACGGCTTTCATGAAATCAAACTCAAGGGCGGCGTTCTCGATCCTGAAGTAGAAATCGAAACGATCCGTCAGTTGCGCGCAGCCTTTGGGCCTGAATATCCCCTCCGGATCGATCCTAATTGTGCCTGGAGCGTCGCCACCAGCGTGAAGGTCGGCATGGCATTGCGCGAAGAACTCTCCGGCGGCGGCTACCTGGAAGACCCCTGCGCTGCAATGGAGGGCATGGCCGAAGTGCGAAAGCGCCTGAAGGCCGAAGGCGTCAATACCCTCTTCGCCTCCAACGTCGCAACCACCTGCTTCGCTCACGTGCCTCAAGCGCGAGAACTTGATGCAGTCCAGATCATCCTCAGCGACCCTCACTATTGGGGTGGCATCCGCAAACAGAAGCAACTGAGCGAACTCTGCGAAGTGCTGGGCATGGGCCTTTCGATGCACTCTAACAACCACCTCGGCGTCAGCATGATGACCATGGCCCACGCGGCCTGCGCTTCTCCTCATCTCACCCACGCCTGCGACACACACTACCCGTGGCAAACCGAGATCGACGAAGTCATCGTTGGCGGGCGAGTCAAGTTCACCAACGGCACCGTGCCCATCACCGACAAACCCGGCTTGGGCGTCACGCTCGATTACGATCAGGTAGCCCGTGGCGTTGAACGCTACAACAAACTCCCCTTCCGCAAGCGCGACGACGAAGCAGAAATGCAGAAACACGTCGATCCAAACTGGAAGCGAGTTCTCCCGCGCTGGTAGTCCATGCAGCTTACGGTTCTTTATCCAGGCAGCCACGAATCGTTCGCGGCTGAAGCAAGACTGCGGCTATCCAGAATCCGCAACCTCGATCTAGCCTGGGTCTCAACGGAGCCTTCCTCTTTTCAGGAAGACCTTGCGGAAGCTGCAGACTCAGAAGATCCACTCGTACTCGTCCTGCATTCTTCACTCATCGAAGGTTTGAAGCTTCCACCTCGCTTGTTGTGGGCCCCTCTATTGAGCAGGATCGAAGCAAGTCAGGCTGGCTCGATCGGCGTCTGCCTTCTCAACCCCATCGCCTTACCTCCACTCTTCAAACAGGCAAGAGTCGCACAAGAACCACATTCGATCCGGGCACTCAACCAATGGATTCTGCGTTGGCTGCAGATCGAGTACACAAGCAATCCAACGACGCAGCTTCTAGCACCCGCCCTGCGCGAGCAACTCTTCGAACAACTCATCGACAACGCCTCCACCACAACGCTCTCGTGCCCCTGCCCATCCACTCGGCTGCAAGTGGCAAACGAATTCAAGCATCTCGCGTCTCCCTACTTTGAATCTGTCGAACACATCAACGCAAGCCACCAGGCCATTGCCTTGCGTGACGCTGCCGTATCTGTCGTGCAACCCCAAGGCCGCACGCTCTGGATCCTCGAAGGCTATGAGGGCCCACCGCTCGAAGTTCCGCTCAACGCCTCAATGATCGTCCTCAACAGTAGTGGGGGAATAGAGATTCCTCCGCAACCGGGCACACCAACACAAATCGATCCGATTGCAAGAGCCGCCGCGCTAATCCCTCAGATCCCCACCCTAGAAGACCAGCCTCTGCCCTTCTCCACCTACGAATTCGAAGACCTGCTCCCACAACTCTTCACCCGCAACTGGCTACTGGCAGAACGCCTTGCTCGTCGTGCCGGAGCCTTCTTCCGCGTAAACCACCGCGTAGCAGAGGCCATCTGGCTCTACGAATCCTTGCGCGATCACGCAGAAGCTCAGGGCCACAACAAGTGCCGGGAAGACTGCGAAAACGAGCTCTATTGGCTCCGCACCGCAGGCACACGCAAGAAACAATTGGCCCAAGCCGAACAAGTCAGCCTCTTCTAGCCGCACTCACGATAAACTCAACGGTGGTGCGAAAACTAAGATCCCTCAGCTGGTTCGATTCCCGAGAATACTATTCCTTTGCCCGTAGATCCACTCTACGCGCCCAGGGCCTCACCCGGGCTGCGACCGAAGGCAAGCCCGTAATCGGCATCTGTAACACCGCCTCCGATCTCAATCCCTGCAATCGACACCTCACCCAGGTCTCAGAAGCCGTTAAGCGCGGCGTCTGGGCCGCAGGTGGCTTCCCCTGCGAATTCCCCGTAATCAGCCTCGGCGAGATGTTTTTGAAACCCAGCGCCATGCTCTACCGCAACCTCATGAGCATGGATGTCGAAGAGATGATCCGCGCCAACCCGCTCGACGCAGTGGTCCTCCTAGGGGGCTGCGACAAAACCATCCCGGCGCTTCTCATGGGTGCAGCAAGCGCCAACGTACCAGCCATCGTCGTACCTGGCGGACCCATGTTATCCGGCACCTTCCGCGGCAAGACACTCGGCAGCGGCACCGACGGCCGCAAGCATTTCGACCTCTTCCGCTCAGGAAAATTGACTGACGACGACATGGAAGAACTGGAGTGTTCGATCGCCCGCTCCTCCGGCAGCTGCATGGTGATGGGCACCGCCTCCTCAATGGCTCTCGTCACAGAAGCCCTCGGCATGAGCCTCCCCGGCGCCGCAGCTTGGCCAGCCGTAGACGCCCGACGCTACGCCATCGCCGAACAAAGCGGCACCAGAGCTGTAGCCATGGCCACCCACGGCCCAACGCCGCGAGAGGTCATGACGCGTCCAGCCTTCCACAACGCCATCACTGCGTTGATGGCCGCAGGCGCTTCCACCAACGCAGTCGTGCACCTGCTCGCAATCGCTGGCCGCCTCGGCATCTCACTCTCCCTCGATGATTTTGAAGCCATCTCTTCTAAGTCCCCTCTACTTCTGGATCTCAAGCCCCACGGTCAATACTTGATGGAAGATTTCGCCTATGCAGGCGGCGCCGAAACTCTACTCCAGAATCTCCTGCCCCTGCTCGAAGGCGACGCAATAACCGTAAGTGGCACAACCCTGCAAGCTCAACTCGCAACCCACAACGCACACGAGCAAAGCGTAATCCGGTCCATTCCAAACGCCCTCGATTCGGACGGCGGCATCAAAGTCCTGCGTGGCAACCTTTCGCCCAACGGCGCCCTGATCAAGACCAGCGCAGCCTCAGCACACCTTCTCACCAGCCGCGGCCGCGCCATAGTCTTTGAGTCCAAAGACGAAATGCTCGAGAAGGTCAACGACGAGTCATTCCACGTCGAAGAAGACAACGTCCTGGTCCTCCGCAACGCAGGCCCACACGGCGGCCCTGGCTTCCCGGAATGGGGCCAGATTCCCTTACCGAAATCCCTTATGCTGCGCGGCATCAGCGATGTCGTCCGCATCTCAGACGCAAGAATGTCCGGCACCAGCTACGGCACAGTTGTCCTCCACATCAGCCCCGAAGCAGCCATCGGAGGCCCACTCGGCGCAGTGCAGAACGGTGACTGGATCGAATTGAACGTACCCAACAGAACCATCCAGCTCGACCTCAGCCCAGCAACGATTGAAGCCAGACTAGCCGCCCTCCCACCGCGAAAGCCCCACTATGATCGCGGCTATGGAAGCCTCTTCCTCCAACACGTCGAACAAGCCCACCTCGGCTGCGATTTCGACTTCCTCAAATACAAGGACCAATGAAGCGAGCCCTCTGCATCGTAGCGATTCTCGCGCTATTTCTAATCACGAATCGTGCTGCCTTCGAAGGCTACTTCTCAGACGACGATCTCGACAACCTCAGTTGGGCCACCGTCGCGGGCATGGACTCCTTCCTCAAAGAACTAGTCACCCCGGTATTCTCAAAAACCAACACCAGGCCCACCGGCGCACTCTTCTATAGAGCCACCGGTCTCGCCTTTGGCCTGAACTTCGAGCGCTACATCCCACCGCTCTTCGCGATCCATCTATTCAACTGCGGGCTCATCTTCTGGCTCCTCAAAAAGAAAGGAGCCATCGAAGCCGATGCAGCAGCAGCCACCATCTTCTTCCTCTTCCACGCCTCTCTCCTCGAAGCCTGGTGGAAGCTCATGTACATCTTCGATCTGCTGGCCGCCACCTTCTGCCTGTTCACATGGCTCCTCTTCCAGGGCCGCTACTGGCCGATAGCACTCCTCACATTCTGGCTCGCCTACAAGTCAAAAGAAGTCGCCCTCTTTTTTCCGGTAGTGCTCGCACTCGACCACTGGCGCCGCGCGATCCCCTTCTTCCTGATCAGCGCCAATTTCGGCCTTCAGGCCATGCAAGTCAATGCCCAGCGCGACACCGTCTACACCCTTCGTTTCACCCCACAATCGCTCCTCACCACGATCCCCTTCTACGCCAAGCAGGCAGTGATGAACAAGTTCGGGGCCCTACTGCTACTGCCTTTGACCTACCTCGCAGCAAACCGCGAATTCGCCAAATCCCTGGCCGGAACTCTCGCCTTAATGGTGCCCTTACTCTTCCTTCCTGGCCGCCTCTTTAGCGTCTATCTCTACGTACCGCTCATCGCTCTGCTCCCAGGCCTCGCCACCCTCTTCGCCCGCATCCCAAGAAAACTTCTGGCGACAGGCCTTCTAGCCTTTATCGGAATCAGCTACGTCAAACTCAGAGAAATCAGAAAGATCGAGTTAGCAGCGTCTCACGAAACAAGAGCCTACATCCAGCAGCTAACAGAAGCCAATCAGCGCCACGAGCTAGCCTCAGTAGCCTACTTCGAAAACGCCCCACTAGGCCTTCGCCTGCACGGCATGACGGGCGCCCTGCGCCTCATCACCAAAGACCCCGCCGCCCGCGTTCTCAATCCTGAAAAAGAAGAAGCCCGCCTCGAAGCCACCAACCGCGACTTGCCAACCCTCTCCTGGTTCAGCCCAACCAAAACACTCACGGCCACACCACACCGCTATGGCGAAGCCAAACTCAGCGCGCTGGACTTTTCAAGCCCCACTTCAGGCTGGCAGCTCACCAGCGGCTGGTACGACCGCGAGGGCAACTCCCGCTGGGCCTCAAAGTCAGCCCGTCTCCGCCTCAAAGCAGATCCGCAACATTCGACACTTAGCATCCGTTACAACATTGGCCCTGCCATCCCCAGGCTCGAAGTTCAAGTTCTGGTCAACGGTCAACTTCTCGGCACCTCAAGCTTCGATCACCCAGGTACGCCAACGATCAACTTCCCACTCAACCATCGCTACGACGGCCCCGTCGAGATAGAACTCAAGTCCAGCCCCGGCTTTCGTCCCCCCGGCGACGACCGCGAACTCGGCGTGGCACTTCTTTCCATAGCCCTGGTCCGTTAAGCTCAAACTAATGCGATTTTTTCTGCTCTTCTCCTGCTTCTTAACCTGGCTCTCGGCCGAAACAACAGTTCTCAAGGGCAAGAAGATTTTCTATGAGACAAGAGGAACAGGCTCCACCACACTCATCCTCATTCACGGTTGGGCCTGCGATCACACCTTCTTTGAACCACAACTCGCCACCCTCTCCAAGACCAACCGGGTAATCGCCATCGACCTCCCGGGCCACGGTCAATCAGATCTACCAGCTGAATTCACCGTCGGCGAATTTGCACAGGCAGTAGAGGCCGTACGCACCGCAACCAAAAGCCTGAAGCCAGTGCTCATCGGCCACTCCCTCGGTGCCGTCATCGCAAGAGAACACGCGAGACAATTCCCGAACCAGGCGAAGGCCCTCATCTTTCTCGATGGCGCGATCTACCAATTGCCTCCAGGAGAAGCCGACCGTGAACGCTGGGCAGAAGGAATCACCGGCATGGCCAAACGTTTCGGCCCGGCAAACGAGAAACAGACCAGAGAGCGCAACATCAGCGTCTTCCTCTCCAACCTCTACACGGATGAGACACCTAGAGAATTGCGCATGACCATCCTCAAGAAAGTCCTGACAACGAATCCAGAAACCGCGCAAGGCGCGATGCTCAGCATGGCAGACCTCAAGCTCTGGCGAGAGGACAAACTTGAGCTTCCCGTCCTGGCTCTCAGGGCGGGACGTCAACAACCGCCTGGCGAGGATATCTACCTTAAGACACTCTTCCCGCGCATACAATACAAGTTCCTGCCGGGCGTCAGCCATTTCCTGATGCTGGACAAGCCCGACGCCGTGAACGCGGAAATTTTGTCTTTTCTGAAAGCGAGATAACTCAAATGAGTCTACTGATCCGATGGGCCGCAAGCGCAATCGCGCTCTACATCGTCACCCAGTTCGTTGCTGGCGTGAGTGTAGATGGATTAACGGCTGCCCTGCTGGCCGCACTCATGATCGGCTTGGTTAACGCTACCCTCGGCACCCTGATCAAGCTGCTCACACTCCCGATTGGTTGCCTCACGCTCGGAATTTCCAGCTTGATTGTCAACGCACTGATGTTCTGGTTGGCCGCGAACTTCGTGCCAGGTTTCCACGTCGCTGGCTTCGTGCCGGCATTATTGGGCTCACTTGCCCTTTCCGTAGTTGGAACCGCCGTTGATTTTCTGCTCAAGCAGATCTTCGCCAGCGGCGATGACAAGAAGAATTAGCCTTCTTTTACCCGGATGTTGCGGAATTCAACCCGCGTGCCGTGGCCCAAAAAGCCAATGTGGCCGCTGGTGCGCGCCAGGCCTGGGTGTTTCTTGAGCACTGCCGGATCCTTCACCGTATCGAGATCGACATCCGTTACAACGACACCATTCAGGGTCACTTTGATCTTGCGGCCTTTGGCCTTGATCTCATAGTTGTTCCACTCGCCATCACGCTTCACATGGCCGCTCTTGGCTGCGAAGACATCATAGACAGAACCCGTCATTTGAGTCGGCTTCAGCCCTGCACCCTTTTTGTATTTTTCTGAGGCTTCGTCCAGAACCTGAATCTCCATACCGGCATAAGCGGCATCACCTTCCAGCGGAGCGCGAATGCCTACCCCGTTATTTCCCCCATCCCAAAGTCGCCATTCCAGACGAAGAGTGAAGTCTGAATATTCCTTCTCTGTGTACAGATTGCCTCCACCGTCTTCCGGACAAACAAGCACACCGTTCTGAACCAGGTAACCCTTGCCCCGTCCCCCAACCAGCTTCCAGCCGGTCAAATCCTTGTCATTAAAAAGAGGCTTGAAGCCTCGCTCAGCCGCAGGAAGTATTGAAGCGCCACCAAGCAGGAGCGCAAGTTCTCGTCGAGTCATATTAGGAGCCTAACAAAATCTCATTAAGGTATGCCAATTTTGAGTGATAAAATCGCGGCATGCTGAGTTTGCGTCTGCTAGCGCTTTCTTTGATTGCGCTGCCTGTACTGGCCCAAGAAGATGGCCCTGCCTTCTTTGAGAAAAACGTTCGTCCTCTACTGGTAGCCAAATGCCTCGGCTGCCACTCCGCTACAAGTCAACCGATCATGGGCGGCCTCAGGCTCGACACCCGCGAACACTCAATCAAAGGTGGCAGCAGAGGCACTTCTCTAGTGCCAGGAAACCCCGCCGAAAGCCTCCTCCTGAAAGTAATCATGCATACGGCCGGGCCGCTCAAAATGCCTCCGGGCCCAAAAATGAAAGATGCAGATGCAGCGATCATTGCCCAATGGATCGCGATGGGTGCACCTTGGGGCAGCAACCCGGTAGTCTCCTCAAACACGCCTCAAAAGAAACCTTGGTTCCTCATTCCGCCGTCTGAACCCGCCGTCCCTGCAGTCAAAAATCAGGCTTGGCTTAAATCCCCACTCGACGCGTTTGTACTTTCGGCACTCGAAGCAAAGGGCCTCCAGCCCGCCAGGCCCGCTGACAAGCGCACGCTCATACGCCGCGCCAGCTACGACATTATCGGCTTACCGCCAACCCCGGATGAAGTGCAGGCATTCCTGAGCGACAACTCAGCCGGCGCCTACTCCAAACTGGTCGATCGCCTCCTCCAGTCCCCTCGCTACGGAGAACGCTGGGGACGCCACTGGCTCGATGTCGCACGCTATGCCGACTCCAACGGTCTCGACGAAAATCTCGTCTACAAAAACGCCTTCCGCTACCGTGACTACGTGATCGCTGCCTTCAATAAAGACAAGCCCTTCAACGAATTCGTACATGAACAGCTTGCGGGAGACTTGCTCGCTCCCACCGAAGATCTCAAGCAGCAATTTGAGCGCTGGACAGCAACTGGCTTTCTCAGCCTTGGCGCGAAAATGCTCGCTGAAGACGACCCAATGAAGATGCAAATGGATATTGTCGATGAACAGGTCGACACCACGGCCCGCGCCTTCATGGGCCTCACAGTTGGCTGTGCCCGTTGCCACGATCACAAGTTTGATCCAATCCCTACTGCCGATTACTACGCTCTTGCAGGAATCTTCAAAAGTTCCCGCACCATGGATAACTTCAAGGTGGTCGCCAAGTGGCATGAGCACGTCCTGGCGCCAAAAGAGGATCGGGATCGTCTGGCCGCTCACGAAGCAACACTCGAAGCGAAACGCAAAGAGATCACCACGCTCACCAGCGGTGAAAACAAGATTCTCGCTGAAGCAGCCATGAAGCGCGTAGGCGCCTATTTGAAGGCCGCCCGCGAACTGGAAACCTACTCCAGGATCCGCATCGCTCCCATCGAAACCGAAGCGGGAGCCACATTGTTACCAGCTGCATCCTTTGTTTCGGGTAACGCTCCAAAAGTGCTCGAAAGAGGCAAGCCCAATGTTCCTAAAGATTCCAAGGGCCCTTACTTTGCCGAATACGAAGTGATCGCCCCAGCCAAGGGTAACTATCAAATTGACATCCTGAACGAAGAAAAAGGCTTTGGTACGGCAGACATCCATGTCAATGGAATCTGGATGAAGGCAGGCGCGGGGCCTGTACAAAACCGTGCAGCCTCGCCCGATGCTCCGGGCTGGAGCTACGTTGCCATCGTTCCGCTGCAAGCAGGCAAGAATACGATTCGCCTCGAACACGCCAGCCGCTTCCCCTTTTTCGAGAAGCTCCTGGTTGCGAAACATACCCTCGCACAAACTCCGCTCACCATTGTGCAGGTAGCCGCAAAGTACCAGATC
The DNA here is from genome assembly GCA_022843625.1 of Bryobacter sp. Classification (GTDB taxonomy): domain Bacteria; phylum Acidobacteriota; class Terriglobia; order Bryobacterales; family Bryobacteraceae; genus Bryobacter. The sequence continues at coordinate 47,635 of JALHNH010000001.1, read as the reverse complement.
AATCCCGGCTTCCTTGAACAATTCCTCGATTACTTCGATCGTTCCCAGTCGGCTGCTTCTTCGGTACTCTACGCCTGGGAAGCACAAGACTCTAAATCCCCCATCTCGGCCTGGGCCTCGCCCGTTGCCGCGCTTTTCAAAGACACCCCATCCACAGACATCGCTGCCCGCTACGAACAGCTCTTTCAGGATGCACTCGCAAATGGCAAGGACAGCAAAGACCCCGCCATGAAAGCACTCTATGACTTCCTGAAAGAGAAATACGGGCCCTTCCGTGCACCCGATGACTCACGGCGTTACTACCCCATCGCTGCCCGTGAAAAACTCACACAGATGGAAACAGAACGCAAAGCCCTCGAAGCCGCAACCCCAGACTTCCCAAAGGCCATGGGCATTCAGGAAGGCGAGAAGATCGAAGACCTCGCAATCAACATTCGGGGTAGCCACTGGACCCTCGGTGAAAAGTCTCCACGCGGCTTCCTCCGCGCCATCGAAACCGGCAAGCGTATTCAGGTTGAACCCAATCAAAGCGGCCGGCTCCAACTCGCCCAGTGGCTAACCCAAAACGATCACCCGCTCACCAGCCGCGTTATGGTGAATCGAATCTGGCGCGGCCACTTCGGTCGCGGCATCGTAGCCACTGTCGACAACTTCGGCCGCCTCGGCGAGAAACCCTCCAACCCGGCACTCCTCGACTGGCTCGCCCTCCGCTTTGTCGAAGGCGGCTGGTCGATGAAAGCCATGCACCGCATGATCCTGCTCTCCAACACCTACCAGATGAGCAGTGAGCTGAACCCCAAAGGCGAAGAACTCGACCCCGAAAATATCCTCTTGTGGAGAATGCCGCGCCGGCGCCTCGAAGCCGAAGCCATTCGTGACGCAGTAATGAGTTCCTCCGGTGCCCTGGACTTCACCATGGGCGGCAGCCTGCTCACCTACAAAGACCGTCAGTACGTGGCCAACACAGCAAAGGGCAGTTCCGTTGATTACGACCGGCCGATCCGCTCTGTCTATGTCCCGGTGCTGAGAAGTTCGATGTATGAAGTCTTCTCGGCTTTTGATCTTCCCGATCCTACAATGTCCAATGGCGACCGGGACTCAACCGTAGTGGCCCCACAGGCACTCTTCATGATGAACAGCTCGGTGATTCTGAACCACAGCCGCAAGCTGGCCGAAAAGCTTCTGGCCGACTCGAGCCTCGACGCAGCCGGCCGTGTAAAAACAGCATACGAGAGGGCACTCACCCGCCCGGCCTCAAACCACGAAATCGATCAGGCGCTCACCTTTGTTGCCAAAATGCAGCGCGAATGGAAAGGCGATGAATTGAAGGCATGGCAGAGCTTTTGCAAGTCTCTGCTGGCCTCAAACGAATTCATCTACATGAACTAACACCATGAACAGACACTGGAATTCCTACCTCAATCAAACGCTTTCGCGACGCGAATTGCTCCGCGCCTCAAGCACTGGCTTTGGCAGCCTCGCCCTCTCCAGCATGCTTGCCCAGGAAGCCGCTGCCGCTTCAGCGACGGATCCTCTAGCCGTCAAGCAGCCTCACTTCCCTGCCCGGGCCAAGCGTGTCATTTTCCTGTTCATGCACGGCGGCCCGTCGCAAGTCGACACCTTCGATTACAAACCACTCCTCAAGCGCGACCACGGCAAGCCACTCCCCTTCGCCCGCCCTAAGGTCGTCTCAGGCGAGACCTTCAATCTGCTCCAGTCCCCCTGGGCCTTTAAGCAATACGGCCAAAGCGGAGCCTGGGTCAGCGATCTCTTTCCGGAAACCGCCAAGTGTGTCGACGACATGTGTTTCATCAAGTCCATGTACGGGTCCAACTCCCGCCATGGCGGAGCTCTACTCGAATTGCACACCGGCTCAGACACCTTCATCCGCCCCAGCATGGGTTCCTGGGTCACCTATGGCCTCGGCACAGAGAACGCCTCGATGCCCGGCTACCTCACAATCTGCCCGACGCAGTCTCACGGCGGAGCAAACAACTTCGGCTCAGCATTCCTGCCCGCACCCTATGCCGGTACGGCCATCGGCTCGGTCGGAATCGCCTCCAAAGATGCACGCATCCCCTTCATCTCAAACAAAGAAACGCCCCGCGAAATCCAGCGTATGGAGATCGACTACAGCCAGACCCTCAACCGGAAGCAACTCGAATCCACGGGCCACGATCGAGCCCTCGAAGGCCGAATCGAAAGCTTCGAACTCGCCTTCCGCATGCAGTCAGAGGCTCCAGACCTGCAGGACCTCAGCAAAGAATCAGAGGCCACGCGTAAGCTCTACGGCCTCGACAACCCCATCACAGAAGATTTCGGCCGCCAGTGTCTGATGGCCCGGCGCTTCTCTGAAAAAGGCGTCCGATTCGTCCAGGTCAGCCATACCTACAAGTGGGATCAGCACGAAAACCTGAAGAAGGACCATTCCCAAAACGCAGCCGAAGTAGACAAACCCATCGCAGGCCTCCTCAAGGATCTCAAGGCCCGTGGCTTGCTTGAGGATACCCTCGTACTCTGGGCCGGTGAATTCGGTCGCACCCCCACCGCAGAAGGTTCTGACGGTCGTGACCACAACCCAGAGGCCTTCACCGTCTGGATGGCCGGCGGCGGCGTCAAACCAGGCCTCTCCTACGGTGCCACCGACGATTACGGTTACTACTCAGTCGAGAACAAGGTTCACTTCCACGACCTGCACGCAACCATCCTGCACCTGCTGGGCATGGATCACCTCAAGCTCACCTACCGCTACGCTGGCCGCGACTTCCGCCTCACCGACGTCCACGGCCACGTTGTAAAAGATATCCTCGCTTAGCGGGAACGACGGCGCAGTTCATCCGTATGAAATGAATACATGCTGCGCCGACATTTCCTGCTGACTCCTTTAGCCTTCGCGCAAGACCCTCCACCCATCAAGGTGGAAGTCAACCTCGTCAATGTGCCCTTCACAGTGCGTGATGCCAAGGGCCAGTGGATCACAAACCTTTCGGCAGACGACTTCGAAGTGCTCGAAGACGGTCAGCCGCAAAAAGTCTCGTTCTTCTCAAGAGCGGCCGATTCCCCGCTCAGCATTGGCGTTGTCGCCGACATCTCCGGCTCACAGGAAGAATTCCTCAAAGACCACCGTCGCGACCTGCGAGACTTTCTCAAAACGGTCATGACCAATCGCGATCAGGCCATGCTCGTCTGTTTCGGAAATTCCATTCGTCTCGTCTCGCGTTTCAACCAGAAAGCCGATGATCTCGACGACGCGCTCAAAGACTATCAGAAGGCGAAGAACGTATCCCAGTTCCCCAAAATCGGCACCCCGGAATTACGCTCTGGCGGCACGGCAATGTACGATGCCATCATTGCCACAGCCAAAGAGATGGTGGGGCAGGAAGGTCGCCGAGCCATGCTCCTCTTCTCTGACGGAGAAGACAACTCCAGCGCAAACAACCTCATGGACACCGTAGAGGCAACCCTCGATACAGGCGTATTGGTCTTCACATTGCGCTACACAGAAATCAGGAAAGGCATTTGGAAGGCCAGCAACAAGCAGGGGCGTTCCAATATGGCGCGCTTGGCGAAAGAATCTGGTGGCCTCGAATATGACGCAACCGAAAGCGCCGACTTGCGCGATTCCTTCCGTCAAATCGCCGACATGCTGCGCTCCACATACGATCTCGCTTACACCAGCAACCAGGGTGAACGCGATGGCACCTTCCGCAAGATCAAAATCCGGGCGAAACAGCCTGGCCTCACCATTCGGCACAAAACCGGATACTACGCCAAAGCTTAAGGCGTGCAGGCTTGCCCAGGTGCACGACTAAACGTCGCCTTTGCCTCGCGCAGAGACATAAGTGCTTCACCGTTGCGGCAGCCAATCTTGAAGGTCGCAGAATCCACACCCTCTCCTGATACCACCTCGCCAACGCTACATTTACCGTAGGGGCTTTCAGCGGCCTTTGAGGCAGCAAGGCCAAGCAATACCTCGCTCGGTTTTCCTACCCCGCTAAATCGCAGCGCCTGCACTTTGGGAACCTTCGTTGGAGCTAGCGTAAACGTCACCTTCACTGAGCCCTCCTTGCAGTCAAGGCCAAACTCGCCCCGCAGCCAATTCTCCGGCTTCAGCTCGCCATCCGGGCTGCAGCCGGAGTACTTCTTCTTGAGTTCAGCCACACCAGCAGCAATGCTCGCACGAGGTTGATCGAGATAAAGATTGTCAGCGGCAATCTGATCGAGACCGGCATCGCTCCACTGATTCCAGAGCTGGATCAATGCCTGCTGGGTCGACTTCAAAATAGGCGACACAGGCAAACTACGAGGCTTCAATGCTCCCGCCTGCGCCATCACCTCCAGAGCCTCACGCATCGGTGCAGCTGGCCCTGCATAGGTGAGATTAGCCATAGCAAACATGCCGACTCCATATTCAGGCAGCCACATCATATACGAGCCAAAACCAGGCAAACCGCCTCCGTGAGCAACCACCCGGGAGAAGCGGCAATCCCGGCTCACACTGAGGCCATAGCCATAACCGGAAGCATTTGCCCGCAACTCCGTTCCGCCACTTGCCGAAAACGAAGATGTCCGCCACTGCCGCTGCATCTCGCGAACCGAGCTGCGCTTTACCGGCCCGGCTTCAGCCTCATCCCGCGCCGGCTCTGCCGACAGGTGAAAGGCCACATAACGCCCAAGCTCCCTCGCATCGATCACAAGCCCACCCATGGCCCCAAACGAACCATGTGCAAGCGATGGAATCTCAAACAGCTTCCCATCACGACGGCCATAACCAATCGCATGTTTCCTCGATGGCTCAAGCGTCGCAGACTTCAGCCCCATCGGCCGCAAGATCTCACGATTCAGATACTGTTCATAGCTCTGGCCGGATGCCTTGGCCACAATCCTGCCCAGCAGGGCAAACCCATAATTTGAATATTCATAGCTCGTGTCGGGTGGCGTCGAAAACGGAATCCCCTGATCGATCCATCGTGAGAATTCACGATCGGGAATTGCCAGTTGCCGGTCCCCCCAGGGATTGTCTTCCGGGAAACCCGCCCCATGAGTCAGCAATTGCCTCACGGTAAGCGGCGCACTATCTTTCGTTGGATAGGCCAGGCCTGCAATCTCGGGAACCCAACGAGACACAGCGTCATCGAGCGACAGCTTTCCCGCATCGCGCAACTTCAAAATAGCTAGCGCCGTAAAGCTCTTCGTCATCGACGCAATCCGAAACATCGTCTCAGGGCCAACGGCCGCCTTCGTTTCCGTGTTGCTGATCCCAAAACCCTTGATATGCACCACTTCCTGATCCACAACGATTCCATAAACCAGCCCTGGAATCTGGCGCTCGGTAAAGTACTTCTCAAAAAGCGCATCCGTCTTCGAGACCATGCCCATCAACTTGTCTCTGCGAGCCGAATCGGTAAATCGCGGAGTCTGGGCAAAAGCAATCGCTGCCACGCAAACCAGGCCAAACGTAAATTTCATGACTTCTCCAGAATAGCCCTCACAGCATGTAAGAATCTGAGTTGAGTCTGATGCCTGACCTGAACCTGAACCTCTTCCAAATCCTCGTTGCTTTTGCCGCGGCATTCATCGCCGGTGCCATCAATTCAGTAGCCGGCGGCGGCACCCTCGTGTCATTCCCAGCGCTGGTCTGGCTCGGTGTCCCGTCGGTAGTCGCAAATGCCACCAATACGCTGGCGATGTGGCCCGGCTCGATCGGTTCACTCTGGGGCTACCGTGCAGAAATGCGTGGATTGAACCGCCAGATGCTCCTCTTGATCATCCCAAGCCTGGTCGGCGGCATCATCGGCGCGCTGCTTCTACGAATTACACCCCCAGGTGTCTTCGATCGTCTTGTACCTTTGCTGATCTTGTTTGCAACGCTTCTCTTTCTGGCCCAGGATCCCATCCAGCGCAAACTCAAAACAAACGATCCAACCCTAAACATCTCATCCACCTGGTTATGGGGCGCCATGAGCTTCCAATTTCTGGTTGCACTCTATGGAGGCTATTTTGGAGCGGGCATCGGAATCCTGATGCTGGCCGCACTAAGCATTATGGGCTTGACAGACATCCACCAGATGAACGGTCTCAAGAACACTTTCGCAACCTGCATCAACGGCATCGCGGCAATCTATTTCGTATCAACCGGATTAGTTTCCTGGCCCTACGCACTCGTAATGACAGTGGGCACAGTGAGCGGCGGCTATCTGGGCGCCGGAGCGGCCCGCAAAGTCGGGAGAAAGACTGTGAAAAATTCGGTCATAGCAATCGGCTTTCTCATGACAGCCGCCCTGTTCATCCGCACCTGGCTCTAGCTATCGGCAAGCCGGATATCGTCTTCGATCTCGTAGATCCGGTCTTCGATCGCCTTCGTTGGCTTTCCTGCTGCCTTGGCTTCAGCCAGCTTCTTCTGTTGCCCGTCAAGCTTCTTGTGCAGAGCGGCAATGGCCGGAGACTGCTTTGGTACAACAGCCTTCGGAGCAACCGGCGCAGAGACAACGGCAACTAGCTTTTTCGCAGCAGCCTTCTTCGGCTTCGCTGGCAACGCAACCTTCTCACCAAAGTCTTCAAGCAGTTCACGCTGGATCTGGTTCAGTTCTGCAGCCACTTCATGGAAACGTGTAATGAGTTCTTTCTTTGCCTGGTTTCGCAGCTTCAACCAGCTTTGCTTTGCTTCACGGTATTGATCGAGTGTTGAGGACATATAAAAGGGAAACTGTCATTATAGGCTACGCTGCAGAATCCAGAAGCACCGGAGCCTCAACAAAAGACTGCAATTGCTCAAGATTCGCAGGGGTAACAAGCAATATGACAGGGTCTCGCTTTGTAAATCGCCGCACATCCTCCAGCAGCGATGCATTCGGAATCTCAGAACTGGCCACAACCAGATTGCCGGCACTCAAACGCACGGGCTGCAATCGCGCCTCCTGCATCAAACTGCGAGGCAGGCTGCGGGCAATCGCAATCTCGAGATCCCCAACCGGAATTTGAGCGGTTTCATATCCGGATAACACCGCCAGCCCATCATACAATTGCTCTTCTGTGATGAGCGCTTCCGCAACCAGATGCTCGCCAATCCGAACTCCTTCAGGCCTTCTTGCCAGCGATTCTTCAAGCTGATTCAAAGTCAGGAATCGAAGATCCGTCAACACCTCACCCAACCGGCGTGTATACGGATTTAGTGCTTCACGATTCGGGTACGCATGTTCTGTCTTGAGCCAAACCAGCGGCTCATGACGCCACCGCGCCTTGACAAACCTCGACAATGCGGAAATCGTCGCCAGCGTATTCACAAGATTCGACCACGGGATTCGCACTGGCACCAAAGCGGCGTAACCCGCCCCATAAACGCGGGCGGTAAAATACATGCGCCACCACATCCGCAGGCACTGCAACACCAGGCCAATAGAGGTAACCATCAACAGCTGCCCCTCAAGCGCAGGAACATACCCAGCCAGCCCCAAAACCAGCAACACATTGGCAACCAGGCTCAATGGATTCCCAATCAAACCTTTCCGGTCACGCCAAAGCCAATAGTTTTCCTTCCAATCCGAAGACCATCCCACCTTCTGCCAGGTTTGAAGCGAAATACCCGTCACCCAACGCGTCCGCTGACGAACAGATGCATAGAATCGCCGCGGAAAATACTCGCGAGTCGCAACCGGTTGCCCATTTACCCAGGCCACTGGAAGATAAATCTGCCTCATCCCCAACCGGTGCATCCGTAGACCATTCAGGTAATCTTCTGTCAAACTGTCAGGTTCAAATAGACGGTTCGATTCAGCCTCCGCCAGCCTCCCCAGGGCCTTCCGTCGATAACCGGTACCAACCCCACAGGACGGAGCAAAGCCACCCATCCGGTTCCTCGTCGGCAAATCCTTCTGCTGGGTTTCGGCAAACTCATCGCAATAAATCCCATGCGTCAACTCCCACCAGGGTGTTGGCAAACCAAGCACCGGGATCTGGACAAAATCATAATCGCGGCAGTAGTGATTCAACCAGCGGAACTCCTCGGGATGGATCAAATCCTCGCTGTCATGAATCACCACAATCTCAAATTCTTCCCCAATCCGCTCCTCAACCAGACAGAGATTCTGATATATCCAGTTCAGGTTATCGGCCTTCGAAGTCGGTCCGTCGTGCGGAGTCAGCGATACATGCAGATTCGAATACTGTTGCTCGAGTTGCCGCAATACATCAAGGGTTGCACCGTCGTTCGGATAGGTACCAAGAAAGATGTGATAGCGCCGGTATCGAATAGAGGCCACGTTATGCGCCACCATCCGGGCAATTACCGTATCCTCGCGCCAGGCGGGAATCCATAGAGCGATCAAACTTTCGCCAAGCCCTGCTGGGTCACCCGGAGGAGGAACGGTTGTGGTGGAGGGATGTGTCTCAGTAGCGGTGCGTGGTTTTGCGATCCGGCCAGCCAGATAACAGAAGTCGAGCCAAAGATCGTCTATGCCACTAACGATCATCCAGCAAGCAAGCAGGAGATAGATCGCTTCAACCAATACTGAGTAGTCGCGTGAACACGCGAATAATCTCAGGATTTCTTGCGCAGCAGTTTCGTGGCGGCTTCGTCGACAAACCACTCGGTCGGGTACGGAGGCTTCGCCGCAATCTGGCAGGGATGGGCCATCACGTCGGTTTTACCCTCCAACACATCCCAGAGCGCGCCAGCCTTGTCAGCACCAGCAGCAAGGATCACGGTATGCCGAGCCGCCTTCAACACTCCCGGCAACAGGGTCACCCGGTGAGAATTGAACTTTTCAACATAGGTACTCGCCGCAATCTCATAATCGTCTTCAATCAGCGGATCTCCTGGAAACAAACTCGCCGTATGCGAATCCGGCCCCATGCCGCGATGCACCAGGTCAAATTTGGGAAGCTGCCCTTCCTTTAATTTAAAGTCCACACGAATCTCTGAAATGTAATGGGCAGACGCTTCTTCGGGATACCGCTCCCCGGCAATTCGATTTAAATGTTGAATCGGAATCCCTGCCGGCAGGATCAGATTCTCCATCGCCATTTTGTAGTTGGAGTCTGGATGGTCTGGCGGAACCACCCGCTCATCCACCCAGTACAGCCAGACATGTTCCCAATCCACCGGCATCTTGGCCAGTGCTCCAAACATCATTTTGGGCGAAGATCCGCCCGAGAGTGCAATACGCGAAACTCCGCGCAGCTCCAGACTTTCTTTAACAACTTCAGCGATTCGTTCAGCGCAGGCTTTGGCTGCTAGTTCAGGGCTGGCAAAAATATGTAGATGGGACGACATGCTTAACTTTGGGATGCAATTTCTAAAACGCGGGCGAGAATGGGATCCCGCTCTAAAATCGATAACTCTTCTCGAACAAGCCGGGGCTCATCCAGTTCTTCAAACACTGTGCGCGTGGAAAACTTCTGAATATGGGTCTCCACGATGCTTTTCTCCGTCCGCTCAATGACAATGTCCGCCAACGCGGTTACAAAACACAAACCCTGAATCTGCCACGAGGCTTCTGACGGACGATGCACCCGATCCACCTGAAATTGAGAACCAAGCACAGACTTCAACCAGGCGGCAAGATACTCCACGGCAATCGGCTCGGGAACGTGTGCGTAACGAATTTCCACACGATCCAGGTTCTGAAAAAAGCCCTTACAGTCCATACGCTCAAACACATTCGAGACAGTTTGCCTCCAACGGGTGAGTCGCGTCCAGGTAAGGTCACCATAGAGATGTCCGGCATGAACCTCACGATTCAGCAAGCGCAAAGATTCAAGCGGATTCGATAGCGACCGGCTATCCACAATTACCTTATCTGCCATCGCTTCAATTTCTGGATAAGCAGGGTGGTCAAAGAGCTTTGCGCTCCGGCACCAGAACACGACAGGAAGGTCCGGCGCAATAAGCCCATGTAAGAGCGAAACCGTATCTTCAAACGATCTACTTCCCGCGCTCAATTCGATCTGTTCGCAACAGATTTGATGCCGGCGCCCAAAGGGCATCCAGCACTGTGCAAAAGCCCGCCCGTCCAGTTCCGCATCAGCCTGCGAGCGTAGCTTCAAAACAATCGCCCGGCTCGGATGCTCATGCATCAGCAGTGCAAGAGCTTCACCGGCAGCCACTTCATCATCGCCCTCCTCAACGCCAAGAATGAAGGTCATCGTAACCGCACGCAGCACCCCAGCCGAGCGATCGGAACCTTCGCTTTCTTCTTTACCCAATTGCGTCCACAAGCCGCCCAGATCCTTGAGCAGTTGCGCTGTATTGACTGAGGCGCTGCTCAAGGGATCCTCCATTCGTGTCCGCGCCGCGCCAACATCTCGTCACTCGCCTTCGGCCCCCAACTCCCGGCTTCGTAATTCGGGAAGTCGAATTTGTTTTCGAGCCAATGATTCTGAATCGGCTCTACCGCCCGCCAACTCGCTTCCACCATGTCCTGCCGCGTATAGAGAGTGCTGTCACCGGCAAGAGCATCCAGCAACAGTGTCTCGTAGGCTGACGGAGTTCGGGATCCGAAGCTCGAACCGTAGTTGAAGTCCATCGATACCGGTCGAAGTTTCATCCCGCCGCCAGAAGGATCCTTCGATTGAAATCGTAAAGAAATTCCCTCATCCGGCTGAATCCTCAAAATCAGCAGATTCGGCGCAGCCAGTGGCGAATCGGATGCACCCGGGCTTGAGGAAAACAACGACAGCGGCGCGGTGTTAAAACGAATCGCAATATCGGTCACTCGCTTGGGCATCCGCTTTCCCGTGCGCACATAAAACGGTACTCCGGCCCACCGCCAGTTATCCACAAAGAAGGTGACAGCCGCATAAGTGTCCGTCTGTGCTTCCGGGCTCACTCCTTGTTCTTGCCGGAATCCTGGAAGATCCGCATTGCCCACTCGTGCCGGGCCATACTGCCCCTTTACGGCATGACTATCCACCTCATGCGGCTTAAGTATCCGAATCGAACGCAACAGCTTAGCCCGCTCATCCCGAACAGCATCGGAATCAAAGTACGGCGGCGCTTCCATCGTCACCGTCGCCATCACCTGCAACAGGTGATTTTGGATCATGTCGCGCAAAGCGCCAGCTTCCTGGTAATACGCGCCGCGCCCCTCCACTCCGATACTCTCTGCCGCAGTCACCTGCACATGGCTGATGTACTGCCGATTCCACAACGGCTCGAAAATCGTATTGCCAAAACGGAAGGCCAGTACATTCTGAACGGTTTCTTTTCCCAGGTAATGATCGATCCGGTAAACATCGCGTTCTGCCAGGACAGCGCTGATCCGGCGGTTCAATTCCTTGGCGCTGGCCAGATCATGACCAAATGGTTTCTCGATCACAACCCGCCGCCACGCCCCACCCGGATGCTGCGCTAAACCTGCCGCCCCAATCTGCTCAACGACACTCGCGTAGAAACTCGGCTGCGTCGAAAGATAAAACAGAACATTCCCGCCCGTCCCACGGTCTCGCTCGATTTCATCCAGTTGTACCTTCAGCGCGGCATAACAGGACGGATCCGAAATATCACCCGCGACATAAAAAATACCCTTGGCGAAATCTTCCCAGAGAGCCTCATCGAATGGAGAATTCTCAATAAATTTCTGAACGCTTACGCGCATCTTCTCGCGAAACTGCTCATTGCTCATTGACGTTCGTGAGTTGCCCACGATCGAAAATCCGCTCGGGAGCTTTCGCTCATATGCCAGTCGATAAAGAGCTGGCAAGAGCTTTCGCATCGTCAAATCGCCGTTTGCGCCAAAAATCAGGACACTGCACGGCGGAATTCGCCGCTCAAACCTTAAAGCATCGTGAAATGGATTGGCAGAATCAGTGGTCTGCTGCATGAATCATTGAGCATAGCAGGACAAACGCCGTTTCATGGTCCACGCGATACACTATTAGATTCCTACTATGAGCACTCGGAACTCTTTCGGCGCCGCCTCGGCCTTGACCGTTGGCGGACGCACCTATGAAATCTACAAATTAGCGGCTCTCGCAAAAGCCGGCTTCAACATGCAGCGGATTCCAGTATCCATCCGCATCCTGATCGAAAATCTCCTTCGATTTGAAGACGACCTCACCGTCAAGAAGAGCGACATCGAATATGTCGCCAAGTGGGACCTCAAGGCAACCCCTCAGGAAATCAACTACCGCCCCTCGCGTGTTCTCCTTCAGGACTTCACCGGCGTACCCTGCGTAGTCGACCTCGCAGCCATGCGCGACGCTCTCCTCAAGATGGGCGCCGATCCAACACTGGCCAACCCTCTCATTCCCGTCGACCTCGTCATTGACCACTCCGTACAGGTAGACAACTACGGCGCAAAAGACTCCTTCGATCTCAACGTCCTCCTCGAGTTCCAGCGCAACAGCGAGCGCTACGCCCTCCTCCGTTGGGCCCAGAAAGCCTTCCGCAATTTCCGCGCCGTGCCCCCAGGCACCGGCATCGTCCACCAGGTCAATCTCGAATACCTCGCCCCCGTAGTCTTCGTCAACGAAGAAAAGGCTCAAGCCTATCCCGACACCCTCGTCGGCACAGACTCACACACCACCATGATCAACGGCCTCGGCGTCGTCGGTTGGGGCGTAGGCGGCATTGAAGCAGAAGCCTGCATGCTCGGCCAGCCGATGTCGATGCTCCTGCCGGAAGTCGTCGGCTTCAAGCTCCACGGCAAACTCGCCGCCGGTGCCACCGCCACAGACCTCGTCCTCACCGTCACCCAGATGCTGCGCAAGCGCGGCGTCGTTGGCAAGTTCGTTGAATTCTTCGGCCCCGGCATGCCCGCGCTCAGCCTCGCAGACCGTGCCACCATCGCCAACATGGCCCCAGAATACGGTGCCACCATCGGCTTCTTCCCCATCGACGTCAAGAGCCTCGACTACATGCGCCTCTCCAACCGGCCCAAGCACCTCGTCGAACTCGCCGAAGCCTACTACAAAGAACAAGGCATGTTCCTCGAAGCTGGCACTCCCGAGCCTGAATTCAACGACGTCCTCGAACTCGATCTCGACAGCGTTGAGCCCTCCCTCGCCGGCCCCAAGCGCCCGCAGGATCGCGTCTCCCTCTCAGGCGTCAAGTCGAACTTCCTCTCCACTCTCACCTCAGAGCCCAAGAGCGTCGACGTAGAAATGTTCGGTGAAACTTCCAGCATGCCCGAAGGCGCAGTAGTCATCGCCGCCATCACAAGCTGCACCAACACCTCCAACCCCAGCGTCATGATCGGCGCTGGCCTCCTCGCTAAGAAAGCCGTCGAAAAGGGCCTCATGACCAAACCCTGGGTAAAGTCCTCCCTCGCCCCCGGCTCCCGCGTCGTCACCGAATACCTCAACGAGAGTGGCCTCACCCCCTACCTCAACCAGCTCCGTTTCAACCTAGTCGGCTACGGCTGCACCACCTGCATCGGCAATAGCGGTCCTCTGCCTGAAACCGTCAGCCAGGCCGTCGCAGATAACAACATGGTCGTCGCCGCAGTCCTCAGCGGCAACCGCAACTTCGAAGGCCGCGTCAACGCACAAGTTCGCGCCAACTACCTCGCCTCTCCTCCTCTCGTGGTCGCCTACGCTCTAGCCGGCCGCGTCGACATCGATCTAACCAAAGAACCCCTCGGCAAAGGCAAAGACGGCGAAGATGTCTATCTCAAGGATGTCTGGCCCTCTCAGGAAGAAGTCGCCGCCGCCGTCGGCCAGTTCGTCACCGCAGATCAATTCCGTCGCGAATATGAATTCGTCTTCGAAGGCACCGATCAATGGAAGAGCATGAAGACCCCCACCGGCGACCTCTTCGCCTGGGACAAAGACTCAACCTACATCAAGCACCCGCCCTACTTCGAAAACATGAAGGACCCCAGCGCCCCCATCGAAGATCTAGCGGGCCTCTATCCGCTCTGCGTCCTCGGTGACTCCATCACCACCGATCACATCTCACCCGCAGGCTCCTTCAAGAAGGATTCCCCAGCCGGCCAATACCTGATGAGCCTCGGCGTCGCCCCCTCAGACTTCAACGGCTACGGCGCACGCCGCGGCAACGACGAAGTGATGACCCGCGGCACCTTCGCCAACGTCCGCCTCAAGAACGAAATGCTCAGCGGCGTCGAAGGTGGCTTCACCAAACACGTCCCCTCCGGCGAACAGATGAGCATCTACGATGCCTCGGTCAAGTACCAGGCCGAAGGCACCTCGCTCATCGTCATCGCAGGCAAAGAATATGGCTCTGGCTCATCCCGTGACTGGGCCGCCAAGGGCACCAACCTCCTCGGCGTCAAAGCAGTCATCGCCGAAAGCTTCGAGCGCATCCACCGCTCGAACCTCGTTGGCATGGGCGTCCTCCCCTGCGAGTTCCTCCCCGGCGAAAGCCGTCAAACGCTGGGCCTCAACGGCACCGAAACATATTCGATCTCCGGCGTTTCAGATGCAGCGCAGGGCGACAAGCTCGCCAGCGTCACCGTCAAGACAGCCGATGGTGGCACCAAGACCTTCACCGTCAAGGTACGCATCGATACTCCGGTCGAAGTTCTATACTTCCGCAGCGGCGGCATCATGCCCTACGTTCTGCGACAAATCGCCAAAGCATAACTTCACCGAAAAGCGATAGAGTTGCAGTGTGCGCGCAACTCTATCGCTTTTCTTTGCTCTAATCTCTGCCAACTCAGCAGACGATTTCGCCAAAGACCTCAAGCCCGTCCTCGAACAAAACTGCTCCGCCTGTCACAACCCTGCCAACCCTAAAAATCGTCTCAATTTTCTTAAAGCCCAAACCGCAGAAGACCTCAACCAGAGCCGAATGCTCTGGCGCGACGTCGCCACCCAATTGCGCAACCGCACCATGCCGCCCATGGCATCCAAGCTCACCGAAGCAGACCGCCTGCGAGTCTCAACCTGGATCGACGAACAACTCCGCAAGACCGCCTGCAGCGCCGGCGAAAGCGCCGGTGCCATCGCCCCCCGACGTCTCAATCGTCGCGAATTTCACAACACCATTCGAGACCTCCTCGGCGTAGACGTAGTTGCTGCAGACCTCTTCCCCGCCGATGAATCCGGCGGCAACGGCTTCGACACCAACGGCGAAACCCTCTACATCCCTCCCATGCTTCTCGAGCGTTATCTCGAAGCAGCCCAAAAGATCCTCGATCGCGTCATCATCACCCAGCCTGTCAGCAAACTCTTCCCCTCCTCAGAGATGAACCCGCCTCTGCCCTCGGTCAAACCAGGCCGGACGCTAACTCCAGCGCAGACCCTCTCAACCGAAGTAGCAATCTTCGTCGAAGGCACCTACAACTTGCGAGTCTCAGTAGAAAGGCCCAGACAAACCCCATTCCAGCTCCAGGTGCATGTGGACGATGGCCCACCCACCACGCTCTCCTATGCTCGCGATTCCAACGGAGGCCCCACCACCCGCATCGCCACGAGTCCCCTTACCCGAGGCGTCCACACCGTCCGTATCACGGCCGGCGATCAACCGCTGGAATTCTACAGTTTAACGGTCGAACAAAAACAGGAAGCCATCGCCCAGGACAAGCGTGCGCTCCACTACCGGCTCTTCGGCCTGGAACCCGGCGAGTCGCCGATCGACGCCACCCGCGCCACCCGCCGCCTGCTCACCAGCTTCCTCACCAAAGCTTACCGACGCCCTGTCGACTCCACCGATGTGGATCGATTTTTCAGCATCTATCAGCGAGCAGTCGAGCGAGGCGACCCCTACGAGGAAGCCGTCAAGATGGCCCTCAAAGCAGCCCTCGTCTCTCCGCGTTTCCTCTTCCGCATCGAAGGTCGCGATTCACAAACCGCCACCCAGCCAGTTGGTCAATACGACATGGCCTCGCGACTTTCGTACTTCTTGTGGTCCACCATGCCAGACCAGGAACTCCTCCAACTCGCCGCACAAGGCCGTCTCCAGGACACCGCAATTCTAAAGCAACAAGTCGATCGTTTGCTCGACGACCCTCGCTCCCGCTCCTTCGCCAACAGCTTCGTTGGCCAGTGGCTCGGCACGCAGGAAGTCGGCGGCAGAGTCGTCCCTTTGCTCACAGAGCTCCAGCATTACTACACCCCAGAGGTCGCCGCTGACCTTCGCGAAGAACCGGTGCTCCTCTTCCAGCACATCCTCGCAAACGGCCGCAGCCTGCTCGAGCTGATCAACGCCAACTACACCTTTATGACGGCAAGGCTCGCCAAGTTCTATCAAGTGGAAACTCAGGTCAAAACCCAACTCGGCGACCAATTCAAACAAGTTGAGTGGCCCGACAACCGCAGAGGCGGTGTCCTTGGCATGGCTTCTGTTCTCGCCATGACATCGCACTACAAGCTCGCCAGTCCGGTCCTGCGCGGAGCCTGGGTTCTCGAAACCATGCTCGGCACCCCAGTTCCACCGCCTCCACCAAACGTCCCAACCCTTGAGACAGCAGCAAAGTCAGAGAAGGGCCTCAGCATGCGCCAGATCCTCTCCCGCCATCGCGCGGATGCGGCCTGCGCCAGTTGCCACAACCTCATGGACCCCATCGGCTTCGGCCTCGAAACTTTCGACTGGATGGGCCGTCTGCGAGAAGGCCCCGTCGACACCAAGGGCACCTTACCCTCGGGTGAATCCTTTGACGGGCCCGTTGAGTTGCGCAACATCCTTCTCAGCCGCAAAGAAGAATTCCTGCGCCACATCAGCGGCAAAGTGCTCGGCTACGCCCTAGGCCGCGGCATCTCCGATTCCGATCAGTGCACCATCCAGCGCATCGTCGACAAGCTCAACCAGAACAACGCCAGCGCCCGTCTGCTCATTCACGAAATTGTTTTAAGCAGTCCCTTCCGCAATCATCAGGCAGGCACAGCAGTCTCCATGTCTTCCACGACATCCACCAAACCAATACGAACTCGCCTTCTCGGCGACAAGTGATTTTGTTAGTCTAGGAACAATTTATGGTGCGCAAACTTTCCCGTCGCATGATCCTCAGAGGCGCTGGCGCAAGCCTTGCTCTCCCCTGGCTTGAATCCCTGAAGGCCGCCCCATCCGAAGAACGCCTCAAAGAACCACCCCTCCGGATGGCCTTCCTCTTCATGCCCAACGGTGTGCGCCCCGACCATTGGACCCCTCCCGGTGACGACGAAAAGCAGTACGAAATCACCCCGCACCTCAAGCCTCTCGAAGGCCTCCGCGACGACTTCATACTGCTCGAAAATCTCTGGCACAAAAACACCATCGGCCGCAACGGCCACTGGCCCAAAGTCCCCGCCTGGCTCTCCGGCGGCTACGTAGAGCGAACCGTCGGCAGCGACCTCGACTCCGGCGGCACAACCATCGATCAACTGGCCGCCCAGCGCATCGGCCTGAACACTCCCCTACCCAGCTTCGAACTCGGCATCGATTCCCCACGCACCGGTATCGACACAGCCGGCGGCGGCTTCCCCCGCGCTCTCGGCTCCTTCCTCTCCTGGGCAGACCCCAAGTCTCCGGTCCCCAAAGAGATCATTCCGCAACTCGCCTTCGACCGTCTCTTCCGAAACCCGCGAGCAAAAGTAGTCTCAGGGCTGGACTCTAAGCACCACTCACTTATCGAGTCCCTCCAGCGTGACGACTCAAGCGTCCTCGATGCCGTCCTCGATCAAGCCAGGTCCCTTCGCCAGAAAGGCAGCACCTCAGACCAGGCCCGCCTCGACGAGTACTTCGAATCAGTACGCTCCGTCGAGCGCCGCCTTGAAGCCTCCATGCGCCCGCAAAAACGCTGGATCAATGCCGGCAAATTCCCACTGGATCGTCCGCGCCCCGGCATCCCCGACACTCACGCCGAGCACGTTCGCCTCATGCTCGACCTGATGATCCTCTCCTTCTGGACCGACAGCACCCGTATCTCCACCTTCATGTTTGGCGATGCGCAAAGCTCGCAAGACTACGGTTTCTTGAATGGTGTCAAGGGCAGCTTCCACGGCCTCTCCCATCACCGCAACATCCCCGCCCAGCGTGAGCAGTACGAGAAAATCATCAACTGGCATACCGAACAAATGGCCTACTTCTTGAATCGGATGAAGAGCCTCGACGAAGGCGGCACCTCACTGCTCGACAATTCGATGATCCTCTTCGGTGGCACCCTCAAGGACGGCAACAGTCACACAGTTGAAAATCTTCCGCTCATCCTCGCCGGCAAAGGCAAAGGTGCCATACGCACCGGTCGCCGGCTTCGAGCCCCAGAGAAAACCCCACTCTGCAATCTCCACCTCGCCATGCTCCATCGCATGGGCATTGAAGAGAAGAGCTTCGGTGACAGCACCGGTGCCCTCGAAGGCCTCTCATGATCTTTCGCTTTCTGCTCTGCGCCATCACCCTCAGTGCAGGACAATACGGCCCTGACAAGGGCAACCTCGTAATCGTAGGCGGCGGAGCCATAGGCCCCGAAATCTGGCAACGATTCATAGCCCTGGCCGGAGGGCCGGACTCCCCCGTCGTCTACATCCCTGCCGCTTCCGAGACAGAGCCAAAGGATAACGCCGGAGACTTCCTCAAGCGTGCCGGCTTCACTGACGTAACGGTTCTCCACACAAGAGACAAAAAAGTGGCCGATACCGATGACTTTGTAGCGCCACTCAAAAGAGCCAAAGCAGTCTGGTTCGGCGGTGGCCGCCAGTGGCGCATCGTCGACAGCTACGAAGGCACCAAAACCGAACGCGAATTCCAAAACGTACTCAATCGTGGCGGAGTCATCGGTGGCACTTCAGCCGGAGCCACCATTCAGGGTTCATACCTCGTACGCGGCTCCAAAACCGGTAACGAAACCATGATCGCCCCAGGTTACGAACGCGGCTTTGGATACCTCCGCCACGCTGCAATCGATCAGCACCTGCTCAAGCGCAATAGAGAAAACGACCTCTGGCAAGTTATCACCAAACACCCGGATTTGCTGGGCATTGGCCTCGACGAAGGCACAGCCATCATCGTTAAGCAGGACCGCTTTGAAGTTCTCGGCGTCAGCAAAGTAGCCATCTACGACGCTGCCCGCAAATACAAACCAGACGAGAAGCGCCATTACTTCCTGCAGCCCGGCGACGCCTTCGACATGCTTTCACGGCAAAGAATCAATCCGCTCTCCCAACGCTAGCCAGCTTCGTCCCGTACCGACTATGCCACTGCTCCTATTGCTGCTCATGATCGATGTGCTTTGGGCTCAGACTCCAAAGCTAAAGCAGGCGTGGATCTACGATACGCATGACTCGCTGGAGAACGCCAGCGGTGGGGGTTCGCCCCCAGCCCTCGAAGTCACGCCGGTTTACGCCAAAGGTCGCCTCTTCATCTCCACTCCTTGGGGCACCATAGCTGCCCTCGAATCTACGACGGGCAAAGAACTTTGGCGTATCAACCTCAACATCAACCCGAAAGGCAACTATGGCGACTTCGTCAGCCGGGGCCTCACCTTTCATAGAGAGAAACTCTACACAGGCACTGTCGATGGCCGCCTCGTTTGCATCGAATCTAAAACCGGCAAACTCTGTTCTGGCTTCGGCAACAAAGGCGAAATCGATCTCACCAAAGGGCTCAGGCGCGCTCCGCAATACGTCGGCGAATACGAAATCACCAGCCCCCCGGCCATCTTCCGAGATCTCGTAATCACCGGCAGCGCCATCGCCGATAACAGCCGCTTCGATATGGCGAGTGGGGAAGTCCGCGCATTTGATATCTACACAGGTGCCCTACGCTGGACCTTCCACCCGCTCGACGAAAATACCCAGGCTGGCGGAGCCAATACCTGGAGCCGCATTGTCGCCGACGAATCCACGGGCTTGGTTTTTCTTCCAGTCGGCAGCGCAAGCCCAGACTATTACGGCGGCAAACGTCCCGGCGATAACCGTCACGCCAACAGCCTCGTCGCACTCGATGGGAAGACTGGCAAGGTCGTTTGGAGCTTCCAGACCGTTCATCACGACATCTGGGATTACGATGTCGCTTCCCCACCTGAGCTCTATGAACACAAGGGCAGAAAGGCCATTGCCATTGGCTCCAAGACTGGTCACCTCTTTCTTCTGAACCGCCTCACCGGCAAACCGATCTTCGGCGTAGAAGAGCGCAAGGTCCCCCAAAGCGACGTGGCCGGCGAATCCAGTTCACCCACCCAACCATTCCCTCTCAAACCCGCCGCGCTCGTTCGTCACCACATAAAAGAAAGCGACATTGTGACAACAGAAGACCGCCAGTCCTGCATCGAAACTCTGAAGAACTTGCGGAACGAAGGCATCTTCACTCCGCCCAGTGAACGAGGCACACTCGTCGTCCCCGGCAACATCGGCGGAATGCATTGGGGCGGCCTCACATGGGCCAAAAGAGATGGCATCCTCATCGCTCCAGTCAACGATCTCCCGGCAATCATCACACTCATCCCAAAGTCCAACTTCCGCGAAGAACGATCCAAACACCCAGACCGCGAGACCACAGAACAAAAGGGCACAGACTTCGCCATGAGCCGCAGATTCTTCACCTCGCCGAACGGCAAACCTTGCGCCGCTACCCCCTGGGGTAGTCTCGTCGGGATCAAAGCGGACACGGGCGATATTGCCTGGAAAGTCCCGCTAGGCGAATGGCCTAATCTCGGTGGACCCGCCATCAGCAGCAAAGGTTTACTCTTCATCGGTGCTGAATTCAGCCCCTTTCTCCGTGCCTTCGATCCACGCACCGGCAGGCAATTGGGACAATGGCAACTACCTACCAGCGCGAGAGCCACACCCATGACCTTTGTCGAGGAAGGTAAAGAGTACATTGTCATCGCCGCAGGTGGTCACAGGGCCCCCATGAGTAAACTAGACACGAAAATTGTCGCGTTTAGGATTGAATAATGAGCCGCATGAGTCCGTTACCTGGCTAGGGTTTCTTCTTGGAAAAATTCCCCTCGCAAGCGCCCCGCGTCGAGTCGATCTGCTTACACGTGGGCCAGCCACCAGTCACCTGATCCAGCAACACGGCAGGCGAGGCTGCCGGTTTCGAGTAGTGCACTTCACTCAATCGCAACCCAGCCACATGCCGAAAGAAAAAAGCTGAAGCGGGAATCGGCCCGAACTGAATCGGTTCCGGATAGGCACTCCTCGTTTCCTGCACACTCTGCTTTGCGTCAAACATCCCCGGGCTACCCACTGGCTCCACACGAATCTCTTCCAGACTCAAATTACGAATCGGCGCATCCACCAATCCCGCAATCACACTCGCGTGACGGGTACCACGCGCTTCAATCCGCAACAAGCGTATCCCAGTCAACTCGCCCGGCGGCTCTTTCCGCGCCCCAATTCGAAGAAAGATCGGCGTCCCAACTCCATCCATCTTCACGTCCTCAATCACCACATCGCTGATCTTGCCACCATCCACCGTCTCCAGCGCAATTCCCGGATTGCCATGCCGGTTCCCTACCCCGCCAGTCATTGTCAGCCCCTTCACCCTGATCTTCGAGAAATCCCCGTAAGATTCCGTCCCCAGCTTAAAGAACACGCTGGCGGTCTTGAGCTTGGCCCGCTCAATAATTATGTTGCGCGTGGCCTTTTTTTCACCCAGAGAAAGACTCGCCTTCAAGCAAATCGCATCGTCGTGCGATTCCACATCCACATCGTGAATCAGCGCATCGCTCGTGCTATCCAGATCAATCCCGTCAGACAGACTTCGAGTAATTGTCACTCGTCCAATATCCACCCGGCTGCACCCGATCAGGCTAATTGCATAATTCGGAGCCCGGTCAATCGTGAAGCCATCCAGCTTGATATTGCGGCACCTCCGCAGTGAGATCGGCTTCGGCCCTCCCCGAGAACTCCGTTCACATTCAATCCTCCCCGGCCCGTCGATGGTCACCCCATCGGCATCACTGGCAAACAATAGAGCATGTTCAAATCGCGAAGTCTCGACATCTGCAAACGGCTCAAAGCCAAGTTTCTCAATAGGAGCATAATCCGCATTCATAGGCTTCATCCGCAACACCGCACCAGCCGCAAATCGAAGATGAGTACCAGACCGGAGCTTTAACGTCCCAACGGTATGAACCCCGGCCGGCAAAACGAAAAGCCTCCCCGTTCCGGCCACACTATCGATGCCACTCTGGATATCTTTCGTATCCAGTGCGGTAACAACAGCGATCAAAAGAAGAGTACTCAACATGCCCTCTTATTCTACTGACACGCCATCCAGTTCTTGCAATTGAAACTCAAAACATATAAAGTCTGCAATTATGCTTAGAGGCCTCTCAACAAACATTGCCAGGTTGGCAGTGGCCAGTCTTTTCTTTTCCTCACTCAGTTTCGCTCAAAGCGAACGCGGTCTAATCGCAGGCACAGTGACAGATCAAACCGGAGCCGCACTCGCAGGCGCCGAAGTAGTAGTAGTCAATCGAGACACCAACGGCACGTTCAAAGTCCTCACCTCAGGCACCGGCGAATTCTCCGCCCCCAACTTGAGCCCGGGTGCTTACCGCATCACCGTCACCGCCACTGGCTTCAAGCGCTACATCCAGCAAAGCGTAATCGTCGCCGCATCTTCATCTGTGCGCCTCGAGCTCCAACTCCAGCTCGGCCAGGTCTCAGAACAAATCGAAGTTACAGCCAATGCTGCCGCCGTTCAAACCGACAACGCTAAAGTTACAACTCAAGTTCAGAACAAGCTCGTAGACGAACTCCCCCTCGTAGTAGGAGGCGCGATGCGCAGCCCCTTCAACCTCGTTGCCGTTGCCGCAGAAGCCCGCGGTGACGGCCAACGCCTCTCCCTCGGCGGTGGCCAGGCAGCTGCCTGGGATGCCACTCTCGACGGCCACAGCGTCGGCACCAACCGCTCCGGCGATACAGCCGAAGCTGCCCTCAACACCCCCTCAGTCGAAGGCCTCACAGAATTCTCGGTTGACACAAACGGCTTCAAAGCCGAATACGGCCAGGCTGGCGGCGGCGTCATGAGCTTCGCTTCTAAATCCGGCACGAACGATATCCACGGCACCGTCTACAACTTCCTTCGCAACGACGCCTTGGACGCCCGCGGCTTCTTCGCTGCCCGTCGCTCTGTCTATCGTCAGAATGATTTCGGCGGCACCTTCTCAGGCCCGGTCGTAATCCCCAAACTCTATAACGGCCGCAACAAAACCTTCTTCTTCGCCGCATTCGAAGGCTTCCGCAATCGGGTCGGAGCTAACGACGTCATCCTATCGGTCCCCACTCCGGAGATGTACCGTGGCGACTTCACCAACTGGGTCGATCAGGCCAACCGCCAGATCCCCATCTACGACCCCGGTACCACCCGCCCCAACCCTGCAGGCTCTGGCAACATCCGCAGCGTCTTCCCCAACAATCAGATTCCAGCCAACCGATTCTCCAACACCGCCTCCAACATCGCCAAGTTCGCCTCCGCCGTCGCCCCCAATCGCGGCTTCGCCCCAGGCACCAGCGGCTATGTCCGTCAGAACTACCTCGTTACCGGCGGCACTGAAGTCACCCCAACCGACAAATGGTCTGTCAAAGGCGACCAGCTTTTCGGAAACAATCACCGCCTCAGCTTCCTCTGGAACACAACCGAATTCCGACGCAAGCCAGGCCCAGCAGGCCCTCCCGGACTCCCCCAACCTCTCTGGAGCGGCCAGCTCCAGGCCTGGGACACCGAAGCCTATCGCCTCACCCACGATTGGACCATCTCCCCGCGAATGATCAACCACCTCTCCTTCGCAAAAAACACCTTCACCAAGAACAGCTTCTCGGCCAACGTAGACAAGAACTGGAAAGACAAAGTCTGCATCGCCAACGTCGTCGATTGCAACCAGAATTTCCCCACCATCAACTTCACTGAGTTCTCCAGCTGGGGCGGTGCTTCCTACAATGGAACCGATCAGCCCGGTTGGGGCCTCAAAAACGACTTCAGCTACATCCGTGGCTCGCACACCATGAAGTTCGGCTTCGCTTATCAAAACCAGAATGCCGACGGCTTCGGCCAACAGGATATCGCCGGTCGTGCTGACTTCAACTTCCTTGGAACCTCCGTTCCCGGTGCCACCGCCTTCCCCGCCAGCGGCGGCAGTTCCTTCGCTTCTTTCCTGCTCGGTGACGCACATCTCGGCCGCACGGAAACTATCCGTAACGTAACCCAACGCTTCCCCTACTACGGCTTCTACGCTCAGGACGACTTCCGTATCAGCAAGAAGCTCACCATCAACTACGGCATCCGTTATGACGTAACGATGCCCCCCACCAACCTCAAAGACGAATACTCAGACTTCAATCCAGATCGCCCCAATCCCGGTGCCAACGGCCGCCCCGGAGCTCTCTGGTTTGCCGGCTTCGGCCCTGGTCGCGAGAACACCCGCAGCCTCGTCCCCGGTTGGTACGGCGGCATCGGCCCACGCATCGGCCTCGCCTACACGCTCGATTCCAAAACCACCATCCGCTCTGGCTATGGCCGATCCTTCTCTCGTGTCACTGCCGTCCAGGGTTCCGGCCACTTCGCCGGCTTCATCGGTCAGTATCAATTCGAAAACAACTCGCAGGGCCTTCAACCCACCTTCAAGCTCGATCAGGGTCTTCCCGCCTACGTGCTCCCTCCATCCCTCGACCCTGCATTCTCCAACGGCCTGAACGTCGATTACTGGCAGGGCCAGGAAGCCACCCGCGCTCCCGAAAACTCTTTTTGGACTCTCACCGTCCAGCGCCAGGTTTCCTCCAACCTCGTCATCGAAGCCGGCTACAACGGCAGTGCTGGTTCGCACCTCCAAACCGGTCTCCTTAACATGAATCAGGTGCCCACCTCAATCTTCGATAACTTGGTTTCACGCTTCGGCGGCACTCAGGCTCTCAACATCCTGCGAGCCGACATCGCATCACCTCTCGCGGCCAGCGCAGGCATCACTGCTCCCTATGCAGCCTTCACGTCCCAACGCCTCCGTACCGTCGCGCAGTCCCTCCGCCCCTATCCACAATTCCAGAATATCGTCACCGGTGTTCAGAATGGCGACAAGTCCGGCCACTCCAGCTACCATGCCTTCATCCTCAAGGCAGACCGCCGCATGTCCAATGGCATCACCTTCAACTGGAACTACGTCTTCTCCAAGCTCCTCACCGACTCAGATACGTACTTCGCCAACGGTGCCGCTGCCATGGATCACTACAACCGCCGTCTCGAAAAGTCCATCGGTCAGAACGATCAAACCCACTCCCTCAAGTTCTCCACCATCTACGAACTCCCCTTCGGCAAGGGCCGCAAATGGCTAACCGGTGGCTTCCTCAATCAGGCCCTCGGCGGCTGGCGCATTGCTGCGATCCAGACCTACGCAAGCGGGCTCCCCATCGCCCTTCAGCGAAACAATCCTCTCCCCATTTTTAACGGCCAGACACGCCCCCTCATTGAGGGCTATGACAACTGGCGTGCCCCCATCGCCGGCGATAGCTTCGACCCCAACGTCGACCGCTTCCTCAAACCAGCTAACCAGTTCCCTGCCCAGCCTGCTGCCGCCTTCGGCAACGCCACCCGATTCAACCCCAAACTGCGCAGCTTCTGGAATCAATCTGAAAACGTCAGCCTCGCCAAGACCTTCCGCGTTGGTGAAAACCTCCGCATCGACCTCCGCGGCGAAGGCTTCAATATCTTCAACCGCACCATCTTCGGCACCGGCAGCACTAACTTGAACGCCGGCACCTTCGGCGTCGTTCAAAATCAGGCCAACGACCCACGTCAAATGCAGGTCGGTCTTAAGATCTATTGGTAACCTGAATTACGATGAATTCGCGGCGGTTTCATAACCTTTTAGAAACCGCCGCGTCTGCTAATTCATCCTAATTCCATGCCGCAGTCCAAAACTACGCCCACCGGCTCGTCAACTCTCCTAAAAGCTCTCGAAACAGAGATGGAGCGCAACTGGGACGCTTTCAAAAAGCTTCCAACGCCACCCTTCTATCTGGCTTACGAATTAACCCAGTACGAGTCTGCCAGCGTAACCGGTAGCTTTGGTACTCTCGTTTCTTCAAACGGTCCCGATAAGACCCGCTATCTCGACATAGATCTCCGTGTCGGTTCTCCCACCCTCGATAACTACCACCCTGTCCGCGGCAGCATGTTCAACATGCTCGATAACTTCAATCCGGTTACAATCCCAATTGAAGATGATCCCGCTGCCATCCGCGCTGCCATCTGGTATCAAACCGATCAACGCTACAAACGCTCCATCGAGCAATGGATCGCCATCCAGACAAACGTCAAAGTCAAAGCCGAAAACACAGACAAAGCCGGAGACTTTTCCTCCGGTCCAGTCGAATCCTTTGTGGAACCAGTTGTGAAGCTGACCGGCTTCGATCGTAAACTCTGGGAAGACAAAGTCCGCAAATACACCAAACCCTTCCGACGCTACGGAAACGTCTATCAGGCCGAAGCCCGCCTCACAATCTCAATCGAAACCCGCATCTTCGTCAACAGCGAAGGAAGCCGCATTCAAACCTCACAACCCTACTACCGCCTCTACATATCCGGCTTCGCCAAAGCTGACGATGGCATGGAACTCCCCAAGGCCGAAACCTGGCATAGCGCCACCCTCGAAGGTCTCCCCAGCGACGACGTGGTCATGGCCAAAGTCGACCAGATTACCAAAGACCTGATGAAGCTCAAGCTGGCCCCGGTCATTGAACCCTACACCGGCCCTGCCATCCTCTCTCCGCGTGCTACGGGAGTCTTCTTCCACGAAATCTTCGGCCATCGCATCGAAGGCCAGCGCACCAAGAATGAAGACGACGGCCAGACCTTCAAAGACAAAGTCGGCCAAAAGATCCTCCCTGAATTCCTCAACGTCTACTCAGACCCCACACTGAAGAAGTACGGCTCCATCGAACTCGCCGGCTTCTACCGCTTCGACAATCAGGGCATCAAAGCACGCCGCGTTACAGTTGTCGAAAAAGGCATCTTCAAGAATTACCTGATGTCCCGCACCCCCATCGATGGCTTCCCTGCCTCCAATGGCCACGGTCGCCGCCAGGCAGGCTACAACGTAGAAGCCCGCCAATCCAATTTGATCGTGGAATCCACTCAAACCATCACCCGCGAAGAACTCAAACAAAAGCTCATCGAAGAAGTCAACCGGGCCAAACTCCCTTACGGCCTCTTCTTCGACGACGTCCAGGGCGGTTTCACCCTCACCGGCCGCCAAAGCCCCAGCGCCTTTACGGTAATCCCTGTCATGACCTACCGAATCTATCCGGACGGTCGAGAAGAACTCGTACGTGGTGCCGACCTCATCGGCACGCCTCTAACTACCTTCGGCAAGATCACTGCCGCCGCCAACGATCCTTCCGTCTTCAACGGAACCTGTGGTGCCACCTCAGGTGGCGTCCCGGTCAGTGCAGGTGGTCCCTCTCTTCTGGTCAGTCAGGTCGAGATCCAGAAGAAACCAAAGTCCCAGGAACGCTCTCCCATCCTTCCACCGCCATTCGACGACCCAAATATCGGCACATGGCGTGAATTCATCTTCGGAGGCAACCTCTAATGCGACGTAGATCCTTTATCTCAATCCCCGCCGTAGCCGCAGTAATCCCAACTTCACTCCCCGGCGCACTCCCGGAAGACACGCTCCTCAAGGCCATGCGCGATGAGCTCAAACGTTCCCTCAAAAAGCTCCAGCTCGAAAACCTCGAAAAGCCTTATTACTTGAGCTACCGAATCGCAGAAACACAAACCATTTCTGCTGCTGCCTCCTTTGGCGCTCTGTCTTCTTCAAACGAGTTCCGCCGCCGCATCCTTGCCACAGACTGCCGCGTCGGCTCCTACGAGATGGACAACACCAACTTCTACTCCGCCCGCAACGCGATGTCGGGAGTGATCCGCTTCCAGGCGAATTTCGGCATCACCCTGCCGCTCGATGACGACTACGATGAGATCCGTCGCCAGCTTTGGCTCTCCACCGACGCCGGCTACAAGCAAGCTCTCGACGACCTCGCAAAGAAACGCGCCGCCCTCGAAAACCGCACCCGGACCGGCGCAGCAATCGGCGACTTGTCTAAAGAAGAAAAGACCGAAACCGTCGAAGACCAGCCCGCAAACCTGCTCAATAAGCAGAAATCCGAAGCTCTGGTCAAGCAACTCTCCGCCCTCTTCCGCGATGCAAAAGGCATCGACAATTCGGGCGTCCGAATTGAATCGACAACGGTTCTTACCCGTTTCGTCTCAAGCGAAGGCACAGAATTCTGGCGCAACTCCCCCAACATCATGATCAACTGGTATGCCGAAGCTCAGGCCTCCGACGGCATGCCCATCAGCGATGTCGAAACTCACTACTTCACGTCCGCCAGCGAAATCCCCGACCTCAAGAACAACATCCTCGCCTTCCAGAAGCGCCTGCTCAACCTGAGCGCAGCCAAAACCTTAACCCGCTACGCCGGCCCGGTAATCTTCGAAGGTCAGGCCGCTGCAGAACTCTTCGCCCAGGGCTTCGCAACAGCTCTCCTTGGCACACCCCGCATCGTCGTCGACGACCAGCGTTTTGAAGGCATCTTCGGCGCAAACACCGGCGTCTTCTCCGACAAGATCTCCACCCGCGTCCTCCCAAGCCACATGCGCCTCACCGACGATCCCACCCGCCCCAATCTGGCCGGCAGCTACAAGGTCGATGAAGACGGCGTCAAGGCCAAGCCAACCGTAGTAGTCCAGGGCGGAATTCTCAAACGACTGCTCAACACCAGATCCCTCGTCCCAGGCGTGACCGATTCCACAGCCAACCGCCGCGCAGCAGGCATTGCCCCCTCCAACCTCATCCTCGAATCCTCCAAAGCCGTCCCTGCCGCACAACTCAAACAGGACCTCCTCCAGATCGTCAAAGACCGCGGCCTCGAATTCGGCGTCCTGATCCGCAAGATCGCAAACCCTGCCGATCAATTCGCCAAACCCCGTGGCAGAATGGTGATCTTCACCGGCGGCCCAGCCGGTCAGGCCCTCCAACTGTCACCCGTCATTGAAGCAGTCAGGCTCTTCCCGGATGGCCGCGAAGAGCTCCTCCGCAACATCGAAATCTCAGGCTTCAACACAAGTGCTTTTCGCGATCTCTCAGGTGTCTCCCAGGAAACAACTACCTACACCGCCCAGTTTAGAAACCCTCGCATGTCACCGCTTATGGGAGGCATGATCCTGCAAGGCAGAGTCCTGACAACTTACATCGTCCCCTCCCTTCTCTTCGAAGATGTCACGCTGCAGTTGCCAGCAGGCGAAGTACCCAAACTACCCTTCATCGCCCACCCCAGCTTCGCTTAGAACTTTTTGATTCCACTGCAATAAAACTGTGAAAGAATCCTAGCTTAGCTTATGCAACGTCGAGTAATGGCTTTCGTCTTAGCGGGTGGCAAGGGTACCCGTCTTTACCCTTTGACAAAAGAAAGGGCCAAGCCCGCCGTTCCCTTTGGCGGTAGGTATCGCATCTGCGATTTCGTCCTCTCCAACCTCATCAATTCAGGGATCTATTCGATCTACGTTTTGATCCAGTTCAAGAGCCAGTCCCTGCTCCAGCACCTGCGTGACGGCTGGGAATTCTCCGGCCTCCTCAAGAATCATTTCTGCATCCCCGTCCCCGCGCAGATGCGCTCACCCGGCGAAAGTTGGTACAGCGGCACGGCAGACGCTATCTACCAAAACGTCAACCTCATCGAGCAGGCTGAACCCGATGTCATCGCCATCTTCGGCGCAGATCACATCTACCGCATGAATATCCGCGAGATGATCGAGTTCCACATCGACAAGGGCTCCGACGCCACCATCGCCGCCATTCCAGTAGATAAAAAGTACGCTAGCGAATTCGGCGTCATCGAAGCTGCCCCAGGTGGCTCCATCATCGGCTTCCACGAAAAGAACCCCGACTCCCCAACCATGCCCGGTGATCCGGAACGCGTCTATGCCTCCATGGGCAATTACGTCTTCAGCACCGGCCTTCTCCTCAAAGAACTCTACGCCGACGCTCAGGACCCCAACTCCTCCCACGATTTCGGCCGCGACATCCTGCCCAAGCTCATCGGCAAGGTCCCCATGTACGCCTACGACTTCCAGCGCAACCATATCCCCGGCGATCCTACCGACCAGGAACCCTACTGGCGCGACGTCGGCACCATCGACTCCTACTACGAAGCCTCAATGGACCTCCGCAGCGTCCACCCCAACCTCAACCTCTACAACCGCAACTGGCCGCTCCGCACAGCCGGCTACGAAGACCCACCAGCCAAATTCACCTTCGATGAAAACCAGGTCCGCGGCTCTGCTGTAGATTCCATCGTCTCCGGCGGCTCGATCATCTCTGGCGGAACCATCCGCAACTGCATCATCGGTCGTGGTGTCAAGGTACATGGCGGGGCTGAAGTTGACGACTCCATCATCTTTGACAATTGCGAAATCGGTCGTGGCGCAAAAATCAAGCGAGCCATTCTCGATAAAAACGTCCGCGTCCCCGAAGGCGCCCGCATCGGCTTCGACCCCGAGGCAGACCGCAAGCTCTACAGCGTTACCGAGTCTGGTCTGGTGGTAGTGGAGGGCCGTCGCTCTCGTGTGGACGTGGCGTCGATGCAGATTGCCAGAAGATACTAAGCGCAAGCCCGGTCAGCACCACAACTCCGCAGCCAATGACGTTGTACCAGAGAAAGCCAACCTTGCCGGTCGAGTGCGTGTAAAAGATCGCCGCCTCACCGGCAAGTACCCCCAGAAAAGCCGCTGTTCCACCCACCCTCGGGAAGAAGAACGCCAGCAGAAACACACCCAGCAAGCCCCCATAAAACAGGCTCCCCAGCATGTTTACTGCTTCTACCAGACTCCCCAGCCCACGAGCCAGTTGCGCACTCGCAACCGCATAAACACCCCAAAAGACGGTAGCAAAGCGCGAAAACCAAAGGTAGTGGTTATCGGTAGAACCCGGCTTCACAAACCGCTGATAAAAGTCCACCATCGTCACCGTAGCCAGTGAGTTGATCTCGCCGGAACTCGCAGACATCGCTGCCCCAAAAATCACCGCAATCACCAGCCCCACAAAGCCCGCCGGCAGATGCTGCGTCACAAAGGTCATGAACACATAGTTGGTATCGTTGAAGCCGGCAGTAGCCTCCTTGTGCACCGCATCCATTTGCTTCTGCGCTTCCATGAACTTCGCCTGGTGCGCCGCATCCCGGTTCTTGAGCAAATCATAAGCCGCCGTCTGCCGCAGCGCCACAGCATCCTTATGCTTCTGCTCGACAGCCGTCCCCACCAGCTTTTTCATGTTCTCCGAGTGAAAAGTAGCAGGCGGCACCGTAAAGATGTAGAACGAAAACACCATCGCCCCGGTAAGCAAAATAAAGAACTGCATCGGGATCTTCGCCACAGCGTTAAACAACAAGCTCACCCGGCTCTGCTGCAAATCCTTGCCCGTCAGATACCGCTGCACCTGGCTCTGGTCACACCCAAAATAAGCCAGTGCCAGAAACGTCCCGCCCAGCAATCCACTAAACAGGTTGTAGCGGTCATACCAGTCAAAATTTGTAGTCACCGCATTGAGCTTCCCCGCACTAGCCGCAAGCAACAAACTATCCCCAAAACTGATCCCCTCCGGCAGCCCCAGAATGGCAACCAGCAATGCCGTAAACAGACCCACCAGCATGATCATCATTTGCTGAAAATCAGTCCAGGCCACTGCCCGAATCCCACCCAGCACTGTATAAACGATCACGATAAAACCCATCAGAACCGTAGTCGTACGATCATCCCACCCCAGAATCACCGTCAGCACCACCGCCGGCGCATACAGAATCATACCTACAGCCAGCCCGCGTTGAATCAGAAAGATCAGACTCACCAGCGCCCGCGTCTTGGCATCAAACCGCTTCTCCAGATACTCATAAGCGGTAAACACGTTGGCATTGCGAAACCTCGGCGCAAAGAACGCACTCACGATGATCATCGCAATCGGCAATCCAAAGTAGAACTGGATAAACCGCATGCCGTCGGCATAAGCCTGCCCCGTAGTAGAGATGAAAGTAACAGCACTCGCCTGCGTTGCCATAATCGACAGCGCAACGGTATACCAGGGCAACGAGCGATCAGCCAGCAGATACCCCGAGACAGTCGAGGTCTTGCGGCTCTTCCACAGCCCATAGAGCACGATAAAACCGATCGTAGCTACAAGGACGATCAAGTCGAGAGTTCTCATAAACGGAAGGATGCGGTAAACACCGCCAAAGCTGCAATGATCACGATCAAGTACACAACCACCGCCAGATAGATCCGCTTCCAGCTTCCAAAGAACGGCGCGCTTTCTGACTCAGGCGGTAGCATCAGTTTTTACCTACACTCAAGAAATTAGCGAAAATTCGAAACGCCCCGGGCACACCCGCAGGAAGCTGCCGGAACCAAGCCTCACCCGTAAAGATGTAATTCCCCTTGCCATACTTCGTATAAAGCGTACCGCCCATCATCGGCTTCTCACCGGGATCATTGGCCGAGAATAGCGACTCATACTTCTCATCCCACTTGCTCGCGTAATAAAGCCCACGTTCCTGTACCCAGCCCTCAAAATCCTTCGCGCTAATCTGATTCGGATACTGCAACAGCCGGTGATCCGGCTTCGGGAAGTTCATAGGAGCCAACTCATCGGTAACGCGGTCACGCGACACCGTAATCGGATATGGCCCAACCTTGCTCAGCAGCAACGGATCACCACCAAAGAAGCCACCCTCCTGCACGTTGTACTGCACAATATAGGTCCCGCCCTTTGCCACGTACTCCTCAAAGATCCGCGTCGCATTCGCACGCAAATCAGGCCGCGTATTGTAGGCCCGCACTCCTGTCACGATCGCATCAAACTGCGACAGATCTCCCGTCGTCAGATCCTGCTCGGTCAGCATGATCACTTCGCTACCCAGTTGGTGCAAAGCATCCGGAACTTCATCGCCAGCGCCCATCACATAGCCCACACGCTTGGCCAGATTCTTGCCCGTAAATCGCACCAGCTTCGCCGTAGCCTTCGGCGCCAGAGTCTGCGGCGGAATATGCGGATACTGAATCACCCGCGTACCCTGCGTAATCTCACGTCCACCAACTACAGCGACAGCAGTAAGCGAACCCGTATTCTCACCAGCCGGCGGCGTCACCACAAAGCTCAACGTCTTCTCTTCCGCCGCTGCCTTCACACTAAAGTCCAGCGCAACCGGCTCCACCCGCCAGCCTTGCGGCACATTCAACTTTAAACTGCCCTTCGTATCGGCCATGTTTGAAGTCAGAATCACTTCCACCTTGCGGGACTCAACCCCCGGAAACACCAGCGCATCAAGGGCCAGCCTTACCGACACCGGCGGCACAATCGTCACCGGCCGCGTCAGCTCACCCACGCCACGATCCACATACCGGTGCGTAATCTCACGCGTCAACTCAATCTCGCTCCCGGCCACCAGAAACTTCATCGTCGCAATCACCGGAGCAGGGCTCTGCGGCCGCCCCAGCAAATTCATGTCCGAAACCTTGAACATCGCATCACTCCGAGGCTCCACCAAAAAGTATGGCTGCGTCAGTGGCGCATCGGCGGCAACCGCCCAATCGAGAGGCACCGTCAAACTCTTGTTGCGCTCCAGCTTCGTCGCCTTCGTTACATTCGCAACTCCAGCCACACCACGAAACGCAACACTCTGCAAACTCACTTCTTCCCCATTACGCTGAATCGCAGCAATCTTGATCTTCGCCGTCGTTCCTTGCACCGCCAGATACTTGTCCGCCTGCAACTCGGTCCATAGCCCCGCCACCATCGCAATCGCCTCATCCAGATCCTTCAGCTTCAACACACTGTAATGATCCTTGCGTCCAGCCAGCAACTTGCGCGCCTCAATCAAATGCGGCAGCACAGCCGTAGGCTTCCCACCATCAAATTCCTTCGCAGCCCTGGCCAGCAACTCGCTAATCTTCCCCGCCCCGGGAACGCGGTTCCATGTCGTATCAATGCCCTCCCACAAATCCTTCTTCATCGGCTCACCCTTGATGAATGAGAAGAAATTCACCTGCGCACCCTTGCGCTCAGCCGCACCCATCGCCTGGCTCTTGTGTTGAGACCGGCTCCATCCGGCAATCTCCCCATATCCATATCCAAGATAAGGATCAAACTCGCCCACATCCATTGCAACCTTATCCGGCTGGCTCGCCGGGTCCACCTCAATCTGCCGCATCGAACCAAACGAATTCCACACCAGCCGCTTCGCTTGCCACACCTCAACAAACTTCAACTGCTCCGGAAACTTGGTTGGATCTGCCGCCGCAACAAAGGCCTCATCCGCAATCAGCGCCGAGGTCTGGTGATGTCCATGCCCGTCATCAGGCGTACCCGAGAAGCGGCGAATGATCACATCCGGCTTGTACTTCCGAATCACCCAAACCACATCGCGAAGAATATTCTCGCGGCCCCACTTCTCCATCGTCTCTTTCGCATTCTTCGAAAACCCGAAGTCGATCATCCGCGTAAAGAACTGTTCCCCACCATCAATCCGCCGCGCAGCAAGCAATTCCTGCGTACGAATCACACCAATCTCCACACCCTGCTCAGACCCAATCAAATTCTGCCCGCCCTCACCACGATTGAGCGACAGATAAGCAGTCCGAACCTTCTTCCCACGAGCCAGATACGCAATCACGCCCGTATTCTCATCATCCGGGTGAGCGGCAATCATCAATACACTGCCAACCACATTCAGCTTGTCTAGAGCTTGCTTGGTTTCAGGAGCGCCACTAAACGGACGCTGGGCAGGCAGGGTCATTACTACTGCCAAAAACAAAACGGCGGAACGCATACGTATCAGTGTATCGTTCCGCCGTCAAAACTAGGAAAGCTACTTAAGCGCCTTCTTTTTCAATCTGAGCCATCAGGTAATTCGGCAAGCCCATCTGCTCGATCATCGTAAGCTGTGCTTCAAGAAAATCGGCATGGCCTTCCTCGTCCTTGAGGATGCTCTCAAACAGATCACGGCTGCCGTTATCGCCAACCGCAACAGCCGCAGCCACAGCCTTGTTCAAACGGGCAATCGCCAGATGCTCAAGTGCGAGATCATTCTCGTGCATCTGCTTCACGTTCTGGCCAATATTCAAAGGGAACAGTTCCTGCAGGCTCGGGCTCCCGTCCAGAAACAACATGCGCTCAATCACAGCCTCAGCGTGTTTCATCTCGCCAATGGCTTCCATCTTCGTGTGTTTTGCGAGGCCTTTATAGCCCCAGTTGTCCATCATCTCCGAATGGAGAATGTACTGGCTAATTGCGGTCAACTCCGCTTTCAACGCTTCTTGCAAATGCTCGATTACTTCAGGATTGCCCTTCATGCTTCCAATCTAACAGGTAAGCTCCCGGCTCAGCGCCTCTTTCATCACTTTCTCCGGTGCCTTCTGCCCCGTCCAGATCTCAAACCCGATCACTCCCTGATACACCAGCATCGACAATCCATCCAGAGTCTTCAGCCCAAAAGCCTTCGCATGACGCAACAACATCGTCTCGGCCGGATTGAAAACCGCATCGCAAACCACCAGCCCAGCAGGCGCTCCACGAAGATTCACCGACGGCATCGCCTCCACATTCGGATACAGCCCCACACTGGTCGCATTCACCAGCAGATCCGCATCGGCCGGCACTTCAAGACAAGGATCCGGCCAGTGCAAAAATTCCGCTTTGGCTCCGGTCTTCTTCACCAGATCCCCCACCAGTTCACGGCCACGATGCACCGAACGGTTCACCACCAACAACCGGTCCACCCCGGCCAGCACCAGTTCAGCCGCAATAGCCCGAGCCGCTCCGCCTGCTCCAAGCACCACCGCAAACTTGCCTTTGGGGTCCACCTGCGCGTCCTCTCGCAACGCCCTCAGGAACCCGCGCCCATCCGTGTTCTCACCGATCCACAAGTCCCCATCCCGCACCACCGTGTTCACAGCTCCAATCAACTCAGCCCCGCGGCTAAGCTTGTCCAGAAGCGGAATCACAGCTACCTTGTGCGGAATCGTCAGGTTAAACCCACGAAAGCCCATCGCCTTCGCCCCTGCTACAGCATCTGCCAAACCCGCAGGCCCCACCTCAATCGTCAGATAGCGCCAATTCAAACCAAGCGAGGCAAACGCAGCTTCCTGCATCGCCCCAGTCGGGTTCTCAGCCACCGGCCTTCCAAACACACCCACTAATTCTGCTTGATAGTTCATCACTTACCTGCCGAAAGTTTCTGGCCCTTAAGTTTGGCCGCATCCCGAACCCACTGCTCTAATATCTTGTAGCCTTGATCGTTCGGATTAAACCGCCGCCCGCCCTGATGGCCGTCTTCCTTGCCACTTTGCACATTCAGAGGCTTGCGCAGGATCTTCGATTGCTCAACCGAAGACTCATTCACCCGCTCGAGCAATGCCCGGTAATTGCTAGCCAGCCCATCCATCTTTACGTAGCCAAGGTTGTCGGCATTGGACAACTCCATGGAAGGCACTCGCCCCGCTACACCATGACAACCCAGACAACTCATCTGGTCCTCACGATTCGGCTTCGTCATCTCAGGTGCCACCCAATCCCGAAAGTACTCCCAGTTCTTCCGCCACGCCGGGCTCAGCTTGGTAATCTCTTCCGGCTCTTTCTCAAAATACTGCGGGCTCGCCTTGGCCAGCACGGGCGCTATCTTCGGATTCTTCCTCACAATAGGATCGGCCGCCAGATTCAAGGCCGCCCGCCGTGTACGTCCATCGCTCTTGTTCTCTATCGCCTTCAAAAACAAAGCAATCGACCGGTCCCTCACCGCGGCAAACTCAGCAGGCAATTGCTGTTCAGACCCAACCTCAGGCACTTCCTGTCCGAATCGCAACATCCACTGCACCGCCGGAACCCACAACCGTTCCTGCATCGGCGTATCGAAAGACTTCGGATAATAAGTCAGCAGCATCTGCGTCTGCAAATCCGGGTTGTTATGCAGAATCCCGGCAATCTGCTGCGACACATACCAGTCCACCGGGTCCTTCTCCATCTGCAACAACTGCCGCGTATTCTCTTCTAGCTTCCCGCGCTCGACACTCCAGGTAGGCAGCATGATCTTGTAGAAAATTCGCTGCTGCTCCTCACTCTTAGGCAGATTCCAGCGAGCCCGCTGAAACAGCTTCACAATC
Source organism: Bryobacter sp. (assembly GCA_022843625.1). Classification (GTDB taxonomy): domain Bacteria; phylum Acidobacteriota; class Terriglobia; order Bryobacterales; family Bryobacteraceae; genus Bryobacter. The sequence continues at coordinate 10,611 of JALHNH010000001.1, read as the reverse complement.
GGCCCCACCAGCTCCGCCCGCCGCTCTGGCTCATTCGCCCCGCGATAGAACTGCTCCATCAACGGCTCAACAAACTCCTGCGACGCAGGCAACGTAATCAACCTTGGGTCGGCCAGCGACGTAGAAGCCATCGTCCGCAAATTCTCCGGACCCGTCGACGCATAATCGAGCAACTTCTTCTGCAGCGGATCATGAATGATATTCGCCGAAGCCTCAATCGCCAGCTTCAACCGCCCCGGATCCTTCTCGCGCTCACTACGGTTCCAGAAAGCCAGCACAGCCTTCCCCATCATCGGCGCAGAATTCTCAGTGATATAGCCCATCTGCCCTGGCCCACCATCGCCACCAGCCTGGCTGTAATAGGTTGCCGCAATCGCCGTCAAGCGATCTATCAAGACATCCGGCGCACGCCAATCCAGGCGCTTCGACAAGCTCTCAAACAGCTCAGACAATTCCTTGTACTGATGCTCCTTGCTCGGGTTCGCCCTCTGCCCATTGGCAATAAACAAAGCCTCTATCTGATAGCGCAGCGCATTCTCAGCCAGCACACTGGGCTCCTCACGCTCCAGCGCCCGCACAACAGAAGCATTCACAGCCTTGCGAACCGGCGGATTGTAAATCCACCAATTCCAGGCTGCCCGCGCCGACCACGATCTTACGGCCGGCGAAGGATCGTCATTCATCATCCTGTCCAGGTGCGAAGTCAGGCGATCAAAGCCAACACTCGACCGGCTCATCACCGCATCCGCCCGCATCACCAGCGCCCCGGCAATCGTCTCGCGAGTCAAATCATCACCCGTCTTGGCCAGGTCAAACACATAATCCCAGCCCTTGTCATCGAGCATCGATTGACGCAATCCCCACCGTGCCGCCTCGCGAACCATCTTCGACGAATCCCCTGCCCCAGCCAGCTGCGCAGTCACCCCACGGTCATCCCGCAAAGCCCCCAGCGCAATCTGTGCAAAATACCGCACCGCCGCCACCGGATGCTTGGTTCCTGGCAACACCAGATCAAAGAACTGCCGGTCCTCCGGCTTCAAGCCCAACTGCGCCATCGCCCGAAACCGCGCCAGCGTATCCAGCAAACTTTCCCCAGACTTAGCCTCATAGTCAGCCCGCACCGGAGCCACAGCCTTCATCGGATACAGCCGCCCCAGCGCATGCTCCACATAAGCCGTAGTCACAAAGCCCGTAAGCGCACTCTTGTTCCAGCGCCCATAAGGGTCCTGCGTCTTGAGCAACCAGTCCACACCCTTCTTCACCACCTCTTCACGATCGTCATACCCTAGCGCTCCAAAAGCCGTTAGCGCCAATGCCGTAGGAGCCGGGTCACACTCACCCTTGGCGTCAAAGCCCCAGCAACCTTCCGGCTTCTGCAGCTTCCTCAAACTCAACTGATCCTCATGAATCTGTTCCAGAATCTTAGGCTCAAGCTTGTGCCCCGCCATCGGGAAAACCTTGCGGAAGAACTCCACCCGGTTCGCGTGATCATCGATATACTTCGCCTTCAGATCGAGCAGCTTCTGAGCCTTCTCCTCCAGCGCCTCCAGATACTTCGGATTCTTCGTATCCCGCCAGGCCCTCTCGAGAATCGTCCCAGCAAAGCGATACACAACCGCCTGCCCATAATTCGATCCCGGCCCGGCCGCATTGATCCCACTCGGGTCAGCGGACTGCAACATAAAATTCGCTGTCCGCAACTGCTGCGTCGAATGCAACCGCTTCGCCCCCGTCAGCATCTCCGCCATCACCACATTGAACCCAGCCGCACGAGTACCTGCCGGTCCATCCCCAAGATCCAGTGGCGACAAACTCGTATTGTTAGCCGCCTCCACAAGCTCATTCGTAGGCCGCAAACACTCATACATCGTATTGATCAACTGCCGCAGATTATGAGTCGTCTCCATCGGGTACCCATTCAACATCGGCATAGCCGGCCCCCACACACTCGATTGCGTATGGCAGCTCATGCAAATCGTTCCCAGCAACGAACCCGTATCCCGAATCCGTCGATCCACCGAAGCCCCGCGAGGCCGGTTCAAAATCCACGCATGCACCTGCGTCATGTGGTCATACATCGCCTGCTGCACCGCCTTGCGAGGATCCTTGTATGGCCCCAAATCCTTCACCCGCAACTCCACCTCATAGCCCGGCGAATTCGACTCAACCGCCAGATAATAAACCCCACCCGGAACAAAGCGCCGCGTAATCGCCGTTCGATGTTCTTCAAGCTGCTGGTGCACCCGCTCATTCGCGTTCTGCCCATCCTTATACTCTTTCCCATCCGCGCTAAACACCCGCAACCGCGCCACCACAAACGGGTCCGGCAACATCAAACTGGCGGTAAACAACTTCGGCACCGTCCCCTTAAACTCCAACCTGAAATAGTCGTCCCCCTTCCCCTTCGTCACCTCACCGTTATCAAAGTACTCAATGTCATCGGCCCCACCAACAATGTGCTGATTCCCTTCCTGCAGTACGATCGTCTGCGCCTCAGCAATCGAATTATTCGGCTCCACCTCCAGCGTCATCCCCCGCGTAGCAGTCCCCAGATTCACCGGCTTCACCTCCGCCCTCCAGGCCACACTCAAACCCTTAGGCCAAGGCGTCAACTTCGGAAACGGCTTCAGCAACCCAATGCTCCCGATCTCGCGCCACCGGGGCTGATTAAACAAAGCGTCCTCATCTTCTACGGCACGAGCGGTCAGCGAATAAACCCCAGCCTTGGGAGCACGATAGTAAAAGAACAAATCGGGATCAAGCGCATGAACCACCTTCTTCATGCCACCAAATTCAACCAGGATCCGGGCATTGGCAGGCAGCTTCGAAACAGCCTGCAACCCCGCCGACACCTCAACCACCTCACCGGCCTTCAGGTTCACCGACTTCTCAAAATTTCCGTTGAACAAACCCTGGCCGAAAGCCGAAACCGTGAAAAGAAAAATTAGATAACGCATACTGGACTTGGAAAACATCTTTTCATAGACAGCCATGCTTTGGGAACTCATACTCTTGATCCTCTCGGTAACGCTCCTCTGCTGTTACTCGATCGGGCAGGAACTCCTGAACAACTACCGCGACAACCGCCGCGCTCTGGCCATGGGAAGAGAGCTCGATCAACTCCCCGGCAAAACCATCTGGGAAGCCGAAAAAGTCTTCGGCCCGCCAACGGAAATTGTCGAAGGAACCAGCGGCCGCCACCTCTACATCTGGAAAGCCCTGAACCTCCCCACCATCCCCAAAGGCAACGGCCTCCTCGTAGTCACCCTAACCGTTGGCCCCGACGGCTCAGTAGCAGAAACCCACTGGCAGCAGCGCGGCTAGCTCAATGTGTCACGGCTGAAGCAGTAGGAAGTTTATGGATCGACTTCATCCACCTCATGTCGCCATGGCAACATGCTTCGATGCAGAATGCGAGAAACCAGAATTCCTTTAGCATCCACGCGATAAAAGATGACGTGGCTTCCATGCTCAATCCGCCGAAGGCCGGGTCGAACATCATTGCACTCCCGTCCCAGTAATGGGGATGCCGCCACTTGCTGGCAACATACCTCTAAGCTATCCAGATATCGGATCACTTGATCCTCACCCCATCGGTTCAATGTGTAGTCGGCAATCATCTGAAGATTGCGCTCGGCGCGGACTGAATACCGAAGCGCCGGCACGAGTCAGGCCTTCTTTTTGGGAAGCCGCATCGCCGAGCGTATACGATCAAACGGATTGCCATCCGCCGCCACACCACTGACATCACCCTCATCGATCGCGGCTCTCAGCGCGATCAGTTTCGCCTCGAACTCTAGTTCGTCGCGCTCCAGGCTTCGAAGTGCAGTGCGGACAACGTCACTCGCGTTCTGATAGCGTCCACTTTCGACTTTGGCTTGGATAAAGTCTTCGAGTTCATCGGTCAAATTCACGTTACGGGTTGGCATGAAATTGGTCTTTCTGCTTCGATTGCGCCTATTGGAAGAATATCAGGCTTAGCAAAGATTGCCAATGCTCTTGAGCGAAACGGGAAAGCCTGCCAGAGCATATTTAGGCCTTCGCAGGGATTGAACAAAGGAAATCTCATGGAGGAACAACCACCTGCCGCGGAGTTGGTGACTTCTAGATCCAACCGAAGTTCAAGAACACGGGAACGTTTCATACAAAAGTTGCCGCCGCAAGATGTTTTCTGATACCCCTTTCCCTTTACATCTCCAAAGCCAAACTCGCCAAACTTGTTAAGCGTCTCAAGGATACGCAAAGCAACCGGACGGTCAATTGCCCGCAATTGCAAACGTGCTTCTGTGGTGAAAGGGAAACGCAAAGCCTGAGACTAGTCGAGCAGTTTCTCTACCATCTCCGCGTAATCGCTGCACACAACGGTGGCGCCGGCGTCGGCTTGGGCAAGACCTCGGCGGATGGACTCGGCAAACTCCGGCCCAACAGGTTCTTTCGAGATAACTTTCAGAAAGCGCTCTGCAAGGGCGATCTCCGCTTCAGGAAGCGAATCGACAAGTTCGTGGAGGACATCGCGGCTAACCATCGTTTGCTATCCACTGTCTACTGCAACTAGCAGCGCAACATCTTCGCCACATCTTTTAGCTGTCAACTCAAACAGATCGCCAAATCAGCCTCGTTCCACCGTAATCGGAAGCCTTAAGCCTCCCCACCATCCCCAAAGGCAACGGCCTCCTCGTAGTCACCCTAACCGTAGGCCCCGACGGCGCAGTAGCTGAAACCCACTGGCAACAACGCGGCTAACATACCCTTCACCAACAGAATCCTTTTGAAATTCTTTTGTAACGAGAAAGACAGTTTTGTCTTCTTCTGTGCAAATACAGAGTCCACTTTCGTGTGATAAGATCCCCGCCAAGGGGAAAGAATCAAGTGAAGTTTCTATTAACAGCCGTATTGTGCCTGACGCCTTTTTTATCGGCTCAGGAGTTCCGCGCCACAGTCACAGGCCGCGTTGTCGACGCCTCAGATGCCGCAGTTGTGGGCGGTGCCGTAGTAATCAAAAATATTGACACAAACGAAGCCGCGTCCACGGTTACAACCGCCGACGGCAGCTACACTGTACCGTTCCTCCGCCCTGGCCGCTACTCGGTTACTGTTGAAAACGTCCCGGGCTTCAAGAAATTCTTGCGCGAGGGCCTCGCCCTAAATGTGGGCCAAACCGCTACCGTCAATATCAAGCTGGAACTCGGTGGCACCACCGAGGTGATCACTGTCACTTCCGACGTGAGTGCCCTCGAAACCGCCAAAGCCGATCGCGGCACCGTAATCGGGCAATTGCAGGTGAACGAACTGCCACTCAACGCGCGCAATCCCTTCATGCTCTCCACCCTGGTTGCAGGCGTAAACTATAACGGCTCAGCCATCTACCAGCGCCCCTTCGACAACGGCGCCATCGCCGACTGGGGCATCAACGGTAGCCGCAATCGCCAGGCAGAATTCCTTCTCGACGGCGCGCCCAACAATGCGCAAGCGGGCGGCAATAACCTCGCCTACGTCCCCCCGGTTGACTCCGTCCAGGAATTCAAAATCCAAACCAACTCCTACGATGCCCAGTACGGCAAGACCGGCGGAGGCATCGTCAACGTCAGCCTCAAGAGCGGTACCAACGAAATCCACGGAACTCTGTATGAGTTTTACCGCCGCAAGTTTCTCGAAGCCAATTCATTTCAGAACAACGCCCGTGGCGTCCCCCGCACAGACCGCTTTCTCGACCAATACGGTGGCCTCATCTCCGGCCCCATCTGGATTCCCAAGATCTACAACGGCAAAGACAAATCGTTCTTCATGTTCAATTACGAAGGCTATCGCGAAGGCTCGCCCAATCCCATCACTGCCTCAGTACCAGCTCCAGAATTCCGCGACGGCGACTTCAGCCGCCTCCTTACCCCCCAAGGCCGGCAGATCACCATTTTCGACCCCACCACCGGCCGCGACGTCAACGGCACCTTCACGCGAGAACCCTTCGCTGGCAACCGCATTCCTGCCAGCCGCCTCAACCCAATCACCCGCCGCCTGATGAGTTTTTACCCGGCCCCCAACGCCAATAGCCCCGAGCAGGATTACTCCCGTAACAACTATTTCCTTTCCCCTAACGTGGCTAAAGACGACTTCCTCAACTGGACCCTCAAGTTCGACCAGAACCTCGGCTCGAAGCATCGCTTCTTCTTCCGCTATGCCCACAACGACCGTACCGAAACCCGAAGCACCAACGGCATCGGCGCTGGCCAACCCGGCCAGGACGGCCAGTGGCCCCTAAAGCGCATCAACGATGCTTATGTAATGGATTGGGTCAGCACGCTCACCCCAACTCTGGTCTTCAACTTGCGCCCATCCTTCTCCCGTTACATCGAGGGCTCGCGCGGCGACGGCAATCGCGGCTTTGACCTTACCTCGCTCGGCTTCCCTGCTGCCATGCGCAACCAGCTTCCCGTCCCCGACGTGTTTGGACGATATGAGTTCTCCGACTACCTTCCCCTCGGCCGCTTCTTCAACTTCAACTACACCAATACCGCTTCGGTTCACCCCACCTTCACCTGGATCAAGGGTTCGCACACTTTTAAATTCGGTACCGACATGCGCTCGATTCAATACAACGTGCAGGATTCGGGTCAGGTCTTCCAGCTCACCTTCAACCGGAATTTCACCCAGCAGCAGTTCAACCGCGCCGATGCTCTCAGCGGCAATGCCTTCGCCACGGCCTTGCTCGGCACACCCACCGGCGGCCAGGTAGCCGTCAACGCCTTTCCTGGCTACCGATATTTTTATGTAGCTCCTTACCTTCAGGACGACTGGAAGATCTCTCGGAAGCTGACTCTCAATCTCGGTCTGCGTTGGGATTACAACACCCCTCCACTGGAAGCCCACAATCGCCTCACTCGTGGTTTCGACTTCAATGCACCCAGTCCGCTTCAAAACCAGATCAACAGAACGCAATTCCCATTTGTCCCCGAACTCAAAGGCGGCATTCAATTCGCTGGTGTAAACGGGAATCCACGGCGCGCCACCGACATGGACTTCAACACCTGGCAGCCCCGCGCCGGAGCAGCCTATCAGGTAAACAGCAAGCTAGTCCTCCGTGGCGGATTTGGCGTCTACTACGTCAATCCCAACAACACTCTCTTGTTGCCAACCAACTTCAGCCTCAACACACCGCTAGTACCGTCGCTCGATGAAAATCGCACCTCGGTCTCAAATCTTATCAACAATCCCTTCCCGGTAGTGCAGACCCCACCCGGAGCCTCCACCGGCCTGCTCAGCCTGGCTGGCCGTGGCTTCAACTTCAACAACACAGGCTTCCGGCTTCCTCGCTCCCACCAGTTCTCTTTCGGCTTCCAGTTGGAGCTGCCGATGCGAAGCATGATCGATGTCTCCTACGTCGGCAATCGTGGCTACAATTACCAGAGCTTCGACGATGAAACAAGGCTCAACCGCAACGTAAATACGCTCGAAAACCGGCGCCTTTGCAATCCGCTCGAAGGCGGTTCGGTTGCTTTCTGCGATCAGGGCCTGCCCAACCCTTTCCGTGGTATTGAAGCCTTCCGGGGCACCGGTGCCTTTACAGCCAACACAGCCAACCGCTCCCAGTTCTTCCGTCCCCATCCTCAGTTCGAAGACGTTTGGGAGGTAGCCCGCAATGATGGCCGTCTTTGGTACAACTCACTCCAGGCTACATACACCATGCGCAACTGGCGCGGCATACATTTTACCGCCGCCTACACTTTTGCGCGCTCCTTTGAGCGGCAGCTCTTTGCCGACCCGATCCGGCGCATCATGCCAAACACCCTTCAAGCCAATGACCGTCCTCATCGGCTCGCCATGAACACCAACCTCGAACTGCCCTTCGGCAAGGGCAAATTCATCGCCGGCAATGCCAACAAGCTGGTCAACGGCCTGATCGGCGGTTGGCAGTTCAACGCCACCACCATCTTCCAATCCGGCACTCCCTGGGATCTGCCCACCAACGTGCGCGTCCTCCGCGATGGCTTCAACAAAGACGTTGATTGGAGTGCCCCAATCATTCGCGGTGCATCGCCTTGTGTACTTCGCTACAACGACAATGGCACCATCACGCCTCAAGCCTTCAGCCTCGCCAACAACTGTGGCACCGATCCGTCAAACTACGCCTTCCTGATCCTCCCTCGTTTCGCGCCTCGCGAAGTTGGCGACCGCACCAGCCAACTGCGCTTGCATACAGTGGGCCAAGTAGATCTCTCCCTCAACAAGACCACCAGGATCACTGAACGCATCCGCGTACAATTCCGTGCGGAAGCCTTCAACTTCACCAACAGCTTCATGTTCCTTCGGGCGCAATTCAACAACAACCCGGAGAACGCAGCCTTCGGCACGATCAACAAGGGCAATGTGGGCTTCGGCGATGCCAACTTCCCACGCCAGCTCCAGTTGGCAATTAAGATTCTCTTCTAAGCCTGCAAGAGCGAGAAGGAATCTTCAAGTCCACCCTGCAAAGGTACACGGCGGGCAAAGCGCGGCGTCCAACCAGTTTGGCGCGCCGCAGCTTCCACCTCCGGCCGCGTATCATTGTGGATCAACCATGCGCCACGATTGGCCTGCCGCTTGAGCCAGTGCAACGCCAGTTCGCATTCAAGCGCATCGAAGTAAAGCAGCATGTTGGTAACCACAACCATGTCAAAAGCTTCTGGCGGCGAACTCAGCACGATGTTGCCAAGTCGAGCCTGAACAGCAGACCTCACCCAGGAGTCCAACCGCACAACTCCGCCGCTTCGCTTCCCTACCCTGCCTCCCAGATCCGCTGCATAAGCCGTCAGATCCGGGTCGGCCAGCCGCGGCGCTAAGCGCCATTCCCCGCTCATCCGCTGAATAAACTGAACCACCCGGGGGTTCACATCGAGGGCCGTCAGCCGAACTCCGCCCGGCTTCGCCCACCCATGCCGCACTAAGCTATCCAGCACCGCCAGAGGCTGATGCGATTGCGGCGGCCGGTCGGCAAATCCCGTACGCGGAGCCCAATCCAGGCCAGGGCCAACAATCAGCACCTTGCGCGCAACAGCACCCGGCGTCAACTGCCGCGCGGTAGCCAAACCCAAATCAACGATGAAGCCAGCTTCCAACTCTGAATCGCTACTAAGTCCGCGTTGCAGATAGAAGCCCGCGCGCCCAGGATCGGTAGCAGCAATCACACTCTGGCAGGCCTCCCAAAGCAAACCCTCATGAGCCGCACCTGGAAGTCGCTTGAGCCACGCCATCTTCTCGTTCAGCACCCTGCTCTTGAGAAATTCCCGCACCCGCCCGCGCACCAGAACGTCAGAAGCCCCCGGCAGCGGAGCCACCGGCTTCAGAGCTGTAAACTCCATAGACTGCAAAACGTAGAAAGCGAGATGGTCGCGCTCTCCCGCAGCAATCCGCTGCTCTGTGCGGCCACGCACTTCGCTCGCATACCGCGTCCAATCACCCGGCTGAGAGAACCTCCGGCGCAGCGACGGCGGCCACAGCGCAGCATCCAGTAACCACAACGAGTTGAACAGTGAGAACATCAAACGGGCCCTCGCAGCATCTTAGCAGCCCCGATCCCCTCCTCCTAATCACCCTCACAGTAGGACCCTGCGGCGGAGTACCCGAAACAAACTCGCAACAGCGCGGCTAGTGTAAAACCGTCTTTTTCACATTGCTTGAACGCCAACTGGGACTGCACCCGAATTCGAAAACTGTTATACGATTTGTATAGCAGGATGCTCTTTGAATGGGATGCGGAAAAAGACCGGTCAAATCAAAGGAAACACTTCGGCATAGATTTTGAGACGGCATCAAGGGTTTTTTCTGACCCGGATCTGATTCTCCGCAAAGATCGCGTAATCGATGGAGAACACCGCTGGCATGCCATCGGTGGGCTTCACAAATCCGTATTGCTGGTAGTACACATTTATCTCGAGGAAAAGCAAAATGGCGAAGAAACAATCCGGATCATCTCAGCACGAGCAGCCAATCCGCAAGAGCGCCGAATCTATCTGGAGCAAACCATTGACTAAGCGCCAGAAGACAGTGCTCGATAATGTTGCAAAAAGGCAGGCGCGGGGTGACGACACCCAGATCGACTACTCGGATATTCCCGCACTTTCAGACAAGCAGCTTGCGCAATTCAAACGCGCCCCTAAGAAATTAGTAGCAGTCCGGCTAGATGCCGACGTGTTCGACTGGATACGAAAATTCGGCACCGGATATTCGACCCGCATCAACAGTGTTCTCCGCGTAGTGATGTCCCAGCAACGCTAGCTCGAAGTTGCACAACCACGACATCGGCCTCGACAGCAGCCTCCGGTTCCACACGTGTACTCTAAATAAAGACGCTCTATTCATGGCAAGTCTGGATTGGTCGCAATGCCCCGTAGTTGAAAGCATTCCTGGAAAAGTAAGCGGTGCCTGGGTCTTCAAAGGTACACGAGTGCCGGTTTCAGCAATCTTTGAAAACCTGAAATACTCCCCCATTGAGGAAGTACTCGAGAACTTTCACGTCAGCCGAGGGTGTAAAAAGGTTTGTGTAAACGTAGTTCTCCGACAATGAAAGAGGAGAAGCGATGGACATTAAACCCGAGGTCCTGGACGAGCTGTTGAAAGGGATCAAGACACAGGACGATT